>NZ_PYOM01000022.1 GCF_003026365.1 Photobacterium angustum | reverse complement strand
CAGCGTTCAATCTGAGCCATGATCAAACTCTTCAATTAAAGTTTTGTTGGTCTTTCGACCGGCTCAATGAATACTGTTAAAATACCGCTAACTAGAAGCTAGTTAGGATATTTGAATTGACTGTGCCGATATTTCTATCGTTTTGGTCACTAGTATCATTGATAAATCTTTCGACTTAACGTTTCAACGAGTGCCCACACAGATTGCATGGTCAAATTGTTAAAGAACAATACTGATTTCGTTGCTAGCCAGTGGCTTGCTCCGTGTCAGTGAGGTCGCATTATAGGGAGATTTTTTTAGCTGACAATAGTTTTTTGGGCTTTTTTTATTAGGCCGAGATCGTTTGGGTGAATTTTAATCAAAAAAGCATTTGTTCGATCGTTTTTTACGTAATAACACTACCAATCATTTAAAAACAACAAAGCAGCGTAAGATTCGCTGCTTTGTTTATATTCATTGATTTCTACTATTACTAATCAGCAATGGCATTCTACTTCTATTGTTTAGCCAACCACTCTGGTACATCAGCAATACTATCAAGTACCACATTCGCCATCGACTCACCTTCTTCAGTGATTGGCTTACCTGTACGTACGAGTACCTTTAAAGCAACATCAGCAGCAGTCGCCGCTTTCATATCATCAGCTTTATCACCAATCATTACAGATTGTGACATGTCAATTTTTAAGAAATCGCGAGCTGAAATAAACATACCTGGTTTTGGTTTACGGCAATCACAATCTTGCAAGTAATCACCTTGCCCTTTTGTTGCGTGGTGCGGGCAATAGTAAATACCGTCGAACTCAACACCATTATCTACAAAGTTCCAATCCATCCACTCTGTTAATGAAGTAAATTCATCTTCGCTAAACATACCGCGAGCGATACCTGATTGGTTAGTCACCAATACGAGTAGATAACCCATCTCTTTGAATTTTTTACATGCCTCAAATACACCTTCAATGTATTCGAAATCATCAACGGTATGTACATAGCCGTGATCAACATTAATCACGCCATCACGGTCAATAAAGACTGCTGGTTTGGCCAAAAGAATAGCCCTCTTAAATCATAAATTTTTTAGATTATGGCACGAGTTAATTATGAAAAGTACTCGTTATTGATTAATGCTCACAACATAGCCGTTTGGACGTCTAGCCGTAAAAATAGCTATTGACAGTTTTTATGATAGCACATAGCATCATGATTTCAGGTTGATTACTTATTTAACCCTAATAAAACAAATAACCATAAATTTATACAATAGTTTTTCAAGATCATACAATAGTTTTATCTAGGAGCAGGACGTTCAATGATAGAAATAAAGCAACTCAATAAAGTCTTCTATCAAGGTGATAAGGCTATAAACGCATTAAGCGATATAAACCTTACTATTAAGCAAGGTACTATCTTTGGTGTTATTGGCTCATCCGGTGCAGGGAAAAGTACCCTCATTCGCTGCGTTAATTTGTTAGAACGCCCTTCTAATGGTCAAGTGATTGTCGATGGTATTGATCTTACTACTCTGTCGAACCAAAAGCTCACTTTGGCTCGTCGCAAAATAGGTATGATTTTCCAACATTTTAATCTACTTTCATCTCGCACAGTTTTTGATAATGTTGCTTTGCCTCTTGAGTTAGCCAATACCAATAAAACGGCAATAAAAACAAAAGTGACTGAGTTACTAGCTTTAGTCGGTCTTGAGGACAAACACTTAAGCTACCCAGCAAATTTAAGTGGTGGACAAAAGCAGCGTGTCGCTATCGCTCGTGCGTTAGCCTCTGATCCAAAAGTTTTACTCTGTGATGAAGCCACCAGCGCATTAGATCCTGCCACCACACATTCGATACTTGAGCTACTGCAAGAAATTAATCGAAAGCTAGACCTAACTATTTTGCTTATTACCCATGAAATGGATGTAGTAAAACGTATCTGTAGTGAGGTGGCGATTATTGGTGACGGTAAATTAGTAGAACAAGGATCAGTCGGTGATATTTTCTCACATCCAAAAACCGAATTAGCCAAAGACTTTATTCGCTCAACCTTGGATTTGTCGATACCAGCAGACTACCAAGCTCGCATGACGCAAACTCAAGTTGAAAACTCATACCCTCTTATTCGTTTAGAGTTCACCGGTGCTTCTGTTGATGCACCACTGATCAGCCAAGTAACACGTAAGTTTGGCTTAGATATCAGCATTCTTAGTTCAGATATGGATTATGCGGGAGGAGTAAAATTTGGACTGATGTTGGCAGAGTTTTTCGGTGATCAAAGCTCTGTTGAGAATGCTGTCAATTTTCTACGTCAAAATAAAGTGAATGTTGAGGTGCTTGGCTATGTCGCTTAATGATTTAACCCTATGGTGGCAACAAAATACCCGCCTGATTGATTTACTGATTGAAGCATTAGGACAAACATTAATCATGGTGTTCGTGTCTGGACTGATTGGTTTTGTTATTGGTATTCCTTTGGGTGTCATCCTTCATTTAACGAAAAAAAATGGTTTGTTAGAGAATACTACCGTTAATAATATTCTTGGCATCATCGTTAATATTGGGCGATCAATCCCTTTTATTATTCTACTGGTTGCGATCATTCCATTTACCCGCTTTGTTGTCGGTAGTTCAATTGGTACTGCTGCTGCGATAGTTCCTCTTGCTGTTGGTGCCATCCCTTTTATTGCTCGTTTAGTTGAAGGGGCACTATTAGAGATCCCATCGGGCTTAGTTGAAGCAGCGCAATCTATGGGAGCCACCCCACTCCAAATTATTCAAAAAGTATTATTACCAGAAGCATTACCAGGCATCATCAATGCGGTAACGATCACTCTTGTTACCCTAGTCAGTTATTCCGCGATGGCGGGTACTGTAGGTGGTGGCGGTTTAGGTGATGTGGGTATTCGTTACGGTTACCAACGTTTTGATGGCACAGTCATGGCTATCACCGTAGTTGTTCTAATAATACTGGTACAAATTATTCAATCTGTTGGTGATTACCTCGTTAAACGTTTTGATCATCGATAATCAAACACTTTAAGGAAAACCCCATTTTAAGGAGAAATTGTATGGCGTTTAATCTAAAACATGTTTTTGCTCTTGCAGGTGTTGCTGCAGCACTATCACTAACTGGCTGTAGTGAAAAAGAAGCTGTTGTTGATAACAATAAAGTAAAAATTGGCGTCATGGCAGGAGCCGAAGAGCAAGTGGCAGAAGTTGCCGCGAAGCAGGCTAAGGAAAAATACGGCTTAGATGTCGAGTTGGTCTCATTTACCGATTACGTATCACCGAATGCGGCATTAGAAGAAGGCTCTATTGATGCAAATGCTTTCCAACACAAGCCATATCTTGATCAACAAATTAAGGATCGTGGTTATAAGTTTGCGGTAGCGGGAAATACTTTTGTTTACCCAATCGCAGGTTACTCAAACTCAATTAAATCTGTTGATGAACTAAAAGATGGCGATAAAGTGGCAGTACCAAACGATCCAACCAACCTTGGTCGTTCATTGCTACTACTTCAACAGCAAGGCCTAATTAAACTAAAAGACGGTTCTGGTTTAACTGCAACAGTATTAGATATTGTAGAAAACCCGAAAAACTTAAAGATTGTAGAGCTGGAAGCGGCACAACTCCCTCGCTCTTTAGATGATGTGGCACTTGCTGTTATTAACACAACTTACGCAAGTAGCATTAACTTAACGCCTGAGCGTGACGGTGTGTTTGTAGAAGATAAAGAATCACCGTATGTGAATCTTATCGTTTCTCGTAAAGACAATGTTGATGCTGAGAATGTGAAGAAATTTGTTCAAGCGTACCAATCTGAAGATGTATATAACTCTGCAAAAAATATCTTTAATGGTGGTGTTGTAAAAGGTTGGTAACCCCTACTTTCTACTAACCATGTACTTATCGGGTAGGTCTCAGCACCTACCCTTTTTTATGCTATATTCTCAGCTCTTTTGACTTCTAGTTGGCTTCATTCCATGTCTTATAACATCGAACCTATCGGCATTATCCACTCCCCTTATAAAGAAAAGTTTGCTGTTCCTCGGCAGCCAGGATTGGTGCCGAGTGCGCGTTCTGAAATTGTTTTACAAGGTACTGCAAATTCAATGGAAGCGGTAAGAGGCCTAGAGCAATTTAGTCATTTGTGGTTATTATTTTTATTTGATCAAAATTTAGAAGCCGGATGGCGCCCAACTGTTAGACCGCCTCGATTGGGTGGTAATGAACGTATTGGTGTGTTTGCCAGCCGTGCCACATTCCGCCCAAATGGGATTGGTATGTCTGCGGTCGAATTAAAAGGGGTTCGTCATGAAAACGGCAATGTGATCATTGAACTCGGTGGTGTCGATCTCGTTAATGGAACCCCAATTGTTGATATAAAGCCTTATATCCCTTATTCCGATAGTTTATCCCAAGCACAAGGCGGCTTTGCTTCAAGCCCACCGGATCTAATGCCAGTGTGTTTTAGCGAAATAGCACTCAACCAACTACCATCAAAAAACAAAGCCTATTATCAAGCGGTGATCAGCGAAGTATTATCCCAAGATCCTCGCCCTGCTTATAAGAAAGGTAAACCCGATCTCAAACAATATGCAGTACATTTGTTTGATTTTAATGTTCACTTCTCCGTGACTGAACAACAAATAACCGTTAATCAGATCGAGAAAGTTAATCAATAGCAGATCTTATACAGTTCTCTTTGGCGAATAACGTGTAGGCTGGTAATATATTCGGCTATCGTCAGATCACTGACGGGCAGGATTTATTCCTTCTTTTTTAATTTAATTAATCAACGGATACCATCAATGCGTACCAGTAACTATCTTCTTTCTACTCTGAAGGAGACTCCAAACGACGCAGAAGTTATTAGCCACCAGCTAATGCTACGTGCAGGTATGATCCGTAAGCTGGCTTCAGGTCTATACACCTGGCTACCTACAGGTCTGCGTGTACTGCGTAAGGTCGAAAACATCGTTCGCCAAGAAATCGACAATGCAGGCGCAATCGAAACCTTGATGCCCGTTGTTCAGCCGTTTGAACTATGGGAAGAAACAGGTCGCTCTGAGAAAATGGGCCCTGAACTACTTCGCTTTACTGACCGCCATACTCGTCCGTTTGTGCTTAGCCCAACAGCAGAAGAAGTGATCACAAGCCTAGTACGCAACGAAGTAAGCTCTTACAAGCAACTTCCGTTGAACCTGTACCAAATCCAAACTAAATTCCGTGACGAGCGTCGTCCTCGTTTCGGTGTAATGCGTGCACGTGAATTCTGCATGATGGATGCTTACAGCTTTGACATTGACAAAGAAGGTCTACAAAAGTCTTACGATGCAATGCACGATGCTTACTGTAAAGCATTCGATCGCATGGGCCTTGAGTACCGTCCTGTATGGGCTGACTCTGGCGCGATCGGTGGTAATGGCTCTCAAGAGTTCCACGTATTAGCAGAAAGCGGCGAAGACTTAATTGCATTCTCAACTGAATCTGACTATGCAGCAAACATCGAAAAAGCAGAAGCACTAGCCCCTGCTCACGATCGTGCTGAACCAACAATTGAGCTTTCTGTTATCGATACACCAAATGCGAAAACTATCGATGAGTTAGTTGAGCAACACGGTATTGCTATCGAGAAAACAATCAAGACGCTATTTGTTAAAGCTTCTGATGAGATCGATGCGCCTATCGTAGCGCTATTAGTTCGTGGCGATCACGAATTAAACGAAATAAAAGCAGAAAACCTAGATTGGGTGGCTTCTCCACTGGAAATGGCAACTGAAGAAGAAATTCGTCAGTTCGTTAATGCCGGTCCTGGTTCACTAGGTCCTGTTGGATTAGAGCTACCTGTTATTATTGACCGAACTGTCGCTGTAATGAGTGACTTTGCCGCTGGTGCAAATATCGATGGTAAACACCATGTTGGTATCAACTGGGGTCGCGACGTTGAACTAGGTCGCGTTGAAGATCTACGCAATGTAGTTGAAGGGGATCCTAGCCCATGTGGCCAAGGTACACTGATGCTTAAGCGTGGTATCGAAGTGGGTCACATCTTCCAATTAGGTAATGCTTATTCTGAGAAAATGAACTGTGGCGTGCTAGATGCTAACGGTAAAAACACTATTCTAGAAATGGGTTGTTACGGTATTGGTGTATCACGTGTTGTGGCATCAGCTATCGAACAGAACCATGACGAAAACGGTATTATCTGGCCAGATGCTCTTGCACCATTCCACGTTTCTATTGTTCCTATGAACATGGCGAAATCAGAAGAAGTAAAAGAAGCGGCAGAGAAGCTATATGCCGATCTAACTGCTGCTGGTATTGAAGTACTGTTTGATGATCGTAAAGAACGCCCTGGTGTAATGTTTGCAGATCACGAACTACTAGGTATTCCACATACTATCGTTATTGGTAACCGTAGCCTTGAAAACGGTGAGATGGAATATAAAAACCGTCGCACAGGTATCAAAGAAGCCGTTGCTGTAAATGATGTTGTTGCGTTTCTTAAGCAAAAAATGGCTTAAGTAAAAAGTTAATAACACATTGAAAAAGCTGTCGTTATGGCAGCTTTTTTTCTATTCTTTATTTTAAAAAACATTTTACTCACTCCCATTTTTTTATGTAACAGTAAATATCCGTTACAATCTTGCCGTTATCATTGATCTGCTCAAAATATGCCCTATAGTGACAAATCAAATAGTTATTGATCTTGTCGTAATGGAACACGCTTTATTTAATCGATCTCATTCCTCACCTTCCCCTAAGCTAAAGCAAAAACCTTTAGCTGCGGATCAACGTCTGTTGATCCTGCAAAAGCTTCAAGGGAAACTGGAGATCCAAGCGTTATTTCAACCTCTCTGTAGGGAGCTAGATAAACAAATTGATATCTCTCGTTTAATCTGGACCCTTGATGAAACCACAACATTGATCCGCCAAGGACAATCGACCCCTCATCAAAACAGCTTTGCTTTACGCTTTGGTGATAACTCTTTAGGCTCACTTCATTATTCCACTCTTTATCCATTAGATGACGACGAAATAAGCTTATTACATACCTACCACCGTTTATTTGCTGGCCCTCTATTTAATGCGATTGAATATCAAAAAGTAAAACACATGGCACTGAAAGATAAACTTTCAGGGCTGTGTAATCGAATGTGTTTTGAGCAAGATATTCATCATGCTATTGCAATGAGCGAAAAACGAGATGTGGAGTTGGTACTGTTTATTTGTGACTTAGATAATTTTAAACAAGTGAATGATAACTTTGGTCACCTTGATGGAGACAAAGTTATTAAAGATTTTGCTAATGCATTGAAGTTTGCAACGCGCACCTCAGATCGTTGTTATCGCATCGGAGGTGATGAGTTTATTATCTTGCTACAACCTGCTAGTGCTCGTTCTGAAATAAAAGTAGCGTCACGGATCAACCAATATATTCAACAAAGCCCAATCTTGGGGATCTTAAATATTGGATTTTCCTATGGCACTGCGACCTTCAATCAAGGCGATTCTATGCTGTCTTTGATCGAACGTGCTGATCGTAAGCTTTATCATCACAAGCGTAATAAATAATCATCTCGTTGCGCTAATCACCATAAATCCTACGTTTTTGTTTTATTTAACGCTATGATGATCCACGTTAATAGTGAGTATATTCGAAGCGAACCCTACATTCTCTTCGAATACTTTCTAGAAAGGGTGAATGATGCAAATTTATCAATGCTGTGAGCTTATCCGAGCAACTTACGCGCAAATAGGTAGTGGAGATCAAGGTTATATTCCTGCGGCTATTACCTGTGCAATTAAAACCTTCAATGATATTGCCGAAGATACTAATTTACCGCTTGAAGTCCGTGAGCGTGCAGCCTTTGCTGCTGCGAACTTATTAATCAGTGATCATGAGGACAAATAATGGATTTATCTAAATTTGAAAGCATGGATCCCATCATGTTAATGAGTATTGTAAACATGAAGATCCGTGATGATTTCCAAGATCTCGATGAACTCGTTAAATTCTACGATATTGACCGCCAAAAGCTGATCGATAAACTTGCAAGTGCTGGGTTTGAATACTTACCAGAAGCAAAACAATTTCGCTAAACAAAAAACGGAAGCTTAAAGCTTCCGTTTTTATTTATGGGTTAAACCTATATTAGCCTTTAAAGATCGGCAGTAAATTCGCCATCGCCATAATATGGAATATTGCGGTCACCACACCAAAGCCAATCACAACGTATACCGTCACATTACCGCCAGGTACAACAAACCCATCTTTCTTTTCTTTGCATTGACGAGTCTTTTTAGCCAATAAGGCCGGAATAATACACGCCCAAATCGTTGCAGCAGCGCCTGCTAAACCAATCGCAGATAAGAAGCCCAGTGGTGCAAATAATGAAAGGATCAAGGGTGGTAAGAAGGTAATCGCCCACGTCTTCAAGCGTCCTTGTTTTGAATCTTCAAAGCCAAATAAATCAGCTAAATAATCAAAGACACCCAGACCAACACCGATAAACGAAGAAACAACAGCAGCAATTGAAAAAATACGGATTGCTTGTTTGATACTGTTTGAGTCAATCACGCTATCAAGTGCTTGCGCTAAAGCATCTATCCCGCCACCAGCAGAAACCACAGGACCGAATGCGTCACGAGGTAAGTTACCAAAAATACAAATGACCCACACTAAGTAGAAACCTAACGCGATTAACGTGCCACCTAAAATCGCATTTTTAGCTTGATATTCATCACGGTAATAGTCGCGCATTGTACTGACCGAATGGTGGTAACCAAAAGAAGTTAATGCAACGGGTAATAGTGCTAACGCATAAGGAGAATAGCTAGCATGTAAGTGAGTCGTATCAAGTAAAACAGGAACTTTGATATGTGTCGCTAGTCCTGAAATTCCAATTAAAAAGCTCACCAACATAAAAACAATCAGTAAAATAGAAATACGATCAACCGCACGCGTTGAGTGCAGAACAAAGGTCGAACTGATTGCGACAAATAAAATAGAAGCTAACTTACTGTCGATGCCTAATATATTACTAAAAATCATACCTGATGATGAAATATAGGCATAAAGCAAAATACCACCAACAAAGTATAATGACAGATTATTGATAATATTAATTTTAGTATTAAGTACATCTTTTGTAATGGTATTAAAAGACACTTTAAAATCATAATGCTTAAGCGCTTCTAATAATAACCAGCCTGATAATGTCATCATAACCATGGTTAAAGATATTGCAATAACGCTCCAGAATGTCCATGCACCCGCCCCAGCACTCGGTAAACCTAACATGCCTGCGCCTACACAAACGCTTGCAATAATACACGCTCCGCCAAGTGTCGATGGTTTGCTCATTTCTTTCCCTTTTTAACTATCGTATCAGTAGACTAGTACACTAATACCTTTTGTATTTTATCGCAATAAAAAGTTACTAAGCAGGCTAAAAAAACAACATAATAAAAATTAGCTATATATCCCTCTTCATGAAACATGATTTAAAAGCATAAAAAACACCGTAATAAATAATGTATTACGGTGATCCAACATATAAATATCTCACGGTGCAAAGTAAATAATAATATTACGATGAAAGATAGAGTGTTCGAACTTGCTAGGAAAGTAATGACCTATTTGTCTTTTTTAAGAATTAAGATCAATCGTAATATCATGACCAGAAAACTCAGAGACGACAAAATACCCCACTACAGCAGCAAGTTTATCGCCATAAAAGATAAGAGGCGTACGGCTGCGTAACCAACTTGGTACATTATATTCTTGATATAGTTTTTTTAATTTTCTGCTGCCACATCGCCCAACAGGCTTTATAGCGTCACCTTGATAGTGAAAACGCACAGTTATAATCTCATCTGATTCTGGCTGTCTTAATAAAGGATAAGCACCCTCTTGGTTTAAAACCAGCGACCCTAAATTTTGCGGTAACAGGCAAGGAGAATCTAAATCAATATTGTTTTGCCACTGGCTAATATCATCCCATTGCAACAGTAAATATAACTTCTTTTGATAGCGACGCACTTCAACATTTGCCCAACACAGTTTGGGATTCGCATCTTCTTTTGCCTGTACTACGTTAAACCAAATCTGTTCAAGCTGTGCTAATGATGGCATTAAGACTGATTGTTTTTTTACCCATTGACGAATTAACGCCATACCGACACGTTGGCTCACATCTGAAGCAAGCAGTAAGCTACCATCAGCTTGGATTGCTTGAGCAAGTTGTGTTGCTAATAACTCAGCTAACAATGCTTCTTGCTCACCGCACAACGCGCTACTTCTTGCGACTGATTTATGAATACTTGGCCAACGTTCAACTAGTCGAGGCGTTATTTGATGGCGAATAAAATTGCGATCATAACGCTCATCTTGATTGCTTTCATCTTCAACCCAAGAAAGTTTATGCTCCAATCCGTATTGCTCAATATCAGCACGAGTAATATTGAGTAATGGTCTTAAATGCATCCCTTTAGCAAAAGGGAGTATCATTGGCATAGCAGCTAATCCAGCAGGGCCACTCCCTCGCTTTAATGCCAATAGAAAAGTTTCAATCTGATCGTCACTATGTTGAGCGGTTAATAGCATGTCACCCATGTTGACGTGTTGCGCTAAAATGTTATACCGCGCTTCTCGTGCAGCTTGCTCAAGGCTAATTCGGTTTCCTGTTAGCACTTTTACACGTTCAACATCACAGCTAATGCCTGCACTTTTAGCCCAAACCACACACTTATCAGCCCATATATCAGCATTAGTGCTTAATCCATGATGTACATAAACGGCATGACAGCTATATTCTGGATTTTGTGTAATAAATCGCGCCATTAAATCAAGCAATACACGAGAATCGAGCCCACCACTGAAGGCAAGAACAAACCGTTTACTTGCAGGGAGATGAGTCAATAATTGACGACAAAAAGCAGAATACAACATGATATCTTTCAACATTAAGAGAAAACTATAGTCTATCGCAGCCTATCAAAGCACTAAATGGGAAAAACAAAAAAGGCCAGCTTAATTGCTGACCTTTTACTAAACGTTACACCAACTTTTTAGCAGTAACCATAACTCATTAGACGCTGATAACGACGTTCAAGTAACGTCTCAGTATCTAATTCATCCAGTTCAGCCAATGTTGCCTTAAGTTGTGCTTTTAATGTATTTGCCATTAGTAACACATTACGGTGAGCGCCACCCAGTGGCTCTTCAATGATGTTATCAATCAGCTCCAACTCTTTTAAGCGAGGAGCTGTCATACCCATTGCTTCAGCCGCTTGCGGTGCTTTGTCTGAATCACGCCATAAGATTGATGCACAACCTTCAGGTGAAATAACAGAGTAGGTTGAATATTGCAGCATATTAACGCAATCACCCACACCAATCGCTAATGCGCCACCAGAGCCGCCTTCACCAACCACATTACAGATAACAGGCACTTTCAAGCCAGCCATAACTTTTAGGTTCATCGCGATAGCTTCTGATTGACCACGTTCTTCAGCACCGACACCAGGATATGCACCAGCTGTATCAATGAAGGTGATCACAGGCATATTAAAGCGCTCTGCCATTTTCATTAAACGTAATGCTTTACGGTAACCTTCTGGCTTAGGCATGCCAAAGTTACGCTTCACCTTCTCAGTCGTACCACGGCCTTTTTGATGACCAATCACCATAACAGGACGACCATCAATGCGGGCAATACCACCGACTAACGCTTTATCATCAGCAAACGCGCGATCGCCTGCCAATTCATCAAACTCTTCGAACATGTGCTCGACATAATCAAAAGTATATGGGCGCTGAGGATGGCGTGCGAGTTGCGCAACCTGCCATGCACCAAGATCACCAAAGATTTTCTTGGTAAGCTCTAGGCTTTTCTTTTCTAGTTGCTCAATTTCTTTTTCTAGATCAACCGAATTAGACTCATCACGACGAGATACATCACGTAATGCTTCAATTTTTGCTTCTAGCTCTGCAATCGGTTGTTCAAACTCGAGGAAGTTCAGGCTCATACCACTTAAAATCCTTTTGCTTATGATGATGATAGGGACTTAACTACCCTATCATAAACATTAAGCGCATTTAATTAAACTCAAGCTCGACCTGCTTATCACCTAGGAGTGTTTTTAGATCCGATATTAATTGATCGGCTGGCGTTATTCGCCATTCTGTTCCTAAAGTGAGTTTGGCACGGGCATTCGAGCGCTGATAGTACACATTAACAGGCACAGTACCTGCTCTGTGTGGTTCCAACACTTGGCTGAAACGGGCAAAAAATTGCTCATCAATCTGCTGTTCTGTTACAGATATAGCAAGACCACGGAGATGTTTTTCTCTCGCTTCTGATATATCGAGCACTTCACGTGCAGACATTCTAAGGCCACCATTGAAATCATCAAAGCTGACCTGTCCTGATACCACCACAATTTTATCTTTTTCAAGCAGATCAACATAGCGATCTAAGGCATCAGAGAATAGCATGACTTCCATTCGACCTGAACGATCATCAAGCGTCATTAAACCAATTCTGGTACCACGTTTGGTTGTCATTACACGGGCAGCAATAACAAGCCCAGCAACAGTCGCTACCTTATCACGTCCTGTTTGCTGCGCATCTTTTAAACGCCATGTGGTGTAATGTTTTAATTCAGAGAGATATGCATTTATAGGGTGACCTGTTAGGTATAAACCTAATGTTTCACGCTCCCCTTCCAACCAGACTTTATCTGGTGCTTCAGGGATATTAGCATACTTATTCTCAACTTCTTCTGGTGCCGCCGTTAATACACCAAACATGTCGGCTTGACCAAAGGCTTCGGCTTGGTGGTGCTGACTCGCCGCTTTTATCGCATCATCTAAGGTTGCCAGCATCGCAGCACGATTAGGACCTAAACGATCCATCGCACCCGACTTAATCAGTTTCTCTAAAACGCGTTTATTGACTTTTTTAGTATCAATACGGGCACAGAAATCAAATAAATCTTTAAAGTGACCACCTTTTTCACGGGCACTAATAATATTTTCAATCGGGCCTTCACCGACCCCTTTTACCGCACCGATACCGTAAACAACGGCACCGTCTTCATCAACATTAAAACGATATAAACCTTTATTAACATCCGGCGGCAGCAGCTTTAGCTTCATACGGTGACATTCGTCAACCAAGCTAATGATCTTGTCCGTATTATCCATGTCGGCTGTCATTACCGCTGCCATAAACTCGGCAGGATAATGTGCTTTTAACCATAAGGTTTGGTAAGACACCAATGCATAGGCGGCTGAGTGCGATTTGTTAAATCCATAACCGGCAAATTTCTCTACCAAGTCAAAGATTTTCATTGATAGCTCGCCATCAACGCCATTTTTTATCGAGCCTTCTTCAAATACGGCTCGCTGTTTCGCCATTTCCTCAGGCTTTTTCTTACCCATCGCACGGCGAAGCATATCCGCACCGCCAAGGGTATAACCCGCCAGCACCTGCGCGATCTGCATTACCTGCTCTTGGTACAAGATAATGCCGTATGTCGGATCAAGAATTTCTTTTAATGACTCGTGCTGCCATTTTTCATCAGGATAAGACACCGCTTCTCGGCCGTGCTTACGGTCAATAAAGTTATCTACCATGCCTGATTGGAGCGGACCGGGACGAAATAGTGCCACCAGTGCGATCATATCTTCAAAACAGTCGGGTTGAAGACGTTTGATCAGATCTTTCATACCACGGGATTCGAGCTGGAATACCGCAGTTGATTCCGAGCGTTGTAACATCGCAAAAGATTTAGGATCATCCATTGGAATCGCAGCAATGTTGACAGGCTCTTTACCTTGCTCAATCAAGCGAGGGTTAATTAGCGCCAATGCCCAGTCAATAATGGTTAATGTACGTAGACCTAAAAAGTCAAACTTAACCAAGCCTGCAGTTTCTACATCATTTTTATCAAACTGAGTAACAGGGTTATTACCCTCAGCATCACAATATAAGGGAGCAAAGTCGGTGATGGTTGTTGGCGAGATAACCACACCACCTGCGTGTTTACCTGCGTTACGCGTTACCCCTTCAAGAATGCGACACATATCAATCAAGTCGCGGACTTCTTCATCCGCATCATAGGCTTGACCTAATTGAGGTTCGGCATCAAATGCTTTAGCGAGTGTCATCCCTGGCTCTGCTGGTACTAACTTTGAAATGCGATCAACAAAACCATACGGGTGACCTAGCACACGACCAACATCTCGAATAACTGCTTTCGCAGCCATAGTACCGAACGTAATAATCTGTGATACCGCATCACGACCATACATTTCAGCCACGTGATCGATAACCAAATCACGCTTATCCATACAGAAATCGATATCAAAATCGGGCATGGAAACACGTTCAGGGTTCAAGAATCGCTCGAAAAGTAAGTCAAACTCCAGCGGATCTAGATCGGTGATTTTCAGCGCATAAGCAACCAATGAGCCCGCACCTGAACCACGGCCTGGGCCTACTGGTACATCGTTATCTTTCGACCACTGAATGAATTCCATTACGATCAAGAAGTAACCAGGGAATCCCATTTGGTTAACAACTTTTAATTCGATATCTAAACGCTCATCATATTCAGGACGACGAGCAGCACGCACTTCTGGATCGGGAAATAAAAATTCTAAACGTTCTTCGAGTCCTTCTTTAGATTTAGCAATCAAGAAGTCCTCAATTGTCATATCACCCGTAGGGAAATTAGGTAAGAAATACTCACCTAATCGAACGGTCACGTTACAACGCTTTGCGATTTCAACTGAGTTTTGTAGTGCTTCTGGGATATCAGCAAATAACTCGCACATTTCTTCTTCACTACGAAGATACTGCTGTGCGCTATAAAGTTTCGGGCGGTTGGGATCGACAAGGGTATAGCCGTCATGAATGGCAACGCGAATTTCATGTGCGTCAAACTGATCGGCAGTGAGTAAACGAACATCATTAGTAGCGACAACGGGTAAATCGGCTTTTTCTGCCAGCTCAATCGCAAAGTGAAGGTATGCTTCTTCATCTGCACGCCCTGTGCGTACTAATTCCAAATAGTAACTATCTGGGAAATGGGTTTGATAAAAAGCAACTAAGCCATCAACCATTTTCTGGTTGCCTTTTAATAAAGCTTTACCCACATCACCATTTTTACCACCGGATAGGATAATAAGTCCTTCACGATGATTCACGAGCCACTCTTTATCAATAACAGGCAGGTGCTGTACATGACCACGTTGGTAGGCTTCAGAAATCAATAAAGTAAGATTTTTATAACCTTCATTATTGGCAGCAAGAATGGTGAGTTCAAATAGCTCATCGCCCATTTCAGTAGACTGTACTTTGAAATCAGCACCGATAATTGGCTTGATTCCGGCATCATGAGCAGCAAAGTAAAACTTCACTAAACCACATAGGTTAGTAAAGTCTGTCATTGCGAGTGCAGGCATACCAAGTTCTGATGCCTTTTTAACGATAGGCTTTACTTTCGCCAAACCGTCAATCATCGAATAATCACTATGAACACGAAGGTGGATAAAACGTGGTTCTGCCATGACAACCTAATTTATTACGTAACTTAATTATGAAAATTATACCTGAAACAAGGTATGAGAGGTATTGAGCAAACAAAAAAATGGCATAGCGAATAGCTATGCCATTAGTCTGTAAAAGAAAAATCGTTTAGTCTAAACCCAATACTCGCTTTACAGGTTTAAAGCTCTTACGATGCTGCTCTATTGCACCGTATTGCTCTAATGCTTCAAAGTGTGCTTTGGTTGGATAACCTTTATGTTTAGCAAAACCGTACTGCGGAAACTCTGCATCTAATATTTCCATTTCACGATCACGGGTCACTTTAGCAATAATGGACGCAGCACTGATCTCAGCAACACGTAAATCCCCTTTCACCACAGCCTGTGCAGCCATCGGTAATTCAGGTACTTTGTTACCATCAATAAGTACGTAATCTGGCTGTACACTTAAGCCTGCTACTGCGCGCTGCATCGCAACCATCGTTGCTTGCAAGATATTCAAGTTATCAATTTCGTCCGCTTCACAACGACCTAATGACCAAGACAAAGCTTTTTCTTTGATTTCATCAAACAACAAATTGCGTTTTTTCTCGGTCAATTTTTTAGAATCCGTTAAACCTTCAATGGGATTATTCGGATCTAAAATCACAGCCGCAGTCACCACTGCGCCAACTAATGGCCCACGACCAACTTCATCAACCCCAGCAATACAAGTTGCTTGCGGATAAACAAAAGGTTCAAGCTCTTTTTTCTCAGCCATTTTACGCTCTATCAATCAAGGCAAGGACGGCATTTGCTGCTTGCTCATCGGCATTACAACGAATGTTTTTATGCATCTGCTCAAATTTCAACATCAACTCAGAAGTGTCACCATATAGCATTTTATCCACTTCGTGATAGAGCTTCTCTGGCGTACAATCTTCTTGCAAAAGCTCAGTGACCAGCTCTTCATCTGCGAGAATATTTGGCAATGAAACATACTTAGTTTTAAGCATTTTCTTAGCCAGCCACGCCGTTAATGGTTTCACTTTATAGCCCACCACCATCGGACGCTTCACTAACATACACTCTAATGCAACCGTACCCGATGCGAGCAATACAGCATCTGAAGCAATCATTACATTACGAGCAGTATCATCCACCAGCACGAAATCGAGATCCGGTGCAGTTTGTTGCCACGCTTGCTCAAATTGTGCTCGACGTTTTTGATTAACCAGTGCAACGACAAAACCTAAATCAGGATGTTTAGCCTTAAGTTTTTTACACGTTTCGATAAACGGTGGCGCGAGCATTTCCATTTCGCTACCTCGGCTACCGGGTAATACCGCAAGCCATCGTTTATCAGAATCTAAGCCTAATAATGTTTGCGCAGCACCTTGGTCGGTTTGCAATGGAATAGCGTCTGCCATTGTGTGTCCAACGAACTCGCAAGGCACATTAAACTTATCGTAAAACGCTTTTTCGAACGGCAAGAAAGCAAGCACAAGATTAGTAGCAGCTTCGATTTTGAAAATACGCTTTTGGCGCCATGCCCACACCGATGGACTGACATAATGCACGGTTTTAATGCCGCTTTCTTTTAAATCTTTTTCTAGGCGTAAGTTAAAATCAGGGGCATCTATACCAACAAAAACGTCTGGTGGGTTATCGCTAAAGTATTTAACAAGCTCTGCTTTGACCTTAAATAAGCGAGGTAAGCGACCTAATACTTCAACAATCCCCATCACCGCAAGCTCTTCCATATCAAACAGCGCTTCACAGCCTTCTGCTTGCATACGAGGACCTGCAACACCAATAAATTCAGCATCTGGGTATTTGGCTTTTACGGCTTTTATAAAGCCTGCACCTAAAATATCGCCGGAGATTTCTCCGGCGACAATTCCTATTCGAAGTGGCTTCGTCATTAGCGAATAATACCGCGTGTCGAGTTTTCAAATAGTTTCAGGAATAAGCCAATTGAAGGATAATCTTTACTCATTTCTTCAAGTACAGGTTTTACTTCAGCTAGCGTTTTACCTGAACGGTAAATTTCTTTATATGCACGACGGATAGCATGTAATTCTGGCTTTTCAAAACCACGACGCTTTAAGCCTTCGATATTAATACCGAACGGTTTCGCGTGGTTACCTTGCGCCATTACAAACGGTGGCACATCTTGAACAACAATAGAGCCGCCGCCGATAAAACTATGTGCGCCGACAGTACAGAATTGGTGTACTGGCGATAGTGCAGAAATAATCGCGTAATCTTCAACTGTTACGTGACCTGCTAATGTCGCGTTATTCCCCATGATAATGTTATCGCCCACGACGCAATCATGCGCAATATGTACATTGACACAGAAAAGGTTATCACTACCTACGATAGTCACACCTTTATCTTGTACTGTGCCGCGATGCATTTGAACACTTTCACGGATCACATTGCGATCACCAATCACAAGACGTGTTGCTTCGCCTTGATATTTCTTATCTTGGCACTCTTCACCGATCACGGCGAATGGGAATATACGGTTATCTTTACCGATCACCGTTGGACCTTTAATCACAACGTGTGACATCACTTCAGTGCCTTCACCAATTTCAACATCAGTGGCAATATAAGTGAATGGACCAACTTTGACATTAGCGCCAATCTTTACACCGTCTTCAACCACTGCTGACGGATGAATTTGTGCGGTTTCATGGATCATGAGAATACTCGTCGTGCACATTTAAGTTCAGCTGAACATACAACTTCGCCGTCAACTGTTGCTACGCCATTAAATAGCGCAATACCGCGACGCTCTTTGATAAATTCAACATCCAAAATAAGCTGATCACCAGGACCTACAGGCTTACGAAACTTTGCTTTATCGATACTTGCAAAGTAGTACAGTTCATTTTCAGCAGGTGCACCAAAGGTTTTGAATGCAAGTAGACCTGTTGCTTGTGCCATCGCTTCTAAAATCATTACACCTGGAAACACCGGCATATTAGGGAAATGACCAGTAAATTGAGGCTCATTGACAGAAACATTTTTGATTGCTGTTAACGTTTTGCCTTCATCATAATTTGTAACACGGTCAATCATTAAGAAAGGATAACGATGAGGAAGCAGTTCCTGAATTTCTGTGATGTTTAGCGTCTTATTTTCGCTGGTCAAAACTAAATACCTGTATTAGAAAGAATAAAATAATATTCAATATAAATGCAAAACGGCCTACACAAGGTAGGCACATCAATTAAGAGTAAAAACTTACTTCTCTTTCGCTGCGAGTTCTTTTTCAACAGCTTTTAAACGTTTGTTCATATCATCAATACGATGAACACGCGTTGCAGTTTTACGCCATTCGCGGTTTGTTTGTAATGGAATACCTGAAGAATACATGCCTTTTTCTTCAATACTTCGCATTACCATGCCCATACCTGTGATGGTTACACCATCAGCAATGTTGATATGGCCATTTAATACTGATGCACCACCAATAATACAATATTTACCAATTTTGGTGCTACCAGCGACAATTGTACCACCCGCCATCGCTGTACCATATCCGATCTGCACGTTATGGGCGATTTGCATTTGGTTATCAATGATCACATTGTCTTCGATAATGGTGTCATCGAGTGCACCACGGTCAATAGTAGTACATGAGCCAATTTCAACACGATTACCAATACGCACAGAACCCAGTTGAGGGATTTTTACCCACTCACCTTTATCATTAGCATAACCGAAGCCATCGGCACCAATAACCGTGCTTGATTGCACTAAACAATCGCTACCTAACTCAACATTGTGATAAATAGTGACATTCGCCCATAATTTAGTGTTATCACCAATGACCGCATTTTTACCGATAAAACAACCCGCACCAATTTGCACGTTATTACCTAAAGTAACACCCGCTTCAATCACTACGTTATGGCCAATAGCAACGTTATTACCAAGCGTAGCCGTTGGATCTACAAATGCAGATGCCGCTATCTCGGTTGCTGCTGCTGGCGTTGTATCTAATAGTTGTGCAACTAATGCGTAGCTTAAGTAAGGATCTTTAACAACTAATGCATTACCTTGGAAGAATTCGACATCCGCTTCTCGTAGCATTACAGCATCAGCCTTGCAGTCAGCAAGTTGCTTACGGTATTTGCTATCAGAAAGGAACGTTATTTGACCTTCCACAGCCTTGCTCATCCCAGCAATAGAATGAATTTCCACCGAGCCGTCGCCTTGAAGCTCTGCACCTAATTTTTCAGCTAGTTTAGCAAGTGTGATTGCAGCCATATTTACCTTATACCTATTGTAACAACAGCCACAAAAGTGGCTGCTAGATACGCTAAAAACTGGTATATCGCGAAAATAACGATATACCAATCATAATTGCTTCATATTACTGATTATTTTACCGCAGCAATCACTTTAGAAGAAAGATCATCTTTCTTATTTGCGAATAAAACAGCTTGTGCGTCTAGCACGATGTTATAACCGTTTTTCTCTGCTACTGTATCAATCGCTGTACGGATTTTCTTAACAAGCTTCTGCTCTTCTTCCATACCACGACGGCGTTGATCTTCAGCAAGTGCTTGTGCTTTTAATTTGTAATCAGAATCAAGTTGAGCAAGCTCTCGTTGAAGCTTTTGACGTTGATCTGAACTCATCAGTTCACCATCACGCTTCAATTTATCAATCTTGCCCTTCATCTTAGTTTCGATAGAACGTAGTGCCGCAACACGACCACTGAATTCTTTCTTTAACTTATCTTGAACCTTGTAACGCTGAGCTAACTCAGACATTGCTTGACCAGTAGATACGTAACCAATTTTTTGAGCAGCTTCCGCTGCATTTGCGTACATAGACGAAGATAGAATTACCAAGCCAAGACTTGCTGCTTTAATCCATTGTTTCAAAAGTTCTCTCCTCAAAATTAGAATGTCTGACCAATAGTGAATGTGAAGAATTCCTCATCATCCCCTTCATATTTCTTGATTGGCTTAGCAACCGAGAATACAAGTGGACCCATTGGCGACATCCACTGTAAAGCTGCACCCGCAGAAGCGCGGATCATACCTGGATCAGAGTAATCTGCCAATTTTTGACCATTGCTGCTCTTATAATTCAGGTTATATTCAGTATCCCAAACAGAACCAGCATCAACAAAGAAGCTCGTACGAATTTGGTTTTTCAACTCATCAGAGATAAATGGTGTTGGAACAATTAGCTCCATACTTGCAAGCGCAATTGCATTACCACCAGCAGCATCATCAGTACCAGTCGCACAGTTGTTATTACCTTGACCGTTTACGCCACAACCACCAACAAATACCGCTTTTGGACCAACAGTGTTGGAACGGAAACCACGAATTGTACTAAAACCACCGGCATAGAAGTTTTCGTAGAATGGCATTAGCTGATCGCTACCATTATCCGTTTTACCGTAGCCATTACCGTAACCCAACTTACCACGTAGCAATAAGCTAAAGTTTTGGCTCTCTGTTAACGGTATATATTGACGAACGTTGTACTGCGCTTTGAAGTACTGTGAGTCTGAACCAGGAATTGTCATCTTAAATGAGAAGTCTTGGCGGTTACCAGAAGTTGGGAAGTAACCTCGGTTTAAGTTGTTACGCGTCCAGCCAAGTGTCCAACTATAATCATCAAGAGTGATCGCATTATCGCTATCGAGATCAAAACCATGAATCTTTTTAAATTGCTGAATTTGGTAATAATCTTGAGTATTCGAGATCTTATTGTGATCGTAACCCAAACTAAAGTTAAAGCTATTTAGCTCATTAACCGGGAAACCCCACGTTAAGCTTGTACCGTAGCTTTGGTTGGTGTAATCCGAGATATTGGCATCAGATGCTTCAAACTCGTTATAATAGATCTTACCACCAAGGCTGACATGATTAATCGTGAAGTAAGGATCGTTGTATTCAAGACTGATATTTTTCGAGTAATCATTCGTCATCGCATTGATACCAAAACGATTACCCGTACCTAAGAAGTTATCTTGAGTTAAGCCAGCTTGGAAACTAATACCTGATTCAGTACCGTAACCAACACCAAAATTAACACTACCAGAATTGGCTTCTTTCACGTTGTACTTAATGTCAACCTGATCATCAGAACCTGGTACTCGTACCGTTTGTACATCGACATTTTCAAAGAAACCGGTACGGTTTAAACGTGTTTTACCTGTTTCAATCTTCTTCGCATTTAACCAAGTACCTTCCATTTGACGCATTTCACGGCGTAAAACTTCATCTTTAGTATTGGTATTACCACGGAACTCAATATTACGAACGTAAATACGTTTACCTTGCTCAACATTTACAACCAATGATACTTCATTGGTCTTATCATCAAACTCTGGGTATGTCGTTACTTTCGGGTAAGCGTAACCTGCTTCACCAAGCTTACGTTTAACCGCTTCTTCTAGCGATGTAACAGCTGCGCCGTTATAAACAGAGCCAGTCTTAAATGTTACCAGCTTATCGAACTCAGCAACGCGACCTGCAACATCACCACGGAACTTTACATTCTTAACTTTATACTGATGTCCTTCATGGATTTTAAGGGTGATATACACGCCTTTTTTATCTGGTGAAATAGACACTTGTGTATCATCAAGTCGATACTTCAAATAACCATTATTCAAATATTGAGAACGTAGCGTTTCTAAATCGCCTTGCAATACTTGTTTTTGATATTTTTCATTCGCCATGAAGTTCCACCAAGGCACATCGTCCTTAAGTGTAAACTTACTGCGTAATTCATCATCACTGAAAACATGGTTACCTAGAATGTTAATCTGCTTAATTTTTGCAGACACACCTTCAGTGAAAACAAATTTAATATCAGCACGATTACGAGGCAAAGGCGTAACAACAGCTTCTACCGTTGCGTTGTATTTACCAACACTGTAATAGAAATCTTCTAGCCCTTTTTCAATTTTTCGTAACGTTGTACGATCAAGCGCTTCACCCACACGCAAACCTGATGCTTCTAAATTTTCTTTTAGCTGCTCAGCCTTGATCGCTTTGTTACCTGAGAAAGTAATATCAGCAATAGTAGGACGCTCTGTTACATCGATCTGAAGCGTATTGCCGTCACGATATACTCTAATATTTTCAAAGTTGCCAGAAGAGTAGAGTGATTTTATCAGTTCTGAAATATCCTGTTGATCAACAGTATCTCCAACGCGGACAGGCATTTTTAATAATGCCGCACCTAACGTAACACGCTGAAGTCCTTCAAAACGAATGTTATCAACTACAAATTTATCTTCCGCACTATGCGCAACGCTACTGGTTAAAAGCAGCGATGCGACCAACAGTTTTTTAATCGCCATTACTGTTCTGATTATTCCTTGCTAAAAACGCATTATTAAAGACGGGTAAAATCATTGAATAGCGCAACGGCCATTAACGCAACCAAAACGGCTGATCCCACTCTATAGCCAATATCCTGAATTCGTTCTGATACAGGACGACGGGTTACAGCTTCAATGGCGAAAAACATTAAATGTCCTCCATCCAACACCGGAAGCGGTAACAAATTAACTATACCTAAATTGACACTTATCAGTGCTAAAAATCCGAGAAAATAGACCAAACCAAAGTCGGCGGTCATTCCTGCACCTTTTGCAATGGATATCGGTCCACTGAGGTTTTTAATTGCAACATCACCTGTAAACAGTTTAGTGACCATATCAAAAGTCAACGCCACTAATTGCTTCGTTTTGTCTGTTGCTTTAACCGCAGCTTCAATCGGACCAAACTGCAAGTTTACTTTATAAGATTCAGGCCACGGTTCAATCGCAGGCGCTAATCCTACATAGCCAACTTGATTACCATCTGGTTCAACCTTGCTACGAGGAACTAATGATAACATCACAGGTTCATCATCTCGCAACACTTCAACTGAAAGCGGTTGCTCAGGGTGCGTACGCACCGCATCAACAAACTGCTGCCATTCAGTTACAGGCTTTTTATCAATTGCTACAATCTTATCATTTAATTTAAATCCTGCATCTACTGCAGCACTATTATCAACCAATTGCGCGACATTTAACGTAATTTTAGGTCGATAAGGCGTAATACCTAATGTTTTTAGTACTTGCTGAGACTCAGGATCATAAGACCAATGAGATAGATCTAAAGTGCGCGTCACGATGACATTACTGTCAGGCTCTGTCGCTGTGATCACCATGCTCTTATCACCAATATGAGAAACCATTGCCATATTGGCTGATTCCCAATCTGATGTTTCGATTCCTGAAATAGATTTAAGTTCCATTCCAGGTGTAATTCCTGCTTGCGCCGCGATAGATTGTGGAGCCACTTCACCTATATAAGGTTTTAACGCAGGGACCCCAATAAGATACACAAGCCAATATGCAAAAATGGCAAAAAGAAAGTTTGCTAAAGGGCCTGCAGCAACAATTGCACTTCGTTGCCAAAGTTTTTTGTTATTAAACGCCATATGACGCTTTTCTTCAGGTACCTCTTCTACCCGCTCATCAAGCATTTTTACATAGCCACCCAGTGGGATCATTGCCAGTGTATATTCTGTTCCGTCTTTTCCTTTGCGACGGAAAAGTGCTTTACCGAAGCCAATCGAAAAGCGTTCAACATATACACCGCAACGTCGAGCAACCCAAAAGTGACCAAACTCATGGACAGCAATTAATATTCCTAGAGCAACTAAAAAAGCACTTAAATTGCGGATAAATTCAATCATGCAAATTCCTTGGTGATGACATCTGAAGCAAGTTGACGAGCTTGTTTATCTATTTCCATTACCTCAGCAATATTGTGAGGTTCAACAAGCACGGCTATTTCTAGCACTTTTTGGTTCACTTTAGCAATATCTGTAAAGCAAATTTCACCTGCTAAAAATGCCGCAACAGCCATTTCATTAGCAGCATTCAACGTCGTTGTTGCCGCTTGCCCTTGATAGCACGCATCAATAGCAAGCTTTAAACATGGATAACGATCAAAGTCTGGTTTCATAAAAGTAAATTCACCAATTTGACTAAAATCAAGCGGAGCTACACCTGCATCGACACGTTCAGGGTATGCCATTGCACAAGCAATCGGCGTACACATATCGGGTAATCCCATTTGTGCAATAACAGAACCATCTTTATATTGCACCATTGAGTGAATAACAGACTGCGGGTGAATAATGACATCCATTTGCTCACGGCTGGCATTAAATAACCAACGTGCTTCAATATACTCTAGACCTTTATTCATCATTGTGGCTGAATCCACAGAGATTTTTGGCCCCATTGACCAATTAGGGTGAGCAATCGCCATTGCAGGTGTCACATTATCTAATTCTGCAATATCTGTGTATCGAAAAGGACCACCAGAGCCTGTTAATAGTACTTTACTCACGCCCGATGCTGATAAATCACAACGTCCCATACGCTGCTGAATATTGGTCGGTAATGATTGAAAAATTGCATTATGCTCACTATCAACCGGTAATAATTCAGCACCATACTGTTCACAAGCATCTATGAACATTTGCCCAGTCATCACCAGCGCTTCTTTATTGGCAAGTAAAATTCGTTTGCCTTTTTTCACTGCCGCCATCGTTGGTAATAAGCCTGCTGCACCAACAATCGCCGCCATAACAGTGTCGACATCATCAAGAGCTGCGACTTCACAAACACCTTGCTCGCCACTAAGCACTGTTGTTGCAATTTCTTGCTGCTTTAATAAAGAGGCTAATTCTGCTGCAGCTTTACTATCAAACATCGCAGCAAAATTCGGTTGCCATTGCTGACAAAGCGCAAACATTTTTTCAACATTTGAACATGCAGCAAGTGCTACTACTTCAAATAGTTCAGGGTTTTTAGCAACAACATTTAAAGTACTGCTACCTATTGAGCCCGTAGCTCCTAGGATCGTTAACTTACGCATAAATTCACTTACATTTACAAAAAAGGCAGCGTAATGGCTGCCTTAGAAAAGAGGTGGCTTACATTAACCAGAGATAAAGTAATGTAAAAACAGGTATTGCTGCGGTTAAGCTATCAATACGATCTAAAATCCCACCATGTCCAGGTAATATGTTACCGCTATCTTTAACGCCAGAAGCACGTTTAAACATACTTTCAACTAAATCGCCAAGCACAGAAATGACAACAGTAATAATAGCTATCGATAACAAGCTTGAAATTGAGATAAACGGAATAGAAAGAAGCTTTGCACCTAGCCAAGTAATAATAACGGCTAAAATTACCCCACCGACTAAACCTTCAATCGTTTTATTTGGGCTAACAGCTGGCGCCATTTTATGCTTACCAAAACGCTTACCTGAAAAATATGCGCCCGTATCTGCAGACCAAACTAAGAAACAAACTAGTAGAACAAGTTTAGCACCATGATACGAATCGATGCTGTAATCTACAGCACGTAACATTAAAATACTCCAAAAAAACGGGAGCAGTGTTAACAAGCCAAAAATCTGTTTAATAAAAGAGTTAGACGCCCATAATTTATCAGTTTTTGGGTATGTAATTGCTAATATAGATGCGATTAGCCACCATATTCCACCAACTAATAAGACGCCATGTAAGCCATTACTCATCGCCGAAAGAGACGCTGTATCTACTGGTAATAACACTAGGCTAGCACCTAATGCAATCACAGGTAGAATCATTGCACGGATGCGAGATGATGTATTAACAAACTGTGTCCATTCCCAAAAGCCCACTAATGTTATTGCCGCAATGGCTACCACAAAGGCTGGAAATGGTAAGAAAAAGATCCCCGCAATAACAAGTGGTGCGAGGATTAATGCGGTAATAATACGTTGCTTTAGCAAACTGCGTCCTCTATATAATTATTGTATAGGCAAAGGCCATATTCACTGTAAATAATAACGCCAACACACATTGCTGCGCATTGGCGAAAAATAATAACTCTTATTTTAACAATGCTTGTATTTGTTCGCCAGTACAGCCAAAACGGCGTTCACGAGTCACGAACCAAGCAACGGCATTCAATAAACTTGATTCATCAAAATCAGGCCAGTGTTCTTCTGTGAAAAATAACTCCGCATAAGCTGTCTGCCATAGCATAAAGTTACTAATTCGGCACTCGCCACTAGTACGGATCAAGAGTTCAACCTCTGGTAACCCATACGTTGAGAGTCCTGATTCTAAATCTTGTTCAGTTACAGTTGCGAGATCAAGCTTATTATTAATCGCATGTTGAGCTAACTTTTTAGCCGCTTCTAAAATATCCCATTGCCCGCCGTAATTTGCTGCAACGTTCAATACCATTCCAGTATTATCAGCGGTTAACTTTTCCGCCGATGAAATTTTATCTTGTAAACGCTGGCTAAAACGGCGCTTATCGCCAATGATACGTAATTGAATATTATTCTTATGTAATCTTTTTACTTCACGACTTAATACCGTCATGAAGAGCTCCATCAATAGTGAAACCTCGGCTTCGGGACGACGCCAGTTTTCACTACTAAAAGCAAATAGTGTTAATACTTTTATACCCAGACGATTAGCAGTCGAAACTGTTTTTCGCACGGCTTCTACGCCAGCCTTGTGACCAAACACCCGAGCTTTGCCTTTGGCTTTTGCCCAACGACCATTACCATCCATAATCACAGCTATGTGGTTAGGAAGACAATCTGCCGAAAGCCCAGCCTCGATTGAATGCTCTGCCATCTCTATCCCTCAAAAAAAAGCGCCGTGCTGCACGCACAGCGCCTCTAGCCATTTAAAACTTAACGAATAAAGTTTAAACTTCCATTAGCTCTTTTTCTTTTACTTCAAGAACTGCATCGATATTCTTAATAGCATCGTCTGTTAATTTCTGAATTTCGTCTTGTGCACGACGATCATCATCTTCAGAAATTTCTTTGTCTTTTAATAGACCTTTAACCGTTGCATTTGCATCACGACGAATGTTACGAACAGCAACACGGCCTTGCTCTGCTTCTGCACGTACAATCTTAACAAGATCGCGACGACGCTCTTCTGTAAGCGGAGGAAGAGGAACACGGATCACAGTACCTGCAGACATTGGGTTTAGACCCAAATCAGACATCATGATCGCTTTTTCTACTTTTGGTGCTAGTTCACGGTCAAATACAGTGATAGCAAGAGTACGAGCATCTTCAGCAACAACGTTTGCTACTTGGTTTAACGGTGTGTTCGCACCGTAGTACTCAACATGAATCGTATCAAGTAGGCTTGGGTGAGCACGACCTGTACGGATTTTTACTAGTTGATTTCGTAGTGCATCAACACTTTTTTCCATGCGCGTTTGCGCGTCTTGTTTGATTTCGTTAATCACAATAAATACCCTTGATAATTCGATCACAGTAAAAAAGTAATCATACTTTTTTCAATTAATCAGTTGCCACTTTTGCTTAAGCGCTAGTGATTAGCGTACCTTCTTGCTCACCCATCACTACGCGACGTAGTGCGCCTGGTTTATTCATGTTAAAGACACGAATTGGCATATTGTGGTCACGAGCAAGTGTAAAGGCAGCTAAATCCATTACCTTTAATTCTTTTTCAAGTACATCTTGGTAGCTTAGCTTATCACAAAGTACTGCATCTGGGTTTTTAACTGGATCGTCTGTGTAAACACCATCCACTTTGGTTGCTTTTAGCACAACATCAGCTTCAATTTCGATACCACGTAAACATGCTGCCGAATCGGTAGTAAAGAATGGGTTACCAGTGCCTGCAGAGAAAATAACTACACGGCCCTGGCGTAACTGGCTAATTGCATCAGCCCAGTTGTAGTTATCACAAACGCCATTAAGAGGAATAGCAGACATCACTCGAGCGTTCACATAGGCACGGTGCAAAGAATCACGCATTGCTAAGCCGTTCATTACAGTTGCTAGCATACCCATGTGGTCGCCCACAACTCGGTTCATACCTGCTTCTGCAAGGCCAGCACCACGGAATAAGTTACCACCACCAATAACTAGGCCTACTTGAACACCCAGTTCAACGAGTTCTTTGATTTCTTGAGCCATACGGTCAAGAACTTGTGCGTCAATGCCGAAACCTTCTTCGCCTTGTAGTGCTTCACCACTTAGCTTAAGCAAAATTCGTTGATAAGTTGGTTTTGGGTTTGTGGTCATGTGTTTTACCTTCCAGGCTAACTTGAGATATGGAGTTGTAAAAAGACCGCAGCCTTGGCTACGGTCTTTGGCATTCTTATAAAGAAGGATTAACCCTTCTGAACAGCTGCTACTTCTTCTGCAAAGCTCATTTCTTGAGCTTTCTCGATACCTTCACCAACTTCTAGACGAATGAAGTTAGTTACTGTAGCACCAGTTTCTTTCAGTACGTCACCAACAGTTTTCTTTGGTTCCATGATGAAAGCTTGACCAGTTAGAGAAACTTCGCCAGTGAACTTCTTCATGCGGCCTTCAACCATCTTCTCAGCGATAGCTTGTGGCTTGCCTTCGTTCATTGCGATTTCAACTTGAACTTCACGCTCTTTAGCAACAACTTCAGCTGGTACGTCAGACGGGTTAACGTATTCTGGCTTAGATGCAGCAACGTGCATTGCGATGTGCTTAAGTGTTTCTTCGTCGCCGTTACCAGCAACAACAACAGCGATACGAGCACCGTGAGTGTAAGCAGAAACTTTCTCGCCTTCGATGTAATCTACACGACGGATAGAAATGTTCTCACCAATCTTAGCAACTAGCGCGATACGTGCTTCTTCAAATTGAGCTTGAAGTTCTTCAACTGATTTGTGACCAGCAAGTGCTGCATCAGCAACTTCGTTAGCGAATGCTAGGAAGCTACCATCTTTAGCTACGAAGTCAGTTTGGCAGTTAACTTCAACAAGAGCAGCTTTACCAGCAGCTTCTTTGATGATGATAGTACCTTCAGCTGCTACGTTACCCGCTTTCTTAGCAGCTTTAGCAGCACCGCTCTTACGCATGTTTTCGATTGCAAGCTCGATGTCAGCGTTAGCTTCTACAAGTGCTTTTTTACAATCCATCATACCTGCGCCAGTACGCTCGCGCAGTTCTTTAACTAGGGCAGCTGTAACTGTTGCCATTGTCATAATCCTCAGATTTAATTCTTCGAGTAAAAATCAGGGGCCCTATCGGCCCCTGGTAACCATTCTTAGTTTACACAAGGTAACTTAAGAGGCTCGGTAAGTAACGAGTACTTATTAAGCTTCAGCTACGAAACCGTCTTCTTCAGCTTGAACAGCGATATCTTGGTTACGAGCTTCTTTAACAGTTTGAGCTACAGCACCAGTGTAAAGCTGGATCGCACGGATTGCGTCATCGTTACCTGGGATAACGAAGTCAACGCCGTCTGGATCAGAGTTAGTATCAACAACAGCAAATACTGGGATACCTAGGTTGTTAGCTTCTTTGATTGCGATGTGCTCACAGTCAGCGCCGATTACGAACATTGCGTCTGGTAGGCCGCCCATGTTCTTAATACCACCTAGTGATTTCTCAAGCTTTTCCATTTCACGAGTACGCATTAGCGCTTCTTTTTTGGTTAGCTTGTCGAAAGTACCATCAGTAGATTGAGCTTCAAGATCTTTAAGACGCTTGATTGATTGACGAACAGTTTTCCAGTTAGTCAACATACCACCCAACCAACGGTTGTTTACGTAGTACTGGTCACAGCTGATTGCTGCTTCTTTGATTGATTCGCTAGCTGCGCGCTTAGTACCAACGAAAAGAACTTTACCCTTACGAGCTGCAATTTTTTCAATTTCAGCTAGTGCTGCATTGAACATTGGTACAGTTTTTTCTAGGTTGATGATGTGTACACGGTTACGAGCGCCGAAAATGAATGGCTTCATTTTTGGGTTCCAGTAACGAGTTTGGTGACCAAAGTGTACACCAGCCTGAAGCATGTCGCGCATTGATACAGTTGCCATTGAATAATCCTCTATGGGGTTAGGCGTCCACATATCCCATCTTAAAACCGACCCGATAATAACTATTAAAGCTATTGTTACCTTATTAGGTAACCGAGCACCCCGGCAGATGTGTCGATATGTGTGAATAATAAAATAAGTATGTGTGACTCAATCAAGTCGCACCTTCGTACCTAATATTAGTGCTTACACAAAAATATATGTTATCGAAAGAAACAAAATCACCGTTCACGGCGCGCTTTATACCACATATTTAGGCACTAAATCTAGTCAAATCTGGTTATGAGAATGAATCTTATCTTTCCATTAGCCCTAAGCGACTGGTAATATAGTGCTATAGCGAAACATACAAATAGAGACGATTATATGAGCATTAAGATCAAAACGGCTGAAGAAATTGAAAAAATGCGCGTTGCGGGCCGTTTGGCTGCTGAAGTGCTAGAAATGATCGAACCCCACGTTAAAGCTGGTGTAACTACCGAAGAGCTTGACCGTATTTGTCATGACTACATCACTAAAGATCAGCAAGCTATTCCAGCACCACTGAATTACCATGGTTTTCCAAAATCAGTATGTACTTCAATTAACCATGTAGTATGTCATGGTATTCCAGCACAAGCTGATGAAGAAGTACCAGAAGCAAATGGTAAATACATAAAGCCTGCAGTGCTAAAAGATGGTGATATTATTAATATCGACGTAACCGTTATTAAAGATGGTTACCATGGCGACACATCAAAAATGTTTGAAGTGGGTGAAGTATCGCTTGAAGACAAGCGTCTATGTCGAGTGGCGCAAGAAAGCCTTTACTTAGCCATTAAAAAAGTAAAACCAGGTGCGCGTGTAGGTGATATTGGTACCGCTATTCAGAAGTTTATCAAATCTGGTAATAGCCGTTTCTCTATTGTTAAAGATTACTGTGGTCACGGTATCGGAAATGAGTTCCACGAAGAACCACAAGTCGTTCACTACAAAAACAACGATCGTACCGTACTAAAAGAAGGCATGTGTTTCACTATCGAGCCAATGATCAACGCCGGTAAATTCGGTTGTGAATCTGATGATCAAGATGGTTGGACGGTTTACACAGTCGATGGTAAGAAATCAGCACAGTGGGAACATACCCTACTAGTGACAAAAGATGGTTGTGAAATTTTAACACTTCGTACAGAAGAAACACTTCCACGCCTTATGCATAACGCATAACATACCGACTTCGTTAACAAGATCATAAAAACCGACCTTCTGTGTCGGTTTTTTTCTCCCTATACATGTTGTTCCTCACTGGTAGTCGTTATAGTAAAGATAAGATTTAGCAATAGCACGGACTGCCATGACGGATACCCTCTCTCTTCAACTTGATAGTTACCTTGATCAAGACATCACGCTCGATAATTTACGTAATGCATTAACCACTTTTGCAGAACAACAAAAAGAAAGTTTTTTTCAGCATGTCCCTATTGCCGATCTAGTTACCGCTCGCAGTAACTATATAGATCAACTACTACAACGTTTATGGCATTTTTACGGATTTTCACAGCAATCAGATTTAGCTTTTGTTGCCGTCGGTGGTTATGGGCGTGGTGAACTTCATCCCCTTTCGGATGTCGATATTTTAATCTTAAGTGAACAACCTATTAGCGATGAGGTTGGCGCAAAAGTCAGTGAGTTTATTACACTGCTGTGGGATCTACGATTAGAAGTGGGACAAAGTGTTCGTACTGTTGCTGAATGCGTTGATGTTGGCAAAGATGACCTAACCGTTGCAACAAACTTAACCGAAGCCCGTTATTTATGTGGCAATAAAGGCACCTATAACCATCTTATTGAATCCATTAATGATGGCGCATTCTGGCCAAGTCATACGTTTTATAAAGCCAAGTTAGAAGAACAAAAAAAACGCCACGCTCGTTATCATGATACCACCTACAATTTAGAACCTGATATAAAATCAAGCCCTGGCGGACTGCGAGATATTCATACCTTAAGTTGGGTTGCACGCCGACACTTTGGCGCCACCAGCTTATTTGAAATGAGTCGCCATGGTTTTTTAACTGATGCTGAGTATCGTGAATTGGTTGAATGTCAAAATGAGCTGTGGCGAATTCGCTTTGCATTACATATCGAACTTCGTCGTTATGATAATCGCCTTACTTTTGATCATCAGGCATCAGTGGCTAACAACTTAGGTTATCAAGGTGAAGGGAATCGTCATGTCGAAATGATGATGAAAGAGTTCTACCGCACGCTTCGTCGAGTAGCTGAACTCAATAAAATGCTACTACAGCTATTTGAACAAGCAATTATTACCCAACAAAAAGATACCGAGCCCACCGTACTTGATGAAGACTTTCAAATTCGGGGGCATTTAATTGAAGCCACCAAGCCAGCGCTATTCCAAGCACGCCCTGAAACTATTTTAGACATGTTCCTTCATGTCGCAAAAAACTCTGAGATTGAAGGTATTGCAGCACCCACACTGCGCCAGTTACGCACCGCCCGTCGGCGACTGAATCTCTTTCTAATTGAAATCCCAACTGCCCGTGAAAAATTCATGGAGTTGGTCCGACAACCAAACGCCTTGCAAAAAGCCTTTCGCTTAATGCATCGTCACGGCGTGTTGTCCGCTTATCTACCGCAATGGAGCCACATTGTTGGCCAAATGCAATTTGATTTATTCCACGTTTATACCGTCGATGAGCACAGTATTCGTGTGATCAAAAACCTGAATAAATTTAGCGACCCAGAAAATCAACAACGTCACCCGATTTGCTGTGAGATCTATCCCCGCATTGTAAAGAAAGAGTTATTAATTCTGGCGGCTATTTTTCACGATATCGCCAAAGGTCGAAAAGGCGATCACTCTGAACTCGGTGCTGTCGATGCCTATGAATTTTGTATCCAACATGGGCTATCACGACCAGAAGCAAATATTGTTTCATGGTTAGTTAAAAAACACCTCCTCATGTCAGTAACCGCACAACGTCGAGATATTTACGATCCCGAAGTGGTCACCGAATTTGCTAAAGAAGTGCGAGATGAAGAACGTCTGGACTATTTAGTCTGCTTAACCGTTGCTGATATCTGTGCAACGAACCAAGACTTATGGAATAGTTGGAAGCGTACTCTCCTCTCCGAGCTTTACTACTCAACCCAAAAAGCCTTACGTCGCGGTTTAGAAAACACACCGGATGTGCGTGACCGTATTCGTCACAATCAACAATTAGCTTCTGCCATGTTACGTAGTAAAGGTTTTCAACCACGTGAAATTGAAGTGTTATGGCAACGCTTTAAAGCTGATTACTTTCTTCGCCATACCCACAAACAACTGGCGTGGCATGCTGAAGCCTTGCTCACGCACGATCATGACAAACCGCTAATCTTACTCAGTAAAAAAGCAACCCGTGGCGGCACTGAGGTGTTCGTGTATAGCAAAGATAAAGCTAAGCTTTTTGCTATCGTCGTTTCAGAGCTAGATAAGAAGAACTTAAGTGTCCATGATGCTCAAATAATGAATAGTAAAGATGGTTACACACTTGATACCTTTATGGTGTTAGATCCTAACGGTAAAGCAATCAATGAAAACCGTCATACCACTATTCGACGCACATTAACAAAAGCGTTAACAGTGATGAAATCTGAACGAAAAATCCGTCGAGCACCACGTAAGCTATTACACTTCAATGTAAAAACTAAAGTCAGTTTTCTGCCGACCAAAACGGGCAAGAAAACGATGATGGAATTAGTTGCGTTAGACATGCCAGGATTATTAGCCAAAGTGGGAGCCGTGTTTGCCGAGCACAATATTAGCTTGCAAGCAGCGAAAATCACCACGATTGGTGAGCGCGCTGAGGACTTCTTTATTCTGGTTAATGATCAAGGTTGTAATCTTAGCGTTGAGCAGCAAGAAGTATTGGAAGCGTCGCTAATACGCACAATCAATCAACACGCATAATCGATAACGTATTAGGATAAAAATAACAAAGCCTGCAATTATTGCAGGCTTTCTCTGTTATATCTGTGCAATAAAGGTTTTAAACCAACCTTGGGCTACATCTAACGGCTCAAAATGGACACCCGCATCAATATCAAGGCGATCTTGTACAGGTTTAGCGCCTAACTCCACTAATAACGCATCAAATTGACGCCCAGCGCCACAAAAGCGATCTTCACCATAGCTTGAATCCCCTAACGCTATCACACCAAATTGCTGTTGAGGTAAGCGAGGAAATTGATCTTGCAGTGCGACATAAAGTGGCAACAAGTTTTCAGGGATCTCACCCTGTCCAGTTGTCGATGAAATGATGAGTACATTATCATCTTTGTAATCAAGAAAATCATCTAGCGTAGGGTCAAAATAGACCTGCGTATCAATCGACGTCGCACTCTTTGCTAATGCTTCTGCCAGATCTTCCGCACCACCATAAACAGATCCGATAAAAATACCTAATCGAGCCATAATGCCCTCCATTGCCACTATTAACTATCACCAATGTGGCAATGATAAGCTTAAAAATCAAGCACTATGATCAGATATAATTAAACTTCAATTAGTCTCGTACTAATAGATTGGGGGACCAATTAAACGCAGTCATGACGTTACGCCACGTCTCATCAATATCTGCACGAATATCAATTGCTTCACCTGTGATCGGGTGATCAAATTGTAATCTTGAGGCATGCAGCATTAAACGGTGACAATCATAATGTTCACGGAACATGCGGTTATGGCGTCCATCACCATGATTTACATCACCAATAATATGATGACTTAAATGGTGCATATGTCGACGTAGCTGATGCTTCCGCCCAGTTTCTGGTTTCATTTCAACTAAACAGTAACGACTGGTTGAGTAACGTCCTACTGCAATATCTGTTTCAACCGTCGCTAAGGGCTCGTAAGCCGTTACAGCAGGTTGTGCTTCTTTCTCTTCTGATGCATTTTTATCAGCGATCTTATCAAGCTCAACCTTCAACGGATAATCGAGCACTGCCGCTTCTTTTATCCAACCACGAACCACAGCATGATACGTTTTGTGCATATCGCGTCCAGCAAAAAGTGGCATCATTTGTGATGCAATCTCACTGGATAATCCAAACAACAAAACACCCGATGTTGGGCGATCTAAACGATGTAATGGGAAGACATGCTGGCCAATTTGATCTCGCAATGTTTGCATCACAAAAACAGTCTCATGACTATCTAGCCATGAACGGTGAACCAACATACCGGCAGGCTTGTTAACCGCAATTAAATAGTCATCGCGATATAAAATTTCAAGTTCCATTACATTCACTCAGTGTTGTTTAAATAGTAAATCTAGCTGACGTGTGACCGATAAAATATCGTTTACACCTACTTTTTCTTTCATTGCTTCTTCAATATAAGGACTAATCTCAAACTGTGTTGGCAACGGTAATTGTAAATCAATCAGTTGTCCGAATTTGGGAATAAAAATCCATTGTAACCATTGGTGACAATCTAATGTATCAATTGCAAATGGTTCTGTGCTTGTAAGTAGCTGCTCATCAGGAGGCGTTAATTGCCAATGAGAATGTTGACGTAGTACCAACTCTAATTCTTCAAGTAAACGTTGACTATGATGATATTTATCCATCTTTCCCCCTGATAGTAAGCCGCGCAGAATAGCACTTGAAACGAGATGACCCAAGTGATTCGAGCGTCTTAGTATCAAGATTCTGATACCTTTAGCCTACCCAATATAAATCCTTTGGTTAATAGGTATGCTTGGCTCACCGCAAAAGTTATACTGACTTCCTGACTTAGGAGCACAAATATGACCATGGATAAATTTCATACCCTGACCCAATTACTTGATAATGCAGGCTGCCAATACAACATTTTTGATCTCGGCCGCCGTGTGAATGAAATTGATGTTTCACAATTTAAAGCAGTCGAAGATAATCGCCAGCCTTATCCATGGCCATTACAGCAACATGCGCATTTAGCTATTTCTTTTTGGCAACCGCAACATGCACCGTGGATCTGGTTTCTTCGATTACCACTCGACGAGCGTGGTTTACTAAAACAGGCGGCTGTTGGTGATTTCATTAAGTATGTAATTGAAGCGATGGGCGCAACGCTTAATAGCGAGCCGACTGAAGAAGAGCAAGAAAAACTAGCTGCTAATCCTTATACGTTTAAACCAACTGATGACAAGATGGCTATTTTTCACGCCCAGATCCGTCATCAATTGGATTTACCAGCAAGCCAATATTACGAACATGCTCAGCAATATTTATCCGGTAAATTAGATTGGCAACAGTGGCAAGGTGTTGGTTTACAAGGTATTGCCGATATTTGTGCGCGAATGAAGCAAGAAAATAATGCTACCTTTATTCGTAAAGCAATTGCAAACCTTCCTATGACGCCACTTTATGCCCTACTTGGCTGCTTAGAGCACTGTACATTACCTGATCCTTTAAGTACTCGTATCAGTGAACATTTAAGTGCTGAAATCAATAGCCAAGATCCGGATCTATTTTTAGTTTCAGCGTTGATCCGTGCAATATCTGGCAGTGATAGCAAAATATTAACCCCTGCTCTTGAAAGCATTTTAGCCCAACCTGAATTGTGTCACCGCGAAGTGTTAATCGCTATTGCAGGTCGATGCTGGTCAGGGCTATTAGCAACAGACAACGCTGCAAAATTTTTATTACGCCTTGCTGAAACAAACGATCAAGCACTGTTCAATCAATTATTTGCAGATTTAGTCATGCTTCCTGTATTACGCGGCACCATGCTTCAAGTATTACATGGTCAAGCTGAACCTGCTTTAGTCGCCGCGATTGAGAAATTACAGCAACATGCTCGTGGGCAATAAGAGAATAGGAATAAAAGTTTGGACAATTTATTCGGAATACTACTTATCGCGATCATCGGTTTTTTATTTTGGCAGCAAAGACGACAAACAGAGTTAGCACAATATTTTATAGAGCAACGCTGTAAAAATATGGGGCTGCAATTACTGAGCTTTGCGAGAGGAAAACAAAAAATAAAAGATCATCGTGGAGAATGGGGGTGGCGTACTATCTTTGTCTTTGAGTTTTCTGCCGACGGGCATGATGCCTATCAAGGTTATTTAGAAATGAAGCGACTTAGAGCAAGCCATTTTTATATTCCCCCTCATCGTCTTCCTGAGGGTGAAGAGTATTAGTTTTTATATCACTATAAAAAGAACGGGCGCAACTTTCGTTGCGCCCTATGGCTTTACATGCAGCATTCCCGCTACTATGGTGCTCCCTGCTATCAATCCTTGATATACTTAAATCCCCAGTGTAGCTCCAAACTCTATCCTAGAGTTGCTCTTCGGTAGTTCCTTGACCCATCAATATTCCAATATTGACTCTCTCTTCCGTCCTGGAGGTGTCCTTTACTTCATCCTAAAGCTGTTCCTGACTTCATCAATGAAGATTATTCCCTACTCAATCCTAGAGTGTTCCACTCACTCCATCCTAGAGCACTATCCCTAAACTTCATCCTGAAGTGTTCCATGTCATCCAGACCAGTAAATATCCTATTTACCTCACTACATCCTGTAGTTTTCCCTGCACAATCCTTGTTAGATAGCCCCACTATCTATCCTCATCCTGAGGTAGCTAATCCTTAGCTGTTCCATTTCCTAATGCCGTTCCCTTTCGACAAGATAGATATTACTAGATTAGTAATAATGAACAACACATATATAGATTATGAAAAATAAAGACTCTTTATTAAACCATCAACCGCAAATATAACCTACTGATATTAAATGATAATTTATTTTTAATTACTATTTTTACGATTAAAAAAAGAATTAATCCCACAGCGATGTAAGAGATCTCTTACAAAGTGAATAGATAAAGAGAGATAAAGAGAGATAAAGAGAGATAAAGCATAAAAATAAAGACAAAATAGAGGGAAGAGAGGCGTTGAATGTTAGATAACGTATAAAAAGAAGTATAAAAAAGAGATATGAAAATGTTAGAGAGGTATAAAAAAGAGCGGGCGCGACTTGCGTCGCGCCCTTAGGTCTTACTTGCAGCATTCCCGCTACTATAGTGCTCCCTGCCTCATTCCTTTGACTGCCGATTCCTTCAGCATTGTCCTTGTGCTTCGTCCTGAAGTTGTTCCTTTGGTTATCCTAACCCGTCACCACATCCTGTTATGACTCTCTTCTCCTTCCTGGAGGTGTCCTTTACTTCTTCCTGAAGTGTTCCTTTTGTCATCCTGACAGGTAAACATCCTGCTTACCGAACTCTATCCTAGAGTGTTCCCTTCACAGTCCTTGTTTGATAAACCATCCTAGCCTATCAACCTCTCATCCTGAGACCACTACATCCTGTAGTATATTCCTGTTCCGTTCCGTCAGTTCCTTCCGACACCATTAATATTACGTCAATCACCGTAATAAACACAGATACCAAAATACATTTATTTTCTATTGAAAAAAAACAAAATACGTACACAGTAATAAATACATTATAATCATGTAGTTAATTGCATAACAGAGACATTTGATGTCAGATAAACAACAGATATCCCACGCATTTGTAAGAGATCTCGCACAAGGAAGGAAGAGATTAACGATATAAAAACTGAAATATTCTTTTATATTTAATCTTTTTACGTATAAATCGACATATGCGTCACGCTGTAAAAACAACTTTCGTTATAAAAGAAAGGAAAAGGAACAAAGATATTTTCCTTTAAACAAAAAGAGAGGGCGCGACTTTCGTCGCGCCCTTAGGTCTTACTTGCAGCATTCCCGCTACTATAGTGCTCCCTGCCTCATTCCTTTGACTGCCGATTCCTTCAGCATTGTCCTTGCGCTTCATCCTGAAGTTGTTCCTTTGGTTATCCTAACCCGTCACCACATCCTGTTATGACTCTCTTCTCCTTCCTGGAGGTGTCCTTTACTTCTTCCTGAAGTGTTCCTTTTGTCATCCTGACAGGTAAACATCCTGCTTACCAAACTCTATCCTAGAGTGTTCCCTTCACAGTCCTTGTTTGATAAACCATCCTAGCTTATCAACCTCTCATCCTGAGACCACTACATCCTGTAGTATATTCCTGTTCCGTTCCGTCAGCTCCTTCCGACGCCAATAAGACTACGCGATTTGCTTTTTTAAACAATAAAGCTCTAGCAATAATTTATAAAACATTTTTTGATAAAATAAACACCAATATACAGACCATTTAAAATCAACAAGATAAAAAACAAAGTAACGAGATATAGTATGTTTATAGGATTATTTTCTCACGCATTTGTAAGCGATCTCTCACAACAGTAATAGTAAAAAAAGACAGTTTTAATACACTATACTTTGCTTAATATCTCGGTCATGATTATGAGGAAGCGATGATGGAACAATTTCAGCACAATTTATCTCATTTATTCAGCCAATTAGGACTTAATAATTCAGATGAGTTTATACAATCATTCATCATCCAACATCAGTTAGCCCAACATCAAAATATTGCTGAAGCACCTTTTTTCTCTGCTATACAACGCCGATTTATAAAGGAATGCCAAGAGCAAGATGCAGACTGGTGTGAAGTGATTGATCAACTTGATGCTTTACTGAGAAAGTAAATGCGTTGTTATATGTAGGATACTAAAAACAATGTCGACAATTACCCAAGAATTAGAGAATGCGATTTGTTCTTTAATCTCAGAAGGAAAAGAGCCTTCTGTTGCCTTAATAAAATCACGATTAGCAAACCCTCTGCCGATACCTGTTATTATCAAAGCACTTCAAGCATGGAAAAAAAATGCCAAAGTGCCAACGATTGAAAAGCAAACCAAAGAGCTCACTGCTGATGAACGTATCACTCAACTCGAACAACAGATCATCACACTTTCAACTCGCTTGGCTAAATTAGAAGCTCAGCAATAATAAAAAGGCTCCTTTGATCAAATCAGGAGCCTTTTTATATTATTGATAGTTCCACGATAGGTTTGAAACTAATCGACATTTATCGCACTTGAAATGGAATAAACCATGTAAAGGCTCCTCTACACGCCAATCATTTCCACACTTAGGACATGTTCGGTTTATTTCACTCTCGAGATTTTCTCCACCAACACGATAGAGGTAGTAATAAGTAGGGATCTGAGTTGTTGATTCGATCTGATCACGTAATTTCTCACCACGAGAAAATAGTTCACTATCAACCTCACCAATTTCATCTAGTGCCATTTTTATTGCAGGTTGGCTCTTATTTGCCATCTGAATTTCATCAAAGGCTTGCCACTCTGTTTGCCATTTAACCAATGCTTTATAATCACCATCAAGATGGGCACCTGTCTGATAGAGTGGGATCGGTAATAATGAATCACCACTACGTAGCGGCGAACATGTATGTACGTAGGTTGTATAAAGCACTTGCCACGATGGCTTGCTCTGCTCAGCTGCCGCTTCTGAGTTTAAATCAATCCCTAACACTTTTATTTTTGGTGTCAGTAAACAAGCATCACTCAACTTTTCAATACAGCGCGTCACTTGTTCACTATTGTATTTGGGGTGCAGACTGTCTTTTTCAGGGCATACTGCACGTACACGAAAAACCCCATCATCAATCGTAATAGGAAACTCACGTCCTAACACTTGACCGTTATAACGTAGATCATCCATTAATCCATTAATGGCACGATCCACACGTGATAGCGTTGTATTATCAAAACACTCAAACTGTAACTCTACAACGTACACTCTTTATTCCTCTGTTAATACGGGGGTTAACTGAGTTAAGAACTCTTCAACATTAACCGCTAACACTTCACGAATATCTTTACCTAGCGTTTCTCGTAAGACATTACCCGTTAAATTACAGATAGAGATCACTTCAAACTCAGCTTCTAATGCGGCAATAAAGACAGTTGGCTTTAGCTTTAAACGGCGTTGTGTCACTAAGTGGCCTAAAATATTTTGTTGTAAACGATCTATATCATCTTCATTAAAAGCTTGTAGTAAATCCAACTCAATATCACCAAATTTCGCTCGCATATCACCACTAAATTGTGAGCAATAAAAGTCATGAACATCTTGATGTAGTGCAAGCTCAATCCCTTTCTCGACTCCAGATAACGTTCCAATAGGATTTCGTGGCATTGGCTTCCATGTCACCATATCGCCAGAATCATGGATCACACAGGGGGAATCTAAGCCAACAAGATCATGACTTTCTGGAAAACCGCGATCTGCATCACACCATGCTTGCAAATAACGAGAAGAAAAATCAGATAAAGCACAGGTAACTGGATGATTCATTCGCAACCTCATTAAAGATTCAGTAAACTTTAGACTTGAAAACCGTTTTTTACGGACTATCAATTCTAATCCAAGAGTGTCATAGACAGTATGAGTAAATATAAAGACGCTAAAGAATTAGCTGGTTTAACCCTTGGTCAAACCACAGAGTATAAAGATCAGTACGACCCATCGCTACTACAAGCAGTACCGAGAAGCCTAAACCGTACCGATCTCAATATCAGTGATGATGCACTCCCTTTCACTGGCTATGACATTTGGACGCTGTACGAATTGTCATGGTTAAATAGCAAAGGACTACCACAAGTTGCCATTGGTGAGGTACGTCTACCCGCTTCAAGTCCAAACTTGATTGAATCTAAATCTTTCAAACTTTACCTCAATAGCTTTAACCAAACTCGATTTGAAAGTTGGCAAGGTATTGCAGATACACTGCAGATTGATCTATCACGCTGTGCGGGCGCTGATGTTGACGTTACTATTCAACCATTAGAAGATTTTAGCGAGCAACCAATCGTAAATTTCTTTGGTGCTTGTATTGACGATCAAGATATTGAAATTGAAGACTACTGTTTTAATCCGGCACTACTAGAAAATAGTGTTGAAGAGGAAGAAGTAGAAGAAATTCTTCATAGCCACTTATTAAAATCAAATTGCCTGATCACCAGTCAACCCGATTGGGGTAGCGTTCGTATTGCTTATAAAGGCAAACGTATTAATCGTGAAAAACTGTTGCGATACATCATTTCATTCCGTAACCATAATGAATTCCACGAGCAGTGTGTTGAGCGTATATTCAGCGATATTATGAAATACTGTAAACCTGAATTATTAACGGTATATGCACGTTATACTCGCCGTGGTGGCTTAGACATAAACCCTTATCGTACCAATATGGGTAAATCACCTAGCGACAACTTCCGCCTCGCTCGCCAGTAATTCGACTCTGTTAGCGAAATCAACATTAAGTCCAGCAAAAAACCTGTCTTTGCTGGACTTGATGCCTTAAGCCAGTAAAATCAATACTATTCGTTTTTTTGTTGTCTTGGGATGATATGTTTTTTCGCCGTTTGCTTTGCACTGTTATCTTTTTGTTTTCAATTTCCTTCAGCCTGCAAGCAAAAACCTACACCGTCCCTATGCTTTCTGAAGCTAACAGCTTGCTACTTAGTCAGCCTGAGCGAGCACTTTCTATCACCCAAAAATACCTCAGCCAGCGTCGCTTAAGTAAACCTCAAGACCCAGCTAGAGTGCATATCAATGAAGAAAGTGATCACACCATCCGAACGCCATTAAATACGGTGAATGCACTACAAATTCAAGCTAAAGCGCTATCGATTTTGCAACGTTCAGAACAAGCTATAAGTGTTATCAAAAAAGCTGAAAAAATCGCTACTGAACATCACCTTATTTATCCTCTATATGAAAGTCAGTTATTGCTAGCTACATTCTATTGGGAAAATCTTCGCAATAGCACTACTGCATTAAAAATGCTCGATAATATTGATGCTGAAAGTCGCAAAGCTCCCTCACTCAAGCTAACAAAGCAACTACAAGTCCTTAAATATCGTTCATTAATGTTACGTGCCAACATTGAATCAACTATTGGTGCTGATGAAAAAGCAGAAAAACTATATATCAAAGCCAAGGGTTATTTAGTGGCATTAGATGATCAAGACGAGCTTATTAATTACCAATTAAAACTGGGTCAACATTATTTAAACCATCACCACTATGATATGGCGCTCGATCGTCTACTTAGTGGTTATTGGCTAGCGGTTGAAACGGATGATCAAGGGCAAATAGCTCAAGCTAACTATTATTTAGCTGAGTTATTTGATGAGCGAAAAGTATTTGATAAGGCACTCGATCATGCAACCCAAGCGGGTGAGTTTTTCGAGCGCTATAAGCGCAGTCAGCAACTAGCTAAGACCTTAACGTTAATTGCTTCTATTTATGAACAACAAGGGCGTTATAACTTAGCGCTGGTTCACTATTTCAACGCGTTAGACCAAGAAAACCAACTTGAACACGATGTTCGCTCAGCACGGTTACGTTTAAATATTGCTCGTGTGTATCTGCATTTATACAACTACACCAAAGCAGAAACTTATATCGTACAAGCACGTAACTTAGCGCTACAAACGGGTAATGAAAACATTGTAGCTGAAAGCCAAATCTTGCAGGGCCAATTAGAGCTTGCTGAAAACAAGCTCGATGATGCGGTAACCTCTCTTCAAGCAGGTTTAATTTCAGCCAGTCGTATTGGTGCTATCAAGTTACAACTCTTGGGTGAATCTATCCTTTCAGAAGCCTTTGAAAAGCAAAATGATTACTACAACGCGTTATTGAGTCAGCGTCGCTATGAACAGTTATATGCTGGCCAACAAGAAAGTATTGCAAGAAGTAATGTTGAAGTATTTAAACAACAACAAAAAATGATGGAGCGCTCACTTAAGCTTGAAGAGATGGAGCGTGAACAATTTGAAAGTGAAAAAGCTTTATATAAACAGCAAAAAATCACCATGATTTTAATTGGTGTTTTAGCCTTTATGCTTTTGCTATTATTCCGTCGCCAACATCTGAATAAACAACTCAAGCAACAACTAGCACAACTGCGAACGGATTATTATACCCATCCCCGTAGTGGTCTACGTAACTTACGAATGCTCAATGCGCGTTTAGCAAACTCACTTCAGCAAAGTAGTGCCAACTTTGAGCAGTGGCACTTAGGTGAAATAATCAATGAACCGCTAAGTGACCGATTACGCTTTGCGTTATTTGAAGTATCTTGCTTAAAGCGAATTTACTTAGAGCAAGGCTATAAGCAAGGCTTAGATGCCGAAAAGGCCTTTGGCTTGTATTTACAAGAACAAGTATTAGAGCCAGCAAGGATCTATCACTTCTCCGATGCCATGTTCTTATATATAGAGCCGAACGCACGGTTAAGTTGCGATCCTAAACAGTTAGCGGATTCATTACAGCAACTTGTTGATAACTATGCGCTTAAAAATAATCTCAATAATGATATTCAAATCGGTATGGCAGAGTACCCATTCTTACCCCGCGCTTATACGGCGATTAATGACCAAGAGCTTATTGATATCTTATTAATGGCAGTCAATGCGGGAGTGAAGATGAATGACAGTGAACCAGGTAGCCATTGGGTACATTTATGCGCTATCGATGCCGCACCAGCAGCCAGCTTTGTCTGTGGCGATATTCGTCGTTCTTGTATTGAAGGCATTGATAAAGGGCTTGTGAAAGTACGAAGCTCATCCAAATCAGATATTATCTGGAATAATGATCACAGTACTGACATAAATGTAAGTTAAGTTACTCAAGCTTTTTTTTTAGATGTCGAAAATAGTTGAGGTACGTGTAAATTTAAAGCTTTGAGGAAGAAAAACTTCAATGAAGAAGATAGATATTAATACTAATGATGAATAAGTAACCCTGTGACAGATATTAATTCGGTTGTTTCTGAAGTGAGTAACTTGAAGCAACGCTTAGACCAAGCTCAACTTTCTTATCGTGATGCCTCTTTAAAGTCACGCCGTGAAATCGTGATATTAAAACGCCTCATCACACGATTAGTTATCGCTTGTAGAGGCATAAATTCTGAACTCGATGAGCGTTTAGAAAGTATTCGTCACGAGTTAGAACAACCGACAGATATCAGTAAACTTATCCCTCGCTTAGCTGTTATTGAACGTTTAGTTAACCAACAAGCTGATATTGTTCATAAACAGAATCTGCGCTTAAATCAAAAAATTCATCAGGCGGGAGAAACGCTTTCTCGCCACCGTGATTTACCCGTTCAGTTACGACGTGATCTACGCGCCGTACTGAACCATGACTCAGGTGCTTTACTCGACAACCACCGCCGTATTTTACGTTTGTTAGAACTTTATGAGCGAACGATAAAACTAGGCTCTGCGACCAAAGTTACCCATGCAGCAGACGTTGTAGAAAAGTCGACACATCACCTAGAGCTAGTTGCCGAGTTACAACATCTTATTACTGAAATAGATTTTAACGGTGAGCATGGTAATCAGCTGATTGAGATCAAATCTCAACTTAACAACGAACTTGATACTCAACAACTGACAAAAATTCAGTTCCAAGTATTACGTTTAATCTTAGATGCGACTTTGTATGAACGCCAAGCTTCACAAAGCTTTCTTAATAATATTAATAGTGACTTAGCCGAACTGCACAAAGATAGCCATCAAACAGCAGACAAATCGTACACATTACATCAACACAGAAGTGAGTTGGATAACGAATTATCACACGTTACCCAACAACTAAAAATAAGCTTATCTGATAACGCAAACCTAGAAGATAAACGTCCAACGCTTCATGCTGCTGCGAACGAGATAGACAGCATTGTAGAAAGAAATATCGCACTTCAAGAACGAGAGCGAGCACTTATTGAGCAACAGCAACATAACGAAAAACAAATTCAGCAGTTGATCCAACAAACCCATAGTTATCGTCAACGTCTACATGATCAAGAACAAAGCATGCTACGAGACTCGTTAACTCTAGCCTATAACCGTAATGCATTTATGGATCGTATTCAGCATGAATATCACAACTGGAAGCGTTATGAATATGCACTACCTGTTGCGCTTATTGATGTTGATAGTTTCGGTGAAATCAACAGTAAATTTGGCCACCTTGCTGGTGATAAAGCATTAAAAATTATCGCTAAAAACATTCAACAATGTTTATCTGACACTGATTATTTAGCACGTTTTAGCAGCGATGAATTTATGCTTATCATGCCTGATTGTGATGAACAAACTCGCAATAAAAAGCTTACTAATATTCGAGAGGCTATCAGCCAACTCCCCTTCCGATTTAAAGACCAAAACCTGTCTATTTCAGTCTCTATCGGCGCAACCTTATTTGAAGGTAATGATGACCATAATGTTGTTATCGAGCGAACTGTAAAAGCATTATCTAGCGCAAAAAGCGCTGGAACTAATCGCCTAATTTGGATCTCTTAAAACACCAATCAAATACTTTTTCTTAAATACCTTTCTTAAAAGTAATATGATAGTGAAAATAGACGCCTAATTTTTATTATTAACATCTAGTCAAATGTATATTCACTGTGTATGGTAATAAAAACAAACACTATTTTAGTGCTTCCTCCAAACACTTTCTTATAGTCGATACCTGATGGGGGAATAACCTCAAATCATCAACTTACTCTGCTTGATTTTCGCATATCGCAAGAACCAAACTGAGCTTTCATTGTTTCCAGGGAGGTTACTATGATCACACATATCAGTCCTGTTGGGGCTATGTCCCTGCTTTCCCAAATAGAAGTCGATAGCTTAAAAGCAACCGCTTCCAGTGACTTATACCGCCTATATCGTAACTGTTCACTGGCAGTACTGAATTCCGGTAGCCATACCGATAACTCAAAAGAGCTATTAGAAAAAAACAAAGATTTTAATATCAACCTAAAACGTCGCGAACGTGGTATCAAGTTAGAGTTGGTCAACCCACCTGAGCATGCGTTTGTAGATGGTAAGATCATTTCGGGTATTCAAGAGCATATGTTCTCAGTATTGCGCGATATTATTTATGTCGATATGCATGTTGCTCGCCGTAATGATATAGATCTTAGTAGTGCACCGCACATCACTGATTTTGTCTTTAGCTTATTGCGTAATGCTCGTACCCTTCATGCCGGTGAAGACCCAAATATTGTTGTTTGTTGGGGCGGTCACTCTATCAACCCTACTGAATACCAATACACCCGTGAAGTGGGCAATGAACTTGGTCTTCGTGAGCTCAATGTCTGTACAGGATGTGGGCCTGGCGCAATGGAAGGGCCAATGAAAGGAGCTGCTATCGGTCATGCGAAGCAACGCTATAGCAGCAGCCGTTTTATAGGGTTAACTGAGCCCTCAATTATTGCCGCAGAGCCACCAAACCCAATCGTTAATGAATTAGTCATTCTGCCTGACATTGAAAAACGTTTAGAAGCTTTTGTTCGCGTTGGACACGGTATTATTATTTTCCCGGGCGGTGCAGGTACTGCGGAAGAATTACTCTATATTCTAGGGGTGCTGATGCAGCCTGAAAATGCCGAACAACCGATGCCGGTAGTATTAACAGGGCCGAAAGAAAGTGAAGATTACTTCCGTACGCTTGATGATTTTATTCAGAATACTTTAGGCGAAGAGGCGACCAAGCATTACCAGATCATCATTGACGATCCAGAGCAAGTTGCACAAGTCATGAAAACAGCCATGACCAAAGTTAAAGAACATCGTCGAGAAATCGGAGATGCCTACTGCTTTAATTGGTCACTCAAGATCCCTGAAGAATTTCAGATGCCTTTTGCACCTACTCATGAAGCGATGGCAAATTTGGATCTTCATATGGATCAACCCGTTGATAAACTTGCAGCCAACCTTCGTCGTGCTTTCTCTGGAATTGTCGCTGGTAACGTCAAAGAAGAAGGTATTCATGAAATTGAACGCCATGGCCGCTTCAAAATTGATGGTGATAAATATTTAATGGATCGGATGGATAAGCTGTTACAAGATTTCGTTAAACAGCAACGAATGAAGTTACCCGGCAGCAAATATGAGCCCTGCTATGAAATTATAACAGCAGATAAAGCAACAAAATAATCACAACATCAATGATTATAATTGCGTACAATAAGGAGCCTTAGTGCTCCTTTTTATTTACAAAGAATTTGTTTATGGCTATCCACCTTGTTGTTATTGATGCTCTTAATCTCATTCGTCGTGTTCATGCGGCTCGTCCTGGTGAACCTGATGTAAAAGCGACAGCGGAGACCTGTTGTCGAGCACTGAAAAAAATCATCAAGATCAGCCAACCAACCCATATTGTGGCAGTATTCGATCATCATGGTGATGATCGTGGCTGGCGAGCTGAACTTCTTCCTCACTATAAAGAAGGAAGAAAACCTATGCCTGATGAACTCATGACGGGGATGGATATTATTCAAGATGCCTTTATGGAGATAGGGATTGATTCACTGCTCTCTGATGGTGATGAAGCCGATGATCTCGTCGCTACCCTTGCGCTAAAAGTCGCCTCTCGTGGTGAGCAAGTAACCATCATTTCGACGGATAAAGGTTACTGCCAGTTATTACAACCGACACTGCGCATTCGTGATTACTTTCAAGAGCGCTGGCTAGATAGTGCTTTTATTGAAAAGGAATATGGCGTAGCGCCAGATAAGCTAACGGATTATTGGGGACTTGCAGGAATAAGTTCGAGTAAGATCCCGGGTATTGCAGGTATCGGTCCTAAAGCCGCTGTAGAGTTACTCAGCCTATACCCAACGTTAGAAACTATTTTGTCAGCAGATGATCTGCCTGCTAAATGGAAAAAGAAAATTGATGGTCACCACGATGTGGCGCTTGCAAGTAAAGCGGTATCAAGTTTAAAAACTGATTTAGAGTTAGGTTTTAACCTGCAAGATATTCGTTACATCATGCCACAAGCCTAAGAGATTCTCGATACAAAAATGCCACTGCAATACAGTGGCATTTTTTAAACTATCGCGGCTATCTCTTTCACTTAGTGTGGAGAGCGTGTATCTAGACGCTGAATGTGAACCGTAATTTCTTCGCGATCATGGTATAAATGCTTAGCCTGTAGCTTGAACTTAACACCATTTTGAATAAGAAATACTTTCAGATTTTCAATATCTTGAAGCACTTCATCATAACGACCTTTCATCGGTAATTTTAAGTTAAAGATCGCTTCTTTTGCCCACGCTTTAATTAACCACTCACCCATTAAGTGAGCCACACGCGCTGGCTTTTCAATCATGTCACAAACAATCCACGTAACGTTCTTACGTGCTGGCTCAAATTTAAAACCATCAACGGCATGGTATTTAACTTGGCCTGTATCCATCAAGCTTTGTGCCATTGTACCGTTATCAATCGCGTGAACGAACATCGAGCGTTTCACCAATTGATATGTCCAGCCACCAGGACAAGCACCTAAATCAACACCCCACATACCTGGCGCTAAACGCTCATCCCACTCATGTCGAGGAATAAATACGTGAAATGCTTCTTCTAATTTCAGCGTTGAGCGGCTTGGCGCATCTGCTGGGAATTTTAAGCGTGGAATACCCATAAAGAACTGTGAGTTATTCGAACTATAGGAATAACCTACAAAACAACAACCAGGTGCAACGAAACACACATGAAGCACAGGCTTTTTGTTGTTATCTTTCGCGTATAAAATCTCACGCTTACGCATAGCTTGACGTAGTGGCACCGTAAATTTACGACAGAACTTTAATAATTCTTTCGCTTCATTGGTATCTGGTGTTTCAACACGAAGATCACCACAACGAGGGAAGTCATTACCAATCGCTTCTAAGATCGGAGAAATACGATCATCAGCCGGTAGGTCCGTTAACATCTGCGATGCCGCAAACATTTGACGTGCAAAAATTAACTGTGAAAATGGTTGTAATTGAATAAATTTATCCGCATCACCTGCTTGATAAAATTCAAATAACACATAACCTGAATTGTTTTTTACCCGAGGGAAACCAAACAATTCCAGCGTATTTGCTTTGTCTTGAACTTCACCCGCACATTCTTTTTCAAAGCCAGGACGACAATACAATAAAACATGATTCACGTTGGAACCCTCAAGCTGAACGCCAGGCTGCTACTGCAAGCATTACCCAGCCAATAATAAAACATACTCCGCCCATCGGTGTGATGGGACCAAACCACTTAATGCCTGTTAATGCCAATGCATATAAGCTGCCACTAAAACAGATTATACCAAGGGTGAAAAACAGAGCGGCGTATGATACAGCTTTTGAAGACAAAAAGCGTGTCAATATTCCACACCCCAATAAAGCGAACGTATGCCACGCTTGATATTGTACGCCAGTCTTAAATACATCGAGTAAATAAGGCGATAAATTCTGCTTTAAACCGTGTGCAGCAAATGCCCCTAACCCTACCGTTAATGCTCCACTCATTGCCGCGACAAAGAGCATCCAACGCGTTCGGTTTTGTAATGGTTCAGTCACAACAGAGCTCCTTAATAAACCGCGCTAATCGCTCAATGGTGGTTGCTATATTGTCAGCTTCCGTAAAACCAGAGGCTTTTCGCGGTTTAAAACTATGATCACCGTCAGGAAGAAACGCAATCTCTACATTGGGAGAAAACGCCCATTGTGCTATTTCTGCTTTAGTACCAAACGTGTCTCGCTCACCTTGTAGGATCAATGTTGGTACCGAAATCGACGCCAAATGATCACCACGAAAATTTTCAGGTTTCCCCGGTGGATGAAAAGGAAAACCTAAACACACCACACCTTTGACTTTCGCTGCGCAGTTTTCTATATCCGGGCTTTGCTCGGCAACCTCTGTTGCCATAATACTCGCCATTCTACCGCCCATTGATTTACCGCCAATGACTAACGAACTGCCAGCAAAGGTTTCGATATGACGTTGAAAATCAATCAAGAGTTTTGGTTGGCGATCAGGCGGTCGCTTTTTACCATCTTCAGCACGTTTAACCATATATGGAAAATTAAACCGTACTACCCGAATATCTTGCAGCGCTAAACCTTCAGCGACTGCCGTCATAAAGGTATGATCCATTCCCGCCCCTGCACCATGCGCAAACAGAAATGTTGCTACAGCGGTACCTGATTTAGGTTCGTTAATCATGTATTCACTGGCTAAGTTCGACATCAGGCATATCCTCTTGTTCACGACGTGCTTTAGCTAACACCCAATCTCTAAATATTTGAATTCGTCCAGTATCAGCTTGGCGCTCTTGGCAAACAAAATAGAAGGCGTTTTTACTCACTAACACTTCATCAAATGGACACACCAAGCGTCCAGCTTCTAATTCTGGTTGTGCTAATACATTATTTCCCAGCGCAATTCCCTGACCATGCGCTGCAGCTTGTAACACCATGGTTGAGTGACTAAAAATAGGCCCTTGGTTAACGTTAACCCCTTGCACGTCATAATGACGAACATAATTCTTCCACTCTTTTCGAGAAGTATCGTGTAACAAGGTGTGTAGTTTTAAATCGTCTAATGTGCGCAGCGGTTTCGCCCCTGTCAGCAGCATTGGCGAACAAACAGGCATCATAAACTCTTGATATAATTTATCGGCACGCAAGCCAGACCAATTACCTCGACCATAGTAAATCGCCACATCGACATCATCAGTGAGCGATCCTTCATCCAAATCGACCGCTTTAATACGTACGTCAATATCAGGGTGTTGTTCATTAAAATCGGTTAAACGTGGCACCAACCATTGGATGGCAAAACTAGGAGGTAAACTAATGGTTAATGCACCTTTAGCACCTCGTTCCAAGACCTTATCAGTCGCATCAGATATCGCTGAAAAGATATCTTTAATATCGAGAAAGTAGCCCTGTCCTTCCTCTGTTAACAATAGAGAACGATTACGACGGCGGAATAACTTTAAGCCTAGAAATTCTTCTAACGCTTTAATTTGATGACTAACTGCGGCTTGAGTAACAAATAACTCTTCAGCAGCACGAGTAAAACTCAAGTGTCTTGCTGCCGCTTCAAACACCTTTAATGAGTTGAGCGGAGGTAAACGTCTAGACATACTTTTCTCGACTATTTAATGCATTAGTTTTTTTTATCCTGAACATTATAAATTGTCCATTGTTCAACTACTAGAGAAACCCTATTATCTCCACGCAATATTGATTTAATCCTCTGTTCTTTGCCCTCTGGCTAACCAGCTTAATCAATATTGCGTGTTGTGTTTGCATATTATCCGAATCCTTTCGGACGGATGGAATGACCATCCTTTATTTCCTGTATTTTTGACTATACAGTCAAAGCTATTTTTAGCACTGCGCCCCAACGCAGTGCTATTTTTTTATCAATATAAAGCCATCAATACTTGCTCTCTGACTTATTTATTAGCATGATCCTTCGTTCAATCTTAGCTATGTGAACAACCATGACCACTCAATTTGATATCTCAACTATTTTGGCTCAATTCCCTGCCTTGCAACACACAGATGGTGAATTACCGCCAGTGTACCTAGACAGTGCAGCAACCGCACAAAAGCCAGCCGTGGTTATTGATACAATCACTGAGTACTATCGTGGTTATAATGCCAATGTGCATCGTGGCAGTCATAGCCTCACAGCGAATGCGACGCTGCGCTTTGAACAAGCAAGAGAAACCGTGCAACACTTCATTGGCGCAGCGCACAGCAAAGAAATTATTTGGACTCGTGGCGCAACAGAAGCATTAAATTTAATTGCTCAAACTTATGCCCGCGCAAATCTAACTGCCGGAGATGAAATTCTAGTCAGTGAATTAGAGCATCACGCCAATATCGTGCCATGGCAAATGATAGCGGCAGAAACCGGTGCACACGTCATTAAAATCCCGATGCGCGATGACTGTACTTTAGATCTAGATGCGTTTTATTCGCTCTTATCGGATAAAACAAAAATCGTCGCAGTAGCCCACATTACCAATGTTACGGGTACCCGTAACCCAATTGAAGAAATTATTCACGCAGCCCACCAGTATAACGCAATTGCTGTGATTGATGGGGCACAAGGTATTGCTCATGAAGATATCGATGTCACTGCACTCGATGCTGACTTCTATGTGTTTTCAGGCCATAAAATATATGCTCCTGCTGGTATTGGCGTTCTTTATGGCAAGCAAGCGCTACTTGAAGCAATGCCACCTTGGCACGGCGGCGGTAAAATGGTGGAAAAAGTCTCTTTTGAAGGTACAACTTTCGCCGCACTACCGGGTAAATTTGAAGCTGGCACCCCTAATGTAGCAGGATGTTTAGCGTTAGCCGCAGCAATTAATTGGCTCAAGCAACTGGATAGACAAGGCGCTGAAGTACATATTGAAAACTTGCGCCACAAAGCCATCGAAGGCATTAAAAATATTGATGGCTTACGTATTATAGGATTACAACCGAAAGCAAGTTTATTCTCTTTTGTCGTTGATGGGGTGCACCATCAAGATATTGCGACCCTATTAGATCAACAAAATATCGCGCTGCGTGCTGGTCACCACTGTGCACATCCCATGCTTGATGCACTAGGCTTAACAGGAACATTACGCGTATCATTAGCGCTTTATAACACCGAGCAAGATGTAGAGCGCTTTATCACTGCACTACACAAAGCCTGTGATTTACTTTAATGCGGTTATCTGGATTGAATACTATGACTGAACTTACACTTCCCCATCACCCTTTCGGCACCGACATTTCTGATACAGACATTGTGGCTCAAATGCAAAACGCTTCAAGCTGGGAAGATCGCTATCGCACTGTCATTCAACTAGGTAAGAAACTGCCGGTAATGGCAGAAGAAGACAAAGATGAGCGGTTAAAAGTTAGTGGTTGTGAATCGCAAGTTTGGCTTCGCCACCAGCAAGTTGGTGATCACTTTTACTTTCAAGCTGATTCTGACGCGCGTATTGTTCGTGGCTTAATAACACTCGTACTTGCCGCATATCACGGTAAAACGCGTACAGAGATCAGTGAGTTTGATATTGATGGCTACTTTGATTCACTCGGTTTAATTGCCCATTTGAGTCCGTCTCGTGGCAATGGGTTAAAAGCGATTGTTGAGCAAATAAAGCAACTCGCAAGCTAAACAAGATTTATCATTCCTAGAAATAGCACAGCAACAAAAAAGGCAGACCATATGATCTGCCTTTTTCATGTAGCTGCCTATCGATCACTGTTTATGTTTCTCGATAAGCTTACGCAATATTTGTGATACCGCGACAAAACCAAACGTTGCTGTTACAACAGTTGCCGCGCCAAAACCACTTGCGCAATCCATACGCTTAGGCCCTTCAGCAGTCGCTTTTACTGCACACACAGAGCCGTCGGCTTGTGGGTACTTCAGTTGCTCTGTTGAAAATACGCAATCAATACCAAACTTACGTTTTGGGTTTTTCGGGAAGTTATGATGACGACGCAAGGTATCACGTAACTTTTTCGCCAATGGATCTTGAATTGTCTTGGTTAAATCAGCGATCTGAATTTGTGTTGGGTCCATTTGACCGCCAGCACCACCTGTGGTGATCACCTTAATTTTATTGCTTTTACAGTATGACAGCAGTGCCGCTTTTGGCTTCATGCTATCTATCGCATCGAGTACGTAATCAAAGTCTTTTGACAAGTATTCAGCTTGATTTTCAGGTGTAATGAAATCATCTATAAGATTCACTTTACACTCAGGATTGATTAAGTGAATACGCTCAGCCATTACTTCAATTTTGCTTTTACCTACTGTCCCAGTCATGGCATGTATTTGACGATTAATATTCGTCACACACACATCATCCATATCTATCAGGGTAAGTTCCCCAATACCTGAACGTGCTAGCGCTTCTGCCGCCCATGAACCAACACCGCCAATACCAATCACACACACATGTGCAGCACGAAGAATGTCTACTTCGCTATTACCGTATAAGCGACGTGTACCGCCAAAACGTTGGTTATAACTGTCGGATGCTGGGGTATCAAGTTCACGCATAGTATTTCTTCACTGAGCTGATGGATAAAGAAAGAGTGCGTTTTTATACGCACTCTTAATAGGATTGTCCAGTTGTTAGCATCACTCAAGCGTGTTGGAAATGCTTTCTAACAGTACCAAACTATGGCTTAAGCCAAGGGTCTTGTGTTGCAGTCCCTTCTAAGCCTAAACGCCATACACGGCCAAAGTGCTTGTAGTGGCCCGCATCAGTACCAGCTTGCTTACCCATCCCGTGATAAAGATCGAGGTGGTTTTTCTTCACCGCACCGCCGGTATCTAACGCCAGTAATAAACGTAATACGTGCTTACCCGTCCAATGACCTTGAGCATCAAGCTCGGGTACTTCAGCTAATAGCGCAGAGCCCATTGGAATATATTTACGATCTGCCGCTACTGCAGCATTAGCAAGTAACGGAATACCCGCGCTGCCTTTAACATCTAACGTTTTCGTTGGTTTAAAGAAAACAAATGATGGATTTTGCTCTAGCAATTCACGTACTTCAGCATCACTATGGGTGGATACCCACTCTTGAATAGCTTTCAGTGACATTTTTTCTTTCGGCACTTCACCACGATCAATCAATACTCGGCCAATACTCACATAGCGGTGACCATTTTTACCGTTATAACCAAAGTATTCTAATTGATCATTGTCTTCATAATGCACAAAGCCACTGCCTTGAACTTCCATCATGAAAATATCTAGCATGGATTTGCTGTAACCTAACTCCAAGCCCTTACCCTTTAACGCACCATTGTAAATTTCAGCGCGAGATGGGCAACGACCATTACACTTAGGCATTGCATATACAGGGTAACGGAACTCTGCATTTGGTGTATGACGAAGTTCAATAACAGGTGAATAATAACCAGTAAACATCACATTACCTTTATTATCACCACCGCCCATTTGCGCCGCTTCAATGCCGTAGTTTGCCAATGTGCTTGGATCGCCACCCGCACTAATCCACTTTTCAAGCTGGTTATACAGCGGGCCATATTTGCGGGCCATTGATGGAGAACGTGTGACTACCATTTCAGCTTGAGGAGCAAAGGTGGTGTAATCTCGCTGCTTATCTGACTTAATTGTTGAAACACGATTTAATACATGTGAAAAATAGTTACCAAGATATTGGTGAGCTAATGGATTTTTTTGAATAGCGGTTTGTTCATTGGTTGATTGTGCATCGTTATTCGATGCACAACCTACTAAACCAAACATAATAATAGCGATTGCTGCTTTACGTAACACGATAGATAAGCCTATAAAATTTTAAAATGCGAGATACAGCTAATATGGTAGATATATGTGAATGAAGGCAATAGTAGCAAATCAATAACAATATAACGTAATAATCTTAAGTCATATTTGTATCTAAATGTCATTGTAGTGTTTGCATTTTCACTCAACGAATATAGATATTTATATTGTTAATAACTCCCCCAGTGTCATATTCTTGACATATACAAGCGATTTAATAAAATCGTAATAAAAAATAAACAACTTACAAACGAATAATAAAAATAACGCACTCATAAGGATATAAAGAGATGCAATCACCACTTAAAGTTGGCAAAGATACCTTGTTAGATCCCAATGCTATTGAATACCAATGGATCAGAAATTTAACTAGCGAAGGGGTCCCTCAACACCAAATTAACCACGTGATCCAACATTGTCTCGGCGGTACACCGCAGATAGCTGATCTCTTGAGACAAATAGCACTCAAGCAAAGTTCCATCCATGAGCTACTAAAACTGATCTAATCGAGTAGTAACGGTGTGCGTACAAATGTAGAAATGTAATGTGCGGGCTGCTGACGAATAAAGTTATTCTTATGATAAAGATAAGAGTAATGCTGTTCACCTAATTGATAGCTCAATATTTGGCCATCCCAGCAATACTGTGTCGTTACTAGTCGCCCATCACGATAAATACCCAGTGGACGAACTTCAAAACTATCTGCCGCATATTGCGCGACATCATGCTCTTTCCAATAGCCATATATGGCTGCAGATGAAGGGGGCTTTAACCAAGAAGATAAGGCTGTTTTTGATACAAACAGGCCAGTGAGTGCTAAACCACCAACTAATAGCAAGATCAAAATAATTGTTTGTGAATGTTTTGTCATCATATGATAAGTACTGACTTTAGATGATTGTACTTTATCCAATTACCACCTCCACAAAAACCACTAATTCAATTTAAACTAACAGGTTGTTCGCAATGTTAATTTAAAATCATCGCTATAACATCTTTGCAAATACTATCACTTAAATACTGTACAAATTGATAAATTAATTTACTTTATCCATATAACTTTTTTGTACATGGATGTCAGATAGTGAAAAGACGTAGTACACCGCTGGTTAAAGGATTCAGGCAATCAGCTCCCTACCTAAATGCACATGTTGGGAAAACCATGGTGATCATGGTGGGTGGAGAAGCATTTGCCGATCCCAACTTCGATAATATCGTCAATGATATCGCATTACTTAACAGCCTAGGCATTCAAATCGTTATTGTCTACGGCGCTCGCCCACAAATCAGTACATTATTGACAGAGCAAGATTGTCATTCTCCTTATCACAAAGGGATCCGTATTACCGATGAACGAGCATTAGAAATTGCCAAGCAAGCAGCGGGACAACTTCAGTTAGATATCACCGCTCGCTTTTCAATGGGGCTCCATAACACCCCAATGGCAGGCGCGCAGATTAATATTATTAGTGGCAACTTTATTATCGCCCAACCTCTCGGTGTCGATGACGGCGTAGATTATTGTCATAGTGGAAAAATTCGTCGTATTGATACCGATGCGATTAAACGCCAGTTAGAGCAAGGTTCCATTGTACTACTCGGCCCCATCGCGAGTTCAGTAACGGGCGAGTGCTTTAACCTCACCTCTGAAGAGGTCGCAACCCAAGTTGCTATCCGCTTAAAAGCCGACAAGCTTATTGGTTTCTGCTCAGAGCAGGGAGTCGTGGGCGATAACGATGAAATTATCTCTGAATTACTGCCAAACGAAGCCGATCATATCCATCAGAAACTTGTCGCACAGCGAGCGCAAGACTGTGGTACTGGGCGTTTCCTACGTGGTGCTATTAGTGCTTGTCGAGCTGGCGTTCCTCGCAGCCACCTAATCAGCTACAAAGAAGATGGTGCATTAATTCAAGAGCTTTTTTCTCTTGATGGTATCGGCACCCAAATCGTAATGGCGAGTGCAGAAAAAGTGCGACGCGCCAACATTAATGACATTGGTGGCATTCTGGATCTGATCCAGCCATTAGAGCAAGAGGGAATTTTAGTTCGACGTTCCCGAGAACAACTAGAGCAAGAAATTACTCAATTTACGATTGTAGAGCGTGACAATTTAATTATCGGTTGTGCTGCGCTTTATCCCTTTCCTGAAGAGAAAATGGCTGAAATGGCTTGTGTGGCGATTCATTCTGACTTTAGGGATGATAATCGCGGTGTATTACTGCTCAATGAGTTATGCCTACAAGCACGCCAACAAAACCTCGAACATTTATTTGTATTAACCACTCAAAGCTTACACTGGTTCCGCGAACAGGGCTTTTCTGAATGTGATGTCGATAGGCTGCCAATGGCAAAAAAAGCACTCTATAATTACCAGAGAAGATCAAAGATCCTCATTACAACAGTAAAATAATTGACACAAAATTAACAAAAGGCTGTCTTAAGGGCGTAAAATTGTCTGTGTAGAGTTATTTTATTAAAAACATGCTCAACTAAGATAACGATACAAACATTATAAAAACACAAATTACTTTAGGTTAAATCAACTTATGATGAGTTTAATATTTCTATTACTTTTGATTGCAATGGTCAGCGCTTTCATTGGTAAAAAAAACGTAGGATATGCATTTTTTGCTGCATCCGTAATTATTGGCTTGTACTGGTTTCATCACCATGCAACTGATTCACTATCGATTTTATTATAGAGGGGGAATGATTAATGAATAATAAACATGTAACCCTTCTTAATAGCTTGGGTCTATTAGGTATTACCTTTGTATTATTAATGGGCTCAGTATTACAAGTCGCTTGGAATGAATTACCTTGTCCACTGTGTTTATTGCAGCGTCTTGGTTTTGTTATGGTAATGTTCGGCTTTATGCTTAATGTCGTTTATGGCACTCAGCAACGCCATTATGGTGTGATCTTAGTCGGTGCATTATTTGGCGCAGCGACAGCGCTTCGCCAAGTATCGCTACACGTTATCCCTGGCACACCGGGTTTTGGTAGCCCGATCCTTGGTATGCACTACTACACATGGGCATTTGTGATCTTTGCTATGGCTATCGCCGGTGTCGCACTACTTCTCCTACTTTGGAATAAAGAGTGGACAAGCGAAAATTATCAAATGAACAAATTTGGTAAGTTTGTTTGTATTCTAGCGATTGTTGCCGTTTTAATTAATGTTATTTCTACATTCCTTGAATGTGGCCCTTACCAATGTCCAGATAACCCTGTTAGTTACTGGTTGTTAGACATGTTTAAGTAACATCTTAAATAACGAACAATAAAAAACGCCAGCACAAATACTGGCGTTTTTATTAATAGGTAAAGGTTTACACTAACAATTCAGATAAACCACTTGCTCGCTCAGTTCTTACTTGCACACTACGACGAATAACGTCTGGTTGAGCGTAAAGATACAATCTCGCTTTTGCACGAGTGATACCAGTATAAATCAACTCTCGAGTTAAGATCGGTGTAAAGTCATTCGGCAACACCATTACGGTATCAGCAAATTCAGATCCTTGTGATTTATGGATCGTCATCGCATACACCACTTCATGCTCTGGAATACGACTAGGCAAGAATCCACGGATCGTACCATCAGGCATCTCAAAATAGACCTTCAAACGACGCACACCATCGACGGCTTCCGTTTCTGGCTCTAACATAGTGATACCAATATCACCGTTATATAAACCTACTGCGTGATCATTTCGGGTGATCATAATTGGGCGACCTTGATACCACGTATCGTCCCCTGGGTTAATTTTACCACGGTGAGTTAACTCTTTTTCTATCCGGTAGTTTAACCCTACAACACCAAAATCACCTTCACGCAATGCACATAACAAACGCACATTCGCAAACGCATCTAGCACCAAGTTAGGATCGCGTTGTTCGGCAATCGCATCTAAATAATCGTAATAGAAAGTCGTCACCTGATTAATCATCGACTGATAACTGTCAGAAGATAAGGAGTAATGATGAATATCTTTAAAGCCTTGCTGCCAAACTTTTTCCACCAACGCAGGACGACCGCTGTTAATTGCTTTCGCTAACTGACCAATACCAGATTGAGCGTGGAAACGGTAACTCTTTTGTAGCATGCATAAACAATCGGCCACCAAACTTAAATCTAATGAGGTGCTATGAAGATCATAGCCCGTCAATTGGCTAAGCACTTGCCCTTGCGATCCACTATAACCTTGATTAGCAAATGAGCAGATATCACCGAGCACTGCACCCGCTTCAACCGATGCCAACTGATCTCTATCCCCTAATAAAATCAGTTTCGCGCCAACAGGCATCGCATCGAGCAATCGTGCCATCATAGGTAAATCAACCATTGAGGCTTCATCAACCACTAACACATCAAGGTGTAAGGGATTATCTTTATGGTAGCGAAATTCAACGCGTCCCGGAATTGCCCCTAATAAACGATGGAGCGTACTTGACTGAGTCGGAATACGCTCTTTTACTGATGCCTCAACGGGCAATGATTTCACCGCAGAACTAATTGATTCTGTTAAACGTGCCGCCGCCTTACCTGTCGGTGCCACCAGCATAATATTAGGTATATGCTCATCACCCGCTTGCATCACTAATGCCGCAAGTAATTTAGCGACGGTGGTTGTTTTACCCGTACCTGGGCCGCCAGAAATCACTGCAAACTGACGTGTCAATGCCACTGCTGCTGCTACTTTCTGCCAATTTAAGCAGGCATCAAGTGGGATCACCCGATCTAATTGAGACAGATCTTTTTGCGATGTCGCATTCACTAAAATATGCTCGACTTTCGTCCAGTCAACTTGCTCCGGTTTCACTACATCAAGCATGTCACACACTAAGCTCTGGTGTGCATCAGCTGTTGTCGCTGTTGATAAGGCTTCATACAAGTAACCGTAAGTAACAGGAAATAAATCATCTAATGCTTGATGCATAACGTTGAGATCAGTCGTGCTAAATCTCACATCCTCAGATCCTGCATTGTTTGCCATCATGAGAATTTTATTGGCAACAGTTTGTTCAAATTGCCAATAACGACTGAGGTACAAACGCCCATGTTCAATAACTAAAGGGGTCGCTTGCACCTTACCTGTTTGCACGGTCGATACCACCGCAAAATGGCTTAATAGCTCTCCCCATTGTGAAGGCTCAGGCACGCCTTCTAACAACTCAATCGCAACACGTGATGGCAAACTAAATAAACGCTGAGGCGAAAGTGCATCTAACACGACGCAAACATGTCCTTTACCTAATTCATTACTGGCAAGGGCTGCCACAAGTGCGGCTAAATCAGCTTGATCTGCAGGACTATGATGCGCGACAAATTTTGCGAACTGATAATCAAGCTGACGCAACACACCTTGTTTGGTTAACGCTTGAAGTCGTTTAAGCATGAGGTAATGCTCCATCAATTAATAAATCCAGTTCTTCTAACAATGCTTGCGATGGTTTCGCATGGAAAATCCCACTGTCACTACCCGCTTGAATGCCACGTAGGAACAAGTAATACACACCACCGAAATGAGTCTCATAGTCGTAGTTTGGAATACGGCTACGCAAGAAACGTTGCAGTGCCAAGGCATAGATTTGATACTGCAAGTCATAGCGGTGATCGCGCATCGCTTCAACCAACTGCTCACCACGGTACACCTGTGGATCATCACCGAGATAATTCGATTTCCAGTCTAATACGTAATATTTACCCTGATGTTCAAACACCAAGTCAATAAAACCTTTAAGCATACCGCTGACCGTACTAAAGCCGAGCTCTCCAGCTTTAGCGGAAATAGAATCATGCTTAGCAATGACTTTATTAAGTAGCGGTGATTGCAACATTTCAATCGGGAGTAAAAACTCCATTTCCGTTAAACGTTGTTGTGGTGTTTTTTCTGCCAATCGCAATTGTTCGCCATCTAATGGGCAGTGCAAAACATCGTTAATTAATTGCTGTAATACAGGTAGCCACGCTAACTCGTAATGTTCAAGTTGCAATAACTCCGTCAGTTTAGCAACAGTTTCTGGGCTATCGACAGGACGAGTAAACTCGATTTCTTCAAACACCGTATGTAAAAATGTTCCCGGACGCGCACCGCGAGGGAAAGTGTAAATAGAGTATTCAGGCTCTAATTCCACCTCCGTTTCATTGTTTTCTGGCGTTTCTTTCTGCACAGAATCGATATCAAATCCAGGAAGATCTAAACTGCTATCATGATGTGCTTGATGACCTTGTTTCACCAAGTTTGAATAACTAGTCATCCACCAATTACGTTCAATTTGACGCTCAAATTCACGACGATTCAACGCATCAGTTTGCTCACTTTGTCCTGCCCACTTATCGACAGGTAATACTGGTGGTTCAGCAATAGTGATCGTTGGTTGTGCTTCAGATAACTTAGCCAGTGCTAATTCTAATGCAGCCACCCCACACTCTTCACCATTTTGAATTAAATACCCCATTGCTGATTTATGTAATCCTGTCGGCTCTTTGCTACTGCGACCATTACGTACTGGTGCCATACCCACAAAACAGCCATAAACAGCACGAGTTAACGCTACATAAATTAAACGTAGATCTTCTGCGAGGCGTTCTTTATCAGCTTTAGAAATAGAATCAGCGTGCTTGGTAATATCTAAAATCGTCACGTTGTCGTCTTCATCGTGATATTTCACTTCGCCTTTACTATCGACTTCGCGATAGCTACAAACAAACGGCATAAAGACTAAATCGTATTCCAACCCTTTAGATTTGTGAATGGTAACAATTTGCACCAAATTACGTTCGGATTCTAAACGCAGAATTTGCTCATCAGAATTACCGTTTGGCTCAGCTACATTTTCAGCCAGCCAACGTAATAGCGCATAATCACTGTCTAAGGTTTGACTCGCTTCTTGCAGTAATTCACCAATGTGAAGTAAATCAGTTAAACGACGCTCACCGCCTTCTTCCACCAATAAACGCTCAGCAATATTGTTTTTCGCCATCACGCTTCGTAGCATTGGCATCACACCACGCTTGAGCCATTGTTGACGGTATTGCTTAAAGCTATTTACTGCAATTTCCCACTCATTCTCATCATTATTAAGCGTATCGAGCTCTATTGCGGTTAAAGAAAACAACCCTGACGCCAACGCAGCACGCAATGCGCGATCGTCATCAGGAGTTAGCACCGCTTGTAATAATCGCTGTACATCAGCCGCTTCTGCAGTGGAAAAAACGCTATCACGATTAGATAAATACACACTGGCAATACCTTGTTTTGCCAGTGCTTCACGCACCAACTTACCTTCTCGCCCTGTACGTACTAACACCGCAATATCACCCGCTTGCACTGGGTGTTGAGTTTCTTTATCTAAAAAGTAGCCTTGTCCTTGTTGTGACTGCTCTAAAATATGCTGAATTTGTGCCGCTGTCGCCGTTGCCATCTTCGATTCATAATCGCCTTTGGTAATAGGCTTGCCATCGAGGCTATCTTGCAACCAGAACGTGAGCGCATGTTGTTGTTCACCGTTTAGCCACCAGCTACGATCTGGTGCTTTCGGACTATGACCAACAGGATCAAACGTAATATCTTGATCATAAATAAACGGGCTATTAGGGGTATCAAATACGCTATTTACCGACGCAATCATATCTGCCGTTGAACGCCAGTTGGTACCTAATGTGTAATGATCTTGAACCTGACGACGGGCTTGAATATAAGTAAAAATATCTGCCCCACGAAACGCATAAATCGCCTGCTTAGGGTCACCGATCATAAACAATCCGCACTCAGGGTGATCGTTATACACAGAACTGAAAATACCGTATTGCAAGGGATCGGTATCTTGGAATTCATCGATCATAGCAACTGGATATTGGCTGCGGATCTTACTTGCCAGTAGATCATCTTGATCGTTATCGATCGCAGCACCTAACTGCGTTAAGAGATCATCAAACGATAACCACCCTTTATGGGCTTTTGCCTGCGCCAGTAAAATACGACAATGTTCAATCGCGTGCGCTAACAAGGGATCACGTAATGTCGCTGGGTTATCAAGTAAATCAGCAACCGCGACAAATACCGCATGCTGTGGTGCTTCACCTTTCGGGGTTTTAGTGATCAATTCCTGTTGGTGAAACTTCTCTAATTTATCCGGTAAATCATAATTTTCAGTCGGTTGATTAGCCCATTCATTCACTTGAGCGAGCCATGTTGGTAAGCTCTTTTTGGTATAGCTACGCTTATTCACATCAGAATTTGCAATTAACGCTTCTAAATCAGCGAAGTGCTGTTTCCATAATGCTTTAAATTCATTAATGCGTTCGATATTTTGCTGATGTAACTGCTCTAGACTTGCCGTCATAGCCGCTACAGACAATTTAACGGGAGCGCCTGTTAAGCTATTGCCAATATCTTTTAATAACGCATGCGGCGATGACCATAAATCACGGATCTGACAAGCAAGCGCTCGTGGTAACTGATAGAAATGACTACGCCAGTAATCCGCTACCACCAGGTTCTTCAATTGGCTTTCATCTGTGACAAATTCATTGTTGAAACGACAGCCTGATTCAAATGCGTTTTGAGTCAACATTCGCTGGCAAAAACCATGGATGGTATAAATAGCCGCTTCATCCATCTGACGTTCAGCTTGCAGTAAAATATTGGCTGCCGCTTTATGATCGGGATACTCTTGTAGTAACGGGGCTATAACGGGATCGCCACTCACACCACGACTAAACGCTAAACGCGCATCATGAATACGCCCACGAATACGATCGCGAAGCTCTGCCGTTGCCGCTTCGGTAAAAGTCACCACCAGAATTTGATCAACGGTTAATTCAACGGTATGACGCGTTTCTGCATTACCGTGACCAAGTAATAGACGCAGGTATAAACTGGCAATAGTAAATGTTTTGCCCGTACCGGCAGAGGCTTCGATTAAACGTGTACCATGCAATGGAAAGGCCATTGGCTGCAAAATATTGGTTTGCGTTTGTACCGTCATGATTTTACTTGTCCCATATCGTAAAACTCGATCACTCCAATGATCCCTTGAGGCTCAAGGTGATCTTGCTCACATCACTACTGTGATCAAACACTTATAAGCGAATATTGAGCGATCAAATCTTGTTATATTCTAATATTGTGAGAACTTACTCACGGTTTGTATTACAGCGGTTGGTTAGTATCAGCGCCAGAAACTTGGTCACCTCTGGACCGGTGGCCGTACAGCAAGCACCCTACAACTAATAATGATTTGCTGGCGGCCACACTACTCCCTTATTCCGGCTTTACTTCTTCACTATTTAATACCGCAGCCTGTAGTACTTTCAGTGCCAACACATAGCTATTCTGTGCAAGTTCATCATTCCAATGTGTCCATACCCGATTGATGTATTCATCCGCACCTTCACCTGCAAAGAAGTAGCCATCGTTAAAACAATCTGCCATTTTGCTGTAGGCTTTCTCGATGGTTTGCTCATCGTCTTTCCAGTTACCTTGCTTATCAACACACGCTTGAATACCTGCGTGTGCTGTTTTCGGAAAATACGCTAAAGGTTGATTCAAACCTTGGTAATACAACTCGATAAGCTCTTGTAAATAACCTTGTGCTTTACTCGCTTCGATCGCATCAATGACAAGGTGCTTATCGGTACCAATAATATGTGTTTTCTGGTTCAATTCTGGCTGGCTAATCGCTAAACATAAGTGATCGCACCATGCCGCGAGTAAATCAACGGCGCGCACTTTACCACTACGAAAACGCATTAAGCCGGATTGATAGCGCTGCTTCAGCCAACCTTGAAGTAATACGGCATGGCCATTAATCGTTAGTGTTATTGTCACTTCTTGATCATCTAATGGCGCATGAATTAATGGCTCAATCTGGTTCACTAACTCACGTACTGCTAGACGACTAGCATCTAAATCAATATCGCCAAATGCAGCAACAGGTAACTTGCCCGCTGCTTTTTGCTCTTGGGCGAAATGACTGAAGATCTGATCCGGATCTTTATTGGTCATTTGAGCATCAAGCAATAATGCTAATAGCTCATCTTTAACGTGATAGCTTTCAAGATGATTCAGCACAAACGGTTCATCATCTTCCAATAATCCCATTGGCGGCTCAAAGTAGACTTTCAAACGACGGTTAAAGAAATAGCGTACCGGTAAACGCCAGAAACGCTGCAACTCAGCAAGCTCTAATACTTGTTGTTGATCATCGGCAATCGGCTCTGGAGGGAGTTCACCTAATTGGAAAGGTTGGCTCGCTTGCCCTTCACGAGCAGCAGCAGGTAGCCACTCAATGGCATAACTGCCTTTCTCGCCAGTAAATGCACTCGGACTAAATGGCACTAAGGGATGATGCTCAATCAGTTTTTGTTTAATGTTTTCTGCTGATTGATCGACAGGAAGAGATTCATCTCCCTCTAAGCAATAACCTTGCTGACAATATTCCACCAGCTCACTGACTAGAACAGAAGCAATTTTTTCTGCGTTGTCTTGAATTGAGCGACCCACGTAGCTGATATATAAGGTTTCTTGCGCTGATAATAATGCTTCAAGGAAAAGATAACGGTCATCATCACGACGAGAACGATCGCCCGCTTTAGTGCGACCATTCATTAAATCAAACCCTTCAGGAGCAATATTTCGAGGGTAAGCACCATCATTCATGCCAAGCAAGCACACCACATCAAAGGGGATCGAGCGCATTGGCATTAAGGTACAAAAATTCACTTGTCCAGCAAGGAAGCGTTGGCTTACTCGCTCACCCGATAACTTATCGCGCAAGTATTGAGTTAGCACTGCTGGTGTGATCTCACCTTGATAACCTGCATCATCGAGTTGTTCGTGCAAGCGGTGTAGGTTATCGCGAATAGATTTAAGAACCAGTTCGCCTTCCAATTCCACGGCGAAAAAATCATCCAGCATTTGGCTAAGTGTATCCGCCCACTCTGTCACCAAATGTGGCTGTGCTAACACTTCACGATAACTAATTAAGCAATCAATAAAGCCAGCTAACTGCCCAGCTAACTCCGCATCAATACCCTGTACTTGATCGTAAGCAGAAATACCTTCAAACAAACCAGTATTATGGGGCATAGCATAACCTAACAGCATGCGCTGAATACCAAATAGCCAAGTATTTTGCATCTGCTGAGGAAGATTAAATTGGCTAGATGTATGCTGATCTAAACCCCAGCGAACTCCCGCTTCTTCGATCCACTGCTTTACTTTCTCAAAGCTTTGGCTATCAAAACCAAACTTATTCATCACCGCTGGCACTTCTAATAGTTCTAACAGTTCTGAAGCATGACAGCGGCTATCAGGCAAAGTTAACAGGCGTAAAAACGCCAACAAAATCGGGTTTTCTTGCTCTGCGGTTCGGTCAGAAATCGAAAATGGGATATAGCGGTTACCCGGTGCATTACCAAATACCGCTTGGATAGCGGGACTGTAGGCATTGATGTCTGCCACCATCACGATCACATCGCGTGGTTTCAGATTAGGGTTTGCCTCAAACATCGCTAACAGCTTGTCGTGAAGCACTTCAACCTCACGCATTGGGCTATGACAAGCATGAATAGAGAGCGATTGATCATCAGAGACAATCGGAAATTTATGCTCACTGGAATCTAATTGGGTATCATCTTGGCGATCAACCAAGTTTAAGATGTCAGCTTGAATGGCATGTAATAAGGTATCTGATTCAATATCAACGAAACCGGCATCCACTTCGTTAACTTGCATCTCTGATAACAAATACATGTTATCGCGACCAAGCTTCCCCATAGAGGCTAATAAGTTATTGCCCACCATGCCGTTTTGCATTTCATCATCATAGTGACTTTCATCGTTGTCTTTTAGTACTTCAATCGTGGCATCAATATCTTGTTGCGCTTCAATATTATGAAGTTTGACCCGCTTACTAGCAGCTAGTCGCGCAAGGTGTTTACGATCGCGAATATCTCCCCAGTAATAACGACAAGGGTTAGTAAACATTAAATGCACATCAATATGCTCACCAATAGCAGCAAGTGCATCTAGATAACGAGGAGGTAATGATGAGATACCAAACACAAACAAACGCTGCGGTAAACCTGCTGCAATTAATGCTTCTTTACCTTGTGATGCGTTGTAGTTTTGTAGCGTTTCAATAAAGTGTTCATACAAGTTGGCACGATGATAAGGCGATTGTCCAAGTGCCAAGGTTTGATCGTACAGTGCTTGCCATAAAATAGGCTGCCAAGGATGTTCATCTTCCAATTCAGCGACCGTTTCCCCCGCTTCCCATTGTTGGATCCACTCAGGGCGATACACTAAATATTGGTCAAAAATATCGGCAATTTTTTCAGCTAACTGATAGCACTTTAAATTGTCGTCATCACCGTCTAAATAACGCTGTAGTGCTTCAAACTCCGGTTGCTCAAACTGTGCAGGTAGCACTTGCATTAACTTCCACGTCATCGCTTCTTTGTTAAATGCACTGCGCTCTGGTACATCAGCGAGGACCTGCGTAAACATCTTCCAAATAAAGGTCGCAGGCAGTGGAAAATCTATATTAGCAGCCACACCCAATGACTTTGCTAGTTCCATTTTTAACCATTGCGACATCCCTGGGCTTTGTACCAGAATCTGTTCTTTTTCAAATGGATTGGCTAATGGCTGTAGCTTAATAAGCTCCACCAGCAAAGATTTAAGCAAGTCGAGTTGATTTGAATGGTAGACGGTAAACACTAAGGTATCTCACAGCAGGTGATGAATAACTAAATTGTCTATCATGAATTGAACACTGTAAATACATACAGGCAGAAATATTAACAATATCGTCTTAGGCCTAAAACAAAAAAGCCCGATCTTTAGATCGGGCAACACACAAAACATCAGTGATCGTACAGGCAAATAACCTTAACTCATCTGCCTGTATTACCATCGCTATCAAACATTTTGTGGACAGTGTTCACTGTTATTCTTAAAAAGTCCGAATGGACGATAAAATGCTAAATAACGAATTGCTACATAGCCAATAATAATACTTCCGACATAAAGCTCAAGAGTTGCTAAACCGTGTACTTGCGCCACATATTGAGCATCAAAGCCGTAGTTTTTCATCCATGCCGCTGTTTTAAATAGTGCTGTTGCACCAATAGCCATTGGGAACGTAAAGGCTGCGTAACCTGGGCTGAACTCTAAGCGTAATAAGCGGAAGAAAGCGAGGTAAATTACCGCTGTCATCAACACTGCAATACCTGCTAGTAATGCAACCACTACTGGTGATGGGGTCGCAGTCACTGTTAAGTAACCCGCTAATGATAGACTTGCTGGTGCTGCCATAATCGCAATAGTTGGTTTTGCAGCATCTGGCACTTCATCACGGAACATAAAGCGGTAAATCATCATTGGAAGCATGACTGCGTATGACAACATACCAAAGATTAACAATACGTTTGCTAATGGGTGTAACTCTGCAATACCAGGGAACGACACATCAGCAACAATAATACCGATTGGCGGTACGAACCAACTAGGTACCATGTGGTGAAGATGGAAATCACATGCACGATGGTATAAGAATAATGCTAAGAAAATAACGTGTAACGCAACGGCAAATAACCAAAGATAAGCACCTGCTTGCGCTGATAGGTATAATCCAATCGCTTTTGATACCACCATTAATGCCATCGCAAAGGTAGGAACAACACTACCCACTACATGGTGAGATAAATCATTCCACAATAGTTTTGGATGCCATAAAAATTTTGCAATTAGAATGAGTAGCATCAGTGCCGCAATAACTGCACCTGTGATTTGTGCATAACCATGAAGTGTCGCACCATTTTCCCAGCTCCATAAAATACTACCAATACCCAGTGCTAAACCTGCCATTGGTGTTGGTGCACCAGCTACTTTTCTTTTCGTCGTCTTAATCATGTTCTCTCTCCGCCTTTACCTGATAGCTCTTAGCGAATTGTCTGTGTCTTTTTGATGTAATTAAGTATATCCAGCTTGATTGTTTTATAATATCTGAATATATTTAAACATACGTTAAGTTAAACTTAACAAAAATTTTAGAGGCGAGATTTTACCGTCGTTGATGATAAATAACGACCTTGCACAATGAGTTTTCAACAAAGGATAGTTATGAATATAGCGCTAAAACAATTGAAAGTTTTCGTAACCGTAGCCCAAGAGCGTACCATTACCGCAGCCGCCGAGAAGTTATTTCTATCCAAGCCAGCAGTGAGCATGGCGTTGTCTGAGCTAGAAAAGCAGCTTGATCATAAACTGTTTGATCGCAACAACAACCGCCTACTGATCAACGAGCAAGGTAAAAAACTACTACCATTAGCTGACGAATTATTAGCGCGTTCTAACACTATCGAAAAACTATTTGATCAAGACGATGTTATTGCTGGCGAGCTGAAAATCGGTTCAAGTGATACTGTCGGCAATCAGCTAACACCTTTTTTAATTCGAGATTTCCGCTCAGCAACCCAACATCGTCACCAAAAACTGTTTATTTCTAACACCGCACAAGTATGTCAAAAACTCAGTGAATTTGAATTAGATGTAGGCTTTGTGGAAGGTAAGGTCCAGCACTCAGATCTTATTGTGCAGCCATGGCTCGAAGATAATATGGTGGTGGCTTGCCATCCTGATCACCCATTGACAAAAATTGAAGAATTACGTTTATCTGATCTAGAAGATTCCGAATGGGTTCTGCGTGAATCAGGCTCAGGAACACGCGAGTTTTTCTTAAATCGTTTAGCGCCACGCTTAGAGCACTGGACGCCAGCTTTTGAACTAAACACCACAGAAGCGATCATCAATAGTGTTGCAGCAGGACTTGGCATTACCTGTATTTCACAACGCGCAGCGTTACATGCAGTAGAAGAAGAGCGGATTGTCTTATTACCCATGCCATTAGATATGCGCCGACAATACTGGCTGATTTTCCATAAAGAAAAGTACCAAAGCCCATTGCTAGAATCCTTTATTCAATTTAGTCAGCAATGGACCTTTGATTAATTGTCATACACGCCTTAAACAAGCTTGCTAAACACGATTATCACCCACACTGTAAGCAATGATTTGGCTGATCTCAGTATGGGATCGGCCTGATTCTTGTTGCCAATCGTTAAACGCATGTTGTGCATTTCGCCATGATTTTAATGTGTCCCGCCCACCATCTACTATCCCCGTATGGCGCAAATAACTTTCCACATCTTTGGTAAACAAGAAACTGTCTTTGCCCATCGCACGTAAACTATAAGCACCTGTTTTGCCTCCTAGACGTTTGCCATGTTTCTTTAAATAAAGCCACAAGCCTACAATATCTTGCTCTGGCCATTCGGCAACCATATTGGCGAATGAACCATGCTCGACTGCTGCACGATGGATCATATTAGCGTTTTCAGGGATCGTCATTACCTTCTTTAAATCACGAATAATTTCGGGGTTTTGCGCTTTACGCTCCCACATTTCCTCAGGCATTAAGCCCATTTTTTCGATATTAAAACCAAAAAACACCTCTTCAAAACCTGCCCATTTATTTCGTACTACCTGCCAGCGAATACCACACTGAAAGATTTTTTGGGTTAAACACGCAAGCCACCGATCATCTGTGATCGCTTTTAATTCATTGCAACTAAGTGGCAGTGATAATCGCTGTTCCAATGCGATATCGCCCCCTTTTCTTTCTGCTGCTCTGATGTAAATTTGGTCAAATTTTTCTCTAGTCATCACATTAACACGCTTAGCACTGGACGAAGCTAGTATGCTACTGTATAAACAGCCAGTAAATCAATTTCGGGAGAGGATGACCATGGCTGTTATCGTCAAATATGTAGTTGAGCGCAACGGAGAAGAAAAGATGACTTTCACCTCTAAATCCGAAGCCGACGCATACGACAAAATGCTAGATATGGCTGACGAGATGTTTACTTTACTTAGCGAAAGTGAGCTTTTCGAAGATGAAGCCAAGCAAGAAGAACTATCTATGTTCTTAGCGCAAAAGCGTGAAGAAGTATTAATTGCGTTAGGCGCGAAAAAAGCAAAACCAGCAGCAAAAAAGAAGGTAGCAAAACCTGAAGTCGTTGCTGATAGCCCAGAGCAAGAAGACGCAGCATAATTTTTAAAATTATCCCGTTCGCTGTTGAAAGCCTCCTTACTGGAGGTTTTTTTATAACTCAGCAATAAAAACTCCATTAAAGAGCAAATATCAGCCAGTAATTTGTCCCATCTTTAAGGGCTATTCCCTCCTTTTAAGCCAACATATTCGTAAAAAAAACATCATTTTGCTCTGATTTTTCTTTCGGCTCTTCTATATCTTACCAAGTGTCTTTATTATGGTTTTATTAATCGGGAGTTATCTGCTCGTTGCAAATGATCTCTCGGGCTTATCTTGATGTTCCACCTCAATGTAAGGTGTCTTTAACATCACATTTTTTGTAATGGAGAACAGGTAACCATGTCTAGCTTTTCACTTGCCCTAGGTACGGCCACTAAAAACCGTGATGGAAAAATTATTGAAGCGTTTTTCCCAACCCCAACGCTTCATCCATCAGAACAATTAGTAAAAGATATTGCGACGATTGTTGGCTACCGTGGCGGCAACCAAGCGATTGAAGTAACACCAGAACAATGTGCAGCTATTGCTTCTGCATTTGAAGATGCTGACGATGAAGTAAGTGCACAGTTTGCAGCAAAAGCAACACTGTCTTCTCAGCCGCTTGTGATGGTAATGCTAAAAACAGATCTCGCTCCATCATCTGTTGCTGAAGGTTTCTTAAAGCTACAACTTATCTCGCACCGCTTAGTTAAACCTCATGGCGTAGTACTTGACGGTATTTTCGGCTTACTGCACAACATCGCTTGGACAAACAAAGGTCCAATTGATCTTCCAGAGCTTGCTGATCGTCAAATGGAAGCCCGTTTAAACGGTGAAACGATCACTGTCGATTGTGTTGATAAGTTCCCTAAAATGGTGGACTACGTGGTACCAACAGGTGTACGTATTGCAGATACTTCTCGCGTTCGTCTTGGCGCACACGTGGGTGAAGGCACAACTGTTATGCACGAAGGTTTCATCAACTTCAACGCGGGTACAACTGGTGTGAGCATGGTTGAAGGCCGTATCTCTGCAGGTGTTGTTGTGGGTGATGGCTCTGATATCGGTGGTGGTGCATCTATCATGGGTACCCTTTCTGGCGGTGGTAAAGTAGTCGTTTCTATCGGTGAAAACAGCCTACTAGGTGCCAACGCGGGTCTTGGTTTCCCAATGGGCGATCGTTGTACTATTGAATCAGGTCTATACGTAACGGCTGGCTCTAAAGTACAAATGCTTGATGCTAACGGTAAACCTGTAGAAGTGGTTAAAGCGCGCGATCTTGCTGGCAAACCTGATCTACTGTTCCGTCGTAACTCTATGACAGGTCAAATCGAATGTTTAACCAACAAAACTGCGATTGAGCTAAACAGCGAATTACACAGTAATAACTAATTATATAGCCGATAAATAATCGATAACAAAAAGCGGCTCACTATTTTAGTGAGCCGCTTTTTTATAAAAGGTTAATACTTATTTTTCTAGTTTAGTGTCATCTACTTTCTTTTTAATAATATAAATAAACGGATTATTAAAAGAAAACTTACTACCTTGAGTCGTTAATCGACGATCTTTCATCGCCGCGAGTACTTCTTTCTGCGCTTTAATTAAGGCAAAAAATCGCAGCATGATAAAACCTATAAGTACTGGTAAAAAGATTGAACCAGCCTCATTAGATTTCAAAATAAAACTAATAGCTAACCAGCCTGCAATCATTGCTAATAGCAAATAAAAAGGAGCTGTCTTCAATTCTATGCGTATTTCCGAGTCCGTTTCACTGCGTTGAAAAAAGAATTTCACTATATTATCCATCCATTAAGTCCTTAAACTTAGAATCTCATAGACCGTTTAATGCTATCAAGTAAATTTATTTACTTCATTTCTAATAACCGCTCATTTAATTCAGATAAGTATAAAAAATCTCCATATCTACTCTTTTTATTCATTAAAACAACATGAATATTTGCAACTTAAAGTATGTTTTTTAGGAATATTAAATGCAAATACTTGATGCTACTTTTCTCACCATTAGGTAACACCTGTCTCCATATAATATTTCTTAGAATGTTATACGCCTACAAGGACACCTAACCCACGTATGTTCAATATATAAATTTTTAAAGTAGGTTGATATGGCTAGTACAGACAAAATAAATAAAGGGAGGATCGGCGTATTCGCCTTGGCAATGTTAAACATTGTTGCCGTGGTGAGTTTGCGTGGTCTTCCTGCCGAAGCAGAATATGGTTTAAGTTCGATCTTTTATTATATTTTTGCTGCTATTGTTTTTCTTATTCCTGTATCACTGGTTGCAGCAGAGCTCGCAACAGGTTGGTCGGAAAAAGGCGGTATCTTCCGCTGGGTAGGTGAAGCATTTGGTCCAAAACTTGCGCTTGTTGCTATTTTTATGTTGTGGATTGAGGTGACCGTTTGGTTCCCAACAGCACTAACATTCGGTTCTGTTTCCCTTGCCTTTATGGGACCTAACCATACTTTTGACCAAGCCCTATCAGAAAACAAATTCTTCGTACTTGCCATTGTGCTAGCTATTTATTGGATAGCCACTTTCATTGCTCTACGTGGTACTGAAGCTTTCTCTAAAGTCGCTAAGTGGGGCGGTTTAATTGGTACTGTTATTCCTGGTATCGTATTAATTGTATTAGGCTTTTCTTATTTCTTCGCCGGTAATACACCACAAATCCAATTAGGCTGGGATAAACTCATTCCTGACTTCTCTAACTTTAATAATGTTGTTCTTGCTGCCAGTATCTTCTTGTTCTATGCCGGTATGGAAATGAACGCTATTCACGTTAAAGAAGTTGATGATGCGCCACGTAACTACCCTATCGCTATCGGTATCGCTGCACTTGGTACGGTATGTGTATTCGTACTCGGTACATTAGCTATTGCGTTTGTTATCCCTCAAAAAGACATTAGCTTAACTCAAAGCTTACTGGTTACTTACGATGACATGTTTGCTTGGGCTGGTATTAGCTGGGCTGCGCCTGTCATGGCTGCATGTTTAGCTCTTGGCGTACTAGCGGGTGTTGTTGGTTGGGTTGCTGGTCCTTCTTCAGCACTACTTGTTGTGGCAAAAGGCGGTTATTTGCCTCGTTTTTGGCAATACACAAACAAACACGGCATGGCATCACATATCATGTTGATGCAAGGTCTACTTGTTACCGCTCTCTCAGTCGTATTTGTGGTACTTCCTTCTGTACAAGCGGCTTATCAGATCTTAAGTCAGCTTACAGTGATCTTATATCTTGTGATGTACCTATTGATGTTTGCTGCTGCCATTCACTTACGTTATAGCCAACCAAACCGCCCACGTGCATTCAAAATCCCTGGTGGTAATGGTGGTATGTGGTTTATTGGTGGCGTAGGTTTTGTTGGCTCTTTAACTGCCTTCATCTTCTCATTCATTCCACCCGGTCAGATCTCTGTCGGTAGCCCTCAAGAATACGTAGGTATCTTAGTTGTGCTAACCATCATCTTTGTATCTGTTCCGCTATTTATCTACAAAGCCCGCAAACCTCACTGGAAAGATCCAGCGGTTACAGACTTTGCGCCATTCACTTGGGAAATTGAAAACGTTCATCCAGGTGTAATTAACCCATCAGACAAAGTTACTCACACATTGAATCAGTAAGGAAATGAATATGTCGTGTTGTAAAAAAGATGTCGCTGCCGTTATGCAACAAGCGTTTAATTTGCATAAAGGCAACAAAGATGGCGCTAATGCTTCTTACATCCCATTCCTAGCATCGGTTCCATCTGATTTATGTGGATTGGCTTTCGTCTCTGTCACAGGCGAAGTCATTAAAATCCAAGATGTTGACTACAAATATGCCATTGAATCTATCTCAAAGATCATGACATTAGGGTTAGCACTAGAACAATCAGGTGCAGATGCCATTCACAGTAAAGTCGGTGCTGAACCAACGGGCTTACCGTTTAATTCAGTGATGGCGCTTGAACTCCATAACGGTAAACCACTAACACCGCTTGTAAATGCAGGTGCAATGGCAACGGTAAGCCTAATTGAAGCTGATGATAAAGAACAACGCTGGCAGAAAATTCTCGCGTTTCAATCAGCGCTAGCTGGAGCGAACATTGAGCTTTCAGAGGATGTGAATCAGTCAGAGCAAACAACCAACGCCCATAACCGTGCAATTGCTTTGTTACTAGAATCATCAAACCGTATCTACTCTGATCCACTTGAAGCGTGTGATGTTTACACTCGTCAGTGTTCGACGCTATTCAATACTGTTGAATTGGCAACGGTAGGTGCCACTTATGCTAATGGCGGTAAAAATCCAATTTCAGGACAACAGCTTCTTAGCCCTGAAAATGCCTCTCATATCTTAGCTGAAATGATGATGGAAGGGCTTTACGACACATCGGGCGACTGGGCTTATGATGTTGGTTTACCAGGAAAAAGTGGTGTTGGTGGTGGTTTAGTTACCATTATTCCAAACGTAGGTGCAATCGCTGCATTCTCACCTCGTATCGACCAATTTGGTAATAGCGTACGCGGACAATTAATGATCAAACATGTCGCTCAAACTATGGGCTGGAACTTGTTTAACAGTAAGCAACACTAAGGTAGGAAGAAAATTATGGCTCTTCATGAAGTAACACGTAAAACTGGTAATGATCCAATTTATGGTTCAGATACTATTCATAACGTTGCGGCAACTACCAAGCTACCACAGCAAGAACAAGCACCTAACGTGATCTATCAAATGATCCGTGACGAACTTTACCTTGATGGTAATGCACGTCAAAACCTTGCCACCTTCTGCCAAACATGGGAAGAAGATGAAGTGCATAAATTAATGGATCTATCCATTGATAAGAACATGATTGATAAAGATGAATACCCTCAGTCTGCTGAAATAGAAGGTCGCTGTGTTCATATTTTAGCGGATTTATGGAATTCACCAGAATCAGTAACTACCGTTGGTACTTCAACTACAGGCTCCAGTGAAGCATGTATGTTAGGTGGTTTAGCTGCCCTATGGCGCTGGCGTGAAAAGCGTCGTGCTCTTGGTCAACCAACCGATAAACCAAACATGGTTTGTGGTCCAGTCCAAGTTTGTTGGGAAAAATTTGCCCGCTACTGGGACATTGAAATGCGTGAAACAAAAATGGCTGATGGTCATTACTGTATGACGCCAGAAGACATGTTAGAGCTTGTCGATGCAAACACTATCATGGTAGTACCGACTTTCGGTCAAACTTTCACTGGTTTATACGAAACAGTAAAACCGTTATCTGATGCACTAGATACTTACGAACATGATACTGGTAACTCTATCGATATCCACGTTGACGGTGCAAGCGGCGCAATGCTAGCACCATTTTGTGCACCAGAAATTGATCCTTGGGACTTCCGTTTAGAGCGTGTTAAATCAATCAGTACTTCAGGCCATAAATTCGGTCTAGCGCCTTTAGGCTGTGGTTGGGTTGTATGGCGTAGTAAAGAAGATTTACCTGAAGGCTTAGTATTCCATGTTAACTACTTAGGTGGTGACATGCCGACTTTCGCCTTGAATTTCTCTCGCCCAGCAGGACAAATCATTGCGCAATACTACAACTTCCTACGTTTAGGTTATGAAGGCTACAAACGTATTCATGATGCAAGTTACGATGTATGCGAATACCTCGTTAAAGAGTTAAACAAATTTAATCTGTTTGAATTCTTATTTGACGGTAACCGTGAAAAAGGTATTCCAGCAATTTCATGGCGCTTAAAAAATGATGCTGATGTGTCATTTAGCTTATATGACTTAGCGGATCGTCTACGCACTCGTGGCTGGTTAGTGCCTGCTTATAGTTTACCTGCAAACGCGCAAGATCTTGTGGTACAACGTATCTTAGTTAAACAAGGTCTAACGATTGATTTAGCTAATCTATTGATTGCTGACTTTAAACGTTCAATTGATTTTCTAAATACACATGCACAAGCTAAATGCACTGCTGAAGATGTAAAAACATTTGATCACAGTGGTCGATAATCGAACACGATAAATACTTCAAGGCCGGTTTATACCGGCCTTTTATTTTTGAAAACACTAAGCTCATTATTACCCCATTTCAATACCTTACCCTCATGCTACGATTCCAACCGACTTTCATTGCTTGGTAATCGTATAGGTCTATCATGTTCATTCATTCCATTGAAATTATTTGTATTATTGCCTTCGCATTAAGTGCCGTGATCAGTGAATCCAATAAAGGTAAAGACATCGTTAGTATCATGGTGATTGGGTGGGTAACAGCGCTCGGAGGCGGAACCGTTAGGGATATTATACTATCCACAAATCAGGTATTTTGGATAAGAGAGCCATCCTATTTTTGGACGGCATTACTTAGCTCTTTCATTGGTTTTTTTCTTGCACCACATTTACGACAAGAAAAAGTCGAACGTCTCATTGTGACTCTGGATGCGATTGGTATTTCAATGTTCTCCGTGCTGGTTACTAAATCCCTTACCGCACAACACTACGCGCCATACGTTGCGATCACCATGGGAATGATAACAGCCGTCTTTGGTGGCGTATTGCGTGATATTCTCACCAACCGCCCTACCATGTTTAACAATACGGAATTTTATGCCAGCCCAGTTATTATTGGCTGTTACTTATATATTCTCCAAACTGAGCACCACATTAACCCAGATATTGCGACCTTAAGCAGTATTATCTTTATTATTGTTTTACGAATGTACATTGTAATAAAGAAAAAAACATTTCCCGATTTTTTATTACTTAAATAATTCGTTTTCTAGTGATGCACTTGCCGTACATCGCTTGCCAAGCAAGGCAAATAGCAGTCCAATGACGGATGTAATAAATATAATAGCTGTCAGTGAGTAAAAATTATCAAGATTAAACTGCCATGCGATAAAAATAAAAATAGCTGAGAATAACATTTGCCCACCGCCAGAAAGCGCACTTACTGTCCCTAATTGATTACTGTAAGGTACCAATAGTAAGGATTGAGAACAGGGGTAAATCAGCGCTTGAGCAATAGCAACACCAATAAAGCCGATTGTTAACGTCAATAGTGACATTGGTTGTGATAAAAAGATCATCACCACACTCAATTGAATAACAGGAGCAATAAATACAATATGGTGCGTACCGTAAGACTTCCTCAATATAAAGCATAATGTACTTGCAAATAAAAACGCTACCGCAGGAATAATTGACCAATAGGCATAGTTTGCTGAAGAGATATGTAATTGTGATTCTAAAATAAATGGAGCTAATGAACCGGAAAATATAACAAGCGCCCAATTAACCCAACCGATCATGGCATAAGAAAGAAAGTATCGATCTTTTAACAAAGTTACATAGTATTGAAATATAGGAATAAATGAGATCGAGACACGAGGCGTAGTTAATGTTTCAGGCAAATAGAAAAATAAAATTAAAAAACCTAAAACGGTATAGATAAACAAGCAAATAAAAACCGCAAACCAACCAAAATGATGATTCACTAATCCTCCCATAATCGGCGAGAATATTGGCGTAAATGCTGAAATAATTGATAGCCCTGTCATCGCTGATAAAAAGAATTTATTTTTATAGCTATCATGTAGCATAGAACGTGCAATAACTGATTCACACCCTCCGCCAACACCTTGAATAAAACGTCCTATGATCAAAATATAAAAGTAATGGTGAAAAGTTAAGATAATTCCTAATCCAAGAATAGAGATCAATAACCCGATTAATAATACATGCCGACGTCCATAAACATAAGATAACGGTCCATAAAATAATTGTGATGGACCATATCCGATCAAATAACTAACAATCAGTCCTTCAGCAAGATTTTGATTAATTTTAAAATCAAGATGGATCCAAGGTAACAAAGGAAAGACTAAGCCTAAACTAAGCTGACCGATGCTAACTATTAATATAGCTAGAAATAGGATGTTCCAATTCTCTTTAATAACACCTTTGACTTGATCGGCTAAAGGGATTTCTGTTGAATTATTCATTCCAACAAGCCCACTCAGTGATGATAATAATTAACCGAGTTATTTTATTCCTCAATTTAAAGTGATTTATATTTAGTTAATCAATTTAAGTTTCTTATTTTCACCCTTTATTAAAAAATAAAACCAGTCTTCCCCCCCACCCACCTTTCATCCATATAGTGAATCAACAACATTAAATACATTCAATATTTTACTATCAGCTTACATTTAAATTACAACGCTCTGTCATTAAACAGGAACTAATCAGGAGAATAGTCTTTAGAAAATTAAGGAGAGATATGATGAAAAAAAATATGATTATGGGTCTAAGTGCACTGGTTGCTATTTCAAGCTTATCGTTAACAGGGTGTAATGAAAAATCTCACGCTAGCGAACCAACAGAAGCAACGATTTTATCAGTAGAAGCCGTCACTAAAACAGTAACCACACCACACCAAGTCTGTGAGCAAGTTGCTGTGACTCATAAAGTCGCTCCTAAAGACGAAAATAAAGTATTAGGTACCATTGCTGGTGCTGTTGCTGGCGGTGTACTTGGACACCAAGTTGGTGGTGGTAATGGTAAGAAAGTCGCAACAGTAGCTGGTGCTGTAGCCGGTGGTGTTGCTGGTAATATGGCTCAAGGTAAATACCAAGAAGGTCATACCACAACAACAATGGAAAAGCGTTGTCACACAGAAAATAGTAAAACTGAGCAAACCATTGGTTATGATGTAACATATAAACTAGGTGATGACAAAGATACTATCCGAATGGAGCATAAACCAACAGGTGATACGCTAGCAGTGAAAGACGGTAAAGTTGTTATCTAATCTAAAGTTACAATTAGAATTTTCTAAGCCCTGCTAGCAATAGCAGGGCTTTTTTATTCAAAAATAGTGGACTTGCCACTCCTAACAGCGCATCTCGACGCAACAGGCTGCTAAGCTTCTCTATTTAAAATCTTAACCAAGCGAACTCCCCCACTATCATATTCATTTCTTACAAACGAAAAAAAACCAGTCTTTCGACTAGGGCTTAATATAAGTGGCGGAGTGGATAGGACTCGAACCCGCGCCCCCCGGCGTGACAGACAGGTCGCTAAGCTTTCCAATAAAGAGGCTAACCAACTGAACTACCAACTCATTCAAATACATTTAACTCATTTATTCCAAATGTAAAAAAGCCCCAGTCTTTCGACTAGGGCTTAATATGAGTGGCGGAGCGGACGGGACTCGAACCCGCGACCCCCGGCGTGACAGGCCGGTATTCTAACCAACTGAACTACCGCTCCACACGGAGATAAAACTTTCGTTTTATCCGATACCTGTCGTTCAGAACA
>NZ_PYOM01000021.1 GCF_003026365.1 Photobacterium angustum | reverse complement strand
TTGGAGCGACACACGAGGTTCGAACTCGTGACCTCAACCTTGGCAAGGTTGCGCTCTACCAGCTGAGCTAGTGTCGCATCACATCTCTTTAAAAGAGATTGGTTGCGGGGGCCGGATTTGAACCAACGACCTTCGGGTTATGAGCCCGACGAGCTACCAAGCTGCTCCACCCCGCGTCCGATTTTGCACCTGTTTTAAGTTGGGTGACAACTATTTTTATTCACCGCCGTAGCCATGAATATTAATTTGGAGCGACACACGAGGTTCGAACTCGTGACCTCAACCTTGGCAAGGTTGCGCTCTACCAGCTGAGCTAGTGTCGCATCACATCTCTTTAAAAGAGATTGGTTGCGGGGGCCGGATTTGAACCAACGACCTTCGGGTTATGAGCCCGACGAGCTACCAAGCTGCTCCACCCCGCGTCCGATTTTTATCGAAAGGAAACAAACACGTTATCTCCTTTCGAGGCTGCGCATTATACGACTAAAATTGACTGATGCAAGGCTTCTGCAGAAAAAAACGAAGAAAGTTCTTCAAGTGCCGATTTAACCATCAAATTGTAAATATATTCTCTCGATAGTAGCGTAATTCATCAATTGAATCGCGAATATCATCAAGCGCTAAATGACTACCTTTTTTATTAAGCCCATCTAATAATTCAGGTTTCCATCGACGCGTTAATTCTTTTAGGGTACTGACATCTAAATAACGGTAATGAAAGTACTGCTCAAGCTGAGGCATATGCTTGTATAAGAAACGACGATCCTGACCAATACTATTACCACAAATAGGTGACGCTCCTTTAGGAACCCACTGCTCTAAAAATGCAATTGTTTGTGCCACCGCTTGTTGCTCTGTTACGGTACTTTTACGAATACGCTCAACTAGACCACTATTTGTATGCGTATTTGTGCACCAATCATCCATTTTATCCAACTCAGCTTCAGGCTGATGGATCGCAAGTACAGGACCTTCCGCTAAAATATTGAGTTGAGGATCAGTAACAATTGTCGCTATTTCAATGATTTTATGGGTTTCTGGATCTAATCCTGTCATTTCAAGATCGATCCAAATGAGATTCTTGTCGCTGATTGTCATTCGATATTGCCTATTTTGTGACTAAACCATGTATGATAATACCGAAAGCTAACCAAATTGAATGATATTCTTGTGGCAAAAAAGAAAAAGCTAACTAAAGGTCAGAGCCGACGCGTCCGCTCAAACCAAAATAAACGCCTAACTCGCGAAAAAAATGACGTCCAATGGGATGAGTCATTATTAGAAAATGCGCGAGAAGGGTTGGTGATCACTCGTTTCGGCCAACATGCTGATGTCGAAGATCCCGAAACAGGCATAATTCATCGCTGTAACTTACGTCGCAGCATTCAAAGTCTCGTCTCTGGCGATCGTGTTGTTTGGCGTCCAGGGGTTGAAACCCTACAAGGTATTGCTGGCGTGGTTGAAGCGGTGCATGAGCGCCAATCAATGCTGACTCGTCCTGATTACTATGATGGCGTAAAAGCAGTCGCAGCCAACGTTGACCGTATTGTTATCGTCTCTGCTATTTTACCAGAGCTATCTCTTAATATAATCGATCGCTATATTATTGCCGCAGAAACTATCGGCATTAAGCCGCTTATTGTCGTAAATAAAGTCGATTTATTGAACGCAGACGAGCGTAAAGGTGTTGAACAAAAACTCGCACAATACGAGAAAATTGGTTATCACGTTCGCCTTGTCAGTACCGATACAGGCGAAGGCTTAGATGGCTTAAAGCAAGACTTAAAAGATCATACCAGTATTTTTGCGGGCCAATCGGGTGTGGGCAAATCAAGTATGGTTAATGCCTTAATGCCTGAAGTTGAAGCCGATATCGGTGATGTTTCAAGCAATTCAGGGTTAGGTCAACATACCACGACAGCGGCACGCTTATATCACTTTGAAGAAGGTGGTGATCTGATTGATTCACCTGGAGTGCGTGAATTTGGCTTGTGGCACTTAGAATCAGAGCAAGTAACAGAAGCTTTCGTTGAATTCCGTGATTACCTTGGTGGGTGTAAATTCCGCGATTGTAAACATAAAAACGATCCGGGCTGTATTTTGCGTGAAGCCGTTGAGAAAGGTGAAATTAGCCAAGACCGTTTCAATAGCTACCATAAGATCATTGAAAGCATGTCGGAAAATGTTGCTAACCGCCAATTTTCTCGTAACAAGCCTGATTGATCCCCCTCCCCTAAGAGAGTGCCTATACTCTCTTAGGGATGCTCTTCATTTTTGGACTCGACTCTCAAACTCTTAGCCACCCATGCAGATAACCTGACTTTCCCCTAAGAGTTAGGTATCATTGCCGATTCGGGTTGTTCTTTGTCTTTGACAGAAGCAGCTAGACTATTGATTAAGTGGTATTTTTCGGAAGATTAATTGTGCTAGATAAGATAAAAATCGGCCTGCAATATTGTACGCCAAAGCATGCGCTAACACGTTTAGTGGGCAAACTGGCTTCATTAGAAGGCGGCAAAGTAACCACAGCGATTATTCGTTGGTTCATCAAACAATACAATGTTGATATGGCAGAAGCACGTAATCCCGATCCTACGGCTTACCCAACGTTTAACGCTTTCTTTGTTCGTGAACTAAAAGATGGGGCGCGTCCAATTAATGAAGATACACGTATCATTAGCCACCCAGCAGATGCTTGCGTTAGCCAACTCGGTCCAATCAAAGAGGGCCGTTTATTCCAAGCAAAAGGTCACTATTTTGATGCTTGTGAACTTTTAGGTGGCGATAAAAATCTTGCCGATGAATTTATGGGCGGTGATTTCGCGACACTATACTTATCACCGAGTGATTACCACCGTGTTCACATGCCATGCGATGGTGTGCTACGCCAAATGATTTATGTACCCGGCGATCTTTTCTCTGTTAACCCACTAACTGCAGAAAATGTCCCTAATCTATTTGCGCGTAACGAGCGTGTTGTGTGTATCTTTGATACCGAATTTGGCCCATTAGCACAGATACTTGTTGGTGCTACGATTGTCGGCAGTATCGAAACCACGTGGGCGGGAACAGTAACACCGCCAACGGGCCCAGAAGTACGTCGTTGGGATTACCCAGCAACAGGTACTGAAGCAATTAGCCTGAAAAAAGGTGAAGAAATGGGCCGCTTTAAGCTCGGCTCTACGGTGATCAACTTATTCCCTAAAGGTACGGTACGTTTTGTAGAGGAAATGAAACCACTACAAATAACACGTATGGGTCAGCCTTACGCAGAGCAAATCTCCCAAGATCTGTAATAATAGATAAAAGAAAAAAGGGCTAATATAGCCCTTTTTTCTTATCCATAATACGGTAAACACTGGGCTCTAGTTGACGACGCCATGTAATCATCGATCAACCATTGCACTAAAGAATATGACATTTCCTCCACTCTCAATACCGTAAACCCGTAACAAAGATAATCTTATTTTCCTTTCTCTCGTATTCGACTTACCATCATACCTATCTAGAATAAATACCGTTATGTCAGTCCTTAACCTGACAACACCAACGCGCCGCTTTTTCACTATATAAAATGCGATATAACAAAGGTTTTCACATGATAAAAAAAGCATCTTTAGTTCTTCTTTCTCTCCTTGCAGGAGTGTCTCTAACTGCACAAGCCGCTGACTGGGGCTATGGCAAAAGCAACGAACACTGGGCTGAAAGCTATCCAATGTGTGGATTAGGTAAAAACCAAAGCCCAATTAACATCACTTCTGCGCTACAAACAAACCTTGCCCCACTGCGAATTAAGTACGACGGAAAAATCACAGATATCACCAATAATGGGCATACAGTGGAAGCACTCGTAAGTGGCGATAATAAGCTGATTGTGGATGGCGATACGTATACCTTGAAGCAAATTCATTTCCATACGCCATCTGAAAACTTAATCAACGGTAAGCAATACCCGTTAGAAGCGCACTTTGTGAATGTAGATGATAAAGGCAACATTGCCGTTATCGCAGTGATGTTTGAAAACGGCTTACGTGAGAACAATGCTCTTAACTCTTTACTCAAAAATATCCCAACTAAAGGCAATACCATCGATTTCACCGATGACCTGAGCCCGAATAACCTTCTTCCTCGCGAGCGAGAGTACTATCAATTCAATGGCTCGCTAACGACACCACCATGTACTGAAGGTGTTCGCTGGTTTGTGTTAGAAACACCACAATACAGCTCTAAAGATCAAACCGAGAAACTGCATCAAGTCATGGGCAATAACAACCGACCAGTACAACCCATTAATGCTCGAATTATCGTTGAATAAGCACGTAATGAGAATTACTTGCATTTAAAACATAAATTCTCTATATTGGATTATTAAAGATAAGACGCCTTGAAATCCTATTTGCGGACTATCTAAATGAATTTAAGCTGTTTTAGGTAAATTTGCGGTCGCCCTGATACCGTCCTCTGTTGATATTTATCTGCATCTTGGACATATCAGTTAAATTTATCTTACGTAATAAAAAAGCACGGTAATGATGATAATTACCGTGCTTTTTTACGTTTATAACAAACGTAACGTCTCAAAAATATTGCCGATTATGCTCGATCAATAGGAAAGGCCGTCACTTTTTCAATGTGATCAAGCCCTAATGCCAACATGATCAAACGGTCGATACCTAATGCGACACCCGCACAGTCAGGGAAGCCAGCACGTAGTGCATTAACCAAATTCATATCAATCGGTTGAGGTTTTAATCCCATCTCCAAACGCTTTTGATTATCTTGATCAAAACGTTGTAATTGCTCATCACCATTTGCTAACTCATGAAACCCATTCGCCAATTCGATACCTTTAAAATACACCTCAAAGCGCTCTGCCACACGAGGGTCCGTGGGGTTAATTTGCGCCAATGCCGCTTGCGAGGCAGGAAAGTCATAAACAAAAGCCGGTACATGCTGACCAATTTTACCTTCAACCCCAATACTAAATAACAACTGTAATAAGGTATCGCGATCGTCTTCAGGTTCAGCAATATCAGATAGCCCTAGCGTTGCAGCCGCCGCTTTAAGTTCCGTCATTGTGCCAGTTAAAGGACACACGCCAAGTTGGTTAATAAACGCCTGTTGGTAGGTCATCTTCTCAGCGGCCCCACAACCTAAAACTAACTGCAGTAAGTCATTCATTTCATCCATGAGCAAATGATGATCAAAGTTAGGACGGTACCACTCTAACATGGTGAATTCGGGGTTATGGTAACGACCAGACTCTTCATTACGAAAAGATTTGCAGATCTGATAAATCGCCCCACTTCCCGCAGAAAGTAATCGTTTCATGTGAAATTCGGGGCTGGTCATTAAAAATAACGTTTGCCCATCAGCATACCCAGGTCCTACAAACTCCGTTTGAAAAGTATGTAGGTGTACATCCGTCACCGTTGCTTGACTCATGGCAGGAGTATCGACCTCCATCACATCACGAGCGGCGAAAAACTGACGAATAACCGCTAACAGATGAGCGCGTTTTTTGAGTTGCTCGATAGATGCAGTAGGTTGCCAAGTAGACATAAACTTTCTTCTTTGATGAAATTGAGTAATGCTCACATTTTATCAGAGCTCAGCAATAAACGTCGCTGATTCCCACAAGAGATCGCAACAAAGTCTCTATATCGGATAGAGATATGAATAAATTATGAAAAAATAGCTTCTCTTTTTTCTCGCTGATGAAAACTTAATGTCAAACCGTTAGTTTTCAACATCCATATCCCCCGCACTAAATCATTTCTTTATTTATCTTTTCTATCATCAAGTTAGAAGAAACTCCCAATAAAAACAAAATAACCACCATACATCTATTAACATTTATTAAACATAAAAACCAACAAATACAAAGAGATGACAATTTTAAAACATGATCGATTGTGACAAATATCACAGGTTTTGTAATCTTCTTACATTTTTTGACCATTTAGGTAAAAACATGCGTCTAAATCAATTTATCTAATCACAGGGTTTCATAGAATGCGCTCAGGATTTCAAGGATAGATGCGCCGCGCGCGTCTTTTCAATTTTTACCGTCTTACCTTCGGAGGATAGCTGTGAAGACTATTACCACAGATATCGCTGTAATCGGCGCAGGTGGTGCAGGCCTACGTTCTGCCATCGCTGCTGCAGAAGCTAACCCAGAACTAGAAATTGCACTGATCTCAAAAGTGTATCCAATGCGTTCGCACACTGTTGCGGCTGAAGGTGGCTCTGCTGCCGTGATCAAGGACGAAGATAGCTTAGATAACCACTTCAACGATACCGTTGGCGGTGGTGATTGGCTATGTGAACAGGATGTTGTTGAATATTTTGTAGAAAACGCCACTCGTGAAATGATCCAAATGGAACAGTGGGGATGCCCATGGAGCCGTAAAGAAAACGGTGAAGTGAACGTTCGTCGTTTTGGTGGTATGAAAGTAGAACGTACATGGTTTGCTGCAGATAAGACTGGCTTCCACATGCTACACACCTTATTCCAAACTTCAATTAAGTACTCTCAAATCAGACGTTTTGATGAATATTTTGTGGTTGATCTTTTAGTTGAAGATGGTGAAGTACAAGGTCTAATTGCTATCCACATGTCTGAAGGTGAGTTGATTTGTATTAAAGCAAAATCAGTGATCCTGGCAACGGGCGGTGCAGGCCGTGTTTACCACTGTAATACTAACGGTGGCATCGTCACTGGCGATGGTATGGCAATGGCGTACCGTCACGGTATTCCACTACGTGATATGGAATTCGTACAATACCACCCAACAGGTCTTCCAGGCACAGGTATCTTGATGACGGAAGGCTGTCGTGGTGAAGGCGGTATCATTGTAAATAAAAACGGTTACCGTTACTTGCAAGACTACGGCATGGGCCCTGAAACACCGGTGGGCCAACCAAAGAACAAATACATGGAATTAGGCCCTCGTGACAAAGTGTCACAGGCTTTCTGGCATGAACAACAAAAAGGTAACACCATCAAGCACCCACTTGGTGATGTGGTACATCTAGATCTACGCCATCTTGGTGAAGAATACTTACATGAACGTCTTCCATTCATCTGTGAATTAGCAAAAGCCTACGTCAACGTGGATCCAGCGAAAGAGCCGATCCCAATTCGCCCTACTGTTCACTACACCATGGGTGGTATTGAAACAAATGGCGAATGTGAAACTCGTATTAAAGGTTTATTTGCTGTGGGTGAGTGTGCTTCTGTCGGTCTTCACGGAGCCAACCGTTTAGGTTCTAACTCATTAGCAGAGTTCGTAGTATTTGGTCGTGTTGCTGGTGAGCACGCGGTTAAACGTGCTGAGGAATTCAAAGGTTGGAATGACGCATCGATCAATGCACAAATTGATGCTGTTCAAGCACGTATTGATGCCCTAATGGCACAAGAAGGTGATGAAAACTGGGCAGAGATCCGCACTGAAATGGGTCACACCATGGAAGCGGGTTGTGGTATCTATCGCCAAGAAGATTTAATGCAGGCAACGATTGATAAGTTAGCTGAGCTAAAAGAGCGTTACAAGCACATCTCAATTCAAGATAAAGGCAAAGTCTTTAACACCGATCTGCTATACGCAATTGAAATTGGTTACGGCCTAGAGGTGGCTGAAGCGATGGCACACTCAGCGATTAATCGTAGAGAGTCGCGTGGTGCACACCAACGCTTAGATGATTGCTGTACTGAACGTGATGATGTGAACTACCTAAAACACACGTTAGCGTTTTACAACAATGGAGATGCGCCAATTATCGATTACAGCCATGTAACGATCACCAAATCTCAACCAAAAGCACGTCTATATGGTGCTGCCGCTGACGAAGCTGCAGCAAAAGACTCTGCTGAAAAACTAGCAGCCACAGAGCAACAAGAGGAAAAGGCATAATGTCAGCGACTCGCATTCAATCAGTTGAAATTCTGCGTTATGACCCAGCAAAAGACGCAGAACCGTACCTAGAAAAATTCGAAGTACCGTTCAATGAAACCATGTCTGTTCTTGATGCGCTTGGTTACATTAAAGACAACCTAGATAAGGATTTATCCTACCGTTGGTCTTGTCGTATGGCTATCTGTGGCTCTTGCGGCATGATGGTTAATGGCGTTCCAAAGCTCGCTTGTAAGAGCTTTTTACGTGACTACCCTAACGGTGTAAAAATTGAGCCTTTAGCAAATTTTGCGATTGAAAAAGATTTAATTGTCGATATGACGCCATTTATTGAGCGCCTTGAAGCAATTAAGCCATACATCATTGGTAACGATCGCACGCCTGAAGATGGTACAAACCTACAAACACCAGAGCAAATGGCGAAATATAAGCAATTTGCAGGCTGTATTAACTGTGGTCTATGTTACGCCGCGTGTCCTCAGTTTGGTTTAAACCCTGAGTTTATAGGCCCTGCGGCATTGACTCTGGCTCACCGTTACAACCTTGATAGCCGTGATAACGGTCAACATGAGCGTATGGAGCTTATCAATGGCGAAAACGGTGCGTGGGGCTGTACATTTGTAGGTTATTGCTCGGAAGTCTGTCCTAAGCACGTTGATCCAGCTGCGGCTGTTAACCAAGGCAAAGTGGAGTCTTCTAAAGATTTCGTTATTGCGATGATCAAACCGATGGAGGCATAAGGATGAGCAATCGTAAACCTTACGTTCGTGAAATGAAGCGTACTTGGTGGAAAGACAGCTCTTTCTATCGCTTCTACATGATCCGTGAAGCAACAGTATTACCTTTGATCTTTTTTACTATCTGCTTAACCTTTGGTTTAGGTAGCCTAGTAAAAGGTCCAGAAGCATGGCAAGGCTGGTTAGATTTCATGGCTAACCCTATTGTGATTATTTTAAATATTCTTGCCTTAGCAGGTAGCCTATTCCACGCATTCACCTACTTCAATATGATGCCACAAGTTGTGCCTATTCGTATTAAAGGCAAATTGCTTGATAAGAAAATTATCATTCTTGCTCAGTGGGCTGTTGTTGCTGTTATTACCTTGTTTGTTCTTGCGATAGTTTAAGGAGTCCGTCGTGGTTAATTTACATCCTAAACGTTCTGACGAGCCAGTATGGTGGAGTCTGTTCGGTGCTGGCGGTACTTGGTTTGCAATGATCACACCGGTTACAATTCTAGTGCTCGGTATTCTTGTTCCTCTTGGCATTATTAGCCCAGAAGCAATGACTTACGATCGCGCAGCAGATTTCGCAACAAGCTTTATTGGTGCGCTATTTGTTATCGTAACTCTATCGCTACCAATGTGGCATGCGATGCACCGTTTGCACCACGGTATGCATGATTTAAAAATCCATGCAGGTGTAGTCGGTAAGATTGTTTGTTACGCATTTGCGTTTTTGATCACCGCCCTATCCATTATTTTTGTATTCATGATTTAAGCTTTATACAAAAACACAAAAAGCACCGCTTGCGGTGCTTTTTTATTATCTAAATTTTATGATGGAGACAGTTTCTAACTTACCTTTATTCCATCAACATCAAAAAATAGAAACAAAAAAGGCCGCTTACGCGACCTTTTCATCGTTAATGATATAACGACCTTATAAACCGATTAATTACTTAACGCGGCTTACGTATTCACCAGAGCGAGTATCAACTTTGATCACTTCGCCGATAGCGATGAATAGAGGTACACGAACAACAGCACCAGTACTTAGTGTTGCTGGCTTGCCGCCAGTACCTTGTGTATCACCTTTAAGACCAGGATCTGTCTCAGTAACTTCTAGCTCAACGAAGTTTGGTGGAGTAACAGCAATTGGGTTACCGTTCCAAAGTGTTAGCGTACAAGTGTTATTTTCAACTAACCACTTAGCATTATCACCAACAGCTTTAACGTCAGCAGCAATTTGCTCAAACGTTTCGTTGTTCATGAAGTGGTAGAATTCACCATCGTTGTATAGGTAATCAAGATCAGTATCGATTACGTCCGCAGCTTCAACTGATTCACCTGATTTAAAAGTCTTCTCTAAAACTTTACCAGAAATAAGTTTACGGATTCGTACGCGGTTGAACGCTTGACCTTTACCAGGCTTAACAAATTCATTTTCGATAATGACACATGGTTCATTATCTAGCATAATTTTCATTCCGCCGCGGAATTCATTGGTGCTGAAAGACGCCATTCTAATCCTCTTAACATCTTCGAGTTGTATTTAATGTCGCATATCATACCCCTAAACGTGCCATCTGTTGAGCAAAACTGGCTTAATGATCTATCGAATGCGATATCTGATCCCTTTCAGTTACTCAAATTGCTCAAAATTGATCCCACACCATGGGAAAATGGCCTCGCCGCAAGGAAACTGTTTGCGCTACGTGTTCCATTGAGCTTTGTTGATAAAATGGAAATCGGCAACCCACATGACCCACTTTTACGTCAAATTTTACCCTTAGAGCAAGAATTCGAAGTTCACCAAGGTTACTCTGTCGATCCCCTAGAAGAGCAGCAGAACGATATTCCAGGGTTACTGCATAAATACCACAATCGTGTATTGCTGATAGTCAAAGGGGGCTGTGCGGTAAACTGCCGTTATTGTTTCCGTCGTCATTTTCCATATAGCGACAATAAAGGTAACAAACATCAATGGCAGCAAAGCCTTGCGTACATCGCCGCCCATCCTGAAATCAATGAAGTGATTTTATCCGGTGGCGATCCTTTAATGGCGAAAGATCATGAGCTCCAATGGCTTGTTGAGCATATTGCAGCAATACCTCATATCAAGCGCCTACGCATCCACAGCAGGTTACCTGTGGTGATCCCTAACCGTATTACTGATAATTTGTGTCAAATACTGGCAGAGACGCGTTTACAAACGATTTTGGTGACTCATATTAATCATGCAAACGAAATAGATGATGCGCTAACCACTGCAATGAAGAAGCTAAAACAAGCCAATGTTACCTTACTAAACCAAGGCGTACTGCTAAAAGGCATTAATGACTCTGTAAAGACATTAACAGACCTTAGCGAAGCATTATTTGATGCAGGCATTCAGCCTTATTACCTTCACGTTTTAGACCGCGTGCAAGGCGCTGCGCATTATATGGTAGATGATGAAACGGCTCGTCAATTAATGGCAGGATTAATCACCCAAGTCTCGGGGTATCTAGTCCCTAAACTCACCAGAGAAATCGGTGGACGAGCAAGTAAAACGCCGCTGGACTTACTGCTTGAATAGGCCATAAACCCAACAGCAACACGAAAAAAGACGATTTAATCGTCTTTTTTTACACCCAAAATAAAACGATCACCTTTTTATTGAAATTACACCAAAAAGATGAACGAGAAATCACAACCACTTAAAGAAACATGGCAGCTCACATATAAGATATTGATTAATAACAATTAAAATATCATGTACAGCTTTTCAAGAAAAATAACAACCGAGCATAAGTAACATGATGTTATTTATACTTACATTAAAAAGAACATCATGTTACTTATACCTCTTCGATAAATAAAATTATCCAAGACAATCAAAAAAAATCATCATTAAGGCTATCGATTTTTTATTGTTTTAAGCGCATAGTCGCGATTCATACAGCAGCATATCTTTAACAAGTTCGCCAAACTTAACGCTGCTGACTATCACCTCTTATTTGTCGCGAGTAACGCAATGAAAATTGGCATTTTGTCGCAAAACGCTAACCTATACTCCACCCGTCGCCTTGTTGAAGCTTGTGAGCAACGAGGACATGAAGCTGTAATTATTAATGCACTGCGTTGTTATATGAACATCAACTCCGTGCAGCCTTCAATTCACTTTGAGGGCAATGATTTAACAGGTTTTGATGCCATTATTCCGCGTATTGGCTCAGACATTACCTTTTATGGCTGCTCTGTGTTACGTCAGTTTGAAATGATGGGTGTCTTCCCTGTCAATCAATCCATTGCTATCTCTCGTTCACGCGACAAACTACGTTCATTACAGTTATTAAGCCGTAAAGGTGTTGGTATGCCTGTTACTGGCTTTGCGAGTAAACCAGATGACGTGCCTGATTTAATCAAAATGGTCGGTGGTGCACCTTTAGTTATTAAGTTATTGGAAGGAACTCAAGGGATTGGCGTAGTATTAGCTGAAACTCAAAAAGCAGCAGAGAGTGTGATTGAGGCTTTTATGGGCCTAAAAGCCAATATTATGGTTCAGGAATATATTAAAGAAGCCGGTGGTGCCGACATCCGTTGTTTTGTTATTGGCGATAAAGTCATTGCTTCAATGAAGCGCCAAGCAGCAGAAGGTGAGTTCCGCTCAAACCTACACCGTGGTGGGAGTGCATCACTGATCCGTATTACACCTGAAGAGCGTAAAACGGCGATTGCAGCAGCGAAAGCAATGGGATTAAGCGTGGCAGGTGTAGATTTACTGCGTTCTAACCGTGGTCCATTAATCATGGAAGTCAACTCATCACCAGGCCTTGAAGGCATTGAAGCCGCAACAGGTAAAGATATTGCTGGTATGATCATCGAATATATTGAAAAAAATGCCAACAAGAGCAAAAGGTTTCAATTAAATCAATAACTTGAAATCGCCGTTGTTATATTTCATAACAACGGCAACTATGAACTAAAATAAAGATCAGCTTTTCACTTAAAATACAGCAAAAAGCAGAACAGAATCATCCTCAAGTAAAAACCTCAATCAACCAATATAACCTATTGATTATAAGCAAATTAATTCCGTACAGCTTTTTAAGCTTTTTCCTCAACAAACTAAAGCTTTTATACCACTGAGTTCTTTATATCTTATTTATTATTAATATAGTTAGTAAGTAACAGCTTACCTATTCACTGAAAAAGCAAAGTTTGAAACAATATATCATCACATTTCTATAAATGTGATCGTTAAAACATCCATTAATCACTGGGAGATTAACACTATCAGACAGTTCAAATTTACGTTAACGTAGTACGTTATATAATGATGATGATATTAAAGATCAAAGGATTAACAATGACAGACTTTACCTATAACGTTGCTATGATTGAAGATGAAAAGCCTTTTGACATGGGACAGGTAAATACTAAAGATGTACCAGAAGAAGCCCTAGAGACTTATACAGAGATGCTTTCTCAGCTATTACAGCAAGAAGATCCAAGTAAGCATTACGCAGGCTTTGGCTTTGAAGGTGCTGAAAAGTTAGCGTTTAGCGCTTTACCTATCACTGAACACGATCAAATTGGCGCAGGTATGGTTTACAACCCAGACGATAATGGTGAGAACCTAGTACTGGTTGGTCGTGTATTCTTCAGCATAAAGGATCGTACCGTTTCTTTTAACATGGAAACTAACGCCGATGATGTATTAGTTCAAGGTGATATCGATTTACGTGGTTTCATCCAGTCCTTCATTGTTTGCTTTATGGCTGCGTGGGTCTCATTAAATCAGGATAACCTACCTAGCGAAAGCTAATAGACTCCCTTTTTGATATTCACTACGCCTCTGTCAATACAGGGGCGTTTTTATAACTAAATACCATCTTTTCCAGCCCTATTAGACATCAAAATCATCTCCCCGAACCAACCTGTACAGCTAAACACAAAAATTACAGCTTTTTTGCGCTCAAATTCAGTCGCATTTGCAGTGCCTTTTGATTTTAACGTAAGTAATTGAAATAAAACAACAAAAATAAAGTACAGCTTTTGGAGGTTTTTTCTAGGTGAGCGATAGTTCATGGCTGTCAATATACTGGGGAAACATATTTATCGACCACGTCAAAGTCGATAATTTAATTAAGTATTATTAAAGGAATATTGCCGTACACATTTTTAACATTATTTCACAAAAAACATGTTTTAATATATTTATGATATTTAAGTGGCTTAGTTAAGTTAAAACACAATAAAAATATAAAGACACTTACTTAAACAAAAACATGCAAATAGAAATCTTTATATACTTATGAATTAAGATGTGGTTATTGGTGTTTTTTAGATAAAATACTGTACGCCATTTTTACTAATTACACGCTTGATTATAACAATCACGCCTTATTTTTATCTGAGTCTATTAGAGAGAACAACAGGACAAGATGAACACCTTTACACGACCAGAACAACAAATAGGTGTACACTTTCAACAATATAAGCTAACACATCGCAATGCTCACATAACCCACTGTTTTTAAATGACTTTATTTTTGTGCAGCTTTTTAAGGAATATTCCCGGCAAACTATGTACAAAAATAAAATAATATTACGCATCTTGGTTCTATATTTGTCAGACAATAAAAAAGCCGAGCATCACGCTCGGCTTTTCAAATAACTAAGAGACAAATCTCTACTGTTATTAATGGATGTCGGGTAGCAGTAGTGTATTGCTACAACCACCGCCCCCTAAGAACCGTACGTGCGAGTTTCCCCGCATACGGCTCAAGTCTTTATAAGTTCTGGAATCATCATGAACCAGCAACAAAGTTGTATTTAACCTTTTGGTGGGTAGCTGTCATTACCGTAAGAGTTTTTTTCTCGAATCTTATGATCTTTACCTTGTATTATAAGTTCGCTTTTTTGATTTTTTGCTATGGATTTAGCAGCAGCAATAGCGTCTTTTTGTGTGTTGTGAAATGAAGTAATTCTTTCATTTCCTTCACCTTTAACACCCCATTGCTCACCTTTTTTTACTACCCATTGATTCTTTCCCATACTTTACCCCCTAATATACAACAACACTAATATATATGTGGGTGATGCATGTAGAAAACAACCATTAAAAACAAAATTTAAGCAAAAATACAGATAGTTATATGATTTAAATTAAAATTCGTTCACTCTAATTGGTGTAGCTGCCGATGACAGTTAATATGCAACATCATCAAATTTGAGCTAATGTCCGTGCCACCATCTACTCTTCTGACAATATGGTGAATATCCCATTCATCTTCCGAGTTAAACTGCTGATGGCAAACCGCACATTTGTAATCTTGTCTCTCGACAATTTTCCATAGCTTCCAGTTACCTTGCATAGACTTTTTCATTCTTTGCATCTTTAGACGCTCAAAATATTGTTCGTCTTCAGGTAGGTAACAGTTAGCTAATGCCCGAATTTTAACATGCTTGTCGATTTTGACTCTCGTTGCACTAAGCAAACGATAGTGCCCATCATTCCCATTTGGTTTAGGTGCACTAAATACCCAGTTTCTATCCCCCACTGTTTTAAAGTATTTGTCTTTAATCCAGCGCTTACGGCGATTCAAATGTATTCGGCGGCACCACTGCCACAACATTTTCCAGATCCTGTAATCGATATATTTGAATGTCTCACTCGCACATACCCAGCGATGGTAGTTACACCACCCTCTGATCATCGGATTCAACTTCGCTATCACCGCTGAAGCTGGCACCGTTTTATGGCTGTTGAGATAATCTCGTATACCGCGCAGAAAGCTCTTCACGTTTTTCTTTGACGGCTTAATTAACATCTTACCGTCGTATTTACGCAAATTCTGCCCGAGAAAATCGAACCCGTCGTCTATGTGCGTGATCAGCGTTTTTTCTGCTGACAATTGCAATCCCCGTTCTGCCATAAAGGCTTCAACTATTGGTAAGACCTTATCTTCTAGTAGCTCTTTCGAGATTCCCGTGATGATAAAGTCATCTGCATAACGAACATAATTAACCTTAGTTTTGTAACTGGCTTTCGTGTTCTTCTTCCCGAAGTGGGATTCGATCACCGTTTCCAGTCCGTCTAAGGCCATATTAGCGAGTACAGGTGATATAATCCCACCTTGCGGTGTACCCGCCTCCGTCGAGTTAAACTTCCCAGATTCCATGAATCCAGATTTCAGCCACTTCTTGAGTATCGCCTTATCCAAAGGAATATTGGCGATAAGCCAATCATGGCAGATAAAGTCAAAACACCCTTTGATATCACCCTCCAGTACCCAACGGGCACTAGTCTTACGACTGAGGTTCACGAAACATTGTTCGATCGCATCAGCACAAGAGCGATTCGGGCGAAAGCCATAGCTGTTTCGATCCGCCGTGGTTTCCGATATGGGTTCAAGAGCTAACAGGTATAGTGCCTGCATTGCTCTATCACGCATGGTTGGTATTCCCAACGGTCTACGCTGGCCATTAGCTTTAGGAATATAGACTCGCTTCATCGGTCTGGGCTTATAACCTTTACGCGTCAGCTGATCTATGGCTCCCCACTTCAAAACCGGAGTGTTCCAAATTTCTCCATCAACACCCGGGGTGTTTTTCCCTCTGTTTTCGGTGACACGCCGAATGGCTATCACCTTGGCAGCAAACGAACGAGTTAGCATGCGTTGCAGCTTTTTAACCTGTCTCCAATCAGATTTTAGTGTTGCTTTCGCGATCCTTACCTGTAGCCCCCTCACTCTATGGTGCATCAGTTCCCAGTTAATACTGTGCCAATGCTCCGCCGAGTGGGAGAATGCAGGTAATACGGAAGAATTACTCATCTTGCTCTTCTCCTAGTTGGGCGAACCAAGATCCTAGAGAAAAGACAGAATTATCCCTAGAGGGATAAAATAGCCTTCATCCCTCAGGGTTTAGTTCGAGTTTAACGTCTAAACGTATGTTTATGTTTGGTGGCTTTACCTGTTTTCACACGATTAAAGACCAGAAAGAAGTCAGCCCGCTTTCACGTGAGGCAAATTTTGAACCTCTATTTCTACCATTACAGTAGAACATTCGCTTTTTCCTTCGTCCTTTACCCTCTTATCCATCAGATCATCTTACGAATCACTTGCCAACAAGGGCGGATAGTAGGGCTTACCGAGTTCCCATGTCTGTACAAAAATAACTTAGGTGCTGTCTATTCACCGGTGGCTTATAAGCAGTGTATCCCTAGATGTAAAAGAAATAACTATGCCACATACCTTTTGGTTTAAGCGTATCAATACATTTCGCTTAGTGCGGTTGACGGTGTTTAACAACAGTTCACATGTGTTCACCTTATTATCTAGCCTAGCCTCTAAACCTACTGTATTTAGGTTGTCTTAATAAGAACTCACGTTCAATATTAACTGTTTGCACAGGAGTACATTGTTAGGAAGCTTCAGACAATTTGTTACCAAATTTGCCCTATCCCTAGGCTACGATTGACTGCACAATCGGTTCGATAGTTTAACTTCGAACAATACAGACAAGAGCTTAAGTCGTGACTGTCTAAGTTGGTTGTATGATTGGTTAGATCATATTTGGGGAATATTTCTATGAGAATTAATACAGGCTAAGATCAAAATAAACCAAGTAATGATTTTAAGCTTCTCAACATAGAAATATGATTGCTGGTGTGGATGGATTTCCATAGTATTTTAGTTTCTCAGTCGAGAAATTAATATTATTGCAGTTAGCAATGTATGAGGATGATCAACTTAAAAGCTTAGGTGTTCCAGATCATCACCTAATTTAGTTTATGAAATACATTAAAAAAATATCTCAATAAAACCTTAGAGCAGATATGCATCATAATCAATCGATTAAGTACATATTTTGTGATTTAAGTCTTATAGAAAGAAAGCTTTCTGAATCTACTCAATATAATTAACCTTGGATATCAACAGATAACAAGATAACAAGATAACTAAATACGTAAATATATGGTTAGACTGATATTTAAAACCTATCAAATCTAGTTCCATTAAGAACAGCTTTATTTCAATCGACAATTTATAGATATCTTAATATCAAAATTAATTAGATATAAGAATATTATGACAAAGTTCATGCCATTAGAGGGATTATGGAGAATCCAGATAATATAAATATTCTAAAAAAAACTTAGAAATTATATAGAGTTGCATTACGCAGGTAGTGTTTTAATCAGCTGAAAGCTTGAGTGTTTCAGATTATCACTCAATTCGGTTAGTCAATGAGGTGTTAACCTCATTGACTACCTTAGGCTAGTGGCGATTAATTTTCAACCACTAGAGCGAGAGTCCATTCAAAAGTTTGAACTGGATCTCAGACAGCACGACTCTCGTCGCACTACATCATACCGCCCATGCCACCCATACCACCCATGCCGCCCATATCAGGCATTGCAGGAGTATCAGTCGGTTTGTCAGTAATCATTGCTTCTGTCGTGATCATAAGACCAGCAACAGATGCTGCGAACTGAAGTGCTGAGCGAGTTACTTTTGTTGGGTCTAGGATACCCATTTCAATCATATCACCGTACTCGCCAGTTGCTGCGTTATAACCGTAGTTCGCTTCACCTGCGCGTACGTTATTAGCAACAACAGATTCTTCATCACCTGCGTTCTTCGTGATTTGACGGATAGGAGCTTCCATTGCACGAAGTGCTACACGGATACCCACGTTTTGCTCTTCGTTGTCGCCAGTAAGGCCTGCAACTTTAGATGCTGCGCGGATAAGTGCAACACCACCACCAGCAACAACGCCTTCTTCAACCGCTGCGCGAGTTGCGTGTAGTGCATCTTCTACGCGGTCTTTCTTCTCTTTCATTTCAACTTCAGTTGCTGCGCCAACTTTAATAACCGCTACGCCGCCAGCAAGTTTAGCCACACGCTCTTGAAGTTTTTCTTTGTCGTAGTCAGATGTTGCATCTTCAATTTGTTGACGAATTTGTGCAACACGACCTTGAATCATCGCTTCTTCACCAGAACCGTCGATGATTGTTGTGTTTTCTTTAGTGATAGTTACACGCTTAGCTTGACCAAGATCTTCTAGCTGCACTTTTTCTAGCTCAAGACCGATCTCTTCAGAAATCACGGTACCAGCTGTTAGTACTGCGATATCTTGAAGCATTGCTTTACGACGGTCACCGAAACCTGGCGCTTTAACAGCAGCCACTTTCACGATGCCACGCATGTTGTTCACAACTAATGTTGCTAGCGCTTCACCTTCAACGTCTTCTGCAATGATAAGTAGAGGACGAGATGCTTTAGCAACGCCTTCTAATGCAGGAAGAAGTTCACGGATATTTGATACTTTCTTATCAACCAATAGGATGAATGGGCTTTCTAAATCAACAGAACCCGCTTCTTGGTTGTTGATGAAGTATGGAGATAGGTAGCCACGGTCAAACTGCATACCTTCAACAACGTCTAGTTCGTCTTGAAGTGCTTGGCCTTCTTCAACTGTGATAACGCCATCACGGCCTACTTTTTCCATCGCTTCAGCAATTAGGTTACCCACAGTTGCATCAGAGTTCGCAGAAATCGTACCTACTTGTGCGATAGCTTTTGTATCAGCACATGGAACAGATAGCGCTTTTAGCTCTTCAACCGCAGCAATAACCGCTTTGTCGATACCACGCTTAAGATCCATAGGGTTCATACCCGCAGCGACTGCTTTTAGACCTTCAGCGATGATCGCTTGTGCAAGTACTGTTGCTGTTGTTGTGCCGTCACCCGCCGCATCGTTAGCTTGTGATGCAACTTCTTTCACCATTTGTGCGCCCATGTTCTGGAATTTATCTTCCAGTTCAATTTCACGCGCAACAGAAACACCATCTTTAGTGATAGTTGGTGCACCAAATGATTTGTCTAGTACAACGTTACGGCCTTTAGGACCTAATGTTACTTTTACTGCGTCAGCTAGAATGTTGACACCTTCTAGCATTTTAATTCGTGCGTCGTTACCAAATTTAACGTCTTTAGCAGCCATCTTGCGTTTCCTTTCTTAATTTTTAATTCGATGTGATCGGATTATTCAACGATTGCCATGATGTCATTTTCAGACATGATTAGAACTTCTTTGCCATCGATCTTTTCAGTCTTAGTACCGTAGCCTTCAGCAAAGATAACAGTGTCGCCAACTTTAACGTCAAGTGGCTGAACAGAACCGTTTTCTAAAATACGACCTTTGCCTACTGCAAGTACTTTGCCGCGAGTTGATTTTTCAGCTGCAGAACCTGTTAATACAATGCCGCCAGCAGACTTAGATTCAACTTCTTGGCGCTCAACGATAACACGGTCGTGTAAAGGACGAATGTTCATCGGTCGTCTCTCCTGATAATTGGTAATTTCCATACATGAATGTACACACAAACTGATGTTTGGCGACTTTTCTATTATCTAATCATGTTGGGTCTAATTAGAGAGAACCCAAGGTTTAGACCGATTTTTTTTCATTATTTATTTGAGAACTTTTGCCCGATCACATTCTTTGCATTAGGGTATGCAAGCATCCTTACAATGAGACCGCCATGGAAACCAACAACAAGCCTGATAAATACGGCTTATTATCCGATCCGATCCCAGATGCATTACGCCGTTTAGCAGTACCAATGGTATTCGGTATGATTGCTATTTTAATGTTTAATCTGGTTGATACATTTTTTATCTCACTACTTGGCACCAATGCATTAGCCGCAGTCAGTTTTACGTTTCCCGTTACCTTTGGTTTGAACTGTATCACCATGGGAATGAGTGTTGGGATCTCCACCAGCATTGGACGTTTACTCGGAAGTGGTGATACCAAAAGTGCAGCAAGGCTCACCACGCATGGTTTATTGCTTGCCGTTATTTTAATGGTGTTAGGCTCAACCGTTGGTTGGCTAACAATCGATCCACTTTTTTCCTTAATGGGCGCCAGTGCGGATTTACTGCCAATCATCCATGAATATATGACAGTGTGGTACATCGCGATCCCCTTATTAGTGATCCCAATGACGGGTAACAGTGCAATACGCGCAACAGGCGATGCCAAAAGCCCTGCGAAAATTATGATCATAGCTGGCTTAATTAACGGTATCCTCGACCCTTTATTGATCTTTGGTTACGGCCCGTTTCCAGAATTAGGAGTGAAAGGCGCTGCAATCTCAAGCGGGATCAGTTGGGCTGTAGCATTAACCGCTTCACTGTATTTGCTCCATCGCCGTGAAAAATTACTCACTACGCCAGTACTCCTAAAATTAAAATCCGATTGGCAGCAGATATTACATATTGGCGCGCCTGCTGGATTATCAAACGCACTCAATCCATTATCGAGTGCTTTATTAATGTCATTGCTTGCCGTACAAGGCACCACATCAGTTGCCGCATTCGGTGCCGCGATGCGTATTGAATCAATTTTAGTGATAGGAATGATGGCATTAGGCTCAGCATTAATGCCGTTTATGGCGCAAAACCTTGGCGCCAATAAACCTGAACGTGCATTTGAAGCGCTTTTTACTGCCATGCATTTTGCGATTTTATTCCAACTGTTGATTTTTATCGCCATGGTGCCACTCAGTGTGCCATTAGCTTCACTGTTTTCTCGTGATGCAACGGTACAACATCAACTTTGGCATTATTTATTAGTTGTACCTGCCAGTTATGGTTTACAAGCAGTATGTATGCTACTCATTAGTGCGCTCAATGCATTACATAAAACTGTCAACGCACTGATTTGGAATCTGTTACGTTTATTTGGTTTTCTGCTGCCAAGCGCTTGGGTAGGTAGCTTGTACTATGGTACGGAAGGGCTATTTATCGGTATCTCTATTGCCAATGTTATTGGCGGTATTTGTGCTTATTTGTATGCGCGGCGATTACAAAAAACGACCTTATCTTCGCTAGTTACGCCCACCTAAAATATGAATAGTGTAAATATAAAAAAGGCAGATAACGCTGCCTTTTTTATTAATACTTTTTTATATCTTACGTTTAAACACCTACTTTAAGCGTGGGTTTTGATGGTTGTCATTTTGATCATCTTTACGTTCAAATTCACCATCGAAAACATCACCATTATCATTTTTATGACCAAACGGTCCTGCTGATTGCCCATCAAACCCCGAGCTAAAACCACCACCAAACTGATTAAAATTACTCTGTACTTTTACTCTCTGCATTAATTGCTGTGCAATCTTGGCGCGAATAGGTGGCAGTAAAATACACATGCCTAAGGCATCTGTCATAAATCCAGGCGTGAGCAATAAAACCCCAGCAACGGCTAACAGTACACCTTCAACAATTTCTTGTGCTGGCATTTGTCCTTGCTGCATCTTAGTTTGTACAGACATTAATGTCGCTAAACCTTGACTACGTACCAAAGAAGCCCCAACGACGGCAGTAATAAACACTAACATCATGGTTGGCCAAAAACCTAAAAAGCCACCGACCTGAATAAATAAGCCAATTTCAATCATTGGAACGGCGATAAAAAGCAGCATTAATATTGCAAACACACCTAACCTCTTTTTTATAACGTATTGGTTATTCAAAACGCTGAATGACTCAATATAGTATTACATGTTTAAACGCTAAATACCGTGTCGCCTAAGATAAAAAATCGTTAACAAATAATTCAACAGTGATATTTGAACTGGGTCTTAAAAACACATTTCCCCTCCAAACAACTTGTTCATATTTTGTTATTTATTTTCATTTTTAGATAAATAAGCCGCTCAGGTGTTAACAACTTTTGTGAGTATGATCGCGTTTCTGTGCAAATATTTTCAGGCTAACGTAAAAAGTGATCTGGGTTATGTTTTTAGCCAATCAGGGGAGTATCATCAGCATCAATTAAGATGTCAGGTACGATCATCTTGCTTCAACTTAGCGAAACGGATTCTTTGCTTGGATAGTTGGCTTACCCATTGATTTTATTAAAAGATTCCCAAAGGGCTATATTATGTCTCAGATGATTGATCTTGAAAAAAATAACGAAGCAGCACTGAATGTTGCAACTAGAATCGAAGAAGATCTTCTTGGTGAGCGTCACGTTCCAGCAGACGCGTATTGGGGTATTCACACTCTACGTGCAATCGAAAACTTTAATATCTCTAATACCACCATTTCAGACGTACCTGAGTTTGTTCGCGGCATGGTTTTCACCAAAAAAGCAGCAGCGATGGCGAATAAAGAACTTGGCGCGATACCTTCAGAAGTCGGTAACTACATCGAGCAAGCTTGTGATCTTATTTTAGAAACAGGCCGTTGTATGGATCAATTTCCTTCTGATGTATTCCAAGGTGGTGCTGGCACATCGGTAAATATGAACACCAATGAAGTGATTGCAAACCTTGCTCTTGAACTTATGGGCAAAGAGAAAGGTGAATATGACATCATTAACCCAAACGATCACGTAAACAAGTCACAATCGACTAACTGTGCTTACCCTACTGGTTTCCGCGTTGCGGTATATAACAGCATCATTAACATGCTTGAAGCACTAGAGTACCTAAAGACGGCCTTCGATGTGAAAGCAACAGAGTTTGCTAGCATCTTAAAAATGGGCCGTACTCAGCTACAAGACGCAGTACCTATGACGGTAGGCCAAGAGTTCCATGCTTATAGTGTATTACTAAAAGAAGAAATCAAAAGTCTACATTACACGGCGCAATTACTGCTTGAAGTCAACCTAGGTGCGACAGCTATCGGTACTGGTTTGAATGCAGCGACAGGTTACCAACACCTAGCGGTTCAACGTCTAGCTGAAATTACAGGTCTACCTGTTACACCTGCAGAAGATTTGATTGAAGCAACATCCGACTGTGGCGCTTATGTTATGGTTCACGGCGCGCTAAAACGTACTGCGGTGAAACTATCTAAGATCTGTAACGATCTACGCCTACTTTCTTCTGGCCCTCGTGCTGGTATTAACGAAATTAACCTTCCTGAAATGCAGGCTGGCTCTTCTATCATGCCAGCAAAAGTAAACCCTGTTATCCCTGAAGTGGTTAACCAAGTTTGCTTTAAAGTAATTGGTAACGATACAACCATTACTTTTGCTGCAGAAGCAGGTCAGCTTCAACTTAACGTTATGGAACCAGTAATTGGTCAAGCGTTATTTGAGTCAATCAGCTTGCTAAAAAATGCGTGTGTTAATTTACGTGAGAAATGTATCGAAGGCATCACAGTGAATAAAGATGTTTGTGAGAGCTACGTATTTAACTCTATCGGTATCGTAACTTACTTAAACCCATTCATTGGTCACCATGAAGGCGATATCGTAGGTAAAATCTGTGCTGAAACCGGTAAGAGTGTCCGTGAAGTTGTTCTAGAGCGCGGTCTTCTTACTGAAGAGCAATTAGATGATATCTTCTCTATCGAAAACTTGATGCACCCTCAATACAAAGCACAAAGATACAGCTAAGCAATTGAAAAAATGTAAAAAAGCGGGTTTTCACATGAAAACCCGCTTTTTTTTTGAGCTTTTTTGTTTTGACTCAATTCATGCCAAATATGACCCTGTTAAAATACCTGCAACAATAATAGATCTCAGATCTTTTCGTTTATTTAAAAACATTGTTACTTAACAAGAACGGATTAAACTTGTGTGAAATTGTATAAAAACAGGCGTATGAGCGTTATCACGATAAGAATAATTAATTCAAAAAAATGAATTTTATTCATCGTAAAAGCTGTGACTTTATTTTTGTTTTTACCTCAAACTTTTTATTTTTAACTTCTATTTTTTAAACTTTTAAACAGGAAAAATTCTATGATTGGAATAGAGCTCTTTGTTGTCCTTGCCTTTATCTTTTTAGGGGCAAGGATTGGTGGGATCGGGATTGGTTTCGCCGGTGGTGCAGGTGTTATTGTTTTATCGCTAGTGTTAGGTGTACCTACTAGCCAATCATTTATCCCTGTCGATGTTATCTTGATCATTATGTCAGTGATCACCGCAATCGCAGCCATGCAAGTCGCGGGCGGTATGGACTGGCTGGTACAGCTTGCAGAAGATTTCCTGCGTAAAAATCCCAAACGCATTACTTTCTATGCGCCAATCGTGACCTATTTAATGACGGTAATGGCAGGTACAGGACATACCGCATTTTCAACCTTACCAGTTATTGCTGAAGTGGCTAAAGGCCAAGGTATACGTCCATCTCGCCCCCTTTCTATTGCTGTTATTGCCTCACAAATTGCAATTACTGCATCCCCAATATCTGCGGCCGTTGTTGCTTTCTCCGGTATTCTAGAACCTATCGGCGTAAGCTACGTAACACTACTGGCAATCTGTATTCCTACAACATTCATTGCTTGTATGGTTGGCGCTTTTGTTGCCAATTTTATGGGATGTGAGCTAAAAGATGATCCTATTTATCAAGAACGCCTAGCAAAAGGTCTAGTAACGGCAGAAAATACAAGCCGTCGCGAAATTAAACCTGAAGCAAAACGTGCAACTTACATCTTTTTAGTCGCGATTATCTTTGTTGTTTGCTATGCCGCTGCTATCTCGCACTCTATTGGTTTAATTGACAACCCAACTCTAGGTCGTAACGAAGCTATCATGTCGGTAATGTTAACAGCAGCCGCAGCAACAGTTTGGTTATGTAAAATTGATGCATCAAAAATTGCTTCTGCGCCAACATTCCGCTCAGGTATGACAGCCTGTATCTGTGTATTAGGTGTCGCATGGTTAGGTTCAACGTTTGTTAACGCCCACGTTGATGGTATTAAGGAAGTTGCTGGTTCTCTATTAGGTGACTACCCATGGATGCTATCACTGATATTATTCTTTGCATCAATGCTACTTTACTCTCAGGGCGCAACAACTGTTGCACTGATGCCAGCAGCATTGGCGATTGGCGTCGCACCGCTAACTATGATTGCTTCATTTGCAGCAGTAAGTGCATTGTTCGTTCTGCCAACTTACCCAACACTATTGGCAGCCGTTGAAATGGATGACACAGGTTCCACCCGTATTGGTAACCTTGTATTTAACCACCCATTCTTTATCCCAGGGGTCGTTACGATAGCGACTTCTGTAGCACTTGGTTTTGTTGTTGGCGGCTTCTTGCTGTAATTCTAAATACGCATTCCAATTATTAAAAAGATTGCTTTCGAGCAATCTTTTTTTTGTCTTAACTTTGACATCCATTTACACAAATTAAAGAAATTATTGCTAAGCTAATAACATCCTAAAAGATAAGAGTTATCACTATGATGTTATTAACGAATTACCCGATTATCATGGCGATAACGATTATATGTATCCTATTATCTTGCGGAACACTCTGGTTTATCTGTCGCCACCCTATCCCATATAAAGGGTTATACAGTATTGGGCTTGGGATCATTATTGGTCTGTGCTCTATTTTCCTCTTTACCACGATTAAACATTTAGAGCGCCAATCTCAGCTCATTTCCGCCCCTACTTTTATCTCTATCCAATCTATTGACGATTTAGATCTCGCGTTAGCAGACGCGGCAAGCCAACATAAACCGGTATTACTGGACGTAACAGCTGATTGGTGTGCGCCTTGTATTGCCTATAAGAAAGAAGTTTTTCCCTCTCCATATGTAGCTAAACAACTAGCAAAATATACCTTGCTCGAAGCCAATGTGACCGCTAATACCCCACAAGATCTAGCGTTGATGAAGCAGCTAAATGTTATAGGCTTCCCAACATTATTGTTCTGGGATAATAACGGTAACCAAGCAACTAAAGCCCGAGTAACAGGGTTTATGGATGCCAGTAAATTTAGTGAACACCTGCACCAACAAGCGCAGCTGACACAATAAACAAATACCCTCATAAAAAGAGGCACATTTAACAAAACAAGCATCGCGTATTACATCTCAAACCAGTGATAGAGGATCAACATCCGATCTTTATGGTATGAAAATTGCGCAGTAATCAGTGAAGTGTTAGCGTTAGTTTATTAATAATAAAAATAAGTACTGCCATGGAAGCTCAGCACACTATTGTTATCGCCGATGATCATCCTCTGTTTCGTAATGCCCTGTTCCAATCGGTCCATATGGCGATTAGCGGTGCAAACCTGCTCGAGGCAGACTCCCTTGATTCTTTATTTGCGTTGTTAGAAAAAGAGCCTGATGTCGATTTGCTCTTACTCGATCTCAAAATGCCTGGTGCAAATGGCATGTCTGGATTAATCCAACTCCGTCAGCAATACCCCGAATTACCGACTGTTGTGATCTCTGCCAGCGAAGAAGAAAAAGTCATTCGTCAGGTTCACAGTCATGGCGCGTTTGGCTTTATTCCAAAATCAAGTGATATGCGTGCGTTGGTCTCAGCACTAAATCAAGTCCTCGATGGCGAACCTTTTTTTCCTGAAGACATCGCAGATAACAATAATGCTTATCGAGATCTAGCAGATAAAATTGCTACCCTAACGCCACAGCAATATAAAGTATTAGGCATGTTGTCAGATGGCTTACTCAACAAACAGATTGCTTACGAGCTAACTGTTTCTGAAGCAACAATCAAAGCACACATGACCGCGATATTTCGCAAGCTTGAAGTCAAAAATAGAACCCAAGCCGTTATATTGTTGCAACAACTAGATCTATAACGTCCCTTTCACTATCGGCATGATCTCATAAACACATAATATTTTGTTACGTTATCATGCCTTAAATAAAATGTTACTAAACATCACAAGTGAATATTTTGATACACTCGTAAGTGGCTACTCACACTATTTCGTTGCCTTAGCTTATGGAGGGTCGTTTGCTTACTGCCTTAGTTACTCAATTTGTTCTTATTTGGGCTGTTATTGATCCTATCGGTTCAGTCCCTGTTTACCTTTCTCAAACCCAACGATTAACTGCACAGCAACAACGTATTGTTGCTTTAAAAGCCGTTGCTATTGCAACAGGTGTATTATTGTTTTTTGTTGTTGTCGGTCAGGTATTATTAGAAGCGATGCAAATTCCATTGCCCGCTTTTCAAGCTGCTGGCGGACTCGTTCTACTACTGTTTGCCTTGACCATGATTTTTGGTGAGGGGAAAGTCGATCATGAATGTAAAATTAGCAAAGAAGAAGTCGCTCATTCAGAGTTAGGCAGCTTAGCTGTCTACCCACTTGCTATTCCCTCTATTGCATCTCCTGGCGCCATGATGGCTATCGTGATGCTGACAGATAACAACCGCTACGCCTTAAGTGAACAAATCATTACGACACTTGTGATGATATCAGTATTAATGATTACCCTATTACTCTTACTTGGCGCCAACAAAATCCAACGATACATTGGTAATGTAGGCGCTGCGATCATCAGCCGTGTCATGGGATTGATATTGGCCGCTGTTGCCGTCAATAATCTTTTAATGGGTATAAAAGATTTCTATCTATTAACTTAGACTTTTGGCTAATCATAATCGCCACCTTCATTATTAAAAGCGATTTACAGCTCACAAAAACGCCCTCATCTGGGCGTTTTTTCTTTTTCCCCCCTCGACTAAAGTTGCACAGATAGAATCTCCTTTCATTGCTATTGTTTCTTCCGTAACAATTTATTAACAACGGATATCGTATTTTTAATTGTGAAGGAGATAACAATGGCGTTCGCATCCAAGGAGCAAGCACAAGCCTATTGGAAAGAAAATCTCAGTATCATGGGATCGCTACTCGCAATCTGGTTTGGTGTTTCTTATGGCGCAGGGATCTTATTTGTTGATGCTCTCAATACCATTCAAATTGGTGGCTTCAAGTTAGGTTTTTGGTTCTCGCAGCAAGGGGCGATTTATACCTTTGTCATTCTGATCTTTGTTTATGTTAATCGCATGAATGCACTCGATCGTAAATTCAACGTTCAGGAAGATTAAGGAAGCGTCATATGGATATTCAAACTTGGACCTTTATTCTCGTCGGCATTACATTCGCCATTTATATCGGCATTGCCATTTGGGCTCGTGCAGGATCAACCAGTGAGTTCTATGTTGCTGGCGGTGGTGTCCATCCTGTCGCTAACGGTATGGCAACGGCTGCAGACTGGATGTCTGCTGCCTCATTTATTTCAATGGCGGGGATCATCTCATTCATTGGTTACGATGGTGGCGTATACTTAATGGGTTGGACTGGCGGCTACGTATTATTAGCGCTATGTCTGGCACCTTACTTACGTAAATTCGGTAAATTTACGGTACCTGATTTTATAGGCGATCGTTATTACTCTAAAACTGCCCGCATGGTGGCTGTGTTCTGTGCCATTTTTGTTTCATTCACTTATGTAGCAGGCCAAATGCGTGGGGTTGGGGTGGTATTCGCTCGTTTCTTAGAAGTGGATATCAACATGGGGATCATTATCGGTATGGGGATCGTCTTCTTCTACGCGGTAATGGGTGGCATGAAAGGGATCACCTATACCCAAGTCGCGCAATACTGTGTGTTGATTTTTGCCTTCATGGTTCCTGCTATTTTTACTTCTTTAATGATGACAGGATCACCTATTCCACAATTTGGTTTGGGATCAACGGTCAATGGCTCTGAAACGTATCTACTTGAGAAGCTTGATGGTTTAACTACAGAGCTTGGCTTCACCGCTTACACCGATGGTTCAAAGAGCATGGTAGATGTATTCTTCATCTGTGCAGCTCTTATGGTGGGTACTGCAGGTTTACCTCACGTAATTATCCGCTTTTTCACTGTACCTAAAGTAAAAGATGCACGCGTATCAGCGGGCTGGGCATTAGTCTTTATTGCCATTTTATACACTACCGCGCCTGCTGTTGCCGCATTTGCCCGTGTCAATATGATTGATACGATCAATGGCCCTGACATGAAAGGAGTTCCTGCCGAGCAAGCACCTGGTTGGGTGAAAAACTGGGAAAAAACGGGCCTTGTGGCTTGGGAAGATAAAAACAATGACGGCAAGATGTTCTACTCTGGCGATGATCGTAATGAAATGAAGATCAACCGTGACATCATTGTATTAGCGAGCCCTGAACTTGCTAAGTTACCTAACTGGGTTGTCGCACTGCTTGCCGCCGGTGGTTTAGCTGCCGCACTATCGACCGCTGCGGGGTTACTACTGGTGATCTCCACCTCAATTTCACATGATTTACTGAAAAAAGGCTTTAAACCGAACATGACCGACAAACAAGAGTTACTCGCCGCCCGTATTGGTGCCGCCGTAGCGATTGTGGGGGCGGGCTACTTAGGAATTAATCCACCAGGCTTTGTTGCTCAAGTGGTTGCATTCTCGTTCGGCTTAGCCGCTGCGTCTTTCTTCCCTGCTATTATTCTTGGGATCTTCTATAAGAAGATGAATAAATCAGGGGCGATAGCAGGCATGATTTCGGGTATTACTTTCACTGCAGCCTACATTATTTACTTCAAATTTATTAACCCTGCAGCAAGTACACCTGATAACTGGTTCTTTGGTATTAGCCCAGAAGGGATCGGTACTCTCGGTATGTGTTTAAACTTTGTTGTCGCGATTGTGGTGAATAAGTTTACTGCCGAAGTACCTGACGATGTCCAAGAGATGGTGGAATCTATCCGCTTCCCTCAAGGCTCTGGCACTGCCCAAGATCACTAAGCAACACCTCACTTCTCCTTAGCTATACTTCCCTAGCTTTTGCGGAGTCCATTGGACTCCGCCTTTTTCTTTGTGCTAATTCACATTACGCTTCTACAGGCAAACATTGATTCAGTACCGCACGAAGCTTTAATGGCTTAACCGGTTTACTAATAAATCCAAAGCCATGCCCTCGGATCGCAGCCTGATTTTCGGTCATTCTATCTGCGCTAATCACCACCCCTTTAAAACTATCACCTAACCTTGAACGACATTGCAGCAATACTTCTAATCCTGTTTGTTGATGGGATAAATGGTAATCACTAAAGATCACATCGGGTTGCCACTGCTGCTCGATAGCACACATAGCTTCATCAAGATTTTCAGCTAATTTAACCTCACAGCCCCAGCGAGTGAGTAAGGTTTCCATTCCTAATAAAATGTCACTTTCGTTATCGACACACAGCACTTTCAGTCCAGCTAACGGCGCTTTGATCTCGGTTGTGGATACCTGCGAACAAGCAGCTAGCATAGACGCATTACCTAATGGTACTGATAACGAAAAGACCGTGCCTTTTCCCTGCCACGAGCGTAAATCTAATGGATGCTCCAATACCCGTGAGATACCACGTGCAATCGCCAGCCCTAATCCCAAGCCATGCTCGCTCCCCGTTTGTTCTATACGAGTGAATTCATCAAAAATATTGGTCTGCTTTTCTATCGGGATCCCCGGCCCGTTGTCCCAAACTTCAATCTGTAAACGCAGACCGCGACGTCTCACACCTAACAACACTTTACCTCTCGGGTTATAGCGAAAGGCATTGGTTAAGAAATTTTGCAAAGCACGGCGTAAGAGCTTGGCATCTGAGATGATCACCGCATCACTGCATACCACATCAAAGGTGATCTGTTGTTGTTGCGCTAAAGCACCAAATTCAGCCGATAATGTATTGAGTACATCACTGACTTTAAACGGCACAATATGCGTTTGTAATTTACCTGCTTCTAAACGAGAAACATCCAATAGATCTCCAATCAGATCTTCTGCTGCTCCTAATGCACTTTCGATATGAGTGGCTAAACGCGCACTTTCTTTGCCCTCCGCGACTTCAGTTAACGAAGAAGAAAAGAGGCGAGCTGCATTGAGCGGTTGCATCAAATCATGACTCACCGCAGCTAAAAAGCGACTTTTTGATTGCGCTTGTTGCTCCGCTTGCTGAGTGGCTAGCATGAGTTGATGATTCAATTGTTCAAGCTGTTGGGTTCGCTCTTTGACTCGCGCTTCAAGGTTTTCATTGGCTTCTTTTAATGCCATTTCAACCTGACGAAAAGCAGTAATATCACTAAAGCTCATCACAAAACCACCACCTGGCATTGGGTTACCTTGCACTTCTATCACTTGTCCATCAGGGCGAATTCGTGATGACGTATGTGCCGTTCCCCGCTGTAAATGCTCAACTCGTTTAGCAACATGTGCTTCAGGATCGCCGGGGCCGCATAATCCTTGCTCAGCGTTATATCGAATCACATCAGTAATAGGGCGACCGACTTGGATCAAACCCGGCGGAAAAGAAAACTGCTCTAAATACCGTTGGTTCCATGCCACCAGCCGAAGCTGTTTATCAACCACAGCAATACCTTGGCTAATATGTTCAATCGCTCCTTGTAATAATCCTCGGCTAAAATCAAACAACTCAGAAGCTTCATCAACAATCGTTGCGACTTCTTCTAATTGCATGTTTCTACCTTGCAAAGCGGAAGTAAGCACTAACCTTGCTGAGGATGCACCAAAAACGCCAGCCAATACTCTTTCGGTATGGCGGATCATGCTGGCAGACGCTTGTTGTTGAGGATCTAAACGATTATCTTGCTGCTCGGCAAACTGAGCAAATGCATGTCGAACGCGTTTACGGCCAACAAAACGAGAAGCCAACATTTCTAATTCTGCGACCGTCACACGGGTTTGATATAAGCTCCCATCTTCTGTTTCTGCAGGAGAGGCACCAACAAAAGAAGCCGCTTGTAAACGTTCAGTGAGTGACGAGCGCGTTATTAATGAAATCCCGACAAACAAACTGACATTGACGCATAAACTCAACAACATGCCCCAATCAACAGAAGATAAACTTCGTAAAATAGGCAGTTGCGGTGGGCTTAATAACCACAGTAGAAAATTACTGCCAGCATCCCCTGCCAACATACTTGTTTGGCTCATCATAGTAATAAGCCAAATCGTCATCCCACCAACTAGACCGGTATACACGCCTTTTTTATTACCAAAACGCCAGTAAATACCGCCGAGCAACGCTGGGGCAAATTGTGCAATCGCTGCAAATGACAATAAACCTATCGCCGACAATGAATGGACATTATCTAGCACATGGTAAAAGCCCCATGCTGCAAGTAATAACACTGCAATTAACACCCGACGGACATTTAATAGTAAGCCAGAAAAGGCTGAAAAATTACGCGGCCCAATGCGTACTCGACGTAACATTAAGGGCATTACTAAATCATTCGATACCATAATTGCCAAAGCAATGGTTGATACAATGACCATTCCTGTCGCCGCTGAAGCACCACCAATAAAAGCGAGGAGCGCAATGCCATTCGCACCTTGCTGTAAGGGCAAATTAATCACGTAAGTATCTGCTAACACATTCGGTAGTAATTGCTGTCCAATCAAAGCTAGAGGGATAACAAAAATCCCCATTAAGAACAGGTAACAAGGAAAAATCCAACGGGCTTTATGTAAATCAGCTTGGCTATGGTTTTCCACCACAATGGTATGAAATTGACGTGGCAAACAGATAATTGCCGCCATGGTCAGTAGCATATGAATAAATAGGCTACCAATATTAGGTGATTTGTAAGTAAGTGATTGCCAACTTAGTGCGTTAAGCTGAGGTGCGGTTTTAAATAAACTCAGCGCAAAAATTCCGACCGCAAGAAACGCAGCAAGCTTGATCAATGATTCAAACGCTATCGCCATCATCATGCCGCGGTGATGCTCGGTAGAATCAATATGCCGAGTACCAAACAAAATAGAAAATACTGCGAGTACACCAGATACTATCCACGCAGTATCTAACCCTTCGAGATTGAACATCTCGCCTAAATTCGGCGTGATCTGTTCAAGCCCCATCGTAATGCCACGCAACTGCAACGCGATATAAGGCAAAATACCTATCACCGCAATCACGGTGACGAGCATCGCTAACCCTTGCGACTTTCCGTAACGGGCCGCGATAAAATCTGCTATCGAAGTAATGTGTTCACGCTTGGCAATAAAGATCAGCCGAGCTAAGACTTTCCAACCTAAGGTAAATACAATAATTGGCGCGAGATAAATGGGGAGGAAAGACCACAACTCACGGCTAGCTTGTCCCACCGTGCCGAAGAAACTCCATGAAGTACAATACACCGCAATGGATAAACTATATATCCACGGTCGCCACCCTGCTAACCATTGGCTTTTTTTATCGCCATACCATGCAATCGCGAACAGTACGCCGAGATATACCAGTGATACGGTTATAACAATCCATCCCTGTACCATCACACATCATCCTTTTTAAACAGATTCACCACTGTAACTAAGTTGTCACAGCTTACTCAATCCTGTCTGATCACAGTTCTCTCAGTAAGATAGTGAGCCTTCTCTTTTCTTTGTTGTAATAAAAAAGCGCAGCCATCAAGACTGCGCTTTAAAATAGAAGTTAGTAATCACTATGCTTTACTGGTTTTATATTCCGTCGTCGCGATCTGTTGGGGGGGCGGCGTTAAACGAATAAAGAACACAGGAAAAGCCATCGCAGCCATGATCCAAAAGACATTAGCGCCCCAATTGCCATACATCCATCCACTCATCGACGTTAATATTGCCATTACCGCGCCAAGGGGAATCGCATTATATAACGATTGCAGCGCGACAGAATGGTTACTCGGCTGTTGTTGAATATAACGAATCGCCGCTAAGTGAGCAGCAGCAAAAGTTACGCCATGTAGAGCTTGAACGGGAAACATCAGCCATTGATCTGTCAAAGTGGCGGTTAATCCCCATCGTACCAAGACGCCAAATGCTGCTAAGCGGAACATATTATTTACCGACCAACCAGAAAATAAGCGCTTACTAACTAGAAATACCATAACTTCTGCAGCAACACTGAAGCTCCATAAGTAACCAATCATTGATTCACTAAAACCAATTTTCTGCCAGTAGATAGAGCTAAAGCCATAATAAGCCGCATGACTACCTTGCAGTAATGCTGCAACCACAATCAACTTAATCACCGCACCATTACATAAAATTCCCCACAATGCAGGACGCACTTGCTCAGAGCTCCCTTCATCGAATGGCATAATCGCAGGATTTCTTGCCGCCATTAACTGTGAGAAAGCTAATCCAGATAATGCCACCCAAGGAATGATATCGGCACCATAGTGATTAGCCAGCATCCCTACTACCGTTGATCCCGCAATAAAGGCAATCGAGCCCCATAAACGGGTACGACCATAATCAAGATGCCCATCTTTTGCATAATGGTTCACGATAGCATCAGAAATTGGCACGATAGGTCCAGCTGATAAATTAAATAAGATAGTGACAGCGGCAAGTACCCATAATCCCCCGCCACCGACAATATAAAGAATACAAGCAAGCAGACCGAGCAGAGTAAAACCTCGTAAAGCAGGGATAAGATGCTCTACTTTGTGGATACGCGGGGTTAATAATAAGTTGGCCAAGCAACGAACGGCAAAACCTAATCCCAACAACAAACCAATATCAGAATCATCCACTCCAATATGCTTAAACCAAATAGCCCAAAATGGCAGATAAACACCGTAAGAGAAGAAAAATCCCCACAAGTATTGTGAGCTCCAGCTGTAGGGCGAACGTGTAAACATAGTGATCTCGCATAATGTGGTGAAAAAAAAAGCAACATATTATGACGTAGTTTTCTTATCAAACTAATGTCATCGCGCAATTTAACCCCACCAACAACACATAATTACTCTAATAGTGCGATAGAGATCTCTTTTCTGTTTTTTATTAATCTCACTCAATTACTCAAGTTCAGATATCCCCCTACAAATTGTCATGAAAAATCCATGTAACTCGCATTTACGTCCTTTGATCTAGCTCTCTCATCCTAAAGTCTAATTGTAGACATACACAAAATGGCACACCGTATAGGCAGCACAAAACAACTATAAAAAGTCAGTTTGCTCACCCTTATTACATCGGCTAAGGATGCAGGGCGCATAAAGTATAAGAACTCAAGGAGAATAGGATGAGTGAGGTTCACGTTTATCCGGTCAATGAGACCATCGCAAAAACAGCTCATATCAATGAAGAGCAATACCGTGAGATGTATCAGCAATCAGTGATTAACCCTGAAGGTTTTTGGCGTGAACATGGCCAAATCGTTGATTGGATGACACCATTTACTAAAGTTAAAAACACCTCATTTGATACCGGCCACGTCAGCATTAAATGGTTTGAAGACGGTGAGCTTAATGTCTCTGCTAACTGTATTGATCGCCACCTCGCGACCAAAGGCGATCAAGCGGCTATTATTTGGGAAGGTGATGATCCTAATGATGATGCCACCTTAACCTACAATGAATTACATCAAGAAGTCTGTCAGTTTGCTAACGCCCTAAAGAGCCAAGGTGTACGTAAAGGTGATGTGGTTTGTCTTTACATGCCAATGGTTGCAGAAGCGGCAATTGCAATGCTTGCTTGTACCCGTATTGGTGCAGTACACACTATCGTCTTTGGTGGTTTCTCTCCAGAAGCATTAGCTGGACGCATTATCGATTCAAATGCAAAAGTGGTTGTTACTGCTGATGAAGGCGTACGTGGTGGTCGTGCTGTTCCCCTTAAGAAAAATGTCGACGACGCGCTAGTAAACCCTGAAGTAACGACGGTTGAAAAAGTGGTTGTCTTTAAGCGCACTGGCGGTGAAGTCGCTTGGAATGATGATCGCGATGTATGGTGGCATGAAGCGACCGCTGTGGCTTCGGCTCACTGTGCTCCAGAGCCAATGAACGCTGAAGACCCTCTTTTTATTCTTTATACGTCTGGCTCAACAGGTAAGCCTAAAGGTGTACTTCACACCACAGGCGGCTATCTTGTATACGCCACGATGACGTTTAAATACGTATTTGATTACCAAGACGGTGATGTGTACTGGTGTACCGCAGATGTAGGTTGGATAACAGGTCACAGCTACTTGGTATACGGGCCACTTGCTAACGGTGCTACTACAGTATTGTTTGAAGGCGTGCCAACCTACCCATCAACCAGTCGCATGAGTGAAGTGGTTGATAAGCACCAAGTCAGCATTTTATACACAGCACCGACTGCGATTCGTGCTCTAATGGCAAAAGGTGATGAAGCAATTCAAGGTACTAACCGTTCATCATTGCGTATCATGGGCTCTGTCGGCGAACCCATTAACCCTGAAGCATGGGAATGGTATCACCGCACAATTGGCGACAAACGTTGCCCAATCGTGGATACATGGTGGCAAACAGAAACAGGCGGGATCTTAATTACCCCACTACCGGGTGCAACCGCACTAAAACCAGGCTCTGCAACACGTCCATTCTTTGGTGTACAACCAGCACTGGTTGATAACGTCGGTAATATCCTTGAAGGCGCCACTGACGGTAACTTAGTCATGACCGATTCATGGCCAGGTCAAATGCGTACGCTTTGGGGCGATCACGAACGTTTTGAGCAAACCTATTTCTCTACCTTTAAAGGTATGTACTTCACCGGTGACGGTGCACGTCGTGATGAAGACGGTTATTACTGGATCACAGGTCGTGTAGATGACGTGTTAAATATTTCAGGTCACCGTATGGGGACGGCTGAAATTGAATCTGCACTCGTTGCTTTCGATAAGATTGCAGAAGCGGCAATTGTGGGTGTACCACATGAGATAAAAGGCCAAGCAATTTACGCTTACATCACCCTAAACGATGGTGAAATTCCAAGTGCAGAGCTGCATAAAGAAGTGAAAAACTGGGTACGTAAAGAAATTGGTCCTATCGCCACACCAGACTTCTTACATTGGACGGACGCATTACCCAAAACACGTTCAGGTAAGATCATGCGCCGAATTCTTCGTAAGATAGCAACCGGAGATACCTCAACTTTAGGTGATACTTCAACCCTTGCTGATCCAACAGTCGTTGATCGACTCATTGAAGAAAAACAAAAAGTGATGTAATTCGACTTTTTTATCAATACACAAAGGCCGCTCAATTGCGGTCTTTTTTATTTTTACGCTATCATTATCTTCACTCAATTCAGCTAACTACCAGCATTCTCCGCCTAAAATACGCCACTTTGATCGCAATGCTGAATAAATCAACAGCTTGATTGTTGATTTATTCGTCAAATATTATCTACTGAACTGTATCGTTTTTCATATTGTGGGAATGCAGCGAATTTAGTCATAATTATCACTAAATTCTTACACTTAGTTGATTGAACTTGTCGTAAGATAAAACCTCTAATAGTAGCGACACTCTCCACTACGGCTTACACGTGTTCACACAAAAAAGTGGTGATTAGACCAGTATTTTGCTGCGATTTGCGGTGAATTCTCTATAATTGCTCAACAATGAACGTTTAGCAGTAAAAAAACGGACACACGGAAACAAAATTGCATAAGCTTGCAAGTTGTTAGAGTTTAACCTCATAAACAAGTGAAAATACGTCAAGATGTCGACCGTTAAACGAATTTTATTAATAAATGGACCTAACCTTAACTTACTAGGTCTACGAGAGCCGGGTCATTATGGCCACCAAACATTAACTCAAGTGGTTGATGGGCTCACTGCTAAAGCGACCCAATTAGGTGTGGCATTAGAACATATTCAATCCAACGCGGAACATGTGTTAATTGATGCAATCCATCAAGCTTATGGCAAAATCGATTTCATCATTATCAATCCTGCAGCTTTTACTCATACGAGTGTAGCCCTTCGTGATGCCTTACTCGGCGTCGCCATTCCGTTTATTGAAGTACATTTATCTAATGTCCACGCTCGTGAACCTTTCCGTCATCATTCTTACTTATCCGATAAAGCAGTAGGTGTGATTTGCGGCTTAGGCCCTGACGGCTATGAATTCGCCCTGAGTGCAGCGGTACGTCGTCTGCATGCAGATAGCTAACTGAACAATATAAAAGAGAAATATAAATGGATATTCGTAAAATCAAGAAGCTAATTGAGCTTGTAGAAGAATCAGGCATCGCTGAGCTAGAAATCTCTGAAGGTGAAGAATCAGTACGCATCAGCCGTAGCGTTCCAGCAACAGCAATGCCACAACAATACATGGCAGCGCCAATGGCACAACAACCTATGCCAACTGCACCTGCAGAAGCACCAGCCGCTGTTACTGCAGCACCTGTGACGACAACTGAAGCACCAGCACCTGTTGCATCAGGTCACTCTGTGCTTTCACCTATGGTTGGTACTTTCTACCGCTCTCCAAGCCCTGAAGCAAAATCATTTGTTGAAGTTGGTCAATCGGTGAATATCGGCGACACACTATGTATCGTTGAAGCGATGAAAATGATGAACCAAATCCAAGCTGACAAAGCCGGTAAAATTGTCGCTATTCTTGCAGAAGACGGCGATGCGATTGAATTCGATCAGCCTCTTATCATCATCGAGTAATCGAGGCTCTGGCTATGTTAGATAAATTAGTAATTGCAAACCGAGGTGAAATTGCACTTCGTATCTTGCGCGCTTGTAAAGAGCTAGGGATTAAAACAGTTGCGGTTCACTCAACTGCTGACCGCGATCTTAAGCACGTTCTACTTGCTGACGAGTCAGTATGTATTGGTCCTGCACGCGGTATCGATAGCTACTTAAATATTCCTCGTATTATCAGTGCTGCTGAAATTACAGGGGCAGTCGCTATCCACCCAGGCTACGGTTTCCTTTCTGAAAATGCTGACTTCGCAGAGCAAGTTGAGCGTTCAGGCTTTATATTCGTAGGTCCAAAAGCTGACACTATTCGTCTAATGGGCGATAAAGTTTCTGCTATTACGGCAATGAAAAAAGCAGGCGTACCTTGTGTTCCTGGCTCTGACGGCCCACTTGATGACGATGAAGCAAAGAACAAATCTTTTGCTAAACGTATCGGTTATCCTGTGATCATCAAAGCCTCTGGTGGCGGCGGTGGTCGTGGTATGCGTGTGGTTCGTTCAGAAGAAGAATTGACTGAAGCGATCGCAATGACCCGAGCTGAAGCAAAATCTTGTTTCAATAACGACATGGTTTACATGGAGAAATACCTTGAAAACCCACGTCACATTGAAGTTCAAGTCTTAGCTGATGGTCAAGGTGGCGCTATTCATTTAGGTGAACGTGACTGTTCGATGCAGCGTCGTCACCAGAAAGTGGTTGAAGAAGCACCAGCACCGGGCATTACCGAAGAAATGCGTAAGTACATCGGTGAGCGTTGTACACGTGCATGTTTAGAAATCAATTACCGTGGCGCAGGTACATTCGAATTCCTTTACGAAAACGGTGAGTTCTACTTCATTGAAATGAACACCCGTATTCAGGTTGAGCACCCTGTAACCGAAATGGTAACAGGCGTTGACTTGATCAAAGAGCAGCTACGTATTGCCGCAGGTCAACCGCTGTCATTTAGCCAAAGTGATATTCAAATTCGTGGCCATGCTATCGAATGTCGTATTAATGCTGAAGATCCAGAGCGTTTCCTACCTTGTCCAGGTACTATCGAGCGTTTCCATGCGCCAGGTGGTATGGGTATTCGCTGGGAATCACACATCTATTCAGGTTACACAGTACCGCCTTACTACGATTCAATGATCGGTAAGTTAATTGCGTACGGTGAAAATCGTGATGTAGCTATTTCTCGTATGCGTAATGCATTGAGCGAAATGATCATCGACGGCATTAAAACCAACGTTCCGCTTCAGCAAGATATTATGGCTGACGAGAACTTCCAAAAAGGTGGTGCAAACATCCACTACCTTGAGAAGAAACTCGGTCTGCAATAAGCACACCTGCTTGACGATAAAAGGCTACCTTAGGGTAGTCTTTTTTATTTATACACAATCTCAATTCACCTCGATTGATCGGTTCACATGGCATAACACAGTATCTTTTGCCACAATAGCCAACCTTTTTGACCAACCCTACTAGTTACTACACTGTATTGAGTAGGAAAACACTTGATAACAACTGGAGATACAGCATGAAAACGCTCTCAGCACGCTATCGCCAAGCCCATAAAGAGGCACGTTGGGCGATAGGACTAGCGTTAGCTTATTTTCTTTGGTGGTACCTATCCGCCTACGGCTTAGCGCCCGCCATCGGTGATCTAAGCATGCCAACCCTATATTTTGGCTTTCCACTCTGGTTCTTGATGTCATGCATTGTCGGCCCGATCATTTTTACCGTCATGTGCGGTGTCATGGTCAAAGTCGTCTACCGAGATCTTCCTTTAGATATTAACCACGAAGACCCCCATGAATAGCCAACTCATTATTCCTATCGTACTGTACCTTGCCGCAGTCTTTGCGATGGCACTTTATACCCGACGCTTTCAAAGCAAAGGAAACTTTCTTACCGAGTACCTAGTCGGTGGGCGTAGCATGGGCGGTTTTGTCCTTGCGATGACCCTTGCAGCCACTTACGCCAGCGCCAGCACCTTTATTGGTGGCCCAGGGGCTGCCTATAAAATGGGCTTAGGCTGGGTATTACTTGCGATGATCCAGTTACCCGCAGCATGGCTAACCCTTGGTGTACTCGGTAAGAAATTTGCCATCGAAGCGAGACGTCATAACGCATTAACCCTTAATGACATCCTTTATGCTCGCTATAAAAATCGTGGTGTCGTCATTTTTGCTTCACTGTCACTACTGATCGCCTTCTTTGGCACCATGGTCGTACAGTTTGTCGGTGGTGCACGTCTGCTTCAAACCGTGACAGGCTTATCGTATATGCATGGCTTAATGATCTTTGCGATCACCGTAGGCCTATACACTACTATTGGTGGCTTTCGTGCTGTTGTGATGACTGATACTTTACAGGGCTTAATGATGATCATCGGTACCATTGCGTTACTGGTTGGGATCGTGCATGCCGGCGGAAGTATCGGCGCATTAGTTACCAAGCTTCACGATATTGATCCGGCATTAATTACCCCTTACGGTCCAAATCATTTCCTGAGTCAGCCCTTTATGTTGAGTTTTTGGATTTTGGTCTGTTTTGGTGTTATTGGTCTTCCGCATGCTGCGGTACGTTGTATGTCTTATAAAGACAGTAATTCACTGCACAAAGGCATGGTACTCAGTACCATCATGGTGGCGCTACTGATGTTTGGTATGCACTTAGCAGGCGCATTAGGCCGTGCTATCGTGCCTGATATCGCTAGCCCCGATCAGATCATGCCAACTCTTATGGTAACCGTATTACCACCAGTTGTAGCCGGTGTGTTTCTGGCAGGCCCAATGGCGGCGATTATGTCGACTATCGACTCACAACTCATTCAAGCTTCAGCAACACTACTCAAAGATTTATATATCAACTATATCAATCCAAGCATTGCCAATAATGAACACGCAGAAAAACGCCTGCCTAAATTGTCACTATGGGTAACAGGAATTTTCTCAGGTTTAGTATTTATCGCTGCGATGAATCCGCCCGACATGATCATTTGGCTTAACCTATTAGCCTTTGGTAGCTTACAAGCCGTATTTTTGTGGCCTCTGGTACTCGGCTTATATTGGAAAAAAGCCTCCGCAACCGGTGCTTTTGCTTCCATGATCGTCGGCTTGAGTAGCTACATTATTTTGTCATTTAGTAAGCCCGATATGAATGGCGTTCACGCAATTGTGCCAACGCTTTTATTAGGTTTGATCGCTTTTGTCGTTGGTAGCTATGCCAAACCAACAAAAGTAGAAACACCGCAATTAAGCGACTAAAATCGGCTATATCACGCTAAATAATCCACTAGATTAAAGATAGTACCAGTCGGTACTATCTTTTTTTTATCCCTAGAATGGCATCTGATAATGGGGATTGGTGAAATTTCATGCTAGACTTCGCCCCCTATGTTCAAGTAGTCACAAAATAAGCGAATAAACCATGCCTTGGATTCAAATTAAACTGAACGCAACTGCAGAGAGCGCAGAAGCAATTGGCGACATGCTAATGGAAGAGACTGGTGCTCTGTCTGTCACCTTCCTAGACGCACAAGACACGCCAGTTTTCGAGCCTATGCCAGGTGAAACCCGCCTATGGGGTGATACCGATGTAATTGGTTTGTATGATGCTGAAGCCGACATGGATTTCGTGCTGAACATGCTTAAAAACAGCCCATTAATTGCTGATGATTTTGCTTATAAAATCGAGCAGTTAGAGGATAAAGACTGGGAACGTGAGTGGATGGACAACTTCCACCCAATGCGTTTCGGTCGTCGCCTATGGATCTGCCCAAGCTGGCGTGAAGCGCCAGAACCCGATGCGGTAAACGTACTATTAGACCCAGGTCTAGCATTTGGTACAGGTACTCACCCAACGACATCACTTTGTCTTGAGTGGTTAGACAGCCAAGACCTAACGGGTAAAACAGTTATCGATTTTGGTTGTGGTTCAGGCATCTTAGCTATCGCAGCACTAAAACTTGGCGCTGCAAAAGTTATTGGTATTGATATCGACCCACAAGCTATCTTAGCGTCACGTGATAACGCAGAGCGTAACGGTGTGTCTGACAATCTAGAACTATACCTACCACAAGACCAGCCTCAAGGTATTCAAGCAGAGGTTGTGGTTGCTAACATCCTTGCAGGCCCACTGCGTGAACTATCACCAGTGATCAAGAGCCTTGTTAAAGACGGTGGCGACTTAGCGATCTCTGGTGTACTAGAAAGCCAAGCGGCTGATGTGTCAACCTACTACGGTGATGAACTGGCTTTAGACCCAGTAATGGCACGTGAAGAGTGGTGTCGCATCTCGGGCCGTAAGGCATAATCACACTAAGTTTTGGGTGCTATTGCTGATTTTTATTTATAAATTTAATCGGTCAATTGATTGAAAATCATACGATTTTGGCAAACAAAATCATCATGCTCAATTATTGGCCTTTTCAGCAGAGCAAAAAATGCGTAAAATGCGCGCCCTTACTGGCACAGTCAGGTAGAGACATTTTGCAAATCGGTCCTTATCAACTTAAAAACCAGCTGATAGTCGCGCCTATGGCGGGTGTGACCGATCGGCCATTTCGTGAGTTATGCCTTCGCTACGGTGCAGGTATGGCTGTTAGCGAGATGATGTCGTCGAACCCAGATCTCTGGAAGACGTCTAAATCGCTCAATCGTATGGTTCACGAAGGTGAATCAGGTATTCGTTCGGTTCAGATAGCAGGTGCTGATCCAAAGTTGATGGCTGAAGCTGCACAGTTCAGTGTTGAAAACGGTGCGCAAATCATCGATATCAACATGGGATGCCCAGCAAAGAAAGTAAACAAACGATTAGCCGGTTCTGCGCTACTGCAATACCCCAACCTTATCGAAGACATTCTTCGCTCTGTGGTGGATGCGGTAGATGTCCCAGTTACGCTTAAAACCCGTACTGGTTGGGATCTGGAAAATAGAAACTGTGTCGACATAGCCAAACTCGCCGAGCAATGCGGCATACAGGCCCTCGCCCTTCACGGACGTACCAAGGCATGTATGTACAAAGGTGAAGCGGAATATGACTACATTAGAGCGGTGAAACAAGCCATCTCGATCCCAGTTATCGCTAACGGTGATATCGATAGCCCGGAAAAAGCACGCTTTGTACTCGATTATACGGGTGCCGATGCTCTAATGATTGGCCGACCTGCACAAGGGAAGCCGTGGATTTTTAGAGAGATCCACCATTACTTAACAACTGGTGAACACCTCGCTGCTCCATCAATTGATGAGATCAGTGAAATCATGTTGGGACATGTTCAAGAACTCCACCAGTTCTACGGTGAATACCTAGGACTGCGCATTGCACGTAAACACGTGTCTTGGTACTTGAAAGAACATGCACCAGCCGGTGATTTCCGCCAGACCTTCAACGCACTCGAGGATGCTCAACAGCAACTTGATGCGCTGCAAGGCTACTTCGAAAACGTTGCATAAATACTAGAAGAGCTTACAGAATTATGTTCGAACAAAATCTGACTTCCGAAGCGTTAACAGTAACAACTGTAACTTCACAAGACCAAATCACACAGAAACCATTACGTGATTCAGTGAAGGCATCCCTTAAAAACTACCTTGCTCAATTAAATGGTCAGGAAGTCGACGATCTGTACGAGCTTGTGCTTGCAGAAGTTGAACAACCACTATTAGACACTATCATGCAGTACACTCGCGGTAACCAAACTCGCGCTGCTACCATGATGGGTATCAACCGTGGTACGCTACGTAAGAAGCTTAAAAAATACGGCATGAACTAATACATTTAGTTTAAATTATTGATAAAAAAGCCATTCCTGTGTTTTCAGGCATGGCTTTTTTATTGGCTGCTATTCGATACTGTTATGCTAGATAAAACACAATAGCCCTGCTTTAATGCAGTTTAAAACGCTGAATCGTCACCATCAGATCTTCCGAAATTTGATTAAGCTCTTCACTCGATGACGACATCTGATTAGATTCAGTCGACAATGATATCGAGCTATCATTCAAACTTGCCACATTTTGATTAATACTATTAACGGTTAAAGATTGCTGCTCTGTTGCGGCTGAGATCTGCTGATTCATCCCTTGTATCGCATGAACCTCTTCAACAATTAAATTCAACGCTTCCCCTGCCGACTCAGAAATCTTTGACGCATTCTGGGCTTTTTCAGCCCCCTGATTCATGACACCAACCGCTTGCTCCGCACCTTGTTGTAATTTTTCAATAATGGTTTGAATTTCAATCGTCGACTCTTGTGTGCGCTGTGATAACGTGCGAACTTCATCAGCAACAACAGCAAAGCCTCGCCCTGCATCGCCTGCTCTTGCAGCCTCTATCGCAGCATTTAACGCTAATAAGTTGGTCTGCTCTGCAATGCCACGTATTACTTCCAATACGGTATCGACATTGCGGCTATCTGTTGCAAGTTGGGTGATTACTTTACTGGCTTCACCAATATCTAATGCGAGCAATTGTGACTCTTCAATATTGCGTTGAATAATCACTTTACTGGCTTCTGTTTGTTTCGCCGCTTTAACACTAAAATCAGTGGCATCAACGGTTCTACCTGCAATCTCTTCAACCGCGGTTAGCATTTCCCCCATTGACCCCACGAGTTGATCCGTGTCTTCTTTCTGTTGATTTAAATTACTATCCATCGATAACACTGACTGTGATAAACAACGCGAAGAGTGAGTCAGTTGTGAGCCTGCATCACTAATATTGTGGATAATGGTCTGAATAGAAATAACAAAGCGATTAAAATGTTTCGCAAGTGCCGTTAATTCAGGGCCGCCCTCTTCTGTAAGGCGCTGAGTTAAATCACCTTCACCCGTTGATAGGTCACGCATCGCAGCAACGGTTTTTTTAATTGGCAAAGTAATGCTACGAATAAAATACGCCATCAATAATGATAGTATTGCCAAAATAACAGCAACGTTCACAAACGATAGCAATTGGCTGGCTTGAATCTCTTGGTTTAAAGCTTTGATATTCATTCCTGCGCCAATCATCCAGCCCCAAGGATGAAAATAATCAGCATAGCTCGTTTTTAAAATCAGTTGGTTAGGATCTGACGATGACTTCCACATATAATCAACAAAACCACCACCTTGCTTACCGACACTGTAAAGCTCTTCGACGAATCGTCGTCCATTACCGTCTTTTAGTGACAGAATGTCAGTTCCCATCATTTCATCAAAGCGGGTCGCTATTTGATAGCCTTCCCTATTTCCCGCAAAAATATAATTTCCGCCATCAAAACGCATTGCATTAATTGCAGCTAAAGCCTGTTTTTGCGCTTCTTCTTCGCTCAATGTGCCATTGGAGCTAAGTTCATGATAGTAATTAACCACTCCTACCGCCCCTTCTACTATTTGCTTAATACCTCTCTCATAATTAGCTCGCATATGTTGATTAGTTGAGGAAATATTTAATGCAGCAATAGAAATAAGACCGATGGCAAAGAACAGCCATATTATCCAGGCTTTGGTACTAATAGATGCATGTGTTAACGATAGATTCATAGAACCTCCCTATCCTACTTATTACGTTTAGTCATGAAATAGTTTCGCTATAACGACAAGATCAATTAGGCTCTAAGTATCTTAATGCAACACGTTAGGCGTGATTAACCAGAACTCAACCTTGCTAAATACTGTTACTATAATGCTTTCTCTCCAGATAATTTTTATAAATACAACATATGCGCTATATATCATATAAAGACGTAATTGATAAAACGCTTGATCTCTAAAAGTGAGTGGCAATAACAGATACAAAAAAGCTCCACCGAAGCGAAGCTTTTCTTAATTAGAAAACAAGAAGTACTCTATTGATGTTTTAGATCATGCAATGCACTCATCAATGCCTTGATGCCTATTTCTACTTTGCTACGAGGACAACCGACATTCAAACGTACATACCCTTGCCCTTCTTGACCATAGGTATCACCGCGCATAATGGCGACTTTGTAATGACTAATTAAACGTTGTTGTAGGGCATCCATATCCACGCTCAATGGCGTTAAATCAATCCACGCTAAATATGTCCCCTCAGGCACTTGGTAATTCAACTCAGGAAAAGCCTGATTTAATTGCTCTGCGACATAACGGAGGTTAGCTTGAAGGTAGTCTTTTAAACTATCGAGCCATACTTCACCTTGGTTATAAGCGGCAATATGTCCTATTACGCCTAAAGTCGACGGTGACGATAAACCATGTGCCGCTTTTAACTGAGTAAGGTACCGTTCACGCACAGCTTGATCGACAATAAACGCATATGCACCCGTTAGTGCAGGAATATTAAATGACTTTGATCCTGAAGAAACCAACGCCCAATTATCATCTAATGCCACTTCAGGCCAAGGGATATAATCATTAAATGCCATATCCATATGGATATCATCGGAGATCACTTTCACCTGATGTTGCAAACAGATTTGTGCCATACGGCTGAGTTCATCACGTGTCCATACTCGTCCAGTTGGATTTTGTGGACTACACAGTAACAACACTTTACAGTTTGGTTTTGCCGCTTGTGCTTCAAATTGTGCCCAATCAATCTCATAACTGCCACCAGCCGTTTTTAACAACGGGCTTGTTAGCATGAGACGATCATTAGCCGCTAACATATTACCGAACGCATCATAGGCTGGAGTATGAATGAGGACTCCTTCCCCCTGCTTTGTCCACTGCATCACTAATTGCGAAATGATGTAAATCACCGATGGACCATACACAATATGCTCGGGATTGATTGGACTATGATAGCGGCGTGAAAACCATCCTGTGATCGCAGATTTAAAATCATCATGATTCCATCGGCTATAGCCAAATACACCATGTGCTAATCGCTCAGATAACGCCTTCTCAATACATGGCGCAACGGCGAAATCCATATCAGAAATAGTAAACGGCAATAAATCCGCTTTACCAAACCGATCTTCAACATAATCCCACTGGGTACAATAGGTACCATATCGGTTAACTGGAGTAGAGAAATCAAACATATCAACCTCTTGTAACAAACGAAAACAGTTATCCAAAACAAAAAAGCGGAGCACTAGGCTCCGCAATCATATTATGCCGTCGCTGGCATTAAGCCCTGCATTTCATTTTTGACCATGTGCACCTGAGGCCCAATCACAACTTGTAAGTTATGATCGTCAAGCTTAACGACCCCTAACGCACCGTTAGCTTTGAGTACGGCGTCATTCACTAAACTCATATCGTTAACCGATAAACGTAAACGAGTAATACAGTTATCAAGTGACGTAATGTTTGCAGCACCACCCAGTGCTTCTAAAATAATATCGCCTTTGTAACCCGACGTTTTCTCGCCAGTTTCCGCAAAGGCTAACTCATCTTTTACATCAGCCACTTCACGACCAGGAGTTTTTAAATTGAAGCGAGTGATCACAAAGCGGAATACGCTGTAATACATCACAAACCATACTGCAGCCACAAGAGGTACTAAGTACCATTTCGTTGCCGTACCTTGAAGTACGCCGAAAATCAAAAAGTCGATAATATTGCCATCAGTATTACCAATCGTTACTCCTAATAGATGCATCGCCATAAAGCCAACACCCGTTAAAATAGCGTGAACAAAGTACAGTGCTGGTGCTACGAACAGGAATAAGAATTCTAATGGCTCTGTGATACCACCAATCACACATGCAACCACACCTGATAACAATAACGCTTTTACTTTGCTGCGATTTTCAACACGAGCACAGTGGTACATCGCAAGAGCAGCGCCAGGTAATCCACCAAGGAAAGCCGGCATTTTACCTTGCGACAAGAATGATGTTGCCGAGTTAGAGAAGCCGTTAGTTGTTGAGCAAGAAAGCTCTGCATAGAAAATATTTAGTGCCCCACTTACCGTATTACCACACACATCCAATGTGCCACCCGCTTCCGTAAAACGCACCAGTGCTACAAGAATGTGGTGTAAGCCGAATGGCAATAACAAACGCTCACCGGTACCGAAAAGGAATGGACCAAATGGGCCTGAGTGAGAGATTAAGCTGCCAATACCATTAATACCCATAGCAAAATAAGGCCATACTAGCGGTACTAACAGGCCAACTACACCGAGCGTTAAGGTTGAGATGATCGGAACAAAACGCGCACCACCAAAGAAAGCTAATGCATCTGGCATTTTGTAGGTATAGAAACGTGCATGCAGTTTCGCCACAATAATACCGACGATCACCGCGCCTAAAATGCCAGTATCAATCGACTCTATGCCTAAAACAGACTTCACACCGTAGGCTTTTTCTTCGGTCGCATTGCCTAATACGCCAGCCACTGTTAGGTAAAAGTTAATTGATAAGTTAAGTGCTGCGTAACCAACAAAACCAGCAAACGCGGCAACGCCTTTTTCTTCACGAGCAAGGCCAAGTGGAATGGCTACAGCAAACATGATAGGTAAATAGATAAATGCAACCAAACCAACTTTGGTCATCCACATGAACAGCAATTGCAGTACGGTATTATCAAGAAAAGGCATACTTTCTTTTACTGCAGCACTTGATAACGAACTACCAATACCTAGTAAAATACCGGAAAACGCCAAGAGCGCCACTGGCAACATAAACGTTTTACCTAAGCTTTGGAAAAATTCCCATAGCGTTGTTTTATTTGCAGATTTAGACATCATTGTCACCTGATCACTGTTTTATCTTCGTCAAAAACAAAGTGGTAAAACGTTTTATCACTTTGTTGAAAAAAAACGTCGACGAAGATGAGCTCAAAACTTCTGCCAACGCTTTTGCTGAATTACGAAATAAATGATAAAACGTTTTATCAACTTTTATCGGCATCGAGATCACGGAACATATCTCGCGCCAGAACACATATTAAAAACTGTGATCCTGTTAATATTCAGATCATAGAGATAACGTTTTATATTGATAGATAAATACAGGGTAATTAACTATCTAATGGCTAAATCAAGCAAAGTAAAGATCACCGATGTTGCCGACTATGCCGGCGTCTCCGTTTCCACTGTTTCTTTGGTACTGGGAAATAAAGGCCGTATATCAAAAGCGACAATTGATAAGGTCAATCAAGCAGTTGAAGCTCTAGGCTATGTTCGCAATAACGCCGCAGCGAATTTAAGATCCAATTACTCAAATTTGATCGGTTGGATTTTAGCGGATATTACAGATCCCTTTTATACCGAAGTTACGGCAGGGTTAAGCGACGAGCTTGAACAACATGACCATATGTTATTTCTTGCACAGTCCAACCATCAAGCAGACAAATTAATCCAATGTGTCCAATCGATGATCCAACAAGGCGTCGCAGGTATTGCGTTTAGTCCTGTAAGAGAAGCAACCAATCAAGTACTCGAAATGGCCAAACAAGCCAATATTCCTGCGGTTTGCTTAGCCCGATCCGCCGTGAATAATGAGGTCGATTATATTGGGCCTGATAATCATCAAGCCGCAATACTTGCAACTCAGCATTTGATCCAACAAGGTCATCGTCATATTGCGTATATTGGCGGCAGCAGTGACTCTCTCACCCGTGCAGAACGCATTGGCGGCTATGGAACGACATTAATGCAATACGGCTTACCATTTAAAAATGAATGGATAATTGAAGCTCAGAATAACCAGTGCCAAGCCGCTGATCATGTTCAACAATTGCTAACTCAACATCCTAAAATTACCGCACTATTATGCCACCGACCCGCCATTGCATTAGGGGCGATGTATGGTATTCAACGGGTTGGGAAAAGTGTCGGAAAAGACAACTATATTGGTCAACAAATAGGCTTAATTGGGTTTGATGATACCCCTGAAGCGGCTTTAACCCAGCCTAGTTTAACCATGATCAGCTCTCCTACCCGACAAATGGGACAACTTGCAGGACAACGATTACTCGCAAAAATGAAGGTGCATAATGAAACGGCACAACAGTTTATTTTACCGCCACAATTAATTGAGCGAGGATCGGCATAAAGATACCAAACTGCGACAAACAAAAAAGCTCCACCGAAGTGAAGCTTTTATATAATCACGATAATTAAAAATTATAAATAATCACAAAGATAAGCAGTAGTAACCAATACTTTCACATTAAATGAACTGTCACCAGGAACTTCAAAGTTATCGCCTGCGTTGTAAGTTTCCCAGTCAACATGGCCTGGTAGTTTTACTGTTAATGCACCTTTAACCACCGTCATACGTTCAGGTGCTACAGTACCAAAGGTATATTCGCCAGGTGCCATAACGCCAACACTGACATGATCGCCCGAAGATTCAAAGCCAATTGATTTTACTTGGCTATCAAAATATTCATTTACTTTTAACATCGATTTTCCTTATCTTTGATTCGTATTAGCAATACGCTATTGACTGAAAATTATCACAAAATTTCACAATGCCCTAATGAAATATAATGACGCTAATCACGATATTCATGACATGAATTTAACTTGGTTCATGATAAAAAAACGCTACACTAATCTTCGAAATTTTACCGAGGGATCTCAGATGTTAAATAAGCATGTTTTAGCGGTATTACTGATCGCTTCGTTACCATTGGTTGGTTGTAGCAGTAGCGATAAGCAAAGTATTAAAGATGGCTTCACTGAAATTGGTCACGCGACCCGTGATGCAACCAAGGCAACGGGACACTTTTTCCGTGATACCACAAAAGATGCGATCCAAAATGCAAAAGAAGCCACCAGCGATTAATTTATACGTTCTATTTCTTGTGCCTTGAACAACATGACTTAGTGTCACCGATAGGATCTGGCGTATCACAGCTATCGTTCAAGGCCTCAAGGATTGAGCAATGGCTCGCATCATCATCCACATGGCCACAACACGCATCATTGATCTTTTTTAATGCGCGTCGAATACGTGTGAGTTCCTTTATTTTCATGTCCACTTCATCAAGCTTCGCTTGAGTGATCGCTTTTACTTCCGCACAACTATGCTGACTTGCTTCTAGTCGGATATCTAATAGCTCACGAATTTCTTCCAAACTTAAACCAATAGCTTTGGCCCGTAAGATAAATTTAACTCGTGATAAATTATCCTCACTATATAAACGATAACCACTGTCGCTTCGGCCTGCTGGCTGGAGCAAATGATTTTTTTCGTAAAACCGTAATGTATCGCTACTGACCTGACATAACTTTGCTAATTGACCAATCAAATACATCGCCATCTTGCTTATTTCTCCTAAAGACAACCCAAAAGCAAACGTTTGCGTAATCTTCCTATTCATGTAAAATAATGGTCACATTACGCACGAATGACCATTACTGATAAATCACTATTGTCATCACCCAAGCTTTGTTGATGTGATGAGAATCAGGATATTTCCCAAAGCCAATTCACACCAAATGGGCTTGGTCTTGGGAAATATTCTATTCACCGTGTAATTAAAAGAGATAGTAGCCATGGAAAACGCTCGTCCTATTCGCCGTGCACTGATCAGCGTATCAGACAAAACAGGTATTGTGGAATTCGCACAGGCTCTTGCCAATCGCGGCGTAGAAATCTTATCGACTGGCGGTACCGCTCGTTTACTTGCCGAAAAAAACATTCAAGTAACTGAAGTTTCTGATTACACCGGTTTCCCAGAAATGATGGATGGCCGTGTAAAAACCCTTCACCCAAAAGTTCATGGTGGCGTACTAGGTCGTCGTGGTACTGACGACGAAGTAATGGAAAAGCACGGCATTAATCCTATCGATATGGTTGTTGTTAACCTATACCCTTTTGCAGAAACCGTTGCCAAAGCCGGTTGTACGCTAGCCGATGCAGTTGAGAACATCGATATCGGTGGACCAACAATGGTACGCTCTGCTGCGAAAAACCATAAAGATGTAGCGATTGTCGTTAATGCGCACGATTACGATCGCGTACTAACAGAAATTAGCACGAACAATGGCTCACTAACCCAGGCAACACGCTTTGATTTAGCTATCTCGGCTTTTGAACATACTGCAGCTTACGACGGTATGATCGCCAACTACTTCGGTACTATGGTGCCATCATACGGCGACAACAAAGAAGGTGATGAGGAATCGAAGTTTCCACGCACTTTCAATCAGCAGTTCGAGAAAAAACAAGACATGCGCTACGGTGAAAACAGCCACCAAGCAGCAGCATTCTATGTTGAAGCAAACCCACAAGAAGCTTCTGTCGCAACGGCAACGCAACTTCAAGGTAAGGCGCTATCATACAACAACATCGCAGATACAGATGCTGCACTTGAGTGTGTGAAAGAATTCGATTTACCCGCTTGTGTGATTGTAAAGCATGCTAACCCATGTGGCGTAGCACTCGGTGACAATTTACTTGAAGCCTACGATCGCGCTTACAAAACAGACCCAACCTCAGCATTTGGCGGCATTATTGCGTTCAACGGTGAATTAGATGCAGCAACTGCACAAGCGATTGTTGATCGTCAATTTGTCGAAGTTATTATCGCGCCGAAAGTATCAGCAGAAGCGGCAGCCGTTGTTGCAACCAAGAAAAACTTACGTCTTCTTGAGTGTGGCGAATGGACAACCAAAACAACTGGCTTTGACGTTAAACGTGTTAATGGTGGTTTATTAGTTCAAGACCGTGACCAAGGCATGGTATCAGTTGATGATTTAACCGTTGTCACCAAGCGTCAACCAACCACAGACGAACTGCGTGATGCTCTATTTTGCTGGAAAGTAGCGAAATACGTGAAATCAAACGCGATTGTGTATGCAAAAGGCAATATGACAATCGGTGTCGGCGCTGGCCAAATGAGCCGCGTTTATTCTGCCAAAATTGCAGGTATTAAAGCTGCTGACGAAAACCTAGAAGTCGCGGGTAGCGTAATGGCATCAGATGCATTCTTCCCGTTCCGTGATGGTATTGATGCGGCAGCAGAAGCAGGTATTACTTGTGTTATCCAACCGGGTGGTTCAATGCGTGATGATGAAGTCATTGCTGCCGCTGACGAGCATGGCATGGCGATGGTATTTACCGGTATGCGCCACTTCCGCCACTAAGTTGTCATCACAAACTTAAGTGAATAAACACTATCGATTTAGTCTCTGCTCTTTTTTTAAAGAGCAGAGATTTTTAAGTATTTAGCGCGAAGCAATAAGGATTAACGATGAAAGTACTGATCATTGGTAACGGCGGCCGTGAACACGCATTAGGCTGGAAAGTTGCACAAAACCCACAAGTAGAAACGGTATTTATTGCTCCTGGTAATGCAGGTACAGCACTTGAACCAAAACTGAAAAATGTAGAGATTGGTGTTGAAGACATCGCAGCATTAGTGGAATTTGCGCAAAATAATCAAATTGGTTTAACCATTGTCGGCCCAGAAGCGCCACTGGTTATTGGTGTGGTTGATGCCTTCCGCGCCGCTAAACTGCCCATCTTTGGTCCAACAGAAGCCGCAGCGCAACTTGAAGGTTCTAAAGCTTTCACTAAAGACTTCCTTGCTCGCCACAATATTCCAACGGCGGAATATCAAAACTTTACTGAAATCGAACCCGCTCTTGCTTACTTAAAGCAAAAAGGCGCACCGATTGTAGTAAAAGCGGACGGCTTAGCAGCAGGTAAAGGCGTGATTGTCGCAATGACAGAACAAGAAGCCGAAGATGCCGTACGCGACATGCTCGCTGGCAATGCATTTGGTGAAGCCGGACACCGCGTAGTTATCGAAGAGTTCTTAGATGGTGAAGAAGCCAGTTTCATCGTAATGGTCGATGGTAAAAACGTCCTACCTATGGCCACCAGCCAAGATCATAAACGTGTCGGTAATGGCGATACAGGCCCTAACACGGGGGGCATGGGTGCTTATTCTCCTGCTCCTGTTGTAACAAAAGAGATCCATAACCGTGTGATGAAAGAAGTGATCTACCCAACGGTTGAAGGGATGGCTGCAGAAGGCGCACCTTACACAGGTTTCCTTTATGCCGGCTTGATGATCATGAGCGATGGTACACCTAAAGTAATCGAATATAACTGTCGTTTTGGTGATCCTGAGACCCAACCTATCATGCTACGTATGCAGTCAGATTTAGTTGAGCTATGTTTAGCAGCGATTGATGAAAAACTCGATACTGTAGAATCTAAGTGGGATCCTCGCGCTTCTATCGGTGTTGTTTTAGCTGCTGGCGGCTATCCTGCAAGCTACAACAAAGGAGATGTGATTTCAGGTTTACCACAACAAGAAATCGCTGGCGAAAAAGTCTTCCATGCAGGGGCTGCAAACAACAACGGTAATATCGTCACCAACGGTGGTCGTGTGTTATGTGCAACGGCGATGGGCGATACTGTTCTTGAAGCACAACAGCGCGCTTATGCGTTGGCAAAACAAATTTCGTGGGATGGCATGTTCCATCGTGACGATATTGGTTATCGCGCCATTGCTCGTGAGCAACAACAATAAAACTCATTTCCCCTGAGTTAAAAAACGCGCTTAATAAGCGCGTTTTTTATTGCCTTTTTTAGCAAGCAGTTATTGCTTCATATCAATCAATTTCGGTCCTTGTAGGCAAGTCTCACTCACCACATCCGGTAACAAATTATCAATTCTTAACTTACCGTTTTTCTGCTTGCCAATTGCCGCCCAATATCCCGATGGATCAAATACAGATAATACATTAGGTTCATCAATAGCGATCGGTTGTTGAGTTTGACAAGAGATCAGCTGTTGCTGCTGTTTATACCCTTGCTCAAAATACTGTTTTGATTTTTTTAATCGTTCGACCTGATCGATTAAATATTCGCTGTGTTGTTTGAGCTCTGCAATCTCATCTATCGTTAACGGTAAAATCTGTCCATCTTCTGTGTAGCGTTGATAAACTGCAACGCCTTGGCTATCGAAGCGAAGCTGTAATTCAAAAGGAACTTGCTGCCCATCGACTAACCGCTCACCTTGTTGCAACAGCATTTTAAGCTTACCTGACTGCCATTGGTAATCACTTTGATAATCACCTAGCTTAGCACTATAGACGCGCTCTCCTAGCCGTTCAGGAGTATTCTGACGGGATAAATACCAATAGATATGTGTACCATCTAATTTTTGCTCAGCAACATTCACCTTAGTGATCGGTAATGCGGGGTTATCAGCAAGGTTTCCTGCAACACATCCAGAAAGAACGAGAGGAAGAAGAAAAGAAAAGAGAAATGAAATTTTAAACATAAAAAAACCGCCAGACGAATAATTCATTCTGGCGGTATCACAATTACTTCAATGCATCTTTTAGTGCTTTACCAGCAACAAACGCAGGAACGTTAGCTGCAGCAATTTGAATTTCAGCACCAGTTTGTGGGTTACGGCCAGTGCGAGCTGCACGATGGTTTACTTTAAATGTACCAAAGCCAATTAGTTGAACCTGGTCACCATCTTTTAGCGCATCAGTAATGCCGTCAAGAGTAGATTCCAAAGCTGCTTTTGCTTGTGCTTTAGATAGATCCGCTTTTTCTGCGATCAGGTCAATCAGTTGGGTCTTGTTCATTAGGTTTCCCTTCTAAGGTTTTTTCGTAAGACGAGACAACTCTAATTCAAAAGAAGCCCGTGTGGCAAAGGTTTGTCTGCTTTATTCGACTCAGGTGCGGACTCTTTAACCACAATCTGAGCGCAAGTTCACAAAATGTTACTAAATACTGCATGAAAATAGTTGTATTTATTCTGTCCAGCCCCGATTAATATAGCGGATATTCGCTAATTTACTGATAGGTTGACATGGTACTCCTTACGATTTACATCTCCGTTGCGATTGGTGTTTCGTTTATTTGTTCCGTATTAGAAGCGGTGTTACTTAGTATTTCACCAAGTTATATCGCCACATTGCGCCAACAAAATCACCCGGCGGCGGCAAAACTCACCGCGCTCAAAGATAATATTGATCGGCCGCTTGCCTCGATCTTGACCCTAAACACCATTGCTCACACCATCGGTGCAGCAACCGCAGGTGCACAAGCAACTATCGTATTTGGTAGTGAGTGGCTAGGTGTGTTCTCGGGCGTATTAACAATAGGTATTTTATTACTGTCTGAAATTGTGCCAAAAACCATTGGTGCAACTTACTGGCGTCAACTTGCACCATTCTCAGCGACTATGTTGCGTTGGATGGTATTGCTTTTGATCCCTCTTGTATGGGTATCGGAGCAAATTACTCGTCGTTTATCACGCGGTCATGAGCAGCCAAAATTACGTGATGAAATTTCAGCAATGGCATTATTAGCACACGAAACAGGTGAATTAGGTGAAGGCGAGTCAAAAATCCTAACCAACTTACTGCAATTCCGTGATGTAAGCGTAACGAAAATTATGACGCCACGTCCGGTGCTATTTCGTGTTGATGCAGAGCAAACCATTAATGAATTCTTGTCTCAGCATAAAAACAGCCCGTTCTCTCGCCCATTGGTTTATAGCGAGCAGAGTGACAACATTGTCGGTTTCGTTCACCGCCTAGAGCTATTTGCTGAAAGCCAAGCGGGTAAAGGGGGCCAAGAGCTTGGGGTATTAATGCGCCCACTACCCGTTATTATGAATAACGTTAGCGTACCTAAGGCTTTTGAACGCTTAATGCAGGAACGTTCACAGCTTATCTTAATCGTTGACGAATACGGTACAGTACAAGGTCTGGTGACCTTAGAAGATATTTTCGAAAGCCTTGTGGGTGAAGAAATTGTCGATGAAGCCGATAAAAATACTGACATGCAGCAACTGGCTTTCCAGCGTTGGGAAAAGTGGAAGAAAAAGCATGGTGTAATTCAAAATAATGATGAAGAAAAATAATTCTCCATCATGAAAAAAGGGACCTTTCGGTCCCTTTTTTATTATCTCTTTAAACCACTCTGTATATTAGTAGTCTTTAGCCAGTGCTTGGCGTTTTACTGTCAAACGCTGCGAAATTAATCCGATAACCAAGGTGATTACCGTAGGTAAAATCCAACCTGCATAATAGTGATATAGCGGTAGGTTAGCCTCTAGTACCTTATCCATCTGTGCTGGCATCGCTTCAAGAATATGCGTTGCATCAATACAACCAAAAATCATCGCAACAGCCAAGGTTACCAGTACCATCTTTTGTGATAATTGATGGCGTAACGGTGCAATAATCAGTAATGAAATCGCAATAGGATGTAACGCAACAACCACAGGTAATGTCACTTTCAACAATTGCGACAAGCCAACGTTTGCAATAAAGCCTGATAGCACCATGATCACAATAACACTTTTACGGTAAGTCACTGGTGTGAAAGTACGGCTATAAAATTCACTACCCGCAGTTGTCACCCCAATCGCTGTTGTTAAACACGCCAATACTAATACCGCGCCCAATAACAAAGTACCAAACACACCAAAATGATAATTGGTGAAAGCAGTTAAGATCTCACCACCATTGGTGAAGTTTAACCCCAACCCTTCGCTTGTTACGCCAATATAAGCAAGAGACAAATACACTAATGCCATTGCACTTGAATACATAAGCGCCGCAATTAAGGTGTATTTTGCAATAGCTTTAGGCTCTTTAACGCCCATACCTTCAATAGCACGGAAGATAACCCAGCCAAAACCAATCGATCCTAACGCATCCATCGTCATATAACCTTGGGTTAAACCTTCAGCCATCGCACCATTAACATAAGCCCCGGTCGCTTCAGTGACATAACCTGAGGGATATAAAATAGCGACAACAGCCATCACACCTAAAATCGTTAGCAGTATTGGCGTTAACCATTTGCCTAAGGTGTCCACCAACTTACCGGGATATAACGAGAACAAAATAGCGGCGATACAAAACGCCATAGAAAAAGGGATAAGCCCTGCATCCCCCATAAAAGGAGCAAAACTAAATTGGTAAGCCACAGTGATCGTACGAGGAATAATAAAAGCGGGACCAATCACAATAAACAACATCACCCAAAAGCTAGTTGCTAAAGGTTTCGGTAATGCGGCGGTTAAGTTATCAGAGCCTCGAACCCAAGCGACAATCACCAGCGCAATGGCAGGTAAGCCTACTCCAGTTAAAAGAAAGCCTGTCATGCCACTTAGAAAGTTATCACCAGCTTGATAGCCTAAGAATGGAGGGAAGATTAAGTTTCCCGCGCCTAAATACATGGCGAATGTCATAAAGCCTAATGCGGCAATATTGCGTGCACTTAACATAGTATTCCTTTGATTTTGACTTTCAGCTTGGAGGAAGCGAGATGGGAATATGTTTCAAAGGACCTATCAGCTTCTTCGCAAGCTGACAGTAATGTTTAAATATAAGCTGCCAGCTCTAAATACGTTTTAGAGAGAGCATGAGGAGTTGGCGAATATTACCGTCACACATCGCATATTGCGCAGTAATTTTACGACCACAAAAACAGGTAGCGAATGTCATTGCTATAAATGTATGCATTGTACCTCCTCGTGAATAAACCATTATTGCCATAAACAATGTGCTACGGCGCTGTAATGTTATAAACGGCGAAGGGATCGAATTACAATAGCCAAAATAAAATAAGTGGAATGGTGCAAAGTTAAACCAACAAGCAGTGATATTCACTGGTTTTCAAATCAAAAACCAGAACTAAAAACTTCACAAACCCCAAACATACTGAAACATAAAAAACACAAATGATGAAATAACAGTCTTTTCTACGATATTTTGCTTATATAACGAAATATTTTTATGCTGAATACTAACTTTCACCTGATACAAAAAAAGAGCCCTTAGGCTCTTTTTTACTGTCGCTACGATATTAGCTGTTAAAGCTCAATACCGATATTACTGACAGGCTCATCGCGCAACTCTGCACGAAGATCTTTAATCAATTCGATATCACGGGTTTCTGCTTCTTTTAATGCACGGAAAATCGCCCACTGGGTATCCCATTCCGCACATACCGCTTCATTCTCTTTTTGATTATCGTTGGTGATCTCAATACCTGTTTGTGCATACTCAAGATTAGCAACAGTTTCTGCCGATAAAGCACTTAGCTTGATCACTGTTTCCATCATAAGATCACGATCCAACATCGCATGAAGAAGATCAGCAAGTGCAACACACGCATCAATCGCAGGGCTTACCGCGTAGATATCAAACTCATCTTCGCTTGGTACCATATCTTCTAATTTTTCTAGCTGATTCTCGAAGTTAATTTTGGCGTTTTTAACGGTCAAAATCTCCCAGACGCTATCTAAGATCACTCGATATTTATAAGAATCAGCAAATCCTGTTTCTGCACAGAAAAATACATAATTTGGGTACATACGCTCACACAAAGACACCATAAATGTCAGGTGTTGCCACGGTTCTAATTTTTCTAAGCGTAACTGGATCGGATTTTTAAGCATGAGATAATCTACAGTAGTGATTTGAAGTGAAGTTTACTTGATAAACGAATAAGGCTAAAGGAAAAGCATGATCAAAGTTTCAGTAATATCAAAGCAACAACAACGCTATACCCAATTATTGGCACAGGCGCAGTTACCGGACCTTTGCTTAACCGATGATCCTTCGCAAGCAAGCGTAATTCTAGCGGATCCTCCTTTGATCGCCAACCAACTCGAACAATTACCCAAACTAAAGTGGTTACAATCAACATTTGCCGGTATTGATGCCCTCATTAAACCTCATCTACGACAAGATTATTTACTCACTAACGTTAAAGGATATTTTGGCCCTTTGATCAGTGAATATGTTATTGGTCAGTGCCTTAATTACTATCGTCACTTCCACCAATACGCACAGCAACAAACACAATCTTTATGGCTGCCAATCCCTTATCAATCTGTCAGTGGTAAAACCATGGTAATCATAGGTACAGGAAGCATCGGCTGTATACTCGCAAAAACGGCAAAAGCATTGAATTTCTCGGTCATTGGTGTCAACAGGCAAGGCTTATCAGCCTCTAATGATTTCACTCAAACGTATCCAATTACAGAATTGCAGCACGCACTCAGCAATGCTGATGTGATTGTTTCTATTCTGCCATCAACAGAGCAGACGAATGATATCTATAACCAACAATGCTGGTCCCACTGTCGTAATGCACTTTTTTTCAATGTTGGTAGAGGTAATACTGTTGTTGAATCAGACTTAATTAATGCGCTTGATAATAAACAGCTCAACCATGCTTACCTTGATGTGTTCAAGCAAGAGCCACTTAACCAAGATCATCCTTTTTGGCACCATCCAAAAATCAGTATCACTCCACATATAGCAGCAGAAAGTTTTCCAGAACAAGTCATAGAGATATTCAAAACTAATTACCTCCGCTTTAAACAACAGCAAGATTTAAACTATCTTATTGATTTTAAAAGCGGATATTAAAAGTGCAACTATATTTGAATGTACAAATCAGATGAAACAAGTTGATAACTTACGCGATCTTATTCACCATTGCGAGATCTGCAAAGATCACCTAGCACCTCGGCCAGTGATTCAATTTAGCTCTAAAGCTAGGTTATTGCTTATTGGACAAGCACCCGGATTAAAAGTCCATCAGACGGGGATCCCATTCAATGATCCTAGCGGTGATCGTTTACGCCAATGGCTTGGGCTGGATAAAGATACCTTCTATAACCCAGAACACATTGCCATTATGCCGATGGGTTTATGTTATCCAGGAAAAGGGAAAACTGGCGATTTACCCCCTCGCCCAGAATGTGCGCCACAATGGCATCAGCCAGTGCTTGATCTGATGCCTAATATCGGTATGACATTACTGATCGGGCAATACGCACAAAACTATTATTTACAAGATAAGCCAAAAACGCTCACAGAAACCGTAAAGCAATGGCAACAATGGGCACCCCGCTACATTCCATTGCCTCATCCATCGCCTCGTAATGCTATTTGGCTTAAAAAGAACCCATGGTTTGAATTAGACGTCATCGCTTATATTCGCCAATACGTCCACCAGCATTTAGCTATCAAAGACCAAGTTTAGAGATAAAAAAACCCACGCTATTGCGTGGGTTTTAATTTTTATCATATCAATTTGGCAGATTACTTATGATAAGGCTTAGATAACTCATGCACGGCTTCAACAAACACACCTGCATTTTCAGGCGGAACGTCAAGGTGAATACCATGACCTAGGTTAAAGACATGGCCTGTACCACCATCACCAAAACCTTCAAGAATCGTTGCCACTTCTTGACGAATACGTTCAGGTTGCGCATACAGCATAGATGGATCCATATTACCTTGTAATGCAACCTTATCACCGATGCGACGTTTTGCTTCTGCAATATCAATCGTCCAGTCTAAGCCTACGCCATCACAGCCCGTTGCTGCGATTTGCTCAAGCCACATACCACCATTTTTAGTAAATAGCGTAACAGGTACACGACGACCTTCATTTTCACGAATTAAGCCATCTACAATCTTATGCATGTAGCGTAGCGAGAATTCGTTGTAATCACGTGGGGTTAATACACCACCCCAAGTATCAAATACCATCACAGCCTGTGCACCGGCTTTGATCTGTGCATTTAGATATTCAGTAACACTATCCGCTAACTTATTTAGCAGTAGGTGTAGCGTTTGTGGCTCTGCATACATCATCTTCTTGATCTTAGTGAAAGCTTTAGAGCTACCACCTTCAACCATGTAAGTCGCCAATGTCCATGGGCTACCAGAGAAGCCAATCAACGGCACTTCACCTTGCAGATCATGACGAATTTGACGAACAGCATTCATTACATATTGCAGCTCACCTTCAGGATCGGGTAAACCAATTTTATCTACGTCAGCTTTACAAGTAATAGGACGTTGGAATTTAGGGCCTTCTCCGGCTTCGAAGTATAAGCCAAGACCCATTGCATCAGGAATCGTCAAGATATCTGAGAACAAGATAGCAGCATCAAGCGGAAAACGCTTAAGTGGCTGCAATGTGACTTCACTTGCTAGCTCAGCGTTCTTACATAGCGACATAAAGTCACCTGCAACGCTACGTGTTTCACGGTATTCAGGGAGATAACGACCCGCTTGGCGCATCATCCACACTGGCGTGTAATCAACAGGCTGTTTTAACAACGCACGTAGGTAGCGGTCATTCTTTAATTCGCTCATTTGAGACTCCATGGGTAAATTCTGCATTTATTGTATCATTCATTACTCAGAACAAAATAGAGCATATCTTATTCTATCAATAGGAAATAACGATACGATAACGCGTTAAATCTGATTGTTAATCATTACAGGGCGAGCTTGAAAAAGACAGCGTATGATCTATCAACCGACGTGCAATTGTCCCTTGTGGCGGTAACTGAGGTAAATGATCCGTATCAGCCCAAATTGCGTCGGTTAACTCTTCATAATCAGGCTTAATATCACCACTGGCGTAATCAGCAGTAAATCCCATCATCAGATTAGATGGAAATGCCCACGGCTGACTAGCAAAGTATTGAATATTCGTAACAGTAATGCCTGTTTCTTCCAATACTTCACGTGCAACACATTGCTCTAGTGTTTCACCAGTTTCAACAAAACCCGCAATCACGGTATACATACCTGTTTTATGTCGGGGATGCTGCGCAAGCAAAATTTTCTCACCTTTACGTACCGCGACAATAATACAAGGCGAAACACGTGGATAATCTATTGCCTTACAAGTTTGGCACTGCATTGCCAATTGGTCTTCACACAATATTGCTTCATGACCACAGCGTCCGCAAAAGTGTTGTTGATAGAGCATATGAGATAATTGGATTGCTCGTCCGACAAGATTAAAAAGCCCTGAATCTATATTTAATAATTCGCGCAAACTATAGAAAACGTCTGAATCGTCTAAAAACTTAGCTTCTCCCCAATAAACAGGTATCCCATTAAACGTACCTATTTGTCGAATATCATTCATCTTAGTCGCTAAATCAGACATTGCTCGCAATGGAAGCTTACTATTTTCAAGTAATATTTTACCATTCAGGGTTTCGCAGCTATATGCTACATTCTCATTTTTTAACATTTTTATTACATTCTTCCTTGCGGATGCTATTAATTACTGGCAATCTAAAGTTGAAACCAAGTAGTTATCCGAACAACTAGCTCTCTTTGAAAAGAGAAAGATCATCGACTATCTATTTAACGATACCGACAAGATCATGAGGACGTGCTCATGCTTAGTAAATTCGAACAAGTCAAAAAAGAATGGGGCGGTCATAATGACGTCATTGACCAATGGCTGATGATGCGTCAACAACTGCTTATCGATTATTGTAAATTAGCAGGCTTAGCCCCGAAAGAAGAGGCTAACCGCCAACTTCCTACCGCCTCTCAATTATCGTTATTCAGTGAAGCTCTAGTTGATTATATTTCAGCGGGTCACTTCAAAATTTACGATAACGTAATGGAGCGCTGGCATCAAACAGGTTATTCACCCACCGAAGAAATTTCCACTCTTTACGCAAAAATCACTTTAACGACAGATCCATTATTGAACTTCAATGATAAATACAGCGAAGTCAAACAAGACGATTTACTCGAAAGTTTTGATGAAGACTTATCTCAAGTTGGTGAGCTAATGGAACTTCGCTTTGCCCTTGAAGACAAACTGATTGAGCTGATCAGCGACAGTCTCTCTTGCCCTCCTGGCGCATAGCCTAGCCATTATAATATGTGGCAGTACACAGGCTGCCACTTCATTACACACTATCCAACACCTCTCTATTACTCTCCTTATATGAACCGTCCACCAGCCTGACATTTATTACAGACAATAAAAAAGGCACCCCGAAGGATGCCTTTTAGAATCAGTCACGTTGAGAATTAATTCTCGTCGTTAAGACCTGCATTCAATAGTGCCGCTAAGTCTTGAGAGGCTTGCTCTGCATCAACTTGTGGTGCTACTGGCTCAAGCTCAACATCACGCTGCTGTTGACGACGTTGGTGGTAAGAGAAACCTGTACCCGCTGGGATCAGACGACCCACGATTACGTTCTCTTTCAGACCACGTAGGTCATCACGCTTACCAGAAACAGCTGCTTCTGTTAGTACGCGCGTTGTTTCCTGGAACGATGCTGCTGAGATGAATGACTCAGTCGCAAGCGATGCTTTAGTGATACCTAGTAAGTCACGAGAGTAACTTGCAGGAGTCTTACCTTCAGCTTCAAGCTGACGGTTAGCAATCGTTACGCGAGAGAATTCAACTTGCTCGCCTTCTAGGAACTCAGAATCACCAGCAACAGTGATAGTTACCTTACGTAGCATCTGACGAACGATAGTCTCAATGTGCTTATCGTTAATCTTAACGCCCTGTAGACGGTAAACTTCCTGAACTTCGTTAACGATGTATTCTGCAACTGCGTGTACACCACGTAGACGTAGAATATCGTGCGGAGTTTCTGGACCATCAGCGATTACGTCACCCTTCTCAACTTTTTCACCTTCGAAAACGTTAAGCTGGCGATGCTTCAGGATCATCTCTTCGTACGGCTGACCTTCACTTGGAGTGATGATCAAACGACGCTTACCTTTAGTTTCTTTACCGAACGATACTGTACCGGTAATTTCTGCCAAGATAGCTGGTTCTTTTGGCTTACGTGCTTCGAACAAGTCAGCAACGCGTGGTAGACCACCCGTGATATCCTTGTTACCGCCAGATTTTTGCGGAATACGTGCAAGCGTATCACCGATACCAACCATAGCGCCGTCGTCAAGCTGAACAATCGCCTTACCAGGTAGGAAGTATTGAGCTGGCATATCAGTACCAGGGATCATTACATCATTACCATCAGCATCAACAAGTTTGATAGCTGGACGCATATCTTTACCTGCTGCTGGACGAGCTGCTGCATCAGTTACTTCGCTTGAAGATAGACCTGTTAGATCATCTGTTTGACGAGAAACTGTTACGCCGTCGATCATGTCAACGAACTGGATACGACCTGCCACTTCAGTGATGATTGGCATGGTGTGCGCTTCCCAGTTTGCTACTGTTTCACCAGCAACAACGTCTGCACCGTCACCCTTGTTCAGGATGGTACCGTAAGACAGTTTGTAGTTCTCTTTCGTACGACCGAACTCATCAATGATGGTTAATTCAGCAGCACGAGATGTTACTACAAGCTTACCTGCGTTGTTGGTTACGAACTTAGCATTGTGCAGCTTCATAGAACCTGTAGTTTTCACTACAACGCTATTGTCTGCTGCCGCTGCTGATGCCGCACCACCGATGTGGAACGTACGCATTGTAAGCTGTGTACCTGGTTCACCGATTGACTGAGCAGCAACAACACCCACAGCTTCACCAGAGTTAACCAAATGACCGCGAGCAAGGTCACGACCGTAACAGAATTTACAACAACCGAAGTCGTTCTCACACGTTACAACAGAACGTACTTTAACTTGGTCTACAGAGTTCGCTTCTAGGATCTCACACCACTTCTCATCAAGAAGCGTATTACGAGGTGCTAGAACTTCTTCTGTACCCGGTTTTAGAACGTCTTCAGCAACAACACGACCAAGAACTCGGTCACCTAGTTGCTCTTTGACATCACCACCCTCGATTAGAGGCATCATAGTGATACCAGCGTGAGTACCACAGTCATCTGCTGTGATCACTACGTCTTGCGCTACGTCTACTAGACGACGCGTTAGGTAACCTGAGTTTGCTGTCTTAAGTGCGGTATCCGCAAGACCCTTACGAGCACCGTGAGTAGAGATAAAGTACTGTAGTACGTTTAGACCTTCACGGAAGTTCGCAGTGATCGGCGTTTCGATGATTGAGCCATCTGGCTTAGCCATCAGACCACGCATACCCGCCAACTGACGAATCTGTGCAGCAGAACCACGAGCACCAGAGTCAGCCATCATGTATACACTGTTGAACGATTTTTGCTGCTCTTCAACGCCGTCACGGTTAATAACAGTGTCAAAAGACAGGTTATCCATCATCGCTTTAGCAACTTGTTCGTTCGCTGTAGCCCAGATATCGATAACTTTGTTGTAACGTTCACCAGCAGTTACAAGACCTGACTGGAACTGTTCTTGAATTTCAGCAACTTCTGCTTCAGCTTCAGCGATCTTAGTGTATTTAGCCGCAGGTACAACCATATCGTCGATACCAACAGATACACCAGAAAGTGCAGCGTAAGCAAAACCTGTGTACATAATTTGGTCAGCAAAGATAACAGTATCTTTCATGCCCAGCTTACGGTAACAAGTGTTAAGAAGCTTAGAAATTTGCTTCTTACCTAGTGCTTCAGTGTTTACAAGGCTAAATGGCAGACCTTTCGGTACGATAGGCCATAGCATTGCACGACCAACAGTAGTATCAACAAGTTGAGTATTCTCAACAAAGTTACCCTGCTCGTCTTTCACGTATTCTGTAATACGTACTTTAACGCGAGCGTGAAGCTCAGCCATCTTAGTACGGTATGCTTTCTCAGCTTCACCTGGTCCAGCAAGGTACATGCCCTCACCTTTCGCGTTGATTTTCTCACGCGTCATGTAGTAAAGACCCAATACAACGTCCTGAGAAGGTACGATGATCGGATCACCAGATGCTGGTGAAAGGATGTTGTTTGTTGACATCATTAGAGCACGTGCTTCTAGCTGTGCTTCTAGCGTCAACGGCAAGTGAACCGCCATCTGGTCACCATCGAAGTCGGCGTTATATGCCGCACACACAAGTGGGTGAAGCTGAATCGCTTTACCTTCGATTAGGATTGGTTCAAACGCCTGAATACCTAGACGGTGCAGTGTTGGTGCACGGTTAAGCATTACTGGGTGCTCACGAATTACTTCGTCTAGGATATCCCAAACTACTGCTTCTTCGCGCTCAACCATCTTCTTAGCAGCTTTGATTGTCGTAGCAAGACCACGAGTCTCTAACTTACCGTAGATGAATGGCTTAAATAGCTCTAGTGCCATCTTCTTAGGAAGACCACACTGATGCAGACGTAGGTATGGACCTACTGTGATAACAGAACGACCTGAGTAGTCTACACGCTTACCAAGAAGGTTCTGACGGAAACGACCTTGTTTACCCTTGATCATATCAGCAAGAGATTTCAGAGGACGCTTGTTAGAGCCAGTGATAGCGCGGCCACGACGACCGTTATCTAGCAATGCATCAACAGATTCCTGAAGCATACGCTTTTCGTTACGTACGATGATATCAGGAGCAGCCAGGTCTAAAAGACGCTTCAGACGGTTGTTACGGTTAATTACACGACGGTATAGATCATTCAGATCTGAAGTCGCGAAACGGCCGCCGTCTAGTGGTACCAACGGACGAAGATCCGGCGGTAGAACTGGCAGTACAGACAGGATCATCCACTCTGGGTTGTTACCTGACTGTAGGAAAGCTTCAACTAGCTTAAGACGCTTAGTTAGCTTCTTACGCTTAGTTTCAGAGTTAGTTTCTTCTAACTCTTCACGCATATTTTCGATTTCAGCATTTAGGTCCATGTTGCCTAAAAGTGCTTTAACCGCTTCTGCGCCCATCTTAGCGTCGAACTCGTCGCCCCACTCTTCAAGTGCATCCAAGTACTGCTCTTCAGAAAGCAGCTGGCTACGCTCAAGGTTGGTCATACCAGGTTCAATAACTACGTATGATTCAAAGTAAAGTACACGCTCGATATCACGTAGAGGCATGTCCATTAACAAACCGATACGAGATGGCAGTGACTTTAAGAACCAGATGTGGGCAACAGGTGAAGCAAGCTCAATGTGACCCATACGCTCACGGCGTACTTTAGTCTGAGTAACTTCAACACCACATTTTTCACAGATCACACCACGGTGCTTCAGGCGCTTGTACTTGCCACAAAGACACTCGTAGTCTTTTACTGGGCCAAAGATACGTGCACAGAAAAGACCGTCACGCTCAGGCTTGAAGGTACGATAGTTGATTGTTTCTGGCTTTTTAACTTCACCAAAAGACCATGAACGGATCATGTCAGGTGAAGCTAGACCGATTTTGATTGCATCAAATTCTTCGGTCTTATGTTGTGCTTTCAGAAACTTAAGTAAGTCTTTCACATTCGGCTCCTGTGAGGAGTTGACCCATAAAGGCGCCAGTCTACTGGCGCCTTCATATTTATACCGGAGTAACTAATAAGTATAGGTGACTAACCCAGTCTTATTCGTCTTCCAGCTCGATGTTAATACCCAACGAGCGGATTTCTTTCAACAATACGTTGAATGATTCCGGCATACCTGGTTCCATACGATGATCACCGTCAACGATGTTTTTATACATCTTCGTACGGCCGTTAACGTCATCTGACTTAACGGTTAGCATTTCTTGAAGGGTATATGCTGCGCCGTATGCTTCAAGCGCCCATACTTCCATCTCACCAAAACGCTGACCACCGAACTGAGCTTTACCACCCAGCGGCTGCTGAGTAACAAGGCTGTAAGAACCGGTAGAACGGGCGTGCATCTTGTCATCAACCAAGTGGTTCAGTTTAAGCATGTACATGTAACCAACAGTTACAGGACGCTCAAATGCATCACCAGTACGGCCATCAAACAACGTTAGCTGACCTGATTCAGGTAGATCACCCAGTTTTAGCAACTCTTTAATTGATGACTCAGGTGCGCCGTCAAATACAGGTGTTGCAATAGGTAGACCTTTACGAAGGTTTTGTACAAGAGTACGCACTTCCTGATCAGTAAGAGCTTCGATATCAACTTTCTGGCGAGTATCACCTAGGTTGTATACGCGTTGTAGGAAGTTACGGAACTTGTGTAACTCCTGCTGCTCTTTAAGCATATCGTTAAGTTTGTCACCGATACCTTTCGCCGCAAGACCTAAGTGAGTCTCAAGGATCTGACCGATGTTCATACGAGACGGTACACCCAGTGGGTTCAGAACGATATCAACCGTTTGACCTTTCTCATCGTAAGGCATGTCTTCAACAGGGTTAATCTTAGAGATAACACCCTTGTTACCGTGACGACCCGCCATCTTATCACCCGGTTGGATGCGACGACGTACAGCTAGGTATACTTTAACAATCTTAAGTACGCCAGGTGCCAGGTCATCACCTTGAGTGATCTTACGACGCTTAGTTTCAAACTTCTTATCGAACTCAGCTTTCAGTTCATCATACTGCTCTGCAAGCTGTTCCAACTGGTTTTGTAAAGCTTCGTCATCAAGCGTAACAGCGAATAGTGCATCGCGGTTCATTGAAGCAATCTTGTCTTCGCCGTAACCCGCAGATAGTAGAAGCGTACGAACACGAGCAAGAAGACCACCCTCAAGGATCTGGAATTCTTCTGTGATGTCTTTCTTCGCTTCTTTCAGCTGCATCTCTTCAATTTCAAGAGCACGCTTGTCTTTCTCAACGCCATCACGAGTGAATACTTGTACGTCAATGATCGTACCAGTAACACTTCCAGGAACACGTAGAGATGAATCTTTAACATCAGATGCTTTCTCACCGAAGATAGCTCGTAGAAGCTTCTCTTCTGGTGTTAGTTGTGTTTCACCCTTAGGTGTCACTTTACCAACTAGGATGTCACCACCCTTAACTTCAGCACCGATGTAAACGATACCTGACTCGTCCAACTTAGAAAGCGCAGCTTCACCCACATTAGGGATATCAGCAGTGATTTCTTCAGAACCCAGCTTCGTATCACGCGCCACACAAGAAAGCTCTTGAATGTGGATTGTTGTGAAACGATCTTCCTGAACTACACGCTCAGAAACTAAGATGGAATCCTCAAAGTTGTAACCGTTCCAAGGCATGAACGCGATACGCATGTTTTGACCAAGCGCTAGCTCACCAAGGTCTGTTGACGGACCATCAGCAAGAACATCACCGCGTGATACTGGCTCGCCAGGTAGCACGGTTGGACGCTGGTTAATACATGTGTTCTGGTTAGAACGCGTGTACTTAGTTAGGTTGTAGATATCGATACCTGCTTCACCAGGGATCAACTCGTCGTCGTTAACTTTGATAACGATACGAGATGCATCTACAGACTGAACTGTACCACCACGTTTAGCTACAGCTGTAACACCAGAATCAACACCGATTTGACGCTCAATACCAGTACCTACTAGCGGCTTATCAGCACGGATAGTTGGAACTGCCTGACGTTGCATGTTCGCACCCATTAGGGCACGGTTAGCATCATCGTGTTCTAGGAACGGGATCAGAGATGCCGCCACAGATACAACCTGGTTGGTTGCAACGTCCATGTATTGAACATGGTCACGTGGGTGCAGACCTGAATCACCTTTCTGACGAGCAGTGATCAATTCGTCAGCAAATGAACCGTCTTCGTTAAGCGCGGCGTTAGCCTGTGCAATAACGTATAGACCTTCTTCGATTGCTGATAGGTATTCGATATCGTCTGTAACTTTTCCGTCTACCACTTTACGGTAAGGTGTTTCCAAGAAACCGTAAGGGTTACAACGCGCAAAAACAGATAGCGAGTTGATTAGACCGATGTTTGGACCTTCAGGCGTTTCGATAGGACATAGACGACCGTAGTGCGTCGCGTGTACATCTCGAACCTCAAAGCCAGCACGCTCACGAGTCAGACCACCTGGACCAAGCGCCGAGATACGACGTTTGTGAGTAACTTCTGACAGTGGGTTGTTTTGGTCCATAAACTGTGACAACTGAGAAGAGCCGAAGAACTCTTTCACTGCCGCAGAAATAGGTTTAGCGTTAATTAGGTCTTGAGGCATGATTGCATCAAGATCGCCTAAACTTAGACGCTCTTTAACAGCACGCTCAACACGTACTAGACCAACGCGGAATTGGTTTTCAGCCATTTCGCCAACTGAACGAATACGACGGTTACCAAGGTGGTCGATATCATCAACTTCACCTTTACCGTTACGGATATCGATCAGCTTACGCATAACATCAATGATGTCTGCGTGGTCTAAGATACCAAGACCTGTAGTCTCTTCACGAAGTAGAGAACTGTTGAACTTCATACGACCAACAGCAGATAGATCGTAACGATCTTCTGAGAAGAACAAGCTTTCAAAAAGTTGCTCAGCTGCTTCACGTGTTGGTGGCTCGCCAGGGCGCATCATACGGTAGATTTCTACCAATGCACTTAGACGGTCAGTAGTATTGTCGATACGTAAGGTATCTGACATGTAAGGACCGTGGTCTAAATCGTTCGTAAATAGAACTTCAATAGACTTGTGACCCGCCTGAGATAGAAGTGCTAATGCTTCCAGGCTTAATTCCTGGTTAGCCGCTACAATCAGTTCACCGGTGTCTTCGTTGATGTAATCGCGTGATGCGATCTTACCAACGATGTACTCGACTGGTACTTCGATGTGATCAACGCCGTCTTTGCCTAATTGGCGAATATGACGAGCAGTGATACGACGACCTTGCTCTACGTAAACTGTACCGTTCGCTTCGATATCAAAGCTTGCAGTTTCGCCACGTAGACGATCCGGTACCAACTCCATAACAAGAGATTTACCTTGAACTTCGAAATGAATTTTTTCGAAGAACATGTCAAGGATCTGTTCTGTTGTGTAGTTAAGTGCACGAAGGATGATAGACGCAGGTAATTTACGACGACGGTCGATACGTACGAATACACTGTCCTTAGGATCGAACTCGAAATCCAACCATGAACCACGGTAAGGGATTACGCGAGCGTTATATAACACTTTACCTGAGGAGTGGGTCTTACCCTTATCGCTGTCGAAGAAGACACCCGGGATACGGTGTAGCTGGGATACGATAACCCTCTCGGTACCGTTAATAACGAATGTACCGTTATCTGTCATGAGCGGAATTTCGCCCATGTAAACTTCTTGTTCTTTAATGTCTTTTACAGTGCCAGCCGGCGCGTCTTTATCGTACATGACAAGACGTAGCTTCACACGCAGTGGAGCAGAATAAGTTACGCCACGAATCTGACATTCTTTAACATCGAAGACCGGCTCACCGAGACGATAGCTAACGTATTGCAGCTCGGAATTGCCATTGTAGCTCTGGATTGGAAAAACAGAGCGAAAGGCAGCTTCTAGACCGTAATGCCCTTCTGGATCCTGCTCGATAAATTTTTGGAAAGAATCAAGCTGGATCGATAGCAAGTATGGAGCATCCAACACTTGCGGACGCTTACCAAAATCCTTACGGATACGCTTTTTCTCGGTATAAGAGTAAACCATAGGTTCCTCAGATCGCTGATAAGTGATCCAAACTACCCCAATACACACGGGGGTAGTGACTAAACGTTGTTTATGTGTAGGAACAACCCAATGAAATCAGGGTCGTTTTTTTGCTAGACAGTGGATACAAAACAAGGTGAAAATTACCACTGCCCTACAGCGCAAAAAGGCCGGTGGCAATTTGCCACCAGCCAATAGCCATAAAAGGCTATGAAATCAAATAATGATTACTTGATTTCAACAGAAGCACCAGCTTCTTCTAATTGAGCTTTAAGAGCTTCAGCTTCAGCTTTCTCAATACCTTCTTTTAGAGGTGCTGGAGCGCCGTCAACTACTGCTTTAGCTTCTTTAAGACCAAGACCAGTTGCGCCACGTACTGCTTTGATTACAGCAACTTTGTTAGCGCCAACAGCTGTTAGAACTACGTCGAATTCAGTTTGCTCTTCAGCTGCGTCTGCAGCTGCGCCGCCTGCTACAACTGCAGCTGCAGCAGTAACACCGAATTTCTCTTCCATAGCTTCGATAAGCTCAACAACTTGCATTACAGACATTTCTGCAACTGCGTCTAGGATTTGCTCGTTAGTGATAGACATAACAATTCTCTTTTAAAGTCAACAATAAGTTTAAATAGTAACCAGATAAAACTCTGCAATTAAGCAGCAGCTTCTTCTTTCTGATCACGTACTGCAGCGATAGTACGTACAAGTTTACCAGCAGACGCTTCTTTCATGCACATCATTAGGCGTGCGATAGCTTCGTCGTAAGTTGGTAGAGTTGCTAGTACTTCAACGTTTGCAACAGCGCCTTCAAATGCAGCTGCTTTGATCTCGAAATCTTTGTTCTCTTTAGCGAAGTCTTTGAAAAGACGCGCTGCAGCACCTGGGTGCTCATTAGAGAAACCGATTAGAGAAGGACCAACGAAAACGTCTTGTAGACATTCGAAATCAGTACCTTCTACTGCACGGCGTGCTAGTGTGTTACGAACAACTTTTACGTATACGCCAGCTTCACGAGCTTGCTTACGTAAAGTAGTCATCGCACCCACAGTAACACCGCGAGAGTCAGCAACAACAGCAGAAAGTGCACCGTTGGCAGCTTCGTTGACTTCAGCAACAATTGCTTTTTTGTCTTGAAGATTTAATGCCATTGGATTTGCTCCTGGATTGTTTGACACCACTCACTGCTCAAATAGCAGGAGAGTCTTACGGCGCAGATCCAAGAAAGACATACATCAATCATGCTCTGGCACCGTCTACGTAGGTAAATATTAAGTTCCGAAAAACACCTACGGTCTTTGACGGAGGCTAACTGCAAGCAATTAGCCCCAGCCACGAATTCGGAAGCGACAAATTATACACGAACTTGTCGCTTCTGCAAATTATTACGCTACGTTTGCTTTCAGAGAGTTCTGATCTAACGCTACGCCTGCACCCATAGTAGTAGAGATGCTTACTTTCTTAATGAAAGTACCTTTCGCTGAAGATGGCTTAGCCTTCTTCAGTGCAACTAGAAGAGCTTCTAAGTTCTCTTGTAGTTGAGCGGCTTCAAAGTCCACTTTACCGATAGTAGTGTGGATGATGCCGTTTTTGTCGTTACGGTAACGAACCTGACCTGCTTTAGCATTCTTAACTGCTTCAGCAACGTTAGGAGTTACAGTACCAACTTTAGGGTTTGGCATAAGACCGCGAGGACCTAGGATTGTACCTAGTTGACCAACAACGCGCATTGCATCTGGAGATGCGATAACTACGTCGAAGTTCATTTCGCCTTTCTTAACTTGCTCAGCAAGATCTTCCATACCCACTAGATCAGCACCAGCTTCTTTAGCAGCTTCTGCGTTAGCACCTTGAGTGAACACAGCAACACGGATATCACGACCAGTACCGTTTGGTAGTACAGTTGCACCACGTACGTTTTGGTCAGATTTACGTGCATCAATGCCTAGGTTAACTGCAACGTCAACACTTTCATTGAATTTAGCAGTAGCTAGTTCTTTTAGAAGAGCAACAGCTTCGTTGATTTCGTACTCGCGAGTAGAGTCAACTTTGTCACGGATAACGCGCATGCGCTTAGTCAGTTTAGCCATCTTATTAACCCTCTACCACTAGGCCCATTGAGCGAGCAGTACCAGCAATTGAACGCTTCATAGCTTCAATATCAGCACCAGTCATGTCTGCAGCTTTAGTCTCAGCGATCTCTTGGATCTGAGCGTCAGTTACAGTACCTACTTTCTCAGTGTTCGGACGACCAGAACCAGACTTAAGGCCAGCTGCTTTAAGCAGAAGAACTGCTGCAGGTGGAGTCTTAGTTACGAACGTGAATGAACGGTCACTGTAAACAGTGATAACAACTGGAGTTGGAAGACCTTTCTCTACTGAGTCAGTCTTAGCGTTAAACGCTTTACAGAATTCCATGATGTTAACACCATGTTGACCAAGAGCTGGACCAACTGGTGGACTAGGGTTCGCCATACCAGCTGCAACTTGCAGCTTGATGTAAGCTTCTACTTTTTTAGCCATTGCTATATACCTAAATTTGGGTTCAAACGTCTATTTTTAAACAAACAGACTCCCCGTCTAACGAAAGGGCGCGAAATTATAGCCTAATCTCACGCCCCTGACAATACAACTTGAACAGAATTTGATCAGTTCTTTTCGATTTGACCGAACTCTAGTTCTACTGGTGTTGCACGACCGAAAATCGATACAGAAACCTTCACGCGGCTCTTATCGTAATCTACTGATTCAATTGTACCATTGAAGTCAGCAAATGGGCCATCAGTCACACGAACAACTTCACCAGGTTCAAATACTGTTTTATGAACAGGAGACTCACTAGCTTGCTGTAGACGGTTTAGGATCGCATCCGCTTCTTTATCAGAAATCGGAGCTGGGCGATCAGATGTTCCGCCAATGAAGCCCATAACACGTGGAATACTGCGTACTAAGTGCCATGTTTCGTCGTTCATCACCATTTGTACCAGCACGTAACCTGGGAAGAACTTACGCTCACTCTTACGGCGCTGACCTGCACGAACTTCAACTACTTCTTCTGTCGGAACAAGTACTTCATCAAAGTGCTCTTCCATACCGTGCATTTTGATATGTTCGCGTAGTGACTGTGCAACTCGGCCTTCAAAACCTGAAAAAGCCTGTACTACATACCATCGTTTTTTTGGAGCTTCGCTCATGAATTCTTACCTCACACGCCGGTAACTAGGCGTACTAAACGGACCATAATGCCGTCGATACCCCAAAGGGCTAACGCCATCACTACAGTGACTGCTAGAACGATAAAGGTTGTCTGCGTAGCTTCCTGACGAGTAGGCCATACCACCTTGCGGACTTCCATGCGCGACTCACTTGCAAAACGAATCGCGGCTTTACCTTTTGCTGTAAATGCTGCAGTGATCCCAGCAACTGCTACTAAAGCAATTACTGCAGATGTACGCAGCACAACAGAAACATCACTGTACAGGTAATTACCAACCACAGCAGCAGCTAGCAAAGCAAAAACTACGACCCATTTCAGGCCATCCATTTTGCTTTCGCTTTCTTGGTTTTCGGCATTCGCATTCATACAACCAACCTGTAACTAGTCTTTATTTAGACGAAAATAACCCCGCTATAGCGAGGCCATGGATGAAGAAAAGGGGTAAGCCTTTAATAACATTAATAAAAAACTTCATCTTACGAAATTTATCTCTACCACTTGAACAAAAAACATGCATTTTTATATTAAAGTGTAGAAAAAGGGCATCAAATGATGCCCTTTTTTGTGCACTGTCGTCAAATTAAATTCAACGAAGTCGTCGTAACTTATGCAAGGATAGTTGCAACAACACCAGCACCAACTGTACGGCCACCTTCACGGATAGCAAAACGTAGACCTTCGTCCATCGCGATAGGTGCGATTAGAGTAACAGTCATAGCGATGTTATCACCAGGCATTACCATTTCTACGCCTTCTGGTAGCTCGATAGTACCAGTTACGTCAGTTGTACGGAAGTAGAACTGTGGACGGTAACCTTTGAAGAAAGGAGTGTGACGACCACCTTCATCTTTAGAAAGAACATAGATTTCTGAAGTGAAAGTTGTGTGTGGAGTGATTGAACCAGGCTTAGCTAGTACTTGACCACGTTGAACTTCGTCACGCTTAGTACCACGTAGAAGAACACCAACGTTCTCGCCTGCACGGCCTTCGTCAAGAAGCTTACGGAACATCTCAACACCAGTACAAGTAGTCTTGATAGTATCTACGATACCAACGATTTCTACTTCGTCACCTACAGTGATGATACCTTGCTCAACACGACCAGTTACAACAGTACCACGGCCTTGGATTGAGAATACATCTTCGATTGGAAGAATGAATGGTAGGTCGATTGCACGCTCTGGCTCAGGAATGTATGAATCTAGCGCTTCTGCTAGTTCAACAATCTTGTCTTCCCACTCTTTCTCGCCGTTTAGAGCGCCTAGAGCAGAACCCATGATTACTGGACAATCATCACCTGGGAAGTCGTACTCAGAAAGAAGTTCACGAACTTCCATCTCAACTAGCTCAAGTAGTTCTTCATCATCAACCATGTCACACTTGTTCATGAATACGATGATGTAAGGGATACCAACCTGGCGACCAAGTAGGATGTGCTCACGTGTTTGTGGCATTGGGCCGTCAGTTGCAGCAACAACTAGGATACCGCCGTCCATTTGAGCAGCACCAGTGATCATGTTTTTAACGTAATCGGCGTGTCCAGGACAGTCAACGTGTGCGTAGTGACGAGTTGGAGTATCGTACTCAACGTGAGAAGTTGAGATTGTGATACCACGCTCGCGCTCTTCAGGAGCGTTATCGATAGATGCGAAGTCTTTAGCAACACCACCGTACACTTTTGCAAGTGTAGTACAGATAGCAGCAGTTAGAGTTGTTTTACCGTGGTCAACGTGGCCGATAGTACCAACGTTTACGTGCGGTTTTACGCGTTCAAATTTTTCTTTAGACATGAATAGTCCCTCTGGGCACGGTATTAGGTGGCATTACGACCACACAACCAAACATGGGTTTGTTGAGTATATAACAAATGGATGAATTAGGACTTGAGAGTGGTGCTGATAGGCAGATTTGAACTGCCGACCTCACCCTTACCAAGGGTGCGCTCTACCGACTGAGCTATATCAGCACACAAGAAATGTGGAGCGGGCAGCGGGAATCGAACCCGCATCATCAGCTTGGAAGGCTGAGGTAATAGCCATTATACGATGCCCGCAAAACTTGTATCTCGTAGAGCTATTCAACCATTTGAAAATGGTGGTGGGGGAAGGATTCGAACCTTCGAAGGCAGTGCCGGCAGATTTACAATCTGCTCCCTTTGGCCACTCGGGAACCCCACCGAAATTTTTAAAACTGGTGCCGACTACCGGAGTCGAACTGGTGACCTACTGATTACAAGTCAGTTGCTCTACCTACTGAGCTAAGTCGGCGTTAGTGGTGCGCATTCTAGATAATGATTATTTTTGTTGCAATACCCTAACGTGTTTTTTTTATTGTTTTTTATTTAATTGTCGTAATTTTGGGCATTAACCGCGCTTTGCATACAACCCTAACCCTTCAAGTACCAACTCCGAGCGATGATAAAAAGGCTTACACCATGATTTTGGCAAATGACGAACACCGCCGCCACATAGAATTACCGCGGGTGCTTCATTTAATTCTGCCGATGCTTGTTTTAAGCCAAACTCAATTAATCCAACCAACGCAGCACGGCAGCCATTCTTTAAACCATCAGCGGTATTGTTTGCCAGTGTTAATGATTCACTATGCTCACTATCTGAAAACACCTTGGTCGTATTCTCTAGTACTGATTTCATCATTAATTGATAACCAGGCATGATCCAGCCACCAAGATGTTTTCCATCACTATCCATAACATCAAACGTTAAGGCCGTGCCTATATCAACAATCACTGTAGGTTGCTTAAAACTTTGACGAATAGCAACTAGTGTTAGCCAGCGGTCAACACCAAGGTATTGATATTCAGAATATGCGTTAATAACACCGAAGTCTTCACGTGCAGTTTTTACCTGAGCAACAGGAATATTAGCCATTTGTGCAATACGCTGAATAGTATTGTCAACTTCAACTGGTCCGACACTAGCAAAAACAATGCGCTCAACATTACCTTCCAGTAACGGTTGTAAAACAAGCTCTAATTTTTTACTTGGGTATTTACCAATTTGTTCAATGTGTTCATTTTGGGTTAGTAAGGCAACTTTGACGTAAGTATTGCCTGCTTCAATTAATAATTGCATCAGCAACCTCTAAGGCTGATTTCACCACCGATATACGGTGTAATACCAGTGTCGGTTTCCAGTAGTAGAGCCCCTTGAGCATCAATCCCGCGAGCAGTACCTTCGATGGTTCGCTCACCAATTAATAATTTCACTGGGCGGTTTAAAAAGTTATCGATTTTATTCCAACGTTCAACAAATCCAACTAAACCTTGGTGTTCATACTCACAGAGTGTTTGATTAAGGTGTGAGATCAATGTAGCCGCTAAAATATTTCGAGACGGTAAGCTATCACAAGCTTGCGACAGTGTTGTCCACGCTTGCGTGATCTCACTTTGCTCTGTTAGTGGCATATTAATATTCAGCCCCATTCCAATTACTAAGTGTGCGGCATCCCCTGCTTGACCTGTCATTTCAACAAGAATGCCAGCTAGCTTTTTATCCTGATAATAAATATCGTTAGGCCATTTAACTCGAACATCATCTGCACCAAGTTTTTGGAGCGTTTCAGCAATCGCGACACCGACAACTAAACTCAGCCCCATTGCCGCAGCCATACCAGCTTCTAAACGCCAGTAAATGGAAAGGTACAGGTTACTACCGAAAGGTGATACCCATTGTCGACCTCGTCGTCCACGTCCAGCTTCTTGATATTCAGCCAAACATACACTGCCGCTAGGCAGTTGCCCCACTCTATCTAGAAGGTATTGATTGGTTGAGTCGATGACAGGAATTAAATCAAGATGGGGACACTTAACTTTCGCTAATATTTGTGGCTGATCAAGTAAATCAATCGCCGATGCAAGACAATAACCTTTGCCTTGCACCCTAAAAATATCAAGCCCCCACTGCTGAATGACTTGAATTTGTTTCGCGATTGCAGCACGAGTCATACCTAGCGTTTGCCCCAATATTTCACCTGAATGAAATTCACCATCAGAGAGTAACTTAATCAACGCTAGTCGTACGGTATGATCTTTCATCGCAGCATCTCGATAAGATTCGTTTCAGCGTTATGTGCCATAAAGCGAACTTCATGCTCGAGAGAGACACCAAATTTAGCCATTACCGTATCGACCACATATTTTGCTAGCTGAAGTACATCATGAGCAGTTGCATTACCAACATTTGTTAATACTAGTGCTTGCTGCTGGTGAATTTTAGCACCACCAATTTGGTATCCTTTCAAACCACATTGATCAATCAACCAACCCGCAGCTAACTTGCAATGTGCTTCGTCAACAGGGTAACTTGGCATATTAGGGTATTCAGCCAAAAGAAAGTCACGTGCATCTAACGAAATAATTGGGTTTTTGAAGAAACTACCAGCATTACCCATAACCTGCGGATCGGGTAGCTTTTCACGGCGAATAGCGCACACTTCATCAAAAATCTCTTTGGCTGTAACGGTATCGAGCGAGAATTTTGCTAATGGGCCATAAGCTATCTTTGGAGACCAAGCTTTCGTTAAGCGAAAACCTACTGCTGTTATAATGTGGTTATCTTTTAACTCTCGCTTAAAAATTGAATCTCGGTATGAAAAATGGCACTCATCAGCCATTAACCGCTTCACTTTACCCGTTTGGACATTTAATACATCAACATATTGGCAGACATCTTTTAACTCTACGCCATAAGCACCAATATTTTGTATCGGAGACGACCCCACACAACCAGGAATGAGTGCTAGATTCTCTAGTCCATTTAAACCATTTTCGACGGCCCAAGATACAAATGCATGCCAGTCTTCACCGCCTCCTACATGTAAATCAACATACTCGGCACTATCGACCACATTAATACCTTTAATGCGGTTTAAAATGATAGCGCCTTGGTAATCTTCACAAAAAAGTAAGTTGCTTCCTTGACCAACAACTAACTTAGGGACTTCCTGATATGTTTCGTCCTGCCAAATAGCAAGGAGATCTTCAACACTTGATGCTTCAAGTATGTATTTCGCCGATACATCAATCCCAAAGGTGTGATAAGGCGCTAACCCATTTTCATGTAAAACTTTCATGTTAATTCACAACCAAATCTTTATACTTTTCTATACGAATTGAAACTATTTTACCTGATCCCATTCAACAACGCAGTGTTTTCCCATGTCTCAAATTATTTATCGTCAACTTGATCCTATTCGCTTGCCTTTAGTTAATAAAATATACAAGTCATTCTACCCATCAGGAAAAGCAAAGAGAGATGAAACAATCTGGGTTGCAGAATCAAACAACAGTATTATTGCATCCGTACGATTTAAAACTATTGATGATATACAACTACTGACAGGAATGCTTGTCATCCCAGAGTATCGTTTACAAGGTATTGCGTATAAGCTCATTGAAGCATGCCGTAATCAAATGAACCAACAAGCATGCTATTGCTTTGCATTTCAAGAGTTAGAAGTTTTCTATCAAAAGTCAGGGTTTCAAACTATTAATAGCGAAAATCTTCCCAATAATATCAAGCAACGCTTTCAACGCTATGCCAATAGCGGTAAGAATCTAATTCCAATGTTATTTATTGATACACTTACCTCAGAAAGCATGAGCAAAAACATATCTAAACACTAGATACATTGACTTCGCTTTTTTTCTGGTATAATTGATCCCTTAATCAAAATTCATCTACTTATAGATCGTGTAAACGAGGCGATAATGGATTCAGCTATTGCTAACAGGCAGATCATCGAACAACTGCCATGTATTGCGCACAAGCCCGAGAATTTAGAGACTCTTTTTGATGCAAATTCGTTTAGAGAGCGTCTATATCAAGAAATAAAATCAGCTAAAGAACGCATTTACTTAGTTGCTTTATATCTTCAAGATGATGAAGCAGGAAGAGGTGTGCTTACCGCTCTGTATGAAGCTAAGCAACTCAACCCCGAACTTGATATAAAGGTATTAGTTGATTGGCATAGAGCTCAACGAGGCTTAATAGGCGCCAGTCAGTCCGATGGCAATGCCGCGCTATATCGTGAGTACGCAGAAAAATATACTTACAAGATCGATGTACTTGGCGTCCCCGTTCGTAACCGAGAAGTATTTGGTGTCCTTCACCTGAAAGGCTTTGTTATTGACGATAAAGTTATTTACAGCGGCGCAAGCTTAAATGATGTGTATCTCGCTCAACATGACCGTTATCGTTACGATCGCTACCACGTCATTAAAAATGAAAAGCTCGCTAACAGCATGGCGCAACTCATTATTGACATACTTGTTTCAAGTAATGCAGTTAACTGCCTAGCACAACCGGAAAGACCCGATACAAAGTCATTGAAAACGGCAATTCGAGATCTACGCTCCGAACTACAACAAGCTATCTACCATTTTGATCCGGATGAGATTAAAGATGACGAGGTAGGATTAACGCCTCTGATAGGTTTAGGGAAACGTAAGAACAAACTTAATCAGGATATTTGTACACTCATCGCTAGTGCACAATCTGAACTGACTATTTGTACTCCCTACTTTAACTTTCCAAGAATGGTAAGTCGCGAAGTAAAAAAAGCCCTGAAACGTGGTGTAAAGATCACAATCGTTGTTGGTGATAAAACAGCAAATGACTTTTATATTCCACCATCAGAGCCTTTTAAGACTATTGCTGGGTTGCCTTACTTATATGAAGTCAATTTACGTAATTTTGCCAAACATAATGAAGCCGCTATTGCACATCGCCAATTAGCGATCCATTTATGGAAACACGATAACAATAGCTTCCATTTAAAGGGGCTTTGGGTTGATCGTCATTATATGTTAGTAACGGGTAATAACCTCAATCCACGAGCTTGGAAACTTGATCTTGAAAATGCGATTTTAATTCATGACAAAAATCAACTACTCGCCGAGCAGCAACAACAAGAGTTAGATTGTATTCTCGAACATACCCAGCTCATTGGTAGTTATAAGCAAATTGAAAAAATTGATAACTATCCCGCTCAAGTTAAAAAGCTGATTACACGTATTCGTCGTGTTAAAGCTGATCACATTCTAAATCAAATTCTATAATTTAGATCCTTCATCACTGTGGTAACTCTTTACTGCAGTGATGCATCTCCTTTATTAAATACTAATACTATTCTGTAGGTCTGTAGGTCTGTAGGTCTGTAGGTCTGTAGGTCTGTAGGTCTGTAGGTCTGTAGGTCTGTAGGTCTGTAGGTCTGTAGGTCTGTAGGTCTGTAGGTCTGTAGGTCTGTAGGTCTGTAGGTCTGTAG
>NZ_PYOM01000020.1 GCF_003026365.1 Photobacterium angustum | reverse complement strand
GTGGAGCGGTAGTTCAGTTGGTTAGAATACCGGCCTGTCACGCCGGGGGTCGCGGGTTCGAGTCCCGTCCGCTCCGCCACTTTATTAGAGAAACCTGAATCGAAAGATTCAGGTTTTTTTTCGTCTGAAGATAAGTGCTATAGATATAGTTCAAAAACATATATAGCGTTACTTAGAAATTGTTTTAATCTAAATAGAATAATGGATTACTTGTTGTTTTTATTTATTAGCATAAAGTGATGATTCGTTTAATTTAGATATAAAAAAACCGCCCTGCAGGCGGTTTTTTTATATCGGTTATCTATTAACTTTTCATCATAAGCTGGTAGCCAACATAACAAGCAGCAATGCTGACAATAACGTTAAGTAAAATGTTTAGACCAGCTTTGAAAAATTCACCTTGTTGCATCAGTACAACGTTGTCCATTGAGAATGTAGAGAACGTAGTTAACGCACCAAGGAAACCTAAGCCGATAATAGGTCGCCATGGTGCAGCTTCAATCATTCCTTGATTAAGTGCTGACATTAATAGCCCCATGATCAAGGAGCCCAGCACGTTTACGGTTAAAGTACCGTATGGGAAGCCACGGCCAAATAGCATTACGCATAGCTCAGAAATTAGGTACCTTGAGCAGGCGCCGAATGCACCACCAAGCGCGATGAATCCTAGTAATAAATATTGGCTCATTGGGATCTCGTTTATATTTTCAGGTAATGATAGAAAGCGCTCATGATAATCGCTAGCGAGAAAAGTGAGAACTCTCCAAAAATGCAATCATTGATTCGAATGAATATTAAATAGTCAGCGGTATACTTAGTTGTATAGCTACATTTATAGCATCATAATCATAAATAATGAATTTACTATGAGCCTTAGCTCAAGGAGGCTAGATATGTCGCTTTACCAAACAGTGTTATTAGCGGTTAATCCTGAAGATAAAAATGCGCATAAATTGATGGTGAAAGCTGGCGTTATAGCTGAGCAAAATCACGCTGATTTACACGTTGCTTATGTTGAGCCAGGGATCGGAAACGTAAGTTTTATTGATGTGGAAGTTGAGTTACAAGAAGAGCATGATACGATTGCAAAAAAACGCATGAAAGAGTTATCTGATTTAATTACAGCTTCTTCTCATAAAGTTAAAGCGATACATACCGCAGACGGTGATGTTTCAAAGCATATAGAAGCTTTAGCAAAAGAAATTAATGCTAGTCTAGTGATCACCGGTTACCATAAATCAACTTTTCATTTGTTTGGCGATTTAAGTGACTCTCTAGCTAATCACCTCGGTTGTGATGTATTAATTTCACAGTAACAGCGATTAAAATATGCAATGTAATAATAAGCCGTGTAGATGCACGGCTTTTTGTTGTCTGTCACTTTTTATTATTTTTCTCTATATAAAGGTTGTTGCACTATAACGGCTTCTTTATACTTATTTCTACTTGTCGGAGTGCCATATGGCTGAGACCGCATTGCGGGATCCGTTGAACCTGATCAGGCTAATACCTGCGAAGGGAACGAGAGAATGTCTTCTGCTACATATCTTTAGGGATCACTGTATGCATCTGCATAGCTGTACTTAGGTACACACCTCTTGTTTACGCCCATCCGCCAAGCATTTTCCCCTACATTGAAAAATCAAGGAAACTGCTATGTCGAATCGCAAGCAAGCGAGACTGGAAGCGAAACAATTTATTGAATCATTAACAGCACAACCATACCCGAACTCACAGAAAGTGTATGTTCAAGGTAGTCGCCCTGATGTGCTTGTTCCTATGCGTGAAATTACTCTAGCTGATAGTTTGGTTGGTGGCAGTAAAGATAACCCTATCTTTGAGCCCAACGAGCCTATTCGCGTTTATGACACTTCTGGTTTTTACACTGATCCTGAAAAAAAAATCGATATCTATAATGGATTGCCGTTAGTGCGTGAGCAATGGATCGCAGAGCGTGACGATACTGAATTACTAGAAGGGTTAAGCTCTGAGTATGCCAATGAACGTTTAGATGATAAGACGCTTGATGATTTACGTTTTGCGGAACGTGCGAGTATTCGTTGTGCAAAAGCTGGGCGTTGTGTGACGCAATTACATTATGCGCGCCAAGGTATTATTACGCCTGAGATGGAATATATCGCGATCCGTGAAAATATGGGTCGTGCGAAATACCGTGATGAAGTATTAAACCAGCAACATCCTGGTGTGAGCTTTGGTGCTAATTTACCAAAAGAAATTACGCCTGAGTTTGTGTGTAAAGAAGTGGCTGAAGGCCGAGCAATTATTCCTGCCAACATTAACCATCCTGAAACTGAGCCAATGATCATTGGCCGTAATTTCCTTGTCAAAGTGAATGCCAATATTGGTAACTCAGCGGTGAGTTCATCGATTGAAGAAGAGGTTGAAAAACTTGTCTGGTCGACCCGTTGGGGTGGCGATACGGTAATGGACTTATCAACAGGTCGAAATATTCACGAAACGCGTGAGTGGATCATTCGTAATAGCCCAGTCCCGATTGGTACTGTACCTATGTACCAAGCGCTTGAAAAAGTGAATGGCGTGGCTGAAAACCTTAACTGGGAAGTGTTCCGTGACACATTACTAGAACAAGCTGAGCAAGGAGTGGATTACTTTACTATTCATGCTGGCGTACTTCTTCGTTATGTACCTATGACGGCGAAACGTGTTACAGGTATTGTATCGCGTGGTGGCTCTATCATGGCGAAGTGGTGTTTGGCACACCATAAAGAAAGCTTCCTATATCAGCACTTCCGTGAGATTTGTGAGATCTGTGCGCAATACGATATTTCACTATCGCTCGGTGATGGCTTACGTCCAGGCTCTGTCGCTGATGCCAATGATGAAGCCCAGTTTAGTGAACTACGCACATTAGGTGAGTTGACTAAGATTGCATGGGAATACGATGTGCAGGTCATGATTGAAGGCCCTGGTCACGTACCCATGCACATGATCAAAGAAAACATGGAAGAGCAGCTTGAGCATTGTCATGAAGCGCCATTCTATACCTTAGGCCCACTGACGACAGATATCGCACCAGGTTATGATCATATTACTTCGGGTATTGGTGCGGCGATGATTGGTTGGTATGGCTGTGCAATGCTTTGTTATGTGACACCCAAAGAGCACTTAGGCTTGCCTAATAAAGACGATGTAAAAGTCGGTCTTATCACTTATAAATTGTGTGCCCATGCTGCTGATTTAGCCAAAGGCCACCCAGGTGCACAAGTGCGTGATAATGCCTTATCTAAAGCGCGTTTTGAATTCCGTTGGGAAGATCAATTTAATCTTGGTCTTGACCCTGAAACGGCGCGTGCCTATCACGATGAAACTCTCCCTCAAGAATCTGGCAAAGTTGCCCATTTCTGTTCAATGTGTGGTCCTAAATTCTGTTCAATGAAGATCTCTCAAGAAGTACGAGATTACGCGAAGGGGTTAGAAGATTCAGAAATCACGATCAAGCTATTAGACGATCCGCTTGAAGGTATGCAGCAAAAAGCACAAGAGTTTCGCTCTAAAGGCAGTGAGTTATATCACCTAGCTAAAGAGGAAAGCTAATGAGCACCTTAAGCTTACCAAAGGTCCTATCGTCTCTGGTGATGCATATTGAGCCATTATTAGCCTCTGCTGCAGAGTATCAGTTAGGTGAGCAAGTCACGTTAATGCCATCAAGCCAAGAGTGGATTGAGGTATCGACGCCTTCTTGCGTAAAAAGAGTAGGCTTTGAACAAGCCTGCTCCACCCAGCTAATTGATCACGTATTTCAAGATCAATGGATGCCTTCAGAGGTAGATCTTTCGTTGATCAAAGCGCAAATACTGAAACGATCTAACGTTGTGGTATGTGGTTTACCTGTTGATGGTGGTTATCTTGATCTTTGGCATCATGATGGTGACGTGCGTGGTTGTTTCAGTGTTGAGCTTGGTAATGCGACTCAACAGCGAGCGATGTTATTGGTGGCACTCGCACTTGATTACCCCTTAGAAGATGCTCTAGTGCTTGCAAGGGCGTATGCCCAGTCAACGCAGATGGGCATTTGGCCAACTGAGCATGATGCTTTCCCTGACATCGTTTGTGCTAATTTTTCAAAGCTGTCAGATATTGGTTGGCAATTCGAATGTCAGCCAGTTGAAGCTTTTGCACCTGTTGATAGTGAGAAACTTACGTTATATCCGGTGGTGGATTCCGTCCAATGGGTTAAGCAGTTACTTGAATTGGATGTGAAAACCACTCAGCTGCGGATCAAAGATCCGAATGCTCAAGGTTTAGAACAAGATGTTGCTCAAGCTATTGCGTTAGGTCAGCAGGCAAATGCGCAGGTCTTTATTAATGACTATTGGCAACTGGCTATTGAGCATGGTGCTTTTGGGGTGCATCTAGGGCAAGAAGATTTAGTGGTCGCTGATCTCAATGCCATTCAACAAGCGAATCTTCGCTTAGGGATCTCAACCCATGGGTATTATGAGATCTTACTTGCGATGGCATTTAATCCCAGTTATATCGCCCTCGGTCATATTTACCCAACCACAACCAAGCAAATGCCGTCATTACCGCAAGGCGTTCACCGCTTAAAGCTTTATCAACGATTGGTTGGCAATACGTTTCCAACAGTAGCAATTGGTGGTATTGATTTATCTCGTGTGCCAGTGGTTTGGAAAACAGGGGTGAGTAGCGTTGCGGTGGTACGTGCGATCACCCAGTCAAGCGAGCCGGCGATTGCAGTCGAACAACTCAATCAATGCCTTTCTGAGCGGGAGGTGATGTATGACAACTGACAGACTCTCTGATACTGCTTTTATTCGATATAACCGACAAATCATGCTGGAAGAGATGGGAGAGCAGGGGCAACTTGAGCTTAACAATGCCAAGGTATTGATCGTCGGTGCGGGTGGTTTAGGCTCAGCGGCAGCGATGTATCTAGCGGCTGCAGGTGTTGGGTTACTGGTGATTGCAGATGATGATGAGGTTGAGAGTTCGAACTTGCAGCGTCAGGTGATTTATCGAGAAACCGATGTGTCACTCAATAAAGCGCAAGCAGCCTGTGATCAGCTTTTAGCATTGAACCCATTGGTACGAACGCGCGCAGTAAAAGCCAAGCTTGCAGGTTTTCAACTCGTAATGGAAGTACAACAGGCCGATATTGTACTTGATTGCAGTGACAACTGGGCTACCCGTTATGCAGTAAATCAAGCTTGTTATCAGCATCAAACACCACTGATTGCCGGTGCGTCGATAGGTTGGCGAGGGCAGTTACTGGCGTTTGATTTCAGGCAGAGCTCGCCGTGTTATCAATGTGTGTTTCCATTGAGTGCTGAAGCGCCGCCACAAGATCAAAATTGCCGTAGTAACGGCGTGATGGGACCTGTTGTAGGCACTATTGGCACGTTACAAGCGCTTAATGCGATCAAAGCTATCGCAGGTGTTGGTGAAGTCGGGTTTGGTTTGTTGCAGCAATTTAATGGCTTAACAGGAAAGTGGCAGCAGGTATCAATCGGTGCTGCTCCTTGTTGCCCTGTATGTGGTCAGCAAGAGCAAAGGGAGGTTGTGTAAATGGCTACTATGATAACTATCTGGCTGAATGATGAATCTATGTCTTGCGAGGCTGAGCAAACCGTTCACCAATTTGTTATGCAGTTAGATTTACCTATACAAGGTACAGCGGTCGCGATAAATCAGCGGATTGTTGCAGCCAGTGAGTGGCCGACAATTGTCATTGCTGATGGCGATCAGATCGCGTTATTTCAAGCGATAGCAGGAGGTTAATATGTTGACCATTGCAGATAAAACATTCACATCGCGATTATTTACCGGAACGGGTAAGTACGCCAATCGAAATGTCATGGCTGAATCGATTTTAGCGACAGGCTCTGAGCTCGTGACCATGGCACTAAAGCGGGTCAATATTGCTGAGCGTGATGACGATATCTTAGCGCCATTGATCCAAGCTGGAGTGAATTTACTGCCTAATACGTCAGGGGCGAAAAATGCCAAAGAAGCGATCTTTGCTGCGCAGCTAGCCAGAGAAGCATTGGGGACGAATTGGCTAAAATTAGAAATTCACCCTGATCCGAAATACCTCATGCCTGATCCGATTGAAACATTAAAAGCGGCTGAGCAGTTGGTAAAAGAAGGGTTTGTCGTACTGCCTTACTGTCATGCTGATCCTGTGCTTTGTAAGCGATTAGAAGATGTGGGTTGCGCTGCCGTGATGCCATTAGGTGCGCCGATTGGCTCGAATAAAGGGGTCGCCTCTCGTGATTTTCTTCGCATTATTATCGATCAGGCACAAGTACCTGTGGTGGTGGATGCGGGTATTGGTGCACCTTCTCATGCCTCAGAAGCGATGGAAATGGGGGCTGATGCGGTATTGGTTAATACTGCCATCGCAGCGGCAAGTGATCCGATTGCAATGGGGCGTGCATTTAAATTGGCCGTGGAAAGTGGTCGTATGGCCTATGAAGCTGGTCTTGCAGGTAAGGTGAACCATGCTATTGCATCAAGCCCATTAACGGCATTTCTTAACGAGTAAGGAGCCAACATGAGCTTTGTGAATGTTTGGCAACAAATGGACTGGGATGATATCCGTTTGTCGATTTATGCTAAAACGGCTACCGATGTTGAGCGTGCTTTAGGAAAATCAACGCTGGATCTAGAGGATTTCAAAGCCTTAATTTCACCAGCGGCTGAACCTTACTTAGAGCAAATGGCACAACTCTCTGCGATGCTAACGCGTCAGCGGTTTGGTCATACCATGAGTTTTTATGTGCCGTTATATCTTTCGAATCTGTGTGCCAATGCGTGTACCTATTGTGGTTTTTCGATGGAAAATCGCATTAAGCGCCGTACCTTGGGTGAGCAAGAAATAGAACGAGAGTGTGAGGCAATAAAAGCGCTAAATTTTGATAGTGTGTTATTGGTCACTGGCGAGCATCAAACCAAAGTCGGTATGAATTATTTTCGTGATGCGATCCCTCGAATCAAAGATCACTTCAGCTATTTGGCAATGGAAGTACAGCCACTTGAGCAAGATGAGTATCAAGAGCTGAGACAACTTGGTTTAGATGCGGTGATGGTGTATCAAGAAACCTATAATGCGCCAACTTATGCGAAGCATCATTTACGAGGCAATAAAACTAATTTTGAATACCGCTTAGCGACACCTGATCGGTTAGCAAAAGCAGGAATAGACAAGATTGGGATTGGGGCTTTGATCGGCATGGAAGAATGGCGCACGGATTGTTTTTTTGTTGCCAGTCACTTGGCTTATCTTGAACGGACGTATTGGCAAAGCCGTTATTCGATCTCGTTTCCGCGTTTAAGACCTTGTACTGGTGGACTAGAGCCTAAATCGGTGATGACGGATCGCCAACTGGTGCAATTGATTTGTGCATATCGACTGTTTAATCCTGAAGTTGAGCTGTCGTTATCGACTCGAGAGTCACCGCATTTTCGCGATAATGTATTGCCCTTGGGGATCACTAGTATGTCTGCGGGCTCTAAAACCCAACCGGGCGGATACGCCGATGACACGCCAGAGCTAGAACAGTTTGCAATTAGTGATGAACGTTCGGTCGCAGATGTTGCTACTGCAGTCAAGCAGCAGGGGTTTGAAGTGGTGTGGAAAGACTGGCACCCGGCATACTCTGGATAAAAATAAAGCCAGTACATTATTTGTACTGGCTTTTCTTTTTCTTATCTATGAATTAGCGGCTTAGTGGTGATGTTGCTTGTGTTAGCCACTCAAGATCACTACCTGTCAGCGATGGGCTGATCACGTTAAACACGGTTTGGTGATAGTTGTTAAGCCATGCAAGCTCTACGTCAGTTAGTAGTGCAGGATCGATCAAACGCTTATCAATTGGCGCACGGGTCAACGATTCAAAGCCCATGACATTCATGTCACCTTGAGTTTCAATATCGACGACCAGTTCAAGGTTTTCGATACGAATACCAAATGCGTCCGCACGGTAATAACCCGGCTCGTTAGATAACACCATACCTGGCAGTAGCGCGGTTGGGTTAGCCACTTTAGAAATACGTTGTGGACCTTCATGAACACTTAAGAAGTGACCCACTCCGTGACCGGTCCCATGATCATAATCGAAACCGTGCGCCCATAGATGCTGACGCGCGAGTGCGTCGAGCTGTGAGCCTGTTGTGCCTTTCGGGAAACGTGCCGAAGCCAATGAAATATGACCTTTTAGTACTAATGTGAAGGCTTGTTTTACTTCATCACCTGGGTTACCGATAGCGATAGTACGGGTGATATCGGTCGTACCATCAGGATATTGACCGCCTGAATCGACTAAGTAAACCGTATCCATTTGCAGCTTGCCAGGTTGTGGCTGATCAATGTGGTTATAGTGACACATTGCTGCATTACCAGCAGAGGCTGAAATCGTATCGAAGCTCACGTCACGACAGCTTGGATCTTGCTGGCGGAATTGCCAAAGTTGATCGGAAAGTGCAGCTTCATCTAATAGATTGCCACTCGCAACTTGATTATCTACCCATGCAAGAAATTTAGAAATCGCGACACCATCACGGATGTGACATGCTTTCATACCTGCAATTTCTGTCGCGTTTTTTGCGGCTTTTGTTAGTAACGTTGGATTAGCTGCTTCAATAAGTTGTGCGCCAGCCTCTGTTAGTTGCTGAGCTGCCCATGCATTACTGTTCGCAGAATCAAACTGTACACGTTTACCTGAAAGTGCGGCTAAACCTGCAGCGAGTTGTTCTGGCTCGCGGATATTAACGCCGTTACCTACGTGTGTTGCAAAACCTTCGGGTAGGCGATGGTGATCGATATAGAAATCAACAGACGCATCGCTGTGGATTACGGCAGCTGACAACAAAACGGGTAGACAATGAACGTCATCGCCACGTACATTGAGTAGCCAAGCAATGCTATCAAGCTGACTTAAAAAGGCAGCATTAGCTTTTTGTTTTTTTAGTAGTGCGGCAATTTGCTCACGCTTTTCTTCGCTTGATTGACCCACATACTCTAGCCCCATTAACTCCGCATCCGACAGTTTTGGTGCTGGGCGATCGAGCCATAGTTCATCAATTGGGTTTTCGTTAACTGGTACTAGCTCTAATTCACCATCAAGGGTTGTCGTGGCATTTTTCAGCCATGCTGCACTGTGTAGGCGGTTATCAATAGCGACTTTACTACCTGCTGCTAGATTTTCTAGTGCCCAGTGGATAGGTGGTTGCTCGATCAGATGGCAATATTCAAACACATCCCCCGGTACTTGCTTGCGAACTTGCACAACATAACGACCATCAACAAACATTGCTGCACGGTCACGAGTGATCACTGCAGCACCAGCTGATCCTGTGAAACCAGTTAGCCAATGAAGGCGTTCGTTATGATCGGGAATGTACTCACCAAGATATTCATCTTCATGAGGGATCAGTAGGGCATCGAGTTGCTGTGCTTCAAGCCACTGACGGATCTGCTCAATACGTTGTGCGATAACTGCTTGCATGTATAGGTCCTTGTCAAGAAACCACCATTGGAAGGCGGTTAGATCGAATTCACCTCAATCACCATGGGATAAGCGATTCAGGTTTAATGTTGTTAAGTTAGCTTGTTTAGCGGTTTGCATCAATTGTCTCTATGATAAATGACAGACTATTCACCTCACTGCTTTATTTATTTTAGTGATTCATCGGTTAGCAGGTGGATTCCAATTTGGAAAAGCGGTATTGAAAATAAAGCATTTTTATTTGGCATCATAAAACCGTAGACTTGCGCGAAATCTTTTAGAGGCACTATTCGCCTTTATAATTTTTGTGTTAAATGTGATCAGCGAAGATGATGGGTTTTTTGGGTGATTATGTTTCTTAGCCAAGTCAGCGCTTGATCATTTTCTCTGTCTCTATGCCAAAACAGGGTGTAAGCCATAGGAGGAAACTCTAATGGTAAGGGTAAAACCACCATATCTGACTGCTTTGCCGCTACTTTTAAAAAGTGATTGGGTGCTGTGAAGATAAAATCAGTGTAAGAGCATAAGCTCGCGGCACTATTAAAGTCGGGAACGGTGACAGCGATATCTCGTTCATAACCCATATCTGCAAGTCGATAATCAAGTAACCAGCGATCATTGCCATCACAGCGCACTTGTACATGTCGTAATGATAAATATGCCTCTAGATTCCAGCATTTTCTTAAAGCGGGATGGTCTTTTCGAATGATACACATTTGGTGATCACGATATATTTCTTGTTGGATAATATCATCAGGCGGGAACATGGTAAGCATGGTGAGTTTTGCATCATTGATGTCAATATCTTTCCCTGTAATACCTAAATCCAGTTCACCTCTTTGGAGCATTTTAAATGTTTGTTCTGTCCATGCGTGGGTGCTGATAGTCACACTCGGAGCCTGTTGAAAAATCGCGGGTAAAAATTGAGGCAGAATTAAGGGATATACACTTTCAACCGTTGCAATTTGAAAGCGATATTCACTGTTATGTGGATAGAAATCTTCCGGCTGAGTTAATAATTCTAATTGATTGATCAGCAAATCGAGTTTGGGTTTGAGAAAGAGAGTTCTCGGAGTTGGCGATAAACCATGTGAACTTCGAATAAACAAAGGATCATTAAATTGAGTGCGTAATTTAGCTAAGGACTTACTCACTGCTGATTGACTTAAACAAAGTCGGTGCGCGGTTCGAGTGACATTAAGTTCTTCTATTAAAACTTTAAAACAGACTAATAAATTGAGATCTAAGCGAGCTAACTTCTCAATATTCATATGATTTTCCTTATGGGAATAATGGTAATGAATATACATCATTTCCATTCATACCATAGGGTGATTAAGCTTTCACAAATTTTATTTAAATGGAGAACCGTGTGAGCCCAAATATAAATAGCAAAATACAAGTGGCTTTATTGATCACACTTGTATTGTTCAGTCCTTTAGCGATTGATATTTATCTACCTGCTTTACCTGCAATGGCGAATACGTTTTCTGTCGATCCTACTCGTGTGCAAGATACTGTGACATGGTTTATGTTTAGCATGGGATTAGGTCAATTACTGGCAGGGCCATTAGCTGATCGTATTGGTCGTCGACCTATCGCGTTAGGCGGTATCGTGATTTATGGTTTTAGCTCAACCATGGCTTATTTAGCTCAGAGCTTAGATTTGTTATTACTTGCCCGTTTGCTTCAAGGTTTTGGTGCTTGTGCCACCTCCGTTGCCGCCTTCGCTGCGGTTCGTGATAGCTTTGGCGCTGAAAAAAGTGGTCGTATGATCAGTTACTTAAATGGTGCGATTTGTTTTATTCCTGCGTTAGCTCCTCTTTTAGGCACTTGGCTTACTTATCATTTTGGCTGGCGTTCAAACTTTAGTTTCATGGCAGGATTTGCGGTCGTTGCAGGGCTTTTTATTATGGCTGTGTTTAAAGAAACGCGTCCTGCAAACTCTGATGTTTCTGGTTCAATGATTAGTATTAGCCGTTACTGGTCGGTATTACGCGAACCAACATTTTTATTTCATGCTACGCTTTGCATGTTAGCGATGGCGGTGATTTTAGCTTATGTAACTTCAGCACCAGTGTGGTTGATGAACCACCTTGGTCAGGACATGCATCAGTTTACGGTATGGTTTGGGATCAATGCGGTATTGAACATTACTGCTTGTATGGTTGCACCTAAGTTTATGGATCGCTTTGGTACTCGTCGTACTCTTCGTACAGGACTTATCACATTATTGTTTGCTGGTGGATTAATGTTGTCGTTGAGCCAATTACAGCAAGCATGGGCATTTATGGTGCCAATCTTCATTTGTTCATTTGGGTTTGCTTTTGTATTAGGCTCTGCAGCCGGAAAAGCATTAGCACCATTTGGTGATCGTGCAGGAACTGCAGCGGCATTATTGGGATTATTTCAAATGAGTGGTGCTGGTGTTATGGTGAGCTTAACCCAACGATTAGATTTCTCATCACCGGTATTAATGACGTTACAAATGTGGTTGCTGATACCTGGATTATTGATTTTAGTGTCTAAAATCGGGCGTCGTTGGCACCCTCAGTTAACGGTACAGAATTAATAAATATTATGAGTTTAAAGGTGAGGTGGTGACAACCTTATCCGTACAGCCTGTCAAATCGACAGGCTTTTTTTTGGATAAAATTTAGCTATTCAACAATCGCTACTTTTTTACTTTGCCATTGTTGGATTACGAGTCCTGCAATAATTAGCATTAAGCCGATCAATGTTGAGGGATGAATCGTTTCACCAATAATCGTGGCGAGCAATAATAAAGAGATAAAAGGTGAGATAAAAATCAGGTTACTGATCTTAGCGGTATTACGAGTTAACCGTAGCGCATTGAGCCATAAAACAAAGGTGATCCCCATTTCAAACAAACCGACATAAGTGACAGCTGCCCAGCCTTGCCAAGGTACACTTTGCCAACCGCCAAGATACAAACTCAAGCCGATAGAAAATGGCAGCGAGACTAAAAAGCCCAGTAATAAACCTAAGATGGGATCGGCTTTATTTTTGGTGTTTAAAATCCAATAGCTGGCCCATAACAGTGTCGAAAATAGCGCTAACGCAACGCCTAACGGACTGGTGAAATTCAAGGCGGAAATATTTCCTTGAGTTGCTATCACCACCACACCGCCATATCCCAGCACGCAAGCTATCCAATCTTTGCGCTGAATTTTTTGTCCTAAGAAAAGTGCTGCCATTAAAGTCAGAGTAATCGCCCAACTGTAGTTGATGGGTTGAGCCTGTGAAGCAGGTAATAAGTCGTAAGCTTTAAATAACACTAGGTAATAAGCAAAAGGATTGATAAACCCGAGTAATAAGTAATAAAGCGGACGTTGAAGAAAAGTCGACTTAAGCTGGTGGAGTGTTTTTTTATAGCCAGCTATAACAATAAGGGAGAGAGCAGACACGCTACTGGCAATCACCATCATTTGAACAGGTGAAAAATAATCTAAGGTAATTTTAAAAGCGGTGGCGACAGTAGACCAAAGTAAAACAGCGGCAATGCCATATCCTAAAGCGAGGCGTTCGTTCATGACTATCCCTGTTAAAAAATGTAAGACGGTAACGCAGTGTAGGAGATGGTTGTACAGGTGAATAGCGAGTGATGATATAGCCTGTGATCGAGTGCAAACAAAAACGCTTATATCCATTATTTATTGTTTAAGTTGTTCTTCGTTAGCTGGACATTTATCCAGTATCCTCTTAGCCTTAAAAGCGAGAATAATTCGTCAGGAAGATAGAGAATTTACTATGGCAGAATGGTTAAGTGGTGGCGTTATTACCGCATTAGCAACATTGTTAGGTGCCACCGTTGCCAGTGTGATCACGGCATTCTGGTATAAAGGTCGATATGAACAAATGCTTCAGCTTGTCGAGCAACAAGCAGAATCAGATGCGCGTTTAGCATTAAGTCGTGAGCAGCAATTACAAAGTCAGCTAGCAGAAAGAAACCAAGAGCTGGAAGAGTTAGATGACGATCGTGACAGATTAACCCATGAAATACGTCAAATGCATGGCCGACTTGCAGCGGCATTAGAGAAAATGCGTCACTTTGACGCGCTGCAAAATGAAAAACAGTATTTAACCGAGCAGCTTGATAATTCTCGCTTAGCCAGCGCGGGGCTTGAAGCCGATCTTCGCGAGCAAGATGCCCGCCATTTTGAAGAGCAAAAAGCGGCAGATGAAAAAATTAAGCTATTAGAAAATGCTGAAGAGCGTCTGCGTATTCAATTTGAAAGTTTAGCTAATCGCTTATTTGAGCAGAAAACCCGAACGGTGGATGAGCAGAATAAGATGAGCTTAGAAAACTTGTTGAGTCCACTCAAAGAGCAACTTGAAGGTTTCAAAAAGCAGGTTAATGACAATTTCACGCAAGAGTCTCGTGAGCGCCATACTTTAGTACATCAAATTAACAGCCTTAAACAGCTCAATGAGCAGATGGCGAAAGAGGCAATTAACTTAACCCAAGCCCTAAAAGGGGATAACAAAGCCCAAGGTAACTGGGGCGAAGTCGTGCTGGCGCGAGTATTGTCTGACTCAGGATTGCGTGAAGGTCATGAATATCAAACTCAAGTCAGTTTAGAAAACGAAGACGGTAAGCGTTATCAACCCGATGTTGTGGTGCATTTACCCCAACAAAAAGATGTGGTGGTAGATGCCAAGATGTCATTGGTGGCGTATGAACGCTTCTTTAATGCTGACACTATTGCTGAGCGTGAACTCGCCATGAGTGAGCATGTTGCCTCGATGCGCGCCCATATGCGAGGGTTAAGCCGTAAGGATTATCATCAGCTTCATGGCATCCAAAGTCTTGATTATGTTTTGATGTTTATTCCAGTAGAGCCTGCGTTCCAAGCTGCGATTGAAGCCGATCCGGCATTAATCCGTGATGCGATGGACTTAAATATCATGCTCGTGAGTCCAACGACCTTGCTGGTGGCACTGCGTACTATTAATAACTTGTGGCGTAATGAGCGACAAAATCAAAATGCGAAAGAAATTGCCGAGCGTGCAGGCAAGCTTTACGACAAATTACGTTTGTTTGTCACTGACATGGAAGCGATGGGACAATCGTTAGAAAAAGCGAACCAAAGCTATCAAGGGGCAATGAATAAACTGGCGACGGGGCGTGGTAACGTGATCCGCCAAGCTGAAAGCTTCAAACAATTAGGCGTCGAAGTGAAGCGTGATATTAGCCCGACGCTGGCAGAAAAATCGCAATCTAACCTAATGGAATATCGTGGTTTTTCTCATATAACCGCAGCATCGGAAGGTGATTTATCATAATGGTGGGGTAAAGGACTTTGAGCAAAGAGCAACCATCAAGTACACTAAGCCAGTTGAATAAATGAATTTAATGCTTATCGGTGAGTGAAGTCTATTAATTTTGCGCATCATAAGTACATATAACGGATTGAACATGACGGACACCACACAAGATACTACTCACTTTGGCTTCCGTACCGTTGCCAAAGACGAAAAAGCAACCATGGTTGCTGAGGTCTTTCACTCGGTCGCAGCAAAGTACGACATCATGAATGACTTAATGTCGATGGGCATTCACCGCGTTTGGAAACGCTTCACGATTGACTGCAGTGGTGTACGCAAAGGTCAGCGTGTACTTGATTTAGGCGGTGGTACGGGGGATTTAACCGCTAAGTTCTCACGCATTGTTGGCGAAACGGGTCAGGTAATTTTGGCTGATATCAACAACTCGATGTTGAACGTTGGCCGCAGTAAACTGCGAGACAGTGGGATTGTCGGTAATGTTGGTTACGTTCAAGCCAATGCGGAAGAATTGCCTTTCCCTGATAATTACTTTGATTGCATCACCATCAGCTTTTGTTTACGTAACGTCACCGATAAAGACAAAGCGCTACGTTCAATGTATCGCGTGTTAAAACCGGGTGGTCGTTTATTAGTATTAGAGTTTTCAAAGCCGTTACTAGAACCATTATCAAAAGTTTACGATGCGTACTCATTCCACCTATTACCAAAAATGGGTGAAATTATTGCCAATGATGCAGAAAGCTATCGTTACCTTGCTGAATCTATCCGCATGCACCCAGATCAAGAAACCTTGAAAGGGATGATGGATGAAGCTGGATTTGATCAAACCAGTTATTACAACTTAACGGGCGGTATTGTTGCCTTACACCGTGGTTATAAGTTCTGAGGATGACTCTATGCCGTTAGATGCTTTTGTTACCGGTACGGTTGAAACATCACTGAATCAATTACTCAAAGACGATGCTGATAGTCAGCGTCGTCTTGCTCGTTTACGCGGTAAAGTCATTAGCGTTACGCTAAATGAATTTAGCAAAACCTTGTACTTTGTTTTCAGTCATCAAATTGATGTTCTTGCTGGATTTGAAGGCGAGGTGGATTGCCAATTAGCTTTAAACCTTACGGTGTTACCCGAGCTACGACAACAAGCTAACTTAACGCAGCTAATTAAAGCCGATAAGTTAGCACTCGATGGTGATCTACAATTGGCTCAGCATTTTTCCACTTTGCTAAGTGGTTTAAAGCCCGATGTCGAAGAGAAATTATCGCAATATACGGGTGATGTAGTTGCTCATACTTTAGTCAGTAGTGTAAAGTCGGGGAGTCGATTTATTCGCCAAGAGGTAAAGAATCGCCAACGCGATTTAGCGGAAGTGATCACTGAAGAATGGCAACTATTACCACAGCCTTTAGAAATGGTGCATTTTTACGATCAAGTGGATGACTTGAAATCGGATGTTGCTCGTTTTGAGGCCCGTTTGAACCAGCTACTTGAGCGATAAATTGGCAATGATGAGCTATTCAGAAATAAAACGGTTGTACCGTATTATTCAAGTACAACTGCGCTATGGGTTGGATGACTTTATTCCGGTTGATCCACGTACCGAACTTCCTAAAAAATTACGTAAATCGCTATTTTGGATCAAAAATGAATACCCCGATGTGCCATTGGGTGAGCGTTTACGTTTAGCGTTGCAAGAACTTGGTCCGGTATGGATCAAGTTTGGTCAAATGATGTCAACGCGCCGCGATCTTTTTCCACCGCACATTGCAGATCAGCTGGCATTATTACAAGACCAAGTTGAACCTTTCGATGGCAAATTAGCAAAACGTACCATTGAAGAATCTTTAGGCGGGCCGTTAGAGCAGTGGTTTGACGATTTTGATGAAGTTGCATTGGCGTCAGCATCGATTGCTCAAGTGCATACTGCAACTTTAAAAGAAAACGGCAAAGAGATTGTTTTTAAAGTTATTCGTCCTGATATTAAGCCGATTATTGAAGCTGACATTAAGCTGATGTACAGGATGGCCGAGATAGTTTCTCGTCTCCAGCCAGAAGCGCGCCGTTTACGTCCTGTTGAAGTGGTTCGCGAATACGAAAAAACCTTGCTTGATGAGCTCGATTTAATGCGCGAAGCAGCGAATAGTATTCAGCTTCGTCGTAACTTCGATGGTGATGACACCTTATATGTACCAGAAGTTTATACTGATTATAGTAGTATTAATCTTCTTGTAATGGAACGCATCTATGGTATTCAAGTTTCTAATATTGAAGGCTTGAAAGCCAATGGTACGAATTTAAAACTATTATCGGAAAATGCAGTTAATATCTTTTTTACTCAGGTATTTCGTGACAGCTTTTTCCATGCCGATATGCATCCAGGAAATATTTTTGTCTCCTATGAGCATCCGGAAAATCCACAATGGATTGCGCTAGATTGCGGCATTGTAGGGACACTTAACCGAGAAGATAAACGATACTTAGCGGAAAACTTATTGGCTTTCTTTAATCGTGATTATCGTAAGGTTGCTGAATTACACGTTGATTCTGGCTGGGTTCCTCATGATACCAACGTGGATGAGTTTGAATTCGCTATTCGTACAGTGTGTGAACCTATTTTTGAAAAGCCACTGTGTGAAATATCATTCGGCCATGTATTGTTAAATTTATTTAATACTGCTCGCCGTTTTAATATGGAAGTGCAACCGCAGCTGGTCTTGTTACAAAAGACCTTGTTGTATGTTGAAGGCTTAGGACGCCAGTTGTATCCACAACTTGATTTGTGGGCAACAGCCAAGCCGTTCTTGGAAAACTGGATGTCACATCAGGTAGGCCCGCAAGGCATTCTTGATGCAATAAAAAGTAAAGCACCTTTCTGGGCTGAAAAATTGCCTGAATTGCCTGAATTACTTTACGACAGTTTGCGCCAAGGCAAGGTAATGAATCAACGTATTGATAAACTCTATGATAACTTCATGGAAAATCGACGTACTCATAACCAGGCAAGGTTCTACTTTGGTATCGGTGCCACCTTTATGGTGTGTGCTGCAATACTTTTTGGTGATCAAGTAGCAACGTACCCTGCAGTTTCTGTTGGTGTAGGAACCCTATTTTGGTTGCTAGGATGGCGTACCTGCCGAAAATAATCGGTTGGGCTTTCGCCTATACTTATAGTTGCGTTAATAAACGCACTTTCGTTATTAACCACATAAAGCTGAGGTAAAACAAGCATGGGTGGTATCAGTATTTGGCAATTGTTAATCATTGCACTGATCATTGTTCTTTTGTTCGGAACAAAAAAACTTCGTACTCTAGGCGGCGACCTAGGTTCTGCAGTTAAAGGTTTCAAAAAAGCAATCAGCGATGATGAAGCAGCTGCAGCAGCACCTGCTGCGAAAAAAGAGTCAGACAACGATGCTGACTTTGAACAAAAGAAAATTGCTGACGAACAAAAGCCAGCGGATCAGACAACAACTAATCAAAAAGACAAAGAGCAGGTTTAAGACGTGTTTGATATCGGGTTCTGGGAGTTAGTACTGATCTCCGTGGTGGGATTAGTAGTACTGGGGCCAGAACGTCTACCCGTTGCGATTCGTACGGTGTCGCAGTGGATAGGTGCTGCTCGTAATATGGCAAACTCGGTGAAAGATGAATTGTCTCAAGAACTGAAAATTCAGGAACTGCAAGCCAATTTAAAAAAAGCCGAACAAATGGGAATGAAGGACTTAGCGCCTGAATTGCAAGACTCTGTTGATGAGCTTAAAAAAGCGGCTTCAGATGTTCAGCGTCCCTATGCTGATAAAAACGAGCAAACCTCAGCAACGACTTCACAAAAGCAGGAATAAATTACATCACTATGTCAAAAGTCGAAGATACGCAGCCGCTATTTAGTCATTTACTTGAACTACGTACGCGACTTTTGCGTTCTATCATAAGTGTACTGGTGGTTTTTCTATGTTTAGTATGGTTTTCCAATGATATCTATGCCTTCTTAGCTGCACCATTAGTAGAGCGAATGCCTGCTGGTGCAACTATGATCGCAACAGACGTTGCCTCACCGTTCTTTACACCGATAAAACTGACCTTAGTAACCTCAGTGTTTATTGCTGTGCCAATGATTTTGTATCAAGTCTGGGGCTTTATTGCACCAGGTTTATACAAGCATGAACGCAAGCTAATTATGCCATTGTTGTTTTCCAGCTCATTGCTGTTTTACGCCGGTGTCGCATTTGCTTATTACGTTGTGTTTCCATTGGTTTTTAAGTTCTTCACCAGTGTCGCCCCTCAAGGGGTAGAGGTGGCAACAGATATTTCGAACTATCTCGATTTTGTCCTCGCGCTATTTATGGCGTTTGGCATCGCTTTTGAAATTCCTGTTGCTATTATTCTGTTGTGTTGGACTGGTGCGACTGATCCGGAATCTTTACGTAGTAAACGTCCTTACATTATTGTAGGTGCGTTTGTCGTTGGTATGCTGTTAACACCGCCTGATATTGTTTCTCAGACCTTGTTGGCTGTACCTATGTGTTTATTGTTTGAAGTTGGCTTATTCTTCTCACGTTTTTATATACGTGATAATGATGAGCTGGATGATAGCGAGCACGAAGAGCAGCAGTAAATAGTACTTTGTACTATGTGATGATGAAAAAAACCGACCTAATCGTCGGTTTTTTTATATCTTGAATATGGGTTTGGCGCAGAATGGATCTGCTCGATATACTGAGTGACACATAGTGCTGTGTAGAGAATGGATAAACAGATGATAGATATTGGTGTTAACTTAACAAATAACCGTTTTGATAAAGATCGTGCGGACGTGATCACGCGGGCTCAAGAAGCGGGTGTGAAGCATTTAATTATTACGGGCACCAGTATTGAAGAGAGCATTGAGGCGCAACAAATGGCGCAGCAATGGCCGAGCTACTGTTACTCAACTGCTGGTGTTCATCCGCATGATGCAAAATCTGTCTCCGATCTTTTGTTACCAGAAATTCGTGCACTAGCAGTAGAGCCTGAAGTGGTAGCGATTGGTGAATGTGGGCTCGATTTCAACCGTGACTTTTCTCCTCGTCCACAGCAAGAAGCAGTATTTGAAGCACAGTTAGCCTTAGCGGCAGAGTTACAGTTACCTGTTTTTATGCATTGCCGAGATGCGCATGAGCGTTTCATTGAAATCCTTACCCCTTGGCGAGATAAATTACCGGCGGCAGTGCTGCATTGTTTTACTGGCTCTGAGCAAGAGCTAAAAGCATGCTTAGCGCTTGATTTACACATTGGTATTACGGGGTGGGTATGTGATGAGCGTCGTGGTCAAGAGCTACGTGAAGTCGTGCGTCATATTCCCGCGAACCGCTTAATGATTGAAACCGATTGCCCATACTTATTGCCTCGTGACTATCGTCCAAAGCCAAAATCGAGTCGCAATGAACCCAAGTTTTTACCGCATATTGCCGCGGTGATTGCTGAGTGTCGCGGTGAAACACCTGAGCAAGTTATGACGCAGTCAGAGGCGAATAGTCAGGCTTTTTTTTCGATTTAAGCCACATTGGTCAATCTGAGTGATATTATCTAATCCTATTTTTTAGCAAGGAGTTTGTCGTGTCAGTATCTATTCAAGGTGCGTTTCCTGGTCGTCGTATGCGTCGGATCCGTAAGCATGATTTTAGTCGTCGTCTAATGTCAGAAAATCAATTATCTGTGAATGATTTGATTTATCCGATGTTTGTTTTGATGGGTAAAAATCGTCGTGAAACGGTTGACTCAATGCCGGGTATTGAGCGCTTATCTATTGATTTGTTACTTGAAGAGGCGGCATATCTTGCGAAACTAGGTATTCCTGCGATTGCCTTATTCCCTGTTGTGTCTCAAGAGTTTAAATCAGAGTTAGCAGAGGAAGCTTATAATCCAGAAGGCTTAGTACAAACGGCGGTGCGTGCACTTAAATCGTATGTGCCAGAGCTTGGTGTTATTACCGATGTAGCATTAGATCCGTTTACCATTCATGGTCAAGACGGCATCATTGATGATGAAGGCTATGTTTTAAATGATATTACGACAGATATTTTAATCAAGCAGGCGCTATCTCATGCTGAAGCTGGTGCTGATATCGTTGCCCCGTCAGACATGATGGATGGTCGCATTGGTGCGATTCGTGAAGCATTGGAAAATGCAGGTTATATCAATACCCAAATCATGGCGTACTCTGCTAAATATGCATCGAATTACTATGGCCCATTCCGTGATGCTGTCGGTTCATCTGGCAACTTAAAAGGCGGCGATAAGAAAACTTACCAAATGGATCCTGCGAACAGTGATGAAGCTTTGCACGAAGTAGCAATGGACATCAATGAAGGCGCAGATATGGTAATGGTAAAACCGGGTATGCCATACCTTGATATAGTTCGTCGTGTGAAGAGTGAGCTGCAAGTACCAACGTATGCTTACCAAGTGTCTGGCGAGTATGCGATGCATATGGCAGCGATTCAAAATGGTTGGTTAAAAGAGCGCGAAACCATCATGGAATCACTATTGTGCTTTAAACGTGCAGGCGCTGATGGGGTATTAACTTACTTTGCGAAAACCGTCGCGGAGTGGTTAGCCCAAGATGCTGCAGAGCGCGCTGAATGTTTACAGCAAAAGCCTGAGTAAGTCGTAATATTGACTAGAAAGTAAAAGCGAGCGCCATGCTCGCTTTTTTAATATCAGTAAAACACCTATCAGGGTTTAACATTGCGGTTGATTGGGTTTTGTAATGAGATAAGCGTTTCAGTGGATTGCACTTCATCAATGGCTTGGAGCTTATCAATGAGCACGTATTGCAGCTCTTCAATGGAATGGCACATCAATTTGACAAAAATGTTGTACGCCCCTGTGGTGTAATAAGCTTCAACCACTTCATCAAGCTCATTTAGTTTTGCTAATGCAGAATGATAATCACGGGCGGCATTCAAATTAATACCAATAAAACAGCAAACGTCATAGCCCAATAACTTAGGGTTAATGATCACTTCCGTGCCAGTAATAATTTCTGCAGCTCGCATTTTTTCTACCCGTACGTGTACGGTAGCAGGACTGACATTAAATCGCTTCGCCATTTCAGCGTAAGGAATACGAGCATCATTCATTAAGGCATTAAGGATATCGCGATCTAAGTCGTCGATACGAATGGATGGTGTCATAGGTGGTCCTTTTACTATGCGAGGGATTCATTTTTATCGCTGTATCTTATACTTATCTGATGGTGTGATACCAGAGCAAAGGATGATTTGTAGTGCTATAATCCGCGCCCTATGATCGGATGTGAAATGTCACACCCAGATGTTGTTTTTATATCGGAGATTGCTGTGCAGCTTGCCTTAGTTTGTGAAGTTCCTGAACGTCAGCCTGAATTAGATCAATTAGCCGCTCGTTGGGGCTTAAGCCATGATGAAAATAGCAGCTTTGCTTTAGTCCTTACCGCTGATCAATTAGAGCTTCGTAAGCTTGATGAGCCTAAGCTCGGGGCCGTTTCTGTTGATTTAGTTAGCGGTGCTGTCGCTCATCGCCGTAAATTTGGTGGTGGTCGAGGCCAAGCAATAGCAAAAGCAGTTGGACTCAAAGGCGGTATTAGCCCTACCGTCTTAGATGCGACAGCAGGTCTTGGCCGAGATGCTTTTGTCTTGGCAACACTCGGGTGTAAGGTTCAGTTGGTTGAGCGTCATCCTGTCGTAGCAGCATTGTTAGATGATGGCTTAGCACGAGCAAAAGCCGATCCTGAAATTGGCGGTTGGGTAAGTGAGCGTATGCAATTGCTCCATGCTTCGAGTCATGATGCTTTGGTCAATTTAGCCGATGATCCTGATTTTGTCGCACCGGATGTGGTGTACCTTGATCCCATGTATCCACATAAGAAAAAGTCCGCTTTAGTTAAAAAAGAAATGCGCGTTTTTCAAACCTTAGTGGGTGCAGATTTAGATGCCGATGGTTTATTTGAGCCTGCATATGCGCTGGCAACCAAACGGGTCGTGGTTAAGCGTCCCGATTATGCCGAATTTCTTGCTCAAGCGAAGCCGTCAATGGCGATTGAAACTAAAAAGAACCGATTTGATATTTATGTAAAAGCGGCAATGAAAGCCTAAGTGTTTGTTGCAAATAAATAGTTACAAATAGGGGCAATAAAATCTTATTGCTTTTCTGGAATTACGAATCATTATCGTTTAATGTTGATAAAAAGGTTCGTTGTTGGCTAGAGGAGCATTCATGGCTAAGACCTTGTGTAAATATCGTCGAGCAGAAATTGTCGATCAGTTTGCGACAATAAGTAAGATTGTCAGCGAACCAAATTTCATGTGTTCAAGTTGTACGAGAGTTGCAAGTGACAAAGAGTATTTGTGTAAGCCAAGCCGATTAACCAATGCGGTGAAGGCTGCTCCTCGTGTCGCGAAATTATCGACTCCGCCGCCAGAGCCTCAGCCAATTATGGCAATGAAAACGCCTAATGTGCATAATTTGCCAGCCCCTACTGCTGTGGGACAAAGCCATATCGAAATGGTCGCTGTGGTCGAAGAAGAAGCATTAGCCCCTGATAGCTTAAAGTTAAAGCAAGCTAAGAAGCTTAAGAAACTGGCGAAAAAGAAAAATAAGCAATTAGAGAAAGCGGCGAAAACAGTTAAGAAATTTGAAAAGCAATTGAAGAAAGCAAAACTCGCGCTTGGATTGTGATGTTTTTATTCTAACGTCCTAAATTTGAATATAGATTTAGGACGGGACACATTAAATAAAAAAGCCTCCAAATTGGAGGCTTTTTTGGGTTTCGTATTAGTCAGCGTTTTTAATTAGTACTGCGGTCATTACGCATACAATTACTGAAACTACGATACCAGAAACAATTAACCAAGGAAGCATATCCATAGCTTAGTTATCCAAATGTTAAGGAAATCGAGAGGCTATTGAAGCGTGTTTATGCGATTGGAGCAATGGTTTGGATATACTTTGAAATGGCTGTTTACACCTTGAAACACTTTATTGTTAAAAGTGTTATTTACCTTGTATTTGACAAAAAAAAGCGCCTACAGAGGGGCGCTTTTTCGGTTATTTAGCTGATTAAACTTGCTTTACTTGGCTGTGCTAATTCGAGTGCTTGACGAGAAGCTGCAGCTGCACCTTGCTTGTCATCTAACTGCTCTAGCGTTGCGACTAAGTGAGCGTAGTCTGTCATATCAGGACGAACCGAAACGGCTCTTTCAAAATGCTCTTTTGCTTCTTGCCAGTTACCTTCAGCCATTAACATTTGACCCAGTGCACTGTGCGTGACTGCATTATTGCCGTCTTGGCGCAATAGCTCTTGTAGCTTCACAATCGCAGGATGACGATCGGGTAGATTTAGCTGAGGTACAAGGCTGATCAAACGCTCATCTTGGCTCTTTTTAAGTGCATCACGTAAAATTGGGTAAGCATCGCTATCGGCATGACGTGCCATCATTTGTTTAATGAAGCATGCCACAAGCGCTGGATTCTGCTTATCTTTACGTCCCATGTTATTCCAGTAACCCACTAAGCCATCAGTACCATTTTGCTGACCAAGGTGCTGCATTTGGCCACATTGAGCTTGTTCATCAAGGACTATTGCTTCTTCTTGGCTGATCACGCCTGCTTTCGTTAGCTGTGGCAGTAAAGTTAGCAGTGATTTCCAATCTTCTAGTTTTAAGTAACACTCTTGAAGTAGACCTAACACGATAGGATTGCGTGCATGATCTTGTTGTACTTCTTGTAATGTTGCGAGTGCTTGTTCAAATTGCTGTTGACGGATTTGAAGCTTGGCACGGGTGAGTGCAACCGCAAGATTTTGGCTATCAAGCTCAGCTGCTTGCTTTAAGTATTCATCACGTTGCTCGGTTTTGCCTAGCCCTTGAGCCGCCTCTGCAGCAGCAAGATAGTTAAGGAGTGGCGCATCGCTGAATTTAGCCGATTTTGTTAGTAGCTTTTCAGCGGGCTTCCAATCACCTTCTGTTACTTTTAATAGGCCAGCCGAAGTTTGGATACGTGCTTTACGAACTTTACGTCCACTAAACCAACCACGGGTTGAACTACTGATTGAAAAGACGCGTTTTAGAATAAATTCAAGTAATAAGAAAACGGCAAACAACGCAACGATTAATACAACGAGTGTGGTTAGGCTCATCTCAATGGTTTGATTTGCCGTTGAGATCAACACATAACCTTGGTTACCTGCGAGTTCGGGGCCAACAATAATACCGGCGATCAGTGCCAGTACCAATAACAATAATTTAATCATTATTTGGCCTCCACTGTGGTTACCGTGTTGTAAGTGACTGTCGCGTTATTCTCGCCTTTAATAGATGTTTCAGCGGGTTGCGTTACTTTTGTTTCAAGTTTCGCTTGGGCTGTTTTTTTTTCTACTGCTGGCGCTTCTGTTTTCGTTGTCGGTTTTACTGCTGGTTTAGTCTGCTTTACAGGTTGTGCCTGCGTATCACCTAATGTCGCCATTTTATTACGTAGCACTTGATTGACGAGTTTAGTAATTAACGCCTGAGATTGCAGCTTATCTGGGTAGTTCACCGTGATTTGCTGTTGGGCTAATTGATCAAGACTTTTAATAAAGCTTTGCGTTAGCGGTGAAGACATATCGTAATATTGTTCAGCCCACTTCTTCGCGGTATCAAGAGAGATCTTATAAACATCACCTTGCTCTCGGTAAACTGCATCAATTGCTACTTCTAACTTGTTTTTGATATTTTGCTGTAAGTAGAAATCTTGTTGTGGTGAAAGCAGTGGAACAACATTACCATCACGCTTACGATAAGTAATGAAGTGTTCGCCAAAGTTTTTCAACGATGTCATCAAATTATCTTTCCAATCATTCACCGATTGACTCACGGTTTGTGATTGTGGTTCTTCTTCTGCTTTTGGCAAAATAGCATTAGCTAAAGGCAAGTTATCAACACTATTTTCTAGACTCGTTAAGCGTAGCACTATGCCATCACGGTCAACATTAGTCAGTGATTTTAAGGTTGTTATGTCATTGCTCATTGCTTGGCGTAGGTTCTTCAAGCTTGGATCATTCAGTTCTGCGATACGATGATCGGCAGACTCAAGCAATAACGTTGCACTGGTGACATCATGCTCTAACCAGAGTTTACGTCCTGCCATTTTCACTAGGTAATCCGCTTCGGCTAGTAGCCAATCGTTCGGACTATTGCCTTTTAGTTCAGTGACTGTGGTCTGCAGAGCTGCAATCGATTTTTGCTGTTGGCTTAGGTTAACTTCAGCACTGCGTAATCCGCCATTAATAAGAGTAATGGTTTCTTTTTGATCGTTTTGCATCGCTGCTTTCATGCTAGCAATTTGTTGTTGGAGCGTATCAATATGTTGTTGCTGCTGCAATCCTTGCTGATGACCGTGATAGTAAAGCCCACCACCGAGTGCGATAACTAATGCAATCGCAACCAACCCTGTTTTGCTCCCTGATTTTTTTTCAGATTTCTCTGTTTTTACAGGTGCTTTAGGTTGCTCTTTGGTTGCTTTTTTTGGCGCTTCTTTAGCCGGAGTAGACGTCGCTGCCGTGGTTGGCTTGTCCTGCTTTGGCTGTTCTGCTGCGTTATTGTTGTTAGATTTTTCTGTCATCCTAATTATTCCGTTTAGCTAAAGTTGCTTAGGAACGTGAAGAGTGCATGATTGGAGGCACTGCCCACGGTGGAAATATTCACAAAGCCTAGCGTTATTGCTTGCTCTGCCACTCTTTGACTTGGGACGAGAAGGTGGCAATTGAGAAACCAAGTCAAATATTGAGCTGGGATCCTTGTTGTTAAAAATACTAGCTGCTCAGCACTGGTAATAACAAGGGTATCCAGCTGTTGATGTTGCCATTGTGCCACTAATTTCTCGCCATCGAGATCAAGCCAACATCGCTGATACGTTTCGCAATAGTTGACTACTGCATGGCGTGCCGTTAATGCTTGGTGGATCAACTCTCTGCCACCATTCCCCCGCAATATAAGGATGTTACGATCCGTAACGTTTGCGAGTTCGGGTAAGGCTAATAATCCTTCGCTATCACAGCGGTGTTCAGGAGATAATACTCGCTGTCCGCTCAATTTTGTCAATGTTGCGGCAGTTTTATGACCAACAGCTACATAATGCACGTTTTTTGGCCATGCTGCACCTTGTGACACTAAGTAATCGTGCGCAAATGTTACCGCATGATGACTTACGGCAATAATATAATCACCGGCTTTTAATGTATTGATTTGTAGCAATAATGAAGAAAGTCCATCACCGGCTTTTAAGGTTAATAGCGGTTGGGCTATTGCGCTGATCGCCGCAGCATTAAGTTGCTCTGCCAATTGATAACAATCGGGGGCAGGGCGGGTGATCAGCACTGTCATTACGCGTTACCGTATAAACGATCTAAAATATCGCGAGCGCCATCGTTAAGCAGTTGCTCTGCGAGAGTTTCTCCCAATTGCTCGGCTTGCTCGATTGGTCCACGAATTTCAGCGCGTACAATCTTACTGCCATCAGGCTCGCCTACTAATGCGCGTAGCCAGATTTGGTCGCCTTCAAGCTCTGCGTAACTACCAATTGGCACCTGACAGCCACCTTGTAAGTAGTTATTCATTGCACGCTCACACAATACGCGTGTTGTGGTGGCTTGATCACTTAATGCTGCTAACAATTGACGAACACGTTTGTCATCGAGACGACACTCAATGCCCACGGCGCCTTGACCTACAGCAGGTAAACTCACTTCTGGTGCAATTTCGCTACGAATACGGTCTTCCATTTTTAGACGTTTAAGGCCAGCACAGGCAAGAATAATCGCATCGTATTGACCTTCATCCATCTTACGTAAGCGAGTATTAACGTTACCACGTAGATCGTTGACGATAAGATCAGGGCGTTGGGCGCGTAATTGACACTGACGACGTAAGCTAGAAGTACCAACAATAGCACCTTGAGGTAGCTCATCAATATTGTTGTATTTATTTGAGACAAACGCGTCACGAGGATCTTCACGTTCACAGATAGTCACAAGACCTAGACCTTCAGGAAACTCAACCGGTACATCTTTCATTGAGTGAACCGCGATATCTGCACGACCTTCAAGCATAGCGACTTCAAGCTCTTTTACGAATAGCCCTTTACCACCGACCTTAGCCAGCGGAGTATCTAAAATGATATCGCCTTTTGTGATCATCGGAACAAGCTCGACAATAATGCCAGGATGCGCTTGTTCTAGCTCAGCTTTAACGAATTCAGCTTGCCACATAGCGAGTGGGCTTTTACGTGTTGCAATACGGATTGGTTGATTACTCATAAGTATTGGGGATCCATAATGAAGATTCTATTTTCTATTAAGCACATCGTACCATTAGCATCGTCTGGATGATAATTTGCTTAATCATTTGAGTATATGCATATGATCATGTTGCTAATAGTTTAAAAAAATGTGATATTAATCACATCGACCTTAAATGATAGAATGATGATTCGCTGGCAACTGGCGGTTATTCATCATTGTACTAATTTGAGGTAATAGTTTAAGGATGAATCACACAGAATTGTCGCATTACCTGACTTGGCATTATCTTTACCAAGGGTACTAAAAGTGTTACATTGATCACGTTTTTGCTCATGTTTAACACAGCTCAAATGATCCTAATGGTGATATTTGGGGTGCTTCAACTCTGTTAGCTCTTGGAAGAGTAATTTGCAAAATTATATTAAGACGCTGAAAGGCAGGCTAGATTCATTGACTGAGCTTCGTATTGAACGAGCACGGTTAGCGATGAATGCTCAATCAGTACAAGTGTTTGACTTGTTGCCTGTCTTACTTCATTACAATCACCCTGCTTTACCGGGTTATCTTGATCAACCGGTAGCTCAAGGGATCGCGAAATTTGTTGTGACTGATGTTCAACAACAATTCGTTGACGATTGCGCCCATTCTGCCGAACTCTCGGTCGACCCCCTATTGCTTGAGATAAATGACTGCCCAATTACTGGCTTGTATGCCATGGGAAGTACCTCATCAATGGGACAAAGCCTAACCAGTGATCTTGATATCTGGGTTTGTATCCGAACTTCATTAACACCAGAAGAACGTAGCGCACTTGATAGCAAGTGTAGCCTAGTGTCGCAGTGGGCAATGGAGCAAGGGGTTGAAGCGAATTTCTTTCTTATTGATGAGAATCGATTCCGTCATAACTTCTCTGAAGCGATGACCGGTGAAAACTGTGGTTCTAGCCAGCATTTATTATTATTAGATGAATTTTATCGCTCTGCCGTTTGTTTGGCAGGGTTGCCATTATTGTGGTTTATGGTGCCGCCAGAAATGGAAGAGTGCTATGACCAATATATGGCGTACTTAATTGATGAAGATTACATTAATCTTGATGAGTGGATTGATTTTGGCGGTCTAACGCGTATTCCAGCCGAAGAGTATTTTGGTTCAAGTTTATGGCAGTTATATAAAAGTATCGATTCACCGTATAAGTCAGTGCTCAAAGCCATTTTGCTTGAAGCCTACTCATGGGAATACCCGCATACCCAACTTTTAAGCCTTGATGGTAAGCGTCGCTTCTTTGCTGAAGATCGCAGTGAATACTGTATGGATGCGTACTATTTAATGTTGGAAAAGGTCACACGCTATCTTGAGCGAATTGATGATCATCGTCGTCTTGATTTAGTGCGTCGTTGCTTCTATTTAAAAACCCATGAAAAGTTATCTCGTGAACCAAGTGCCGGCTCTGTGTCTTGGCGTCGTCGTGTTCTCAAGCACTTAACTGAGCAGTGGCAATGGACAGACTCGGTGATTAATGAACTTGATCATCGACGTGATTGGAAAGTGACACAAGTTAAAGAGGCACATAACGAATTATTAGATGCGTTAATGCTGAGTTATCGTAACTTAATCCGTTTTGCGCGTCGTAATAATATTACCTCGGCGATCAGTCCTGAAGATATCAGTATTTTGGCGCGTAAGTTATACGCGGCATTTGAGGTACTTCCAGGTAAAGTCACCTTACTTAATCCACAGATCTCACCTGATTTACATGAAGAAGATATAACCTTTATTCAGGTGCCTGAGGGGCGTACGAATGCTGCTGGTTGGTATCTCTATAAACAGCCCATTGATCCTTTGTTAATTATGGGGCAACCGCCTCTTGAGCATAACCGTTACTTATCTAAGTTAGTCGCTTGGAGTTATTTTAATGGTTTATTAACGGAATCAACGCATCTTCATACTGTGGTACGTGATGCAGATTTTGATTTAGATAAGCTCTATCAATTGGTAAGTGATATTCGAAATACCTTCCCAATTCGCCGTCCGAATCCAAGTCTACAAGCGTTATCGAGCCCGTGTGAAATTCGTCAGTTAGGGTTATTCATTAACTTAGAAAATGACCCAACCAATGAGCTGAAAAACCGCTCGGTACGATTTGATTTTAAAACTACCGATATTTTCAGTTACGGCCCAGAACAGAAATGTTTAGTTGGCAGTGTGGATTTGATTTATCGCAACTCGTGGAATGAAGTGCGTACGCTTAACTTTAGTGGCGATAACGCCATGTTAGATGCACTGAAAACCATGCTCGGTAAAATGCACCATGATGCGATCCCACCTGAAGCGGTTGATGTATTCTGTTATAGCAAGCACATGCGTGGTTTGATCCGTAATTTGGTGTATCAGCTAGTTGCTGAATGTATTGAAATGCGTTTAAAACCGGTTGAAGAAGAAAAGCGTCGCCGATTTAAAGCGATTCGCATTGCTGAAGAAACCTTTGGCTTATTCTTTGAGCGTCGTGGTGTTTCTGTTCAACGGTTAGAAAACCCAGTTGATTTTTACAGTTGCATTTCATCGAATAAAGTCAGTGAAGTGCCTCATGTTGTGATGGGTAAAATGGACGAACCTCATCCTCCACAAATTGTGGATGCTTATGCGAGTGAAGGTTTGATCCAGTTCTTCTTTGAAGATTGCGAGCAGGGCTACAATATCTATATCTTAGATGAAACTAACCAGATGGAAGTGTACCGTCAATGCAGTGGTAATAAAGATGAGATGGTACATGGGGTTAATCGTTTTTATACTTCGGCTCAAGACCGTTTTAGTGCGACCAACTTCATCAACTTTAATTTACCTCAGTTCTACAATATCGTGCATTGCGACAACGGTAAATTACAAGTATTGCCATTTAAGAGTGGTCAAATGCCGCGTCCAAAGCCCGATATCGATCCCAATTCAACTGGGATGCTTAATAGTTAATATCGTGTTTTGACATGACAATAAAAAGCCTTCAGAAAATGAAGGCTTTTTTTATCGGTACTTCATGACAATAAATATCTTAATTACCATTCAACCGCTTCACCAGCATGAAGGCTGCATTCTTTTTTAAGTAGTGAAAATAGCTCTTCATCGCTGCGGGTACAGCGCCATTCAGTGCCATTATACTTGAAATGATAGCCGCCTGATTTTGAGGCTAACCAGAGTTCATGTAATGGCTCTTGGCGGTTAATTACGATCTGGCTGCGGTTAGCAAACTCAAGTGTTAATACATTACCCGTTGTTTCTGGCTCAATGTCGGCACCGGATTCATCGATACCTTCTTCGATTTGCATTAGTGCTAAATCAGCTAATTGGTGAAATTCAGTGTCATTCATCTTATTGTGTCCTATTGCTTTTCCTGTTCTTGGTGCGATTATAGAGGGCATTGGTTTGATAATCACTGGCTTTGAATTATGCGTAAAGGTTTATTAGCAATTTTTGTGTTAGGTACCCTAACATTAGCGGGATGTGGACAGAGTGGTGCTCTCTACATGCCAAAAGATGCACCACAACAAGAACAAGCAAAGTAAAAAATAAATAAACACTGAGTTAAACAGTGTCGCCATTGAAAGCAGCTACTTAACAGGGAAGAAAAACATTGGATTACTTTAACTACCAGCAAAATAATCAATTATGGGCTGAAAATGTGCCATTAGCACAATTGGCTGAGCAATACGGTACGCCTTTGTATGTGTATTCACGTGCAACGTTAGAGCGCCACTGGAAAGCATTTGATGAGGCGGTTGCGACTCACCCTCATTTAATTTGTTATGCCGTTAAAGCGAACTCTAATCTTGGGGTATTAAATGTTCTTGCTCGTCTTGGCTCTGGCTTTGACATTGTGTCACAAGGTGAATTAGAGCGTGTGATTGCCGCTGGTGGTGACCCGGCAAAGGTGGTGTTCTCAGGTGTCGGTAAAACGGCTACTGAAATGAAGCGTGCACTAGAACTTGGGATCAAATGCTTCAATGTTGAGTCTGAACCTGAATTAGAGCGTCTAAATGCTGTTGCTGAAGAGCTAGGTGTCACAGCGCCTATTTCATTGCGTATTAACCCTGATGTTGATGCGAAAACGCACCCTTACATCTCAACAGGATTACGTGATAATAAGTTCGGTATTGTGTTTGATCGCGCGGTGGAAGTTTATCGCCTAGCGCATAGCTTGCCACATTTACAGGTTGTTGGTATGGACTGTCATATCGGTTCTCAGCTAACTGATATTAGTCCATTTATTGATGCTACCGATCGTTTATTGGCATTAGTTGATGAGTTAAAAGCCGAAGGTATTCATATTCAGCACCTTGATTTAGGCGGCGGTCTTGGGGTGACTTACAATGATGAACAACCACCACAACCTGCAGATTATGCTTCGGCATTACTCGCGCGGTTAGAAAATTACCCTGATTTGGAGCTGATTTTTGAGCCAGGACGCGCCATTGCTGCGAATGCGGGTGTATTACTGACAAAAGTTGAGTTTCTAAAGCATACTGAACATAAAAACTTCGCCATTGTTGATGCGGCAATGAATGATTTAATTCGTCCGACGTTATATTCAGCGTGGCAAGACATTGTGCCGGTTAGCCCGCGTCAGGGTGAAGCTCATGTTTACGATTTAGTTGGACCTATTTGTGAAACCGGTGACTTTATCGGTAAAGATCGCAGTTTATGTTTAGCGCAAGGTGATTTATTAGCAGTTCGTTCAGCAGGCGCTTATGGCTTTGTGATGGCATCGAACTACAATACCCGTGCTCGTGCGGCTGAAATTATGGTCGACGGTGAACAGGCTCATGTTGTTCGTGAGCGAGAAACACTAACGCAACTGTGGCAACTAGAACAAATTATTCAGTGATCATGGCTGCGATGAAATGAAAAAAATTAAGGAACATCATGCAGATTAACTTTTCCAAAATGCATGGGTTAGGCAATGACTTTGTTGTTGTTGACTGCGTGACACAAAATGTATTTTTTTCACCTGATGCGATCCGCCGTTTAGCGGATCGACATCGTGGTATCGGCTTTGACCAATTGTTAGTGGTTGAACCGCCTTATGATCCTGAAACGGATTTTCATTACCGTATTTTTAATGCTGATGGTAGTGAAGTCGAACAATGTGGTAACGGTGCCCGTTGTTTTGCCCGTTTTGTTTCAATGAAAGGGTTAACTAATAAATACCATATTTCGGTGAGTACCAAAGCGGGAAAGATGTTGCTGAAACTTGAAAATGATAATCAGGTAACAGTGAATATGGGCGTGCCGATCTTTGAACCAAATAAGATCCCAATGAAAGCAAAGCAGGCTGAAAAAACTTATATCTTACGCGTAGGTGAGCAAACGCTTTTCTGTGGTGCGGCAAGTATGGGTAATCCGCACTGTGTTACTGTGGTTGATGATGTTGATACCGCCGATGTTGATACATTAGGCCCGTTACTAGAATCCCATGAACGTTTTCCAGAGCGTGTTAATGCTGGCTTTATGCAAGTGCTCGATCGTAATAACGTGCGTTTGCGTGTTTATGAGCGTGGTGCGGGTGAAACGCAAGCTTGTGGTAGCGGTGCCTGTGCAGCGGTTGCGATTGGGCGAGTTCAAGGTTTGCTGGATGAAAATGTAAAAGTTTCTCTACCAGGTGGTGATTTATATATTCGTTGGGCGGGTGAAGGTAAACCATTATTTATGACCGGCCCTGCGGCTCACGTTTTTGACGGACAATTTATTCAATGACAACACATTCTCAGCAAACTTGTTCATCAGGGGATGACTTGAATGAGGTGCTGAATGAGCAAGCAGTTGTAACTTACTTGCGCAATAATCCCACTTTTTTTTCACGTCAATCGGAGTGGTTGAGTGACGTGCGGATCCCTCATCAAGAGCGTGGTACTGTCTCTTTGGTTGATATTCAATTAGAGAGACTACGACTACGGATCGCCGAGCTTGAGCAACAACATGCCACGTTACTCGCCAATGCAACCAAAAGTGGTGAGTTATCAGTCTTGTTCTCTAATGCTCAAGTACAATTATTACAATGCCATAATATTTATCAGGTACTGACGATTATTGATGCCTTAGCGGCACAATTGGATCTTTCCGTTTGTCTTCGTTTGTTTGATAGCGAAGATGAGGTGTTATACCTCGAACGTCGTCAATTTAACGATTTTTATCGTTCTCGTTTAACTCAAGATCGTCCGTATTTAGGCCGCTTACGTCGTCCTGAAGCTGAATTGTTATATACCCATCCGCCGCAGCTAGGATCATTTATTGTGTTGCCATTAGGTCGTTCGGCAGCCAATGGTGTATTGAGTTTTGCGAGCGCAGATGGTGGACACTTTCAACCAGAAATGGACACCTTGTTTGTTGAGCAGTTAGCAACAACCATTAGTTACTTGATAGAGCATTGGCAATATACCCGTGAGGTTATTGACTAATATGTTGCCCCGCAGCTTGGAACAACCACTTGAACGTTTCTATGAATATTTACGTAGTGAACGTGAGCTAAGCTTACATACTCAGCAAAACTATAAGCGTCAGTTAACTCGTGTTGCAGAACAATTGGTCGAATTGAGCGTCGATAATTGGCAGCAAGTGGATGCCGGTTGGGTACGTCAAATCGCCAGTAAAGGGATGCGAGATGGCTTAAAGGCGAGTAGCCTTGCGATGCGCTTATCAGCTTTGCGAAGCTTTTTTGATTTTTTAGTCCATCAAAATGTTTTGAAAGCCAATCCAGCAAAAGGCGTTGCGGCGCCACGAAAAGCACGTCCATTACCTAAGAATTTGGATGTGGATGAAATGAATCAATTGCTGGATGTTAACGATGATGATCCATTAGCAATTCGTGATCGCGCAATGATGGAGTTGATGTACGGTGCAGGGTTACGTTTAGCCGAGTTGGTTGGTATTGATGTGCGTCATATCAGTTTAAGCAAAGGCGACTTACGGGTAATTGGTAAGGGCGATAAAGAAAGGGTGGTTCCTTTCTCTGGCCTTGCTCGTGAATGGGTAGCGAAATGGCTGAAGTTGCGTGACAATATTGCTCAAGCAGAAGAGCCTGCATTGTTTGTGTCTAAATTAGGCACGCGTATTTCTACTCGAAATGTACAGAAAAGAATGGCGGAATGGGGACAAAAACAGGCGGTATCAAGCCATATTAACCCCCATAAACTACGTCATAGTTTTGCAACACATATGTTGGAGTCGAGCGGCGATTTACGTGCAGTACAAGAACTTTTAGGTCACGCGAATTTATCGACAACCCAAATCTATACCCATTTGGATTTTCAGCATTTAGCTAAAGTGTATGATGAAGCACATCCTCGTGCTAAGCGTAATAAATAACATTGAATGCGACGTATCAATACAGAGAGATTATGCATTTTTACCGCCAATTAACGCCAATTAGTGCCTTAACCTTTGATCTTGACGATACCTTATACGATAACCGTCCGGTGATTGTTCGTGCTGAACAAGCAATGTTTGACTGGTTAACGCAGATCTTACCGTCACGTATCATGATTGATCAAACCGTTTGGTCATCGCTTAAATCGCAATTAGCGATGCTAGATCCAATGCTCAAACATGATGTCAGTTTGTGGCGATATGAAACCATTAAAATAGGTTTAATGCAGCTAGGGTTTCGTTTATCAGAGGCAGAAATTTTAGCGCAGCAGGGGTTAGATACTGTATTGGCTGTTCGCAACCAAGTCGATGTTCCTGCAGAAACGCATCGAGTATTAAAACAATTAAGTGACCATTTTCCGCTAGTCGGGCTAACCAATGGTAATGTTGATGCAGAAAAAATTGGCTTAGCGCCATATTTTGTCGAGGTGTTTCAAGCGGGTAAAGATGGTTTAGCAAAACCTGAGGCAGATTTATTTAACCTTGCAGTTAATACCCTAAATTTACCAGCCGTGACAATCTTACATGTTGGTGATCATCTTATTACCGATGTAAAAGGCGCGAAACAGCATGGCTTTCAAGTGTGTTGGTTTAACGATCAACAAAAATTGATTCAGCAGCAATCGAAGGCGTTGATCTTACCCGATGTAGAAATTACGCAATTGGCGCAGCTGCTTGAGATTGTCGGATTAGAGAATTAAAAAAAGCGACCATGGGTCGCTTTTTTATTGTGTATAGCATATTAAGCCTTAATCGATATTCAGTAAGAATGATGAAGGTGGCCACGATTAAAGAAGTGATCAAAAGAGAGACTTCCCGCTCCCCATATCACATTAGTGAGTAGCATCATTCCCCACAGTTGGTGATCATAAAATCCTTTTTCCCAAAGTGCTGGATAGGAAACGACTGCCATGATGTTAAATCCAAAAAGTACTAAAGCCATCGGACGAGTAAATAGTCCCAGAGTGAGAAAAATAGGGATAAAGACTTCAACCGCAGTACCAATATATGCCGCCCAGTACCATGGTAATAAAGGTACATGATACTCGTATTCAAAAAGGTATAAGGTACTGTCCCAACTTGAGTATTTGATCATACCAGATTGAAAAAATACCCATGCAACCCAGAGGCGAGTAAAGAGCAACACAAGCGGGATAAAAGGGGTGGTTAGCCGTGAGAAAAAAGGGTCGATACTGCGAATAAAACTATCCATCGTTTGCCTCCACGATATCGTCGGTGAGTTGATATTCAAATAATAAAGGTAGTTGTTCAAGCATCTGTGGAGAGGCTTGTTGAAGTGATTTTTGTTGTTGGCAGTGAATGATTAACGCCTTGAGATCTGAAGAGATGACCTGCGTTAATATTTCGTTTCCACGTAATTGAATAACCACGGTTTGTGGCTGATCGATATCAAGTGCTGCCAATGGATCATCAGCGCTAGAAAACTCTGATGAGTGATGGTTGAGCCTTTCACCATCTACAATATGCCACAAATCCCCGACACTATACTGGCTGGTCAAAACATAGGTTGCCGCAGGAATATGAAAATAGCTTTGTCCAAAGGCATCTGCATTTTGAAGGTATTGTAATTTTTCAAATGGAAAACCGTGTTGTTGTGACGGCATGCGGCTGACAATATCTCGGTACCATTCGAGTTGAGCAAGATCCGATAAATACGGTAAGGCTTTGTTGATGGTTTCATTATTTGCAATGGTGCGATGAAACCCTTCACCGTAATGGCTCACATCGCCTTGCGTTAAGGGAGAATGTAGTATGTGTAATCGCGCCAGTTGAACAAAACAGTCATGACCGATCATCGCAAGGACTGCGGGATACGTTGCCGAAAGAATATCGGTTAAACTCAAAATAAAATTATTTCGATAAATTTGTAGGTGTTGCTCGGCACTAAAGGTGGTGGCTTTTATCGTCGTAGACGCATCGCTGTGTTTATATCGCAGCGCATCGGAAAAGGTGCTTTGGAGCTGGTGCAGTTCATTGTTGACAGCATATTTCATGGTGATGTTCTCGTTGGAGGAACGCGTTCGCTTTAGCCGCTTCAGCAAGGAGTATCTCTAATGATGGTAACTCTGCATCCCACTCTATTAAGGTTGGAGTATGCTTACCATTTTGCTGTATCCATTGACGATAAAGTTGCCATACAGGCTCACTTACCGGCTTGCTATGGGTATCAATCCATATTTCCCCTTCAGGGAATGGTTTCACCGTAAAGCCTGCAAGGTGGATCTCTTTTACCGTATCGGGATTGATGGCATCTAAATACGTTCGGCAATCAAACTGATGGTTAAAGCTATTGACGTAAAGATTGTTTAAATCTAATAACAAGCCACATCCTGTGCGTTGTTGAACAGCAGTTAGAAACTCCCATTCCGGTATAACTGAGTGCTTAAAACTGAGATAGCTCGATGGGTTTTCAATTAATAATTGTCTGTTGAGGTAATCTTGCACTTGTTCGACATGCGTACAGAAAACATCAAGCGCTTGCTCTGTATATGGTAGAGGCAGTAAATCGTTAAAGTATTGACCGTTAACTGAACTCCAACTGAGGTGATCTGAAACCGCAAAAGGATTAACAACTTCAATGAGTTGTTTCAGTTGCTTTAAATGCTCACAGTTAATCGGATCGACTGAGCCAAGGGATAGTCCAATACCATGACAACTCATCGGGTAATGCTCGATGATGGCTAACAGTTGTTGATATTGAGGTGTATAGCGGTTGAAATAGTTTTCACTGTGAATTTCAAGCCAGCCGATATCCGGACGTTGCTCGATAATCGGTTGGTGATGAGGTGAGCGTAAACCCACCCCAACCATATCCGTTAATAATGGATAGCTCATTATGCAGACTCTGTTGAACCACCATGAAGGCGATCGCAAAGCCCTTTAGGCATGACAATGAAGGCATCTTTTTGACCATCTTCTTTGGCTGAGCCTGCGCATGATGTGGTTTTGGTCGCGCAGTCATTTTTTCCTGCTTTCACCACCCCATAACATTTTTCTTTTGCTTCGCCAGCAACGGCAGAAGTTGAGGCTACTGTACCTGCTAATGCGATAAGACCTGTCATGGCTGATGCGAGTGCAAGTTTGTTTACGTTGTTCATGATGAAATCCTCTTGAGATATAACGTAGTTGGCTGATTTTTATGTGGCATTAAACGCTCTGTTTAATAGGAAAGGGGAAGGCTGAGATTTATTGCGAAAAAATGATTAAAATTAAAACAATTTTCAGCACCAAGGAAAGGTGAAGATATCGAGGCAATCTTTTTTCGTGCTGTTATAATCATCACCATTGTATAAATAACCAGTAGATAGCGATGGACGTTTCACTCCTATTAGACGGGCTCAATGATAAACAAAGAGAAGCGGTGGCAGCGCCGTTGGGTAACCACCTCGTATTGGCTGGCGCCGGTAGTGGTAAGACACGAGTGCTGGTTCATCGCATTGCTTGGTTGTTATCAGTAGAGCAAGCATCACCGTATTCGATCATGTCGGTGACCTTTACCAACAAAGCGGCCGCAGAAATGCGTGGGCGTATTAATGAGTTAATGCATGGCTCAAGTGCGGGGATGTGGAATGGTACATTCCACGGACTATGTCACCGCATGCTGCGTGCTCATTACCTTGATGCGCGTTTGCCGGAAGATTTTAATATTTTAGATTCTGATGATCAGATGCGTTTATTGCGCCGCTTGATCAAAGCTCAGAATCTAGATGAAAAGCATTGGCCTGCTCGTCAGGCTGCTTGGTATATCAATGCGAAGAAAGATGAAGGCTTACGTCCTAAACACGCTGAAACCTATAGCGATCCTGTAGAGCAAACTTGGCTGCGTATTTACACCGCTTATCAAGAAGCGTGCGATCGTGCGGGTATGGTCGATTTTGCTGAACTATTGCTGCGATCTTACGAGTTATTGCGCGATAACAAGCATATCCGTGAACATTACCAAGCACGCTTTAAGCACATTCTGGTTGACGAGTTTCAAGATACCAACAGCATTCAGTTTGCGTGGTTACGCTTAATGGCTGGACCTGATTGCCATGTGATGATCGTGGGTGATGACGACCAGTCTATTTATGGTTGGCGTGGGGCAAAAATTGAAAATATTCAGCGTTTCTTAAATGAATTTAAAGATGCGTCGTCGATTTTCCTTGAACAAAATTACCGTTCGACCGGCAATATTCTAAATGCAGCCAATGAGTTGATTGCCAATAACAACGAGCGTATGGGCAAGAAACTTTGGACTGACGGTGGTGAAGGTGAGCCGATTTCGCTTTATTCTGCGTTTAACGAGCTCGATGAAGCACGTTTTGCGGTGGGTAAAATCAAAGAATGGCGCGATCAAGGTGGCAGCCTAAACGAAACGGCTTTCTTGTACCGTAGTAATGCCCAATCTCGCGTATTAGAAGAAGCATTAATTCAAGCTGGACTGCCGTACCGTATCTACGGCGGTATGCGATTCTTCGAGCGCCAAGAGATAAAAGATGCGTTGTCTTACATGCGCTTAATCTCCAATCGTAATGATGATGCCTCGTTTGAGCGTGTAGTTAATACCCCGACGCGCGGTTTGGGCGATCGCACGTTAGAGACGATTCGTTTAGCTGCTCGCGATCGTGGTTTAACCATGTGGCAATCGAGTATTGCCTTGCTTGAAGAGCAAGTTTTAGCAGGCCGTGCGGCGAATTCATTACGTCGTTTTATCGAGCTGATTAATGCTCTTGAAGACGATACCGCCGACTTGCCAATGTACCAACAGACCGATGAAGTCATTCGAAATTCTGGTTTACGTGCAATGTACGAGCAAGAAAAAGGCGAAAAAGCCCAAGCCCGTATTGAAAACTTAGAAGAATTGGTCACAGCAACTCGTCAGTTTGAAATTCCAGAAGAAGCTGAAAGCATGACGCCACTTGCGGCCTTCTTAGCTCATGCAGCATTAGAAGCGGGTGATGGTCAGGCGGATGACTTTGAAGATGCGGTGCAGCTGATGACGATGCACAGTGCTAAAGGTCTAGAGTTCCCAGTGGTGTTTATGGTGGGCGTAGAAGAGGGGATGTTCCCAAGCTCACGTACCACAGAGGAAGTGGGACGTTTAGAAGAAGAGCGTCGTTTGTGTTACGTGGGGATGACCCGTGCAATGCAAAAACTGTATATCACGTATGCTGAAATGCGTCGTTTATACGGTAAAGATAACTTCCATAAACCTTCACGCTTTATCCGCGAAATTCCCGACCAGTTCGTCGAAGAAGTCCGCATGAAAGCGCAAGTGTCACGACCAGCAAGCAGTGGTCGTTTTAGCCAAACACAGGTGAATAACAACTTTAATGAGACAGGTTTTAACCTAGGTCAGCGTGTTGAACATCCAAAATTTGGTGAAGGCACCATCATTAACTTTGAAGGCAGTGGCGCACAAAGCCGTGTGCAAGTAGCGTTTAATGGTGAAGGTATTAAGTGGTTGGTGACTCAGTACGCCAAGCTTACACCAATGTAATTACATGCATTCTTAATTGATCGTAATACTTAAAAATAAAGCCCAGCAATCATCTTGAGTGCTGGGCTTTTTGCTTTTATTTGTGTATTTGCGCGCGATTATTGGCTGATAACTTTACCTTCTCGACGAGGATCGGCTGCTCCCATAAGCTTATTTGGCGCAATACTTATCGCTTGAATACCTGAATTTAGATCTTTGATTTGGATTTTATAACCTAGCTTCTCAAGCTTTGGCGCCCACTCTGCCGCAGGCGTGTTTATTTCAAGTTCAAAGGTACCGAAGCGATTATTCATATTCGGTAAGTTGATCGCTTGTTGTAAATCCATCCCCCAATCAATATACGCGACTAAGGTTTTTGCGAGATAACCAATGATCTGACTTCCTCCGGGTGAGCCGATGGCTAGCACTGGCTGGTTGTTTTTCATGACAATCGTGGGTGTCATTGACGAGCGAGGTCGTTTACCCGGTTCAATTCGGTTAGCAACAGGAATACCATCAATTTGGCTACGGAATGAAAAGTCCGTTAATTCATTATTGAGTAGAAATCCCCTGACCATTAAACGTGAACCAAACCTGTTTTCAATCGTCGAGGTCAGTGAAACCACATTACCTTCTTTATCTACAATGGATAAATGGCTGGTAGAAGGCAGTTCGATAGCTTCATCACTGGCGCGGTTATTGGCATGATTCCAAGGTGGCATCCCCGCTTTTACTTGGGTTAATGCTTTATTTCCATCGAGTAATTTAGCACGCTCGGCAAGGTAGTTGGGATCGAGTAAGCCACGGACCGGCATCGGCACATAATCACTGTCTGCCATATAGCGACCGCGATCAGCAAAAGCTAAACGGGAGGCATCACCAATTAATTGCCAACTTTTGACGTTATCAGCACCGAGCTTATCCAAGGGATAATGATTGAGCATGGCTAATATTTGCCCCAAGGTTAATGCGCCAGAGCTGGGTGGCCCCATTCCACAAATTTGATACTGACGATAAGGTGCACAAATAGGCTCACGTTGTTTAACGCTGTAGCTGGCGAGATCCATCGTGTTTAACACCCCTGGATTACCTTCTGCGTTCTGTACGGTATTAACAATATCTCGCGCAATATCGCCTTGATAAAAGGCTTTTGGGCCATAATCAGCAACTTGACGTAAGGTGTTTGAATAAGCGTTATTAACTAACTTACTCCCTGCTTGAAGCGGTTTACCTTGTGCGTCAAAAAAGTAGGCTTTAGTTTCTGGATAGCGACGAAGATTTTTTGCATCATTTTCAACCATTGCAGCAAGCCGAGGGCTGACAATAAATCCTTCTTTGGCTAATTTGATCGCAGGAAGAAACAGCGTTTTCCACGGCAATTTTCCGTATTGTTGATGACTGCGCCAAAGCAGTTTAATCGTACCTGGAGTACCTACAGATCGTCCGCCGACAACGGCATCATAGAATTTTAGTGGCTGACCTTGATTGTCTTGAAACAAACGGGGAGTCGCAGCAAAAGGAGCCGTTTCTCGACCATCAAATGTCGTCATTTGGTGTTTATCATTATCCCAATACACCAAAAATCCGCCACCACCGATCCCGGATGACTGTGGCTCAACCAAGCCTAATATTAGCTGCGCGGTGATCATTGCATCAACAGCACTGCCACCCTGACGTAAAATATCAGCCCCAGCTTGACTGGCATAGGCATTGGCTGTGGCGATCATCCACTCTGTACCTGAAACCAACGGTTGTGATTGTTGGTTAACACTCGGCTCTGGTTCAATATGATCAGAGGCTTGTTGAGCTTCATTGGCTAATGCTGGAAATGAAAAACAACAAACACTCAATAAAAAGGCTGTAGCGGAGGTAAACCTTGGCATCGTCAATCCTTATGAGTGGAGTAATGTCGCTAACTGAACGCTATTTTATACTTTTATTTACTTGAGTTAGATAATAAAAATGAGAGTTCTATCATACATGTCGAATGATTATCTAAAGGCAAACAAGCTAGCCGCTAATTTTTATTATTCGATGATTGTTGATGAGTTCGGATCCCATCAATACTAAATAACAACAGCGCTAACCAAATACAGCCAAAGGTAATGCCATGTTCTAATTTAAACGGCTCTTTATAAATAAAAGTCGCTAATACGAACATCAAACTAGGGCCGATATATTGTAGAAAACCTAAGGTAGACAGCTTTAATTTCGTTGCGGCACCCGTAAAACACAGTAAAGGCAAGGTCGTGACAATACCTGCTGCGACTAACAGTAAATTGAGATCTAAAGAATTATCTGTCAGATTAGCTGTTGGGCTGCTACTGATAAAAAATAGATAAATAGCGGCTAATGGTAACAACATAAAGGTTTCAATAAATAAGCCGGTTTGAGCATCAATATTGATTTTTTTGCGTAATAGACCATAAAACCCAAAACTGGTCGCAAGCGCAAAGGCAATCCAAGGTAATGACCCAAATTGAATGAGCTCGGCAATAACACCGACCGCAGCGATTAAAACCGCCCCCCACTGTAAGCGACGTAGTCTCTCACCTAGTAACAGCATGCCTAATAGCACATTTAACAAAGGGTTAATGTAGTAGCCTAAACTGGCATCCAAAAGGTGATTGTTATTGACCGCCCAGATGAAAATAAGCCAATTACAACCGACAAGTAACGCAGAGATTGTGAGTAGAAAAAGTGTTTTTGGTTGAGTGAAAACGGCTTTGACACGCACCCACTGGCGACTGAATGCAATAATGAGTGCTAGGAAGAAGAACGACCAAATCACACGATGACTCAGTATTTCGAGTGGAGTAACGCTGGCAATGGATTTGAAGTAGAGCGGCGCTATACCCCACATGGTATAGGCAGAAATAGCGAGAATGATCCCACGCTTAGCGAGATTGTTGTTATCTTCCATGAAACTCCAAATCTAACATTGGTTAATTTTTATTCTAAAGCAGTATATAAATAAGATGGCTTGATTTACCAGTCTTTATTTTATCGCTAAAGAGAAAATAGAAAATAAGAGCACTGAGTTTTTAATTGATTGCCAAGTTACTACCTCGCATCAAAGGGGGCTTTAGGTATAGAATGAACGCCCCGTTTAGCCAAGAGACTTACCATGTCATCCGTCTGCCATCATGGACCTAGTTCTGCATTATCAGCGTCTACGAGCGAGTCTGTTTTACAGGAAATTTTCGGTTATCAGCAATTTCGTGTAGGTCAACTGGATGTGATTGATGCCGTCAATCGTGACGAAGATTGCTTGGTGATTATGCCAACGGGAGGTGGTAAGTCATTGTGTTATCAGATCCCTGCTTTGTTAAAAGAAGGGATCACGCTAGTTATTTCACCGCTTATTTCATTGATGAAAGATCAGGTCGATCAGCTTAAAGCCAATGGTGTTGCTGCCGCCTATATCAATTCAACAATGGAGCGTGATGAGATCCTCGCCGTGTTTGATGCGATGAAAGACGCTACGGTAAAGCTAGTTTATGTCTCGCCAGAGCGCGTATTAACGTATGATTTTATTGATCGTTTGCGTGACGTACCGCTGGCGATGGTCGCGGTTGATGAAGCGCATTGTATCTCCCAATGGGGACATGATTTTAGACCAGAATATGCCGCACTCGGGCGATTGAAGCAGTCGTTTGAAAACCTACCGATAATGGCATTAACTGCAACGGCAGATGAAACAACCCGCCATGATATTGTTAGCCGCCTAGGATTGCAGACCCCTCATGAGTACCTGGGCAGTTTTGATCGTCCGAATATTCGTTATACCTTGTGGGAAAAGCATAAACCGCTAACACAAATTATTCGCTATGTTGAAGGTATGCGTGGGCAGTGCGGTATTATTTATTGCAATAGTCGTAATAAAGTAGAACAGATCAGTGAAAAACTGCGAGATAAAGGCATACGTGCAGAGGCCTATCATGCGGGGTTAGATCATATTGAGCGAGCCAATGTACAAGAGGCATTTCAAAGGGATGATATTCATATCGTGGTAGCCACTGTTGCCTTTGGTATGGGGATCAATAAACCCAATGTGCGGTATGTCGTGCATTTTGATATTCCTCGTAATATCGAGTCGTATTACCAAGAAACCGGTCGAGCAGGGCGTGATGGTTTACCTGCTGAGGCGGTAATGTTTTACGATCCTTCTGATTTAGCATGGCTTCGCCGTTGCTTAGATGAAAAAGAAGAAGGGCAGCAAAAGGACGTCGAACGTCATAAATTGCATGCGATGGGCGCTTTTGCTGAAGCACAAACTTGTCGTCGTCAGGTATTGCTGCATTACTTTGGTGAGCATCGTGATGAGGCATGTGGTAACTGTGATGTGTGTTTAGATCCGCCACAACGGTTTAATGCGGTCGAAGTGGCGCAAAAAGCCTTGTCTTGTGTCTACCGTGTTAACCAAAGTTTCGGTATTACCTATATCGTTGAAGTGCTTCGTGGGATGCAAAACCAACGTATCCGCGAGCATGGACATGATAAATTGAGTACTTATGGTATTGGGCGTGAATACAGTCATGAATATTGGGTGAGTGTATTACGGCAGTTAATTCATTTAGGGTACTTAACTCAAAATATTAGTCGTAACTCCGTGCTGCAATTAACAGAAAAAGCCCGCCCACTATTACGTGCTGAAATCAGTTTAGAACTTGCTGTTCCGCGACTTGATAATATTGCTCGTAACATGAAAGTGAATAAACTCGCGAATCGCCAATACGATAAAAAATTGTTTGCTAAGTTACGTAAATTGCGAAAAGCGATTGCTGATGAAGAAGATCTACCGCCTTATGTGGTGTTTAACGATGCTAGCTTAATGGAAATGGCAGAGCGGTTACCGACGTCAAATGGCGACTTTCTTGCGGTGAACGGAGTAGGGCAGCGTAAACTAGAAAAATACGGAGAGGTTTTTTTAGGTTTGATCCGTGATCATTTATTGGCAATTGAAGAGCCGTATTAAAATATCTAGCTAGCAAATTTAGTATAGATATAAAAAAACCGAGCTCATGGTAAGCTCGGTATAGAATGCGTTAAGAAACACCATTATGGAGTTTGCCACGACAAAACAGCTTGCGTATTTGGTGGAATATTCATTTCACCGGCCATCAAGTTAACGCGACGGGACTCACGATAACGTCTTTGATAGCGAGCTAATAAGACCATGATGAAATACGAAATACTAGCGTGTACTAAATCTTTGTAATCTTAATTAACACTTACTTACATCATGGTGTGAGTAAGCGCTATTTATCTTTCTGGTTATAAAAAGGAATGACAATGACCCCACTTAAAAGCCAACCATTTAGCGTTCGTCAACTCGATCTCAATGCACGTTACTTATCCATTATTAGCCCTGATTTTGACTTTGATAGTTTTGATTCAGTTGCTTTACAACTTTTAAAGACACTCGATGCTACTGTGATTGAAAAAGAATGCAGTGCTGATCTGCATATTTGGTTAGTCGATTTTGAAGGTTGTCGCTTGTTGCTCAAAGGTGAACATTACAGTAGCACGTTATGGTTAGAGGCCATGAGTGAGGATGATCTTGATACACTGGCATTTGTCGCAGGCTTATTAAATTGAGATTGATATTTATCAAGAGCTAGGCAACAAAGTGAATTTCTGTATAATCGCCGACCTGGTTGTTGTTGGCATATAAAATGGCGAGCAACATATATTTTTGGGTTCCCTCCCCCCATTGACAAAAAGGTCTCACATGACGACTGCTTTATCTCAATCTAATACTATAGCTTCACCCTCTTTTACTCCGCAACAGCAACGTAAAGCCCTAGGTTATTTAGTGCTATTTCATTTACTCGTGATTGCATCGAGTAACTACTTAGTACAAATACCTTTTACCGTGTTTGGTTATCACACCACCTGGGGAGCATTTACTTTTCCGTTTATCTTTTTAGCCACCGATCTAACTGTGCGTATTTTTGGGGCTGGAATGGCGCGTAAAATTATTTTCCGTGTCATGATGCCTGCACTGCTCGTATCGTATTTATTATCGGTCTTGTTCTTCCAAGGCGAATACCAAGGGTTAGGACATTTAACGGAATTTAATCTGTTTGTTGCTCGTATTGCGATTGCCAGTTTTATGGCTTACTTGCTAGGGCAAATTTTAGATGTGTCGGTATTCAACCGTCTACGCCAATTAAAACAATGGTGGATAGCCCCTACGGCTTCCACTATTTTTGGTAATGCGATTGATACCATTGCGTTCTTTGGTATTGCTTTTTACCACAGCCCCGATCCGTTTATGGCAGCAAATTGGACGGAAATTGCGTTGGTGGATTACAGCTTTAAGTTAATTATTAGTCTCGGACTATTTGTGCCTATTTATGGGGTATTACTTAATTACTTAATTGATAAGCTGACAACGTTATCACCGCAAACGTTAGTGGCAGCAAAGACTAATCAATAGTTTTGTTACTAGTGATAAGGGTGAAAGAAGAAGCCGATCTTAGGATCGGTTTTTTTATGCTGTGAAGGCACTGGTTAAAAAATATCTTTTAAATGACAATTATTCTCAATAAAGTACTTGCATCTCAAGTGAGAATGGTTATTATTAACAGGCACTCAGGCGATAGGGATGGAACATAATCATATCGTCTTGATGGCACGACATTGCTCACATTGCTTCCAGTGTACTACAGCTCCGGTTGCGTGTTATTAGTGTAGGGCTAATAACCGAACACCACTTCTGCTGAGCGACGCTACTAATAGTAGCGTCGCTTTTTCTTTTTTAAGACCTGCCTATTTTCTGCTTATCTTCCATTGATCCGTTATCGTTAAGCCGTTTATTTTTTCTATTGCATTCACGATGGCATAGTCTTTCTGTGTGATTTTACTGCGCCACGATCGAAGCGTATTTATTGATCACTATTAAGATAAAAAAGAGATCAACTTTCTATGCTTTAGTTTTTTATCGAAGATAAATTTTTACTGATAGGTATCTCTGCCATTAAATAGCGTAGAAGCGGCTAAAATTACCGCAGTTTAGTTATTTTTGGTTTTGATACTAAACAAATCGTCTGATTTTTATGGTGTTATTACCGCATTTGGCTTTATCACTATGAGGTTTTCCACAATTAATGATCAAATAGGGATCGAGGATAGAAATCAAGGTTTATAGTTAAGTCTTTGATTGTGTTTGTAATAGTTTCTTGTTTGCCTAATTACCCAAAAAACGATCAACTGGTGTAAATTAAATACTAACAAAGTTATCCACAGAAAAAGTGAGAATAGAATAAAACATTGGTTAACACTTGCGACAGGGCGTGGCATTCTATGGTTATTGCATTTTTCCTGTCGCTCAACGCCTAATATGGTCGATAATAGAGCTACTAACCTGAACGACAAACGCTTGGATATAAGAATAACCCTATGGCAACTATTCCAGAAAATCCATTGATCCTGATTGATGGATCCTCTTACCTGTATCGCGCTTACCATGCTGCACCGAATTTCACTAATTCTGACGGTGAGCCGACGGGTGCAATTTATGGTGTTGTAAACATGCTACGTAGCATGTTACGTCAATTTTCAACCGAACATATCGCAGTGATCTTTGATGCGAAAGGGAAAACCTTCCGTGATGATATGTATCCTGAATATAAAGCCAATCGTCCACCGATGCCGGACGATCTTCGCAGTCAGATCGAACCATTGCATGCAGTGATCAAAGCGATGGGGCTACCATTGATCGCGATCTCTGGGGTTGAAGCTGATGATGTGATTGGCACGTTATCCACACAAGCATCACAACAAGGTATGCCAGTACTTATCAGTACAGGTGATAAAGATATGGCGCAGCTGGTGGATCAAAATGTTACCTTGATCAATACCATGACTGATGTTGTGATGGATCCCGCTGGTGTTGTGGATAAGTTTGGGATTGGTCCTGAGTTGATCATCGACTACCTTGCTCTGATGGGCGATAAAGTGGATAACATTCCAGGAGTGCCTGGGGTTGGTGAGAAAACAGCAAAAGCATTGCTAACCGGTATCGGTGGGTTAGATGCCTTATACGATAATTTAGATGATATTGCTGCTCTCGGTTTCCGTGGTTCAAAAACCATGGCGAAAAAGCTGATTGATAATAAAGAAGCGGCTTACATGTCATATAAGCTTGCCACCATCAAATTGGATGTTGAGCTAGATGTAAAACCTGATGAACTGCGTAAAGGCGTACCAGATACAGATGCTCTCACCGAGCTGTTTGGTAAGTTACAGTTCCGTCGTTGGTTAACTGAAATGCTTGATGGAAGCGATGGTCGTATTGTTGCTGACGAAAAATCAGGTGATGTGCCAACGGAGAAAAAAGCTGTTGCACCAACGATCGATCGTAGTGGGTATGAGACGGTTTTAGATAAAGAAAGCTTTGCTACATGGCTTGAACAATTAAAAGCGGCAAAGGCGTTTGCCTTTGATACCGAAACTGATGGTTTAGATTACATGACGGCGAATGTCGTCGGTGTGTCTTTTGCTATTGAAGAAGGTAAAGCGGCTTACGTCCCTGTGGCTCACGATTACCTTGATGCGCCAGCGCAGCTTGATCGTGATTGGGTATTTGAGCAGTTAAAACCGTTACTTGAAGATCCTAAACAAGCGAAAATTGGTCAAAACCTTAAGTTTGATGCCAGCATTGTTGCTCGTTATGGCATTGAAATGCAGGGGATTGTGTTTGATACCATGCTTGAATCTTATGTGTTTAATAGCGTTGTTGGGCGTCATGATATGGATAGCCTTGCCCTACGTTATTTAGAGCACAAGAATATCAGTTTTGAAGAAGTTGCAGGTAAAGGCAAAAAGCAGCTAACGTTCAATCAAATAGATTTAGAGCAAGCGGGTCCTTATGCTGCTGAAGATGCTGACATTACTTTGCGTTTGCACAATACGTTATATCCTAAAGTAGAAGCTGACGACAAACTTAAGCATGTCTTTGAAACTATCGAAATGCCATTAGTGCCAGTACTTTCACGTATGGAACGCATGGGTGTTTATGTCGACAGTATGTTGCTTGGCGCACAATCAACAGAGATCGCTGCTCGACTTGATGAAATTGAGAAAAAAGCGTTTGAAATCGCCGAGCAAGAATTTAATTTAAGCTCGCCAAAACAGCTTCAAGCGATCCTATTTGAAAAAATGGGATTACCTGTTTTAAAGAAAACACCATCAGGTACACCGTCAACCAATGAAGAAGTATTGCAAGAGCTTGCGCTTGATTACCCACTGCCTAAGTTACTCTTAGAATATCGTGGACTTGCAAAACTGAAATCTACTTACACCGATAAGTTGCCTAAGATGGTGAATCCTGCAACGGGTCGAGTGCATACTTCTTACCATCAGGCTGTGACTGCAACTGGACGTCTATCATCAAGCGATCCAAATTTGCAGAATATTCCAGTACGAAATGAAGAAGGTCGTCGTATTCGCCAAGCGTTTGTTGCGCAAAGCGGCTATAAGATCCTTGCGGTCGATTACTCTCAAATTGAACTACGTATTATGGCGCATTTATCTGGTGATAAAGCATTATTAGATGCTTTCCGTCATGGTAAAGATATCCACGCAGCAACGGCTGCTGAAATTCTTAGTTTAGATATTAAAGATGTGAGCAGTGAGCAGCGTCGCCGTGCTAAAGCGATTAACTTTGGCTTGATTTATGGTATGAGTGCGTTTGGTTTAGCAAAGCAGCTAGATATGGGACGTAATGAAGCGCAAAACTACATGAATGTATATTTTGAGCGTTATCCAGGTGTTTTAGAATACATGGAAAGCACGCGTAATGCAGCTTCAGAGCAAGGTTACGTTGAAACGCTCTTTGGTCGTCGCCTGTATCTACCAGACATTAAATCACGTAATGGTTTACGCCGAAAAGCAGCTGAACGTGCAGCAATCAATGCGCCAATGCAAGGAACTGCGGCTGATATTATCAAGCTGGCGATGATTGCGGTTGATGGTTGGGTGCAGCAACAACCGGAAGGTAATGTACGTTTATTAATGCAAGTACACGATGAATTAGTGTTTGAAGTGAAAGAATCAGCACTTGAGGCGGTAACTGCATCAGTTAAAGCATTAATGGAACAAGCAGCAACGCTGGATGTACCACTTATCGCTGATACAGGTTACGGTGATAACTGGGATCAAGCGCACTAATATTTATTGGTAATAATAAAAATAATCAAAAATAGTCAGCACGATGCTGGCTATTTTTTTTGTTAAAAATAAGCGACAAATAAAAACCAATATGTAAAATTTACTTACAACAAAGTGAAAAAAAACTACATTTAGGGGTTCCAAAAACTGCACGTTTGATATACAGTTACAGGTGTAGGGTACAGAGGTAAGATGTTCTATCTTTCAGACCTTTTGTTTCACGTTATTGGATTTGGCTGATTCAGCCGCCCTGGTCTCACTTTGGACCGGGGCGTTTTTTATTGTGCGCTCGAAAATTTTTTCTCTCCGTTTATACCTTTCTTTTTATCTGTTGATCATTTATTTCTTTTTCGCTTTCTCTCTATTTAACTAATTACTAATCAAATTATGGTCGTTCATTGGTCTATTTGAACTTTTTGGCTCATCTGTTGGCCTTTTTTATCTTTATTTTCTTTTTAGTTGTTATTTTTTAGAGTAAATACTTTAAAAAATAACAACAGCCGCTATACTAAAAACAGCTTCTTGTTCATATTTGCTGTCAGTGCTGATGACATTATTAGCCGTTCAACAAATCCATGAAATAACCATTCCTAAACTATTGGGAGTGGTTTTTTTTTGCTCTTTTTTTGGTTAAATGTGGTTGTAATAAACTTCCAGAACTAAATATGGTTTATTAACATTTCATGTTGTTATTTTGTTAAGAGAATAATGTGCTGATCAAGGTTGGGGTAAGTAATATTTATATCGGATTTTAGAGGGTGATCTGGTCGGGAGTCGCAAAAAAACATGTAAATTGAGTCAGATAAAGGGAAGGGATTGCGCTAAGAGTAGAAATCATTATTGTGTGTTGCACAAAACTAAAATACCTCCTGTTTCTCTCTTAATTTGCCCCACCGAGATGGTGGGGAATTTTTATAGCTCCAATCCTTAGAGCTATATAAACAACGTATTTTACTCGTTGTCTTCTTCTATTTGCTCAGGGAAAACATCATCACCACCGGCAAGCACGCGTTGACGCTCTAGCTCTGGTGCGTACCACTCATCCAACTTACGGCGAACTTGATCGACGCCAATGCCTTTTAATGAAGAGAAAGCTTCAACTTGTACGTCACCTTCTAACTCTTTAGTCATTTGGCGGATTTTTAGCACCTGTGCTTTACGAGCACCACTTTTTAGCTTATCTGCTTTAGTCAGTAAAACCATTACAGGTAAACGGCTTTCAAGTGCCCAATTAATCATTTGCTGGTCAAGATCTTTCATCGGATGACGGATATCCATCAATACCACAAGGCCTTGTAAGCACTCTCGACGCTGAAGGTATTCTCCTAGCGACTTCTGCCATTTTAATTTCATTTCAAGAGGAACTTGTGCAAAGCCATAACCCGGTAAATCGATAAGGTTACAACCTTGAACTACTTCAAACATATTGATCAGCTGAGTACGACCAGGCGTTTTTGAAGTACGTGCTAACCCTTTTTGATCGGTTAAGCGGTTTAGGGCACTCGACTTACCCGCGTTAGAGCGACCAGCAAATGCAATCTCAACGCCTGCATCTTGCGGCAAGTGACGAATATCTGGCGCACTTGTGATAAAACTTGTATTTCTGTAGTTGAGAGGTTGATTCACTGTTAACTCCGTCTAGTCTTCAAGTAGTCGACTGATTGCTTTTATGTGAAGATGTATAAAATATGTTAAACCGAGCTTGGTTTGGGATCGTATTGTATACTAAGTAAGTAAGCATTACTTGTGGTAGTGGAAGCCCTATAATTATAAATGGAATGTCATGAAGAAATTAATATTAATATTAAGCCTTCTTGCTAGTTATTCGACCACGGCTGAAGAAGGCAACATCGAAGCAGGTAAATTGAAAGCTGCAACATGTGCCGCCTGCCATGGTACAGATGGCAATGCAGCGTTGATGCAGCAATATCCCAAGCTTGCTGGGCAGCATCCTAAATATCTTGAAAAGCAATTAAAAGAATACAAACTGGCAATGACTACTGGCGGAAAACAAGGACGTAATAATACTGTTATGGGAGGAATGGCCATGGCTCTTTCTGACCAAGATATAGCAGATATCGCAGTATATTATGCTTCCCTGCCTATTTCAGATAATACTTCCCCAAAAGAATCCGTTGAAGTCGCGCAACAACTTTACCGTTTTGGTGATACTGAACGTGGTATCGCTGCCTGTATTGCGTGTCATGGTCCTCGTGGTAATGGTATGAGTTTATCTGGATTCCCTAAAATCTCTGGTCAAAATGCGGAATACGTAAAACTTCAACTTGAAGAATTCCGTTCAAGTGCTCGTGCTAATGATATGAACGCGATGATGCGCTCGGTTGCTGCAAAATTAAGTGATGATGAAATTAATGCGTTGTCGCAATATGTTGGCGGCTTGCATTAAATATAGTTCGCTCTCAATAGAAAAAGGCAGCCTTTAGGCTGCTTTTTTATTGTCTAATAATCATCATTTTATATCTTTTGGTGCTTTATTCAGTAAGGCGATTTTTACTTCTGTCTTATTTGCTCAACAGCTTGTAAGAGATCTGCCATTTGTGAGGGGTGTTTTAGCTCGAAATTTTGTAGCTAAAAACACAATAACCTTTAATAACAATGACTTAAATTCTTGTGGTTACTTGTGTTTTTAAAAATGTGATATCGGTACATTGTTTCAGTCTTTGGTTACTGTAAATTATCTCGTGTCGACAGGGAGAGCGACAACGGATGGAAGCGCTAGGATGACATGAGCAGGAGCTCGAAGGATCACAGGACGTCTAGTTAGGATGACTAGGGTTGACGCAAGAAGCGTATTGGAATGTCAGGAAGACACTTACGGATAAGATTTTGCAACGACATGATGTCGACGCAATAAGTGGTACGTTACGGATAACGTGCTCACAAGGATGGTGGCATTATTATCAGGATGATAGTAAGCGAAATGGAACGCCAACTCAGGACGAGTTGAATTGCTATGGACAGGACACGGAAGAGCAAAACTCATCAGGATGATGACAAACAACAAGCTCGCAAGGAAAGCACTAATAACAAAGGGAACGTTGCTTAACCGGGACGTTACACGCTAGTTAGGATGACTAGACAGAATATAAGCCACTGGCTTACATATAGAGCGATAGGTGCAAGCCTATCGCTTTTTTCTTTTTCTCTCTTTTCTTTATCTGCATTATAAACAAGTTAACTTGTTGATCTTTTATCTATCCTTATCGTATTTACAGATAAACTTGCACAATTTGTCGGCAAAACTACATCTTGACCGCGATTGGGTATAGAATAGCCCGCTCGATTTTACACCAGTTCCGATTTTGCTAATAATCGGCAACACCGGAGAAGTGATCATGCAGCCATGTCCACTGTGCCATAGTGAACAGCATGGAGTATTTGTTGAAGATAAAAATCGCTGTTATTTTCGTTGTCAGCAATGTGTGTTAATTTTTGCCGATCCTGAGGCTCAGTTATCGCCAGAGCAAGAAAAAGCCGTTTATGATCAACATCAAAATAATCCAGATGATATGGGTTATCGCCAATTTTTAGGTCGTTTAGCTACACCATTAGTAGAACGTTTACCGGCTGGGCCATTAGATGGTTTAGACTTTGGCAGCGGTCCCGGTCCAACACTTTCCATTATGTTGGAGGAAATGGGATATAATATGGCGATCTATGATCCATATTTTGCACCTAATCCTAGTGTATTAACGCGTCAATATGACTTTGTTACGTGTACCGAAGCCATAGAACATTTTAATCAGCCTGCGAAGGAATGGGGGCTGCTGCTGAGTATGATTAAACCTGGCGGATGGCTAGGGTTAATGACAAAGCTAGCAACCGATGCCGAAGCGTTTACACGTTGGCATTATAAGAACGATCCAACCCACGTCAGTTTCTTTAGTCGCGATACGTTCCGCTTTTTAGCGCAACGTGATGGCTTAGAAGTTGAGTTTGTTGGAAATGATGTGATTTTGCTGAGGAAAACCCAGTAATGACCCGTAAAAAAAGAGGCCGTAAGATTGGTTCTGAAGGCCCAGCGGTATACCGTGATAAAACGCCGAACCAATTAGAGATCGAATCTCGCCAGCGCCAGAAAGCGAAAAAGCGTAAAGGCTTAAAAACTGGTAGTCGCCATTCTGCCGTTGAAGAAACTAAGCAGCGTAATGCCGCGCAGAAAAAAGACCCACGTCTTGGTAGTAAAAAACCAATTCCTTTGATCGTTGAGCCGAAAAAGCCAATGACCAAACAGCAACGTCGTATGTCAGCAGAGCAAGAATTAGCAATGCTTGAAAATGATGCGCAGCTGATGGTTCTTCTTGATCGCTTAGATGCTGGTGAAAAGTTAGGTGCAGGCTTGCAGAAACAAGTCGACCAAAAACTTGATCGTATTGAGCAGCTTATGAAGCAGCTTGGTTTGATGGAAGAAGATGAAGTTGAATTGTTCGAGGAAGATGAGTACCGCCCAGCGGTTAAGTCTGATGATGATTTACTCGATCAATTTGAAAAGATGGATTTAGATAAATTCGGTAAGGAGTAACCGTTGCAGGATTTGACGCTTCTGCTTGTTATTGGTGGCACAATTGTAACCGCGCTTGGTATTTATGCGGGAACGTTACTTGTTAAGCTATACCAACAAAATCAACGCCATAAAGTTTTTTTAGCCCGTGCTGAACAACAGCAAAAAGAGGCGATAGAAACGCGTAATAATACGATTTTAGAGAGCGTTTATGTGATTGCCGCAGCGACCAAGCAAGGACAATGTGATTTGTCTGAAGCGGCGATTCGTTTGTATAAGTTGATGGAAGCGCTACAGGCTGATAAGAGTGTTGATTTTGCAGCCACTTATCCAGCTATTACAGAGCTGTATGAGGTAGTAAAAGATATGCCTCGCGGTGAAGCGCGTCAACAAACAGAGAAACGTGCTCGAATGCGCTTTGATCTGGAGCGAATGAAGGCTGAAACTCGATTACAAGAAGCTATTGCTGTCGAGCTAGACGCCATCCTGTCTACGAAGTCTTAATGACTTGATCTGAACTATTACAGTCATCGTCTAATCTGATTAGGCGATGGCTGTATTGTCTTATAAACTATAAGTGTTATTCGTCTTACCATCATTACACGTTTAACTCTTTATTCTCCCTACAATATTGGAAATATGTCATGTCAAATGAGCAGATTATTTGGGATCAGGCCCTGATTGAAAAGTACAACTACTCAGGTCCGCGTTATACCTCTTACCCAACTGCATTAGAGTTTAATGAAGCGTTCACGTCTGCTGAATTTGAGATGGCATGTAAGCAATACCCTGATCGTAAGCTATCGCTTTATATTCACATTCCATTTTGTCATAAGCTTTGTTACTACTGTGGCTGTAATAAAATCATTACCCGTCATCAGCATAAAGCGGATGACTACTTGGATAAGCTAGAACAAGAAATTAAACAACGTGCGACTTTATTGGGCGATCGCCAAGTGAGTCAATTGCACTGGGGCGGTGGTACACCTACGTTTCTTACTGCAGTGCAGATCAGTCGTTTAATGAATAGCTTGCGTGCGGCGTTTAATTTTGATGATGATGCTGAGATCAGTATAGAAGTCGATCCGCGTGAAATTGAACTCGATATTCTTGATCACCTTCGCAGTGAAGGCTTTAATCGTTTAAGTATCGGTGTGCAAGATTTCAATAAAGACGTGCAAAAACTGGTTAATCGTGAGCAAGACGAAACGTTTATCTTTGCGATGGTTGAGCGTGCACGTGAGTTGGGGTTCCGTTCAACGAACCTTGATTTGATTTATGGTTTACCGCTACAAAATCGTGAAATGTTTGCGAAAACATTAGAGCAAGTACTGGCGATGAATCCGGGGCGTTTATCGGTGTTTAATTACGCCCACATGCCTAAATTGTTTGCGGCACAGCGTAAGATCAGCGAAGAGCTATTACCGAGTGCCAAAGAAAAGTTAGGTATCTTACAAGATACAATTGCGACGTTGACGGCGGCAGGATACCAATTTATTGGTATGGATCACTTTGCAAAACCGGATGATGAATTAGCAATTGCTCAGCGTGAAGGGATTTTGCATCGTAATTTCCAAGGTTACACCACTCAAGGTGAGTGTGATTTATTAGGTATGGGTGTATCAGCGATTTCTATGATTGGCGATTGCTATGCGCAAAACCAAAAAGAGTTAAAGCATTACTACCGCGATATTGAAGAAAAACAAAACGCACTGTGGAAAGGGGTTTCGCTCGATGCGGACGACTTACTGCGTCGTGAAGTGATCAAAGCTCTCATTTGTAATTTTCAGCTTGATAAGAAAGCGATTGAAGCGGAATTTAATATCAATTTTGATCAATATTTTGCTGAAGATTTAGAACTTCTAAAAACCTTTATTGATGATGAGTTAGTATCGGTAGATGAGCAACATATTTTCGTTGAGCTGAAGGGACGTTTATTGATCCGTAATATTTGTATGTGTTTCGATAAATACTTACGTGATCGTGCTCGTCAACAGCAGTTTTCACGAGTGATTTAATCTTATTGGATTAAATGAAAAAGCCCCATTCGAGTAATGCTGGAATGGGGCTTTTTGTTATATGATTTTTATCGCGTGAGTGATTAACTGCGTTGTGCAGCCATCTCGCGAAGTGCTTGTTTCTCGCTTTCACTTAAAAAGGCGATCTCTAAGCCATTGCGTTGTGCTTGTTCGATTTGCGCTTGGCTTAATCCAACAGCTGGTGCTGCAACCTCATACTCGTAAGGTAATTCAATACCTTCAACGGCAGGGTCGTCAGTGTTGAGGCAGGCTAAAATGCCATGCTCGAGGAATGGCTTGATAGGGTGATCTTTGATATTGCTAATAGTACTGGTTTGAATGTTTGAGGTAATGCACGATTCAATACCAATTTTATGCTCTGCTAGGTAGTCCATCAGTTTTGGATCTTGAATAGCTTTTACACCGTGACCAATGCGTACCGCGCCAAGCTCATTAATTGCTTGCCACATACTTTCAGAGCCAGCCGCTTCACCAGCATGAACGGTTACACGTAAGCCTGCATCACGAACTTGTTTAAAGTGTGGGTTAAATTGCGCGCCAGGCTGACCTAATTCATCACCAGCTAAATCAATCGCGACCAATTTATCTTTGTGAGCGAGTAAGCCATCAAGCTCTTGCTGACAAGCCTCAACACCAAAAGTACGGCTCATAATACCGATCAAGTTCGCTTTGATACCAAAGTCACGACAACCTGCTTCTACTCCATCAATAACAGCTTCAACCACACCTGCGATCGGCAAGTTGTGCTTCATTGCCATGTAGTAAGGTGAGAAACGTAGTTCGGCATAATCAATTTGTGCATGCAAGGCATCTTCAACGTTTTCATAAGCGACACGACGACAAGCATCGAGATCGCCTAATACTGCAACGCCCCAGTCTAGCTTTGACAAAAAAGCCACAAGACTTGGCTCAGCTTCAACGATCTGAACGTGTGGGCGTAAACTTTCTAGATCATGGCCCGGTAGCGCCATATTAAATTGCTGGCCAAGTTCTAAGATAGTTTGAGGGCGAATATTGCCATCAAGGTGACGGTGTAGATCCGTTAAAGGAAGATGCTTGTTGATCATTATGATTATTCCGATGAAAACTGAGCGTTAAGTATAAGTAAAGTGTATAACGTGAACATAATCGTTGCAGCTAAATGTGATCGACTTCACCTGCAACCCGATTTATGTTGTGATAGTTAGTCGTTAATACCCAGCTCTTTGAGCTTTCTGGTAAGGGTATTTCTTCCCCAGCCTAATAATCGAGCCGCTTCTTGCTTATGACCGTGGCTATGTTGTAGCGCAGTCTCTAGCAAGATTTTTTCAAACTCAGGTAGGGCTTCTGCCAATAAGTTTTCATTACCTTTCTGCAGTTCTTGTTTTGCCCACAGCTGTAAGCCTTGCTGCCAATGTTGATTCTCTTGCTGAGTTGATAAAGTGCTTTGATTATTTTCGAGCAACTCAGGTGGTAGATCGCTAGGTAAGACCTCACTGCTGCTTGCCATGACAGTAAGCCAGCGACAAATATTTTCTAGTTGGCGAACATTACCCGGCCAATCCAGTGCTGCTAGCTGTTCGGTCGTATCTGGGTGTAGGGTTTTTACTTCTACTCCTAACTCGTTGGACGCGCGTTGCAGGAAGTGACGCGCCAACTGGGGGATATCTTGGCGGCGATCTTTTAGAGATGGTAAATGCACCCGAATAACGTTTAGGCGGTGAAATAAATCTTCACGAAAATCACCACTGGCAACAAGGCGCTCTAGGTTTTGATGCGTTGCCGCAATAATACGGACATCGACGTTAACAGGAGAATGGCCACCGACACGATAGAACTGCCCATCTGCTAAGACACGCAGTAAACGGGTTTGAATATCTAATGGCATATCACCTATTTCATCGAGAAACAGTGTTCCACCGTTGGCTTGCTCAAATCGACCTTGGCGAACACTGTTGGCGCCAGTAAACGCCCCTTTTTCATGCCCGAACAGTTCTGATTCAATTAAGTCTTTGGGGATGGCCGCCATATTCAGGGCAATAAAGGCATTTTTACTGCGTGGGCTATGTCGATGTAAAGCGTGAGCGACAAGTTCTTTACCTGTACCGGATTCACCGTTAATCAATACCGAAATAGATGAGCGAGAAAGACGACCAATAGCACGGAAAACTTCCTGCATGGCAGGAGCTTCACCGATAATTTCAGGTACTGCTTTTACTTCTGTTTCTGGTTGTTGTTGACGTTTTTGCTCTTGACTATGACTAACCGCACGCTCGACCAAACTCACGGCCTCATCAATATCAAATGGTTTAGGAAGATATTCAAATGCACCACGTTGATAGGCGTTCACAGCGGCATCTAAGTCAGAATGTGCCGTCATGATTATCACAGGTAATAGTGGGTAATCTTGTTGTAATAGTTTTAGTAACGTTAAGCCATCTGTTCCCGGCATCTTAATATCAGAGACCAATACATCTGGGACATTACGCTCTAGCGCTTCAAGTACACTATCGGCATTGGCAAAGGTTTCACACTTCATGCCAGCTGTAATAAGTGTCTTTTCCATTACCCAGCGAATAGAGCTGTCGTCATCGACAACCCAAATTAATCCTTTGCTCATACGTTACTCTCCTATCGTTATTATTGTATTGGTAAATAGATCGTAAAGTTGGTGTGTCCTGGCCAGCTAATTACTTCAATTTTGCCGTTATGTTGGTCTATTAAGTTTTGCGAGATCGATAGTCCTAACCCTGTACCATCAGCATTACCTGTCACCATAGGATAAAATAAGGTGTCTTGGATCGCTGCTGGGATCCCTGGACCATTATCAATAATCTCAATTTTTGCGGCGATTCGGGCGTATTTACCTTGGATTAAGGCTTGATGGGCGGTACGGGTTTTGAGCTTAATTATTCCGCCATTTTGTTTTTTTAGAACGTGAGCGGCGTTACTGACAATATTGAGTAAGGCTTGCTCGAGTTGTTCTGTATCCATGTCAATCTCGGGCAGACTTGGATCGTAGTCGCGCTCAATCACAAGATTACTGTCGTTTTCCAGAATGATCAGCTGACGTACTTTTTCTAATACGAGATGAATATTATCGGTTTTTCTGATGCCTGGGCGTTGCGGGCCTAATAGCCTATCGACCAAATTACGTAATCGGTCGGCTTGCTCAATAATCATTTGGGTATATTCGACATAACTAGGATCGGGTAGCGCTTTTTCAAGTAGCTGTGCAGCGCCTCGTAAGCCACCTAGTGGGTTTTTTATCTCGTGAGCTAACCCTCGCACTAATTCTTTCGCCGCTTGCTGCTGAGCTAATTGAGAGAGCTCTTGGCTAATACGACGTTGTTGATCGATAGGTTTAAGCTCCAGCATCACGAAAAGATTTTTTTGCCATGAAATAGGGCTGGCATTCAAGCTGAGAAGTTGACGCTGTTCATCAATCACAAAAGCGACATCGCTATCAGCTAGGCCTTGACCACTTTGTAATGTGGCTGCGATTAAATCGAGATCAAGAGATGAGTACTGTAATAACTCTGGTAACGTAATGCCCAGCAAACGGCGTTTACTCGACGATAACAGTTGTTCTGCGGCGGGATTGACATAACGAATCGTTAAGTGTTCATCCAGTAGAATGATCGCAGTAACAAGGTTATCAATAATTATAGGGGTAAAAGCGGTAGTCACAATCAGCATCCTTGTTGATTACCTAAACCATCAATAGGCTTATTTAGGTCAAACGCACCAAATTGGTGCATCTGAGTGTAACCTGTTTATTGCTGATCGGGCACTATTAATTGGTGAAACTGTGGATTAGCGAGTCTGTACTGGTATTGGCTTGTTTGCCTTCACTGTGGCTCGATGCAGATAAACGGTAATACTGTCTGACGATGCAATAACCTTGCCGCCTTTAACTAGTTGAATTTGTAGCTGGTGGCTACCACGATCAATGTTATCTAATGTCCAAGTGAGTTCTGTTTGAGGCTCGCCTTTAACTACGCCATCGACAACTAATTGCGCTTGGGTTTGGTTGTTGAGTTTGCTGTTGGTGACCGCATGAATATTGATGATACCTTCGTTATTGCGGATGGTTTGCTCATGCATTGGTGAGACTAAACTGACGGTTGTAATAGTTTTTGCAGGCTCTTCTACCACGGTAATATCGCTGGTTTGAGTGTCAATGGTATCTGCGGTTTGTTTAATATTACCACTGACTTCTGTCACGCTTAAAGGGTAAGCGGTGGCATCGGGGGTTTGAGGTTGATCGGTAAAGTGCACCACGCCATTCTCATCTGTCCATGAGTAGATGGTAGAGGCTTGGGCTGAACTCGCAGCTGTCCATATTAGGGTAATAAAGATTGGGCTGAGTGGCTTAAAAAAACGAGAGAGTTTCATCCGTTAACTCCAAGTTTGTGTGCACGATCCACAGTGGTCGTGAATAAGATACTTCATTGTCGTTGGTTTGTGAGTGACAACAAGATCAAAAAGGCCTGCTTGTGAAGCAGGCCTAAGTATTTAATGTTTAGTAATTAAGTGATTACTTAAACAGAGTAGTAAAGTTCAAACTCTAGTGGGTGAGTTGTCATATTTACTTTCTCAACGTCTTGAGATTTCAGTGCGATATAAGAATCGATGAAGTCATCAGAGAATACGCCGCCAGACGTTAAGAACTCACGGTCGTCGCTTAGTGCTTGTAGTGCGCCTTGTAGCGATTCTGCAACTGTTGGGATTTCAGCTGCTTCTTCTGCTGGTAGGTCGTACAAGTCTTTATCCATCGCTTCGCCTGGGTGGATCTTGTTCTGAATACCGTCAAGGCCAGCCATTAGCATTGCAGCAAATGCTAGGTATGGGTTAGCCGCTGGATCACCGAAACGTACTTCGATACGACGTGCTTTCGGGCTTGGTACTACAGGAATACGGATAGACGCTGAACGGTTACGTGCAGAGTAAGCTAGCATTACTGGAGCTTCAAAGCCTGGAACTAGACGCTTGTATGAGTTCGTTGCAGGGTTAGCAAATGCGTTGATTGCACGTGCGTGCTTGATAATACCACCGATGTAGTAAAGTGCCATTTCAGAAAGGCCGCCGTACTTATCACCAGAGAATAGGTTTACACCGTCTTTTGCTAGTGATTGGTGAACGTGCATACCAGAACCGTTATCTCCTACTAGTGGCTTAGGCATAAAGGTTGCTGTTTTACCAAATGCGTGTGCAACGTTATGAACTACATACTTGTAGATCTGAATTTCATCTGCTTTTGTTGTTAGCGTGTTGAAACGTGTTGCGATTTCGTTCTGACCTGCTGTTGCTACTTCGTGGTGGTGAGCTTCAACAACTAGACCCATTTCTTCCATGATTAAACACATAGCAGAACGGATGTCTTGTGATGAATCAACAGGTGCTACTGGGAAGTAACCACCTTTAACGCCAGGACGGTGACCTTTGTTACCGCCTTCGAAATCAGAACCTGTGTTCCATGCTGCTTCTACGTCATCAATCTTGAAGAAAGAGCCTGACATGTCAGTGTTAAACTTAACATCGTCAAATAGGAAGAATTCTGGCTCAGGACCGATAAGAACCGTGTCTGCGATACCTGTTGAACGCATGAACTCTTCTGCACGCTTCGCGATAGAGCGAGGATCACGGTCGTAACCTTGCATCGTTGCCGGCTCTAAAATATCACAACGGATATTTAGCGTAGCGTCTTCAGTGAATGGGTCTAGTACCGCGCTTGACGCGTCAGGCATCATTACCATGTCTGATTCGTTGATACCCTTCCAACCTGCAACTGAAGAGCCATCAAACATTTTACCTTCTTCGAAGAAATCAGCATCAATTTGATGAGATGGGATCGAGATATGCTGTTCTTTACCTTTTGTATCGGTAAAACGTAGGTCAATAAACTTAACTTCATTTTCCTGGATCAGCGCTAGTACGTTTTCTACTGACATCTTGAGTAACCTCCGGTGTTATATAAGGGCATGGCCGCAAATCTAGTATTGCTCATTTCTGAGAATGAGCAGATCTGAATGTTCTTAAGCGAAAACCATGCCAATTTTTAAAAGCTTTAAGAATGCGGTTTTTACGCATTGCTAAAGCTTAATTAATCCATTTCTGCACTATCTTGATGCACACTTGCACTGTTTTGGTGCGATAGTGTGTCGTTAACAATAATAGAACATGCTTACTATCGCGATGTTAAAAATTATTGTCAATTCATAATCTCCTTAAAAAAGTGTTTTTTTATTGTTAAATGAGAGCTGTGTACCTTTAATGATGTTTTTTATCCGTAGGGAGTGAGAAAGCAGGGTTAAGAGGGTATTTATGGCCTGAATAGAAGGGTTCAAAAAAATAAAATTAGGCCAAAAAGCGAGTAAAAATGCGGCTCTAGAGCATGGTCATAAAAAAGCTGGTGATATAAATCACATATTTCGTGGGTTTTAGCGTAAAATCTGTTAAATTATGAGCCGTTTTTTTAATCAAGTAGCCTCTAGTGAAGATGCTGCATGTTCTGAGTGAATGTGAAACTAATGTCTAATCAATCGATCGATAAATTAAGAAATATCGCAATTATTGCTCACGTTGACCACGGTAAAACTACCCTGGTTGATAAACTTCTACAGCAGTCTGGCACGTTAGAGGGTCGCGGCGAAGCCGAAGAACGTGTGATGGATTCTAACGATATCGAGAAAGAGCGTGGCATTACCATTCTTGCTAAGAACACAGCAATCAACTGGAATGACTACCGCATCAACATCGTAGATACCCCAGGACACGCCGATTTCGGTGGTGAAGTAGAGCGTATCATGTCTATGGTTGACTCTGTATTGCTTATCGTTGATGCAGTTGACGGCCCTATGCCTCAAACACGTTTCGTAACGCAAAAGGCGTTTGCATACGGTCTTAAGCCAATCGTTGTAATCAACAAGATTGACCGTCCAGGTGCACGTCCTGAGTGGGTTATGGATCAAGTATTTGACCTATTCGATAACCTTGGTGCAACTGACGAACAGCTAGACTTCCAAGTGGTTTACGCATCAGCACTAAACGGTTGGGCAACACTAGAAGAAGGTGAAACTGGCGAGAACATGGAACCATTGTTCCAATCTATCGTTGATAATGTTGCAGCGCCTTCAGTAGACGTTGATGGCCCGCTACAGATGCAAATCTCTCAGCTAGATTACAGCTCTTACGTTGGTGTTATCGGTGTTGCTCGTATTACTCGTGGTACAGTGAAAACTAACCAACAAGTAACGATCGTAAGTGCTGACGGTTCTAAGCGTAACGGTAAAGTAGGTACAGTTCTAGGTTACCTAGGTCTTGAGCGTCATGAAGTTGAAGAAGCGAAAGCGGGCGACATCATTGCAATCACAGGTCTTGGTGAACTTAAGATTTCTGACACTATCTGTGATCAGAACTGTGTTGAAGCGCTAACGCCGCTTTCTGTTGATGAGCCAACAGTTACCATGACTTTCCAAGTAAATAACTCTCCGTTTGCTGGTAAAGAAGGTAAGTACGTTACTTCACGTAACATCCTTGAGCGTCTTCAAAAAGAACTAGTACACAACGTTGCACTGCGTGTTGAAGAAACTGAAGACCCAGATAAATTCCGTGTATCAGGTCGTGGTGAGCTTCACCTATCTATCCTGATCGAAAACATGCGTCGTGAAGGCTACGAGCTAGCAGTATCACGTCCAGAAGTTATCATCAAAGAAGAAGACGGCCAGCTAATGGAACCGTTTGAAACTGTGACTATCGACGTGGTGGAAGAGCACCAAGGCGGTATCATGGAGAACATCGGTCTTCGTAAAGGTGAGCTTACTGATATGGCACCAGATGGTAAAGGCCGTGTTCGCATGGACTTCATGATGCCTTCTCGTGGTCTTATCGGTTTCCAAACTGAGTTCATGACACTGACTTCAGGTTCAGGTCTTCTTTACCATACGTTTGATCACTACGGTCCACACAAGGGCGGTACTATCGGTCAACGTAACAACGGCGTATTGATTTCTAACGCAACAGGTAAAGCACTGACTTACGCACTGTTTAACCTACAAGAGCGTGGTCGTCTATTCGCTGAGCACGCAGATGAAGTTTACGAAGGTCAGATCATCGGTATTCATAACCGTTCTAACGACCTAACAGTTAACTGTCTGAAAGGTAAGCAGCTTACAAACGTTCGTGCTTCTGGTACCGACGAAGCGCAAACTCTTTCTCCTGCTATCAAGTACACACTTGAGCAAGCTCTAGAATTCATCGACAACGATGAGCTAGTAGAAGTTACGCCTGAAAACATCCGTATTCGTAAGAAACTTCTTACTGAAAACGATCGTAAGCGTGCAAGCCGTACTAAGTAATTACTGATTAATTTCATTAGTTATTAAACAATCCCTCGGTTGGTAACAATCGGGGGATTGTTGTATCTGAAGGGTGGAAATATGGGGGATAGTGGCGAATGGCTGAAGATAAGTGTGGTCATTAGGGCAAAGCAATGGTGAGCCGCTGGCGCTGACTCACCTTGTCGATAGTTTATTTCTTTAGATGACCAATGAAACGGTTAGATTCTGCAATAGCGCTGTTCATATCGCGGATCGCTTGTTGGATCTCTCGTTGCAGTGAGTTGAATTCACCTTGTAGTGAGCCAATTGCAGCAGCATTTAGGTTATGCTTTAGGTATAACGTGTTATCACGCAAAGTATCTAACACAGGCTCCATTTTTTGCTCTGCACGTTTCATCGCAGAGAGCATTTTTTGATACTGTACTTTGGTTGCGCGGAGTTTGTTTGCACTATCACGTTTCAGTGTTGCACTCTTATAAAGCGCAAGCTCGTCATTCCATTCATCAAATAACGCATCAGCCACATCTTCAATAGCAGCGATACGATCTTTTACTTTATTTACTGCCGCTTCACTGTCTTTGTATTGATCATTAACGTCATTGTATGCGGCTTCTAACTCACCACCATTGAAATTATTTAATGCTTTAAGCCCTTCAAGCGCACTGGTAAATTGCTGTTGTGCATCTTTTTGTGCCGCGTTGGCGTCTTCTACCCGATCAACCATGATGTCACGTTTATGGACGCCGACTTGTTCCATTGCTGAGTAATAGGCTGATTGACAGCCTGAAAGTAAGCTAACGCTAAGTAAAATAGCAAGAAAATAAGGCATGTTATGCTCCTAGTAAGACATGCTGCGCTGAAATAAATCAATCTTAACGTTTGTTCTAACAAGAGAGAATTGATTGATAAGACGCAAATAAAGAGTTGAGAGAAGGCAAAAAATGAAAGCCTTTTCACAATGTGTATAAGATTAATAGAACAAAGTTATAAGGCTGACAACAAACCAATGGCGAAGTTGCAATTAGGTCCCAAAATCCATCTGATGATGGATTATTTTTCGTATTTAATCCAGCGAGTGAATCATGATCGTTTAACGGTTACCGCAGGCTCAATGGCTTATGTCACTTTATTATCATTGGTACCGCTCATTACTGTTGTTATTTCGGCGTTATCAGCAGTGCCTGTATTTGCAGGACTCGGTGAGCAATTACAAAACTTTGTGATTGAGAATTTTGTACCAGCGGCTGGTGCGGTCGTTAAAACCTACTTAAATGAGTTTGTTTCTAATGCTGGTAAAATGACGGCTGTCGGTATTGCGGCTTTGTTTGTGGTTGCCATGATGTTGATTTCATCAATAGATACCTCGTTAAATTATATCTGGCGAATTAAAAAGAAACGTCGTTGGATTATTTCGTTTTCAATCTATTGGATGATTTTAACGTTAGGACCGATCCTGTTAGGTTCTAGTATTGCGGTTAGTTCTTACCTTGGTTCACTGGCATTACTTGAGCATCAAGCTTTACACGGTCTTTTACAGCAGTCCTTACGCTGGTTTCCTTCTCTAATGTCGAGTTTGGCATTTTTATTGCTCTACTTATTAGTACCGAATTGTAAAGTGACGTTCCGTCATGCACTGATTGGTAGTCTAAGTGCGAGTATTTTATTTGAGCTAAGTAAGAAAGGTTTTGCGATTTACCTCGCGCATTTTCATTCTTATCAGATGATTTACGGCGCCTTAGCTGCAATTCCTATCTTATTTGTTTGGATTTATTTATGTTGGTGCATTGTTTTACTGGGCGCAGAGATCACGGCCAGTTTAGGTGAGCGTGGTTTTTGGGAGCAGGCGAATCAGTTATCATTACCGACAGACCAAAAATCGGATGACAAGTCACAGAATATGAAAGAGGAAGAAAAATGATTGCACTAATCCAACGAGTTACTGAGGCTAGCGTGACGGTAGATGGACAGATCACTGGCGCCATTGGCAAAGGCTTGTTAGTGCTATTAGGCGTTGAAAAAGGTGATGATGAAGCAAAAGCACAAAAACTGCGTGATAAAGTGCTAGGTTACCGTGTCTTTAGTGATGACGATGGAAAAATGAATTTAAACGTGCAACAGGCGGGTGGCAGTGTATTGGTTGTATCGCAATTTACATTAGCGGCAGATACTAAAAAGGGTATGCGCCCAGGTTTTTCGAGTGGGGCTGCTCCTGTTGATGCTGAACGTCTTTATGAATATTTTGTCGAACAATGTAAGGTAAAAGAAATTCAAACAGAAACGGGTATCTTTGCTGCCGATATGCAAGTAGCACTAAATAACGATGGTCCAGTGACGTTCTGGCTGCAAGTCTAGAAAATCACATGACCATTAGAGATACTCCATAAACCGAGAATGGAAAGAGAGGGAATTCATGTTTCGATTAGTGACGCCTCAAACAGATGAGCAGTTGGCGAGCTATTACCATTTTCGTTGGCGGATGTTGCGTGAACCTTGGCAAATGCCGCAGGGCTCTGAACGAGATGCGTATGATGAACTGAGTGAACATCGTATGATCATCAATAATCGTGATCAGGTGGTGGCGATTGGGCGTTTATATTTAACGCCTGATAATGAGGGACAAGTACGTTATATGGCGGTTGACCCTGATGTTCGTCACCATGGTTTAGGCGGCTTAATTTTAATGGCCCTTGAATCACTAGCAAGGCAAGACGGTGCTAAGCGCATGGTGTGTAACGCTCGTGAAGATGCTATCCCGTTTTATTTAAAAAATGGCTTTGCCAGTGAAGGTGAACTGAGTGATGAGCGAGGTCCTGTTCGTCACCAGCAAATGCTTAAACATCTTGAGCCATTAAATGAAGTTGTGCGTCACCCTGAATGGTGTCAGGAGCTACAGACACTTTGGCAACAACAGATCCCGATCAGCGATAAAATGGGGATAAAAATCAACCAATATACAGGTTATCGCTTTGAAGTTAGTGCGCTGTTCAATGCCAATCTAAATCCTAATGAGTTTATGTTTGCGGGTAGCATTTTTACCATGGCAACCTTAGCGGGCTGGGGCTTTATTTGGTTATTGCTGAAAGAGCGAGGGTTAGAAGGTAATATCATTTTGGTTGATAGCCATATCCGTTATTCAGCCCCTGTGACAGAGCGACCTAAAGCGGTGAGCACCATAGAAGATTTACGCGGTGATATTGATCGCTTAGCGAAAGGTCGTAAGGGGCGTATCAGCATTGATGTGAATGTGTATAGCGGCGGTAAAGTCGCTTCTAGTTTTACCGGTACTTACTTGATCTTACCGCTACACGTTGAAAACGAATTCACTTCTGTTTGATCGGCATGCCAACGACGTTCGACTTGTTGGCAGTTTTCTTTTAATACCCATTCTAGTTGTTGCTGTTTTGGGATCGCCAGATCCCAATGACTGGTAAGAGATAGGCTAAAATTTTCATTACTTACAAGCCAAGTTGGGATAGTGATTTTCCCTCTTTCTGTGGTGATTTTAAGTGGTGATAGCGTTAAGGCTTGGGTGTGACTATCGCTGCTTTCCTTGTTGTTATCTAATACCATACCAAATAACTTTCCTTTCGTTTTCCAGTTATCGAGTAATTGTGTTGGTGCAATATTATTTAAATGAATCTCTCTAAAGGTGAGAGCGGTTTGCCCAGATAAACTGTAATTGAAGCTTTGGCGATTACTCGCTAATCCTTGTGCGTGTATTGTTCCGTCAATTTTACCCTTCAAGGGTAATGGTAATTTGAACCAACGATAAATGAGAGCGGCGGGAATACTATCATTGGAGATAGAAAGGGACCAAGGCTGACCTTGTTGCGCTAATTGAATGTTCGCGTCAGCTGTTAACATGCCATCAGTAAAAGGTAAGATAAATTTATCGATGACCCAATCGCCATTAAAACTGGTCATTTCTACAATCGGATCGACAAAAACAATTTGGTTGACGCTGGCAAAGCTTAGGCTAGTATCAAGATTACCTTGCCATAGTCCCCATTGATGTTGATGCTTTACTACCACATCGTTACCGTCAATATATATTCCTGCGAGTTGAAACGGTAGCTGAGTGTCAGTTGATGTTAACTGTATATTATTGATATCAAGTTTATCGATAGTTAGCTCTGATAGTCTTGAGGTTAATGTTTTTGTCGTATGGAACCACTGTGGAGGAAGAAAGCCTTTTATACCTGAGATCAACAATTTTTTTAGTTTGACCTTGTCAGGTGAAATTTCGCCATCCATACGCATATAACCACTGAGTAACTGAGCCGAAAGACCCTGACTGTTGATCTTTTCTGGCATGAAATTCAGCTCAACGATAGGTTGTTCAAATACGATATCGTGCCATTTCGCATTACTGGCACTGACAGATAAATGGGCGTTATCTTGTTGCCAGTAACTGTTAGGCCATGACCAATTCTCTAATGACAAACTAATATCATCAGCAGCCCAACTAGGTTGTTCAATACTGCTGTCTAGAATGTCTGCGCGTTTAATCATTATATGACGAACGGGGGTGGCATCAGTTAACCATTGCGGCCATGCGGTCAATGGTTGTGATTGTTGGATGCGAAGGTTAGTTAGCGTGAACTGATCTAACGTTAATAACTGAGTGTCACTGTTATAGTCTGCGGTACCATTAAAGTTCGCTCGTTGCCATTTTCCTGAAAACCCTGTCAGTTGCCACTGTTGGTGCTGTTTTGTCCCGTTTAATAACAAATTTTCTAGCGTATGATTGTGCCATGTTATTTGTGGAACACTTAATTGAAACTGTCCACTAAATTGCTGCCACCAAGGTTGTTGATGATCACTATATTGCCAATTATCAATTTGAAGCTGCGCATGGTTGATTGTTATCGCTGGAGTGGCTATCGAGAGATCATTAATCGCTAAACGGTTAATAGAAAATGCAGAGAGATGTTCAAATTTATCCCATTGCTGATGATTTAAATTGATCCCATCAATAATGACGTTGGAAAAAATTAGATGTTGTGTTTGTAATGATCGGGATGAAAGTTCGAGAGTGATACTGTGAACTGACAATAAGGTTTTATCCGCCTTTTTTACGGTTAGCGGTTGAAGCGTTATTTGTAGTGGTTGTTTTATATCATAGTGTAATTGTGTTTCAGCTAACTGGTAGTGTGAGAAAAAGGCGAGGGTATGGTTGAGTATGGGAGTAGCATAGCGGGTTTGAAGCAAGACGATAAGTACCACGATACTCAGTCCGCCAAGCAGTAATACAGAAGTAATAAGTTTGGCAGCCCTACGCATAATCCATTCCCTGAAAGCTATTAATACATTTTATTATTTATATGATGAGATTGGCGCAAATATCAGTACTTGGCAAGGTATGTGAGTCGGATTTGAGGCACGCTATGGTTATTGAATTAACACTAGTCTAGTGATTCAAGATATAAAAAAAGCCCCTATAAATAGGGGCTTGGTTGTTTGAGAGTTAATCGAGCTGTGGGCCAGCTTTGACTAAAGACTCGCCTTCTGTGGTATCGGTATATTTATCGAAGTTTGCGATAAATCGACTGGCAAGATCTTTGGCTTTACTTTCCCATTGCAGCGGGTCTGTATAGGTATTACGAGGATCTAGGATCTCAGGGGCGACACCTGGTAATGCTGTCGGTACGGTTAAATTGAAAATAGGAATTTGCTTTGTTGGTGCGCTATCAATCGAGCCATCTAAAATAGCATCGATAATGCCACGAGTATCTTGGATCGAAATACGTTTACCTGTGCCATTCCAGCCTGTATTAACTAAGTAGGCTTCAGCTCCCGCCGCTTCCATACGTTTCACTAACACTTCGGCATATTGTGTTGGGTGTAGTGTAAGGAAGGCATTACCAAAGCATGCAGAGAAGGTCGGCGTTGGTTCTGTAATACCACGTTCAGTCCCCGCGAGTTTTGCAGTAAAACCTGACAAGAAATGATATTTAGTTTGTTCGGGGGTTAGCTTGGATACTGGAGGTAATACACCAAAAGCATCTGCAGATAAGAAAATAACCTTATTGGCATGACCACCTTTTGAGATAGGTTTTACAATATTATCGATATGATAAATCGGGTAAGACACACGGGTGTTTTCTGTTTTTGAATTATCATTAAAATCGATAGAACCATCATTACGTACTGTTACGTTTTCCAGTAACGCATCACGACGAATAGCATGGTAAATATCAGGTTCAGCTTCTTTTGAAAGGTTAATGGTTTTTGCGTAACATCCACCTTCAAAGTTAAACACACCATTATCATCCCAGCCATGCTCATCATCACCAATTAATGCACGTTTAGGATCTGTCGATAAGGTTGTCTTACCTGTGCCAGATAAGCCAAAAAAGATAGCGGTATCACCATTTTCCCCAATATTGGCAGAGCAATGCATAGAGGCTATACCTTTGAGAGGTAAAAAGTAGTTCATCATCGCGAACATCCCTTTTTTCATCTCGCCGCCATACCATGTACCACCAATAAGCTGCACTTTTTCAGAGAGGTTAAATACCGTGAAGTTCTCTGAGTTCATACCGTGCTCTTGCCATTTAGGGTTAGTACACTTCGAGCCATTCATGATCACAAAGTCGGGTTCAAATGTTGCTAACTCAGCTTCTGTTGGGCGAATAAACATGTTTTTAACGAAGTGTGCTTGCCAAGCGACTTCAGTGATCACCCGAATACATATACGTGTATCAGGATTAGCGCCACAATAGCCATCTACCACAAAAAGACGCTTGTTAGAGAGTTGTGCTGTTACGAGAGATTTCAGATCAAGCCATGCTCGTTGGCTAAGTGGCTTATTATCGTTCTTGCCTTGATCTGACCACCACAAGGTATCTTGGGTAGTGTCGTCTTTTACAATAAACTTATCTTGTGGTGAACGACCGGTAAATATCCCTGTATCAACAGCAACTGCACCAAGTTCGGTGACAATGCCTTTTTCAAACCCTTTTAATTCTGTTTTCGTCTCTTCTGCGAAAAGTATTTCGTAAGAAGGATTACGAATCACATCTGCAACATTGAGTATTCCGTATTGGGACAAATCCATGTTCGTTGCAACCTTATTATCGACACACATTGTGCTCATTGGCGCTCCTTGGGTAAGATGTTGTTTAACTATTAACCATGCTAGCAACCATAACGGGCTAAATCAGGGATATACATCATAAAATAACCCTAACCTATATAAGGCTAACGGGCGTGTGAATTAGATGTTTTTATTTAGTTTACAGGGCGGTTAAAGCAGAAATCTAGAGGGTTGAATTATTATTTCTGGTGAAAAAAGAAGCGTTTTTTAGTGATTCACTTTCAAGTTTTAGTTGAAATGTTGTTTTTTAATATGAAGAAGCCGGCATATATGCCGGCTTTGTAATTATATTTCAGGCTTAATACGAGGCGAGAATTAATGAACCTTGCTGTCGTCAGCCTTGCCTGCATTTTCGCGAAGTGCTGCAATATCAATACTATCGAAGTCATAGTCAGTACCACAGTAATCACAATGGAGTGATACTTTTCCGTCTTCCGCTAAGATCTTTTCAATCTCATCAGGGTGAAGGCTAATAACCGCTGAACCACTACGTTCGCGTGAACAGCTACATTCAAAGCTGACTGCTTGTGGCTCGAATACTTTGACTTCTTCTTGGTGATATAAACGGTAAAGTAGATCTTGTGCGTCTAAGCTAAATAGCTCGTCATCTTTTACCGTATCAGTAATTGTTTCTAAGTGCTCGAAATCGCCTTCACTACCCTGACCATCTGGCATTACTTGTAATAACATACCTGCGGCTTTTGGTTGGCCTTCAAACTCACCGGTACGCAACCAGATACGTGTTTTTAGCTGTTCAGAGTTTCTAAAGTAAGCCTCTAAACATTCCGCCATAGTTTCACCTTCAAGGCCAACGACACCTTGGTAGCGCTCACCTTTGGTAGGAAGAATAGTGATCACCATGTAGCCCTTGCCCATTAGGTCATGGATAGTGCTATCGTCTTTAATATCACCTTCCCAGCGAGCCACACCACGTAGCTTTTGGTTTTGATCGCCATTAATCACAGCAAGGCTAACAGGACCATCGCCTTGTACTTGTACGGTGATTGAGCCTTCAAATTTTAACGTGGCTGTTAATAGACTTGTTGCGACTAACAATTCACCAAGTAGTGTTTTGATCGGTGCTGGGTAGTCAGTGCTTGAGATAATTTGTTGGTAAGTATCACCTAACTGTACTAATTCACCACGTACAGAAACGCTATCAAATAGGTAACGGTTTAAAAAATCTTGTGTCATGTTCTCTTTCTCTCCAGCTGTGGCGCCAACCCTGCCATCATATTTGGTAGTGCATTTAAATGCGTTATACCCAGTATTCCAATGAACTCATGTGGCTCAGCATTTGGCTTACTTGATATAAAGCACTCTGCTATTACCAACAATGAATGGATTAAGGCTGGCAACCTTTTATTCTGATGTATTGATGTTTTTGAATCTCATGATGTCACGACGCTGTTTTTTATCAGGTCGTTTGATCGGACTCGGACTATCAAAAGCATTGAGTTTGCGCATTTGTGCATGGCGTTCCCGTAACTCAATACTTTGTGCTGTTTCTTGATATAGCAATTGTGCTTCCGGTGCACCACGGCGGGTATCAGAGATTTTTTCGATGGTAACGGTTTTTTCATCGTTACCTTGGCGCAATTTTACTTCTGCGCCAACTTCAACCATTTTACTCGGTTTTGAGCGTTGCCCGTTATATTGTACTTTGCCGCCATCAATCATCGCGCGAGCAATAGAACGAGTTTTATAAAAACGTGCAGCCCATAACCATTTATCAAGACGAACCTGTTTTAGTTCGGATGTCGCTTGACCCATAACGGTTCCTTTATTCAAAGGGGCGATAAAATATCACATTGTTTTAATAGCGTCAGCTACCACGTATTACTAATAAATGGTGATGTTAATCAGGATTTTCAATCATCAACCAAGAATTTATTACAAATTATCGGTAGTCTTTTGAGTAATTTGCTTTTTTTTTTTAATAATGAATAGCATTCAAAGTGTTAAAAAGAGATCATAATAGTTAGTTACAATATCCCTCTATTATATAGGGAAAAGTAATATACCTCCTGATATTCATTAAATGGATTTCCACTATGCAAGTACCTACATGGCTGCCCATGATGACCACAAAGCGCCCAATGTCTCAGCGCACACTTACTCGACTACTAACGTGGCTATTAGTGGTTATTTTAGCGTGGATTTCTGGCCGAATGGTGTGGATGTTATTAGCGCCAACAACAACAGTGGCACCTTGGCAAGCGAAGTCAGTAAAAGTGGCTACATCAGGCTCTGATATAAATGTAGGTAACTTATTGTCCATGAATCTATTTGGGCAATATAACGCGCAGCCAAAGGCCGTTGAAGCCATTGTCAAAAAAGACGCGCCACAAACGCGATTGAATTTAAAGTTGGTTGGGGTTGTCGCGAGCAGTGATCCCCAATCCGCCTTTGCCGTTATCACAAATAATGGTAAGCAAAATACTTATGGTATTAATGAAGTTGTTGATGGTACCCGTGTGACATTAAAAGCGGTGTATAACGATCGCGTTATTATTAGTAATAGTGGTCGTGATGAAACCGTGATGCTTGAAGGGTTAAAATTCTCTAAATCAGCCCAGCCAGCGTATCAAAAATCAGCTTCAAATAACGCGACTAAACCAAATGTCGACAGCTCTAAATTAGCAGAGATCAAAAAGAAAATTTTAGCTCAACCTCAATCTCTATTTAGTTATATTCGCTTATCTCAAGTGAAGAAGGATGGCGAAGTACAGGGATATCGAGTTAATCCGGGTAAAGACCGAATTTTATTTGATTCTGTTGGTCTGAAAGCGAATGACTTAGCGGTAGCGATTAACGGTAATAGCTTGACTGATCCAAGTGTGATGGCAAAACTTTGGGCTGAGCTTTCTTCAGCAACTGATTTTACTTTGACGGTTGAACGCGGCGGTCAAGTTCATGATATTCACATTGAGCTGCAATAATAGCAGTGCATTGCGTGACAAAAAAGACGAAAACGCAGGAGTTTTTTGTGAAAAAATTAATGGGTAAAAGTGCCCTATGGTTAGCAAGTAGCTTGCTTTGTAGTTCGGCAGTGGCAGATGATCTAAGTGCCAATTTCAAAGGGACAGATATTCAAGAGTTCATCAATATTGTTGGACGCTCATTACATAAGACTATCATTATTGATCCTGCGGTTCGTGGTCAGGTAAATGTGCGTAGTTATGATCTTCTTAATGATGAGCAATATTACCGTTTCTTTCTTAACGTATTGGAAGTCTATGGTTTTGCTGTTGTTGAAATGGAAGATGGCGTACTAAAAGTTATTCGTGATAAAGATGCCAAAACCTCTGCGATCCCAGTTGTGGGTTCGAACGACAGTAATGTGCCTGGCGATGCTGTGGTTACACGAGTGATCGCAGTCAAAAACGTGTCAGTGCGAGAGCTTTCCCCATTATTGCGCCAACTTAACGATAATGCGGGTGCAGGTAATGTTGTTCACTATGATCCTGCCAACATCATTATGATCACTGGTCGTGCAGCGGTGGTTAACCGCTTAGCGGATATTATTGAGCGTGTCGATCGCGCTGGTAATAAAGATGTGACCGTCGTGTCGCTAAATAATGCGTCGGCACCTGAAATGGTGCGTATTGTTGAGTCGTTAAATAAAAGTGCTGATGCGAAATCAACCCCAGGATTTTTGATCCCGAAAGCGGTGGCAGATGAGCGAACCAACTCAGTATTAATTTCAGGCGATCCTAAAGTTCGGGAACGTTTAAAAGCCTTGATTCATAAGCTTGATAAAGAGATGGCAGTAAGCGGTAATAGTCGCGTTTTCTACCTAAAATACGCCAAAGCCGCCGATATGGTTGATGTGCTAAAAGGTGTGTCTGAAAACATCCAAGCGGCCAATAAGAGCAATGCTCCTCAATCGAGCACTTCAAGCAAAGATGATGTGCAGGTTGCTGCTCATGAGGCAACTAACTCTCTGATTATTTCCGCACCCAGTGATGTGATGAATAAACTTGCGGCGATTATCTCTGGATTAGATATTCGTCGTGCCCAAGTCCATATCGAAGCCATGATTGTAGAAGTACAAGAAGGTGACGGTATGAACTTTGGCGTTCAATGGGGCTCACAAGAGGGGGGGGTGATCCAATTTGGTAACACCGGCGCACCTATTGGCGGGTTATTGTCCGCACAAGAGGCTGCGAAAGATAAAGAAACTAAAACAGACATTCTTGATGCTTCGGGTAATCCAATACCTGGCAAGTTCCGTACGGTTACTGAAAGCGGTGATTTAGCACCAATGGCGGCCTTCTTAGGGGGGATTCAAGGTGTTGGTGCGGCAATCAGTATGGGCGATTGGACGGCACTGGTTAGCGCGATTAAGAAAAACCGTAATGTTAATGTGCTTTCGACACCGAACATTACCGTACTCGATAACCAAGAAGCGAATTTATCAGTCGGTCAGGAAGTCCCTGTGACGACCGGTTCACAAACAGGCTCTAATAACGATAATCCGTTTACTACGGTTGAGCGTAAGGATGTCGGTATTCAACTTAAAGTCACCCCACAGATCAACGAAGGGGACTCGGTTCAAATGAATATTGAACAGGTTGTCTCGCAAGTGGCTGATGCTAATGGGGCCGTTGATATTCGTTTTGATAAGCGAGAGCTAACCACATCGGTATTGGTTAAAGACGGTAACATGATCGCGCTAGGTGGCTTAATGCAAGAGAAGACCCTTGAGTCTGAGCAAAAAGTACCGATTTTAGGTGATATTCCCGTGCTTGGTGCGTTATTCCGCTCTACCAATAACACAACCGAAAAAACCAATCTAATGGTTTTTATTCGCCCAACCATTTTGCGTGATGGGATGAGCGCTGATGGTATAACGCAGCGCAAGTACAACTATATTCGTGCGCAGCAGTTATACCAAGCAGAGCAAGGTATGCGTTTGTTGGACGCTGATATGCCTGTATTACCAAAGTACGGTGAAGATATGGATTTACCGGCTGAAGTGCGTGCCTTTGTTTCTCAGTTGGAGCAACGCTAATGGCTGATGGGTTTTTAGAAACAGAATCAACGGTAACGTTTCGATTACCTTTCTCTTTTGCCAAGCGCCATCATGTGGTGGTAGAGGCAGGTGAGCAAGGATGGCAACTCTATTTCAGCGGACAATTATCTGCTGCAGTACTTGCTGAAGTGCGTCGAGTGCTAGGTTGCTGTTTTACGCCCATCGCATTAAGTGACAGTGAGTTTGAGCAAAAGTTAACACAAGCATACCAACGTGATTCATCAGAAGCCCGTCAGTTAATGCAAGATTTGGGCTCTGATAGTGATGACTTCTTTGCGCTTGCTGAAGACTTACCTGAAACAGAAGATTTGCTGGAATCGGAAGATGATGCTCCGATTATCAAATTGATCAATGCCATGTTGGCCGAAGCGATCAAAGAAGGGGCATCTGATATTCACATCGAAACCTTTGAAAAAGTACTATCGATCCGTTTTCGTATCGATGGCATGTTACGTGAAGTCTTACAGCCAAGCCGTAAATTAGCACCGCTGCTTGTTTCACGTATTAAGGTTATGGCAAAGCTTGATATTGCAGAAAAACGTATTCCTCAAGATGGTCGTATTTCACTGCGAATAGGTGGTCGTGCGGTCGATGTGCGTGTATCAACCATGCCTTCTTCTCATGGCGAGCGAGTGGTATTGCGTTTATTAGATAAAAACGCGACACGTCTTGATTTGCATAGCTTAGGTATGACGCCGGAAAACCACCAAGCGTTTAGAAAAATCATCGAGCGTCCACACGGTATTATCTTGGTCACAGGTCCGACTGGTTCGGGTAAGTCCACGACCTTATATGCGGGTTTACAAGAGCTTAACAGTGCTGAGCGCAATATTTTAACCGTGGAAGATCCGATTGAATTTGATATCGATGGGATTGGACAAACGCAAGTTAACAGCAAAGTTGATATGACGTTTGCACGTGGTTTACGTGCCATTCTTCGTCAAGATCCCGATGTAGTGATGATTGGTGAGATCCGTGATTTAGAAACCGCAGCCATAGCTGTTCAAGCATCACTGACAGGCCATATGGTGTTATCAACTCTTCACACTAATACTGCGGTCGGTGCAATCACCCGTTTACGTGATATGGGTATTGAACCCTTCTTAGTGTCATCTTCACTACTTGGGGTACTAGCCCAACGATTAGTGCGAACGCTATGTAAAGATTGTCGTCAGCCTTATGAAGCGGATAGCCAGCAGAAAAAGCTATTTAATTTAGCCGAATCTGAATCACTGACATTATATCGCCCAACTGGTTGTGAGCACTGTAACCAAAAAGGTTATCGTGGTCGTACGGGTATTCATGAACTATTGCTGGTGGATGAACGGGTACAAGAGTTAATCCATGGTGAGGCGGGTGAGCAAGCGATTGAGAAATACGTGCGTCAATATACGCCAAGTATTCGCGATGATGGTTTAGCGAAAGTACGTCAAGGGATCACCACACTTGAAGAAGTGATGCGTGTAACGAAGGAGGGCTAATGGCGGCATTTGAATACAAAGCCTTAGATGCCAAAGGCCGACAGAAAAAAGGGGTGATTGAGGGGGATACAGCCCGTCAAGTACGCCAACAATTACGTGAAAAAGGCATGGTGCCGATAGAGGTTACTCAAACCTCAGGTCAAAGTCGCAGTAAAACCTCGACGCGTAAACAGTTCAGCTTTAAACGTGGGATCAGTACCAATGAGCTTGCCTTGATCACCCGTCAGTTAGCAACACTTGTACAAGCGTCAATGCCATTAGAAGAATGTATTAAGGCGGTAGCGGAGCAAAACGAAAAGCCACGTTTAAAAAACATTTTATTGGCGGTACGTTCACGGGTAGTGGAAGGGTATACCTTAGCCGACAGTATGGCGGAATATCCCCATATTTTTGATCAACTCTTTCGCGCCATGGTGGCGGCGGGGGAAAAATCGGGCCACCTTGATACGATTTTAAATCGTTTGGCAGATTACACTGAAAACCGTCAACAAATGCGCAGTAAATTACAGCAAGCGATGATTTATCCCATCATGTTAACGCTTGTCGCGGTGTCTGTGGTGGCATTTTTGCTGGCAACAGTTGTACCTAAAATTGTCGATCAATTTGTACAAATGGGGCAACAATTACCAACTATTACGGAAGTGTTATTGGCTGCAAGTAACTTTGTTCAGCATTGGGGATTAGTGGTCGTGATAGTGATTATATCAATCATCACTTTGATCAAAACAGCCCTCAAGCAGCCAAAGTATCGGATGAAGTGGGATCGCGGCATATTACATGTACCAGTGATTGGTAAAGTCGCACGAGGGTTAAATACCTCACGTTTTGCGCGAACATTATCGATTTGTACATCCAGTGCGATTCCATTACTAGATGGGATGAAGGTCGCTTCTGATGTCATGACCAATACGTATGTGAATAAGAAAATTTTATCTGCTGCAGATAATGTACGTGAAGGGGGAAGTCTACGAGTATCCCTTGAGCAAACAAAATTGTTCCCACCGATGATGCTACACATGATTGCGAGTGGTGAACGAAGCGGCGAGTTAGAGCAAATGCTAACCCGTGCAGCAGATAACCAAGATCGTGATTTTGAATCACTTGTTAATATGGCACTAGGGGTCTTTGAGCCATTATTAATTGTCGCTATGGCTGGGGTGGTAATGTTTATTGTTATCGCAACCTTAATGCCAATTATTGAACTGAACAACATGGTTGGGATGTAGTTTTTCTTCGGAGGTTTTAATGCAACAAAAACAACGTGGTTTTACCCTATTAGAAGTAATGGTGGTAATTGTGATTTTGGGCGTATTAGCGAGTTTAGTCGTTCCCAATCTATTAGGTAACAAAGAAAAAGCTGACCAACAAAAAGTTGTGACGGATATTAGTGCGCTTGAACAGTCTTTAGAAATGTACAAGTTAGATAACAGCGTATATCCAACAACCGATCAAGGTTTAGAGGCATTGGTGACTAAGCCGTCATCTTCTCCTGAGCCACGTAATTACCGTGATGGTGGTTACATTAAGCGTCTACCTAAAGATCCTTGGGGTTATGAGTACCATTATGTGGCACCAGGTGAGCACGGCGCGATTGATATCTTTAGTTTGGGCGCAGATGGTCAAGAAGGTGGTGATGGTGTGAATACCGACATCGGCAACTGGAACATGTTGGATTACAACAAGAAGTAATAAGTATTTATGATGAAACGTAGTGCAGGTTTTACTCTCATTGAAATGATGTTGGTGCTGGTGTTACTCGCAACCAGCGCAGTTGCGGTGATCTCAACTTTACCGGATAACAAACGAGATGAGGTAAAAGAGCAAGCTGTACGTTTTCATCATCTCGCCCAACTATTGGGTGAGGATGCAATGCTTAATGGTGTGGACTACGGCATTCGTGTTGAGCCACACCAATATAATTTTTTGCAATTAACTCAAGATGGCTGGCAACCGTTAGAAGGTGCCAAATTTTATACTGATGTGAAGTTAGATAACGCTATTACAACTCAGGTTGAAATTGGCGGAGCATGGAAAGATAAAGACCGACTTTTTAAATCAGATTCACTGTTTAAAGATGAAGACTTATTTACAAAGTCAGACGAAGAAAAGAAAAAGATCAAACCTCAAATTGTGGTTATGGCCAGTGGTGAATACACGCCGTTTACTCTAAGTTTTGAGGTCGACGGTGAAAATCAATTTTGGCGAGTCAGCGCCGATGAGGTGGGTAATTTAGTCTTGCTTAAGCCAGGTGAAACCTTAGAACAGGCAACAAAACGTGAGAAGTAAACAAGGCTTTACCTTATTAGAAGTGTTAGTTGCATTAGCCATTTTTGCTGTTGCTGCGCTGAGTATTATGAAAGCGGTCAGCCAACACTTAAATACGTTGGGCTATTTAGAAGAAAAAACCTTTGCTGCGATGGTGGCTGATAATGAACTCGCTCAATTACATTTAAGTGGTCAGTATCCAACCTCAAGTAAGACAGGTAAATCAACATTAGCCGATCGTGAGTGGTATTGGACGGTAAAAAGTATCAAAACGCAGCAGAAATTATTACGCCAAATTGAAATTTCGGTAGCAAGCGATCCACAGCGTGAACATTCAGTAATAACGGTAAAGACTTATGTCGTCAATTAATCATTCCCGCCAGCACGGTTTTACGTTACTGGAAGTACTTGTTGCGATAGCTGTCTTTGCCATGTTGAGCTTGTCCGCTTATCAAGTCATGAATAACGTGATGCGTAGTGATGCGCAATCAAAAGATCATAACCAAAGATTAAAAGAAATACAGCGTGCCACGATTATGATGGATAACGATTTTCGTCAAATTGTTGCTCGTAAAAGCAGACTTAATGGCGAAGAGCCTAACGATAAAGTGTTACAAGCCGGTGAGTACCTTTTGGATTCGAGTAGCGATGGGATCATGTTCGTGCGAACAGGCTGGCAAAATCCTCAAGCCATGTTTCCACGCGGTGATGTTACTCGCGTTGGCTATCGTGTAGTTGACGATCAATTAGAGCGTGTTTGGTTTCGCTATCCAGATAATGTTATTGGTGAAAAGCCACTGGTTAAAGTGTTATTAGACGGCGTGACTAAATTGCAGTTTTCCTTCTTCGCCGATAAAAAATGGCAAGATAAATGGGATACCGCAGATAAATTACCAGAAGGTATTAAAGTGACGATGACACTGAAAGATTTTGGTGAAATTGAGCGTATTTATCTTGTACCCACATCTGCATTATCTGCTTCTGCTGATTCGGAGCAATCACAATGATGAAAAAACAGCGCGGGGTCGCGTTAATTGTGGTGCTCTTGCTGGTCGCGTTAATGAGCTTGATCGCCGTACAAATGACGGGACGTTTACAACATAACTTTCATCGTGTTGAGAACCAAATTCAGCATCAGCAGGCGTATTGGTACAGTTTAGGGGTTGAAGCATTAGCCGAAAAAGGTCTCGCTTTAACGTTTAAAGACAGCAAGATTATTGATTTAACTCAGCCATGGGCAATAGAAGATCAAACCTATCCGATTGATGGTGCGGTAGTCACCGGTAGCATGTTTGATAAGCAAGCTTGCTTTAACATTAATGCGCTTGGTGCTGTAAAACCCATCGCTGATGGCAGTAAGCAGCCATTTTTGGTGACTTACTTTCAAAACATCATGATCGACAGTGGTGTTGATGATTATTCTGCAGAGCAAATCGCAGATTCTAGCTGGGAATTTATTGATAAGAATACCACGGTGCAATCAAGCTATGGTGGTGAAGACAGCACGTATGAAGCATTTCAACCGCCTTACTTACCCCCTAATGGTTGGTTAGCGGATCGCAGTGAATTACGTGCGATTAACGGGGTGACGGCTGATATTTATGAGAAAGTAAAAGGCTTGGTGTGTGCATTGCCAACCGATGATTTTAAACTCAATGTAAATACGATCACTGAAAAGCAGGCAGTATTATTGTCAGCCTTATTTTCGCCAGAGCTTTCATTAGATGCTGCAAAAAAAATTATTAAAGATCGCGATGCCCGTCGTAAAGGGTGGGACAGCGTTGATGATTTCATGAAAGAGCTACCACAAGGCGATCAAGCTGATAAACAAGAACAACAGAAAAAGTACTTAACGGTCAGCAGTAACTATTTTTCATTAGATGCTGAAATACAAATAGATAACGCCAGATTACGAGCGGTAACGCTATTTAAACGAGATGATAATAACAAGGTGACGGTTGTACGTCGCCAGTATGGAGGAATCCGTGAGCGAATTTCTGACGATAAGACTGAGTAGTCGGCCTGAGGTGCCGGTGCAATGGCTTGTCTGGTCGCCACAGCAGAACGAAGTGATTGCATCAGGTCAGTTAGCTGATATCACGCAATTAGATCAGCTAGTGGAATATGCGGGTACTCGGCCAGTATATGGTTTAGTGCCTACCAGTGAGATGCTATTAACACAAGTTACTATTCCTACCGGCAGTAGCCGCCAATTGACCGCTGTTTTACCTTATCTCTTAGAAGAAGAATTGGCGCAGGATGTTGAAAATTTACATGTTCAGTTGCTTCATCGGGAAGATGATGTTGCAACGGTAGCGCTTATTGAGCATCAAAAGATGCTGCAATGGTTATCTGCATTTAAAGAATGTGGTTTAGATCTGAAAAAAGTTATTCCAGACTGTTTGTGTTTGCCGCTGTTTGATGATGGTTATAGTGCTGCTGAAATTGAAGGGCAATGGTTGATCCGTCAATCAGAGTTTATGGGTATTTGTGCAGAAACGAGTTGGTTAGATGCATGGATCAGTGCCCAAAAAGCGCCAATTGTGTTAGCAGCAAGTGATGATGACAAGGACGACGACGAAGAGGCAGAGCAAGCTGCAATTGAATCTGCGGTGGCTGATGTTGAATCGAATCCAAGCCAAGTTGTCATACACCATTATACATCAGCACCTCAAGGTGTTAGTGGGCGTTGGCAAGCTCATGCACCTGAGCTCGTGATGCAACTGTTAGCGCTAGGGGCTGCGGGAAGTAAAGTCAATTTACTATCAGGGGCTTATAAACCACAAGCTGCTTGGCGTAAGCATTTAAAACCATGGCGTAAAGTCGCGATTGCCGCAAGTTTAGTACTTGCAGCGGTAGTCGGAGAACACGTAATGGAGTTACAACAGTTAGAGCATCAAGCCAAAGCGTACCGTGCTGAAAGTGAGCGGATCTTCCGTCAGGTTTTACCTCAGTTTAAACGTATTCCGTCACAGAGTTATTTGAAAAATCAAATGAACGCAGCATTGAAAAGCTTAGGTGGACAGGGAGCGGATAATGGTATTTTAATGTGGTTAAGCGAGTTAAAGCCGGCATTATCAAAAGCACCGAGCGTGAAAATCGTTAATCTAAAATACGATCAAAAGCGAGGCGAGCTACGTTTACAAGCAACGGCTTCTGACTTCCAAGATTTTGAGAAATTACGCAGTGTGTTGACGAAAGACTTTACTGTTGAGCAAGGTCAATTAAGCAAAGAAGATGGCTTAGTCAGTGGTGCCGTCGTGCTAAGGAGAAAAGCATAATGGCAGAAATTAAGGCATGGTGGAAAGCATTAAGCCAGCGAGAGCAGTATCTTGTTATGGGTGCTGGCGGTGCTTTATTGCTAGCTATCTTGTACTGGGGGCTATGGCAACCATTAACTCAACGCACTGAATTAGCACAAACACGTATTCAAAGTGAACGTCAGCTATTGTCTTGGGTTGAAGGTAAAGCAAATAAGATCACGGCGTTTAAGCGTGCTGGTGGTACGGTAAATGTCAGTGACAAAGGACTTAACCAAGTGGTAAATGAAACGACGGAACGTTTTAAGATTGAATTGATCCGTATGCAACCACGTAATGATGCGATTCAAGTATGGGTAAAGCCTGTACCCTTCAATGCATTACTCAATTGGCTCTCTTACCTGCAAGATAACTTTGGGATTGAAACACAATTTATGGATATCTCAAAAACAGATCAAAACGGTATGGTTGAAGTAAACCGATTACAGTTAGGACGAGGGTAAAGGTGAAATTTAAACTCGCTATCGGCGCAACATTTTGGGTGGTATTTATTGCCAGCGCTATTGCTCATTTACCGGCTAATTGGTCATGGCAACAAGCACCAAAGGTTCAGGGTTTATCATTAAGTGGTATTCAAGGAACCCTATGGCAAGGCTCTGCTAAGACCGTTATGTGGCAAAATCAAAGTTTAGGTCAAATTCAATGGGACATGAAACTGGGTAGCCTATTTACAGGTAACCTCGCGTTTGATGTCCGATTTGGCCGTGGCAGTGATATGCAACTACAAGGTAGTGGTATTGTCGGTTATAGCACCTCGGGACCGTTTGCTGAAAAACTCTTAGTCTCAGTACCAGCAGCGAATGCCATGCAGTATGCCAAGTTACCTGTGCCGCTGACATTAACGGGTAATCTTGAACTTACGGTACGTGATTATGTGTATGCTGCGCCGTATTGTAAAACCTTGAATGCAACGTTGGCTTGGGCACAAGGTAATGCGTCAACGCCAATGGGGAATATTAATCCAGGCCCTGTTTTTGCCGATTTAAGTTGTCAAGAAGGCGCTATTTTAGCAAAAGCTTCACAGTCATCTGATGATGTTAGCAGTGATTGGCAAGCAAATTTAGCTAAAAATAGTAGTTACAGCCTATCGGGGTGGTTTAAGCCGGGGGCAACATTCCCTGAGCAATTGTCTCAACAATTAAAATGGTTAGGCGATCCTGATTCAAAAGGGCAATACAAAATTAATTACTCAGGGCGTTTGTAATTATCTAATCGTTGCGATTTGAGTGGTTATTAATCACAAAGTGAATAGTAAGAGGCAGTCTAAGTAGACTGCCTCTTTATTTATCTACGCGATTAGCTTTTAATGAAGCATAGGCATAAACAAAAGTTTTCTTCGCGATAACATGACATAGGGCTTTAAGATGGCGATAAGTAAAGATAAACCTCAAATCTTATCTGCAGAGGTTGTTGCTCAATCACGACTGTTTAAAATTGAATCATTGGATTTACGTTTTTCTAACGGTGTTGAGCGTACCTATGAACGTATGAAGCCAAGTGGTCGCAATGCGGTGCTGATTGTCCCTGTGACTGAGCAAGGTGACTTATTGTTGATCCGCGAATATTCAGCTGGTACCGAACGTTATGAATTAGGCTTTCCTAAAGGCTTAATTGATGAGGGGGAAACACCTACTGAAGCGGCTAATCGTGAATTAAAAGAAGAAATTGGTTTTGGTGCCCATCAGCTGCAGCCATTAAAAGAAGTGGTATTAGCCCCTTCTTATTTTTCTAGTCGCATGACATTGTTTTTAGCGCAAGACCTGTATCCTGAAAAACTTGAAGGTGATGAGCCTGAGCCGTTAGACATTATTCGTTGGCCATTAGCCCAAGCAGAAGAGCTTCTGACGCATGTTGATTTTGCCGAAGCGCGGAGTATTACCGCATTGTTTTTAGCATTGAAGCAATTAGCACGAGAGGAGTAACTAATGGCCTATTCGCATTTACTGCCCGATGTGGTTGAGATTGCTCGAGCATCAGGTCAATTGATTTTAGATATTTATCAACGTGGTCAGTTTGAGAAACAGATCAAAGATGATAATACGCCAGTGACAAGTGCTGATCTTGCAGCTCATAAGTTAGTGATGGAGCGATTGACACAACTAACGCCTGATATTCCCGTGTTGTCTGAAGAAGATGCTAGCGTTCCATTAACAGAGCGTAGCCAATGGAAACGTTATTGGTTAGTTGATCCATTAGATGGTACGCAAGAATTTATCGCAGGTAGCGGTGACTTTGCGACAATCATTGCGTTAGTTGAAGATAACCGCCCGATCATGGGAGTGGTTTATGCACCCGTATCTGGGGTGTCGTATTATGCCTATGCAGGAAAAGGTGCGTATAAGATTACCGCTGAAGGTGAAAGTGTCAAAATTGCAACTCATCATCATGAAGAGAATACTAAGTCTATTGTGGTTGCTATTAGCCGTCGCCAAGAGATCAGTTCCATCACATCGCGATTAGATCCAAGCTACAACTATGAACTCGTACCATTAGGATCTGCAGCATTAAAATCATGTTTGGTGGCAGAAGGTGCGGTAGATTGTTACTTACGCTTGGGACCTACAGGTGAATGGGATACCGCAGCCACTCAGTGTATTGTTGAAGAGGCGGGCGGTCGGATTCTTAATACGCATTTAACGCCGCTGTCTTATAACGAGCGTAATACATTAGAGAATCCAAACTTTATTACTTTAGGTGATGAAGGTCTGCCTTGGGCTGATATTTTAGAGCCAGACGATCGGATGATGAATGCTGACTGATATGTTGCATAAAAAACGGAGCTAAGTGGCTCCGTTTTTTATTTCTATGAGTTTTAGCTAATGGTTAGAACAAACGGTTTAAACCATTGAGAGCCGCCACTCGATAAGCTTCTGCCATTGTCGGGTAGTTAAAGGTGGTATTGACGAAATAATCAATCGTATTACCTTCACCTTTTTGCTCCATGATCGCCTGTCCGATATGAATAATTTCTGCGGCACGCTCCCCAAAACAGTGAATACCTAAAATTTCTTTTGTTTCTCGGTGGAATAAAATTTTCAAACTGCCCACTTCTGTGCCTGCAATTTGCGCGCGTGCTAGATGCTTAAATTGGGAACGCCCCACTTCATACGGTACTTTCTCAGCGGTTAATTGCTGCTCTGTTTTCCCCACCGAGCTAATTTCAGGAATGGTGTAGATTCCTGTTGGAATATGATCAATCAATTGCCCTTGAGCTTTTCCTTTACTGATCGCTTGCGCTGCAAATCGACCTTGGTCATAGGCTGCACTAGCAAGGCTTGGATACCCAATCACATCTCCCACCGCATATACATGATCGACCTCGGTTTGATAGCTGCGGTTAACGTTGAGTTGTCCGCGAGAGTCAGGAGTTAAGCCAACATGTTCGAGCGCGAGTTTATCGGTATTACCAGTACGGCCATTGGCATATAAAATACAATCTGCACGCATTTTTTTGCCAGATTGTAAATGCAGGATCACCCCGTCATCAGTCCCTTCAATTTCTTCAAAGATCTCATCATTACGTATCATCACTCCATTGTTCCATAGGTGATAAGACAGTGAGTCCGAAATTTCATTATCAAGAAATTCCAGTAAACGTTGACGGGTATTAATTAAATCAACTTTAACGCCAAGTCCACGGAAAATAGATGCGTATTCACAACCAATCACGCCTGCGCCGTAAATAATAATATGGCGAGGATCGTGTTCTAAACGTAAAATTGAATCACTGTCATACACGCGGGAGTGATCAAAATCGACGCCGTCAGGATGGTAAGGACGAGAGCCTGTCGCAATTATAAATTTATCAGCGCTGTAGCGCTCAACGCTACCGTCAGTGCTTTTTACTTCAACATCGTGACTGGCAATAAAGCGTGCCTCACCATGAATAATCTGGCATTGGTTACGGTCATAAAACCCTTGGCGCATCCGTGTTTGCTTATTAACAACGACTTCAGCATGGCCGAGGATTTGGCTAAAGGTACTGTGAAGTGTTGAGTTGTTTTTGCAATAAAGTGGGTTTTGATTAAATTCAATAATACGACTAACAGCATGACGCAGAGCCTTCGATGGAATCGTTCCCCAGTGCGTACAGCCCCCACCAACACTGTCTTCGCGCTCAATAATCGCAACGTTGAAGCCGGCTTTAGTTAATCCCATAGCAGCACCTTCACCGCCAGGGCCACTACCAATAATAATCACATCAAAATGACTGTTATTACTGCACTGCGTATCCGTCATCACATTATTCCTATTTGTATTGGTAACATTTTCGCATCGTAAGTGTAACGATTTGTAATCAATAGGAGAATCAATTGATGGTCAGAGCTAGCGAGGGATCACGCTCTATCGTTGAGTTGGAAGAATAAATGCGAATAATCACCCTGAACGGTGAGGTAGTAGATTGTGAAGTGTGTGAATAAATGATGTTAATCTGGCTTTGCGTGAAGGCGGTAGAGCCAGTAGTATAGAGCTATTCTTACGTGACGGTTTATCTTCATTTAGTCGCGTATTATGATCAGAAAACTATAGAGAAGCAGATGTCCATGGGGATCAGGGCTCAACAGAAAGAAAAAACCCGTCGCTCGCTTATTGATGCTGCGTTTAGCCAGTTAAGTGCAGACAGAAGTTTTTCTAATTTAAGTTTACGAGAAGTCGCTCGTGAAGCTGGGATTGCCCCAACATCGTTTTATCGTCATTTTAAAGATATGGACGAATTAGGCTTAACCATGGTGGATGAAGGTGGATTGATCCTTCGTCAGCTAATGCGACAAGCTCGTCAACGTATTGCGACCGAAGGTAGTGTGATCCGTACCTCGGTTGAGACGTTTATGGAGTTTATCGAAAGTAGTCCTAATGTCTTTCGTTTACTATTACGTGAACGTTCAGGCACATCAACAGCATTTCGTGCTGCTGTCGTTCGTGAAATACAACACTTTGTTGCTGAACTAAGTGAGTATCTTGAGGCCAAAACAGGGGTGACGCACGAAGAAGCGTATACCCAAGCCGAGGCGTCCGTTACTTTAGTCTTTAGTTCAGGGGCAGAAGCGTTAGATCTGGATAGCCATGCTCGAGCTGAGCATGCAGAAAGATTGATTATGCAATTAAGAATGATTGCAAAGGGTGCTTATTGGTACCGAAAAGAGCGTGAGCGTCGAGAGCTCAGGCAAAAACTATAACCTTATTTCGATTTTGTGGTGAAGGATATGGACAAGCAACAAGTTAAAGCAGAACGTAAAACTCTAGTTTTATCATTACTAGCAGGTGTATGCGGTAACGCAACATTAGCAGTACTAACGTCAAGCAGCGTGGCATTCTCTATTTTCCCTGTGCTTGCATTTGTATTGGCAGTTTACTGCCTATACCAAGAATACCTACGTAAACCAATGACAGAAGGTACGCCTGCGATTGCAACGGCATGTTTCTTTGTTGGCGCATTTGGTTACTCAGCATTTCTTCGTGCAGCAGTGCCAGAAATGGGCTCGAACTTCCTGCCACTAATGATTGCACTAGCACTGTTATTCTGGGTGAGTTACAAAATGGGTGTAATGAATAAAAAAGCTAAGCCAGAAGCAGAAGCGAAATAATTTCATTAATACCTAGAATAAAAAAGGCGCATTCAGCGCCTTTTTTATTAGGTGTTACTTGGCTGTATTATTTACGTTCAAGTAATACGCCAGCTTCCATATGGTGGGTATATGGGAATTGGTCAAACAAGGCAAAACGTGTGATCTTGTGTGTTTCACACAGGATATCTAAATTCTCTTTGAGTGTTTCAGGATTACAAGAGACGTACATGATACGCTCATAGCTTTGCACCATACGGCAAGTTCCCTCGTCCATTCCCGATCGTGGAGGATCGACAAAGATCGTATTGCAGTTGTAGCTTTGAAGATCCACATTTTGATCTTTTAAGCGGCGGAACTCACGTTTACCTTCCATTGCATCAGTAAAATCTTCTGCAGACATGCGAATGATTTGTACGTTATCAATATTATTAACCGCAATGTTGTATTGCGCAGAATCTACAGATGGTTTTGCTAACTCTGTTGCTAATACGCGTTCGAAGTTTTGTGCTAGCGCCAGCGAAAAGTTACCGTTACCACAGTAGAGTTCAAGTAAATCACCCTCGCTGTCTTGAGTGCAGTCAACCGCCCACTCAAGCATTTTTTGTGCAACTTCACCGTTAGGTTGGGTAAAGCTATTTTCAACTTGCTTGTAGGTTAGGGTGCGATCGTGGACTTTCAATTGCTCGATAACATAGTCTTGATCAAGCACGATTTTCATCTTACGAGCACGACCAATAAGATTTAGCTTAAAGCCTTCATCATTTAGACGTTGTTTTAGTTGCTCAGCTTCTGCTGTCCACTCATCATCAAGTTGACGGTGATAAAGCATAGAAACAAGGATTTCCCCACTAAGGGTTGATAAGAAATCGACTTGAAATAATTTATGACGTAGCACTTTAATGGGTTTGATCGCATCAACCAGCATTGGCATTAAATCATTGATCAAACGACTTGCCGCAGGAAATTGATCAACACGGTATTTTTCACGTGTCTCTTGGTTAAACATGATGTAGAAAAGATCTTCACCTTCATGCCAAACACGGAATTCTGCACGCATACGGTAATGCTCTGCAGGAGAGGCAAACACCTCGAGTTCAGGGGTATCAAAATCAACAAAAATGTTTTGAATACGCTCTGCCTTTTCATCCAACTGTTGCTGATAATCAGCGGTGTTAAGGATGGTAGATGTCATAGTGTATGCCTCGACTGCTCAAAATAAGAGCGCAGATTTTATTGCATTGCACAGTGATGTCCAGTCTTCGTGGAATAAATGTTCTTATTAAAGTGAATTATTTATAACTAATAGCAAACAAAACTAGACATAAAAGCGATACATCACTAGCATCTGCCCTGCGCTGGTTAACCATGGGATGGTACGGGAATACGGTGAAAGTCCGTAACTGACGCGCAGCGGTAATAGAGAACGAACGCACACGGATGTATTCCAAACACTGTTTTAACAATATGTTTAATCAATAAATATTGAATGATGTATTGTTGAGATGGGAAGTTGATGCCTAGGCGACCTTCTTCAGGTCATGCTCTTAAGTCCGAATACCAACCAGCGGTAAAGCACTTTTGCTTTGTTATATACGCGACTTAGGATCCTCAAATGAAAAAAACACTTTTAGCGCTGGCGGCCACGTCGGTGTATTTCCCTTCTTTTTCTATCATAGCAGCAGAAGATAACACCCAAGCCGATGATGTGATGGTCGTCACTGCCAATCGGTTTGAACAACCAGTGACTTCAGTACTTGCTCCATTTAATATCGTGACTCGCCAAGATATCGATAATATACAAGCAAAAACACTCACAGAAGTGATTAGTTTACTACCTGGTGTACAAGTAACTCAAAATGGTGGTCGTGGTCAAAGTTCAAGTATATTTGTTCGTGGAGCTAACTCTGATCAAGTTTTAGTCTTGGTTGACGGTATTCGTATGGCTCGCTCTGTCGCGGGTAATGTTGATTTTAACCAAATTCCATTAACTCAAGTTGAGCGCATTGAGTTTACTCGAGGTGCACGTGCTGCAATTTATGGCTCTGAAGCCATTGGTGGGGTTATCAATATCATCACACTTACTGGTAATGATACGCCATCAAAAACGAAGTTAGATTTAGGTGTTGGTAGCCATAATTACCAAGAGGCTAATGCTTCAGGCGCTTATAACATTGGTGATAAAACCGTATTACAGTTGGCTGCAGGTTATGAAAGTGATGATGGCTATAATGTTCGCCCACAACCTGGGCTTAATGACGGTGATAAACATGGTTTCGATAGTCGTAATGCATCATTAGCACTGCATCACCAATTTAGTGATCAAGTTTCAGGTTATGTTGCAACCCGGTGGTATAAAAACCAATACCAATATGATGGCTCAAGTATCTACACTGGACATCAATACGTAAGAGCTGAAACAGAATTTAATGATTATTCTGCAGGTTTAAAATATGCTCAAAATAGCTATAAATCATCACTGATCTTTGATTACCAAAAACAAGATAATTTTGATTATGTTGATAAAACCAATGTAGTGAATCGCCAAGACCAATATCATCAGCGTAATGTTCAATGGCATAACCAATACCAATTGTTATCTACACTGTCGGTGAGTGGCGGTATTGATTGGCGTCAAGAGCAATGGAACGATTTAACCGGTTTTGCCGGTAATAAAGAACGTGATAATACCGGCTACTATGCGATTGGCTTATGGGATTATTCGCTTGTTAGTATCGAAACCAGTATTCGTCTTGATGAAAATCAGCAATATGGAACCCATTCGACTTATAATATTGCTGGTGGTTGGTATTTAAATGACAGTATTCAATTACGAGGCTCATACGGGACTGCATTTAAAGCACCGAATCTCTATCAACTTTATGTAAAAAGTGCTTGGTCAACAGGAAATCCTAATTTAAATCCTGAAACTTCAAAAAATATCGATGTTTCTTTACATGCTGACTACGACATTGGTAATTTTGCGGTAACTGCGTATCAAATGTGCATTGATGATTTGATTGCTTATACTGATGGTACGCCTTCTTATCAAAATGTTGCAGGTGAAAGCAAAATCAAAGGTATTGAAGTTGAAGCAGATTTTGATACGGGCTTTTTATCTCACCAGCTAAACTTTGACTTTAAAGATCCCCGTAATAGCCAGGGTCAGCGTTTAGATCGCCGTGAGAAGTTCTCGTTTAAGTGGGTAGGTACCGCAAGTATTGGTGATCTCGATAGCGCACTAACGTATCAATACCATGGCAAGCGCCCAGATCAATATGGTCCAACGGGGGAGTTAGCTGCTTATGATACTTGGGATCTGGCATTAACATATTGGCTACAGCCAAAACTTTCGTTAAAAGGGCGAGTTGCGAACCTTCTCAATGAAGATTATGAGACTGCTGGTGGCTATCAAATGCCAGGGCGAACTTATTACACCAGTATCAATTATCAATTCTAAATGAAAACGCAGAATAAGGCCGCTAATACAGCGGCCTTTTTAATAAAGCTTGTACATAACGGGAAAGACTAAGTAATAGCCTTGGTGGTTGATGCGTCGTTTTTTCAATGTTCATTAGATGTTACATGGATAAATATAGAGAACTGAGCGATTTTATTATCAGCGGTATCAGTTAACTAACTGGGTTGTTTGCGAGAGCTGAAGATCGCAGTATCATAAGATGAGTAATGTTTATTAGGTATGGTAAGAGTGAAAAAGATTGTTATTTTTGATTCTGGTGTAGGTGGTTTATCTGTTTATAAAGAAATCTACGATCTTTTACCGCAAGTGCAATATATCTATGCCTTCGATAATGCCGCTTTCCCGTATGGTGAGTTACCCGATAATATACTTATTGAGCGTACCAATCATATTGTCTCTGCGTTAGTTGAACAATATAAAGCAGACTTAGTTGTTATTGCGTGTAATACCGCAAGTACAATTGTATTACCGACCCTACGCCAAAATCTTAATATTCCTATTGTTGGCGTTGTTCCAGCGATTAAACCTGCTGCGAAGTTAAGTAATACCAAAGTCATTGGCCTATTAGCAACGCCTGCAACGGTTAAGCGTGAATATACGCAGCAGTTAATTAATCAATTTGCCAGTGATTGCGAAGTTAAAATGATCGGTTCAACCCGATTAGTAGAAATGGCTGAGCAAAAGCTGCGTGGTGAATCTATTTCTCTTAATGAACTCAGTGAGATTTTAGCGCCATGGCAACAGCAAGTAGATAGTATTATTTTAGGCTGTACGCATTTCCCACTAATTAAAGAAGAGATAAAAGCCGTTCTTCGTAATGAAGTGAGTGTTGTGGATTCAGGTAAAGCGATAGCTCTGCGAGTATCGTCCTTGTTAGGATTGTCTGAACAAGAAAAACAACCCTGTAATAAAATAAATAACCTTACATACAGCAGCGCCGCAACACAAAGTGTAGCGGCGCTGAATAAAAGTTTACGTCAGATAGGGTTGGGTACTATTCAGTTTCTGAAATATCCGTATCTGCGTTTTTAGGTTCATTAGCTTCACGTACTTTTAATGTGCGTTGGCCATATTCTTTATTGTTTAATTGCTCGATAGCACTATCGGCATCTAAGCTACTCATCACAACAAAGCCAAAGCCTCTTCGCTTGCCTGTACGTTTATCTTTCATTAGACGTACAGCAAAAACATCGCCATGTTCAGCGAATAGATTTTTAACATCGGTCTCATTAGCGCGATAAGGAAGGTTACCAACGTAAAGGGTTTTGCTGCTTTGAGAGGTTTCAGTATTATCAATAGGGGTAGCTTCTTTAGGTGTTTGCATGAAGTAAAGTGCAGCACCGACAGCGATAGCACCTAAAGCAAAGCTAATAGAAGAAGGAAGAGTAGGAATAAGGGTAAGAATTAATGCACCGACAATAGCAATTGCTATAGCGGTTATTATGGTTTGATTATTTGATTTCATATTTAATTAAACTACATCGTCAAAATGGAAGGAAGAATGCGTATTGTTTCTTTTAACATCGAACTCACAATGATATTACTTTCATTGAGTTGTAATTACTAGCGAGTGAACCATCAGTTCATCAAATGTTGTAATTACAAGCATATCAATCACAGTAGATGAAATAACGAGCAAATACATTATTTTTTTCAAAAAAGACTTGTCAGAGTGATCGAAGTCTCTATAATGCCGCTCCATCGAAAGGGAACACGACCAAACAAATGATCGAGTTCAAACTTTTCGAATTGATAATATCTAATAACGATTAAATCTTTGGTTTTACCAAGGGTAGTCAATAAGAAAGTTTAAAGTTAGAATTTCTTCTTGACTACAGTTAAGGGCTGAGTAAAATACGCATCCCTGACCAATGCAAAGCATTGAGTCAACGTTCTTTAACAATTTGACCATGCAATCTGTGTGGGCACTCGTTGAAAAGTTAAGTCGAAAGATTTATCAATGATACTAGTGACCAATACAAATAACTTCGGTTATTTGGCACAGTCAATTCAAATAT
>NZ_PYOM01000002.1 GCF_003026365.1 Photobacterium angustum | reverse complement strand
TTTTATAAAAAGATTAAAGTTAATATATTCATTGATTTATATTTGATGAATCCAAAAATAAAGGCGATATAATTACTCCATTTTTATTAAATATAAAACATTGTTTGTTTAAAAAAATAAAAGGTACATGTTTAATGAATGATTTGATTCTATTGAATAATAGTCAGGAAGATTAATTCACCTATCGATAATTGATATAAAAAACACTTATAAATACTCCAATTTTTAAATGAAAATCATCAATATATTTATGTAAATTGTGGCGTAGATCTTAAAAAAAGCGTTGTGCAATTAATAGTGTTTCAAGCTTAATGATGAGACTTTAATTCTATATGTATGTTTTAAATGTGGATATTTTTTGATGGGAAGAGGTGGGAGGATCTTTTTTTATTTTGATAAAATTAATCAGATATAGCGAATAAACATTAAAATAAGATGTAAAATAAAGTGAAAATATAAATGTGAAATTTATTTTTCCTTCCTGTAGATTCAAGACTTATAGAATAAAATAGAAATTTTTAGTTAGTAATCTAGTGTTGCTAAAAGGTTATCGTTATTGACCTACGACTTTATCCAATGCTAAAAAATATAGGAATCGCTAAAAATATATAAGTAAACGCTTCTGCTTAGTTACCTCTGCTACAGCATTATTAATATTACCACGATAAAACCACTTTTTTATTAATGTTAAATTTTTTGAATTTTCACTTTGGATAGCATTGGCTGCTTTAAATTCTAATAAGAGCAGTTTGTAAAGTCGGTATTAATAACAGGAAGGATAACTATAAATGAATAATAATTTAGAACTAAAGCCTAAAAGGAAGATGGGCTTAGTATCGTTAACCATGACTGGTATTGGCTCGATAATTGGTTCGGGTTGGCTTTTTGGCGCCTATCATGCGGCAAAAATTGCGGGACCTGCATCACTCGTCTCATGGGTGATAGGCGGTATAGCTGTGTTGGTTGTTGCGTTGACTTATACCGAGGTCGCAACCTTATTCCCTAAATCTGGTGGCCCTGTTCGATTTTTAGAGCTAACTCATGGCTCTATTGTCGGTTATATGGCGGCTTGGGCTACTTGGCTTTCAATTGTGACAGTTATTCCTATTGAAGCTGAAGCTTCGGTACAGTACATGCACTCTTGGCAGTGGGAATGGGCTAAACCTATTACATCAACAATATTTAATGCTCAAACCCAAAGTTTGTCGTTTATTGGGTTACTCATTGCTGCAGGACTCATGCTGATTTACTTTCTACTTAATTACTGGAGTATCAGCTTATTTAGTAAATCTCAAACCAGTATTACGATCTTTAAAATAGCGATCCCAATCTTTAGTGTCGCTTCGATTGTTGCCGCAGGCTTTCATCCGCAAAACTTTACCGCCGTTAATCATTCCTTTGCGCCCTATGGATGGGCTGGTGCATTAACAGCAGTCGCAACAGCAGGTATCGTCTTTGCGTATAATGGCTTTCAAAGCCCGATGCACTTTGCAGGAGAGTCTAAAAATCCCGGTAAAGATTTACCAAGAGCAATTATTCTGACGCTTATCATCGCTGTATTTTTGTATTTAGGATTACAAGCCGCTTTCATTGGCGGTGTTGAACCATCGGAGCTTGCTATTAAAGGTTGGAGTTTAGATTTCTCATCGCCATTTGCTCAATTAGCGATAGCTTTAAACCTTAACCTTGTTGTGATGTTGCTTTATGTGGATGCTTTTGTTTCTCCGTCAGGGACAGGTATTACCTATATGGGGACAACAACGCGGATGTTATTTGCGATGAGTGAGTATGGCCATTTACCAAAATCTTGGTCGAAATTACACCCGAAATATCATATTCCCCGTGCTGCGTTGTGGGTGAATTTATTTGTCGGCTTTATTTTCTTATACCTATTCCGAGGCTGGGGGCAATTAGCAGGGATTATCTCTGCGGCAACGGTCGTAACTTACATTGTAGGTCCAATGGCGGCGATGTCTCTGAGAAAGCTTGCTCCAGATGCTGAACGTCCTGTTCGTTTAAAGGCTTTACAAATCATTGCACCATTAGGCTTTGCTATCTCATCTGAAGTGCTTTATTGGTCTCGCTGGCCGTTGACGGGCAAAGTGATCTTTATTCTACTGCTAGGGTTTGTGATTTATGCTTACTTTCAAAATAAACGCGGTTGGAAAAATATTAAACAACACATGAAGTCGAGTGTTTGGTTACTTGGTTATTTTGTCACTATGATTATACTTTCGTTTATTGGCAGTGATCAATTTGGTGGGATCAATATTATTCCATTTGGTTATGATATGGCTGTTGTTGCTGTAGTTAGTCTATTTTTCTTTTACTGGGGAGTGAATTCAGCTTGGTTAACACCAAAATTAGAGCATGAGTTAGCGCAATTGGAAGTGAAACCTGAGTCAGAAAAAGAGCTGTTGGTTAAGCACTCTATCTGATATTGCTGCGATAGCCCTCTATATTTAGACTGGTTATGAATATGCTAAAAATAAAGGGTTAGAACCTTAATCTCTTGTAGTGTCCATGATACATTTAAAAAATAACTATTTTCATTTGAGGTTGTCATGGACGCGTTATCACTGTTACTTAATCGTCGCTCTATTCCTAAACTTGTTGAACCTGCACCTGAAGGGGAAGCATTGGATAATATCTTTCGAGCGGGTCTGCGTGCCCCCGATCACGGTGGTTTAATGCCATGGCGTTTTATTGTTTCTCAAGGTGATGGATTACAACGTCTTGCTGATATTTTAGTTGCAGCGGCTAAAGCCGACGATCTCGAAGAGTTTGTGATTGAAAAAGCGTCTAAGGCTCCATTTCGTGCACCAATGGTAATTACGGTTGTTAGTAAGGTAACAGAAGGGCATAAAGTCCCTGTAATTGAGCAACATTTATCAGCTGGATGTGCGGTACAAGCGATGCAGATGGCGGCGGTAGCACAAGGCTTTTCTGGATTTTGGCGCACGGGTTCTTGGGCTTATCATCCCGTTGTACGTGAAGCATTAGGTGTAGAAGGTGAAGATATGATCGTTGGCTTTTTATATTTAGGTTCGGCTAATTGTCGTGAAGCTAAACTGCATGAGCGTGACTTAAACCAGTTCGTTGAATACCTTTAACGATTAAACATTTCAAAACTATTTTTTAAAGAGGTGATACCTATTCGGTGATGAATACCGTGAGAGGTATCACCTTTTTTAGCTCGGATTGATTGTTTTTAAAGCTATTTTTGATTTATATCAATGGAAAAATAGCGTGATATTCGCTCTAAAGATGACAGGTGTTAGGGGCAGGAGTAGAATCCTTGGCTCTTTCCCTTTTTTGGAGCGTGTCATGGAAAATATTCGCCTAACTCAATACAGTCACGGTGCCGGATGTGGTTGTAAAATTTCTCCCCAAGTTCTCGATACCATTTTACGCACCCAGTTAGCCCCATTCTCAGATCCTAACCTTTTGGTGGGTAATGAAAGTAAAGATGATGCTGCCGTTTATGATTTAGGTAATGGTACATCAGTGATAAGTACTACCGACTTCTTCATGCCAATCGTTGATGACCCATTTGATTTCGGCCGTATTGCCGCAACGAACGCGATCAGCGATGTGTACGCGATGGGTGGTAAGCCTATTATGGCGATTGCTATTTTAGGTTGGCCTGTCAATATCTTAGCCCCTGAAATTGCTCAACAAGTTATTGAAGGCGGTCGCTCTGTATGCCGCGAAGCTGGGATTTCACTAGCTGGCGGCCACTCTATTGATGCCCCTGAGCCAATTTTTGGTCTTGCTGTTACAGGTATTGTTGATACTGCTCGTGTGAAGCGTAATGACAGTGCTGAAGCAGGCTGTAAGCTGTATATCACTAAGCCATTGGGTATTGGAGTATTAACAACAGCAGAAAAGAAATCTAAGTTGGCTGATGAGCACCAAGGATTAGCACGCGATTGGATGTGCAAATTAAATAAACCGGGCGCAGATTTTGCTGACATTGCTGGTGTTAAAGCACTAACGGATGTTACTGGTTTTGGTTTAATGGGTCACTTAACTGAGATCTGTGAAGGCAGTCATTTAAAAGCAAAACTGTGGTTTGATAAAGTGCCAACATTGCCTGGCGTGTATGAGTACATTGAGCAAGGTTGTGTACCAGGTGGTACTGAGCGTAACTTTATGAGTTATGGCAACAAACTTGGTGAAATGACCGAACAGCAAAAAGCGGTATTATGCGATCCACAAACATCAGGTGGCTTATTATTAGCAGCAACACCTGATTGTGAAGCTGAATTAATTGAAATTGCGAAAAAATACGACATTTTGCTGGAAGCGATTGGTGAGTTAGAGGCGATGGATGGCGATACCTTAATCGAGGTTTGCTAATGCAACGTCCCAATTGCGAAGATTTTCGTAGTCTGTTTGTTAATGACATACCGTTAATGGATATGCGTGCGCCGGTTGAGTTTACTCAAGGCGCATTTCCTACGTCTGTTAGTCGTCCTTTGATGATGGATGATGAACGTGCAGCAGTAGGTACATGTTATAAAAATAAAGGCCAACAAGAAGCCATTAAACTGGGTCATGAATTAGTCCATGGCGAAGTAAAAGCACAGCGTGTTGCCCAGTGGAAAGCGTTTTGTGAAGCGAATCCTAGCGGGTATTTATATTGTTTTCGTGGTGGTCTACGCTCTCAAATTACCCAACAGTGGCTTAAAGAAGCGGGGATTGACTTTCCATTTATTACTGGTGGTTATAAAGCGCTTCGCCGCTTTTTAATCGATACCATTGATGAAATTGCGCAAAAGCCAACTGCGATTGTGGCGGGCAATACGGGTAATGGTAAAACCATTATGGTCAATGAGCTTACCAACGGTATTGATCTTGAAGGTGCAGCCCATCACCGTGGTTCATCATTTGGTCGGTTTGTCACACCACAGCGCACTCAAATCGCGTTTGAAAATGACTTAGCTATTCAAATGTTGAAAAAACAGGCGCGTGATGTTGAGTGTTTTATCTATGAAGATGAAGGTAAGAGTATTGGCTGCGTGATGGTGCCATTATCGCTTCAAGCTACGATGAAACAATCGCCCATCGCCGTTATTGAAGATCCGATAGATGTGCGTTTAGATCGTTTATTGGATGATTATGTGATCACAATGCAACGTGATTATGTTGCCCATTACGGTGAAGAGCAAGGCTGGATCTTGTTTGAAGAATACCTTGAAAAAGGCATGTTTAACATTCGTAAGCGTTTAGGTTTAGAGCGTCATCAAGAAATACTCGATGCGCAGAAACATGCAATTAAAGTGATGCAATCAACGGGCTCTGTGTCAGATCATGATGGCTGGTTAGTGCCTTTACTTGAACAATATTATGATCCCATGTACACCTATCAGTTAAGTAAAAAGGCAGAACGCATTGTTTTTCGTGGTGATTATCAAGCAGTAAAAGCGTGGTTTGAAGCGCAATAATGATGTGATTCGATAGTATGGAATAGAAGCTGATCAGTTAATATCATCATTAACGATCAGCTTTTTTTATCTATGAAGAAGAGGTAGGAATAAGATCTTTATTTGAGTTTATTAAGTCTAGTAAGCGTTGGATGTATTGATGGCCAATTTGTGAATATTCGAGTAAGCCATGGGCTAATGCTTGTGCGGTGATTGGCTGGTTATCTTGTTGCAGTTGTGCACGAATATTACGTAGTTCACTATAAGCATCATTAGTATTTATGTTATTAAAATAAGACGCCACTGCAGCATGGACAGAAGGAAAACTTTTCACTTCATGATAATGCTCAAGATCAATATCTAATGGTGGAATACCGCACCCTTTGGTAAAGCACCATTCGCCAAAATAACTATTTCCTTTTTCAGCAAAGCGTGATGTTCCCCATGATGATTCTAATGCTGCCTGCGCGAGGACTAATTGTGCAGGTATAACATTAACGCGTTTTAATAATTCTGTTAGCCATTGCTGGGTAATTGTTTTTTTGGGTAATGGCAGATCATATTGCTGACTAAGCGTCGTAATTAAGTCGTTATCTATATCGATCTTGGCTGGATCTTTACTCAGGATTTTTAGTTGTTGACGATCTTCTAAGATCTGTTGATTAGTTTCTTCAACAAACGGGTATAGATAGTCAAAGAAGGCTTTCTTTTTTTCATCAATGTTGAGGAAGGCACCAAAGTTTGGTTTAGCGGGATGGCTGAAATCGTTATGTTCAATAAAGTTATGTAATGAATCTTTCCCAACCCAGAGTAAGCCAAGCAGCAATACAACAGCGAATACGGGGGTCAATGTTTTTAGATTAAGCATTTATCTCTCTTATAAATCGACTGTTCAGTATTGATTAAGGAATATATTATCACATTTAGGAAACAAAATTAGGCGTTGCTAACTGGTTTTATATCCAGTATTTCTTGCTGCACTGCGCTGTTTTAGGTACAGTTTCAGCATTATTCACCCTCATATAAAGATTTTGATGAGCCGTTTATATATTGCAGAAAAACCAAGTTTAGGTCGGGCGATTGCCGCAGTTCTCCCCCGACCTCATAAAAATAATAATGGTTATATCGAAGTCGGTAATGGCGATATTGTTACTTGGTGTATTGGACATCTACTTGAACAAGTCGAGCCTGATGCTTATAACGAACGTTATAAAAAGTGGAATTTGAATGATCTACCAATAATTCCTGAAAAATGGCAGCTTATTCCACGTAAAGCGGCGAAACAGCAATTAGCGGTAATTAAAAAGTTAGCAAAATCTGCTTCAGAAATTGTCCATGCTGGCGATCCTGATCGTGAAGGGCAATTGCTGGTGGATGAGGTGATAGATTACGCTAAATTACCAGCAACAAAGAAAAAGACCGCATTACGGCTACTTATTTCTGATCTTAACCCTGCAGCGGTTAAAAAAGCGTTATCTTCCATGCGCAGTAATCATGATTTTGTACCATTGTCAGTATCAGCATTAGCTCGCTCTAGAGCTGATTGGCTTTATGGCATGAACATGACCCGAGCTTACACCTTACTTGGGCAAAAAGGGGGCTATCGTGGGGTATTGTCTGTTGGGCGCGTACAAACACCGATTTTAGGTTTAGTGGTGCGTCGTGATGATGAGATTGCTAATTTTATCCCTAAGCCTTTTTATGATGTCTTTGCATTTATTCCTTATGCAGAGCAAGAGATTCAGGCGCGATGGCTACCAAGTAAAGCTTGCGAGCCTTATCAAGATGAAGAGGGAAGAATACTCAGTCGGCAGCTTTGTGAAAATGTGGTGAGTCGTATAAAAGGGCAACCCGCGGAAGTCACCGAATCTGAGCGTAAAGAAACCAAGCAAGCCGCGCCATTACCTTACTCTTTATCTGCATTACAAATTGATGCTGCTAAACGTTACGGTATGAGTGCGGCTGATGTTTTAAGTACCTGTCAGTCGTTATATGAAAAGCATAAAGTGATCACTTACCCACGCTCTGATAGTCGCTATTTACCTAACGATCATTTTAAGCAAGCAGGTGAGGTTTGCCGTGCTATTGCTAATACTGACAATAGCTTATCGAATGCAGTTTCTAGCGCAAATACATCATTAAAATCCAAAGCATGGAATGATAAAAAAGTGGATGCTCACCATGCGATTATCCCTACGCCAAAAGCGGTGAACCCACAAAGCTTAAGCTCAAGTGAAGCGAAGATCTATCAATTAGTAGCAAGACAATACTTGATGCAATTTTACCCTGCAGCGATTTATGCAGAAGCTAAGTTAGTCTTTACTATTGCTAAAGGGCAGTTTGTAGCAAAAGGGCGTCAACTAATGGATGCGGGCTGGCGGGTATTATTAGGGCGAGATGATAAAGGTGATGATAACGATCTGGCTGATAAAGTACCACCATTGACAAAAGGTACGGTATTAACCTGTCGAGATGGTGTAATAAAAGACAAAATGACTGAGCCTCCCAAAGCATTTACGGAAGCGACCTTATTACAAGCAATGACGGGGATAGCACGCTTTGTTTCTGATCCATCGTTAAAGAAAATCTTACGTGATACTGATGGGTTGGGCACTGAAGCAACGCGAGCCGGTATTTTAGAAATTTTATTTAAGCGTCAGTTATTACATCGACAAGGTAAAACAATTCATGCAACAGAGGCTGGGAGAGGCTTAATTTATGCTTTGCCGAATGAAGCAACCTACCCTGATATGACAGCGCATTGGGAACATCAGCTACAGGATATGGCAGATAAAAAGTATGCTTATCAACCCTTTATGGGTGCATTAGAGGTACAGGTAACAGCCTTGATGGAAAAAGTGAAAGTCTCCGATATTCCACAAAGCTTACGCGATCTAAAGTCACCCGAATGGAGTAAAGGGGGAGCTAAGCGTCGATACTCAAAGAAAACGGCAGGAGCAAAATCTTCATCTAATACTACGAGTAAAACAACGCGGAAACGAAAGCCAAAAGAAAAATAGAAGATATGAAGAGTACAAAGTGGTTACGTTATTGAGTGAGTAACCACTTTGTATTAAAGCTAGAGTAAGAGTCTGTAACAGTTTCTCCCTTCACCTTTTGCGCGGTACAAGGCTTTATCTGCGGTATTAAATAACATTTTATAATTACTGCCTTGAGTCGGTACCATAGAGCTCACACCAATACTGAGGGTGACTATTGAGTCTGTTTTCGTCTCTGACTCTTCATTCTGGGGGAAAGGCAACGCCATTTCATTCATCGTAGCTAAGATTTTTTTCGCTGAAAAAACAGCGGCTTTACTGTCTTGACCTGGCAGTAATAAGACAAACTCCTCCCCACCGAAACGAGCAAATAACGCGCCTGCACGTTTTTCAATATCAGCCAGCCCGTGAGCTATTGTCTTTAAGCAGACGTCACCGGCGTCATGACCTAAATAATCGTTATATTGTTTGAAGTGGTCAATGTCCATGATCAATAAAGAAATGGGCAACTGATGCCTTTCAGCTCGACGCCATTCATCAGCAATTGACTCATCAAATACGCGACGATTAGCTATATTGGTTAATGGATCAAGACGAGAAATTTTTTCCAGCATCTTATTAACGTTATTAAGCTCTTCAGTACGGGTAAGTACGCGCTTTTCGAGATCTCTATTGAGCCGTTTGAGACGATCTTCAGCCTGATGGCGAACAAGATGCTGCGAAATAATAAACCCGTATTGTTTTAATAACTGGTGATGATAAGTACGGAAAGGACGACCTGTTAAGAGATTATCGCAAGCAATCCAACCAATTGGGGTATCTTCATCCCATAAGGCAATATAGGCACTCCAGCCAAAGCCAACCTGCTTTAAATCGTGATAAAGCGGGGTGTTTTCTTGAACGGCGAGGTATTCTTTTTCTTCAAGTGTTCGTGCGGCGTACCATTGTTCAGGGATCACTGACTCAAAATAATATTCATCAATAGTATTACCCGCAATGTCTGTACCATAGGTACCATGCATGCGGTATTCCTTATCAAATAGAAAGACTGCCATACGATCGATTTCGAGTTGTTTTTTTCCTTCATCAACGGCAATAAAGAGCATTTCTTTGATTGACTTTGTTCGCCATAACATGAATGAAATACTATGCATCGCTTTAAGTTGTTCAAGTAGTAGATCTTGTTCGTATTGGCTGTTTCTTAATTCTTGCTCGGCGTGTCGGCGAGAGCTATTTTCTGTTTTGATTGTTTGCGATAAAAGGTCAGCATCAATTTCAGTGGCGAGTAGCGTACACAATTGACGGAATGCCTCAATATCTACTTTTGCTACATGAGGAAAATCTATAATTAGCCAGCCGATGCGTTGCTCACGACGGAGTAATGGCAGCCATGCACGATGAAAATCACCATTAGAGGTAGTGAAGGGTTGTGTGCTGTTTTGCCCTATAAGTGATTGGTAAATATCGGTATGTGTTTCTTCTGAAATCACAACAGGTGGAAAGCTATACTGGATACCGGCTTCATTCAGTTGTACTAGAGACTGCCAATGTCCTTTATAAGCAACAATCAGCTGGCAATGATGAACGTCAAAACACTCCATAAGATTACGGCAAGTCAGTTCACATATGGTACGTAAGCTATGCGCATTTCCCCATTGCTTTGTAATGTTTTGATAAAAAAGATCAACGTGCTTCTTCATTAAAGGACAAATTCCAATTGAGCTTAATTCATTTTTAATATTATTTTTAACTGTTTATATTTTAACTGTTCACTGATAAATAGGCGCGATATAACCCACAAAATTGTGCTGTTATTCAAATTAAGAGCAAAAAGTGCGAGCAAAGTAATACTTGAGGTGTAGTTTTTCTTAGGCAATTAAATGAGATTTTCTTAATTATGCCTATTAGGAAATCAGGATTCCAATTAATAATAATATTGTTGCTGAGGGAAAGATTATTTAGCGAGTATTGGTAATAATATTTCGTTGTTTTTTACTTTTTTCTGTATGTGTTTCTGGGGTTGAACTACAAATTAGCTGTAATCAAATTCTTTCATTTTTTAGCTTACAATCACTAACTTTAATCGATAATAATGTAATTATATAAAGTCGAAAACTTGTTTAATTATGTATCTAAAATACAAGATTATTAAGATATAGAATTAGCAATTTATACAATATTGAAAAGATTAATTTAGATATCAATATTTTTAAGTCACATGATTAAAAAGAGGGGGGATTCTTAAAAATAATACAAATAAATTTATTTTATCTATAATTTTTTTATGTCATTGTTCTTAAGCTTTATCAAACTCTTCTAGCTAAAAATACATGATTTAGAGAAAAAAATTCTCCTTGATGTAAGGATGGCTTGCAAAATAGCAAAAATGTTTCCTGAACGTGAAATTCGGCAGAAAATCAAGTTTGTCAAATAGCTAAATGTGCTATTGCACTGTTACTTTTTGAGATATATATTCATCACACAAATATTTTAGAGAGTAATTATGCAATATCAGTCTTTTGATCCAAATTTTGATTCAGATTCATATTCACAAAAAGCAATAGGTTATATCTTAAGTGGCATAGAAAAAAAAAGTGAAACACCAATACATAGCCACAAGAAGTGTCAACTTGTTTTGCCATTGAGTGGATATGTTACATGTAACGTATCTGATAGAGTTTGGATGATGACATCAAATACTGCGGTATGGGTACCAACAGAGACACCTCATAATATTCGTATATCGCCAGGTGCGAAGGTGTGTAATCTATTTATTGATCCTTGTATTGAAGGCTTACCTCAACAACCAGTGATGTTGTCAATTTCTCCTTTATTACGAGAGTTAATCACTTATTTATGTCACCTTGATCATCAACATTCGAAAATAAAGGAAACAGGTCGTATAATTGATGTACTAATCGATCAAATGGTTTTAATGCCTACTGAACAGTTTGATTTCCCAATACCTAAGGAACCTAGACTACATAAGATTGCAGAATCTCTGTTAGATGATCCTTCAAATAGAAATACAGTTGGTCAATGGGCTATAAGATTTGCGATGAGTGAAAGGACACTTAGTCGACTCGTAAATCAAGAACTTGGAATGTCTTTTGCTCGTTGGCGTGCACAGTTACATCTAATTCTAGCTTTTAAAAAGCTCTCGGATGGAGTGCCTGTACAACGAATATCAGATGATTTAGGTTATGAATCAGTTAGTGCTTTTATTACATTTTTTAAAAATAAAATGGGAATACCTCCAAAGCAATATGCAAAACAGCAATCGAGCTTAAATAATTTATAAAGTATAATAATTAACTATTAAATTGCGCTATTGATGCGTAGTTTATAATTATTTTTACAGTTAATTAAGAATAGCTTAAGTATCAATAAAAAATATTACGAAAGTTCACTTAAGGTATTTTGAGTGTTGCTTTCTCTGCTGTTTTGTATTTTTTGATACAAAATATCAATGCAAGTCATTATTCAAAAAATATTACAATTAAATAAAATTTTATTTTAATATAAATTTCATTGTTTTTATCCAAACTATTTATTAATGAATAGGCGCGATAAATCCTACAAAAATATATTATTTTTCAAAGTAAGAACAAAAAACGATAAAAGCGATACATTTATTGTCTTTTTATTTAGACATTTTAATGATGCTTATTTTTCTATCCTTAAGGGAATGCTCATATTTCAATCAGTAATGATTTTCTGGGTAAAAGAAAGTGAGAGGAGTACTAACTATGATATATCGTCAGATTTTTTTTTGTTTGTGCTTATATTTTTTATTAATGGGATGCACGACAAGTCGTCATCAACAGCTGTCTGAGTTAGGTTTTACACGCCCTTATCTTGATGGTTATCAAGATGGGTGTCATAGCAGAAAGCTTGATGAAATGATGTATAAGAAGGGGTTTAGACGTGATCCTGAACGAATGGCAAAGCAGGGTAAGTATTCTCATGGTTGGCAAGATGGATTTGAGCATTGTTATCACGATGCAAGAGATGATTACCACTGATAAATAAAAAGCAGCGATTAATTAGCGCTGCTTTTTATTTGTAGTTTACGATAAATAATTACTTGTCATTATCTTGATTATGTCTCGGTTCATAGAAACGTTTTAATTCATTCATGACCTGCATTAATGTTGAAAGCTTTGGCTTGCCTTCATCTTCTAATTGGTAATTTTTATCGTAGACATTGTAGTTACCATATTTATCAACCACGGTTGTTTGTTTATTTTCAACAACAGCAATATCAGAATCATCTCCAGCTAATAACCAACGACGATTATTATTGTTATTAAACAAACTCACACCTGAACTGTAATTTGTGTTCGCGGAAGCCACATTAAGTAATGATTCCATTAGTGTTGGCACTAGATCTAAATTACTTGTTAAGCGTGTCACTTCTTGCGCAGAATGATCGGGCCAGTGAATGATCAGCGGCACTTTTATTTGGTATTGGCTGTAGTTACTGCCAGCTCCCCAAGTGTTGTTACCTGTCTCATTAAATTCAGTGCCGTGGTTTGAGGCAATCACCACAATGGTATTTGCCATATCACCTTTTGCTTCTAATTGAGCAAACACTCGTCCGAGCATTTCATCAATATGATACGCAGCATTACGGTAACTGTTTTTAAGCAGCAATGTGGAATCAACTCCTTTTTCATTAATGGCATTACTGCCTAATGAAGGAGTAAAGCGAGGTTTATAATGTTCACCTTCTTTAAACTGCTGAACAGAGGTCAGTTCAAGGAAGCTAAACCATGGTTTATTTGATTTTTGTTTACTTAACCAATGATCCCAATCTTTTATTGCATGAGAATCGCTTTCAATATCGCGAGCGTGTCGTGAATCTGTTACTGCCAATTTAGTATTGGCAAAAATTGCTTCACGATAAATTGGTAGGTCAAAGTTCTCGCCACTGAATAAGCCAAAATTATAATCACGCTCTTGAAGAGTATTGAGTAATACGGGAGATTTTTTCTCTGCGTGAATACTATTGATATAGCCACTTGGTAAGCCATATAACAGACCAAATACGCCAGTCGAATCGCTATTACTTGAACTGTAGTTATTGGTGAAATTCAGGTTGTTTTGAGCAAATGCTGTTAAATTAGGCATAACCGTTGATGTCAACATATCACTGCGTAGACTATCAACCATAATGATCATCAGGTTTTGGTCTGTGCCTTGATCATTAAAACTTAACTTGCTGATCGGATAGCGAACAAATTCACTGTTTTGTATGCCTTGCTCTGCACGGCGCTTAGTGTATTCCTGTCGATCAAGTAAACCATGCTTTTCCATGAAGGTTTTAGCCGTCATAGGATAAGAGAAAGGAAAATTAGAACGCTGCATGGTTACAGGACGGTATAAATTTGCATCTGCCCAGATGTAAATTAGATGGCTACCTAGAAAGCAAACCCCAAAAACAAGTGCGATAGGACCGCCAACATGTTTACGGGTTAGCTTTCTAAGTTTGCGCCATACCCACTCTGAGCACATGAGCTCAAAGAGGAAGATGACTGGAACAACGACAAATAGATATTGCCAGCTAGCATTTAATTCTGTCTTATCGCCACTTAACAATAAATCCCATACTAATGGGCTTAAATGTAAATCTACTGTTTGATAAGCATAGGTATCAAGTAATAGGGCAGTTAAACCAACGGTGCTGACTAATACCCCAAATAAACGCATTAAACGTTGTGAAGGTATCAAAAAGCTGGCTGGAAATATGATCAGAATATAGATGCCAAAAACAAGAAAGCCGAAATGGCCAACCCAACTCAATAAAAGGTAAAGTTGCCCGATCAGCGTTGCTGGCCAGTCTGAATGTGTAATATATCGCGTACCCAATAGCATGGAGGCGATGATATTAAAGAAACTGAACCAATGCCCCCAGCTAATCAGCTGTGAGACTTTCTCTTTGTAGGTATTTCCGCTGGCGACCATAAATGTCAATTCTTCTCAGTCTTCAATGCAAGTTTAATATGACTATTAAACTTAGTCTTTTTTAATTGAGGTCTGCAGAGCTTTAGCAAATTTTTCTGCAATCACTGCGCGTTGAGCAGCCGGCACATTCGCGTTAATAATATTGGTTGCAATATCACCAACAACCATCAGTGCTAATTCTGGTGATGTTTTATGTTTTTCAAGTACATCGAACATGTCATCAATGATTTGTTCAACTTGTTTAGTGCTGTATTTTGAAGTAATTGGCATAAGAAATCTTGTTTAATGTTTACATAAGCGACTTATGATAACCTAGAGTTCACTTTTCTTGAAAACCTTTTCATTATGAGCCTAACACTTTCTAATGTCATTCTTCATCAATTGACAAAAAACGACCAAGATGAACTAGAAATACATTTAAGAAATCAGACTCTTGAGAACGATGCATCGACTGAAGATCTCGTGGCTGAACTCCATCGCATTTACAGCAGTAAAGGGGCAAAAGGGTTTGCACTTTTTGCTCAAGACAGTGAGTTTTCTCATTGGCTGAAGCAATTCCGTCAAGGCGAATTAGATTTCTTAACGTTTTCAGATATGGCTGTTAAGCGTTTACAAACTGAGTTGGCTAAGTATCCTTTTGCTGAAGCGGGCACGGTTGTGATGGCGGAATACCAGTCATTAGCAACAGATTACCTGTTTATTGGCATGTTACCGACCTGTCACAGTATGAAGGTGACTGAGCAATTAAGTATTAGCGCGACTGACTACCTTGATATCGCCAAAATGGATATTGTTGCGCGAATTGATTTGTCTTCATGGGAAACCGATCCTGAATCTAAGCGTTACTTAACGTTCGCGAAAGGGCGTGTGGGACGTAAAATTGCAGACTTTTTCTTAGACTTTATGCAAGCAGATGTTGGCTTAGATGTTAAAGAACAAAACCAAGTGCTGATGCAAGCTGTGGAAGATTTCTGTGCTGATTCACGTTTAGATAAAGAAGAAAAACAGCAATATCGTAAGCAGGTTTATGATTACTGTAATGGCCAACTACAAGCGGGTGATGAAGTCGCGGTGAAAGAGCTTGCGGGTGAGTTACCGACTTCTGACGACGGTACTAACTTCTATGAATTCACGTCAAAGCAAGGTTATGAGTTAGAAGAAAGCTTTCCTGCCGATCGTACTGCAATGCGTAAACTTACGAAATTTGTGGGCTCTGGCGGTGGTATGACGCTTAATTTCGACAGTATGTTGCTGGGTGAGCGTATTTTCTATGATGCAGAAACAGATACGTTAACCATTAAAGGCACGCCGCCGAATTTAAAAGATCAACTTTTACGTCGTTTAAATTCGGATAATTAATCATTATAAGTGACATCGGCCATACCATTTTCATTCTAGTAAAATATGGCCGATGTTGAATAAGTTACTCTGCTCTCTATTTATTTATTTATCGTAATACTCTAAAGCACGTCTTTATCTCTTCTCACGTTTGATTGTTTTCTTTAGTCTCTGCATGGTATGAGATCGTCAAAATTATGGCGCTTTGTTTTTATCTAACTCGTTCTATAAAAAAGCAATTTGCAGTAGATCTCTAAATTCGGATAAATGTTAATTCTTTTTACTGTTTTGTTTAATAATTTGTAAAATTTAGCTATATTTTATTAATATTTTTATCAGGAGTTTATGGATGAAACTTACGATATCAAGGAAGTTACAACTGAGCTTTGCCTTATTGACATTGCTTTTTATTGTTTCTTCGGTATTTACCTATCGAAATATCTCGACGGTTGAACAATATGCATCTTCTCTACTGACTTCTGATATACCGACTGTCGATACGAGCCGAGGTATACAGCAATCGGTACAAGCATCGCTATCTTCTATTCGTGCTTATATGTTATTGGGAGGAGATGATCAGCATAGCCAACAATTGAATAAAGATGTTCACAAGACGATTGCCTCTATTAATGAGTCTTTGCCAACGCTTCAAACGTTGATTTCAGCGCAGAAGTTCAACACCATTCAAGAACAATGGGAATCTGTTAAGACATCATTGAATCAATTGCTTGTTTTAAGTCATAGCCGTGAAAATTTACCTGCCCATAACCTTTTCATTAATGAAGCGGCCCCCATTGCTGAGGTCGCATTAGATCAGATCCAAAGTTTGATTAATGAAGAATCCAGTAACCCGTTTGGCGGTGAGAGAAAAAGACTTTTTAAGGTTTATGCTGACAGCTATGTATCACTAGCAAATGCATTGGCTTCACTTCGCGATTTTTTGTTGTATGGGCAGCAAGAGTACTTAGATAAATATCGAGATTTAATTAAGTCACATAAAAAATCAGTAGCTGAAATTGATAAAAAGTTAGATCGACTAACGGAAGAGCACGCATCGTTATGGTCGCTTTTTAAAGAGATGCAGCAACTTTACTTTCCTTTAGCAGAGAATGTGATAGCCCTTCGTCTCTCACCTGAGTGGAATAAATCGAATCAACTTATGGCAAATGAGCTATTACCTTCAGCCGTAGCCCTTGAGCAGAGTTTAGAAACGGTAGTTCAAGCACAGCAACAGCGGGCAGATCAAAGCGGGCAAGGAATTAATCAATCGATTCAAAATGCGCTAACGACCATGTGTATTGCCATTGTACTAATTGTTAGTTCGGCTATCGCTATTTCAAAATATATGGGAAATACGATTGGTCGCCGAGTTTCATTGCTGTCTGAGAGAGCAAAGACGATTGCTTTTGGTGATGTATCTCAACCCCCTCTTAAGGTTGTTGGTAATGATGAACTGGCCGTTTTAACAGAATCAATAAATAGAATGAATGCTTCACTGGCAGAAATTGTTTCTGGTGTTACGGATAAAGTTCAACAAGTTGATGTAAGCATGGAAGATTTGCTGACTTCTGCACATGTCACATCATCGAACGTGGTGCACCAACAAGCGAGCATTGAACAAATGGGAAGCCAATTGGAAGAAATCGCCTCTGCCACAGCCAATACTTTAGAGCAGGTAACGTTATCGGTACAAAAGTTGTCAGACTCTAAAGGAGAAATCGAGTTAGGGCGTGATGCACTAGAGCAAAATAAAATTACAATGGAAACCTTGCACAACAATATTGCTACGGCGAGTACTCAGGTAACGCGATTAAGTAAAGAAAGTGAAGCGATTGGTCGGGTGACGGAAGTGATTGAAGGCTTGGCTGAGCAGACGAATTTACTCGCACTTAATGCTGCTATTGAAGCTGCAAGAGCTGGAGAGCAAGGCCGAGGTTTTGCTGTAGTAGCAGACGAGGTTCGAATGTTAGCAACAAGGACAACCCAATCGACGACAGAAATTAACGATATTATTAATGCGATTCGACACTCTACACATGCTGTGGTTGAAGAAATTGATAGTAGTCAAACTCTTGCCGATCAAGGTGCTGAACATATTGAAAAAGCAGTGTCGCGGTTACTCTCGACCACAAAAAAAATTGGCCAATTAAATGGTCAAATGGAAGAGCTTGCCGCAGCCGCAGAGCAGCAATCACATGCAACAAATTCAATTACCGTTCTCATGGCTGATATTACTGATTCTGTAAATCAGGTATCCAACCATAGTCAAAGTGCAGCAGAAACATCTTCTAAAGTAAAAGAACAAGTTACTGAACTTAATAGTCAAATGGCAACATTTGTCACTCGATAAGTTGCTGACTATGATGACTTATTTAACAAGGCTATTTTTATGATGGCCTTGTTAGTTTTTCTTTAATAATTGAAATTGAAAAAGTAAATCGCTTAGTTCATTTAAAGCCAATGAAGCGGCATGGCTAAACGCTAATTCCTCACCATGATGGACCAAGCAAGACGGCATCTTAGCGTTATAAGCCGCTTGCAAGTCATAAAAATAATCACCAACATAAAGTATTTCATCACTCATCAACCCCCAATCCTTTGCTAGTGACTCTAGAGAGGATGGATTAGGTTTTGGTGGGAAACATTCGCGGGTGATTACACGCTCAACACTGATTTGATTATGTGAGAGTTTTTTGTGAGTTGCTGCCAAGCAGTTTCTGGTAATAATTGCCGTTTTTATCTCATTTGCTTGCAAATACATAAGTAGTTCATGGCACCCAGTCATCGGAAAAGAGCTTTCTGCATCAGAAAGTTCATGTTCAAAAATAATATTATTGGCATGCGCCTTTTCATTAGCGTTCAGTGTTTCAATATGACTTAATAAGTCGATATCTTGGGGGCAGCTCAGTTGTTGGCGTATCTGAGAAAAATTAATGTTTGAAGTCACCAAGGTATTATCTAAATCAAAAATAACGGCTTTGATTGTTTTTAAATCGAGAGCAAATGGAATCATAGAATCCTCAACAATATAGATTAGCAACAAAGGTAATAAATGATTAAGAGGTATTACTTTAAGGTATGTACTTTTCCCGTCAACACACATAAAAGTAGAGTATAAACCCAGTTGAAGTATCTATTAAACTGATTAGGAGGTGATTTTTACATTTAGTTCTTTTTTTGAACAATGTATTAAAGTATGCCTTTTAATCAATATTTTGGCTTAAATTTCGATATTTGCTCAAAAAATTATGATTTCTTCGAAAAATTGATCTTTATCATTGGATCTTTATAGTCCCAGTGGATAATAACGCCACTATGATAGCTCAAAACAATCATTCAGTTCGTTCGCAACGTGAACTGAACGCAGTGAAAGCGATGATTCGCCTATATTGTAAAACGTTGCACCGTGGGGCAATTGTTTGCCCTGAATGTGAAAGTCTTATCGAGTATGTTGAGGAGCGCGTAACAGGTTGTCGACTAGGTGATGATAAGCCAAGTTGTACGCATTGTATTGGGCATTGCTACCAATCTGCCAAACGATTACAAATGATCCATGTGTTACGTTGGACATTTCCACGTTACTTATGGCGTCATCCAATTAGGGCTATACAATTTAAATTAGACAATTTACATAGTGCCCAAATATCAGCAGGCAAAACAGAGATCTTGACAAAAACGGGCTAATCCAGGGTCGGTTTAGCATAAAGTATGAACAGATGTATTTTGATCTAATCAGTGGATTATGTAGAACTCTAAAGTAGTCATACAACTTCAGAGTTCTCTTAGTGTTAAATGGTATTGAACTAAGAATAATCCACCGTCTTACCAATATTACAACTGCTGATTAAAGCCAGGTGCTTCTTAATTCTAAGAAGCATAATATTCCAATACCTTAGTCACTTCTAAGATCCTTCTCTTAATGCTTTTTTTCGATACTCGCTCATGCTTGGTATGATCGCCATCGCCATAAGGGCCAAAGCCATCAAGAGTAGGTACGCCCATTCCCGCAATAATGTTAGCATCACTGACACCTCCTCGTTTTTCAGTTTTTAACGGGATACCAATAATGCTCGAGAGCTTATCAATTAATGCTGCTTGATCTGAAGTCGGCACCATAACATCTCTCTGTAACCCACCATCAATAAATAGGGTAATACCATCTTTGTTATAGTGATTAACGAGTTTAGGAATAACATCAATAATTCGTTTTTGCTCATTAAGACTCGTAAAGCGAGCTTCCACGGTGAGAGTAGCGTGTGGTGATATTGTATTAGCACCAATACCACCATTTATTTTTCCGACATTGATTGTGGTTCCATTTTCAAGATCGGTTTGTTCGGCTAACTGAATAAGAAGTTTTGCTGCGACTAAATTGGCATCCGCACCATCGCAAAAATGGTTACCAGCATGTGCTGCTTTACCCTCAATATTAATGGTGTAGGTAGCAATTCCTTTACGTGCAGTTACTACTTCATGATTTTTTCCGGCTGCTTCAAAATCAATACAAGCACTGTAATTTGGCGCAATAGTTCGAAGTAGAGACTTACTGTCATCACTTCCTGTTTCTTCATCACTGACGAGTAAGACATCTATATTTTGAACTTGCCCCAGTGTTTCGTAGATATTACGTAGTGCCATTAAAGCAACAAAATTCCCACCTTTCATATCACATGCACCAGGTCCGTATAGCCACTCTTCATCCTCACTGACTTCTTCAAACGTATCTGGTGGAAATACGGTATCAAGATGACCAAGGAGAAGAAGAGTTGGGGATTGATCTTCATGTGAAGAGGTAAAGAGCAGATGATTACCTATTTCTGAACGCTGAAAACACTGAAGGTCCATATCAAGCTCTTTTAGCCAACCAGCCATCAATTGACCATACTCATCGACCCCTTTTTTGTTTTTGGTCCAAGAGTTTTTTTTCATCATTGTCTTAAGAATTAAATAATCATCGTGTTTCATAGCTAACTCCACATAAATGCAATTTTAATATGCTACTAATTTATTATTAATTATTGCATTTTAACAAGCTTATATGAAACCATGTTTACATGAGTGGGGGATTTTTATGTTTATGGCGTATTTACAGTAGGAGTTAAAATGGAACGTCGTATTGGATTATGGATGTATCAAAACGGTGGTGGTGAGCAGATACAGAACCAATTAACCTCTAAGTTAAACGAACGAGGTATCAGCGTTGTTACCAACCTTGATCTTGGTAATGCGGTTGCTCATGACGGAAGTATTTTCTGTAACGATCAGGATATGGGCTCATTAGATCTGTTTTTTTCATATAATGCAGGTCAGCAAACACCTTATCAAACGTATTTGTATCAAACGCTTAGCACTATTATTCCAACTATTAATAACTATGAAGCATTTGAATTAACTGAAGATAAATTTAAAACAGCTCAATTATTAAAAAGGCATGGTATTAATACGCCAGACTATGTTGTTTGCAATAAAAAAAATATAGATAACTTAAAAAAGCATTTCCATTTTTGGCAAGGACAAGCCATTTGTAAACCAATCAATGGCTGGGGAGGTAACGGGATCATCAAACTCGAAAGTGAGCGTGATCTTGACTTAATTTATCCTTACATCGTGAATCAAGCATCACCTCAGCTATACCTAGAGCGTATCATAGAAAATGACTTCACTGATTACCGTGTTGATATTGTCGATGATCAGTTTATTGCCTGTTATGGCAGAAAAGCGGCCGAGGGGAGTTGGAAAACTAACATTACAAGCGGTGGTAATGTCATACAACGAGAAGCTCCGCCAGAGGTAATTGAGCTCGCCCTTAAAGCGGCACGCATTTCGGGGTTAGAAATTGCGGGCGTTGATATTATTTATGATATCGAGCATCAAAAGTATGTTGTGCTTGAAGTTAACGGTATTCCTGCTTTTGCAACACCAGAACAAGAAAAAATGGGCATCAATTTTAATGCTAAGAAAATTCAATGCATTGTTGAGCTTATAGATAGAAAAACAAGAAAGCAGAGCCATCGCTCAAAAAACACATCCACTAATTCAAACGTTGCTTCTGATATTAACTACACTGATTTCGCATAATTTAAGGAGGAAATATGCAAAGCGTTAATGCAACTTCTCGACCAAAACTTGGCTTACTTTATTTAGATCATGTCTTACGTTTCTTTGATCGTTCGAATTTCAAAGGTTGGCCGGATAAGATTGAGCAAGTGACGTATCATTGGGCTAATGATAAGCAGCGCTTTATCAATGAAGTGAAAAGAAAAAAAATTGATGTACTGATTGGTAATATTCCAGCTACTGCTTACGAAACATTTCGTGATATCTCAAGAGCACTTCCGAATGTGAAGTTTATTCCGTCTTTGGATGCACAGTTTTGTAATAAATCGAAAGAAAACGTCACTCATTTTTGCCATAAGTATCAATTACCTATTCCTAAAACAAAGATATTTTATAATGTGGAAGAGGCACTTGATTATATCAACGAGACAAGTTACCCGAAAATTATTAAACGTTCTTATGGGCCATCAAACTACGGTGGGTATTTTGTCCACAAAGTTGATAGTGCTGATGAGGCAGTAAAGCTATTTTCTGAACGTCGTTATTTTCCGGCTTATATACAAGATTTTGTTCCAATGAAAGCGGACATTCGTGTGATGTTGATTGGGCATAAACCTGTTTGTGCTTTTTGGCGTAGACCGCCAGAAGGAGAGTGGCTAACCAATACTAGCCAAGGTGGCAGTATGGATTATCAAGCCATTCCAGAGAAAGTATTGGAAGTTGCAATTAATGCATCTAAAGCTGCGAAAGCTGAATATTGGGCATGTGATATTGCAGTGAGTCACAACGATGAATACAGCATTTTAGAATGTGCGACGGCGTTTGCTGCTTTTCCTTATATTCGTGATTGGATTGGACAGTATTTAATGTGGCAACTGGCGCCTGAGATGTTTAAAAAACCTTACTTCCCTCATAAGAACTGGGAAGAGCTAGGGAAAATTGATTCTTCGCTATTGAGAACGATGCGTAATATCTCATTTGGACAAGCATCATTTTCAACGGATACAGGTGAATTAAATCCTCAAGATAAGTTATATGCGCTAGAAAACATCCAAGATGACTTAAATGAAGAGTGGCCAAGTGAAGTCTGGAACTTACAAGGTCTACATAGTGGTGATAACGGACTGAATCAGTTTTTAGCAAAGTTTTTAGAACCGAAACCGCAAGCGGAATTAGAGAAGACACTAGATTTAGGTGTCGAGCAAGCGCAATACCCAACAGCTGCGATTGATTCAGATAAGACAGAGGATGCGCTTAATCAACAACAGATAATCGAGTTTTTTACCTCAGTTAAAGGGATCGGAGTAAATCTAGCTAACAAGGTTGTTGAGCGTTTTGGTGTAGCTGGAACGTTGGATGTCTTGAATAATCATCCTTCACGATTACTTGAAGTGAGTAATTTAAAGCAGAAAAAACTCAATGCAATTATTGCAGCTTGGAATACTCAGCCGAGTGAGGTTGAGTAATGAAAAAACAATATCTCTCTTATCAAGATACGATTGATTTTCTCACTGAGGCGATGAAGAAGTATCCTCACTTGATCCGGTTGCAGAATATCGGTCAGACTCATGAAGATCGTCCAATCATGATGGTGACTTTGTCACAAGATGTGGCTTATGCAGATTTGAAGCCCGCATTGCTTTATACGGGAACGATTCACGCAAGAGAATGGATTGGTATCGAGTTAGCAGTGAATTTTATTCAGTATATTCTTGATAATTATCCTTCCAATCCCGATGTTGTTGAGGCATTAACGCGAAACACACTCTATATGGTGCCTTGTCTTAACCCTGACGGTTTTGAATATTCAAGACAACACTTTTCATTTTGGCGCAAGAATAGACGAGATAATAAAGACGGCACGTTTGGCGTTGATTTGAATCGAAACTTTGGCGTGAATTTTAAGCGTAGTTTTGATACTCAGTCGAATATTTACAGTGGACCTGAGGCATTTTCAGAGCCAGAAACACAAGCTATCAAAACGTTTGTTGAAGAACATAAAAATATCAGTATTGCGTTAGATTATCACTCGCAGGGGAACGTGTTTTTCCCTGCTCATAAGTTTAACCATGAAGCTGAAATTGAAGGGACCGACTTGAATATTTTATGCGCCAATATGGCGCATAAAATTCATAAAGTAACAAACAGACAATATGGCATACACAGAGGTAAGCCACCTGCTAATTTGATCCATGGAAGTGGTCGTGAGTACTACTATGATCGCGGGATTCTCTCCAGTGTTGTCGAGGTAGGTAGTCGGAATATACCGGACTATTTAGTTAACATGACGCAAAGTGTGAATGAGAATATTCCTGCTTTGCTTTATGCGTTAAATAGTGCGATTGATTATTCTGAACTTGCGCCATCTCGACCTGAAAACTTCACGATTAAGCAGGTTGATGATACCCAAGTTGAATTAGTTTGGAATAGTGGTGAGGACGATAGTAATTGCTATTATCAAATTTATCGAAGTGATACGCCCAAATACCATTGTACTCCTGAAACCTTAATCGCCAATACTTCCGAAAATAGTTTCACTGATAGTCAATTACAATCTGGTCATCGATACTTTTATAATTTGAGAAAAGTGAATCGGGTGACACGAATAAAATCACCTTTCGCTCCAGAACTTAAGATAAAAACAAATTTGGCAAAAGATGAGTTTTCTTACACCTTATTCCCCGCAGCTGAACAAATTGGCTATGTAGGGGAATTAACAAAAGAGTTTAATGCGGAGCATTTTGGATATAACTCTCTGTTTATTGGTGTCAATAAAACTAAAGGGATTTGTTATGGTGTCATTGCTTTTGATATTGATAGATTGCCCGAAGATGCAATTATCAAAGATGCCTGTTTTTCGCTATATCCAATGAATCGTGTAGGCGCCAAAATAGAAAATTATGGTGAATGGTCAGTTTCTATTCTTGATCCAGAAGAAATCACCAATATCCGAAGTTTTGATCAAATTCATCAAGCTGTACCGCAACAAACCCTAGGTGATGCCATTTGCTCCGATCAAATAACACAAGGTATTTGGAAGTCATGGTGTTTCAGTGCGATAGAAAAACAGTTACTGCAGCAACAACTAAATCAAGGACGTTTACTTCTCAAAATTCAGGGGCCGACTTCGCTTCCAATTGGCAATGATTCCCAAATTATGCAATTTGATATCGGATATGGCCGTTTTGGTGGTGGTATTCATTACCGCCCAAGCTTGGAAGTTATCTACACCAAAAAAACATCTAAGGTCGCGATATCGGCAAGTGATTGTCATACTTTTACCCTACAAGAACCACCACAAAAGAATGTTATCCAATGTGGCTTTGACAGTGATGAAAATACAGTCTTTGGGCAAGTCATGTTTTCATTAGACTGCCTCAATCAGGAAAAAGAGATTGTTATCACTCAAGCCTATTTTGAGATAGAGCATGAGCAATCGAGAGAGATTGCACAACCAATGCGCTTCACTGTTGATATTGCTGAAATTGATAACCTTGATTTTTATAGCGTAAAAAATCGTGAAAAAATCGAATACCTAGGTTACGAGGCAAGTAGTATCGGTTTATCTAAATCGCCTAGAAAAAGCTTTATGTTTGATAGCTCTGCAAGACAACATTTAGAAGATGTTATTAGCAGTGGGCAGCCTCTTAATTTGATCATCCGTGCCACTTCGGCGTCAAGGCACAAAAATGCCATGGTGACTTGGTTCAATTGTGATAGTGAAAAATGTCCGCAGTTGGTTATTGAGTACATAGAACGTCGAAAACAACCAGTGGCAGCACCAACAGACTTAAATGCCACACTAGTTGATGGTGCAACGAAATTGACCTGGAAGAAGCCTGACGATCCAGACTTTGTGGGTGTTTATGTAGTTAGAAATTGCTTTCATCCTCCTCGCACACCACTAGACGGCGTAAAGCTTTATGCTGGCAAGGATGAATATACATTTGACCGATTTGGGAATGCCAATATACCGAAATTTTACTCGGTGTTTAGCTATGACAATGTTCCGAATTATTCTGATCCAGTCACCTTGCAGTTTAGCAGTGATAGCATTTCACCAGTGATATTTGATGAGTTGGAGCCGCAAGATGAAGCGGAACAGTTATATCGAAATGGTGATTAATTAATGGTATATGCTAGTGTAACAAACTGTTTTATAAACAGGTAATAAAAAGCCCCAATAGATGGGGCTTTTTAATTTCAGAATTATGAAGTTAACTGTTTAACAGCAAGTGCTTCTTCTTCATCATCTTGTGCTAATTGGGCTTCTGATGCTGGTGGACAGCGATCCACAAACCATCCCATGAATGAACAGACTATCGTTACGATAATACAAACGAAGCTTAACCACATAAATGGTGCGTATGAGAATGTCGCAACACCTAAAATGCTTGCCATGTAAATACCGTTATCACTCCACGGCACCATACCTGAGGTTAACGTACCACCAAACTCAGCGTTACGAGAAAGGTTCTTACGCTGGTAGCCTAGACGGTCGTAATTTTTCGCACAAATTTTAGGTGTTAGGATCAGTGATACATACATCGCAGAACCAAACACGTTACCAAGGAAAGCTGTAGCAATAGTGGAAATGGATAGGCTACCTGCGGAATTTACGCGTTTTTCAAAAAGACGGGCAATAGTTTGAAGTACACCGACTTTATCTAATAAACCACCAAAACCAAGACCGAAGATGATCACGGCAACAGAGCCAAGCATTGACGACATACCACCACGGTTAAGGATTGCATCGATAAACTCAACACCAGAGCTAATAGAAAATGGTGCCCATGCAGTATTAAAAGCAACTAAAGGATCCATACCTTGGATCATCACAGCCCAAATAATACCTAATAGAGAACCAAGCGTAATAACAGGGAATGATGGTAAGCGTAAAGCCAGTAATACCAAGACAATAGCCACAGGGATAAAAGACCATGGTGAGATAACAAATTGCTTATCCATTGCTTGAATCACAGAATCTACTTGAGACATGTCCACGTTACCAGCGTAGTGGTAGCCCACAACAGTAAACATAATACCAGTGATCACATAACTAATTAATGCGATCGGCAACATGCCTTTAATGTGCTCCATGATTTCTACGTTGGACATAGAAGATGCAAGGATCACTGAATCTGAAAGTGGTGACATTTTATCACCGAAGTAACAGCCAGAAAGAACAGCACCAGCGGTCATAGGCGCGGGAATACCTAAACCTTGGCCGATACCCATCATAGCGATACCTGCCGTACCTGCTGCACCCCAAGAAGTACCGGTTGCTAATGCGGTTAATGAACAAATGATCATTGTTGCTAGCAAGAAAATGGATGGGTGGATGGCTTTTAGACCGTAGTAAATAATGGTTGGAACAATACCACCTGCAATCCAAGTGCCTACAAGAGCACCAACCGCAAGCAGAATTAATACGGCACCTAGACCATTAGCAATACCTTTTGTTGCGGCTTTTTCTAATGACTTGTAATCATGACCTAGTTTTATACCTAAGCCGATAATGATGAACCAGCCGATGTAGAGTGCTAGCTGAATAGGTAAATTTAACTTAGCAGTAAATGAGAATGCTAGTGCAAGGAAAATACCGAGAGCAACAAGAACTTGCATCAACGAGGGTAGTTTCACGACAGTCTGTTTTTCCATACTTCTAACCTTGTTTATCGTACCTGTAAATGAGCTGTTAGCCCAAAGTCAGTAATTAATATTTCTATACTGGTTAATAAATCACGTGCATCACAGCTTGTAACAAAGTTGGCTACTCTAGCAGGTGGCTCTAAAACCGCGATAAATAATGTTTCTTTATGTGACCTGAGTCTTTTGCTTTAAAAGATAAGCAAAAGCGCTGCTTTTTTTGTGTTTATTTTGTTAAATAATGGTTTTTATTTTGTGTTTGTATATTGGTTTTATTTTTCTTGTTATTTGTTTAAAAATATAATGATAATATTCAAATTAGTTTAAAAAACTAAAATACTCTCAATTGTTGAATAATATATCTAATAAAAATCGACAGGGGAGACTATCAGGATAGTCGGGTATTTTCAAAGATATGTATTTGGTTGAATTATATGGGCTTGATTGTTTAATTCCATATTTAGAGTCAAAAACACACGTTAAGTACTAGTTTTTAAGCCTTTTTGCTGCTTTATTCTTCTTTGTTGTTGCATTTTTGAACTTATAAAAATAACTAATACCAGTGATAAGAAATTCAAATATCGATAAATTAACAAAGATTGTTACTCTTTTTTGCGATAATATTTTTAGGTAGATATAAAAATTATGCTTGTTTTTAAGCCGTTAAATCTCTATAGATGGAAACAGCAGTTAAATTACGACAGGGAGTGTAGTAGCAAATGATGAAAGTAGGTTTAGTTGGTTGGCGTGGTATGGTCGGTTCTGTACTGATGCAACGTATGGTCGAAGAGGGCGATTTTAAACTGATTGACCCTGTATTCTATTCAACCTCTCAGATTGGTATCCCAGCGCCTAATTTAGGTAAAGATGCTGGTATGCTGCAAGATGCTTTTGATTTAGAAAGCTTAAAAAAACTTGATGCCATTATTACCTGTCAAGGTGGCGGTTATACTGAAAAAGTGTATCCAGCATTACGACAAGCTGGCTGGAAAGGTTATTGGATTGATGCGGCATCAACATTACGTATGAAGCCAGAATCAATTATTACACTTGATCCTGTTAACTTTGATCAAATTCAGCAGGGTATTCACAACGGTACCAATACGTATGTTGGTGGTAACTGTACTGTTAGCTTAATGCTGATGGCTGTCGGTGGCCTATATAAGGCAGGACTTGTTGAGTGGATGACGTCACAAACGTATCAAGCGGCCTCTGGTGCTGGTGCTAAGAACATGCGTGAGTTGATCAGCCAAATGGGTGTGATTAACGATTCAGTGACTAGTGAGCTTGCGAATCCATCAACATCGATTCTTGATATTGACCGTAAAGTGGCAGATACCTTACGTTCAAGCGATTTCCCATCACAAGAGTTTGGTGCGCCATTAGCCGGTTCTTTGATCCCTTGGATTGATGTGAAGCGTGAAAATGGTCAAAGCAAAGAAGAGTGGAAAGCGTCTGTTGAAACGAACAAAATTCTTGGCTTAGAGGACTCTCCAATCCCAATCGATGGTACTTGTGTACGTATTGGTGCGATGCGCTGTCACAGCCAAGCACTAACATTGAAGCTGAAGAAAAATGTACCGCTAGATGAAATCGAAGAAATTATTGCATCGCATAACGATTGGGTAAAAGTTATCCCGAATGATCGTGATGTGACGGTGCAAGAGCTAAGCCCAGCTAAGGTAACGGGCACACTATCGGTACCTGTAGGTCGTCTACGTAAACTCGCGATGGGTGATGATTACCTGAACGCCTTTACTGTTGGTGATCAGTTACTATGGGGTGCTGCTGAGCCACTTCGCCGTACGTTACGTATTATCCTTTCTGAAAAAGTATAATATTAGTCAATTGATAATAAAAAAACGCCTGCAGTGATGCAGGCGTTTTTGTTTATAGCGACGTTGATTTAGTATTATTTACGCTGACGGAAACCACGGCCACTTAATATAGTTTTTAGTACGTCTTTTTCTCTTAGCTTACTCATTCCGACATAAGCAACTGGAACAAGAAATAGCGAGAAAAATGTGCCGGCGGTTAATCCACCCACTAAGACCAAACCAATATTTACGCGACCTAATGAGCCAGGACCTGATGCGAACGCCAATGGTAAAGCACCTAAGATCATGGTCAATGATGTCATTAAAATTGGACGTAAACGTGAGCGGGCACTATGGATTGCAGCTTCTATGGCAGTTTTACCATGCTTACGTTGCTCATTGGCAAATTCAACTAGCAAGATACCGTGTTTAGTGACCAATCCGACCAAGGTTAATAAGCCTATTTGTGAGTAAATATTGAGGCTTTGCCCAAAGACCCAGAGGGTCAATACAGCGCCTACAATACATAAAGGGACTGTCAGCAAAATAATTAATGGATCAACAAAACTTTCAAATTGCGCAGCTAGAATCAGATAGATGAAAATTAGCGCCATTAAAAATAACGTTTGTGTACCATCCTGTGAGTCCATTAACTCTTTAACCACACCGTCATAGGCATAGCTTTGCGAGTCATCAAGTAGCTCAGGAACATTTTCATCAATGTAGTCGCGTACATCACCCGCGGTATAACCTGGCATTAATGTCGCTGTGATCTCGGCACTATTTTGTCCCATATAAGTCTTAAAACTGGACTCAGATGTTACTGCTTTAATTGAGACGAATTCAGACAACGGAATATTCTGCCCCGATTCTGATGCGACATAAAGCTTATCAATAATATCGAAGTTACCCAGATCTTTACGGTTTACTTGAACACGAATAGGGTAGGTGTAACCATCATCAGCCTGTAAGTTCGCAGCTTTTAATGAGCCAAGGAAGGTCGATAGTGCATTGGTTACATCGGTATAAGCAACGCCTGACAAGATAATTGCGTTACGGTCAATACGTAAGTCATATCGGAGTTGATCTCGAAGTAATGAGCTTTTAACGCGAGTTAAACCATCATACTCACTTAACTTTTTAACGATACGGTTAGCGGTATCATTAAGCTTCGTATTATCTCGATTAACGGTCTTAAGCTGCAGTTTCAAATTGGTTGCTGCATTTAGACCATCAGCTGAGCGTACACTAAATGACATACTGTAAGCTGATAGTGTTTTTGCTGCCTTTTCCGTAAGCTCAGCAACGATCTCATCTGCTGGTTTAGTACGTTTACCCCAAGGTTCGAGTAAAATATGATTTGATGGTGTTGCTTCGATATAAGATAAATTCGCAGCAATATCTTTGTTGTCTCCCATAACCGTATTTAGCTCAGAGTTATGTTTGATATGATAGCGACGACCGACACCAGTCGGTGCTTCTGAAGTACCATCAATGAAGCCTGTATCTTCTGTCGGCAACAATACTTGTGGCATATACCATACAGCGACACCCGAAAGTGCGATCAGTGCGAGTGCGATGCCACCCATCAATGCTTTTCGATCAAACCACTTAGAGAGTTGTTTCGTGTAACCTAGTGATAGTTTGTGAATCTGCTTATCAATTGCAGCAAACCATTTAGGTTGTTGTGCTACGGGTTTAATTAAATAAGCACACATCATCGGTGAAAGTGTTAGTGCGACCATACCTGAGATGATCACTGATGCTGCAAGGGTAAAAGCAAATTGGCGGAACAGATCCGCTGTCATACCTGACATTAAACCAATAGGCAGGTAAACCGCTGCTAGTGTCATTGTCATTGCTATTACAGGGAAGATAATTTCATTACTACCCTTGATGGCAGCATTAAGCGGTGTTTCACCTTCTTCTATATAGCGGTAACAGTTTTCAACCACCACAATAGCATCATCAACCACAAGGCCGATCGCAAGAATAATGGCTAAAATAGTCAGCACGTTAATGCTGAAACCAAGAAATGACATTACTGCAAAAACACCAATAATACACACAGGAATGGTGATAATTGGGATTGATGCAATACGCAGTGAACCAAGGAAAAGTACCACAATTACAGATACTAAAACGATAGCTTCAAAAAGGGTATGGAAGCCTTGGTCAATAGATTCTTGAATGAAATCGGCTTGGTTATAGACCATCTTCATTTCTAAACCGTCAGGCAAGTGTTGCTGCATCTTGGTGATTTCAGCTTTTACACGTGCGGCAACATCAACAGGATTTTCACTTTTTAGTGGTAGCACCTGCAGTGACATTGCGGTTTCACCATTCACTTTAAGTTTGCTTGGTGTCAGGCTGTTTTCACCCATTTTGACATCAGCAATATCTTTGATACGAATAATGTTGCCATCATCGACTCGGATAACAAGATCTTGTACATCTTTAACACTGGTTACTTGAGTAACTGGGTTAATTTGGAAATTACGCGCTTCACCAACGATCTGACCAACCGTAAATGATGAGCTGTATGCACTTAACGTTGTTACAACATCAGCGGGTTTAACATTGAGTGCCATCATACGGTTTGGGTTAAGCCAAACACGGACAGCTTTTGCTGCACCACCATACGGCCCATATACCCCACCGACACCTTGAATATGTCTAAACTGAGGTTTGATTTGCTGACCAATGAAGTCGTACATCTCTTGCGAGCTCATCTTTCCTTTATTGATAAAGGTAATAATGTTACTTGCTGAGCCCTTATCACCTGAATCATCGGTAACAGTCGGCTTATCAACCATACTTGGCGGAAAATCAATGATAGCTTCAATGCTGCTACGTAACTTATTCATTAAGTTCGCATATTCAACATCAGTAATACCGTCGTCAAACTTTACATTTAATGTACATTTACCTTGGGTACAGTCAGTCGTCATAATATCGACACTTTCTAACCCTGTTGCGGCATTAATTAAATGTGTTGCGACATTTCGTGACATGAAGTCAGCACTGGCTCCATCAATATTGGCGGTAACCGTTGCTTTGGGGCTGTTGTGATCCGGGAAATATTGAATTGCAAGTTTTTGGAAAGAAAACAAACCAATAAGAATAATTGCAATACTTAAAACTGAAGCAAAAACCGGGTGTTTAATACAGACTTCAGGTAGCCTCATTGCTCTGCTCCTTCACTGGTTTAGTTTCTTCTTTTCCGGCTTTTGCTGGATCGGTTGTTTTCTTTTTTGGCTCTTGTGCAGGCGCATCAGCTGTCGATGCTTGAGTCTTGATGATATTTACTAAAGTTTCATCATCGATTTTTTGATGACCAGTGACAACCACAATGTCATCTACCTTTAAGCCTTTTTCAACAATCACATAGCCATTATTAAGGTTTTTACCTAACGTAAGGTATCGCTTAGTTGCAACATTGTTTTTATCAACGACCCATACGTAACGGTCTTCATTATGGGCAAGAATAGCGTTTTGTGGCGCCACAATTCGATTAGTTCGACCATTCACCATTTGGCTTACTTGTGCAAACATACCGGGTGCTAAAACGTGGTCTGGGTTCTCAATACGAGCATGAATTGCTACACGACCAGTATTTTTATTAACGGCAGGTGCAACGTAATCCACAACACCGTTAAATGTCATATCTTTGTATGCTTCGACCGTTACTGTGATGGGTTGGCCTTTTACTGCTTTACCAAGATCGTTTTGGCTGATGGTATAGGTAACTTCAACAGGATCTAGGTTATAAATACTCACCAGAGGTGTAACAGCATCAATCATACTGCCTTTTGATTTTGTGAAATTTGTGAGCTCACCATCGAAAGGGGCGGTTAATGAATAATCTTTTAGAATTGCTTGTTGTTGGCGATAGTCTGCAGCTGCAAGGTTTGCAGCATCCTGAAGTTCTTCAAAGTCTTGCTTAGATAGTGCACCAGGCTGCTTTTTGTTTAGTTCAATAACACGTCGAACTTTATTCTTTGCAGTAGTGAGTGAGCTTGATGCTTTATCAAGATCTGCTTTAACTTTACTGCTGTCTAGTTTGGCAATAATCTGCCCTTTTTTTACTACGTCACCGTCTTTAAAATTGATAGCCACAAGTTTACCGGGCGTACTAAAGGTTAGTTCTGCAAAATCAATCGCAGTGATCTTACCAACCTCATTTAATGTGGCGACAAACTCTTTGGTAGAAATGGGTTCGACAGTAACAGGAACCACCTGTGGTTTCTCATCATCTTTTGCTTGAGCAAAGTTTGATAATGTTAAAGCCATTAGGGTAAGTAGAAGTGGGGGTAAATTTTTGTAGTGCACGTCGTATAACTCTCTTATTTCAGGATAAGGGTGTCAGTCTTGGCTAATGTATATTAAATAGCCATATGAATTGTCAGTGAATGGTTAGCTTATTATTGCATCCTTGTGCATATCTATTTGGGGAGCGGTGATATTTCTAATTTAGCCGATAGAAATTCAGATACAAAAAAACCGTAAATAGATGCTTCTATTTACGGCTTTAATTTTGGGTTTGCGCTTATTTTATGAGCAATTATGCTGCTAGGTTTTTAGCAACGAAATCCCAGTTTACTAGTGACCAGAAACCATCCATGTAGCTTGGACGTAGGTTGCGGTAGTCGATGTAGTAAGCGTGTTCCCATAGGTCAACAGTTAGTAGAGGTGTAACACCTTCTTCTGTGATTGGGCAGCCAGCGTTAGAAGTGTTAACGATCTCTAGAGAGCCGTCAGCTTTCTTAACTAACCAAGTCCATGAAGAACCGAAGTTATTGATTGCTGAATCTGTGAATTTTGCTTTGAAATCAGCGAAAGAACCGAATGCTTTCTCGATAGCTTCTGCTACTGCACCTGTTGGTTCGCCGCCAGCATTTGGAGCTAGACAGTTCCAGTAGAACGTGTGGTTCCACACTTGAGCTGCATTGTTAAATACGCCGCCAGTTGAAGATTTGATGATATCTTCAAGTGATTTTTCAGCAAGCTCTGTACCTTCAACAAGACCGTTCAGCTTTACAACGTAAGTGTTGTGGTGCTTACCGTAGTGGTATTCAAGAGTTTCTTGAGAAATGTGTGGCTCAAGAGCGTTCATTGCGAAAGGTAGAGCTGGTAATTCAAATGCCATTGCTCAATTCTCCATATTGGTTTGGTGGCTTTCGCCACGACATTATTGCTTCCAGTAAGCATCAAGGCTTACTTATTTATTTTTGAATCTGACCGGATTATTTTAGCAAGTTTTTTCTTTATTAAAAGACTTGGAAATAAAAAAATACCCTATACCTCGTTAATCAAAGCGTCAATGACCTTTTAAAAAACAAGGGTATTGAAACTGAGATCTGGCATTGCATCAAAAGCACTCGCTTAGTATGGGAAAGTATTTTTATTGGTGACGATAACCAAGTAGAATGGTAGGGTTTAAGTTATTACTATTAAGGTTGTACGAGGAAGTTATGGAAACTATCGACAAAATTAAGCAGCAAATCGCAGAAAACCCAATTCTACTTTACATGAAAGGTTCACCTAAGCTACCGAGCTGTGGTTTTTCTTCTCAAGCTTCACAAGCACTAATGGGCTGTGGTGAAAAGTTTGCATACGTTGATATTCTACAAAACCCAGATATTCGCGCAGAACTTCCAATTTACGCGCAGTGGCCAACTTTCCCACAGTTATGGGTTGAAGGTGAACTTATCGGTGGTTGTGACATTATTCTTGAGATGTTCCAAAAAGGTGAGCTTCAGCCATTATTAAAAGAAGTTGCTGAACGTCGTGACGCAGCCTCTGCTGAATAATTTATTACGCCTAAACGTTATTAAATAGTGTTTAGCTGATAAATAAAAACCGCCAAATTGGCGGTTTTTTTGTTTGTCTTGATAAAGAATATATGGCTTATAACACCATAGAAGCTAACCAACCAAATCCAATTAATGGCAAGTTATAGTGGATGAACGTCGGTACAACCGAATCCCAAATATGATCGTGCTGACCATCCGCATTCAAACCTGATGTTGGACCTAAAGTCGAATCTGAAGCTGGAGAACCCGCATCCCCTAATGCTGCTGCAGTACCTACAATCGCGATGGTTGCCATTGGTGAGAAACCAAAAGATAGACAAAGTGGTACATAAATCGTGGCTAGAATTGGAATGGTTGAAAACGAAGAACCGATCCCCATGGTTACTAATAAACCCACAACCAGCATTAGCAGTGAAGCAAGAGGTTTGTTATTACCAATCACAGCTTCAAGGGAATTCACTAAGGTTTCTACGCCGCCTGTTGCTTTCATTACCGCAGCAAAACCTGCTGCTGCAATCATAATAAAGCCGATCATCGCCATCATATGAACACCTTTGGTGAACACATCATGGGTTTCTTTCCACTTAATGACACCCGTGAAAGTAAACACCATAAAGCCAACAAGGCCACCGATGATCATCGAGCCACTATATAATTGTGCGCCTAATGCGGCAAAAATAGCGGCAACTGCGACATAGACATGACGCATGTCGATTTCTTTTTTCTCTGGCTCACTGGCAAGGATCTTTTCAACGGAATACTCACGTGGTTTACGGTAACTGATAAAAATCGACACCAACAAACCAAATAACATGCCACAAGCAGGTAAAAGCATTGCTACGGGTACTTGGCTGGCTAATACATCTAAGCCGTTATCGTGTAAGTTCTTAAGTAAGATGTTATTTAAGAAAATACCGCCAAAACCAATAGGCAACACCATATAAGGGGTGACTAAACCAAAGGTTAATACACAAGCGATTAAACGACGGTCTAATTTTAGTTTGGCAAAAACATGCAGTAGCGGCGGAATAACAATTGGGATGAAGGCAATATGTACCGGAATAACGTTCTGAGAAGAAATGGCAAGTAAGACGAGAATGATAAGAACGCTATATTTGACGCCCATTGCAGCAGCAGCGTTATTATGGCCGCTAATGCGCTTGATCACTTTTTGCGCCAGTACATCCGTGATACCTGAACGCGAGATTGCAACGGCAAACGTACCGAGCATGGCATAACTTAGCGCTGTGGTTGCACCGCCACCAAGACCACCTTCAAAGGCTGACACCGCATCAGTGAGAGACATTCCACCAATAAGGCCACCAACAATGGCACTAAAGGTTAGCGCGACCACCACATTCACTCGCATTAACGCGAGTATCAGCATGATACATACCGCTATAACTACAGGGTTCATAAAACTTTATTCCATCCGTTTTTAATGAGGAAACTGTTAACTTCGTTTATTTGGTTATTTCAAAGTGTGTGACTAATCACAGAATTGTTGATGAGAAATAACCAGGTTTTCACCAGTTTGCTTAAATTTTTGCACATGTCGAGGACAAAATGTGTTTTGAACTACATTTTATTAAGGTTGTATGATTTTAAATCACTTAAAAGGATGTTTTTGATTGGATTATCAGGCAAGAAAAAGGCTCAGTGATCGATAATCAACTGAGCCATATTAAACTTAAAAGTAGGAATGATTAGAAGCTACGGCTATATTGGATGCCGTAAAGCCACGCATTGGCTCTTGTTGTCGCTGTCAAAGGTAAAGAGCCATTTTCTTGTGATTCTTTAACATCAACATCTTTACCCATCAGATAAGTAAGACCGAAGTCGATATTAGATTTACTATCTAAGTGGTAAGTAAAGCCACCAGAGATCCAGTTTCGATCGGAGTCAGGTACTGAAATCGAGGTCATTTGGTCTTGAGCACTGGTGTCATGCATATAACCTGCACGTAGTGTCCAATCATTATTTAAGTAATATGTACCACCAATGGCGTAGTGCCAGCCATCCTGCCACTCATAGTCTTTAATAACTGTACCACCAGTCGTCTCTAACTTGTCGAAGCTACTCCAGCCGATCCATTGGATACTATAGTGGACTGCAAATTTGTCATTAAGTTTGTGGAAGCCAGAGAATTCAGCCATGTCGGGGAGTGGCATTTTTAACTTTTCGCCACTTAGATCATATGGCTTACCAATAAAGGCATTAGGAATATAAGTCATATCGCCTTTGGCTTCTAGAGTAGGGCTAAATCGATAAGTTAAACCAAAACGATTATTATCATCGACTTCAAATACACTGCCTAAATTAAAGCCCAATGCAAAACCATCAGCATCAATATCAACGAAATCACTTGTGCCAGTTACTGAACTTGGAAGTGGAGAAAGTCCTCTACCGCGAGTAAATTTACCGCTACCATAAATCACATCGATACCGGCACCAAGACTTAGCTGTTTGTTTAGACGGTAAGATGCACTTAGACCAAGGTTTAAACTTTTAACTTCAGTTGTACCACCGTATATATCTGCTTGACCCTTAAGTTCTGGCACCTGTACATTATTTCCATACCCTCCTGGAAACTCAGTTAATGTACCGAAGTTAGAATAAAGGGAGGCACCTACTGCAATTTTTTCATTAATAGGGTGAATGTAATAAAGGTTAGGGACATAACTGATGCCGCCTATTGATGCATCGTCAACCTTAAATGGAGAAGCTACAATGCTTGTATTTTTGACTTTGATATCAGTGTCGATGACTGTTAGGCCAAGCGACATTGCAGGTCTGTCGAATAACGCCATTGCAGCAGCATTCTTCGCTACGACTGAGGCATTATCAGCTATAACTGCATCCCCTGAGAATGCACGGCCTAAACCGGTTGCTGATTGAGAGTTAAGCTGGAAACCAGCGGCTTGAACATTAAATGAAGATACCAGTGCTGCTGCTATTGATACGGTAAGAAAGCGTTTATTTACGGACATTATACTGCCTCTCTGTAAGTTATTGTTTAGCTTCTTATTCATCCATGTAGGAAAAACAAAATGTAAAGTACAGAAAGAGTATAGAGGTGTTTAAATAAATGTTAAATTTTTGTAATCACAAAAATTAATACTTTAGTTCCAATTATTTAGCATGGTTTTGTAGTAAGTGTTTAAAACGTTTAATTTAAATATTTAGAAATAAGAAACATATTAAAAAAAGCTCATATAAAATATGAGCTTATCAGTGAATTTATTTATATTTGAGATAGATTGAATTAGTTATTGTCACTTTCTTCTGTTTGAGGTGCCATTAAAGGCCAGCCACCTAATTTTTTCCATTTGTTAACTATCTCACAAAATAGCTCAGCGGTACGTTCTGTATCATACAGCGCTGAATGTGCTTCACGATTGTCAAATGGGATATTTGCCGTTTGGCATGCTTTCGCCAATACCGTTTGACCAAATGCAAGCCCACTTAATGCAGCGGTATCAAAAGTTGCAAACGGGTGGAAAGGGTTACGCTTTAATTTTGCACGTTCAGATGCCGCCATAACAAAGCTGTGATCAAACGTTGCATTGTGCGCAACCATTATAGCGCGAGAACAATCAGAGGCTCTTTGTTCTTTACGGATCTGCTTATAGATTTCTTTTAAAGCGTGCTCTTCAGATACCGCACCACGTAGTGGACTAAAAGGGTCACGGATCCCATTAAAGTCCAAAGCTTCTTTATGTAAAATCGCGCCTTCAAAAGGAGATACATGGAAGTGGATTGTTGTTGCTGGCTTTAGCCATCCATCTTCATCCATTTGTAATGTAACGGCGCAAATTTCAAGTAATGCATCTGTTTTAGCGTTAAATCCCGCGGTTTCTACATCAATGACGACGGGAAAGTAGCCGCGAAAGCGACTTTTTAATGTATTGAATTCGTTATCTTGGCTCATAACACTGCTGTCAAAATAAAGGAATGGGCCATTATGTCAGATCCATCTCTTGATACCAATTTGATCTGATGTATAAACAAAAATGGTCTGCCTCTTTTTCTTAATGTGAAACGGGTTCTGAATTGTTAAAGCAATGGATGTTATGGTCGATATAAAGAGAGGTTTAATTAGTATCAATTAAAAGTCAGCCTTTATATTTCGAGACGTTAGATTAAGATATTTGGATAATGACATTTCTTATTTTTAAAAAATGGCCTAGGTCATTGTATATATTGATTTTATTGTTTTCATTGCCAAGTTGGGCTGGGAAGCAATATATCGCGTCGCCTAATCAATCACAGTGGAATGTTATTGTTGATACGCCGCTCGAGTGTCGTTTGTCACATCATATACCGGGCTATGGTGACGGTGAGTTCGTAGCACGTTCTAGCAAAAAACAATCTGTTGCCTTTGAATTAAAAATGTATCGTCCGATGGGAGAAACACGAAACGTCCGTCTAACTTCTATGCCTGCTCGTTGGATGCCTGGTGATTCAGCAAATACCATGACACGACTTAAATTTTTTAAGCAGTTTGATGGCTATATTCAAGGGAAAACGGTGTGGAATATGCTTGCTGAATTAGAAGATGGGCGAAATCCTACATTTATGTATCAAGATTGGCAGCGACAAAACCGCTTATTAGAGGTTGGATTATCCGCCGTTGCGTTTCAAAAAGGTTATCAATCATTTAGCCAATGTCTGAGTAAACTATTACCCTATGGATTTGAAGATATCGCATTTTCTGTCCTTCACTATAGTGAAAATAGCGACACATTAAATAAAATTTCGCAACAACGTCTTGCTCAAATTGCCGACTTTGTTCGTTATTCTGACGATATTGATTTGGTTTTAGTTGCTGCGTTTAATGACTCGATTGCCGGTACTACAGAAAGCCAAGAGATGTCAGAGCGACGAGCGGAAAAACTACGTCAATATTTTCAATCATTAGGATTACCTGCCGAGCGTGTTCAAGTGGAAGCCTACGGTAAGAGACGTCCTATTGCTGATAACTCAACCCCTATGGGACGAAATTTAAATCGTCGAGTTGTGATTTCATTAGGACAAAGTCCGATTTATTAATCACGAATGGGAAACTGGATGGGATAAGGCTCGTTATTATCGAATGATGTAACGAGCCTTATTTTTATTAATGCAGTTTAAAGGAGGCAATTAGTTCACAACTTGAATAGTTGTTAATGGCTTTTACTTGATTAGCAATAGCAGGGTTGGGGTGTCGTTTTAAAAAGCCAACCAATGCCGATTGGCAACACCCCAAAGAATTTATATAGCTATGGCATTGCGTTTGTTTGCACTGTGGGATTAATGCAATAACTTGTTCAGAGGCAAGTTGTAAATATTTTAACTCGTAGTCTGAATCGCCATGTTGTCGCCAAAAATTAGCAAGATTATGGCAAGAAACGACTTTCATCGTTAAGAGATCCGTTAGTTGCTCGGTGTCAGTTGAATCTGCCGTGATTTCCTGAGCAATAGATAGCGCGAGTTGATAATGAACAATAGACATCAAAGGGTTATTGTTAGTCTTAGCATCATCAGCCATTAAGGTGTGTCTTTCCCACTCTGAAATATCCATGTCATTATCCTTTGTAAGTGGTATTGCTTTGCGGTTAGAAAGCTTGTAACGCGCTAAGGTAGTTTATCTCAACTTGTTCCCAATCGACTAAGTGCCACCATGCGTCAATGTAATCAGGACGGACGTTTTGGTAACTCAAGTAGTAAGCATGTTCCCATACATCGAGCGCAAGAATTGGAGTACCTTGTATTGTTACCGTATCCATTAACGGGTTGTCTTGGTTCGGCGTTGCCGAGATCTCAAGGCGTCCATCTACGACAGAGAGCCAAATAAACCCTGCACCAAAATGATTGGCAGCTAATGTTGAAAATGTCTCTTTGAACTTAGTAAAACTTTCAAAATGTGCATTAATTGCTTCTGCAAGTAAACCTGATGGATGGCGAACGCCTTCGGGTGACATGCATTGCCAATAGAGGTTGTGATTATAGAAACCACCACCATTATTACGAACTGCAGCAGGGTATTGAGATATATTGCTTAAAATGGTTTCAATGGGCTGGTTATTGAGATCTGTATTTTCAATCGCAGCCATAAACTTATCAAAATAACCTCTATGGTGTTTGCTATAGTGGATCTCAACAGTTCTTGCATCAAGATAAGGTTCTAATGCATTGAAGTCATAGGGTAGTTCTGGGAATAAATGTTTCATAAATTATAACTAGTAAAAAACGTTAACTAGATATTAATGATAATTATTATCATTATCAACCGTGTTTTTGTATGGATATTAATGAATTTTTAGCTTTGAAATTATGAATTTGATGATTAGTTAACAAAGAATTTATGGTTTTTGGTTATGATTTACATTGTTTAGATAAGGATTTTCGTTATGAATAAAGTTGTTTTAATAGCTGTTGTTGTATTGGTTGCGGTAGGTGTGGGTATTTTTAGTGTGGGTAAATTTACTGAAAAAGCGGCGAATGAAACAACTAAGAAAGTATTAAAAGAAGTGGTGAGCGCTGATTTAGCGCCAGTATCAAAAGCAATTGGCAAGCTAGAAGCCTGTGAATCTGGTGCAACGGCAGAACTCGAAGCGTTAGGTCATACAGCGACACCATTAGGTCGTAGTTTGGCTTATATTGCTTTAGCACAAAATAGTTATTTGATGGATGATAAAGATAAAGCTCGAGTGGAATTGCAACAAGCGATTGATGCGAGTACTGATAAACCCTCAGCGGAAGAACGTAATGAGATGTTTGCCAAGTTAGGTGAAGGTGCGCAACAAATGGCAGAAAAGCGTAAAGCATATGGCTTTAAAGTAAATTGTGAACCACTTTAATTGCTAATATTAGAAACGAAAAGGAGCGATTAAGCTCCTTTTTTATTGAATTAAATCTTTTATTAATCAGATGTCTACCTTATCTTTGTATTCGCAGAGATCCTCTATTAGGCAGCTGCCACAGCGCGGCTTTCTCGCAATGCAGGTATAGCGTCCGTGTAATATTAGCCAATGGTGAACATCAACTTTAAATTCTTTTGGCACAACCTTTAATAGTTTCTCTTCAACTTGATCGACATTTTTCCCCATTGCAAATTTAGTTCGATTACAAACTCGGAATATATGAGTATCCACTGCAATAGTCGGCCAGCCAAATGCCGTATTTAAAACAACATTTGCTGTCTTTCGACCAACCCCCGGTAGTGCTTCTAATGCTTCACGGTTTTCTGGGATCTCACCGTTATGTTTATCTAAGAGAATCCGGCAGGTTTTAATGACATTTTCTGCTTTAGAATTAAATAACCCAATAGTTTTTATATATTCTTTTACGCCGTCAACGCCTAAGTCGTAAATAGCTTGGGGGGTATTTGCAACAGGATAAAGCTTGTCGGTTGCTTTATTTACGCTGACATCGGTGGCTTGGGCCGAGAGTAATACCGCAATCAATAACTCGAAAGGCGTGCTCCAATGAAGCTCTGTTTCAGGGTGTGGGTTTTCAGCGCGTAAACGTTCAAGAATTTGGACGCGTTTTTGATTATTCATTTTCTATTCCAAATAAGGCTTATTGCAATATAAGTAGGGAGTGACAGAGTGAGCATCTGTCGTTGCAATTAAGCATTTTACTATTCCATTATTTTGTCGCGATATGTAATAAAAAGAAACCCAATAAGCATGATACTTATTGGGTTTACTCTTTAGTCTACGGTAGTAACGCGAGCACGTTCAACCGTTGGCTTTGATTCTTCTTTAGGTTGTTTTTGTTGACGGCGTTTATCAATCACATTTTTGGCTGCAATCATTAAACCGACACCAAGAAAGGCACCCGGTGGTAACATTGCAAGTAAGAACCCTGAATCAAAATGGAATACTTGGATTCGTAAGACTGATGCCCAGCTACCTAGTAGTCGATCAGCACCATCGAACAAGGTTCCTTTACTCAATAATTCTCGCATTGCGCCAAGAATGAATAGCGCAGATGTCATGCCTAACCCCATCCATAAACCATCGAGTACTGCTGGTAATGGCGCATTTTTAGAGGCAAAGGCTTCAGCACGACCAATGATAATACAGTTGGTTACAATCAAGGCGATGAAGATCCCTAATGACTTGTATAAACCAAAAGTAAATGCATTCATCAATAACTGTACGCAGGTTACGAGTGAGGCAATGATCATAACAAATACTGGAATACGGATCTCAGTGGGTACCCAGTGACGAATTAAAGACACAATTAAGTTTGAGCCTATCAGTACTAAAGTCGTCGCAAGCCCCAAACCTAAAGCATTTGTCACTGTTGATGAAACGGCAAGTAAAGGGCAAAGACCAAGCAGTTGAACAACTGCCGGGTTATTTGACCATAGGCCATTTGTCATCAATTCTTTATTAGTTGTCATATCACTCACCTGCACAATCAAGTGGTTGGTTGATGATTTTATCCTGGTTTTGATCCCAGTATAACGAAATATTTTTCACTGCTTTGACGACTGCTCGTGGTGTTATAGTCGCACCTGTGAATTGATCAAACTCACCACCATCTTTACGCACTTTAAATGATGGGTCGTTATCCCCATTTACACGCTTACCATTAAAGCTGTAAATCCAGTTACTAACAGTGGCTTCAATTTTATCACCCAATCCTGGTGTTTCGTTTTGTTGTAATACACGAACGCCAGTGATCACGCCTTTCATGTCTAAACCAACAATAATTTTAATTGCGCCGCTATAACCGTCAGGGGCGATACCTTCAATAGCTACACCAACAGGCTTATTATCTTTTTTAGCAATATAAGCTGGCATCTGAGCTAATGTACCTAACCGCTTATGATCTCTAACTAAAGTACAACTTTTGTAGAGTAAGTTGTCGTGGTTTGCTACGGGAATCACTTGGTTTAAAGTATCCAGTAACTGTAGGCGCTGCTGTTCTGCTATACGATCTTCCGTTAGGTAGTTAGTCAGGGCTACTAGCGCTGTCGCTAAACACGCAAAAATTGCAAGAATAGCACCGTTTTTTTTCATTGCATTAAACATGGCTGTTCTCTTAATTAGTGCCCGTAAGTACGAGGACGAGTGTAGTAATCAATAAGTGGTACACATAAGTTACCAAGTAAAACGGCAAAGGCAACGCCATCTGGGAATCCACCCCATGTACGGATCAGATAAATCATGACACCGATAAAGCCACCAAATATTAAACGGCCTTTTACCGTTGTTGATGCTGTTACCGGATCGGTGGCAATAAAGAAAGCACCTAACATGGTTGCACCAGAAAATAGGTGGAACAATGGAGAACCAGTCGTATCAGGGTGCACAATGTAAACAAGACTACTGATCAAAAATAGTGACGTTAGCATAGCAACAGGGATATGCCATTGAATAACACGAAGCTTTAATAAGATTAAACCACCAACAAGGAAGCCCATATTAATCCATTCCCAGCCAATACCCGCAATCGCACCGTAAACAGGTTTTGCCATTGTTTCAGCTGTTGTAAAGCCTGTGTGTAACGATGTTTTTAGAGTATCTAGCGGTGTTGCCATCGTGTAACCATCAACTGACATTTTCAGTTGCGGAACACTAAATCCATCTTGAGTAAAGCCAGTAAAGATTGCATAAATACTATCCATAAAGTTGGCTGGTTGAGCACTCAATGATGCTGGTGGTAACCACGTTGTCATCTGTACTGGGAATGAAATTAGTAGTACGACATAAGCAATCATCGCGGGGTTAAATAGGTTTTGTCCAATACCGCCATAAAGGTGTTTTGCAATGACTATAGCAAAGAACACACCAATAACAGTCAACCACCAAGGTGCTAATGGTGGGATTGATAAACCAATTAATACGCCAGTAAGCAGGGCTGTGTTATCTCTTAAATAAGGTACAACTGGACGTTTACGCAGTTTTACAATAATAGCTTCAAATATGATTGCAGATATAGATGCTAATACAATTTGGATCAGAGTACCGAAACCAAAGAAGTAGCATTGAGCAATAACGCCAAATACCGAGCATAATATAACTGTACGCATAATAGCGCTGGTGCTTCGGCGGTTATGGTCATGGGGTGAACTGGCAATATTAAACGCCACGGTTAATCTTCCTCAATGTTTTGTTGTTCTTTGGCGGCTTGCTTTGCCGCTTTTCTTGCTTTAGCGCGAGCGACGGCAGCAGCAACAGCAGCTTTTTTCGGATCTACGTTTTCAGCTTCATCTAGAGATTCCGATGATGATTCAGCTTGTGCCTCTGCTTGTTGTGCGGCTTTTCTTGCTTTAGCACGAGCAACGGCAGCAGCAACAGCTGCTTTTTTGGGATCAACGTTTTCAGCTTCAACAACAGGTTCCGATGATGATTCAGCTTGTGCCTCTGCTTGTTGTGCGGCTTCTCTTGCTTTAGCACGAGCGACGGCAGCAGCAACAGTGGCTTTTTTCGGATCAACGTTTTCAGTTTCAACTACAGGTTCCGATGCTGATTCAGCTTGTTGTGCGGCTTTTCTTGCTTTAGCGCGAGCGACGGCAGCAGCAACAGCGGCTTTTTTCGGATCAACGTTTTCAGCTTCAACTGCAGGTTCCGATGATGATTCAGCTTGTGCCTCTGCTTGTTGTGCCACTTTTCTTGCTTTAGCGCGAGCGACGGCAGCAGCAACAGCGGCTTTTTTCGGATCAATGTTTTCAGCTTCATCTACAGGTTTCGGTGTTGATTCAGCTTGTGCCTCTGCTTGTTGTGCGGCTTTTCTTGCTTTAGCGCGAGCGACGGCAGCAGCAACAGCGGCTTTTTTAGGATCAACGTTTTCAGCTTCAACCACAGATTCTGGTGTTGATTCAGCTTGTGTTTCTGTTTGTTGTGCGGCTTTTCTTGCTTTAGCACGAGCGACGGCAGCAGCAACAGCGGCTTTTTTAGGATCAAAGTTTTCAGCTTCAACTTCAGCTTGTGTACCTGATTGTTGCGCAGCTTTTCTTGCTTTAGCGCGAGCCACGGCGGCTGCGACAGCATCTTTTTTATTGTCATTTTCAGCTACAGGTTGGTTATTTGCTGTAGCTTCTTTTTCAGCCTTACGTTCACGAGCTTGACGTTTTCGCTCTTCACGTAATTTCGCCATTTCACTGTTATCTGGCAGGCTCTCTGAAGTTGCACCTTGTGCTGAAGCTGCTTGTTTTGCTTTTGCTTTTGCAATCGCTGCTGCAACAGCAGGTTTCACTTCAGCTGTATCTGTTTTAGCGGCTGCTGCTTGTTTGGCTTTTACGCGGGCAATAGCAGCTGCGACTGCATCATCACCCCCAGTTTTTGCCATTTCATCACGACGAGAATCAGCAGCTTTTTTAAAGCGGTTTTCACGTTCAGCCTTATCACGCTCCATGCGTGCTTGTTTTGCTTCAAAGCGTTGACGAGCTCGTTCTGCGTTCATTTCATCTTGGCTACGCGCCCAGATCTCAGCTTTTGCTTGGCGATAGTACTGAACAAGAGGGATCTCACTTGGACAGACATACGCACAGGCGCCGCATTCAATACAATCTTTTAGATTATATTCTTCGCACTTGTCGTAATTTTGATCCTTGGCGTACCATTGTAATTGCTGTGGGAGCAATGATGATGGGCAAACATCTGCACAAGCAGAACAACGGATACATGCCATTTCATAGGTATGTAATGGGAGTTCTTTGCGTTTTGGTGCCAAAATACAGTTTGTTATTTTGGTGATCGGCACATTGGAATGCGGGAGGGTAAATCCCATTAACGATCCACCAATGATCACACGAGGATGTTTTTTATCGGCTTTATAGCCAAACTTATCTAACAAGTAGGCAATCGGTGTACCTAACATGGCAAAAACATTACCACGTTTCTTAAAGGCTTCACCAGTTAGTGTAACAACACGCTCAATCAGTGGTTCACCGTCGATAATAGCGCGCTTAATTGCAAAAGCAGTACCTATGTTTTGCATGATAACGCCAACAGAAGTTGAACGTGACTGACTTGGTACTTCTCTGCCTGTTAGGATTTTAACTAACTGTTTTGAGCTACCTGATGGATATTTTGTTGGTACAACACGGATCAGAATGTTGTCTGCTTCGGTGACATGCTGCTCAAGGGCTTTAATCGCTTCAGGTTTGTTATCTTCAATACCGATGATTGTTAGCTTTGGGCTAATAATATGTCGAAGGATACGAACCCCTTCGATCACTTCTTCAGCATAATCACGCATGAGTCGGTCATCGGCAGTAATATATGGCTCACACTCAGCCGCGTTAATAATTAAAATATCAACATTACCTAAACCGCCTTGAAGTTTTCTTGCGGTAGGGAAACCAGCACCACCTAATCCAGCGATACCGCTTAAACGGATTGTTTCGATCAATTCTGCGGGATCACGATCTTGATAATCGGCATATGTTTTTTTCTCACCCCACGTATCAGTGTGATCTGGGTGAAGAACGATACATAAATCACTTAAACCTGAAGGGTGAGCAGTAGTACGTTGTTCAATGGCTATTACTGTGCCAGATGTAGGCGCATGAACAGGGACACACATTGCAATGTCACCTTGTGTCAGTGCTTGACCTTTTTGCACTTTGTCGCCAACAGCAACAATAATGTCACCTTTAGAACCAATATGCTGCTTAAGTGGTAAAACGAGTTCTTGTGGAATGCCAGCACTAACGATAGGTGCTTGATTCGAGATTTTTTTATTTTCAGCAGGATGAATACCGCCGTGGAAATCCCACAACTTGCCTTGTTTAATTTGCTCAATGATAGATAGCATAACTACGACTCTACCTTTTCTGTACTCGGTGCATCACTGATATTTACGATTGGAATTTGGTTTAGTTGCCATTTCCAATTATCAGGCGTTTCTTGAACTGGGATCATTTCGATACAGTCAGTAGGGCAGGGAGCAACACAGAGATCGCAACCTGTACATTCGTCTTTGATGACCGTATGCATAGATTTAGTGCCGCCGACAATGGCATCGACAGGGCATGCCTGAATACATTTAGTACAGCCAATACACATATCTTCATGAATAAAAGCGACTTTTTTAATATTTTCTTCTTCACCTTGGGTTGAATCAGGAACATCAACACCCATTAGGTCAGCTAATTTTTCAATAGTAACTTGACCGCCAGGAGGACATTTATTGATCACATCGCCATTGGCAATCGCTTCTGCATAAGGGCGACAGCCAGGATAGCCACATTGGCCACATTGAGTTTGTGGCAGAATGGCATCGATTTGCTCAACGATAGGATCGGCTTCAACTTTAAATTTAACCGAAGCAAAACCAAGAATTAGTCCGAAAATGGCAGCCAGAATAACAATAGCAATGACTGCGATAAGGATCCCACTCATTACAATTTCACCAATCCAGTAAAGCCCATAAATGCAAGAGACATCAGTCCTGCGGTGATCATCGCAATGGATGCGCCTTTGAATGGCTCAGGTACATCTGCTGCAGCAATGCGTTCACGCATAGAAGCAAATAAAACAAGCACAAGTGAGAAACCCACTGCGGCACCAAAACCATAAATAACAGATTCAATAAAGTTATGACGCTCATTTACGTTTAATAGGGCTACACCTAACACGGCACAGTTAGTGGTAATAAGTGGTAAGAAAATACCTAATAAACGATAAAGCGTTGGGCTTGTTTTATGTACGACCATTTCTGTGAATTGCACAACAACGGCAATTACTAGAATAAAGCTAAGTGTGCGCAGATACTGAATCCCTAGTGGATCCAAAATGTAAGTTTCAACAAGATAAGCACAAACAGAAGCAAGCGTTAGCACAAAAGTGGTTGCTAAGCCCATTCCAATAGCTGTTTCTAATTTTTTAGATACGCCCATAAAAGGGCATAAGCCTAAAAATTTAACGAGTACAAAGTTGTTAACCAACACTGTACCAATAAGTAATAGGAGGTATTCAGTCATACCGGCTTCATTATTATTAAAAGAGATCTAAGCATTATCTGATTTTGTTGCCGTTATAACAACTCCTGTGGTGTAGGGTTTTAGCGATTATTGTGTTTTTCATAAACATAGATCATGAAATATAAGTTTTTAATTTAGTCACTACGTCTTTGTTTAGCTGTGCGATCAAAAAACACCCACTGCATATGACGCAGAAGTTATCAGTTTTTGGTTTTGTGTTTATTAATTGTTATTTGACTGTATGTCTTAGCCAGAAAGCTTGTGATGGTGAGTTAAGTTTTCGCAAAATATGTTTGGATAGCTTGTAAAGCAGTTTTAAACCTCGTTTTATGTAAGGGCACTTGTGATCATCGTGTGAGATGATGGCATCATTGAATGAGCATAGGATAGATGTGATGGATATTTTATTATTGAGTAACGGTAAAATTGCAGGTAATACCCATGTAATGGAATTTGCGGGTGATGCAATTGTTGAGCAAGTTAAGCGAACTGGCGCTAAACATTTTCTTGTTATTCCTTATGCTGTGATTCGATCGAGTCATGATGATCGTGTGGCTATGGTACAAGCGACATTTGATCGTTTAGGTATTGATTGTATTGCAACAGGTATTCATCAAGCAGCCGATCCAGTTAAAGCCATTGAGGAAGCTGAAGGAATTATTGTAAGTGGTGGTAATACATGGGTCTTAAATAAAAAACTTCATGATTTAGGTTTAGTTGGACCGCTACGTAAGGCAGTATTAGCGAAAGGTATTCCTTATATTGGTTGGAGTGCAGGTACCAATATTGGTTGCCCAACTATTCGCACCACTAACGATATGCCGATTGTCACTGGTGCAGTGCTAAGCTCACTTAACTTTGTTCCTTTCCAAATAAACCCGCATTATCTAGAAGCTTCGGTTGAAGGTCATATGGGAGAAACCCGTGATGAGCGTATTCAAGAGTTTTTAGAAGTGAATAAGCATGAGCCTGTTGTGGGGATTCCAGAAGGGACATGGTTGCAGTTATTAGATGGAAAGTTAAGCTACCATGCAGCAAATGGTAAGCCATTAAAGCTATTCCAATATGGCGTAGAACCTGTTTATTTTGAGGAAGGGCAAGATATTCAATTTATGATGGAATATAGCTGTTAATACATCAGACAATACCCTACTAAAGATAAGCCAGCGATATGCTGGCTTTTTTTTGGTGTGGTTATATAAAAGGCTTAATTTCACGAAAGTGCATCTAGGTGCGTATTAAATAATGCTTGATTTTTAGAATAGTAGATTTGACCAGTATTTAACTTAGTTATCCACAAAAACTGTGGATAAGTGTGTTCATTTCATCTTGTAAACGTATTGGAAAGTGATGGTTTGAGCTTATCGCTTTATTATGTTTGAGAGAGATGAATGATAAAAAGGTACTAATTTCAAATACTATTATTGATTATATTCATATCTATAAGTGTTCTTGCCAAGAAAGCAGACATTATTAATGCTTGATTTTCTGTAAGCTAAAAAATTGAATAGAATAGGTATAAGCTGTGGATGTAAACGTTAATGATTAATTGTTTTTGAAAGGTTAACGATATGAGGCTTAGATGTTTCTTTTAGGGGAGTGCATAATACGTCTTACAACATAGTTGGTCAATTGATCTAGATTCATTTTTCTGCGTTATTTTGATCTTTGGATAATAATTTCATAAAAAGAGATAAAAAAAATCATATATTTTTTAACTTTTTTGCTCATTGTGAAATTCACCATTTAACAATGACAACCTAAATATTGTTATTAATTAGTTGGTTATATTTTTATTTCTACGGTGATAAGCATCAATATTCTGAAATTCAGAACGACATATAAGTCTGGGTTATTTATCCTTTATTTATATTCATGCGGTCACTTTTACCTTATCCATCCTTCGCTTTATGATTCATTCCACATTAAGTTCCTGGATTCGAGTCAGGCATTTAAACTTATGATTTAAGATAAGGGTACTTAATGCCTACACGTCAAATTTAGCTAAACGTTTTGCTTAAAAGTTGAGTTAGCTTGTTACAATGTAATGTTGTTTGCTTCAATATTAGTTAGTTAAGACCCAAAGGGGGCTATTTTCAGACAGCTGTAAATAGTTGTGGTCTTTTATTCTGTGAGTCATGTTTGGTGTTCAAACTCTCAGTGTTCACTTAACTAATATTGAAGCTATTTTTTTATCTGCAATTTAGTTTATTCATCTCAAGTATTTCCAGTAGTTGACATTACTAATGGTCTATCCACAATGTAAACAGTAATTTATTGCTGGATATGTAATTTATGAGCGACTTATTTTCTCTTGCTTCTGAATATTCACCATCAGGAGATCAACCTACTGCTATTGCTCAATTGGTTGATGGTTTAGATTCAGGACTAGCGCACCAAACGTTACTTGGCGTAACAGGTTCAGGTAAAACGTTTACCGTTGCCAATGTTATTGCTCAAGCTAATCGACCTACTTTGATCCTTGCACCAAATAAAACGTTGGCAGCACAGCTATATGGTGAGATGAAAGAGTTCTTTCCAAATAGCGCCGTAGAATACTTTGTATCCTACTATGACTATTACCAGCCCGAAGCGTATGTGCCTACAACGGACACATTCATTGAAAAGGATGCGTCGGTTAATGCTCATATTGAGCAGATGCGACTATCAGCAACCAAAGCCTTAATGGAACGACGCGATGTTATTATTATCGCTTCTGTGTCTGCTATTTATGGCTTGGGTGATCCTGATTCTTATTTAAAGATGATGCTGCATGTTCGACGTGGTGATTTTCTTGATCAACGTGACATCCTTCGTCGACTGGCTGAGTTGCAATATACCCGAAATGATATGGCCTTTGAGCGCGGTACTTTTCGCGTTCGTGGGGAAGTGATTGATATTTTCCCAGCAGAGTCAGAAAAAGAAGCGATTCGTCTTGAGTTATTTGATGATGAAGTGGAATGTATTTCATCCTTTGATCCCCTGACTGGCAGCATCACGCATCGTGATATGCCACGTACCACTATCTATCCTAAAACACACTATGTTACGCCACGAGAGAAAATCTTAGACGCGATTGAAGGGATAAAAAAAGAACTGGTTTTGCGCAAAGAGCAGTTTTTAGGTAACAATAAACTCTTAGAAGAGCAGAGAATTAGTCAGCGCACACAATTCGATATTGAGATGATGAATGAACTAGGCTTCTGCTCTGGTATTGAAAACTACTCACGTTATCTTAGTGGGCGTGCTGAGGGTGAGCCACCACCAACACTGTTTGATTACTTACCTGCTGATGGCTTACTAATCATTGATGAATCACACGTAACTGTGTCGCAAATTGGCGCGATGTACCGTGGTGATCGCTCTCGTAAAGAAAACTTAGTTGAATATGGATTCCGTCTTCCTTCTGCGCTTGATAACCGACCGATGAAGTTTGAAGAATTTGAATCGTTAGCGCCTCAAACGATTTATGTGTCTGCTACACCGGGTAATTATGAGATTGAAAAGTCGGGTAATGATATAGCAGAGCAGGTGGTACGCCCTACGGGATTACTTGATCCTGAAATTGAAGTGCGTCCTGTTGGTACACAAGTGGATGATTTGCTCTCTGAAATACATATTAGAGAGAAAAAAGGTGAGCGAGTATTAGTTACGACCCTTACTAAGCGTATGGCAGAAGATCTTACTGAATATCTTACAGAGCATGGTGTGAAGGTACGCTACTTACACTCTGATATTGATACTGTAGAGCGGGTGGAAATTATTCGCGATTTACGATTGGGTGAGTTTGATGTGTTAGTGGGCATTAACTTATTGCGCGAAGGTTTAGATATGCCTGAAGTGTCATTAGTTGCGATTCTAGACGCTGATAAAGAAGGTTTCTTACGATCTGAACGTTCATTAATACAGACGATTGGTCGAGCTGCTCGAAACGTAGAAGGGAAAGCGATTCTTTATGGTGATCGTATTACGGGTTCAATGGAGCGTGCAATTAACGAAACTCAGCGACGTCGTGAAAAGCAAATTGAATATAACCTTGAGCACGGTATTACACCTCAAAAGTTGAACAAGAAAATTGGTGACATTCTTGAACTAGGTGCTCCAAGTTCTCGAGGTAAGTCGCGAAATAAAGCGGCAGATCTTCACAAAGTGGCAGAAAGTAAAGGAATGTATTCTGCGCTTTCTCCACAAGAGCTAGAGTCACAAATTCAGGTATTGGAAAAACAAATGTACGACTTTGCACAAAATCTTGAATTTGAACAAGCGGCAGAAACTCGCGATAAGATCCATAAACTAAGGCAGCAATTTATCGCCAATAGTTAATTGGCTATTGGCTATTTTTCTTGTGGATCTTGAATTTTAGGCAAAAAAAAGCCAACCGATAAAAAAGGTTCGGTTGGCGTCATTGTTTTAGTGAAAAAAATCCACAAACAACGTCAGTTGGCTAGGTTGACTCTTAACTTAAGAGTCACGTTATATAAAGCATGTAGTGTGCCAACTTTTAAAAATCGTATTTTTTTAAACAATCCTGCGTGTTTCCTATCTTTGAGTAGCACTTATTTGCTTGCGCTTAAGCACAAATAAAAACAGATATTCGCAATTTGCGAATTAATTTGCGAATCAATATGGGATAATTGAAAAAAAAGAAATCTATCCCCCATATTTTTTTCTATTGATTACAATTAGTTTAAGGGGCTTGTTTTAGGAGGAGCAATGGAGAGCAGAATGCAGCAACGCCAAGTATTAATGGTTGAAGATACAGCGTCAGTTGCGGCCTTGTACAAATCTTACTTAAACCCTCTTGGACTTAATGTAAGCATTGTTGGTACAGGGAAGGAAGCACTGAGCTTTATTCAAGATATTATTCCTGATCTAATTCTATTAGATCTCCGTTTACCTGATATGACGGGAATGGAAGTGCTTGAACGTGTCAGAAAAGAGCACGGTAATGTTCCTGTTGTAATAATGACTGCACATGGTTCTATTGATATAGCGGTTGAAGCTATTCGTTATGGCGCACAAGACTTTTTAATTAAACCTTGTGAGGCTGATCGATTACGAATTACAGTAAACAAAGCACTTAAAGCCGAAAGTAAATCGAATACCAGTACTCAATCTAAGCAATCAGATGGAGCACAATATCAAGGATTTATTGGTAATAGTTTACCAATGCAGGCGGTATATCGCGTTATTGAATCTGCAGCTTCAAGTAAAGCGACGGTATTCATCACAGGTGAAAGTGGTACGGGTAAAGAAGTGTGTGCAGAAGCGATTCATGCAGCCAGCCCACGTCACGATAAACCGTTTATTGCTCTAAACTGTGCTGCTATTCCTAAAGACCTCATTGAAAGTGAATTGTTTGGACATGTAAAAGGTGCATTTACAGGGGCTTCAACGGAGCGACAAGGTGCAGTTGAAATGGCACATAATGGCACGCTAATGCTTGATGAGCTATGTGAAATGGATCTTGATTTGCAAAGTAAATTGTTACGATTTATTCAAACCGGAACCTATCAAAAAGTCGGCTCATCAAAAATGAGCAGTGTTGATGTCCGTTTTGTTTGTGCAACTAATCGAAACCCTTGGGAAGAAGTTCAAGAAGGTAGATTTCGAGAAGATCTTTACTACCGTTTACATGTTATTCCTATCTCTTTACCGCCGTTACGGGAGCGTGGCGGAGATATTATAGAGATCGCTCATGCGCTATTAGGTTTGATGTCGTTGGAAGAAGGGAAAAGCTTTAGTCGTTTTTCTGAGCCAGTTTTACGATTATTTGAGTCCTACTCTTGGCCTGGTAATGTACGTGAATTGCAAAATGTGATTCGTAATATTGTGGTTTTGAATACTGATGATGAAGTAAAACTGGAAATGGTTCCGCCGCCTATTAATTCAATTAACGGCGTAGAAATTGCATCTTATTCCAAGGTTACACCTGAAAAAGTACAGAGAGAAAACCTTGCTGATGAATCTATTTATTCACATGATCATCAAAAAAATAAAATAGAGCCGCTCTGGGTTGTTGAAAAAAGAGCGATTCAATGGGCGATTGATGCTTGCGATGGCAATATTCCAAGAGCGGCAGGCTTACTGGAAGTCAGTCCATCAACGATATATCGTAAATTGCAATCTTGGCAAGACACTAATGCCAGTGCTAGGGAGATGGATTAAATGGCAACAACGATAAATTCTGAGACAATTAAACGCCTTGCTGATGAAGTTGGTGAGGATACCGTGTCATTGCTATTAAATGTTTTCAGTGATGAATTAGAACAATATTCAAAGCAATTATCGGCACATCCTTCCGTTGATCAAATTGGCGAAATTAGCCATGCAATAAAAAGCAGTGCCGCAAGTTTTGGCGCGGACGATTTAGCATTAATGGCACAAGAATGTGAATATCGAGTAAAACAAGGACAAGATGATTGGATGATTGACCATTTATCTGAATTTAGACAAATGGTCGAAGGTATGGTGGTTGAATATAAGCAATTAGCTGGAAATCATGAGCTTATCAACCGCATGCTTTAACTTATCTCGGTCATGTCTCCACTCATGATTACTGGATGCAAGATCTTCAATTTGCAAATTAAACTTACTGTTTAAATCTGTATGAAGTTTATCGGTCAAGATTGTATCTATCTTGCGTCCATTCATTGCTCTTTCGCACCAATGTAACATGGTCTCTAGTGACATTTTCCCCGCTGGACCGTGTTCCTTATCAAGGTTAGTAATAAACACGATTTGTGCGTTACTGTTTTTTAACGCGATACCTAAATCACGTAATAGTAAGACAGGCATAACGCTTGTTAAGAAACTACCTGGGCCGAGTAATATCAAATCAGCTTGATTGATTGCGTTTAAAGCCTCTTTTGTTGCAGGCACTGCAGGTTCGAGATAGAGGCGTTTAGGCACTTCTTGTAATTCATCGACACTGGTTTCACCATTTATGATCTCACCACTGTAGGTAATAGCAGCGAGATCTGATGGATGTTCTGACATTGGAATGATCTGAGTTTCAACATTTAACATATCTCGGATCAGATTAATTGCATCAAGTGGGCGAATCGAGAGGTTATCTAATGCCGTAAGCATTAAGTTACCTAGATTATGACCATTCAACTCACCATTACCTTTAAAACGGTATTCAAAAATCATCGAACCAATTGACGGCTCTGTAATTAATTGATTAATACAGTTACGCATATCGCCCCAAGCAATACCACCTTGGCAAGCTCTAATACGACCCGTTGAACCACCATTATCGGTTGTCGCGACAATACCTGTTACTTTTGAACCGTAACAAGAAAGCGAGGATAGGATCCGTCCTAAGCCATGGCCGCCACCGATGGCAACAATATTCTTTTTCAATTTATCTGCCTTAAGCACAGTGTAGGCTGTGTAGTATTTTTATAAGAAATCAGATTAGCAAATAAAGTATTGTGTTGCATTTGTTGCTGTGTAAATTACCTGTGATATCTCACATAAAGAGTTTAGTGACTTGTTTTTATCATGCTCATTAAATAATCGTATGTATTCAAACAAGTTGGCTTATTAAGTAAATGCTGCTTATCGACAGTAGGTAACGGTAATATTTCTAACCAACGTTGACATAACCAGCTGAGGTTATTGAAGTCTTTGCATTTGTAGAGTTCATCAAGATCAGGGAATTTTTCAAACATTTTCTTTAGACGAATCGCAAGTAATTGTTGTTCTTTATTGATTGTTATCTCTTCCCAGCAGGGTAAAGACGTTGTCTCTCCCCAAAATACACCGTCTGTTGTTTGTTTTATCGATTGGATCTTAAAATTGTTATGACCCGAAACGGTAAGCTTTATTAACTGAGAGCCTCTTTCTTGATTGAAATCATCAATCGTGACACGAGTACCGATATGAAATAAATGTTGAGCTTCCTTTTTGTCGCTATACATACAGATGCCTAACCCATCTGTTGAAGCGAGTGCAGCTTTCAGGGTAGGTGTTTGATCTACAGGTGAGATATAAATTTGCATCCGACCAGAAGGAAGAACATGGCGCTTTTGAAAAAGTAGTGGTAATACTTTAGCCATAATGCACTCCATAACAAGATTTACAATGCCTAGTTATATAGACATTGCAAAACTGATGCCGACTAAAAGCTAAGGCGTTCACATGGCTTTGTCGTTGACTTCATGAGCTTTTTAATCGGAGTACGCCCATTCTTGACTCAAAATTAAGTTAATCAGACTTAATATTGATTGCAGTTTGAAAATCAACATTTGCAAAATCACATTAGATTGGTGTCATTTTTGACGCTCAATTATTGATAATGCCGATTCGGTAGGAAGCAGTTCTAAATGACCTAACTCATCAAAATACCAACCTTTTATGAGTCCTTTATCACGCATATCTATAAAACCATCAACGACTTGTTGTGCAGCACTTTGTGCTGAGTCTGCATCAATACCATCTTCTCGTTGTAAATAGAGCGCGATATCTTCGATTGAAGCCGATTCCATTATATTTGCCATAATATCCTCACTTTTATTGGTCAATTGCGGCCTAAATTATTAACTAGTATTGTCGTGATCCTACTCGAAAGGTAGAATACAGACTGTTTTTTTCCAATATTTGTCAAATATGGAAAAACTCTGATACTTTTATATTAAGAAATGCTGTTGTGTAATATTCTCTCAAGGAACGATTTGCTTTGCATAACTGCCATAACTCCGAGCATTTTTCACTAAGTTACTAAGAGATGTTGAACATTAATATATACGTTCAAAAGTTGATAGGTGATTAATGCCAGTGACGATTTGTCACCAGGGTTTATTTAGAAATGAATTGACCTCCCGTATTTGGAAAGGTGTTCCGTGGCGAAACAATTAGAAGATAGTTTCCATCGTAAGTTTTATTACTTACGACTCTCTGTTACAGATGTCTGTAACTTCAAATGTACCTATTGCTTGCCAGATGGCTATCATCCAACAGAAAAGAAAAAACCTTCCTTTTTAACATTGGATGAGATTCAGCGAGTTGCCTCAGCGTTTGCTGAGTGTGGCACCAGTAAAATACGTATCACAGGTGGTGAGCCGAGTTTACGTCGTGATTTTACTGATATCATCAAAACGGTAGCTGAAATCCCTGGGATCAATAAAGTAGCGACAACCACTAATGGTTATCGTATGGCTAAGCACGTCCACGAATGGCGCGATGCTGGCTTAACGCATATCAATGTCAGTGTTGATAGCCTTGATCCTAAGATGTTTTATCAAATTACCGGTGAGAATATGTTCCATCAGGTAATGGATGGTATTGATGCGGCTTTTGATGCCGGTTTTGAGCAAGTTAAAATTAATACGGTACTTCTTAAAGACCTTAATTCACATGAACTACCTAAGTTTTTAGAGTGGATTAAAACTCGCCCAATTCAATTACGTTTTATCGAATTGATGCAAACTGGCGAAATGGACAGTCTTTTTCAAAACCATCACCTTTCAGGGGTGAGTATTCGTAATCATTTGATCGCTAATGGTTGGCTACTGAAAATTAAAGGTAGTAATGACGGCCCAGCACAAGTTTTTTGTCACCCCGATTATATGGGCGAAATTGGCTTGATCATGCCTTACGAAAAGAATTTCTGTCAAAGCTGCAACCGTTTACGAATTTCTGCGAAAGGCAAATTACATCTTTGTTTGTTTGGTGAACAAGGTGTTGAGTTGCGTGATTTACTGGCAAGTGATGATCAAAAAGAATCATTAATTGCACGTATTCAAGCTGGGCTGGGTGAAAAAGCGGTTAGCCATTTCTTGGATGAAGGCAAAACAGGTATGACGCCAAACCTAGCATCCATTGGCGGTTAATTCAGTCTACTTTTCCTACTTTTATTGAGCTTAGTTGAGATACATATCTCTACTAGGCTCCGTATCGCTTCGTTGAGGAACGATTAAATAATGAATCAATTTACACATATTAATGCATCAGGTGAAGCCAACATGGTTGATGTTTCTGCTAAAGCAGAAACCGTTCGTGAAGCGCGCGCAGAAGCTTTTGTTCACATGGCAGCCGAAACATTAGAGCTTATTGTGTCAGGTCAGCACCATAAAGGTGATGTGTTCGCGACAGCGCGTATTGCTGGCATTCAAGCGGCGAAAAAAACCTGGGATCTGATCCCACTTTGTCATCCGTTGCTACTTTCGAAAGTTGAAGTACAGTTAGAAGCGATTCCTGCTGAAAACAAAGTGCGTATTGAGTCTTGTTGTAAGCTAGCGGGTAAGACGGGTGTAGAGATGGAAGCATTAACAGCAGCTTCTGTTACCGCATTAACGATTTACGATATGTGTAAAGCAGTACAAAAAGATATGGTGATTAGCCAAGTGCGTCTTTTAGAAAAAACAGGCGGTAAATCAGGTCACTTTAAGGTAGAAGCATGATTAAGGTTCTCTTTTTTGCACAAGTAAAAGAACTTGTAGGTACTGATAGCCTTGAAGTTGACGCGGTTTATTCTAATGCTGATGCGTTACGTGAGGCATTGGCAACACGTGGCGACAAATGGCAATTGGCATTAGAATCAGGCAAGTTACTTGTTGCTGTCAATCAAACTATTTGTTCACTAGATACGCCATTAACCGATGGTGATGAAGTAGCATTTTTTCCACCAGTAACAGGGGGATAAGTGATGATTTCTGTTCAGTTTGATGATTTCTCGGTTGCTGATGAATATGAAAAATTAGCAGAAGGCACTGAAGCTGGCGCTGTTGTAACTTTTATCGGTAAAGTACGTGACTTTAATCAAGGTGATGCCGTGACGGGGCTATCTTTAGAGCATTACCCTGGAATGACGGAAAAATCGCTTCAAGAGATTGTTGATCAAGCATACCAACGTTGGCCATTGCTTAAAACTCGTGTTATTCACCGTGTAGGTGATTTAGCATTAGGTGATCAGATTGTGTTTGTGGGCGTAACAAGTGCTCACCGTGGCGCTGCTTTTGAAGCGTGTGAGTTCATTATGGATTTTTTAAAAACCCGTGCACCTTTTTGGAAAAAAGAACAAACACCAGAGCAAAGCCGTTGGGTAGATGCTCGAGAAACGGATACATCAGCCGCTGATCGCTGGAACTAGCGAATGAATAAAAATAAAAGGAGCCGAAAGGCTCCTTTTTTTTACTTATAAAACAGTAGATGGTTATAGGTTATTGTGATTGGTTATTCTTCTTGTTCTTATCACGTGTTATCACGCTAGATGGTACGTAATTAGGGCGAAAACGTGATGGACTTGGGCGTGACGCACAACCTACTGGTCTCATAAAATACTCTTTAAATGGAATTGAAGGGGGTTATTTTTTAATATTTTTAAAACTAAGCATAAATACTTTACATTAATAATATTACCCCTCTTTTTTATGTTTTGTATGTGAAATTATGGATAAATATGTCGATATAATAAAACTATCTATCAGTAAAATTGTTAATCATTTTTAGTTATTTAAAAAATAAGAAATAAAGTTTTATGACAGATTAGAGGCGAACTGCGTAGATGTGTGCCATATTTTAAATGCGGTTAGTTATTAAATAGAAATTGGTTGCTGGTGTTAGACCAAGCAGAACAAGTGGTAATTGAGGTCTACTGGCATAGCTTGACAGCGGAGGGTTCAATGAAGCACAGACGCGTATCTAATAAGAAAATGAAACAAATTATGCATGATATTGGCATGACAGATCAGCCAGAGGATGATGATTCACAATTGCTATTAGAGCAAAGAGAACAATCAGTAAATGACGATAAACAATTGATTAAATTAGATAGCGAAAACAAGTAATTCCCCTATAACATTTGTATAAAAAAGCATCGATAGTATCGGTGCTTTTTTGTGCGTGAAATAAAAATGTAAACACAATGTTGTGAAAATGTTTTGTTTTGTGGTTTTATGATCTGTCGTTTTGGTTTTATTTGAGTTTATTTACTGCTTATTAGGCTATTTATTGGTTTTATGTAGTGTTATTTTCTGTTTTTTAAGTGTTTATAAAAATGAAACGTTAATTACATTGTTATTAATAGTGTTAAAAACTAATTAATAGTGATCTTCTTAGCATAAAGAAGCTTTCAATTGTTAAAATATGGTAAATATAGTTATGTTCTGGTAACGTTTTGAATAATTCTTCGGTTTGATTGGCCTGTTTTAGGATAAAAACTAGCCAATAAAGCTATTTAAAATAGCCAAATGAAGAACGTCACGGACGTTATAAACTGATGTATTGGAGTAATGCATGTACAAGAATAAAATCACTCAAGCACTCATGGTGAGTGCAAGTTTTGCCGTAGCCGCCACTTCTTTTTCTTCTTTTGCGGCACAAGTCCCATCCGATGTAAAACTTGCTGATAAGCAAGAGCTTGTTCGCGGTAATGGAACAGAGCCAGAATCGCTGGATCCGCAAAAAGTATCAGGTGTACCTGAATCAAATGTTATTCGCGATTTACTTGAAGGGTTAGTAAACCAAGATAGTAAAGGTAACTTAGTACCTGGTGCCGCTAAGTCGTGGGAAACAGCAGATAATAAAACTTGGATCTTCCACCTTCGTGAAGATGCAAAATGGTCTAATGGTGATCCTGTTACTGCGGATGATTTTGTTTATACATGGCGCCGTTTAGCGGATCCAAAAACAGCATCTCCTTACGCGTCATATATTCAAATGACAACAATGGCAAACGCTGAAGATATCATTGCAGGGAAAAAACCAGCAGATACATTAGGCGTTGAAGCGGTTGATACACATACTTTAAAAGTAACATTAGATAAGCCAGTCTCTTACTTTGCATCCATGCTTGTTCATACTTCAATGAAACCAGTAAACCAAAAAGTAGTTGAAAAGTTTGGTGATGATTGGACGAAAGTAGGTAATTACGTATCTAACGGTGCATACAAGTTAGATAAATGGGTGGTAAACGAGCGTATTGTACTGACTCGTAACGATAATTACTGGGATAACAAAGATACGGTTATTAATAAAGTTACATACCTCCCAATAGAGAACCAAGTGGCTGGAATGAACCGCTTTTTAGCAGGTGAATTAGATATAACTAATGAAATGCCAAATGAGCATTTTAAACGTCTTGAAAAAGAGTATCCGCAAGACGTAAAAGTCACTCCTTATTTATGTTCTTATTACTACGAATTTAATACGAAACGTAAACCTTTTGATGATGCAAATGTACGTAAAGCATTGTCATATGCGATTGACCGTGACGTATTGGCGAAATTTATTGTAGGTAAAGGTGAGACACCAGCTTACAACTTTACACCATTGGCAACCAATGGTTTAGAAGTTGATATGCCTGAATATTCGAAGTTAGATCAGAAACAGCGTCTAGCTAAAGCAAAAGAACTTTTAAAGGCGGCTGGTTACGACCAAAACAACCCTCTTCAATTTAACTTGCTTTACAACACTTCTGAAAACCATAAGAAAATTGCTGTAGCAATTTCATCTATGTGGAAAAAGGGACTGGGTGTAAAAGCAGTACTTGAAAATCAAGAGTGGAAAAGTTACCTAGACTCTAAGCGTCAAGGAAACTTTGACGTGTCGCGTGCAGGTTGGTGTGGTGATTACAACGAAGCATCAACATTCCTAGCTATCATGCATAGTGGTCACTCACAAAACTACCCGAAATACTCTAGTGTGGCATATGACAAAGCGATCGATGATGCAATTCTAGCAAAATCTGACGCACAGCGAGCGGCTGATTATAAACAGGCAGAAGCGCAACTAGCCGAAGATATGCCTATTATGCCGATCTACCACTATGTTAATGCCCGTTTGGTTAACCCACAATTAGGTGGGTATCCAATGGAAAATCCAGAAGATAATATCTATTCAAAAGATATGTACTTCAAAGCGAAATAATTCGCGATAAATAAAAATAATAATATGCAGCCTTCGGGAAATGAAGGCTGCTCTTTGCACTCACAGCAATTACGGTAGCGTTTATGTTTAAATTCATAGCTAAACGGATTTTAGAAGCCATACCGACTCTCTTGGTATTGATCACAATTTCTTTCTTCTTGATGCGTTTTGCGCCAGGAAATCCTTTTTCAAGTGATCGTCCACTTCCACCAGAGGTTATGGCAAATATCGAAGCGAAATACGGCTTAGATAAACCAGTTTTAGAGCAATATACCACCTATCTTGGCAATATTGTCCAAGGTGATTTTGGTCCTTCTTTTAAATACAAAGATTTCACTGTTAACGAGTTGGTGGCAAAAGCCTTACCTGTATCGGCAAAAATTGGCTTTTTCGCCTTTATTTTTGCGTTAGTGATGGGGGTAGCTGTTGGTACTATTGCGGCATTGAAACAAAATACTTGGCTCGATTATACAATTATGTCCACTGCGATGGCGGGAGTGGTCATGCCGTCCTTTATTCTCGCACCTGTTCTTATCTACATTTTCTCGATTAAGCTACAGTGGCTACCTGCGGGTGGGTGGCAAGACGGTTCTACAAAATTTATGTTGCTACCGATGTTTGGTATGGCGCTTCTTTATGTCGCGACGTTTGCCCGTATTACTCGCGGTAGCATGATTGAAACGTTAAACAGTAACTTCATTCGAACTGCGCGTGCGAAAGGTTTAAGTTACCCTTATATCGTAATTAAGCACGCTTTAAAGCCTGCACTTCTTCCTGTTGTTTCTTATATGGGACCTGCTTTTGTTGGCATCATCACGGGCTCTGTCGTTATCGAAACCATTTTTGGTTTACCGGGTATTGGTAAGCTATTTGTAAATGCAGCGTTTAACCGTGACTATTCTTTAGTACTTGGTATTACTATTTTGATTGGTTCATTAACCATTATCTTTAACGCCATTGTGGATATTGTTCTCGCAACAATTGATCCTAAGATCCGTTACTAAGAGGCTAATAATTATGATGTTAATGAAAAAAGATAGTGTAGAAGCCTTAGAGAACTTTTCTGAAAACTTGGAGATTGAAGGCCGTAGTTTATGGCAAGATGCGCGTGTGCGTTTCATGCGAAATAAAGCGGCAATGATTTCTTTAGCGATTTTATTCTTAATTACCTTTGCCGTTATTTTTGGCCCAATGTTTAGCCAATATGCGTTTGATGATACCGACTGGTATGCGCTACATGCCGCGCCATCATTCGGTGCTGAAGGACACTTTTTTGGTACTGATAGTTTGGGTCGTGACTTGTATACTCGAACCCTAATTGGTGGGCGGATCTCACTGATGGTCGGGATTTTAGGTGCATTAGTCGCGGTGGTGATTGGTACGCTATATGGTGCTGCATCGGGATTCATTGGCGGTCGAACTGATCGCGTTATGATGCGTATTCTAGAGATTTTATATTCAATCCCATTTATGTTCTTCGTGATTGTTTTAGTGACGTTTTTTGGTCGTAACATCATGTTGATCTTTATTGCGATTGGTGCCATTTCATGGCTCGACATGGCCCGTATTGTTCGCGGTCAAACCCTGTCTTTACGTGGCAAAGAGTTTATTGAAGCCGCACATGTTTGCGGCGTGAGTCGCTGGCGTATTATCACTCGTCATATTGTGCCTAACGTATTAGGTATTGTGGCGGTTTACTCAACATTACTTGTTCCGTCAATGATTCTGACTGAATCCTTCCTTAGTTTCCTTGGCTTAGGGGTACAAGAGCCGATGACTAGTTGGGGCGCACTGTTACAAGAAGGATCGCAAACAATGGAAGTGGCTATTTGGCAGTTGATATTCCCTGCAAGCTTCATGGTTGTGACATTGTTCTGTTTTAACTACGTGGGTGACGGTCTACGTGACGCATTAGATCCAAAAGATAGATAAGAGGATGAAGCAAGGCAAGAAACAAAATGGTTAACAATAATAAAGTTTCCAATGCTTAGTTTCATTTATAAGGACGTAATATGAGCTTATTAGATGTAAAAGATCTGCGTGTCGAATTTACTACCCCAGATGGTATTGTTACTGCAGTTAATGACTTAAATTTCTCGCTTAACCTTGGTGAAACCTTAGGTATTGTGGGTGAATCAGGTTCGGGTAAAAGCCAAACCGTTTTTGCTATCATGGGTTTACTCGCTAAAAACGGCAAGATCAGTGGCAGTGCTAAATTTGAAGGCAATGAAATTTTAAATATGCCTGAAAAGGCGCTAAATAAAATTCGTGCAGAACAAATCGCGATGATTTTCCAAGACCCGATGACATCGCTAAATCCTTATATGAAAGTGAGCGATCAGCTCATGGAAGTATTAATGCTGCACAAAAACATGAGTAAGTCTGAAGCGTTTGAAGAGTCTGTTCGCATGTTGGATGCGGTTAAGATCCCAGAAGCACGTAAACGGATTAGCATGTACCCACATGAATTTTCAGGCGGTATGCGCCAGCGTGTGATGATCGCAATGGCGTTATTGTGTCGTCCTAAGTTGTTGATTGCTGATGAACCGACAACAGCACTTGATGTAACCGTTCAAGCGCAGATTATGGAATTGCTGAATGATTTGAAGAAAGATTTCAATACTTCAATCATTATGATCACTCATGATCTTGGTGTTGTTGCGGGAAGCTGCGACAAGGTACTTGTGATGTATGCTGGTCGAACGATGGAATACGGTAAGATCAATGATATCTACTATCAACCAAGCCATCCTTATACCGAAGGTTTACTTCGTGCTATCCCTCGTTTAGATACTGAAGGCGAGGAGTTACCGACTATTCCTGGAAATCCGCCGAACTTATTACGTTTACCTACGGGGTGTCCATACCAAGATCGATGTCATCGTGTATCGGCGCGCTGTAAACAAGAGTCGCCGATCTTAACTCCGTTCGATGATGGTCGCTTACGTGCGTGTTTTTCTGATATGGGGGCATGGTAATGAGCACAGAAAAGAAATTACTATTAGATGTAAATGATCTTAAAGTTCACTTCAATATTGCTGCTAAATCAGCATGGCCATGGACACCACCACTTAAATTAAAAGCGGTTGATGGTGTTAATATCCGTATTTATGAAGGTGAAACACTTGGTGTCGTGGGTGAGTCAGGTTGTGGTAAATCCACTTTTGCTCGTGCTGTTATTGGCTTAGTTGAAGCGACGGATGGGCAAGTGGTTTGGCTTGGTCAAGATTTGACAAAGTTGAAACGTGAAGCGTTAAGAGAGAAACGCAAAGAAATTCAAATGATCTTTCAAGATCCATTGGCATCATTAAACCCACGTATGACGGTGGGGGAAATTATTGCGGAGCCATTAAAAGCATTTTATCCAAAGCTTTCAGCGGATGATGTGAAGCAACAAGTACAAGCGATGATGGCTAAAGTGGGTTTATTACCTAACGTGATAAACCGTTATCCTCATGAATTTTCTGGCGGACAGTGTCAACGTATTGGTATTGCGCGTGCACTGATCTTAAAACCTAAAATGATCATTTGTGACGAGCCGGTATCAGCACTTGATGTATCGATTCAAGCTCAGGTTGTTAATCTACTTAAATCGCTACAAAAAGAGATGGGGCTTAGTTTGATCTTTATTGCCCATGATCTTTCGGTTGTGAAGCATATTTCTGATCGCGTGTTGGTGATGTATCTTGGTAACGCAGTTGAGATGGGTGAAAGTGATGCATTATTTGCTGATCCTAAACATCCTTATACTAAAGCCTTAATGTCTGCGGTACCTATTCCCGATCCAGAGCTTGAGCGTAATAAGCACATTGAATTATTGGAAGGAGATTTACCTTCACCAATGAATCCCCCTTCAGGCTGCGTATTTAGAACCCGTTGTCCAAATTCAACGTCATTATGTGCAAAGCAAAAACCAACTTTGCAAGGTGGTGATGTACATGCGGTATCATGTTTACATGTAGCTTAGTGAGCTTTTGATAATATTCTCCAACAAAAGAAAACACGGCAATTATAGCCGTGTTTTTTTATATTCTAGCTGTTGTTTATATAACGTTTTTAGATTGATATTTTTTTAATATTTTCGTGAATGGTTGTGGTTTGCTATAAAGAAAACCTTGGTGGTAGTGAACTCCCATAGTGAGTAAGCACTCTGCTTGTTCAATGGTTTCTACGCCTTCTGCGACTACCTCAACTTCTGCTTTATCAGCAAACGCCACCAATGAACTCACAATAGAATTTTTGTTATTACAATCTAGTTCATCAATAAATATTTTATCGATTTTGATGGTAGTGGCTTGTAGTTTTTGTAGTGCTAGAAAATCACAATAGCCATTACCGACATCGTCGAGCTTGATTTGAATTCCCATATCATTAAGTTTCTGGCATACATGGCTGGCAAGTTCGATGTCTTTTATTGGAGCTCGCTCGGTTAATTCAAAGGCTAAGTTATGAGCTTTGACTTTGTAATGTAGTAAAGCATTACGTGTGATTTTTACTAGTTCAGGATCTTGAAGCACACTTGCACTTAAATTAATACTGAAGTAATAAGGCAGCGGTTTACCGTGATGCAGCATTTCCAGTTTTCGAATATCTTTCGCAACCGTATTAATGAGTTGAAAAGTCAGTGGAGTGATAACTCCGTTTGCTTCACATTGTGGAATAAACTCATCAGGTAAAATGACTTTACCTTTTTTTGTTTCCCAACGGATCAATACTTCATAGCCACAAATCTGCTGTTTATTGGCATCAACAATAGCTTGGTAATAGGGGATAAGGTGATTTTGTTTAATCGCATTTTCTACCAAAAATTTGATGATGCTAGCGCTATGATAGCGGCGATAGCATAAGTAAATCAGTGCGCAGGTAAACAGTACCAATAATAATAATAAATAGGGTTGTATCTGTGCTCGGTAAGTATTGATTACTGTTGGTGTTGAATAATACTTTAACCATGCTTTGTTGTTTAATGACATGGTTAAAATAGGTTCAATAATATTTTGAATGTCGCTACTAATATGTTTATTAGAGAATATTTTGCTGATCGCACTTTTTGGGTCGCCGGTAAATAGCGTTGTTTGATTACCTTCAATCATCTGTAGCCAGCTATTTTGTGGCAAGTTAGCGAGCAATGGGTTAGTTGGTTGTTGTATGATATCAACAATAACGCTACCGCCAATTAGCTTTTTATTGTATTGAATAATTGACTGATTATTTTTTCTGTTTGCAATTAAAGTTATTTGCGGATCTAGACTAATACGTTTGAGAGGTGATAAATATAGTGAACTGATATCTCGGTGGTCACTGCATTTTTTACCACTGTTAGTAGTAAGTTGAATCGAAGCAATCTGCGGAGAGTAATAACTGATCTTTTCTAATTCTGTAATATCATGTTTATCGCAAGTATATGATAAATGATATTGTAAGTTATCAAGTAAAATGGAGGTAGTTTTTATCTCATTAATATAAGCATGGTAACGCTGGGCTTCTAAAAAACTTAAATGTGATTTGAATAACTGAGTACTGACTTTTTGAGAGGATAGTGTAACTAAAATAATGACGATTGCGAAGGTCATAAAACCAATAGCAAAGTTAAAAAAGGTAAAAGAAAGACGCTTTAATTTCACAGTTATTATACTCAATCAGTTAAGGTTAAAGATCAAAATAATAATAGAGAAAGGTATAAATTCTTCTACTTAATTCCTCTGAAAATTAAAGTTCAATAAGGCATATCTACAATAAAAATTTTAAGTTATTTTATGTGTTTTCTTGATGATAAAAATGATATTACCTTTTAACTGTAGGTTATCTTAAATTGATAAAAATGTGATAAAATAGAATTAAACGATTGACTTTTTGTTGTGTTTTAGAGCTATATTTAACTTTTTATTATGATTTTCCAAATTTAAAAGCAATATATTATATTCCTTTTTTCACTACTTATCTTGTATTACACATATATTTGATAAAGTATAATTTAAAAAAAGCAACAGTCATTGATAGTGAAATAACGTTAGGAGACATAACTGAAGGCTATATATCAATAAGATAAGTATGTAATTGAAACATTAGTTAATTAAGCTTTCTTTATGGTTTTTTTAGCATTTTTTATGTTGCATTATCTTTTGTAAGTTATTAAATTTATGTTTTTGTTGGGTTTTGTGTTTTCCGTTACTGGAGCGATGGGTGTTATAAATTGCTTCCTATCTAATCGGTGGTGTTCTGATTTTTTAATTCAATATTATTCATAACATATGAGTTAACCCTGTATCTTTCTCTTGTTAATGTTCATTTATAGGGACACCTAGTCAGTATTAATAAGGTGTGGAAATAATTAATAAGAAGATATACGGAAAGCTTATGCCTTTGTTATCAACATTAGTAAGATTCATATTATCTTTATTGATATGTATAACTGGTTTATCTGTGCTTCCAGCGCAAGCTAATATTACCGATGATTTGGTGGTAACAATAAGTGCACCAAAGAATTATGATGCAGGTTCATCAGTTAAATATACATTAACCATTAAAAATAATTCTGAAGATACTACTTATAAAAATATAAATTTAAATGCATCAATTGCAGATATTACTACGATGCTTGATTCCGGAGGTGAAGGTAATGCCTTTTCTTCTGTTTCTAATAAAGTTGATACTATTGGTAATAATAGTGATGCTGGTGTATTTAATACTTCTGGGAATCTAGTGTCGACAAATATTGTAGTTGCTCCTTCTGAGTTAATTACTTATATCATTACAGCTAAGACTGTTGAAAATGCTATCAGCGATATTAATACCAGTGATCATGTTTCATTTAAAAAGGGCTTCTGGTTTAAAAAGAAACTAGATGCGGTTGTCACTGGTTATTTACAGCCAGAGCTTTCTATTACTAAAACCGTTGCTAATACGGCATATCAAACAGGTAAGAAAATTACCTATACCGTAGTGGTTGAAAATGCTGCTCATGCCGGTACTGCACGTAATTATCATGTGATTGATACGCTTTCATCAATCCAGTCACAAGCGGCAAATAATAATATCGACGACAATAGTAACTGGTCACATATCGATGAAGATAAGTCTAGCCCGTTTACATCATGGGATATTATTGTCGCCGTTGAAAACGGTGCTGATTCTTCATTGTCTTCTCCTCTTAAAGATGCTGATCTTGATGACACAGTGACATTACCTGCTAAGGGTAAAATTACCTATACGGTGACAGCGACAACAACAGCTGTTGCTATTGCAGAGATCAGTAATAAAGCATTGTTGCTTGATGCAAAAAAACAACAAGTTGCTGAAACTGCATTAGTGAATACAAACACTCAGCTTGTAAACACGACAGAGAATACGAAAAGGGTGATTGAAAGTGAGTATTCACCGGGTGATGAAATTACTTATGTATTAAGAGTTACAAATAAAGATAAGCATAAGTTTGCTAACAACATTAGTTTATTAGATAAACTGATGACATGTCCTACCACTACGCAATCGACAGGTGCAGATGAGGCGCCATTTGAGTATTGGTATATCGACAGTATTGATGCAGAAAATACTGCTAAAGGTACTGATGCTGGTGTTGCTGCGAATAACCCGTCGGCACATCGAACGGATAACATTAACTTTGTGGTCGATTTAGCGCCAAATTCTTATATCGAATATACGATCAAAGCAAAAGTGAAAGACACCACGATTGGACATATTCAAGATTCTAATGCTTGTGGTGATGACTTTGATGAATCTGGCTCTGGTATTGATATGCCAAAGGGTAAGATCCAAATTAAGAAATCGGTAGATCAAGACAAGTTCACTCCGGGTGAAGATATTACTTATACCATTGAAGTAAAAAACCCATCGAATGGTTTGTTACTTGATATTCCTGTGGTTGATAAATTAAATGAAATCACGGCAGAGAATGCTGACGGTAAGAAGGTATATCCATTTACTGATATTCATGTAACGACAGAGCAGGGACCACATTCTAATCCTGATGTTAATGGTGATTTAAATAAAAATCCTATTGATGTAAAAGCAACTATTTTCCCGAATGAGTCGGTGAAATACATTGTTACCGCTATGACTAAACAAGACATTGTCGGTGTTATCTCTAATACGGCTTATGCCGGTGAAGGTACACAACAAGGTAAATCAACTGTTATTACTATGCCTCGTTTAGAAAAATTAAAGATAGAGAAGCATGTTAAAGGCGCCAATCGTGATGGGGGGCGTGCGTACGGTTATAACGATGATGAGTTTACTTACACCATTAAAGTAACCAATCCATCTCCAGCGGGCTTTGCCAAAAATGTGACAGTGACGGATGCTATTTCTCAAATAAAAGCTGAGTTACTTGAAAAAGCGGGTGAAGAGGTGCCTGTATTCACGTCATGGACCGTATCAACGGATACTGACGGTGGGGCGGAAGTTGTTACAGCGTCTGAAAATAATGAAGATTTAGAGAGTGTTATTAATGTTCCAGCTGATGGCTCGGTAACATTTATTGTAACGGCACAGATTGATCCTCGTCGTAAAGATCACGTGGTTTGGGGAAAATTCACTAACCAAGCACAAGCTGAATTAGCACGTACAGGTGACGTCATCAAAACAACTCACGTTGATGTCGTTCCTGCTGAGCCGCGTATTCGTTTACGTAAATTAGTTTCAACAGAAACATACACCGTTGATCAGCCACTTGATTACACCATTGATATTCAAAACTACGAACGTGATGGTTATGTGAATGATGGTCATGTTACTGATTCTATTTCTAGTTTGGGTATTTTTGATTCGTGGAAAATTTGGTGGGAAGTGATTGATGATGATATAAACTCATCAACGACAGATCGCGGTCAAGGTACTGAACTGTTTGGTTTTCCTAACTCGGAATCTTCGGCAATGAACGGGACGAAAGATTTAGATCGTGCTCGTTTTGATTTGGCTCCTCATCAAACGCTTCGAATCCACGTTAAAGGGATTGTGTCTCATAATGCGATAGGTAAAGGAATAATCACTAACGTTGCAACTGTTGATGACAATTCAGGTGAACATTTTGATGCCTCTGTGGATGTAAAAGAAGACGGCGTGACGGGTAATAGCGTTAGTATTTATAAGTATGGCGATCCTGATTTTAAACGTTACCACCCTGGCGATAAGTACACTTGGACTGTACATGTTGTAAATAACAGTGCACATCAAGTTGATCATGTCATTGTTAGCGATCAGATCTCAGGCCTTGATATTGCACTAGCAAATAATGGTGATAACCATGACGCCGATACGACAGGAACACCCTATCGTTCTTGGAAAATAACCAAGCAGATCGGTAGTGGTAGTTATCAAGCATTTGATACAAATGTTGATTTAAGCGATCACATTTCACTGAAGGCAAAAGGTGAAGACGGTGATAGCGTTACTTACCAAATTACAGCCATCATTAAAGACAATGTGGTTGATGATTGGCTACAAAATGTTGCTAAAGTGACTTATCGTTCACCTAAAAATGGTCGAATGGAAGAGATCACAGCTTATGCCGATGCATCGGTACAACGAGCATCAACCGGTGGAAATATCACTCGTCATTTAAGTGAATCTCATTATATTCCGGGTAAAACAGAAATCGTTTATACCGTCACGGCTTCTTCAAACTTGGGCTACATGAATAACAAAGCCATTTTGGAGAACCTAGAAGGCTTGAAAGTTAAGACCATTAATAAAGACGGTACAACCTCAGAAGGTAATCCGTTTGATCATGGTTCAGGTCCTGAATTCACGGTTGACGTTATAAAAAAAGAATCAAAAAAAACTCACGATGCACCATCAACTTCAACAGATGGCAAGGTAGACGGTACCGTTGCTGATAATAAGAATATCGATACGGTGATTGATGTCGCTCCGGGGGAGAAAGTGATCTATACCGTAACAGGTAAGATCCGTGAAGATGCTGTGGGTGATATTACCTTTAATAACGATTCTGATTTAGTGGTGGAGCCTTATGAACCTAAATTGGAGATTGAAAAAAAGGTTGATCAGAAAAGTTATGAACCCGGTAAATCATTACATTACACCTTAACCGTTAAAAACACGGGAAAAGCTCATGCTTTTGATGTGCATGTTAAGGATTTACTTGCTGATGTAATGGTGCTGGATGTTGATGGTAATCAAGCTCCTGCGTTCTCGTCTGTTACAACAACGGACAAATATAGTGGTGAATATAAAACATGGTATTTCGCTGGTCATTATGACAAAGCTGGTAGCATAAATACAACGGACACCATTATTCCTTTAGGTGGTACTGCTGTTTATAGTGTTAATGCTGTCGTAAATAAGGATGCGGTTGGCCCAATTACCAATAACTTAGATGTGAATGGTAATACCACCGAAGTAGTCACTAACCCCGTTGCCGGAAAATACATTGCTAACAAGACGATAGTTGCATATTACGATGATGAGAAAAATAAACTGCCAGATCTTAAAGGCTATATGCCGGGTGGTTACATTGAGTATCAAGTGACGGTAACCAACCAAAGTACTGCGAATATTGATAATTTATCGATAAAAGATGATCTATCTTCTATCACTGCAAAAACCGTTGATAGTGGAGAAGAGCCTGTTTTTGATGATGTATTGATTGACTACGCTTTTGCTCGTCAAGATGCATTTAGTAAAGTGGAAGGCTTTGCATCTTCAACTCAAGTACTTGATACAAAAGTTGATATTGGTCCTGAAAATGTGGTGACGTTTAATATTAAAGCGCATATTAAGCCTACCATTGTTGGTACATTCCAAAATGTGGCAAATGTTGGAGACAGGCTACATCCTAAATCTCCTGTCTCTAAAATGCTGCCAGCCAATGTTGAGCTAATGAAAATTGTTATGGATAGTGCAGGTAAGGAAATCAAGACTTACCAACCGGGCCAAAAAATCCAATACAAAATTGAGTTATCAAACAAAGGTTACGGTACGAGTTACACCGTGGCATTGAAAGATGAATTAAGTAAATTACTTACTAATGTCGCTGAGTTATCAGGTGACGGTAAGCAAGATCCAACAGCTACTCCTTTCAGCCATTGGACTGTTAATACGCCTGTATTTGACGGTAGCATTACAACAATCCCACTGACAACTGGGCAGAATGATATTAAAGCTAAGGCTGTGCTTGCGCCTAAAGTCGGCAAAATAACGATTTTAGTGGATGCTACCATTAGCGATGATGCATTGGGGGATATTACCAATACAGCAGTGTTCGGTAAGAAGAGTGATGATGCTGTATTAACACCTGAGTCTAAAGATATTAGTGCATCAAAAAATGTGATTGAGCTTGATGGTAAGCCGTTCACATCGAATAGCTATTATATTCCAGGACAAAAAGCGACATATGAAATTAAGGTTCAAAATAGTTCAAATAACTGGGCTAATGACATCACGGTTAAAGACGTTGTATCACATGTAAACGTTGATGTAGCGGGTGATAAGAATGAGCCTGCTTATAGTGATTATCGCATTACTTATCGTGTTGAAGGTGGTGTATCTGGCTTGCCTGATACCTTTGTACCTGTAAATACGCCTTTAGATAATAAGCAGCTTGATACTGAACTGGATATTGCGCCACAACAAACCGTGTACTTTACCGTTGAGGCAATGATTAAAGATACCGCGGTTGGTGTGATTGAACCTAACCACGCATTTGTGAATGGTTTAGATAACAGTTCACAGGAGATCCCACCACAAAGTAGTGGCTTTATTATTGATAAAAAGGTGGCAGATGAAGATAAAACTTTCACGCCTGGGCAAGAGATCAACTACACCATCACAGTAGAAAATACAGGTGATGCGTGGCTGAATGATTTGCCGATCAAGGATGAAATAACGACTATCTTAGCTGATATTGCTCATGATGCGACATCACCGACTGAAGGCGTAGCTTTTATCTCTGTATCAGTAGAAGCGAAAGCATCTGATGGCTCATTTGTTACAAACAAAGTAGCGAATAACATTGACGCTGTAGCTGATATTAAACCGAAAGGGTCGGTGACATTTACAGTGACAGCTGTCGTTGCGGATAACGTTATTGGTGCAATTGATAACACCGCTTATGCAGGAAGTGATAATACGCCTTCTGAAATTGTCACTATCACGCCTAAGCAAGGTGATTTTGAGGTAACCAAAACAGCAGATACTGAGACATATGTAACCGGTCAAGAAGTAACGTACAGCGTAACGTTAAGTAATAGTAGCGATGCTTGGATCTCCGATATTTCACTTCAAGATCAAGTAACGAAGATTGTTGCTGACTCTCATGCTGGAGTAAAAGTACCTGCATTTGACGCATCTAGTATTAACTTTACTTGGATATCAGAAGGTGCAATTAAGAGCTTTGTTAATGTTAATTCAGCGAATGAATCAGCGACGGTATCTTTAGCGCCAAAAGGCAAAGTGATCTTTACCATTAAGGCGAAAGTAGCTGACAACATTGTCGGTGACATTATCAATGAAGCAATAGCCAATGATAAAGCCGCAGATGTGACAATTACTCCTAAAGCAAGTGAATTTGATATTAATAAATCAGCGGATATTAAAACATTTGTACCGGGACAAGTTGTTACTTATACCGTTACCGTAAATAACACAGGCGGTACGTGGTTAGATGATCTTCCAATTAAGGATGATCTAAAAGCAATCCAAACTGATGTGATTGGAACTTCAGGCAGTAAAGAGAAAGGCAATGCCTTTAGTGCAATTGAAGTAACAGCATCTTCAACGCCAGATTCAACAGTTACTAACACAGCAGCCGATACTATTGATGCAACGGCTGACATTAAGCCGCAAGGCAGTGTGACATTTACGGTTAAAGCAACGGTAGCAGCGAATGTTATCGGCAATATCGATAACATAGCCTACGCAGGTAATCACAACACACCATCAGAGATGGTGACAATTACACCAGAATCAGGTGACTTTACCTTAACGAAAACGGCAGATATTGCTGAGTTCGTGACAGGTCAGGAAGTGATTTATGTAGTGACACTTGAAAACAGCAGTGATAGCTGGATCACTGATATTCAGTTATCAGATAAAGTTTCTAAGATCATGGCTCTATCTCACGATGGTAATGATGAAAATGCATTTGAATCGTCAAGTATTAGCTATGAGTGGCATGTAAAGGGAACAGATAAAAGCTATATCGAATCTGATCTTGCTAATGAATCAGCGGTAGTGAATCTTGCTCCTAAAGGTGCTGTTGAGCTAACAATTAAAGCTAAAGTCGCTGAAAACGTGGTTAGCGATATTACCAATGTCGCAACGGCGAATGATAAAACGGCAGAGGTAACGATTGTTCCTAAGAGTGGTGACTTTACTATTACTAAATCGGTTAATAAGGCAACCTTTGTGCCGGGTAAACCAGTCACTTATACAGTAACAGTAAAAAATACAGGTGGTACATGGTTAGATAACTTCCCGATTAAAGATGATCTAAAAGCGATTGAAGCTGATATCGCACATAGCGCGAGTTCACCCGTTAAAGGTGTGGTATTCAGCGTTGTATCAGTAGTTGCTAAAGCATCTGATGGCTCATCTGTAACCAATAACGTCACTGACAATATTGATGCTATTGCAGATATTAAACCTGACGGTAACGTTACTTTTACGATTGAGGCTACTGTAGCTGATAACGTGATTGGTGCAATTGATAACACCGCTTATGCAGGTGAAGAAAATACGCCATCTGAAACGGTAACAATTACGCCAGAGCAAGGGGACTTTGCGTTAACTAAGAGCGCTGATACTGATACCTTTATTCAAGGTCAGAAGATCACTTACACAGTTACATTGTTAAATGATTCTGATAGCTGGGTAACGGATGTACTGCTAAAAGATGAAGTATCAAAAATCGAAGCATTTGATCCAACTGGTACAAAAGTAGCTGCGTTTGATCCAGCAACGATTAAGGCTTCAGCAACATCTGAAGGTAGCCTTGGTAGCTTTGTTGATATAAATACTACTAGTGAATCGGCAATGGTAAGTCTTGCGCCACATGGCAAAGTACACTTTAACATTGAGGCGAATGTTGCAAGCAATATTGTTGGGGATATTACTAATGTGGCAATGGCGGGTAATAAATCTGCTGAAGCGATAATTACTCCAACGCAAGGTGAATTTACGCTAGAGAAAGCCGTAAACAAGCCAACGTTTGTACCGAGTGACACCATGACGTACAGCCTAACTCTGAAGAATAATTCAGATGCATGGATAACAAATGTAAAAGTGACAGATGCATTTAATAGCATTACAACTGAACTTGCAGGTCATCGAACAGGGTTAGCTTTTGATAAATCATCAATCAAAGTGATATCTGGCAAGGTCACTACTGGCGAAGGTTATGTCAAACCTAATCCTGATCGTAGTTTATCGGCATTAGTGGACTTAGCGCCAAACAGTGAAGCGGTGATAACCGTTGATGCTCAGGTTACAAGCGATGTTGTCGGTAATATTGCCAATACTGCCTATGCGAATGATCAAGCTTCAAATGAAGTGATTATCACGCCAGAAGCATCTGAAATCACGATTGAGAAAACAGCTGATATTAGCGAGTTTGTTCCAGGTCAAACCGTGAATTACACAGTGACAGTGAATAACACCAAAGCGAGTTGGGCGACGAGCATAAATATCAAAGATGAAGTATCAAAAATTGAAGCTGAAATTGCTGGTGGCACACCAACGTCACCATTAACAGGCAGTGCTTTTGATGCCAATTCGCTTGTGATGAAAATTGCTGACTTAGGTGATAGCAAGGTTGTTAGGCAAGAAAGCAATGAAAGTATCATTTTAGATATCGCGCCTAACGCTTCAGTGGTGGTAAATATTGCTGCAAATGTGAATAAGAACGTGATTGGATCTATTACCAATATCGCTCATGCCATCGACACTAATGGTGATGATCATAATGCTGAAGTGACAATTGAGCCTATTGAAGGGGCTGTTGTTTTAACCAAAGAAGCAATGAACCCAACCTACCAAAATGGTGGTGAAGTAGGTTTTGATATTAAAGTTGAAAATACTGGTGCAGGTTTTGCCGCTCATGTAGAGCTACAAGATCTGATCAGCAAAATAGAAGCAACAACAAATTTAGGTCAATCAACACCCGCATTAACACATTGGAAAGTGAGTTATATTGCTGGTGATGAAAACACCAAAGTGATGGATGTCGATTTAAACAAACTAAAGCAAGATTTACCTGAAAATAAAGATGTGAATGTGGTGATGGATATTGCGCCGCTAGATGCTGTGATATTCACCGTAATAGGCACTGCTGCTAATGATATTATCGATGATATTACTAACACTGCGAGTATAACAGTTGGTGAGAACAAGCAGGAGTCAACGGCAACCGTAAAGCCTGAGAAAACTAGTTTTGAAGCAACCAAAGCAAGTGTTGAATCACATTATATTATTAATAAGGGTTTAAGCTTTGAGTTAAGCATCACTAATACATCGAACAACATGATTGATGACATGGTTGTTAATGATGATATGAGTGAGATAGAGGTGAAATACCGCGATGGCTCAATAGGTCCTGCTTTTGTAAAAGGCAGCACAAAGTTTGTTGTAGAGACCGTTCCACAAGGCGCACAGGTTCAAGCGCAAACAGAGACTCAGTTCTTACTTGATCTGCCTCCAAAGCAGACTGTTACCTTTAGAGTCATTGGTACTGTGGTTGATAGTGCTAATGGATCTTTGCAAAATATTGCAACGGTGAATGATCAGGATATTCCTAGTAATTTTGTACCGCCATTACAACCTGATATTACAGGTACTATTGTTACGACAACGGACTATGATGCTAATAATACGGGGGATGACGAATTTATCTATGTTCTGGGTGGAACCGTGGTTTATACCATTACTTTAGAAAATAATACGGACGCATTTGCTAACAATGTTGGCTTTATGAGTGAGTTTTCAAAAGTGAATACTGCAGATTATAGCGGTCGTCAAATCCCAGCTTACACAGATTGGAGAATCGTAACGAAAGCGACAGGAACTGAACGTGGTACAACGGTAGGTAGTTACACTGATGGTAAAGATGTACAAACGGGATTGCACATCGCTCCACACAGTAAAGTGGTTTATACCTTTACGACCACAGTAGATAAAAATTTAGTGGGTGTTATCGACTATGCAGCCTTTTATTTAGATAACAAGGCAATTGTTAAAGCGACACCTCGTAACATTAATATAGGAAAGCTAGCATCAACAGTAAAACCTATGCTCCCAGAATACGACTTGAAGCTAACAAAAACAGCATCAAAAGCAACAGCACAAGTGGGTGATGTGGTTGAGTATGAAGTGATAGTGGAGAACGACAATAAAGCGAACTTCTATGATGTCTCGGTTGTCGATCATTACCCTGCTGGTTTTCAGTATGTTGAGGGTTCAACCCAAATCGTTCACAGTGGCTCTGATGGTGAATTTGATACGCCAGATGATGAACCTTTGAGCCAAGAGCCAGCGATGTCGGGGCAATTAACCTTTAGAAAAGTTAACCTGAAATCAAATGAGAAAGTACGTGTACGTTATTTAATGCGTGTTAGTACCGGGGTGACATTTGGTAAATATGTGAATACCGCCGTTGCGCAGATACGAGGTGAAGATAAGTCGAATACCGATAAAGCGACAGTTGAAGTCGAAGCGGATAAGTTATTTGATACGGCATCCATCATAGGTAAAGTATTTGAAGACTTAAATGGCGATGGCTTCCAAGCCGATGCAACAGCGAAAGGCATTACTGTAAAAACGGACTTTCCGAAAGGGGATTATGTTGCTAATTCAACAACCTTAATGCGTGACGGTAAAACGACAGTAGTGAGTGATGTGAAACAAGCAGCACCTATTAGCAGTGCTATTACAGTGAAAACATTGATGGGCCAATCGCAAAACCGAACCTTGAAACAAGGTAACAAAGCTGTGCTCCGTTTCAAAACGACAACAGCTACATCGTTTGCCTTTAGCGTAACAACAAGCAACGGTACTCATGTTCACTTTGGTACTGATGGTAAGATCACGCGCACATTAACTGGTGATACCAAACAAGGGCTTTCAGCGGAGAACCTCAATGTGACACGTAATCTATACCAAGCAAAAACAGGATATGTTTGGGAAATCGTGATTGAAAACGTGGGTATTTATGAAGATGGTATTCCTGGAGTTCGTTTAATTACCACGGAAGGGATCAAGATCGAAACCGACCAATTTGGTCGTTACCATATTCCTGATCAATGGGTAAAAGACAATAAAGGTAAGAACTTCCTTGTGAAAGTTGATACTGATTCTTTACCAACAGGAATGAAAGTGATCAGTGAAAACCCTAAAGTGCAGCGTATAACACCACACGCACTGGCGAAGTTTAACTTCAGTGTTCAGACCAAACATTAATTAGTTAAGTGATAAATCAAAGGCTGATGCATTCTCATCAGCCTTTTTAATATCTATTTTTACAGACTCTTTTTGATATCAAAGAGTCGCTCCCATACCCATTAATTTAATGAGTACTGGCCCATCATTTATATAGTAATGAATAACAGTGTACGTATTAATCTATCTTGTCCTGCTGTTTTATATCTCTAGATATATTTCACTATATGCTTTGACGAGTATTAACACCTATCTATGAGATGTGAAATATTTAAAAATAAATTGATACAGCGAAATAATTTTAATTTCTTATGATTAAAGAACGGAAGGGTTTTAATCGTAATTTTTAGATAAAACAATAAGAAGTAGTAATAAATTGCTTTTAATCTGGTTGCTAATACTATTCTGAAAATTGGATTCAAAACTTTTCGTTATGATAAATTTATACAATCTTTCTTGCAAGTTTATGATTTTAATTGTTTATTTTTTTTATATTAAGAGGGTAGAAATTCTACTTCTCTTAATTTTTCATGATGATTTTATTTTGCCCTGTATTTTATATTAATTGACGTAAACAGTGTTTTTTTCTCTGAAATTCAAAATCAAAACATTTCAATACTTATGAGTTAACCCATTTAACAGCAATTGTTAGCCTCTTCATATCAGCCTTTACGTAATTTTGCTTGTACAGAACATCAATATATAGCGAGCAAAATAAAGGGATAAAAAATTCAGAATAAAGTGCTCGTATCAGTGTTACTACGTTTTTAAATCAGCGTAGTGACCGACAAGAGGTTCTAGTGAAAACGTTTAAATTAAGTCAAATAACAGTATTAATCATTTCAGCGTTCCCATTAATGGTACAAGCGCAATCTGTCATCGATCAAAATACGACTCAAACATCAGAGCCTGAGTTGACATTATTAAGCTCAGAGTCAACCAATATTAAAACTGATATTCATACTCAGAAAGACAATTCTCGTATCTATCTTGATGAGGGAGCTATTTGGGCTACTCGTGATATTACTAAGTTTTCACCCGAACTTAATGTGGATCTCAGTGATGAGGTGGAAGTTGAGCATAATAAGGTGACAGATAGCCTTCGCTTTAATATTCAAACTAATTACTCTCATTATATTAAGCAGTGGCAACTCTCAGTTTATCGTGGCAAAGATCGTCATTTATCTCAGCCATTAAAAGTCTTGAAAGGTAATGAGCTGAGTAATGACTTTGATATTGAGTGGGATGGTAATACAGAGACTGGCTATCAGTTCAAAGCAGGAGAGCAGCTGATCTTTAGACTCAAGGTTTGGGATAAAGATGGCAACATGGATGTATCGACACTCGGTGTTACTGATTTAGTCCGTGCTGATAAACAAGTGGAAATCGATAAACTTGATAACAATGAAAAGCGCAGTTACGGTCGTGCAACATTGATGCGTCATAACATTCCCACGTCATCAGGCATGGCAAAAATGATGGGTACAGGACTTAAAGGTGTTGATACTGTAACCATTGGTGATGATGAGTATGATGTTGAAGATGGCAAATTGTATGTTGAAAAGTACTTGCCGACAGATGCGTATATGTTCCCAGTTAAAGTGAAATATGACGATGGCAAAGAGCGTGATTACCAGCTATTTGTTCGTATTCCCGATACTTACTATGCTCAAGCTGGTTTAGTGGATCTGTATTTTGGCCGTAACCATGTTTCTGGTAATAAAGACGTACTTGCTGTTGATGAACAATACCAAGGTGATATTTATAACCGTGGTCGATTAGCGTATTTCGGTCAAGGTAAGTTTGGCGACAAGCTTCAGGTTGTTGCCCATGTTGATACCAAAGAATCGGCGTTAAAAGATATGTTCAAACATCCGTTTGCCGCAGACGACACAACGGTATTTGACATCTTAGACGATGACGACGAAATGTATTACGGCAACTATGGTGATGAAGCCAATATTGAGAAAGTAGTTAATACCAAAGGTAAAGTCTATCTTGATGTGCAATATGACAAATCTAGTGCCATGTGGGGTAATTTCAATACTGGATTAACAGGTACTGAAAACGCAGATTACAGCCGTAGCTTATATGGTTTTAAAGGGGATTATCGTACTCGTCAAACCACGTCATTTGGTGATGATCGGCTTGCTGTTACCGCTTTTGCTTCACAAGCTGACACCTTATCTTCTCATGATGAATTCTTAGGTACTGGCGGTAGCTTATACAGCACTCGTCACGGTGAAATTGTACCAGGCAGCGACAAAGTCACTCTCGTTGTGCGTAACAGTAAAACAGGTGTTGTGGAAAGCCGTAAAACCTTGCAATCGGGTCGTGATTATACCATTAACCCGTTTCAAGGTCGTATTGTGCTAAATAAACCATTAAGTCAGCAGTCACAATCTGGTAGTGATGGGGTATTAGATTCATCAACCAGTAACGATCTAGAAAACTACTTATCGGTTGATTATGAATATGTGCCAAACGGTAGCGAATCACTAGAGCAAATGACTGCTGGTGGTCGTGTAAAAGGTTGGCTTACCGATAATATTGCGCTTGGCAGTACTTACGTACAAGAGCAAAAAGATAACCAGGACTACCAGTTATCAGGCGCTGATTTAACTTTAAAAGCAACGGAAGGAAGCTATTTAACTGCGGAGTTCTCTCACTCTGAAGGGCAGCAAACGGACAGTAACTATTTATCAAAAGACGGTGGTTTAAGTTTCGATAAAATTGAAAATACTGATCCAAGTGCTAAACGTCAAGGTGACATGATCCAAGTTCATGCTGTTGCAAGTTTATATGATCTTATGCCTGAAACTTTTGGTGCTGTCGGTAACGATATTGAAGCTTGGTACCGTGATAAAGACTTGGATTACTCCTATGCTAGTCAAGACGATAACTTGGCACAATTAGCTTATGGCTCGAAGCTACGTTTGCAGTTTGGAGATCGTACACAATTAACTACCCGATTTGATCATTTAGATGAGCAAGACAGCGGCGGTAAAACAGTTACTGATACCGAACGTGTTGAAGTCGAAGCTCAATACCGAGTTACCGAATATCTAAAAATTGCCGCAGCTGGTCGTCATGTTAATGAGCTTAATAATGATGCTCAGCAAAGCTCTGGTGATTTGGTAGGCGTTCGTGCCGATTATGAATTTAATGATGACAACAGTGTTTACGTTAAAGGGCAGAAAACCGTTAATGCCAGTCAGAGTTTTGATCAGGACGATAGCGTTGCAGTGGGTGCCGAGTTTGCACTGAATGATGACTGGACGTTATCCGGTGAATATGCCACAGGTGATCGCGGCGATTCTCTGCAAGCGAAAGTAGATTACCAAGTTAACGATGACTATTCCACTTATGCGAGTTATATCCAAGAAGATTATGATAACGAAAATAATATTGTTTTTGGTCAGAAAGCCGATCTAACTGATTCGTTATCGTTCTATCAAGAGAATCAGTTTGTGGATGATAATAATGGCAAAGGGAAAGTGAATTCCTTTGGTTTTGATTATGATGTGAGTGATGACATTGACGCGGGGATTGCGTTTGAAAAGAGTAACTTAAAAAGTACTGATAATGGTGATATTGAGCGAAGTGGGATTAGTATTTATACATCGGTTGATAAAGACGATTACAGTTTAAAAAATAAAGTGGAATACCGTGTCGATAAAGGTGATAGCAAAGTTACTCAATTTGTTACCACTAACCGTTATGTCCATCACCTTACCGATGAATACACCTTGTTTGGTAAGTTTAATTACTCGAAATCTAAAGATGAAACGAAAAACGAAGTCGTTGAACGCTACACAGAAAGTAGTGTGGGTTTAGCTTATCGTCCTATTTTTAATGATCGCTTGAACTTTTTAACTCGCTACACCTATTTAGAAGACTACGATCAAACTGACCGTTCAAAAGAGCAAGATACCAATAATGAGAAGAGCCATATTATTGAAGGTGAAACGATTTATTCGGTCAATGCCCATGTTGATGTTGGTTTGAAAGGGGCTTACAAGAAAAAATCTGAGCTTTATAAACGTAAAGACAGCAGTGATGTGCCAGTGAAGAACGAGATCTTCCTAACTGGTGTCAGTGCAAGCTATAAAGTGATGAAAGATTGGGATGTAACGGGTGAGTATCACTGGAAAAAAGATCGTGTGACCGATGATTTAGAGCAAGGTGCATTAGTGTCTGTGAATAAACATATTAATGATAATGTGAAAATTGGTGTGGGTTATAACTTTTCTAAATTTGATGATGATTTAGTACATAACGATGATTACAACGCGAAAGGCGTCTTCATTAACTTAGTAGGTAAATTCTAATGAAAAAATCACTCTTCGTATTATGTTTATTAGCGTTATTGGGTGGTTGCTCAACGGATACTTATGTTAGCCAAGAAAACATCAATAAGTTTGATGATCTCACCGTGAAGAAGCTTTTAATTGCAGAGCTTAAGTCGAAAACAATAGCGGAAGATAAGAAAATATACTTGTCTTTGATCTCGCATTTTGACTTTGATAAAGCGGTTTTAAAATCAGAAGATATTAAAGAGTTAGATGGTTTTATTGCTAAAATTAAGCCACTTTCAGGTGATATATTAATTGCAGGTCATACCGACTATCAAGGCAGTGATAGCTACAATGAAGCTTTATCGCTGCGTCGTTCACATGCGATTGAAAGCTATTTAAAAGCGCGAATTGATGAAAGTCATTACCAGTTTGAAGTGAAATATTTTGGCGAGAAGAATCCCATAGTGAAAGGACATAGCTTAAAAGCCAATGCATTGAACCGCCGTGGTTTGGTGATGTTCACGGAAGTCTAATCGATAAATTCGAGATAAAGAAAAGGCGAGAAAGGTCAACCTTCTCGCCTTTTATGATCTCGTTTATAACGAAATTATAGCTTGTCAGTTAGCTTAACAGCATCACCAATGTAGTTTGCTGGTGTTAGCTCTTTTAGACGTGCTTTTTCATGCTCTGGTAGGTCAAGACCATCGATGAATACACGCATACCTTCGCCATCAACACGCTTACCACGAGTCAATTCTTTTAGCTTTTCGTATGGCTTCTCGATACCGTAACGACGCATCACTGTTTGTACTGGCTCTGCTAGTACTTCCCAGTTCTTATCAAGCTCTGCTGCTAGTGCATCGGCGTTAACTTCTAGCTTGCTAATGCCTTTCAGTGTTGATGTGTAAGCAATAATTGCATAACCACAACCTACACCTAGGTTACGAAGTACTGTTGAGTCAGTTAGGTCACGCTGCCAGCGAGAAACAGGCAGTTTCTGTGCTAGGTGACCGAAGATAGCATTCGCTAGGCCAAGGTTACCTTCAGAGTTTTCAAAGTCGATTGGGTTAACTTTGTGCGGCATTGTTGATGAGCCGATTTCGCCCGCAATCGTCTTCTGCTTGAAGTGACCTAGTGCAATATAGCCCCAAACGTCACGGTCGAAGTCTAGAAGGATAGTGTTGAAACGTGCGAATGCATCGAATAGCTCTGCGATGTAATCGTGTGGTTCAATCTGTGTTGTGTAAGGGTTCCAAGTGATACCTAAAGAGGTCACGAACTCTTCACTGTACTGGTGCCAATCGATTTCTGGGTAAGCAGAAAGGTGAGCGTTGTAGTTACCTACAGCACCGTTGATCTTACCAAGAATTTCAACGTTTTCGATTTGTTTGTATTGACGTTCCATGCGGTACGCCACGTTTGCCATTTCTTTACCCATTGTAGATGGAGAAGCTGGCTGGCCGTGAGTACGAGTAAGCATTGGAATATCACGGAATTGATTTGCTAGATCTTTGATCGCATCAATCACGTTACGTACTTCTGGAAGCATTACTTTTTCACGTGCTTCAGTTAGCATAAGCGCGTGAGAAAGGTTGTTAATATCTTCTGATGTACATGCAAAGTGGATGAATTCGTTAACTGCGTGAAGCTCAGGTAACTCAGCAACTTTTTCTTTTAGGAAGTACTCAACTGCTTTAACATCATGGTTTGTTGTACGTTCAATCGTTTTAATGCGTAACGCATCTTCTTCACTAAACTCAGCAGCAACACGATCTAAGAATGCGTTAGCTTCAGGGCTGAATGCAGGAACTTCCACAATAGCGTCAGTAGCGGCTAATTTTTGTAACCAACGGATTTCAACGATTGTGCGGTACTTTAGCAGACCAAATTCACTGAAAATGCTGCGTAGTGCGCTTGTTTTACTTCCGTATCGGCCATCTACTGGGGAAACAGCAGTCAATGCTGACAGTTCCATATTGGGTCTCTCCTGATTTATAAGGGTTAAAACAATTTGTTCATCTAGCTAAGGGGTTAGCCAAAGCTAGATGTTATGAATATTTACATCGTCGCTTTTAGTTTCGCGCAAGCAAGATTTTTGCTTGCTCGATCATTTGTTTACGACCAAACAATAGGTGGCGACGTTTACCACCGACTTGACGCCATAGTACCGCACCACGAACAGCTGCAAGTAACAACGCACGGACTTTATGCTGTACGTGAGATTGTTGTAACTGCGCAGGTGTGCCTGATACTTGGATACGAGGGCCAAGCGGGCTAATTATATCTAGATAAACACTCGCGATGTTGCTTAGCATTTGCTCGTCAAGTAGCTCGAAGTGATCACGTTGGCGTTTTAGCATATCAATTCGATCACCAAGCTGCGACATGCTGTCTCGACGACTTTCCAACTTACGTTCTAGTGCCATCACACTGACTAAGTAGCGAGTAATTTCACTTCCTGACGTGCTATTGTCGATATCACGCACCATGGACTCTAAGCCCATACGTAGGTTTTCTTCATTTCCATATACAGCAATAGTATTAGACGGATTCGTCTCAACAATACTATTTAATGTTGCGGCTAGAATATCGTTGTCACAGCTACCATTCTTGGCAACTTCCTGAACCAGTTTTACCGCTTGGCAAATACCAGCAAAGGCGATTGTTCGGTCATAAACAGTGTAAGCCACGGTGAAACTCCTTTAAATTCGCTCTTCAATAATGCCGCCACCTAGGCAGATTTCACCGTTGTAGAATACCGCGGATTGACCTGGAGTAACTGCAATTTGAGGCTCATCAAAAATCACTTTAATGGTTTCATCATCCACAGGGATGATGGTGCAAGGAATGTCTTGCTGGCGGTAACGTGTTTTCACCGTACAAGCCATTGTTTCACGAATTGGTTGACGATCAACCCAGTGCAATTGCTTCGCAATTAAACCGTTTGATTTTAGGCGCGGGTGATCTTTGCCTTGGCCAACAATCAATAGGTTGTTTTTAACATCTTTATCAACAACATACCATGCATCTTCGTGACCATTACCACCTTTTTGACCACCAATATGTAAGCCTTTACGTTGGCCTAGGGTGTGGTACATCAAGCCTTGGTGTTCACCAATTTCTTTACCTTCGTCAGCGGTAACAATTTTACCTGGCTGAGCGGGTAGATATTTGCCTAAGAACTCAGTGAATTTACGCTCACCGATAAAACAGATACCTGTTGAATCTTTTTTCTTCGCTGTGATTAAGTCTTGCTCTTCCGCAATGCGACGAACTTCTGGTTTCTCGAGTTCACCTACGGGGAATAAGCTACGCGCGATCTGCTCGTGACTTAAGGTGTACAAGAAGTAGCTTTGGTCTTTGTTGTTATCTACACCACGAAGCATTTGTGGCTTTTCGCCTGCCGCAGTTGGGAAGCTACGACGGGTGTAATGACCCATAGCAATGTAATCAGCTTCAAGTACTTCGTCTGCAAACTCAAGGAATGCCTTAAATTTGATTTCCTTGTTACATAGAATATCTGGGTTTGGTGTACGACCGGCTTTGTATTCAGCTAGGAAGTACTCGAAAACGTTATCCCAGTATTCTGCTGCAAAGTTAATGGTGTGCAGAGGAATACCCAGCTTGTCACATACAGCTTGTGCATCAGCGAGATCTTCTGCAGCAGAGCAGTATTCGTCGTTATCGTCTTCTTCCCAGTTTTTCATAAATAAGCCTTCAACTTGATAACCCTGTTGAAGGAGTAGGTAAGCGGATACCGATGAATCTACGCCGCCGGACATGCCGACAATGACTTTCTTTTGGCTGTTATCTGACATATTTCTCTTCAGTCGCTAATTTAGTGTTAAGAGCGTAATTCTAACAGAAAGCATTGAGCTGAAACAGATCGAGAGCAGAATCACACTTCAATAAATAAGTGACATAGCGTAATGCGCTGTCTTATATCATTATCGAAATTGAAAAATCGCTACTAATACAATAGGTAACAGCCAAATAAGCCGTAAATATAAAGTATAAATAGATTGTTTTACTAGCTACGCAAACGTTTGCTATTTAGGTCGATAATAATAGATATAGTTATGAATGTGTAGTTTTTTTGAAGAGAAAGAGTGTTTTACATTTTAGTTGGTAATCTGTGTGATTTGAGATAAGAAACAATCACACAGATCAATAGCAGCGTTTACAATTGTTCACTGGTAGTTAATGTGACTTCTCGCCACTCACCTGGAGCAAGATCATTAACCGTCCATTGTGCCATTTGATAGCGAATTAGACGCAATGTTGGATGGCCGATATGCGCGGTCATACGGCGGACTTGGCGATTACGTCCTTCTTTTAATGTAATGGCAAGCCATGTCGTTGGAATACTTTTACGTTCGCGAATAGGGGGATTACGATCCCATACCATTGGTGATTCAATGACTTCAACACCTGCTGGCAGTGTCATACCGTCTTTTAATTCTACGCCATCACGTAAAGCTTGCAGATTAGCTTCTGTTGGTGCGCCTTCAACTTGTACCCAATACACTTTCGCTTGTTTTGACTTGGGTTGCGTTAACCTAGCTTGTAACACACCATCATTGGTTAAAACTAACAAACCTTCACTGTCTTTATCTAAGCGTCCTGCGGGGTAAACATCTTTTACAGGAATGAAATCGGCAAGGGTGCTGTCGCCGGGTTCGCCCGAAAATTGCGTGAGAGTGTTAAAGGGTTTGTTAAATAAAATGATCTTTTGTGGACCGCGAGCTCGCTTAGGTTTATTTAATTTTCTTGATGCCCTGCGCTCATTATTGGAACGTTTAGGTTGACGAATCATGGTATTTGGCTTCATAAATACTGCCGTAATGGAGATTTGTAGTATAGACAGGTCTATTATACGTGAAAATAACACAATTGGCGTGCCGTTAAAATTTCAAGTATGATTTGCTCGCATCTTACAAAAAGATAACAAATGGACGCTAGGAGATTAAAATGGATAGTAAAGTAGTTGTACCAGTTGAAGGTCAGAAAATTACCCTAGATTCTGATGGTAAATTGGTCGTTCCTAACAACCCAGTCATTCCTTATATTGAAGGTGATGGTATTGGTGTTGATGTAAGCCCTGCAATGATTAAAGTTGTCGATGCAGCTGTAAAAAAAGCCTACGCTGGCGATCGTAAAATTGAGTGGATGGAAATCTACACAGGAGAGAAGTCTACACAGGTTTACGGTGAAGATGCTTGGTTACCTCAAGAAACATTAGACTTTATCCGTGAATATAAAGTAGCGATTAAAGGCCCACTGACAACACCTGTTGGCGGTGGTATTCGCTCACTGAATGTAGCATTACGTCAAGAGCTAGATTTATACATCTGTGCTCGTCCTGTTCGTTACTTTGATGGTGTTCCAAGCCCACTTAAGCAACCAGAGCTAACTGACATGGTTATTTACCGTGAAAACTCTGAAGATATCTATGCGGGTGTCGAATTCCAAGCGGGCACTGCTGAAGCGGATAAAGTAATTAAATTTCTACAAGAAGAAATGGGTGCAACTAAAATCCGTTTCCCACAACAATGTGGTGTAGGTATCAAGCCTGTATCTGAAGAAGGCACTAAGCGTTTAGTTCGTGCTGCAATTCAATACACAATCGATAACGATCGTGACTCACTAACTTTGGTACACAAAGGTAACATCATGAAGTTCACCGAAGGTGCCTTCAAAGATTGGGGTTACGAAGTTGCGCTACAAGAGTTCGGTGCTGAACTACTTGATGGTGGCCCATGGATGACTCTAAAGAATCCAAATACGGGTAAAGAGATCGTCGTTAAAGATTGTATTGCTGATGCATTCTTGCAACAAATTTTACTTCGCCCAGCTGAGTACGATGTTATTGCAACGATGAACCTAAACGGTGATTACGTTTCTGATGCACTTGCTGCACAGGTTGGTGGTATTGGTATCGCACCTGGCGCAAACATTGGTGATGGCATTGCACTATTTGAAGCAACGCACGGTACTGCGCCTAAGTACGCAGGTCAGGATAAAGTAAACCCAGGTTCACTTATCCTTTCTGCTGAAATGATGCTGCGTCACCTAGGTTGGGTTGAAGCTGCAGATCTAATCATTAGCTCAATGGAAGCTGCGATTAGCAACAAAACAGTGACTTATGATTTCGAGCGTCTAATGGATGGCGCAACATTACGTAAGTGTTCTGAATTTGCGGATGATATGATTGAACAAATGTAATTTAATCATTACATATAGATATGAGCCCAGCACTGCTGGGCTTTTTTGTATGCAAAAAACACAGTTTGTCTGCTTGTTAGGCATTCAGAGCAGTGGTTCGTGCTTAACTTCTCAAAGGTGATATTTGGCTATGAGTCAATGGTTTTCATCGCTGATTTTTTCGCATATGATGAAAACAGAGCAGGGTAATTGTTAAAAATATGTTTGTATTTGAGCGGTGGGGAGTGCTTTTTTAGTCATGCACTTTTTATTCATAATATGTTGATGTATTTCTCTGGTACAGAACAAGATTAGCGAATAACCGTGTGATAGCCGTACTTTTAATGTCCATTGAGTCATTAGATCGTAGACAAGTAAACACATTATTATTATTGTCTGTTAGTAATGCTGTAGATGTTGAGATAGAAGGGAAAAAATTAAAGGCGAGCGAAACTCACCTTTATTATACACAATGTGGTAGATACAAGATTACTTAGCTTCATCACCTTCAGCGAGGATGATTTCGCTAGCATGATAGCCTTTAGGGCCTGTTTGCACTTCATAGTTAACTTGTTGTCCCGCCTTAAGTGTTCTGTATCCTTCCATCTGGATTGTAGAGTAATGGGCGAAGATATCATCTTCTCCATCCTCAGGGCAGATGAAACCAAATCCTTTGGCGTTATTGAACCATTTCACTGTACCTGTTGCCATGCTATTACATCCCTCTTGCATTCAACTTCCATTTGGCATTAGCCATATAACAATACATTTGATAGTTTGCATACTAATGCGTTTTGATGCAGATTATATCTACTACAGGTAACACTTTAGTAAAAAGAGCAAGTCAGTCAAGTGTTCTTTTTAACATTTTGATAAAATCTTTTTTGTTGGCTTCGCTATAGCCAGCTTGTGAACTAATGAACTAAGATGAAACTATGAGTAAGTTATACGAATGGATTAGTCCTGACTCCGATATTTTAGAAAAGGAAGAGATTCAGGTTAAGCCACCATCGATGTACAAAGTAATTTTGAATAATGATGATTACACACCGATGGATTTTGTGATAGAAGTGTTACAAACTTTCTTCTCCATGGATCTGGAGAAAGCTGCTCAGTTAATGCTAGCTGTACATTATGAAGGCAAAGCTATTTGCGGAACTTTCACAGCAGAAGTAGCAGAAACAAAAGTAGCGCAAGTAATGATGTACGCACGCGAACATGAACATCCGCTGTTGTGTACTATGGAAAAAGCATAATCTTTTTCCGGCACGCCATTTTTAGTGGTTTTTAGGGGAGGTGCCTTATGCTAAACAAAGAACTTGAAGCGAGCCTGAACGGTGCATTTGCCCGTGCGCGAGAAAAGCGCCATGAGTTTATGACTGTAGAACATCTATTGATGGCTCTATTAGAAAATGTAGCAGCTCAAGAGGCTTTATTAGCGTGCCGCGCTGATTTAGACCAATTGCGTCGTGAACTTGATTCCTTTATTGAACAAACTACGCCATTAATTCCGGTTGATGACGAAAGCCGTGAAACACAACCTACGCTAAGTTTCCAGCGTGTCTTACAACGTGCAGTTTTCCATGTTCAATCATCCGGACGTAGTGAAGTTACGGGTGCTAATGTTCTTGTCGCTATTTTTAGTGAGCAAGAATCTCACGCCGCTTACCTACTTAAGAAAAGTGATATTAGTCGTCTAGATGTCGTTAACTTTATCTCTCACGGCACTGTAAAAGACAGTGACAACGATGATGTTAATTCATCAGATATGGGAAATAACGAAGAACAGCGTGCAGAAGCAAATTCTGAAGATAAGCTTGAGAACTTTGCAACTAACCTTAATCAACTTGCAAAAACAGGTGGTATTGATCCATTAATCGGGCGAGATAAAGAACTAGAACGTACTGTTCAAGTGTTATGCCGTCGTCGTAAAAATAACCCACTGTTGGTTGGTGAAGCTGGAGTCGGTAAAACAGCGATAGCAGAAGGGTTAGCATGGCGTATTGTTGAAGGACAGGTGCCAGAGATTATCAAAGATTGTGTGATCTACTCTCTTGATATTGGCTCGCTACTCGCGGGAACTAAATATCGTGGTGACTTTGAAAAACGTTTTAAAGGTATTTTAAAGCAGTTAGAAAAAGAAGATCATGCCGTGCTATTTATCGATGAGATTCACACTATTATTGGTGCGGGTGCAGCATCGGGTGGTCAAGTTGATGCTGCAAACTTAATTAAGCCGTTGCTAAGTAGTGGTAAGTTACGTTGCATGGGGTCGACCACGTACCAAGAGTACAGCAATATTTTTGAGAAAGAGCGTGCACTTTCACGCCGCTTCCAAAAGATTGATGTGATTGAACCATCTCTTGATGACACAACCAAGATCTTAATGGGCTTGAAGCCGAAATATGAAGCGCACCATGAAGTACGTTTTACCAATAAAGCAATTCGTGCAGCGGTAGAGCTTTCAGCTAAATACATCAATGAGCGCCATTTACCAGATAAGGCGATTGATGTGATTGATGAAGCGGGAGCTCGTTGTCGTTTAGCGCCAGCTAACCGTCGTAAGAAAACGGTGAACGTGGGTGATATTGAAGCCATGATTGCAAAGATGGCACGTATCCCTGAGAAGTCGATTTCATCAAGCGATCGAGATGTACTTCAGCATCTTGATGACAAACTGAAGATGCTAGTCTTTGGTCAAGATAACGCCATTGATGTACTCACAGAGGCAATAAAGCTTAGTCGTGCAGGCTTAGGTGCTGAGAATAAACCTGTTGGTTCTTTCTTGTTTGCTGGCCCTACAGGTGTCGGTAAAACAGAAGTGACCGTACAACTTGCACGTACGCTAGGCATTGAGCTACTACGTTTTGATATGTCAGAGTACATGGAGCGTCATACAGTTAGCCGTTTAATCGGTGCTCCTCCTGGTTATGTGGGTTATGACCAAGGTGGTTTATTAACGGACGCCGTGATTAAAAATCCACATTCAGTAGTGCTACTGGATGAGATTGAAAAAGCGCACCCTGATGTATTTAATCTACTACTACAAGTAATGGATAACGGTACGTTAACAGATAACAATGGTCGTAAAGCGGATTTCCGTAATGTGATTTTTGTTATGACAACCAATGCGGGTGTTACCGAGACAGTACGTAAATCAATTGGCCTTATTCAACAAGATCATAGCCATGATGCGATGACTGAAATCAAACGTGTATTCACACCAGAATTCAGAAACCGTTTAGACAATATCATTTGGTTTAATCACCTAGAGAAAGATGTTATTAGTCAAGTAGTGGATAAGTTTATTGTTGAACTGCAAGCCCAACTTGATGCGCGAGGTGTATCAATGGAAGTCTCTGAGCGTGCACGTAACTGGATGTCAGATAAAGGTTACGATAAATCAATGGGTGCTCGTCCGATGGCTCGTGTCATTCAGGATAACTTGAAAAAGCCGTTGGCGAATGAATTACTGTTTGGTTGTTTAGTGAATGGTGGTTCAGTGCGTGTTGACTTTATCAATGATGAGCTTGATTTCCAGTTCAGCAGTGAGATGGAACCTGCGCATTAGTGATTAAATGCGATAAAACTAGAACGCCGCAGGCTAAAAAGTCTGCGGCGTTTTTTTTATCTATATGAAAATATCATTCGATAGATAAAATAAAAACCCAGCATCTAGCTGGGTTTCACTGCATCGCTAATTTTGAAAGAAAATTAACGTGCGCGGAAGACGATGCGACCTTTAGTTAGATCGTAAGGAGTCAGTTCCACAGTTACTTTGTCACCAGTAAGAATACGGATGTAGTTTTTACGCATTTTACCAGAGATGTGAGCAGTAACTACGTGACCGTTTTCCAGCTCAACACGGAACATTGTATTAGGTAGTGTATCTAGTACAGTACCTGCCATTTCAATTACGTCTTCTTTTGCCATTGAATCCTCTTAGGCTACCAGCCATTCATCTTGATCGGGCTGGATAATGCCTCGAAACTGTTTAAGTGTAAAGTTTAGGTGGTAATTTTACCCTTGCCAGTTGTCTTTGTCAGCTTTTGTTCGCGATTAATACGTATTTTCTACGTAAATTGACTTTTGTTTGATGTGTTCAGTTTGTATTGCTTTAGATTTAAGCAAACTTACTGCCATATACCATCGATAAGTTTTTGATGAGGGACAAAACGTGTTTTGTAATTCATTGCCTTACAAGCATCAATTTGAAACCCAGGATATAGCCATTGACGCTTTGATTGGCGACAGAACTCTATTTGAAAAAGTACACACAAGGTTCCGAGAGAGAGAGAATGCTCTGGTTCAAAAAAACTATATACTGCGCTTAAAGCGTCAGGAAATACATCTGTTACAGCAATGGCGATAAGTTTGTCATTTTCATAAACATGCAAAAATGCGGTTGCCATCCAAGGGGCAGTTACAAACTCAAAAAATTGTTCTTTATTGGCTGGAAACATGGATCCTGTGGAATGACGAAGACGGATGTATTTTTCATATAATACAAACCAGTTTTCATCTAGCTCTGTTTTAAACTCGAAGCGCAGCTTTCTCATTTGAGCTTGCTGACGCTTTTGACTTCTTGATGGTGTGAATCCTTGGCAATCAATACGTAAAGGCGTACAGGCTGAACAAGCAGCACACATAGGTTTGTAAATGGCGTGACTACTGCGACGGTAACCTGAGGCTATCAATAAGTCGTAGCCTTCGGGTGATAGCCACTGTGGCTCTATTACTACCCCTAATCGCTCTGTTTCATTAGGTAAGTAACTGCAATTAGATTCTGGTGTTAGACCGATTTGTAGTGATAACTGATTCATTGGTTAGGCCTGTGCAATCGGTAAAACGTGAGAAAGATAGGTTTCTACTGGCAGTATAATATCTCGCTGCTGGTAAAGATGGTCTAAAAATAGCGAACGCTCAAAGGTTTTTGCGCCTAAGGATTCAAGGTGTGGGTTCATCATCTGGCAATCAATTAATGTACCGCCAAGCTTAGAGAAATAACGACAAAACTGCCATAATGCAATTTTAGATGCATTATCGGCCAATGAAAACATCGATTCACCACAAAAAATGGTTCCTATTTCAACACCATAAAAACCGCCTACTAGTTTTTCATTAGACCAAACTTCTACGGAATGACAAATACCTAAGGTATGTAGTCTTTGATAGGCTGAAATCATTTCTTCGGTGATCCACGTTTGTTCTGGTCCGCGACAACTTGCACAGTGGCGAATCACATCATGGCATGCCTTGTTAATCGTAATGGTATAGCCTGATTTGCGGAAAAACTTTTTCAGGCTTTTACTTGGCATAAAGGTATGTGGATGAAAAACGCCACGAGGAGTAGGGCTCCACCAAAGAAGAGGTTCACCTTCAGAAAACCAAGGGAAAATACCTTCACGATAGGCGGTTTGTAAGCGTTTGGGGCTGAGATCGCCTCCCATTGCCAGTAACCCATTAGGTTCTGATAAGGCGTTTGACGGGTGAGGGAACTGGTAAGTGCTGCTATCGATCTCTGGTAAATAAATAGTCATACTTTAGTGATAGTAGTGGTAAATCTTAAATGATTATATCGCAGTTGATAGTGAGATGAGACAGATAATAAAAAGGCGATACACTCAGGTATCGCCTTTATTTATTTTTGGCTATTACAGTACTTAAATACGATTACACAATTCTGCATAACGACCGTTTTGTGCCAGTAATGCTTGGTGTTTACCGCGTTCGATGATCTCACCTTCATCCATTAAACAGATTTGATCCATTTGATCGAGTCCAACTAATCGGTGGGTGATAAAGAGTACGGTTTTATCTTTTGCATGTTCGAGTAACAAGGCTAATATTTGCTGCTCAGTTCGGCGATCAAGACCTTCTGTTGGCTCATCCATTAGTAGGATAGGCGCATCATGAAGCAGTGCGCGAGCGATACCTAAGCGGCGTCTTTCACCACCAGAGATTTGACGCCCACCTTCACCTAACCAAGTATCTAACCCTTTATCTTCAAGTAGGGGAGATAGACCGACTTGAATTAATGCTTCTGTAAATTCAGCATCAGTGCCGTTGGGTTTCGCTAACACAAGGTTTTCTCGCAATGAACCGTTGAAGATATCAACACGTTGGCTAACCACGGTAATTGCTTTACGTAGAGCGCCTTCACTCCATGCAGGAAGTGGTTTGCCATCAATTGAAATTTGACCTTGCTGAGGATCCCAACTACGCGTGAGTAGTTGAAGTAAGGTTGATTTACCACAACCTGTTCGCCCTAGTAATGCCAGTTTTTCACCTTGTTTTAAGTCTATTGATACATTCTTCACAACAGTTTGAGTGCTACCGTAGTAGGTGTAGCTGACATTTTCAATCTTCAGCTCACCTTGTGCATCACCATGGTAACCGTTTGGATCAAAGACCGTATCAGGCGTAGCTTCAATGATTTCATTTAAGCGTTTTGCTGACGTTATGGTTTGTCCTAGGTATTGGAAAGCACCAGCAACTGGCATCATCATCTCAAAGCTTGCCATGGTTGCAAATGCGACCATAGCTACAAATGGATCGGGCGCATGGCCACCAATACCATCAGCAGCAATCCATAGAATGACCACTAAGGTCCAGCCTGTGGCTGCCATCAACATACCATTAGCTAAGCCTGTTAAACTCGCCATTTTGCGTTGAGCAGCAAGTAGTTGGTCTTGCTCTGCTTCTGCTTGTTGGCGGTAACGAGGTTCTGCATTAAACAGCAAGAGTTCTGCATGGCCTTGCAACCAATCTAGCAGTTTTACACGGTAGTTTGCTTTTGCAACTGTCAGTTGCTCACCGTTACGTTTACCTAAGCGGTAAAACAGAATAGGCAATATAAACATTAATGATAGTAAGATCCCACCAAGCGTTAAGCCTATCGTTGGATCAAACCATGATAAAAATGCGGTAATTGCAGCGATACCTAATACGCCAATAACTAAAGGACTAACCAATCTTAGATAGATGTGATCCATCGCATCAACATCAGCAACTAAACGGTTCAGCAAATCAGCATCACGTAAGTTAGCTTGACGGCCTGGGATCAGTGGTGTGAGTTTCCTAAAGAAAAATAAACGTAGATCAGCAAGGAGCTTAAACGTTGCATTGTGGCTAACAACGCGTTCCCCCCAGCGCCCTGCGGTGCGAGCCATAGAGAAACCACGAACACCAGCTCCAGGTAACATGTAGTTGAATGTTTCTCTCGCGATGGTTAAGCCCGCAACTGCAGAAGCGGCAATAAACCACCCTGATAGGGTTAATAGACTAATAGCAGCAAGAATTGTAGCTAAACCTAAGAGCATACCGAGTGTTAAGCCAAACCAGTGCTTACGGTAAAGTTTTAGGTAAGGGATTAAATCACGCATCGAGATCCCTCTTATCTGTATGGCTTAGCATATCTGCGAGTAAGCCATGTTGACTAATTTCTACGAACGAACCGTTTTGAACAAGTTTGCCATTCTCCATTACAAGAACACGATCCATCGCATGTAGTTGATCTAAACGGTGGCTAACCATCAATGTGGTGTGTTGCTCAACAGCACGGTCTAAACTTTCAAGGACTAAGCGTTCACTGTTAGCATCAAGGCTTGCTGTAGGTTCATCTAAAATCCAAAACGCACCTTGTTGTAACATGGCGCGAGCAACAGCAATACGCTGCGCTTGACCTACAGATAAACCACCGGAGCGATCACCAACATGGTGTTGATAACCTTTTTCTAAGCGATTAATGAATTCGTCAGCGTAAGCTTCTTTTGCAACTTGAGTCACTTTGGCTTGTTCTGCTAACTGATCACCCAATGTGATGTTTTCATAAATCGTACCGTGTACAAGTAACGGGTTTTGACCAACCCAGCTGATTGCTTGACGCCATTCGCTGTGGCTGAGCTCTTTTAGTTCAATCCCATTGACTTTGATACTGCCGCGATAGGGAAGGAAGCCCAATAACGCGTTTAATAAACTGGTTTTACCTGCGCCACTTGGGCCAACCAGTGCCACATGTTCATTAGCATTAATATCAAATGTCAGTGGACCAGCCAGCTTTTGACCCTCTGGACTTAATACTTCTAACTCGGTCACAGATATTTGGATTTTATCTGGCGTTGTTAATGTTTTAGTGCCTTCCGTCATTTCGTCTGCTTCAATATTAAGAAATTCAACGATAGATTCTGCAGCACCAATAGCTTGTGCCTTGGCATGGTAGAAAGTACCAAGATCACGTAGCGGTTGGTAAAACTCAGGTGCAAGAACCAGAATGAACAATCCAGTAAATAAAGTAATCGGGATACCATAGTTACCGAAGTTTAATTCACCGATAAAAGCAAAGCCGAAGTAAACCGCAACAATAGCAACAGAAATAGCAGAGAAGAACTCTAATACTGCTGAAGATAAGAAAGCCAGACGAAGGACTTCCATTGTACGTTTGCGAAGTACGTGAGAAGCAGCATGAAGATTTTCTGCTTCAGCTTCTGCACGATCAAATAAACGCAGGGTAGATAGCCCTTGAAGGCGATCGTAAAAGTGACCAGATAAGCGCTGTAATGCCTTAAAATTTCGGCGGTTAGCATCTGCAGCACCTAAGCCAACCAGTGCCATAAATAAAGGAACCAGTGGTGCGGTGAGTAAGAATATTAACCCTGCTGCCCAGTTTAAGGGGAAAACGACAAATAAAATCACGACAGGAATAAGAACAGATAATGACATCTGAGGCAGATAGCGAGCAAAGAAATCTTGCATTTCTTCTACTTGCTCAAGGACAAGACTTGCCCATGTACCAGCAGGTTTTCCTTTTATATAGGCGGGACCTAAGCTTTGTAAGCGATTAAGAATTAATTGACGTATATGTAAGCGTATTTGTTCGCCACAACGGTAGCCAAAAATCTCTCTTCCCCAACTACATAGAGAACGTAAACCGATAATGACAAATAAACCAATAAATTGGTTAATTAGAGAGTATTTATCAGCATGTTCAATAATCAGCTGATGCAGAATACTTGCAAGTAATGCTGCTTGTCCAACAAGCAGTAAACCAGACAAAAAGCCTAATCCAATACTTAGCATAAGCCAGCGTTTTGCTAACTTGCTTTGGGATTTAAGCCATTTGGTTAAATCGCGCTGTAATTGTTTATCCATATAAGGGTTTCATTACGGTATTAACGGTGGGTAACTCATAGTTAAATGGTGAGCATACATTTAACTATGAGGTAAACAAACCGCCACTTATCAAGTCGCGGTTTGGACGTTTACTGATTATTGGGCGTCAAGATAGCGTTCAGCATCAAGCGCAGCCATACAGCCAGTACCTGCAGAGGTAATTGCTTGGCGGTAGTTATGATCCATAACGTCACCTGCTGCAAAAATACCTTCAATGCTTGTTTGTGTTGCATTACCATTTAAGCCTGACTGCACTTTAATATAGCCATTTTCCATGTCTAATTGACCTTCAAAAATAGCGGTATTAGGCTGGTGGCCAATTGCAATGAACACACCCATGACGTCTAACTTTTCAGTTGCGTCAGAGCGAGTATCTTTTAAGCGAAGACCAGTAACCCCCATATCATCACCAAGCACTTCATCTAAAGTGCGATCTGTGTGAAGTATAATATTGCCATTAGCGACTTTATCCATAAGACGATCAATCAGGATTTTTTCTGAACGGAAAGAATCACGACGGTGGATAAGGTGAACTTCAGAGGCGATATTTGATAGATAAAGCGCCTCTTCAACAGCAGTATTACCGCCGCCGACAACCGCTACTTTTTGATTGCGGTAAAAGAAACCGTCACAAGTCGCACATGCAGAAACGCCACGGCCTTTAAATGCTTCTTCTGATTCTAAGCCAATGTATTTTGCTGACGCACCTGTTGAGATAATTAGTGCATTACATGTGTAAGTATTACTTTCGCCTTTTAATAAAAAAGGACGTTGGCTGAAATCAGTTTCAACAATGTAGTCGGTAATAATTTCAGTATTGAATTTTTCTGCGTGTGCTTTCATGCGATCCATTAGCGCAGGACCAGTTAGATCATCAGCATCCCCTGGCCAGTTTTCAACTTCTGTCGTCGTGGTTAACTGACCGCCTTGCTGCATACCAGTGATCATCACAGGGTTTAAATTAGCACGTGCAGCATATACCGCAGCGGTGTAGCCCGCAGGACCAGAACCAAGGATGAGCAGTTCACAATGTTTTACGTTACTCATTTCTTCTCCAGGCTGAATGAGATTATTGTTATTGAGAATTGATTGTAGGTAAATTGCAGACGTAAAGGAAGAGTCGAATTAAGAATAGGTTATTGCTAATTTGGCGTTATATATGAAAAAAAAACGTTGAGTAAAGACAAAGAGGTTAATAAATAAAACGTTATATGGGTCACAAAAAAACACGAAAGAAAATGAATAAGTAAAAAAGATAAAAATGAAAAATCAGATTATATTTTTATCGCGTCGTTTTTTTATTATTAATTGTTTTATATTTAGCCGTATTGTCTATGTCAAAGGTTCAGAATAATTCGGGCTTGACCTTAAATTTCTGATTTTAAATGACTTTACTTGTTTCTTGCTAGGGTTAAAAGAAAAAAAACGTTAACAAAGAAGGCTTGGTTAAAAAATGGTCGACTAGAGATTAGGTGCTTTTATATGGTTAATTATTCATATGATAATGCTCTTTGTCGCGAATAGAATGAAGTCAAAGATACATGTTTTAGGTGTTTTCTACGCGTTTTCGTAGTGATTAATACGAGTTTTGCTGCTGTTTTACTTTGACAATCATTTCTTATCTGGTAAAAATTTCTATAACTACATAGCGATGCGCATCTTAAATTACAGGGTGAGCAGGTTATAAATATTCAGTTTTTAGCATGCGGAAAAACTGCAACTGGTAATATTGGGCAAGGAATATGAGTGGGTAGTGAATCATAAAGCTCAAATTGCCATGAAAATAATGTTAGGCAGTCAATTTGTCTAGGTTACAAGTCAATTTATAGGTGTTTATTGATTATTAATTTTGACTTGTGGCTTATTTGATTCTAAAAATAGATAAAATGTAGTATATTTTTTTGCAAGGAAGTAAGAAGGTGGAATAAAAAATGGTAGATACCAAAAAGAAACCATCCAAGGAATTGGATCGCATTGACCGTAATATTTTGAATGAACTTCAAAAAGACGGCAGAATTTCAAATGTTGAGCTATCAAAGCGTGTTGGTTTATCTCCAACACCTTGTCTTGAGCGTGTACGTCGTTTAGAGCGTCAAGGTTATATCAGTGGTTATACCGCATTACTTAACCCACAGTTTCTTGATGCTTCACTATTGGTGTTTGTAGAGATTACACTAAATCGTGGTGCGCCAGATGTATTTGAACAGTTCAATAAATCAGTTCAAGAGCTTGAAGATATTCAAGAGTGTCATCTTGTTTCTGGTGATTTTGACTACTTATTAAAAACACGTGTATCTGATATGTCAGCATACCGTAAGCTTCTTGGTGAAACATTATTGCGTCTACCGGGTGTTAATGACACGCGTACCTACGTTGTAATGGAAGAAGTTAAACAGTCAAATAATCTAGTGATTAAAACACGATAAGTGTATTGCTGATTATAAGCAGAATAAATAAACGAGCGGCTATTAAGCCGCTCGTTTTGTTTGTACGATATGTTAATTTATTCATAGTGATGGTTAATTGGACAAAAAGTGAATCAAATTGACATAGTGATGAATTTTTTTATCTATTAGGCGTCTAAAATAGTTATCTGATATGAACTATTTGTACCTTATTATCTGGGGCGAGGGAAAAATTTTCACTAAAAGCTTTTTCGGTACACAGACAATGCGCGCATTTAGTATAGAATAGTGGCATTGAGAAAATGACATTGTATTTCTTATATTTGGCTAAGCTTTATAGCGTATTTGACTGTAGAGATTAGTATTATTCGATGAATGTCTTAGATTTCTGGCAAATTTTTGAGTTTTATAGAGACATCGGAGTTATCCTTGAGGAAGATTAAAGGTAAAAAACTGTCCCAGATGCGTTTGTCAGGTACACAACGCATTGTTGAAGGTTTTTTAATCATCAGTATTTTAGCTGCTATTTATATTATGGTGGCATTGGTAACATTTAACCCTGCAGATCCTTCATGGTCACAAACTGCTTGGGAAGGGGTTGTTCAGAATAAAGCTGGCGCGTTTGGCGCTTTAGTGGCTGATACTTTCTTCTTCAGTTTTGGCTCATTAGCCTATGTTTTTCCAGCCTTAATAGTCTTACTTGGCTATTATTTATTCCGTCGCCGTTCAAAAAGTTTATCTCACGATTATATGGTTTACGGCACTCGTCTTTTAGGCCTTATTTTATTGCTATTAACTAGCTGTGGTCTTGCTGATTTAAACTTTGATGATATTTGGTACTTTTCATCTGGTGGAGTCGTAGGGGATGTTGTTTCAAACATTTCAATGCCATTGCTTAATGTGCTAGGTACAACATTAGTACTGATGTTTATTTGGGCTATTGGCTTTACTTTGTTCTCGGGTATTTCATGGACATCAATTGTTGATACATTAGGTGAGAAGACACTTGCTTCGTTAACTTGGTTTCTAAATAAATTTCGTTCAGATAAACATGAGGTTATGCGACCTTTTGCAACTGAAATTCCTGATGAATCAGAAATGCCTTACATGGCACACATAGATGACGTTGATGATGAAGACGACCCGTTATTGTCATCTTATGTTAATAACAATCCATCAGAGAATAATGCAAAAGAAGTAGAATCTTCACCTTATAAGATTGTTCGACCGAATTCTGATATGGCACGAGATCCATTGTTAGAAATGAGTCAACCTGTCATAAATCAACCAGAAGCACAACCGCAACCAGTTGTTCAACAATCAGTGGTAAGTCAGCCTGCGGCACAACCGCAACCAGTTGTTCAACAACCAGTGGTAGGTCAGCCTGCGGCACAACCGCAACCAGCTGTTCAACAACCAGTGGTAAATCAGCCTGCGGCACAACCGCAACCAGCTGTTCAACAACCAGTGGTAAATCAGCCTGCGGCACAACCACAACCAACTGTTCAACAACCAGTGGTAAATCAGCCTGCGGCACAACCACAACCAACTGTTCAACAACCAGTGGTAAATCAGTCAGTGACACAACCGCAAGTAGCTGTTCAACAACCACAAGAGACAGCGCCACAACCAACTACTCAGCCTCGTGGTCTTTCGATTGAAGATTTAGAACGCGAACTAGATAAAAATGAAGATTTTACTGTTCCAGTAGATGAGTATACGCAAAGTGCAATTGAAGCGGCTGAATCAGCAGTAACCGCTGCACCGGCTTACCATTCTTCACAGCAGAATGTTGTTGAACCAAGTCAATCCGAAGAATCTATGACAGCTCAACAGACAACACATATAGCACCTCAAGTTGTTACTCCACAACCAACAACATCACAGCCTGTTCCGGGAAGTGATATTGAAATTGGCGTGCAAGATGGTATGTCTGAACTAGAGCGTGGCGAAGCTGATGAGTTGACGCCTGAGCAAAAAGAAAAAGATGATCAGGAAGCTTTTTTGCAAAATATTCGTGATTTACAGAAAGAACAAGCACACTTGGCTGGATTAGATAATCCGTTTTTAATGCAAACAGAAGTTGATCTTCCTACTCCAACGTCACCAATGCCAACATTAGATTTATTACAACCTGCTCGTCGAACTGTTGAGCCAGCCTCTGAAGAAGAGTTGCAAGCGACGGCAGCGTTAATTGAATCTAAGTTAGTTGATTATAAAATTAAAGCTCAGGTGAAAGGGATCTATCCAGGGCCTGTTATTACTCGCTTTGAATTAGATTTAGCGCCAGGTGTGAAAGTTAGTCGTATCTCTGGTTTGGCAAAAGACTTAGCGCGCGCGTTGTCTGTAATGGCTGTACGTGTCGTTGAGGCTATTCCGGGTAAACCATATATTGGTTTAGAATTGCCGAATAAAGGTCGAGAAACGGTATACATGTCTGAAGTGGTCGCCAGTGAGCGTTTTCAGAATATGGATGGTCCATTACCGATTGTTTTAGGTAGCGATATTGCTGGTGAAGCTGTTGTGGCAGATCTCAGTAAAATGCCTCACTTGTTGGTTGCGGGTACAACAGGATCGGGTAAATCTGTTGGTGTAAACGTAATGATCTTGAGCTTACTATATAAGTGTAAGCCTGAAGATTGTCGCTTTATTATGATCGATCCAAAGATGTTGGAGTTATCTATTTATGAAGGTATACCGCATCTATTAACTGAAGTTGTGACTGACATGAAAGATGCAGGTAATGCCTTGCGTTGGTGTGTCGGGGAAATGGAACGTCGTTATAAGTTAATGGCTAAATGTGGAGTACGTAACGTAGCGGGATTTAATGCTAAGTTAGAGGAAGCAGCGGCGGCGGGTTACCCTATTCATGATCCATTATGGCAACCAGGCGATACTATGGATGAATACCCACCATTACTTGAAAAAATGCCAAGTATTGTAGTGATCATTGATGAATTTGCTGACTTGATGATGGTTGTAGGTAAGAAAGTTGAAGAACTTATCGCGCGTCTTGCTCAAAAAGCTCGTGCGGCAGGTATCCACTTAGTACTTGCTACTCAGCGTCCATCTGTGGATGTTATTACCGGCTTAATTAAAGCAAATATTCCTACGCGTATGGCATTTACCGTATCAACGAAAACAGACTCACGTACCATTCTTGATCAAGGTGGTGCAGAATCCTTGCTTGGTATGGGTGATATGCTGTACTTACCACCAGGTCAAAGCCATACAACACGTGTTCACGGTGCATTTGCATCGGATGATGATGTACACAACGTGGTGAATGATTGGAAAGCGCGTGGTAAACCACAATATATAGATAGTATCCTAAGTTCAGACCAAGGTTCAGAAAGTCTATTACCGGGTGAAACATCCACAGGTGGTGATGATGATATCGATCAACTGTTTGATGAAGTGGCTGCATTTGTAACTGAAACGCGTCGTGCATCAGTATCGGGTGTTCAGCGCCGCTTTAAAATTGGATATAACCGTGCAGCACGAATTGTTGAGCAACTAGAAGCGCATGGCATTGTTAGCCCGCCGGGGCACAATTCAAACCGAGAAGTACTAGCACCTGCGCCAGTACAGATCCACGATTAATGAATAAACCGACACCTTGCTGTCAGTAAATTTATAGCGTAATTTAAACCGCTGCGCATAGTATGTTCGGCGGTTTACTTTAACAGAGGTTAGCGAATATGATGAAAAAGTTATGGCTAAGTATGTTAGTTGCCGTCCCAATGCTTGCAACAACAAGTGCTTGGGCTACACCACAACAAACATTAAGTAGCCGACTTGATAAAGTGAATGCCTTTAGTGCTAACTTTACTCAGAAAGTGATTAGTCCTGATGGTGAAATACTGGTTGATGGGACTGGCGATTTATCCATTAAACGTCCTAATTTATTCCGTTGGGATACTAAAACACCGGATGCAAGCTTGCTAGTCTCAGATGGCAAAACAGTATGGTATTACAGTCCATTTGTTGAACAGGTCACGGCAATGTGGCTAAAAGATGCAACAGAACAAACACCGTTTGTTTTGTTAACACGTAATAATGAAAAAGACTGGTCGCGTTATAATGTTAAGCAATTAGCAGATACTTTTACCTTAACGCCGAAAGATAAAACATCTTCGATGGATGAGTTTATCGTGACAGTATCTAAAGATGGCCAAGTACGTAATTTCTCTGTGGTAGAGAGTGATGGGCAACGCAGTAACTACACATTATCTAAATTTACACGTACTACGCCTGCGGCAGACTTATTTAAGTTTACGCCACCGAAAGGGGTAGAACTGGACGACCAACGTCAATGAATAAAACAATCGATATGATGCTATGAGTTAGCATGTATGTATTGTTAATCTAAATTGTATAGGTGGCTGTTAGCCACCTTTTTCTGTTTATGGGAGTGGTTATTTTGAATAACTTCAGCCTTGATTTTTCTTCTGACTTCAGACCGCTAGCCGCAAGAATGCGACCTCGAACAGTAGAAGAATATATCGGTCAGCAACATATTTTGGGACAAGGAAAACCCTTACGTCGAGCCTTAGAAGGCGGGCAACTACATTCAATGATTTTGTGGGGGCCACCGGGGACAGGAAAAACGACATTAGCAGAAGTCGCTGCACATTATGCCAACGCTGAAGTAGAGCGTGTGTCTGCTGTAACATCAGGTATTAAAGATATTCGAGCTGCGATTGATAAGGCTCGTGACAATAAAATGGCAGGGCGTCGCACTATTTTATTTGTTGATGAGGTGCATCGTTTTAATAAAAGTCAGCAAGATGCGTTTTTACCGCATATTGAAGATGGTACTGTAACCTTTATTGGTGCAACGACAGAAAACCCATCGTTTGAACTTAATAACGCATTACTCTCTCGAGCTCGTGTTTATAAGTTAAAGTCACTTGAGGATGATGAGATCTTACAAGTGATTGAACAAGCATTAACAGATAAAGAGCGAGGTGTAACTGAAACGAATTTACACTTTGCGGATGATATTAAAGAAAAATTAGCTGAGTTTGTTCGTGGTGACGCTCGTATGTCTTTAAATTATCTTGAGCAGCTTATTGATATGGCTGAAGAGGATGATGAAGGCATTAAGCAAATAACGGTCGAATTATTAGCGGAAGTCACAGGCGAAAAGGTTGCGCGCTTTGATAACAAAGGTGATCTTTGGTACGACATGATTTCGGCTGTGCATAAATCAATTCGAGGTTCTAATCCTGATGGTGCTTTGTATTGGTTTGCACGTATGCTCCAAGCTGGCTGTGATCCTCTATATGTAGCTCGTCGTCTACTGGCAATTGCTTCCGAAGATATCGGTAATGCTGATCCTCGCGCGATGCAAGTCGCGGTTTCTGCGTGGGATTGTTATACCCGTGTTGGCGCTTATGAAGGTGAGCGAGCCATAGCACAAGCGATTGTGTACTTAGCTTGTGCGGCGAAAAGTAATGCAGTTTACGTGGCATTTAATCTTGCCAAAGCAGATGCTCGCGAATTTCCCGATTTTGAAGTCCCTCATCATTTACGTAATGCGCCGACCAAGTTAATGAAAGAATTAGGTTATGGCGAAGGGTATCGTTATGCCCATGATGAAGCAGGGGCTTATGCGGCTGGTGAAGTGTATTTACCGCGTGAAATTCGTGATCGGGTTTATTACCAACCATCAAACCGTGGTTTAGAAATGAAAATATCCGAAAAGTTGGATTATCTTGCTTCATTAGATGCAAAAAGCCCGTTAAAGCGCTACCAATAATAAGGCTTTTTGGGTATCGTTAAACGACTGGCAGTTCCATGTAAGAACTGCCTTCCTAATTACAGACTATTTTGATAAAAATCGTCTAAATAACGTGCATTTCAGAATATTAAGAGCACAGGATTAGCATGCTAGATTCTAAATTACTTCGAACAGAGCTGGATGAAACAGCTGAAAAACTCGCGCGTCGTGGTTTTAACCTTGATGTAGAAACTTTACGTAACCTTGAAGAGAAGCGTAAATCCCTTCAAGTGAAGACAGAAGAGCTTCAAGCTCAACGTAACTCGCGATCGAAGTCGATTGGTCAGGCAAAAGCGAAAGGTGATCACGAAGAAGCCGAGCGTATTATGGCTGAAGTGGGTAACCTAGGTTCTGAGCTTGATGACGCGAAAAAAGCGTTAGCTGAGTTACAAGCAGAGCTTGATGTTATTACACAATCTGTACCAAATATCCCAGATGATTCTGTACCTGTAGGTAAAGATGAATCTGAAAACGTAGAAATTTCTCGTTGGGGTGAGCCAAAAGCTTACGACTTCGATGTGAAAGATCACGTAGATCTTGGTGAAATGGCGGGTGGTCTTGATTTTGCTAGTGCTGTAAAAATTACCGGTGCACGCTTTATCGTTATGAAAGGTCAATTTGCGCGTTTACACCGAGCAATTGCACAGTTTATGCTTGATCTTCATACCGAAGAGCACGGCTACACAGAAATGTATGTACCGTACCTGGTAAATGCAGATAGCTTATTTGGCACAGGTCAGCTTCCGAAGTTCGGTGAAGACTTGTTCCATACACAGCCTTTAACTGAAAAAGTTAATGATGAAGAGCCTCGTGTTCTATCATTGATCCCAACAGCTGAAGTACCTGTAACAAACATGATGCGTGATACCATCACTGATGAAGCGGAGCTTCCAGTTAAGATGACGGCACATACACCATGTTTCCGCTCTGAAGCTGGTTCTTACGGTCGTGATACTCGTGGTCTTATTCGTATGCACCAGTTCGATAAAGTTGAGCTTGTACAAATTACGAAACCTGAAGATTCAATGGCTGCACTAGAAGAGTTAACAGGTCACGCAGAGAAAGTACTGCAGCTTCTAGAGCTTCCATACCGTAAAGTGGTTCTTTGTACTGGCGATATGGGCTTTGGAGCATGTAAAACATACGATCTTGAAGTATGGGTTCCTGCTCAAGAAACGTATCGTGAAATTTCTTCTTGTTCAAACATGTGGGATTTCCAAGCTCGTCGTATGCAAGCACGTTTCCGTCGCAAAGGTGAGAAGAAGCCAGAGCTTCTTCATACATTAAACGGTTCTGGTCTTGCAGTTGGTCGTACAATGGTTGCTATTTTAGAAAATAATCAGCAGGCAGACGGTCGTATCGAGATCCCTGAAGTACTACGTAAGTACATGAATGGTATGACACACATCGGTTAATCACTGATTAGTCGTTTGAAAACCCAGCCGTCGTGCTGGGTTTTTTTATGTCTGCTTGTTGTGACTAAAATCAATAGCACATGCCGTTATGTTTGGACCCGTTATAGCAAGATCGTCAGCAATATCATTGATAATAAGATCGAAGAACTGAAAAATAGTGTCTGATATCTGAATAGAATAAAGGTAAAGCTCCTCTTTAAGTTTATTTTCATCTTGGTTATGAAATTGTATCTCTTGAAATGTTTGCATGAGCTTTTCAATAGGCCAAATAGGTGGTGTCTGATGGCTTATCATCGATATCTGTCCAAGTCTTCGTTGGATCATCTTTACATGCATTTCTAACTCTTGCGCATAGCTTTTATTTTCTAAAGGGTGTTGTTCAATCGTCCAACGGAATTTATTTAAACTATCTAGTGCATTTAATGTAACAGGCCAAGCTGACTGATAATGTTCGAAAGTGGTGTCTTTTTCAGCCGTAAGCAAGCTAGCACTAATCACATCGTCAATAAGATACATAATGTGCCGAATAATTCTGCCATGAACGGCTTGGCTGCGCTGTAAAGAGTAGTTAGGACTATCTGTAAATAAACGCTGTATTTCTTGTCTTAAGATCCGATACATCGGTTTGTGATTGGTATCAGCTTGATAAATTAATATCGAGAGTGTTTGCTTCGAGGCATATCTTTTATTCTGAATAGATTCATGAAGTTTATTGTTTGTATTGTTACTTACAATTTTTTGATGGCAATAGCGGCGATGATAACGAATGAATTGTATCAATTGCCTAAGCTGTATTATTTGATCAAATTGTAGTTGTAACTGGGTGTTATTTTTTTTTGTTTTCCAAGTGATATATCCAATAGTTAATAGTGAAATAACGATAGCTATGATCAACCACATAAATAGCCCTTTAATTGCTCTTATTCTTTTAGTGAGCAAGCAATTGTTATGCCGTTAATATTAAGTAATTAAAACAGTAGGTTAGATAGGGTATTATTGTGCCTTATGATCTGATTTGGTTCAATTGCACCAAAATAGTGATATAAAAAAGGCGCCATAAAGGCGCCTTATACAATAAGAATTACCGAATTATGAGCTTTGTTTTAGTGGATGAAATTTAACTTCTTCATCTTTAACTGCAGCAGTAGGATCATTGAAGCGTTCAATATCAAGCTCGTTTTCACTCTTAGCGACAATACATGTCACTACAGAGTCACCAGTAATGTTGACAGCGGTACGGATCATATCAAGTAGGCGGTCAACACCCATGATGATTGCAATACCTTCAACCGGAAGACCGACTTGGTTTAGTACCATGGCCAGCATGATCAAGCCGACACCAGGAACACCCGCAGTACCAATAGAGGCAAGTGTTGCAGTTACAATAACAGCAATGTAGTCACCCATGCTTAGGTCAATGTTGAACGCTTGAGCAATAAATACTGTAGCGACACCTTGCATGATAGCCGTGCCATCCATATTAATGGTTGCACCTAGCGGTACTGTAAATGAAGCAATCTTGTTATTTACGCCAAGACGTTTGGTTGCTGTTTCCATCGTAACTGGAATTGTTGCATTTGATGATGCCGTTGAGAAAGCAAACATCACTGCATCTTCCATTTTCTTCAGGAAAGTAATAGGGCTTAGACCGGTAAAGATCTTTAGCATTGCACTGTATGTTACTAAACCGTGGATCAGTAGAGCGGCAACAAGTACTAAGAAGTAGTTAATCAGATTAAAGATTGCATCTAGACCTAATCCTGTAAATAGCTTAGCCATTAGGAAGAACACACCGAATGGTGCAATGTTCATTAGTAACGCAACCAGCTTCATGATCACTTCATTAAGATCTTTGAAAACTTCAGCAATACGTTCTCCAGGTTTACCCGCAGCACTAATTGCGATACCGAATAATACGGCAAAGACAATAATTTGCAGAGTATTACCATTTGCCATAGAACTTATTGGGTTCGTTGGGAACATACCAACAATAACGCTACCTAGTGTTGGCGCTTCTTTTGCGGCAAATGTTGTTGCTGCGCTTAAATCTGCACCTGCACCAGGTTCGAAAACATTAGCAAGGAAAAGCGCTAGAGAAATAGCAATGGCAGTTGTTGCAAGATAGAACAAGACTGTTTTACCGCCAAGGCGACCTAATGTTGCAATATCTTTTAATGAGCTAGTACCACAAACCAGCGATACAAAAACGAGAGGTACTACAAGCATCTTTAAGCTGGCAATGAAAATTTTGCCACCCACATCAAACAAACCGTTAACGATGTATTCGTGGATAAAAGAGATATCAGCTAAAAAGGTGCGAATTAAAAATCCTGTTAGAATACCCAATACCATACCGAGGATCACTCGGGAGGTGAGGGACATTTTTTTCTTTGTCGTTGACATTGAATTTTCCTTATAATTATTCACTCTGTCCATCTGTATATCAGAGCCACAAAGAGACTATCAGGACTTCAATGTTTCAACCAAAGCAAAAATACGATCAAATATTAACTATATGGCTTAAGTCACGTTTTTTATATATTTTTAAAGTTAAATAAGAGCAATATTAACCACATTTTAACATTTGAGTGGTTTTTATCTCGGGTTGGTCACGCTTTTATCTTATATATAACTCTACCTAATAGACGTTGTTAACTCTCATTCTGTAAGAAAATAGTACTATTTCAGAGGATTAAGCTATTTCACTAATAATAATTTTATAAAATAAAAATATTTTGTTGGTCATTGGTTGAATTTATATTCTTAAAATGTGGCTTTTTATTCGTGAGTGGTAAAAAATGGCAATAAAAAAGGGCACATACAGTGCCCTTATATAGAGGTGAGGTGTAAATTACATTACACGCATACCTGGCTGTGCACCTTCATGTGGCTCTAGGATCCAAAGATCTTTACCACCAGGACCTGCTGCTAGGATCATGCCTTCAGACATGCCGAACTTCATTTTGCGAGGCTTCAGGTTAGCAACCATAACAGTCATTTTGCCCACTAACTCTTCTGGTGTATAAGCTGACTTAATACCAGAGAATACTTGGCGCATTTCACCGCCAATATCTAGTTGGAATTTAAGCAGTTTGTTCGCCTTTGGCACTTCTTCACAAGATACAATCTTAGCGATACGCATATCCACTTTAGCAAAATCGTCAAATTCGATTTCAGCTTCAATTGGCTCATCTGCTAAAGGGCTTGCAGGCTTTGCAGCGGCTTCAGCGGCTGCTTTATCTGCTGCAGCTTCTTCTTTCGATGATTCAACCATAGCTGCAACGTGTGCAGGATCGATACGGTTAAATAGAGCTTTAAACTTCGTTACTTCGTGAGCTGTTAGCGGCTTGGCAATGTTTTCCCAAGTTAGTGTGTCGTTTAGGAATGCTTCACTACGCTCAGCCAGTTTTGGCATAACGGGTTTCAGGTAAGCCATTAGTACGCGGAAAAGGTTGATACCTACAGTACAAATTTCTTGTAACTCTTGGTCTTTACCTTCTTGCTTCGCAACAACCCAAGGTGCTTTTTCATCAACATATTGGTTTGCTTTATCTGCTAATGCAGTGATTTCACGAATTGCACGACCGAATTCACGGCTTTCGTATAGTTCACCGATACGATCTGCGGCTTCAACGAACTCTGCATAAAGCTCAGTTTCAACGAAATTATCAGATAACTTACCATCGAAACGTTTAGCGATGAAGCCTGCATTACGAGATGCTAGGTTAACAATCTTGTTTACTACGTCACTGTTAACACGTTGTGTGAAGTCTTCTAGATTTAAATCTAGATCATCAATACGGCTGTTTAGTTTGGCTGCGTAATAGTAGCGTAGACATTCTGGATCTAGGTGTTTTAGGTAAGTTCCTGCTTTGATGAACGTACCTTTAGACTTAGACATTTTCGCACCGTTTACTGTTACGTAACCGTGTACGAATACATTGTTTGGTTTACGGAAACCCGCACCATCTAGCATTGCTGGCCAGAATAGGCTGTGGAAGTAAACAATGTCTTTACCAATGAAGTGGTACAGTTCTGTTGAGCTATCTTTATTCCAAAACTCATCGAAGTTTAGATCGTCGCGCTTGTCACACAGGTTTTTAAATGAACCCATGTAGCCAATTGGTGCATCTAGCCATACATAGAAGTATTTGCCTTTTTCACCTGGAATTTCAAAGCCGAAGTAAGGAGCGTCACGAGAAATATCCCACTGTTGCAGGCCTGACTCGAACCACTCTTGCATCTTGTTAGATGTTTCTTCTTGAAGTGCACCAGATTTAGTCCATTCTTTTAACATGCTTTCAAATTGAGGCAGGTCGAAGAAGAAGTGCTCAGAATCTTTCATGACTGGTGTGGCACCAGAAACGGCTGATTTTGGATTGATTAAATCTGTTGGGCTGTATGTTTCACCACAGTTATCACAGTTATCACCGTATTGGTCTTCAGCTTTACATTTAGGGCATGTACCTTTTACGAAACGATCAGGTAGGAACATTTCTTTCTCAGGATCAAAAAGCTGAGAAATAGTACGGCTAGTGATAAAGCCTTTGTCTTTTAACTGAGTGTATACAAAAGATGCTAACTCACGGTTTTCTGGTGAGTGTGTGCTGTGGTAGTTACTAAAATCAATATCAAAGCCAGCAAAATCAGCTTGGTGCTCTTTGCTCACTTCTGCAATCATTTGCTCAGGTTCCATACCCATCTGCTGGGCCTTAAGCATGATTGGAGTTCCGTGTGCATCGTCGGCACAAATGAAATGAACTTCGTTGCCGCGTAGGCGCTGATAGCGAACCCAAATATCCGCTTGTACATGCTCAAGCATGTGACCTAAGTGGATAGAACCGTTAGCATACGGTAGGGCACAGGTAACCAGAATTTTTCTTGGATTGGCAGCCATAATTACTTATTTCGCTCATGATGGGTAAAAAACGTAGCTGTAAATACTACCTGATGGTTGTCGTTATTCCTAGCATCAGATACGGTTTTATCCGCTTAAAAGCTTGTGAAATCGGGCAGTTTTCATGCTTTGGTGGTAGCATTAAGTAAAACAAGTAAAATTAGCGCAGCAACAAGCTCTTAAATGACTAACTAAAGGTTAAGTTGTTGCTCGTTTGATAATAGATTATGTGGAGCGTTAACTTATGACTAACGATGTGACTCATCGTTTTCAGAATGTTGCTGATATATGCCAATGGCTAAATCACTTTGAGCATTCTCTTTTGAATTCAGAGTGGGCGGATATGCCCAATGTTGTCTCTATCTCTGCAGATGGTTTAATTACCATCACCATTCCTTTTGCTGCGGCTAAATTGGTTAATGAACTCGAAGAGTGGATTGCCAGCGAGCAACATAATGGTGTTATTCCTTCAAATGCGACTTTTAATGTACGCGCAAAAGTCGCTACCTTGGCTGTTGAGAATAAGCAACCATTACGCGGTGTGAAAAATATTATCGTAGTGAGTTCGGCGAAAGGTGGTGTTGGTAAATCAACAACGTCAGTTAATTTAGCTTTAGGTCTTCAGCAACAAGGAGCTAAAGTTGGATTACTTGATGCAGATATTTACGGCCCATCTGTCCCTATGATGTTAGGCACCATGGATCAAAAGCCACAATCTCCTGATGGTAAAATGATGCTGCCAATTGAGTCTTGCGGGTTATATACCAATTCAGTGGGGTATTTAGTACCTGCAGAAAGTGCAACGATTTGGCGTGGTCCTATGGCGTCAAAAGCGTTAGCACAAATTATCAATGAGACTTGGTGGCCTGATCTTGATTACCTTGTGATTGATATGCCACCGGGTACTGGTGATATTCAACTGACGTTATCACAACAAATACCTGTAACTGGAGCGCTAGTTGTGACGACACCACAAGATTTAGCCTTAGCTGATGCTATTAAGGGTATTAGTATGTTCAATAAAGTGGATGTGCCAGTTCTAGGGATTGTTGAGAATATGAGTTACCACGTTTGTAGTAACTGTGGTCATCATGAGCATATTTTTGGTACTGGCGGCGCAGCAAAAATGGCACAAGAATATTCAGTGCCATTATTAGCGCAACTCCCACTTGATATTAAGGTACGTCAAGATATTGATAACGGTAAACCAACTGTGGCAGTATCTCCTAACTCTGAGCAAGCGATGGCTTACATTGAATTAGCCGCGACTGTTGCAAGTCGTTTGTACTGGCAAGGCGAAACGGCGGTAGAGCAGATTACAATTCGTACTATGTAACAAAAATATGAGACGGTCTTTGGCTGTTTTGTATTCAAACGTGTCAGATGTCTCATTTTTATTGGCATCTGGCATAACAACTGCTTATAATCAGGCGGTTTAATTATTTATCTCGCCACGTGGTCTAACAGGTGCCTTCTGATATGTCTGAAAATTCACACCAATGCGTTATTATTGGTATTGCAGGTGCTTCTGCATCCGGTAAAAGTCTGATTGCCAGTACTGTATACAAAGAACTAAAAGAAAAAGTAGGCGATCATCAGATCGGTGTTATTACGGAAGATTGTTACTATAACGATCAAAGTCACCTGACCATGGATGAGCGGGTCAAAACTAACTATGATCACCCGAATGCGCTTGATCATGATTTACTTTGTGATCACCTAGAGCAGTTAATCAAAGGTGAAGCGGTAGAAGTTCCACAGTACAGTTACAGTGAACATACTCGTATGAAAGAGACTACTTTATTAACACCTAAAAAGGTGATTATTTTAGAAGGTATTCTTTTACTTACTGATCCTCGCCTACGCGATATTATGCATGCAAGTGTATTTATGGATACGCCACTTGATATCTGTCTACTTCGTCGTTTACAACGTGATGTTGCTGAGCGTGGTCGTACAATGGAATCTGTGCTTGTTCAGTATCAAAAGACGGTGCGCCCTATGTTCATGCAATTTATTGAACCGTCAAAACAATATGCTGATATCATTGTTCCGCGCGGTGGTAAAAACCGAATTGCTATCGACGTACTTAAAGCGCATATAGCGAAGTTGTTACGTTCTTAACTTTTTATAAGGCTGGCCTTTGCCAGCCTTATTTTTATCTTTCGGGAAACCCTGTTAAGATTTGCCTACACAGGTATTATTTTATTGATAATACGTGTGTTTTGTTATTCAGGAGAAAGCTCAAATGAGACTTTGTGACAAGGATATCAAGGCGTACCTTGATGAAGGAAAAATCAATATCGAGCCACGTCCAGCAGATGACTGTATTAGTGGTTTAACTGTTGATGTGACCCTTGGTAATAACTTCCGTATATTTAATGATCATGGCGCACCCTTTATCGACCTTTCTGGAAAGAAAGAAGATGTAGCATCGCAGCTTGATAAAGTAATGAGTGATGAAATTGTTGTTGAGGAAGGAGAAGCTTTTTTCCTTCATCCAGGGCAGCTCGCTTTAGCCGTGACACATGAATCAGTGACATTACCTGCTAATATCGTAGGTTGGTTGGATGGACGATCATCATTAGCGCGTTTAGGTCTAATGGTACACGTTACTGCACACCGTATCGATCCAGGCTGGTCTGGTCGTATCGTACTTGAATTTTATAATTCAGGCCGCTTACCACTGGCATTGCGTCCACATATGCCAATTGGTGCGTTAAGTTTTGAAACCTTATCTGGTGAAGCTGAAAAACCGTATAACAAACGTGTTGACGCTAAATATAAATATCAGCAAGGTGCGGTAGCCAGCCGTATTAATGAAGATGACAAAGAAGGTTAATTTTAGTCTTCAATAATTTGTATACTAAGAGGCAATCCATAGTGATTGCCTTTTTGTTATGTGTCATATTTTATCGCCTGATAGTACTACTATGATGTTTTAGGTCGAAACTATCATTATAAATCATTGTCATAACGCAGAGCTTAATAATATTAAGTTTATATTTTAATAGTTTATATTTCTTATGCAGATTTCTCATCGTGATAATGGGCGCAAGGGAAAGAGGGTAGTATGAAAAAATTACTGTATGTTTTAATCGGTATTATTATCGTCGTTGTACTAGGGATCACAGCCCTTGTCACGTTAGTAAATCCCAATCAGTTTAAAGCTGCGATTGCAGAGCAAGTAAAAAAGCAAACAGGGCGAGAATTGGATATTCGCGGCGATATTAATTGGCGTTTTTTCCCAACATTAGGTTTAAGTGTGGGGGAAACAACGTTAAATAACCCTCAAGGGTTTGCTCAACCAAACCTGATTCAATTTAAGCAAGCTGAGCTGTCTGTTTCAGTATTGCCGCTTTTATCTCATGAGCTTGATATTGGTAAAGTGCGTTTAGATGGTGCGCATGTTTTTGTGCAAACATTGAAAGATGGTCGTAGTAATTTAGATGGTTTAACTGAAAAGTCATCAACCAAAGAAGTGAATGACTCTACACCATCAAAAGCTAATAAAGATGCTGTTAGTAATGTTCAGGATGAGAAGTCAACTGCGTCAAAGGTAACGACACAGCCGTGGAAAATATCTCTTGCTGGAGTTGAACTTATCAATGCTAGTGTTGATATTATTAATGACAAAACCGGATCGAATATCGCGTTAAATAAGGTGAATTTCACCTTAGACAAACTGACACCAAATACATGGACGAAAGCGACATTTGATATTTCGGGCAGTGCTAATGCGCTAAAATTTGCAGCTAAAGGCAGTACCGAGTTAAGTTTGTCTTCTGCATATCAATTAGCTGAATTAAAAAATCTAGATTTATCTCTGACGGCCCAAGATGGAAAAACAGAGATAAAACATGCTCAAGTGACGTTGGATCACTTTCAATATGGTCAATGGACAACGGTTAATCTAAATATAGATGGCCAATTACCAGAGTTAGCTTTTGTTACCAAAGGGCAAACCCAGTTTAAATTATCGTCTGATAGAAATATTCTGACGTTAGAGAACTTATCAATAGATAATGCATTGTCAGGCAAAGCGTTACCTCGCCCTAAGATGCAGGTAAACATTAAAACTAATGCTAGTTATGATTTAACGACAAAAACAGCGACGTTATCAAAACTCAATCTGAATGCTGATGAACTAGCGTTAATGGGAGATGTATCATTTATCAACCGTGATGTTCCCGTTATCCGTTTTAATTTATCTAGCGACAATATTAATGTTGATAACTGGCTTAACAAGCAACACGGACAGGTTTCATCTGAAAAGCCTGCAGCATCAGATCAAGCTGCAAACAACGCATCAACCGAAATCGCTGCGTCAACGCCACAACAAACATCTTCACAATCGGCATCAAATACTCCTCCTGCAATACAAGAGCCGGATCTTTCAGTATTAAAAGGTATTGATGTTGACGGAACGATAATGGCGAAAAAGTTCATTATTTCACAGGCACATTTGTCTGATGTGAAACTGTCACTTGTCATTCAAAATGGGATTGCAAAGCTAAATTCGTTTACGGCAAATTTATATAAAGGCACAGTGAGTGCATCTGCACAATTGAATGTAAATACACCTTTAGCTAGCTATCAATTCCATAATCAAATAAAGGGTGTTGATATCCAGCCATTATTGGAAGATGTTGCTAATAATAAGCAGTTAGCTGGACGTGCAAATATTATTGTTAACCTTGCAGGTAAAGGCTTATCTTCACAACATTTGAAAAATAACAGTACAGGTACGATTAATGTGAATCTAACCGACGGCGCTGTTTATGGTGTGAATATATCGGAGATGATCCGTTCTGCAAAAGCCCGTTTAAAAGGTGAGAAGTTAGCAGATAGTCAGAAGCAAAAGAAAACCGATTTCTCTTCTTTAACGGCATTGCTGCAATTAGGACAAGGCCAAGCAAAGATCGATAATCTTCATCTAGTTTCACCATTACTTGATATTAATGGTAGTGGTACGACTAATTTAAATAATGAGTCATTAAACTTTTCTGTCGATACCGCCATTGTAGCAAGTGGCAAAGGGTTAGATGAATTGAAAGGTATTACTGTTCCAATTAGAATAAAAGGCACATGGCAGGAGCCTAAATACCAATTAGATTTAAAAAATCTTTTTAAGCAAAATAGCGGATTAGAGCAGAAAGCGAAGAAAGAGCTAAACCGAGGTCTTGAAAAGTTATTGGGCGATAAAGCCAAAGACGAAAAGATTAAAAATGTAGCGGATCAATTGCTTAAAGGTTTGTTTAATTAACAATATTTTTATGTTGGTCACGTTATTATTGAAAAGGTTTGCTTATTAAGGCAAGCCTTTTCTATTTTATATGTATCTGATACTAAAAAGTAAATGGCGACTTTATAGTAAGACGGTGAGCAGTGATTACTGTAACTTGATAAATGAATGACGCCATGATGATGAATTATGATAGATAAACCGACGTCGACAGATGAAAAAACAACCTTGATGTCAAAAGTAATGACGATTGTTACTTTTGTGGTCGATAAAATAAAAGCATTACCTCCCATTGATCACTTGATCCGCGCTGCGGATCGCTTTAATGATCGATTAGGGAGTCAGTTTGGTGCTGCAATCACTTATTTTTCTTTTTTATCTCTTATCCCTATTTTAATGGTGTTGTTTGCAGCAGCAGGTTTTATATTGGCCTCAAATGCTTCATTGTTAAATAGTATTATTGATAAAATAGTTGAGGGTGTTACTGATCCAAATTTAGCAACGACATTAAAAAACACCGTGAATATTGCAATTAGCCAGCGTACAACCGTCGGTTTAAGTGGTTTAGCCATTGCTTTGTATTCTGGTATTAGTTGGATGGGAAATTTACGTGAAGCCATTCGCGCACAAACCCGTGATGTATGGGAACGTAAACCTGAAGATAAAGATCACTTTTTACTGCAATATGTGAAAGATTTTGTTGCATTGACTGGGTTAGTTGGTGCATTAATTTTTACCGTTGTGCTAACGTCAGTGGCTGGCTCTGCGCAAGCAACGATTGTTGATGCGCTAGGTTTAGAAGGTATTACTTGGCTACGCCCTGTTCTTACCACTACAGCTTTAACGATATCGATCTGCGCTAACTATCTTATGTTTTTATGGATCTTTTGGATGTTACCTAAGCGCCGATTTAATCGCTGGGCACTAATGAAAGGAACACTACTTGCTGCGATAGGCTTTGAAGCAATTAAGTTTGCCATGACATTCATGTTACCTAAACTGGCAAGTTCCCCATCAGGTGCTGCGTTTGGTTCAATTATAGGCTTAATGGCATTTTTCTATTTCTTTGCGCGTCTGACGTTATTTTGTGCCGCTTGGATTGCGACAGCGAATGAACATCGGGTATTACCCGCTAGTGATGCTGAAAAACAATAAACAGTGTTAGAAAAGAGGAGGGATGACAAAACATGTCATCCCTTTTTTGTGTGGAAAGTTCTAGATCCGTTAGGAATTGACTGATTACATTCAATCTCAATAAAAGGTTCAATGAATTTATGACGAATAAGTGCGTAACTAACGACAGAAATAGCCATCGTTATAAATGTATTAATTCCAATGGAGAGTAAGATAATACTAACAATTACAATGTATGCGATAGCGTAACCTAGCACTTGATTTTCATTATGCTGAAGGGGGGCTTCGCAATGTTCGCAGTTAAAATTTTTTGAAATGGCAATAAAATTTCACATTTACAAACAATGAAATACAAAGGAGTGTATGTGGATTCAATAACGCAAGCAGCATTAGGCGCATCTGTTGCAGCGGTTGTGGCTGGACGTCACTGTAAGCCGAAAACGTTATTAGCAGGAGCAGCTTTAGGTACTTTGCCAGATCTGGATGTATTTATTAGCTATGGCGATCCTATTTCAGATACGGTGAAACATCGTGGCTTTAGCCATTCACTTTTTGTATTGCTACCATTTTCTTTATTACTCACTGCTTTGTGGGATCGTTTTCGGCCTAACGTATTATCATTTAGTCGGTTATGGTTGCTTATAGCGGCGTGCTTGCTCACCCATCCATTATTAGATTCGTTTACCACTTATGGTACGCAGCTTTTCTGGCCTTTAGATGTCAGCGTAGCAATATCCAGCATCTTTATTATCGATCCGCTTTATACCTTACCGCTATTGGTTATGTTAATTGCTAGCCTGTTGTGGCAGGAGAAAATGGCGAAGTTATGTGGTGTCGGGCTATTAATATCAAGTTGCTATTTAGTATGGTCTATCGCAGCTTATTCAATAATAAATCAGCGTGTCCATGATGAAGTAAAAAACACGCCTTTAGTCAACAAACCGATATTTATTAGTCCAACACCGTTTAATACTGTATTGTGGCGGATCATTATTTTAGATGGTAATAAATATTATGAAGGTTTTTCCTCATTATTAGATAGTAAAAAGTACGGCGAATATCCCATTCAATGGGCTCAGCGAGAGCGGGGATCTTGGCCGCTGGAGCAAACTTCAGTTCATGTTGATGATCTTAAAAAATTTTCAAATAATTATATTCAATATAAGATTATTGATAATCAATTAGTCGTAACTGATTTACGGTTGGGATTAATTGAGTATCTACCATTTCGATTTGTGGTTGCGAAACGAACATCTCAAAAAGATTGGCAATTAATTCCTCCGGTTAGAATAGAAGAACGAAAAGTGAAACCGAAACACCTTCCGGCTTTATGGCTACGTTTGCTGGGGAATCAGGATGTAAATGCCGATCTTTGCCATATCAATGAGTGTCCACTGGTAACTACTAGCCAAAGTTAGAGGTCAAAAGTAAAAAGGCAATATCGAGTGCCTTTTTTAATTTTTAAATCATCAGATTAGTCATCAGCTTGTTTTTTGGTTGGATCTTCTTGCGTTTCATAAGGCCAGTAATGATGACCGATACGAATAAGTACTGTTGCTGCAGCTAAAACAAATGCGGCTAACGATAGCCAAATAATAAAGGTGCCATCTAATTCTTTCATACCCAGTGTGATGTAGCGAGCAATCGCCATTATTGCAATATAGATAGGATAACGTACTGGAATTTTACCATTAACAACAAACTGTTGAACCATGGCCAATATTTCTAAATAGATGAACATTAAAAGAATGTCTGTTAGTAGAATATTTCTCTCTACGATGACATGTATAAATTCATTAAACATGGCAACGACGGTTGAAAGTGTTATCCCAACCAAAAGAATTGCTTCTAAGGTATGAAATATTTTAAGAAAAGGTTTGCTAAACGCTTTTGGTAAATGGGACGGCATAATTGCTCCAAAATAGCATTAATGGCTGATAAGCATGCCGCTATTATATGAAGCTATAGACTCTGTGATAGTAATAAATGTAAAAAATTAACTGGTTGTTGGTTATTTAGCCATTAAAAGTAAGGTTTATTACTTTTAATGGCTTATTCGCATTTACCAGTCAATCCCTTTTCGCGCTTTTATTCCGCTTTCAAAGGCATGCTTAACATTACGCACTTCTGATACAGTATCGGCAATTTCGAGTAATTGTCGGTGTGCCGCTCGTCCTGTAATGATCACCGATTGTGTTGTAGGGCGCTTTTCTATAGCCTCAATAACGTCATCTAACGCAATATAATCATAGGTGATCATATAAGTAAGCTCATCGAGTAATACAACATCATAGCTATCATCAGCTAGCATTGCTTTACATTGTTGCCATGTTTCTTTTGCAGCAGCTGTATCAGCTTCTTTATTTTGAGTTTCCCATGTAAATCCAGTCGCCATGACTGCAAAGTTGACACCATGTTGCGCTAGCAAATTACGCTCACCACAGTCCCATGTGCCTTTTATAAATTGCCCGACACCACAGTGCTGACCATGTCCGACGGCTCGCGCAATCATGCCAAACCCTGAAGTAGATTTTCCTTTACCATTGCCAGTGATTACCAGAACTAGTCCTTTCTCTTGTTGGGCGGCATCAATACGAGCATCAACTTGCTCTTTTAATTTTTGTTGGCGCGCTTTATGGCGATCATCCTTGTTGGTTGTATCTGTCATCTGAAATCCTTAAAAATGATAATTACTCGCAAAGGTTAATAATGTCAGGTATCCGGCTATCTCTGCAAGTTGTTGTGTCGCTCCTAAACAATCACCAGTATATCCACCGAGTTGGTGGTTGAACCAATAGCCACAACTTTGACGAATCAAGATGGTTGTTATAAGGCAACTTAATGCAAGAGATAGAGGTAATATTGAAAGTACTAATATTCCTGTTGTTAGTAAGATCCCAATATCTAGCAAAGATTGCTGATTGGCTAAAGGTTTAACCTTACTGTCCTGATCTGCACGAACATAAGGGTAAGAGAAGATAAGACTTGCTGCAGCTACTCGGCTTATACAATGAATAACAATGAAGGCATAGATAGGGAAGTAGAGGTTTATATCAGCCAATGAGACCAGTGCTAGCCATTTTAAACCTAATGCCATGACTAGTGCTGAAGCGCCATACGTGCCTAGGCGAGAATCTTTCATTATATTGAGCTTTGATTCAACCGTCCAACCACCGCCAAAGCCGTCAAACACATCAGCTAGTCCATCTTCATGGAAAGCTCCCGTGATTAAGAGACCTGAAATCATTGCTATACCAATCGCAATTGTAGCGGGAAAAAGCAGAATAAATAGTAGGTATATTAAGCTACATATCACTCCTACAATAATACCAATAACACCAAAGTAGCGATTGGCATGATTTAATCGCTCAGTGCTAAATGGAGTGCTGGTTGGTATAGGAATACGAGTGAAAAACGCTAATGCGACTAAAAAGAGTTGCCATTGATATCGATAGCCACTTTCCGTTAGTGATGATTTGCTCTGTGTTTGATGTTCAGTACTCACACAGTAACTCCTGCATCATCAAAACTCGCCATATCATTATAAAATGCGCACGCAGCTTTAATTAAAGGCAGTGCTAATACAGCACCTGTCCCTTCCCCTAGACGTAAGCCTAAGTTAAGTAATGGAGAGGCATTAAGATGTTGAAGCATACGATGATGCCCGGCTTCCTCTGAATGATGACAGAAAACAAGATAATCGATAACGTTCGGGTTAATTGCAACAGCCAGCAAGGCTGCAGCCGTTACAATAAAGCCATCAACTAATATAATCATACGGTTTTCAGCTGCTTGTAGTATACCGCCTGTGATTTGTGCAATTTCAAATCCACCAACAGCGGATAACACTTTTAACGGATCGCCTGTCGCACTATAGTGATGTTTGCAGGCAAGACGAATAAGCGCTAATTTCTTTTGATATTGGCTGTCATCAATACCTGTACCATGCCCTGTGCATGCATCTGCAGGAAGATTAAGCAGCAATGCCATGATTGCGGCTGCACTACTGGTATTGCCGATCCCCATCTCCCCAAACGCAACAAGATTTGTACCTGATTGATGCAGCGAGTCAACAACGCTCGCTCCTGCAGAAATTGCTTGTTGTACGGTATCAAGCGACATTGCATCCTGAGTGGTGAAATCTTGAGTTCCTTTGCCTAATGGCAGCCTGATTAAATCTGGATGATCATCAACATCGCCTAAAATCCCAGCATCAACAATTTTAAGCGACATATTATTGCTACGGCAAAAACAGTTTGCTGCCGCACCGCCGGCTAAAAAATTATGGACCATTTGGGTGGTTACTTCTGCGGGCGCAATACTTATTCCATGTTGTGAAATGCCATGATCTGCCGCGAAAATAAGGAGGTGAGGATTATCGATAGTCAGTGTATCGCGTTGTTGTATTAATGCGAGTTGTTCAGCAAGTGGTTCTAATTGGCCTAACGCACCAATGGGCTTTGTTTTATTATCAATGCGTTTTTTAATGTGGATAGATTGAGTTTTATCTACAGGATAAATGGTAAACACAGTGCGAATCCTTTGCCGAATGTTTGAATTATTAATTACTTAATACAGTGATTGTTTCAGAAAAGCTGGCATAAGGGGAGTCGGAATGAGAAAAACAAACGTAAAATATGATCTACAGGTAGAAAAAAGCCCACCTTGTAAGTGGGCTTGTTAATATATCTTAGCCTAGTACGTCAGAAGCAACTTTATAGGTTGGATCTTCAAGAACGTTAACTTCAACCAAACTTCCTGCTTTTTTCAGCAACTTACTACACTCAGGACTTAAGTGACGTAAATGAATGGTTTTATTACGATTAGCATAACGTTCTGCAATCGTATCAATCGCTTCGATAGCGGAATGATCGGCAACACGTGATTTAGCAAAATCAATGATCACTTCTTTTGGATCATTTTGAGCATCAAATAACTCAAGGAAATGTGATACTGAACCAAAGAAAAGTGGACCATTTACTTGGTAAACTTTTGCGCCATTATCATCGATGTGGCTTGCCGCATAAATTTCTTTAGCGTGATTCCAAGCGAACACAAGTGCAGAGTAAATAACACCGACAAGTACTGCAACCGCAAGATCTGCAATTACCGTAACGCTAGTTACTAAGATAATGGTAAAGAAATCGTGCTTAGGTACTTTGCGCATCATTTTGAAGCTTGCCCATTCAAACGTCCCGATCACAACCATGAACATAACGCCAACAAGTGCAGCAAGCGGGATCATTTCAATAAATGATGAACCAAATAAGATAAACAGTAAAAGACCAATAGCAGCTGTAATACCGGATAAACGACCACGACCACCAGAGTTAATATTGATCATGGATTGACCAATCATGGCACAACCGCCCATCGCCCCGAATACTGAACAAGTAACGTTTGCAACACCTTGACCAACACATTCACGGTTACCATGACCACGCGTATTTGTCATTTCATCAATCACAGTTAGCGTTAGTAATGATTCGATTAAACCAACCGCAGCAAGGATTAATGAGTAAGGCAAAATAATTTTTAGGGTTTCGAGGTTAAAGCCAACATCCGGTAAAGCGAATGTTGGTAAAGAGCCTGCCAGTGTTGCATTTGCGTCACCACTCATGGTGCGAACAAAATCGACGACAGTACGAGAGTCTAAACCTAAAATATGAACTAATGCTGTAACAGTTAAAATGGCAACAAGTGAAGAGGGAACTGCTTTAGTTAGTTTTGGTAAAAAATGGATGATAAGCATGGTTAACGCAACCAAGCCTAACATGATGTAAAGCTGTGTGCCGTGCATCCATTCTAAGCCACCATCAAGAGACGGAATTTTAAACTGACCTAACTGAGCTAAGAAAATTACAATCGCAAGACCGTTAACAAAACCGATCATGACAGGGTGAGGTACCATTCGAATAAATTTACCGAGACGAAACACCCCCGCAAGGATCTGCAGTAAACCTGCAAGCATGACGGCAGCAAAAAGATATTGAATACCGTGCTGGGCAACAAGGCTAACCATCACAACGGCCATTGCACCTGTAGCACCTGAAATCATACCTGGGCGACCACCTAAAACGGCAGTAATTAAACCGACAATAAAGGCTGCATATAAGCCAACCATCGGGTCTACGCCAGCAACGAATGCGAAAGCAACGGCTTCAGGTACCAATGCAAGTGCAACGGTTAAGCCTGAAAGTACGTCATTTTTGACGGATTGATGAGTTTTTTGGGGAAAATCTAACATGTTAGTTGAGGATTCTTCTATTATTTGCTGTATTTAAAGCGCATTTTGGTTAACAGAATGCTACAGAAAGTTGTAATTAGCTTCAACTTTTGTCGGCTAATAACGGCATTTACTCCGCTTACAAGTAAAAAATTAGAGCTATATGTAATTATTAAACATAAAGTGCGCTGGTTTTGACTCATAATTAGATAATAAAAAAGCCATGCAAGAGCATGGCTTTTTCATTGCTAAACTTAACTTTTAGTCAAAAGAAGGTTTAGTCATTGGTGCTGCAGCACTGTTTGTTGCTGTTTGGCTACCCGCCGCACGTGTATTAGTACGCTCGCGTAATGGTGCCGCTTGAACAACAGAGCCTGAAACATGTTCTTCAGGTGCTGGCGCTTTTGTCATTGCAGAGGTAGCATGGAAACCACGAGGTGAGGTTGCCATTACAGCTGTTGCAACAGCAGGTAAATCAACGACTGCAGTTACAGGTGATTTAATTTCAACTGTCTCTTCTGTTTTGATTACCGGAGCTGCTATTTCTTCAACAATAACTGGTTTTTCAACCACTTGCTCAGCAGCAGGTTCTGACTTCATTTCCACTGTTGTTTCTTCTGCTGTATAGCGTGGGAAGACTTTACCCATCGCCATTTCAGGAATAGCAACGCCAGAAAGTGTCGTCGTTTCAACTGCAACTACTTCAGATTTAGCTTCTACTACTGGTGTATTAATGATGATGTCATTTGTTTCAACTTCATCAATCATATCTGCAGTATCAGCTTTCTCTTCTGTGATGTTTTTCTCAACAGGCGCTTCAACGGCTGGCTTGATACGAGACCAAACTTTACCCATTGCCATTTCAGGGATTGCAACACCTGAAGTAGGACGCATTGTTTTTGGCTTTTCAACGATAGAAACAACATTAACCATCTCGCTAATACTATCAGCAGCATCAATAGCAGCCTGCTCAATGGCATTTGCTTCTTCATTGGTAACAAAGTCAGATTTCTCTACGCGTGTATCACGCATGCGGCGACGACGCTGACCACTTGCACGTAAGTGACGTGGTGAGCGGCGATTACGGCGCTGAGTGCCTTCCTGCTCTTCATTATCAGTTTGCTCGTCAGACACAACCTGAGTTTTTTCAGGTTTGTCTTGTGCTTCTTTAGCAATACTGGTGCCCAATGCCATTAATGGTGATGGTGTTTGCTCTACAGCAGTTTCAACAGCTTCAACTTTTTCGACAGCATCAACGGTTGCATTTTGTTGTTCAACTGATTTTTCAACATTATCTGTGATACGTACTTTTTTACGAAGTTGACGACGCTGGCGACGTTGCTTCACTTTTACCGCTTTTTCTTCGCTATCACGTTGTGCATCAGCAGGTTGTTCAGTTGTTGCTTTAGTTGTTTGCTCGCCTTGTTGTTGACGTTGCTGTTTTTGCGCTTGAGTTTCTTCTTTACGAGACTGACGCTTTTGCTCTTTCGCTTCATCGTTATTACGGTTTTGGCGAGGAGCTTTTGCAGCCTTATCGTTTTGCTGTTGACGGTTTTTGTCGTTACGGTCATTGCGGCGACGATTTTGGCGTTGCTCGTTATTACGTTCTTGACGTTCGTCATTGTTCTCAACATCGTTGTTATCTTGTCGATTATTACGACGGTTGTTATCACGACTGTTGTCACGGTTATTACGACGGTTGTCAGAACGATCGTTGCGACGGTTGTTGTTGCGACGATTATTTTGATTGTTGTTTGGTTCTGCTTTTACTTCAACAGGTTTCTCTTGTTGCTGTTCAGGGCTACCAGAGAAGAATGATGCTAATGCAGAGAAGAAACGGCTTAACAAACCAGGTTTATTGGTTGATTCAGTAGCAGGCTTAGCCGTTACTTTTGGTGTCGGCTTAGCTGCAGGTTTTGCAACAGGAGCTGGTTGTTTTGGTGCAGTGAAACCTTGAAGTACTGGCTCTTCACGTTTTTTGATAACGCGCTCAGGTTGTGGTGCTTCAATTGCTTCAGCTTCTTTTAACGCTTCTAACGTTTTAGGGATATGGTATGAAAGTGTATCTTGCTCTTCACCTTCACGAATACGCAGAACTTCAAAGTGCGGCGTTTCCATATCAGAGTTAGGAACGATAACAACACGTACACCGTGGTACTTTTCAATGTGCTGAACTGAACGACGCTTTTCGTTGAGAAGATATGAGGCAACAGGTACAGGTACAATAGCAAGTACTTGTGAGCTGTTATCTTTCAGTGCTTCTTCTTCGATTAGTCGTAGGATTGATAGTGATAGTGATTCATTATCACGAACAACACCAGTACCAGAACAGCGAGGACAAACGTGGTGGCTCGCTTCTGCAAGAGAAGGGCTTAAACGTTGACGAGACATTTCAAGTAGACCGAAACGTGAGATTCGACCAATTTGAACACGTGCGCGATCCATACGAACAGCTTCACGTAAACGGTTTTCAACTTCACGTTGGTGGCGAACAGGTGTCATATCAATAAAGTCGATAACAACCAGACCACCTAAGTCACGTAGACGTAATTGACGTGCAATTTCATCGGCAGCTTCTAAGTTTGTCTGTAGTGCTGTTTCTTCAATATCGCCGCCCTTTGTTGCACGAGCAGAGTTGATATCGATAGACGTTAATGCTTCTGTTGGATCAATAACAACAGAGCCACCTGAAGGTAAACGAACTTCGCGCTGGAACGCAGAGTCAATTTGGCTTTCAATTTGGTAGTGGCTAAATAGTGGAACCTCACCCTCGTAACGCTTCACACGAGACAAGAAATCAGGACGAACTAATTTAATATGATCACGTGCGCGGTCGAAAATTTTCGGGCTATCGATAAGAATTTCACCGATGTCACGACGTAAATAATCGCGGATTGCGCGAGCAATCACATTACTTTCTTGGTGGATAAGAAACGGAGCTGATTGTGAATCGGCTGCTTCTTTTACAGCATTCCAATGGTTTAGTAGAACGTTTAAATCCCACTCAAGCTCTTCACCTGATTTGCCCACACCAGCTGTACGTACAATCAGACCCATACCTTGCGGTAAGTCTAATGTGCTTAGTGCAGCTTTAAGTTGGGTACGCTCTTCACCTTCGATACGACGAGAAATACCGCCAGCACGAGGGTTGTTAGGCATTAAAACAAGGTAACTACCTGCTAGAGAGATAAAAGTAGTAAGGGCTGCGCCTTTGTTTCCGCGTTCTTCTTTATCAACTTGAACGATAACTTCTTGGCCTTCTTTTAGGACTTCCTTGATATTAGGACGACCTTGGTAAGAATAATTGGCAGGGAAGTAATCTTTCGCAACTTCTTTAAGAGGAAGGAAACCATGACGCTCAGCACCATAATCAACGAACGCTGCTTCCAGACTTGGTTCGATGCGTGTGATGCGGCCTTTGTAGATATTTGCTTTTTTAGATTCGTGACCAGGGCTTTCGATATCAAGATCAAATAGCTTTTGGCCATCAACTAATGCGACGCGCAACTCTTCCTTCTGAGTTGCGTTAATCAACATTCTTTTCATTATATTGTACTCATTTATTGTCGTTGTATTAGTACGCTAGTTACATCTGTTTTTTGATGGCGCCGGACTCCAAGTCTGATGTACGGTTGCAACCTCACGGTTGGAATGCAGGAGTGCTTTCTGGCCACACTTATCAGCCAACTGTATGTGAGATGGTTAGATCTAAAAAATACAGCTGGTATCACCACATTGAAGTGGTTGTATCTGTCACATCAAAAAAAAATGTAATTTGACGCACTAAAAAAAACTCCGATAACCCTAACGTCTTACGCCATTTGCTGCGTTGATTATCTGAGTTGTATAAAAAATAGCCATAAAGATGATTGTATACTCATCTTGTCAATGAAGTAGGCAAAAAAACCGACCTCAGCACACAATGATAGCAGGCTCACTTTTTTGCGGCAATCTGCTTTATTTGCGTGATACAATCAAACCCATGACAGAAGATAAACCTAAAGTGCAATTCATCGAAATTAGCGATGACTTTGCAGGCCAGCGGATTGATAATTTTCTCCGCGCTAGGCTTAAAAACGTACCAAAAAGTATGATTTACCGCATTTTGCGTAAAGGCGAGGTGCGAGTAAACAAAAAACGTATTAAACCTGAATATAAATTGCAGGATGGTGATCTAGTACGCGTACCGCCGGTTTTTGTTCCTGAAAAAGAAGAACAAGCACCAGTAAGTACCAAGTTGAATAAAGTCGCTGAATTAGAGCATTGCATCATCTATGAAGATGATCATATGTTAATTCTGAATAAACCATCAGGGACAGCCGTTCATGGTGGTAGTGGCTTAAAATTTGGTGCTATTGAAGCATTACGAGCGTTACGCCCTGATGCGCGATTTTTGGAACTTGTTCACCGAATTGACCGTGATACCTCGGGCATTTTGTTAGTGGCAAAGAAGCGTTCAGCTCTTCGTCAACTGCAAGAGCAATTTAGAAATAAAACGGTGCAGAAATATTACTTCGCTTTAGTAATGGGAGAATGGAAAGCGAATTGCCGAAAAGTCACTGCACCTTTGTTAAAAAATGAAGTAAACAGTATTGTACGTGTTAACCCACAAGGTAAAGCATCCGATACGCGTTTTAAAGTATTAGAGCGATTCCCGCAGGCGACATTGGTACAAGCTAGCCCTGTAACTGGTCGTACGCATCAGATTCGTGTGCATTGTCAGTATGAAGGCCATCCTATTGCTTGGGATGATCGTTATGGTGACCCACGTTTTGATGCCTACACTAAAAAAACAGGTTTAGGGCGTTTGTTCCTTCATGCTGCAAATATTAAATTTACGCATCCAAGTACGGATGAAGCGATGGATATTAGCGCGCCAATGGAACCGGTTTTAGAACGTTGTTTGGAAAAACTACGTCAAATGTAACCAAAGTGAAAGGCGAGAAAATAGTCTCGCCTTTTGTTTACTCGAATGTTAATGGCGTAAGTCTTATAAAACAGGCACACCCTCATTAGTTAACATTTCAGTTAATGCAATTAAAGGTAATCCTACGAGCGTGTTAGGATCGCGCCCTTCAAGTTTATCAAATAGTGCTATTCCTAAACCTTCGCTTTTAAAACTCCCTGCACAATATAAAGGTTGTTCTTTTCTCACGTAATTCTCAATTTGTTGTGACGTTAGTGTTTTAAAGTGAACATGAAAGGGTTCACAAATCACTTGAGTTGATTGTGTTTTTGCATTGTAAACACATAGCCCAGTATAAAAGGTAATGGTTTTGCCACTTGCGGCTTGTAATTGTTTACAAGCATTTTCTTCAGTATGAGGTTTGCCTAAGATTTTCCCGTCAATTACACAAACTTGATCTGATCCTATAATAAGAGAATCTGGGTAAGTACTGGCACAAGCTTTGGCTTTTAATTGTGCGAGTCTACAGACTAATTCTTGAGCGGATTCTGTGGGTAATGCCGTCTCATCAGTTTCAGGGCTTGCCGTTTCAAAAGGGAGCGCTAACTTTTCGAGTAGCATTTTTCGGTAAGGAGAGGTTGATGCTAGTAATAATGGTTGTGTCATAACAGTGTTCTACACATTTAGAGTGAATTTTAATACATCAATGATATAGGAAGTTTCACTATGATTGCTGCAACTTTTATTAGGATTATATTGAATTGAGATTGTTGTATTACGGTTGTTTCATTCCACAATTCGGTGTATGTTCCCGCATAATTTGTTAGATCCCCAACTAGACCAATGCAAGATTCATATTGTTCAAAATATATGTGGGTTATTGATAGCGACGGCATATGATTATGCGCCTATGTCAGTTGCTTTGTGCGCTATGTTGGGTGTTATTTCATCGATTGTTCCGACACGATCAAGTGATTGAGTAGCAGACATTTATAATTTTATTACTGAGATGTGGTGTCGAAGCGTTTTGTAATTTTCATCACAGCATGAGAATTGGTCAAAAGCTGTTAAATCACACACATTTCCTTTGACTCAAACAGACTATAAGGCTAATATTCGCGCCCTATGCAAAAGGTAAAATTGCCGCTAAAGGTAGATCCAGTACGCACAGCACAAAAAAGACTCGATTATGATGGCATCATCAAAGCCGATCTTTTGTCTCGCCTAGCTGAATCAACCCAGAGCGTAATAAGTGATGCAAACGTCAACTTGTCTTTTGACCTTGACCAACGTCGTATTCCTTTCATCCGCGGTATCGCAGATGTAGACGTGATGTTGACCTGCCAGCGATGTCAGGGAGAATTTCCACACCATATTCATGTGGAATTCTGTTATAGTCCGGTTCGCAACGAAGAAGCCGTAGATGAGTTACCGGAAGCCTATGAGCCGACAATCGTCGACGAAAATGGCGAGATCAACCTGATTCAACTTGTTGAAGACGAATTGATTCTGGAATTACCACAAGTCGCAATGCACGACGATGCTGATTGTAAAATTGGCTCGAAGAACATGTCTTTTGGTGAGATCCCCGTTGCTGATGAGCGTCCGAATCCGTTTGCAGTATTGAAAAATCTTAAGAGTTAAATTTAACAGGAGTAGGGTTAATGGCCGTACAAAAGAGCAAAAAATCACGTGCAGCACGTGGTATGCGTCGTTCACACGATGCCCTAACTACAGCAGCAGTTTCTGTAGATAAAGCATCTGGTGAGACTCACCTACGTCACCACGTGACAGCTGACGGTTTCTACCGTGGCCGCAAGGTTATCAACAAGTAAGGTTGAACCTTGATGGGTCTTACCGTTGCACTTGATGCAATGGGCGGGGATTTCGGTCCTCAAGTAACAGTGCCTGCCGCCGTGCAGGCACTGTTGCATTCGCCTGAGCTCAAACTTATTCTTTTTGGTGATCTAAGTGCAATCACTGCGCAGTTAACTCTCCTCAATAAGCTTAACCATCCTAGGCTAACGATCGTACATTGCGATACCGTTATCGCCAACGAAACACGTCCATCACAAGCCCTTCGACATAGTAAAGGCTCATCTATGCGAATGGCATTAGATGCAGTTGCAGCAGGCCAAGCAGATGCATGTGTCAGCGCAGGTAATACTGGCGCACTCATGGCATTATCACGTTTTGTGTTGAAACAACTCCCGGGTGTTGAACGTCCTGCATTAATTTCAGCGATACCCAATCGTGGTGAAAATCCAACATGGCTTCTTGATCTTGGCGCGAATGTGTCTTGTGATGCTGATACTTTATTCCAGTTTGCAGTTATGGGCTCTGTTCTTGCTGAACAAACCTTAGGTGCTACGCCGCGTGTCGCATTATTAAATATTGGCGAAGAAGAGATCAAAGGTAATGATTTGGTCAAACGTTGTGCTGAAATGTTGATTCAATCTCCGGATATCAACTATGTTGGCTACGTTGAAGGCCACCAACTTTATTCAGATAAAGCCGATGTTATAGTGTGTGATGGTTTCGTTGGCAATGTGAGTTTAAAGACCAGTGAAGGGGTCGCAAACTTATTTATTGAACGGATAAAACGTGCAATAGGTAGGAACCCAATTCGACGCATTATTGCTAAATGGCTGTTTAGTGAGCTATTTGAGAGCTTGCAACAGTTGAACCCCGACCAGTATAACGGTGCAAGTCTGTTAGGATTGCGCGGTATTGTGGTTAAAAGCCATGGAAGTGCTGATACTGTCGCTTTCGCTCATGCGATAAGTGAAGCGGTTTACGAAGTTAAACAACAAATACCGAACAAAATCAGTGACCGTTTAGAAGAGGTCCTACTCGAGAGGCACTATTAGTCTTCATGAATAGCAAAATTCTAGGAACTGGCAGCTACCTGCCACAACAAGTACGCTCGAATGCGGACTTAGAAAAAATGGTAGAAACAAGCGATGAGTGGATTGTGACACGAACTGGTATTCGTGAACGTCGTATTTCATCTGAAGATGAAACTGTTGCCGTAATGGGCTACCAAGCCTCGTTAAAGGCAATTGAGATGGCGGGGATTGATAAAGAAGATATCGATCTGATCATTGTTGCCACCTCTAGCGCCAGCCATTCATTTCCATCAGCAGCTTGCCAAGTGCAAGGTATGCTAGATATTAAAGGCTGCCCTGCATTTGATTTATCAGCGGCATGTACAGGCTTTGTTTATGCGTTAAGTGTTGCTGATCAGCATATCAAAACGGGTATGGCGAAAAATGTACTTGTGATCGGTTCTGATGCACTTTCTCATTGCTGTGATCCAGAAGATCGCTCAACCATTATTTTATTTGGTGATGCGGCGGGTGCGGTTGTGATTGGTGCGAGTGAAGAGCCGGGTATTATTTCAACGCATTTATATGCTGATGGTCATTTTGGTGGTTTATTAAGTCTAGCTGTGCCAGAACATGGTAAAGATTTTGATGCCAATAAGTGGCTTTACATGGCTGGTAATGAAGTATTTAAAGTGGCGGTAACCCAGTTATCGAACTTAGTGAAAAGTACGCTTGCTGAAAATAATATGGATAAGTCAGAATTAGATTGGCTTGTGCCTCACCAAGCGAATATGCGTATTATCTCAGCGACGGCTAAAAAATTATCTATGTCGATGGATCAAGTTGTGGTTACGCTTGATCGTCATGGTAATACATCAGCTGCAACTGTCCCAACAGCATTAGATGAAGCGGTTCGTGATGGCCGTATTCAACGTGGTCAAACATTATTACTAGAAGCGTTTGGTGGCGGTTTCACTTGGGGCTCAGCATTAGTGAAGTTTTAATCAAGTGGTTAAACATTACTGATTTGCTTTTATTTTTAGTGCATTAAAACTAATAAGCAATATATTAGTTTTAATGCATATTAATCGACTAATGATTAGTCAATAAAGAAGGATTCTCGAATGTCTAAGTTCGCGATTGTTTTCCCAGGTCAGGGCTCTCAAACCGTTGGTATGCTAGCTGAATTAGCAGAACAATTTGATGTGGTTAAAGAAACGTTCTCTGAGGCATCTGATGCGCTAGGTTACGATCTTTGGGCGCTGGTTCAAAACGGCCCAGCAGAAGATTTAAACCAAACACAACGCACTCAGCCTGCATTGTTAACAGCATCTGTTGCGATTTGGCGTGTATGGCAGCAGCAAGGCGGTGAGCAACCAACGCTACTTGCAGGTCACAGCCTTGGTGAATACTCTGCACTAGTATGTGCTGGTGTTATCGATTTTAAAGCTGCGGTAAAACTAGTTGAACTTCGTGGTCAACTAATGCAAGAAGCAGTACCGGCTGGTGTTGGTGCTATGTCTGCAATTATCGGTCTTGATAACGATGCAATTGCGAAAGCATGTGAAGAAGCAGCTCAAGGCGAAGTATGTTCTCCTGTGAACTTCAATTCACCGGGCCAGGTTGTTATTGCGGGTAATAAAGAAGCAGTAGAGCGTGCAAACGTCCTATGTAAAGAAGCGGGCGCTAAACGTGCACTTCCTCTTCCTGTATCTGTACCTTCTCACTGCGCTTTGATGAAACCTGCGGCGGATAAGCTTGCAGTAGCACTAGAAGCTATCGAATTTAATGCACCGTCTGTACCTGTTATTAACAATGCTGACGTGGCAACAGAAACTGATCCTGCAGCGATTAAGCTTGCACTTGTTAAGCAGTTATACAGCCCAGTACGTTGGACTGAATCTGTTGAGCGCATGGCTGCAGAAGGTATTGAAGAATTATTAGAAATGGGTCCAGGTAAAGTATTAACTGGCCTAACTAAGCGTATTGATCGCGCACTTAGCGGTGCTGCAGTTAATGATATTGCTTCATTAGAAGCGGCTATGGCTAAGTAGTCATTAAGCTTTAAAGAGGATTTACAATGAGCCTGGAAGGTAAAGTTGCACTAGTTACAGGTGCAAGCCGTGGTATCGGCCGTGCAATTGCTGAAATTTTAGTAGAGCGTGGCGCAACAGTTATTGGTACTGCAACATCTGAAAGTGGTGCTGAAGCTATCAGTGCGTATCTTGGTGACAAAGGTAAAGGTCTTGCACTAAATGTGACTTCACCTGAGTCAATTGAATCAGTTTTAAAACAGATTAAAGCAGATTTTGGCGATGTTGACATTTTGGTGAACAATGCTGGTATCACTCGTGATAATCTACTGATGCGTATGAAAGATGATGAATGGCAAGATATCATTGATACTAACCTAACATCTATCTTCCGCCTTTCTAAAGCAGTACTGCGTGCAATGATGAAAAAGCGTAACGGTCGTATCATCAGCATTGGCTCTGTTGTGGGTACTATGGGTAATGCGGGTCAAACGAACTACGCAGCAGCAAAAGCTGGCCTATTAGGTTTCACAAAATCAATGGCACGCGAGGTAGCTTCTCGTGGTATTACAGTTAACGCAGTAGCTCCAGGTTTTATCGAAACAGATATGACCAAAGCGTTAAATGATGACCAACGTGCAGCAACACTTGCAAATGTACCTGCTGGTCGTTTAGGTGATCCGCGCGAAATTGCAGCAGCAGTTGCATTTTTAGCCTCAGATGATGCTGCTTATGTAACGGGCGAAACTTTGCACGTTAACGGCGGTATGTACATGATTTAATCAAAAGATTTGCAATACTTAATGACGCAAGTCAAACTGATCTAGTTTTATGATAAAATCGTGGTTTGACCAGCACTATGAGTGTTGCAACTTTTGTCGTAATGAATAAACTACAGCAAATCGCATTAGCGAATTCTTGTTAAGGAAATATATTAGTATGAGCAACATCGAAGAACGCGTAAAAAAAATCATCGTTGAGCAACTAGGCGTAGACGAAGCTGAAGTTAAAAACGAATCATCTTTCGTTGACGATCTAGGTGCAGACTCACTAGATACAGTTGAACTAGTAATGGCTCTTGAAGAAGAATTCGATACAGAGATTCCAGACGAAGAAGCTGAAAAAATTACTACTGTTCAAGCTGCAATCGACTACGTAAACAGCGCACAGTAATATAAAAATGAATATATCCAGGCGGTCTTTATGACCGCCTGTTTTTTTTTAATTTCCTGTTTTATCCTCAATTCCCGGAGAAATTAATCGTGTCTAAGCGTCGTGTAGTTGTAACTGGCATGGGTATGCTTACCCCGGTTGGTAATTCTGTTGAATCTTCTTGGAAAGCTTTACAGTCTGGCACTAGTGGTATTAGTACTATCCAACATTTTGATGCAAGCGCATTTGCTACTCAATTTGCCGGCATGATCAAAGACTTCAATTGTGAAGATTACATGTCTAAGAAAGATGCACGCAAAATGGATTTATTCATTCAGTATGGCATCGCCGCTGGCGTACAAGCTTTCAAAGATTCAGGTATTGAAGTTACTGAAGAAAATGCAGCGCGCATTGGTGTTGCTATCGGTTCTGGTATTGGTGGTTTAGGTTTAATCGAAGCCGGCCATCAAGCTTTTATGGAAAAAGGTCCGCGCAAAATTAGCCCGTTCTTTGTTCCTTCAACAATTGTAAATATGATTGCTGGCCACATGTCTATCATGCATGGTCTTCGCGGTCCAAACATTGCTATATCTACGGCGTGTACTACAGGTCTTCATAACATTGGCCATGCTGCACGTATGATTGCTTACGGCGATGCTGACGCTATGGTTGCTGGTGGTGCAGAAAAAGCATCGACAGAACTAGGTATGGGCGGCTTTGCTGCTGCTAAAGCGTTATCTACACGTAACGATGATCCTCAAGCGGCTTCTCGTCCATGGGACAAAGATCGCGATGGTTTCGTGTTGGGTGATGGTGCTGGTGTGATTGTATTAGAAGAGTACGAACATGCGAAAGCGCGTGGCGCTAAAATTTATGCTGAGCTTGTTGGCTTTGGCATGAGTGGTGATGCTTACCACATGACGTCACCAAGTGCTGATGGTTCAGGTGGCGCGCTTGCAATGGAAGCATGTATCCGTGATGCGGGTATTAATGCAGACCAAATTGGTTACATTAATGCGCACGGTACATCAACACCAGCAGGTGATGTTGCTGAAACATTAGGTATTAAGCGCGCTATGGGTAGTGCGGTTGATAACGTGATGGTGTCTTCAACAAAATCAATGACTGGCCACCTGTTAGGTGCTGCAGGCTCTGTTGAGTCAATCATCACAATTCTAAGTCTTGTTGATCAAGTGGTTCCGCCAACAATTAACTTGGATAACCCAGGTGAAGGCTGTGATCTGGACTATGTTCCAGGTGAAGCGCGCCAAGCAAATCTAGAGTACGCATTGTGTAACTCATTTGGGTTTGGCGGTACTAACGGTTCATTACTATTTAAGAAAATGTAGTTACATTTGTCTCTAAATAGCATCAGGAAAATCGCTTGATAACCTGATATGATTAGCAGCCCGATATCTTTGTAGGTATCGGGCTGTTTTTTATCATAAAAAAGGATAATCGATGGCGTTTATTAACAGTCAGAAGCAACGAGAGTTAGCAATAACTGATCGTGCTACACAATATGGAGATGGCTGTTTTTCGACAATAGGCGTTAAACAGGGAAAACTGTTGTTATGGCGGTTTCATCTTGATCGTTTACAACAAACGTTGCGTAAATTGGCGATTAATGAGCCTGATTGGGATCAAGTATTCTTACAAGCTGAAAAATTCGCGGGGACATATACAGATCGGGGTGGGGTAAAAATATTAATTAGTCGAGGTAGCGGCGGTCGGGGTTATAGTCCAACGGGTTGCGAAGACACGACAGTTATTTTTAGTGCCTTCAATTGGCCTGCTCATTATGAACAATGGCAGAAAGAAGGCATCATACTGGGGGTTTGTCAGCAGCAATTGGGTTACAGTCCAATGCTTGCGGGGATGAAGCACTTAAATCGACTAGAACAGGTGCTTTTAAAGCAAGAAGTCGAAAATAATCAATGGTTGGATGCAGTGGTGCTCAATACCAATAATCATGTTATTGAAACAACTGCATCTAATATCTTCTGGCGTAAAGGGAATGTTGTCTATACGCCTGAATTAACTGGATCTGGAGTTGAAGGTGTAATGCGTCGACATGTCATTACATTGCTTTCAACTTTGCCATATACGTTAGAATTAGGTGATTATTTACTGGCAGATTTGCTTTGTGCTGATGAAGTATTTATAACCAATGCATTAATGGAGTTAGTGCCAATAAAGGCAATTGACTCTACCTATTATCAAGAGCAGTCACTACTCGACGTATTAAAAAAGAGGCTATATACGTGTTAAAGAAGTTGATTCTTATTGTTTTCATTCTTGTTGCAATAGCGGCAGGTGCTGCTGGCTGGGCGTATACTCAAGTTAAGAATGAGCTAAATCTGCCCGTTATTAATACTGAGCAGGTAATGTTAACAGTTAAACCAGGGACATCGTTTAGAGGGTTAATTAATCAGCTTGTGCAAGATAAAGTGATCAAGTCATCACAATGGACGCGCTGGGTCGGAAAGTTAGATCCATCTTTAACGGATATTAAGGCTGGTACTTACGGTCTAGAGCCAAACAAAACATTACAAGAAGCCTTGGCATTGATTGCTTCTGGCAAGGAGTTTCAATATTCAATTACCTTGGTTGAAGGTGAGCGTTTTAGTGAATGGTTAAAAAAAATCCAAGCTGCGCCTGAATTAAAGCATGTTAGTGATGGTATGACAGAGCCACAAATTGCGAAAGCGATTGGTATGGATAACGTGAAAATTGAAGGTTACTTATTGCCTGATACTTATCATTACACGGCGGGTACTACTGATATTGCGGTACTGAAACGTGCTTATCTAGCAATGAATAAAGAATTAGCGACAGCGTGGGAACTACGTGAGAAAGATCTGCCTTTAAAAGATCCTTATCAAGTATTGATCATGGCTTCTATTATTGAAAAAGAAACCGCCGTGCCAACAGAACGAGGTTTGGTTGCGTCTGTATTTATGAATCGTTTGCGTAAAGGGATGCCTTTGCAAACCGACCCAACCGTTATTTATGGCATGGGTGATAAATATGACGGCAATATTAGTAAAAAAGATCTAAGAACCCCAACGCCTTATAACACTTATACCATGAAAGGTTTACCACCAACACCAATAGCTATGCCAAGTAAAGCGTCGGTATTAGCAGCTGTTAATCCTGATAAGAGCAATTACTATTATTTCGTGGCCGATGGTAAAGGCGGGCACAAATTCTCTACAACTTTGGTTGAGCACAACCGTGCGGTTCGTGCATACCTGAAAACATTAAGAAAACAGTCACAATGATCGGTAAATTTATTGTCATCGAAGGTCTTGAAGGGGCCGGTAAAAGTACTGCGATTAAACAAGTTATCGCGACATTAGCGCAGCATGGTATTCATGAGCCAGCATCTACGCGAGAGCCTGGTGGTACACCGTTAGCAGAGCAAATGCGTGCACTGGTTAAAGAAGGGCATCCTGATGAGCCATTAACAGATATGGCTGAATTATTATTGCTTTATGCTGCACGTATTCAATTGGTTGATAACGTAATTAAACCTGCACTGAACCAAGGTCAGTGGGTTGTTGGCGATCGTCATGACATGTCATCCCAAGCATACCAAGGTGGCGGACGTGGTTTTGATAAAGCATTAATGGAAAATCTACGTGATACGGTACTGGGTGATTTTCGTCCTGATCTGACTATCTATATGGATATCGATCCTGAACTGGGGTTACAACGTGCCCGTGGTCGTGGTGCGCTAGATCGTATTGAACAAATGAATGTCGATTTCTTCCATCGTGCGCGTGCGCGTTTTCTTGAATTATCAGAGAATCAACCAAACGTCATTATTATCGATGCAAGTCAGAGTTTAGATAAAGTTACTGAAGATCTACAGTCTGCGCTGAATGCGTGGTTGGAGCAGCAATAACATGTTGTATCCGTGGCAAGAATCGTTATGGCAGAATTGGCAACAGTTGTTAGAGCAAAAGCGGCTTCACCATGCCATTTTGTTGTTGGCGGTAAAAGGCAGTGGCCGTGATGTCCTTGCGCGCCAATTAGCTAAAACCGTTTTGTGTCAAAACAATGAAACAGAGCCATGTGATGTTTGCCATAGCTGTAAATTGTTTGAAGCTAACAGCCATCCTGATTTTCATGTTATTAAGCCTGAACAAGAAGGCAAACAAATCGGTGTTGATGCGGTTCGACAATGTAACCGCTGGGCAACGGAAACCTCTCACTTAAATGGTCAGCGTGTCATTTTAATTGAACATGCTGATGCAATGGGAGAAGCGGGCTCGAATGCGATTTTAAAAACGCTTGAAGAGCCACCGCAAGGTTGTCAGTTTATTCTAACAGCGCAAAGTTTAGATAGTTTATTACCGACTATTGTTAGTCGTTGTAATAAATGGCGTTTGCCAATACCTGCTGAGGCAAATGTAAAGCAGTGGGTTGAGCATAAATTAATGCAATCTATTAACGTTGAATCTATTCGCCTTAATAGTGGGGCGCCACTGTCAACGTTAGCGTTTGTTGAAAGTGGTATGAATATTCGTCATGCTAATTTGATCAAAGCTTTTGCCGAGTTTTTACAGCCACCAAATATTGGTATCTATGATGTTACCGCGATGTGTACTGCAGACGGTATTATTACATTAAAATGGCTGAGCTATTTTTTAGTAGACTGTATTAAGTATCAGCAAGGTGTAAGCAATAGTTTTGTGCACAATGAATCTTTAGTGGCAGTACAACAGGTTGCTACACAGGTTTCAGGTGCTTTGTTACTTGAGCAATCAAGGAAAATTAATACGCTCTACCGTAAACTAGAGCAGCATACAGGATTGAATATTGAGCTGTTAGTTGTAGAGTGGCTAACTGGCTTTATTCAAGATTAAGCGTAGTATTGAGCTTTGTATTGATAGTCATATTCAGAGATAAAAGAGGAATGCCCGTGTTAGTTGATTCACATTGTCATCTCGACAAACTTGATTACGATAAGTTACATACAGGGATTGATGATGTACTTAATAAAGCCAAAGAAAGAGGTGTAGAGTATTTTCTTTCTGTTGGTGTAACGTTGGCCGCTTTTCCTAAAATGATGGAAATGATCGCCCCTTACGAAAATGTTTTTGCTTCTTGCGGTATCCACCCCTTAGATGTTGAGTCTGGCTATAATTACGAACAGTTTAAGGCTTATGCACAACATGAAAGAGTCGTGGCTATTGGTGAAACAGGGTTAGATTACCATTATCAGCCTGATACGGCAGAGCTTCAGCAAGAGATCTTTCGCCAACAAGTTCGTGTCGCAGTTGAATTGAATAAGCCACTAATCATCCATACACGTATGGCACGTGAAGATACTATGCGTATTCTTCGTGAAGAAGGGGCTGAAAAATGCGGCGGTGTTTTACACTGTTTCACGGAATCGCTTGAAATGGCATTAGATGCGATTGAACTTGGTTTTTATATCTCGATTTCAGGGATTGTAACATTTAATACAGCCAGCGATCTGAAAAATGTGGTGAGCCAATTACCACTGGATCGTTTGTTAGTTGAAACGGATTCACCGTTCCTGGCGCCAATTCCGTACCGAGGAAAGCAAAATCAACCTGCGTATACACGTGAAGTTGCTCAATACATTGCGTTGCTAAAAGGCGTTTCTATTGAAGAGGTTGAACAAGCAACCACTGAAAATTTCTTTACGCTCTTTTCTTTAGCAAAGAAATAATATTGACGATATTACTTATAAAAAAAGAGAAGCGTCTGGCTTCTCTTTTTTTTTGATTTAAATATAGACAGAGTAAATATATAAATCGTTAATTTAAATTATTACAAAAGTAACAAAAGTAACTGAGTCTATATATTCAGTATAAAATGAAATGTAATTGATATAAGTAAGTGAGGTGTTTTCCGTATTATTAAATGTCACAGATCTTTTAATGATGTCTGTTGGTTAAAATATTGTATCTATCTGGTTTTAAATTTGTCATTTAAACTTAATAAAAAGTGATTTTTCATCTTTATTATCAGCAGTTTATTGCTTTTTCATTAATTAATGTGATCAATGTTCTATATTTTTGATGTCATTTACGTATATTCTAGCGAAATCGGTCAAAAACGCGCAATATTAATATTGGGGGTAATGCTTTCAGGGAATGCTTTAATCAATTTATTATTAAGTAATGTTAAGGATAAATTAATTAAAGTAGACAGCATTTTATAATAAATCCGAACTATACTAATCAAATTAATGAGTTATCAAAGATGTCTCTGTGAGTGTTAATGACATTCTGCAGTTATGTATTTAGATATATAAAGGGTAAATAATTATGTCGAATGGCAATAAGTCTTCTGCTGAGAAGATCCTTGAAGGGGTTGGCGGCGCAGGAAATATAAAATATTTCACTTGCTGTGCAACTCGCTTACGTTTTGAATTAAATGATAATTCTATTGTTGATAAAGCAGCATTAGATGCCATTCCTGAAGTAATGGGGTGTATTCCTCAAAGCGGTGATCGCTACCAAATTGTTGTCGGTGGTGGTGTTGCGACGATGCATAGTGCAATACAGCAACTGATTGATGAAGCGGGTAGTGGCACAACAAACACGACTCAAGCGAAAGCTGATAATGCATCAAATGATGATATCAAAGCCTCTATGCGCTCTAGTGGTGTACGAGGAAAAGTCGCTTGGGTTGATGGCTTTTTTGAATACCTTTCAGATTCGTTCCGTCCAATTTTAGGTATTTTATTAGGTGCATCATTAATTATTGCACTATGTGCAGTATTAGATGCCCTTCATATTGTTGACTTTAGGGGGGATAAGTCTGCAGGTTGGGTTTTTGTTGACTCAATGTGGCACACAGTCTTTTACTTCTTGCCTATTATGGTTGCTTATAACGCCTCTAAAAAACTGAAGGTTGATCCTTGGTTGGGTGCTGCAATCATGGGCGCACTTATGACGCCTGATTTCCAAAAACTAACCTCACTTGCATCAACAACATCGATTAAAGACACGACCTTAGGGACTGTTTCTCATGTTGCCCATGTGTTTGGTTTACCAATGCAGCTTAATGATTACTCTGGTAATGTATTTGTTCCGCTAATCATGGTTGCTGTATTAGCTGTCGTTTATCGATTCCTGAAGAAGATTGTTCCAGAGAATCTGCACATGGTATTTGTGCCGTTCTTATCTTTGATTATCATGATTCCGCTTACAGCGTTCCTAATTGGTCCTCTAGGTGTTTGGATTGGTACTTATTTAGGTCTTGGTTTAGCTTGGCTAAATACAAATGCACCATTTGTGTTTGCAATTCTAATTCCATTGTTATACCCATTCCTTGTACCTCTTGGCCTTCACTGGCCTCTAAATGCATTGATGCTAATGAATATTCAAACATTGGGTTATGACTTCATTCAAGGTCCTATGGGTGTTTGGAACTTTGCATGTTTCGGTGCAACAGCGGGTGTATTACTAATTTCACTGCGTGAGAAAGATAAAACCATGCGTCAAACAGCTTCTGGTGCGTTAGCTGCGGGTCTATTTGGTGGTATTTCTGAGCCTTCACTATACGGTATCCACTTACGCTTTAAGAAAGTTTACTCACGTATGCTTCCTGGTTGTCTAGCTGGTGGTTTAACAATTGCAATTCTAGGCTCCCAATACGGTGGCATTAAAACGCAGGCGTTTGCATTTACTTCGTTACTAACTATCCCAGTATTCAACCCAATGTGGGTGTACGCAGTATCAATTGCCGTTGCCTTTATTGTGCCTATGTTACTTATTTACTTCTTCGATTATCGTACTCCAGAAGAAAAAGCAGCGCATAAAGAATAAGTTTATCCTTATTCGCTGAACGCTCATAATCCCGTAATGAAAGTTACGGGATTTTTTCATTTTTAACCGTTTTGAAATAGCCAGCTACGATACGGTGTTACTTCATTTAAATTTATAATTGTTACAACGATATGCATTTGAAATTGCTTAGCTATAGAGTGGACTGCATATCAAAATCAAGAATCCCTATTGCATCAGCAACACTGGTGTTTTTTCTCATTTACATTAATTTTAATAAAAAGAGTTGTTTAATCTCATTTTTAATTTATAAATTATTATATGACGATATTCTAATTAGAATCGATATACGAAAGGCTCAGTCCATCTTCACTTATTCTAACGATAAATAGTTTTATTAACTTAATGAGTGTTACATTAGTTACACAAGTTACTTTTTAGAAAGTTAGCTATTGTTTTTAATCGGTTATTTTATTTTAAAACTTTTTATTATCAATATCTTGCAAGTTTGTTTCTGCTTTTTAATATATTTATTTTGATGTGATCTCCATTATATATTCCAAATCTTGCATCACTATCTAATAGTAAATATGACAATCATCAAGTTATATTAATTATCGAAATTTATACTTACTGCCGAAATAACAAGGAGTGAATACTAACATTATGACTACGGGGGTATGTCGTTAGTGTTTATGTTATTTCAGGTAAATATAGTACTCAGGAGTAAAATGTTCACTATCACAATTAATTACCTCGGTAATTTGAGCTTGTCTCGTGTGAGTGTGCATTACTACGCTTATTGAAGTAATAAAAATAATGATTACAAAGACAAACTAAGTCTTAATTATTTTTGATACAAGTTTAGATCCTATATCGAGGAGATAAGGTAATGAAAGCCTTCTTTAGTAAACTATCGCAAGCAGTGATGCTGCCGATAGCGCTACTACCTGCTGCAGGTATTATGCTAGGTCTTGGTGGTAGTTTTACCAACCAGAGTATGATTGATGCATACAATATTGGTATTTTGCAAGACGGAACACTTTTAAATAGTTTTCTACAGGTTATGACAGCTGCTGGCGGTATCATTTTTGCAAACCTACCTTTACTGTTCGCGCTTGCAATTGCTATCGGTTTTGCTCGTGCTGAAAAAGGCGCTGCGGCGTTAGCAGCAACAATTTCTTATTTAATAATGAATATTGCGATTGCGAAAACGCTATCAGTTGCTGGCATGGTTGATACAACAAATAACACTGTAATTCTAATGGGCAACCATTATGCGGGAGTGTTAGCTGATGTGTTAGGTATTCACAACACGCTAAGTATGGGTGTATTCGGTGGTCTTATCGCTGGTGGTATTACAGTTGTTCTTCATAACAAATACCATGACATTAAGCTTCCTGAGTTCTTAGGTTTCTTTGGCGGTGCGCGTTTTGTTCCTATCGTTAGTGCGTTTTCTGCATTATTCTATGGTATTGCACTTGTCTTTATTTGGCCTTACATCGGCGCAGCATTCGGTACTATCGGGGCAACATTAGGTGAAATGACAGCATCTGGTCACGGTTATATTGCATCATTCATCTTCGGTATTATTGAACGTGCACTAATCCCTGTTGGTCTTCACCACGTATTCTATCTCCCACTATGGCAGACAGAGATTGGCGGTACAGCTGAAATTGCAGGTCAAGTTTACAAAGGAACACAAAATATCTTCTTTGGCTCTTTAGCTAACGGTGATTATTCTCAGTTCTCTTCAACTAACTTCATGACAGGTAAATTCCCATTCATGATGTTTGGTCTACCTGCAGCCGCATACGCGATGTACACTCTGGCAGATAAAGAGAATAAGAAAGAAGTTGCGGGTCTATTGTTCTCTGTTGCGCTAACAGCGTTCCTAACAGGTATTACAGAGCCGATTGAATTTACATTCCTATTCTTATCTGCACCGCTTTACTACTTTATTCACGTACCACTAGCTGGTCTATCGTTCATGATCATGGACTTACTAAACGTGAAAGTTGGTATGACGTTCAGTGGTGGTTTTATTGACTTCGCACTATTCGGTATGCTTCCTGGCCTTACGGGGACTGAAAACCACTGGTACTACATCCCACTACTAGGTCTAATTTATGGTCCTGTATACTTCTTGTTATTCCGCTGGTTTATTCTGAAGTTTGATATCAAGACACCGGGTCGTAAAGGGAGTGCTGTTGCGGTTGTACGTAAGAAAGATTACCAAGCAGCAAAAGCGAGTGGTTCTGATGACAGCCAAATCGATGAAATGATTGAAGCATTAGGTGGTAAAGACAACATTGTTGACGTTGATGCATGTATTACACGTCTACGTATCACTGTTAAAGACGGTGAGCTTGTTAAAGATAATAAATACTGGACTGAGAACTTAGGTGCTAAAGGTTTAGTAAAAGTCGGTGGTACGGGTATCCAAGCTATCTACGGTGCGCAAGCGGCTGGATTTAAAGCTCAAATCAATTCAAAACTTGGTAAATAATTAGGCAATGAGCAGCTTTTCATTGAAATACAGACGTGTCGGTACATTTATGATTGATATGGCTATCGTGCAGATGTTTGCAATGATCGTCAAAGATATCTTCCTTGGTATGGTTGGTTATATTACCAATGGTGCAGGAGTATCGTTATCACTTAACGATACTATGGCGCTACCAGTATTGTTACTGTTAATTATCGGCATCATGGCTTTATTTATTGGTGTCTTTATGGGGTATCATTGGTTGTGTTATCGCTTACTCGGCACTTCACTATCACGCGCTTTGTTAAGTGTGAAAGTGATATCTAACGATGATGAGCTGCTCACAAAGCAACGTTATTTAAAGCGTGAGTTTGATAAGATTTATCTATGTATAGCAACATTGGGGTTATACCCCCTCTATGCTGGTGTGCAATATCTTACGTTTACCAATCCACCTTGGCATGACAAAAAAAATCATACAACAGTGGTAGAACGATAAATAAAAACCGCAGTGAAAACTGCGGTTTTTTTATCTCTAATTTTATCGATGTTACAACGACAAGAAGAATAGAATAAAGATAGGGACTAATAGGCTAAGAATAAAACCACTGACAATGGCGATAGGTACACAGCGCACACCACCTGTGTTTTGAATCACGGGAAGAGTGAAATCCATAGCCGTTGCCCCAGCATAACCAATAGCTGTATTGGGATAACGATGGATAAGGAGTGGGATTAATATTAGCGCAAGAATTTCTCGGAGTAACTCGTTTAAAAATGCAGCGCCACCAAATACACTTCCTAAGCCGTCGCCAATTAAAATACCCGCGAGAGAATACCAACCAAAACCTGATGCCATAGCCAAGCCATGATTGAGTGGGATACCGAGAATAAGGGCAGCGATGATCCCGCCTAGAAAAGAAGTGCTAATAATCACCGCAGCTATAATCATCCCTTTTTTATTGAGTACTATTTGTTTTAAGGTCATACCGCTATTACGTAATTGGATGCCAATAAAAAACAGTAATAGTAATAAAATAGCCTCACTAGCTTGATCAACCCATGACAAATCGACATTAAGTAATAGGCCTACGATCAATCCAGCTGCAACAACAAAAACCAATTTAACCGATTCCATCATCATTTTTGCCATCGGTAAATGATGGTGTCCATCAGTCGTTTGTGTTGGCCATAAACGGTCTAAAAAAGGGAGTGCAGCAAGGTTACATACACTGATTGAGATGAAAAATGTCGTGGTGTAGATAAGGATTTGGTTTAAATTTTGGCTGAGATTATCTAGCGCAGCTAAGCTTAATCCCATTAATGTCAAAATCACCAATACTAAGCGGCTAGTTTGAGCATTAATAAAATCGAGGTGATTTTTATTATGAAGCGGGATGAGGTAACCAATGATCAGCGGCAAAAAGATAAGTAAAATCCCAGACAACATATTAGTCCTTAAATATATTCAGAGGGTTAGTGGCTTATTTGCTAGAGTATTTGGTTATGTAACACAAAGTCACCAGCAATAATTAATTCATTTATTTATATTTTTAACAGAAAGTTAATGTAACACAGCGATAAAGAAGGAGTATATAGGCGAGTAGGGGATGCTTATAGGTGGATGTTTCCCCCTTCTTTTTAAGTAAGAAAAAGAAGGGGATGGGGATCAGATCAGAATCCACTTTCACGAACGATGTTTTTAACTCGTTGGTTAAATTCGTGAGGAGGTAAATTAGTCAATTCATACATGACTTCTGCTCCTACAAGATCAAGCTCAACATCATTTTCGTCGATAGCATCATCGTTATTTTTAAACAACAATAAGTGGTGTGCCATACGGGCGATATCAAGATAACTTAACGTATCGTTATTATTTCCATAAGGTTGTCGTTTATTAGAGGCGATTTCAAGATAATCATTATCAAATCCCCATTCTTTTAATACGATCAAACTTGTTTTCATACAGGTTTCTTTGAAAATATATTTGGCAATATCGATATCTAGGTAATTATCGTTTTCAATATAATTAAGATATTCGTAGATTAAACTAAAGACACCAATATCAGCCAGTAAGCCTGTTAATAAAGCTTTTTCTGGTTCTATTTTTAAAGGTTTTTCACTGTGTTTTATTAAGCTTTGGCAAATCAGAGCCATCGTACCTGCAAATTGACGTGAGCGAATTGCACTTTGACTGAGCAGCTGATTACACGCGAGGTTTTCAGTTTTTACTTTTCGTAATTCGGCAACTGCTTGAGCGGTGGCAATATCACGTACCCGCAATAATCCAAGACGAGAGACCGCAGTTAGAAGATCGTTACAGACAACATTACGGCGGTTAAATAATACCGTATTAGATGTTCGAATAATGGTAGCGGTTAAGGCAGGATCATCAAGTAGTAAATCAGCCACGTCATGAATGGTGCTTTCATCATCATTGCATAACTGATGTAGCTTCATTAGCACATCAGGAATAGGAGGAAGCTCTAGCTTATTTTGCTGCGCAGATTGTTTTACTAAGTTACAAAACTCAGATTCCAACGCTTTTATTTGATGATCACGGCTATGTTTTAACCAAAAAAAAGATAAATGCGACATGTAAAACTAATCTTATAAAGTAATAATCAAATTCTATCGTTTCATAGCCTTATCGAGTAGTTTGTCTCGTAATTTATTTGAAGTGAGTAGGTTATAAATTAAAAATAAATGATATTAATCCCACTAATGGTTTAAATTTTTATCTTGAAGTAACTTGATTAAAAAACGAATGGCCAGGTTGGGCGTTTTTTGGTGAATCAGCATTTGTTTATATTTTACTTCTATTGGTAGTACTTCTAACCAGCGTTGACAGACCCACGTCATATCATCAAACAGTGGTGTAGGATATAAATTTCCCATTTCTGGTTGAGAAGAATAAAGTTGCTTTAATCGTTGAGCTAAACACTGGTTACTGGTTGTCGTCTGAGAGGGAGCCCAAGTGCTAAAAGGCATACATTCGGCAATTAAAAGCTTATCATCCTCAATCCTAATCTGTTCTATTTTTAGAAGATCGATACCTTCTACCGTAATACCCAATAAATCGCCTTCGAGCCGATTGAAGTCAATAACTTTAACGTGCGTACTTATTGCAGGAACATCTTTAACTTCACTATGCTCACGTTCGCTATCTATCATTGCCATTACAAACCCTTTTTTAGAAATAAGGGCTTCTTTCACCATACGAATATGACGAGCTTGTGCAATCTTTAATTGAGTCCTTCCATCGGGAAGAATGTGATTTGAATATGGGAACAATGGGATTTTTTTCATAGCTCCAGCGTATACTCTTTCTATTGTAAATATCTTAAAGATAGTCGGCACTGATAATAATGATGATAGATATGCAATTCATTATTGATTCTTGCGTGATAAATGCTGCAAATCTAGTTTGATTACATTATTTTGCGACAAAAAATATGCGAGTAATCTCATCTTTGGCTGCTGCTTATTTAATCTATAATACTTAAGAGCATACAATTGCTTTGTCGAATAATTAACAATCTAATCTATTGTTTGGCTAGGTTATTTGACGTGTTTGGAATAATTGATTATTACCGCATTATGGAGAATTAGTTGTGACATCACCAAAGGAAGATTATTTAAATTATTTAAACAAGTTCGGAGAACAAGAAAAACGATCCATGTTTGGTGGAACTGGAGTATTTATAGACGGTGCGATGTTTGCGATAGTTACACCTGCTTCTATGTATATTCGAGGTGGCGAAAAACTGGATCCTGAGTTAATAAAATTAGGTTGTGCGAAATTTAAACATATAAAGAAAAGCAAAACGGCAACAGTTAATTATTACGAAATAAGAGATCTTTTAGAAAAAGATCCGCAGGTTTGTAATCAATTAGTTGCTAAATCGATTGAGTTTTCATGTAAAGATAAGGCATTTAAACAGTCTGGTGCAAATAAACGTTTACGTGATTTACCCAATATGCGATTAACGCTAGAAAGAATGGTAAAACGAACGGGTGTATTAGATGTACCTACTTTTCTAGAGTTGGGTGCTGTTAATGTTTATCGCAAAGTATGTGAACACCACGGGGAAGAAGTCAATCGTAATTTGTTGTGGATTTTTGCAGGTGCTGTCAAAGGATGTCACTGGCAATTATTAACTGACGAGTATAAATCAGGCTTGCTTGAGCAATACCATAGTACAACTAATTAATTGGCGTTATTCGGGGAGTAGCATTTATAGCTGAGCCCCGATCATTTTCTTGTTATGCTTGCTACTAGATTTTTAATGTGGCGGTATTATGCAACTTTCTAACCTTTCTGGTTCTGTACTTTCAGGTTTACACTGCTTTCTTATAGCAGCTGAACAAATGAGCTTCACACGTGCTGCTGAAGTTTTATTTTTAACTCAAAGTGCGGTTAGCCATAAAATTAAAAACCTTGAAGAAGCATTAGGCGTACAGCTCTTTATTCGTCAGCCTCGTAAACTCATACTCACAGATGAAGGGTTTCGTTTAAAACAAGTGCTAGCTGCTAACTTTGGCGATATTGCACACGAAATACGTGATTTGAAAAATGTTGAGCTAAGCGGCGATATAAATATTTCTGTACCACCAACATTTGCTCAAACTTGGTTATTACCCCGCTTAAAATCCTTTATAGATCTTTATCCTATGCTACGTATTCATTTACGAACCCGTAATGAACTTGTTGATTTTCAAACTGAAAGTTTTGATTGTGCGATTTATTTTGGCAAAGGGGAATATCAAGGTTTGCATTCGTGTAAATTAATGGATGAAGCGATGCAGCCAGTGTGTAGCCATGATTATGCGATCGCAAATGATCTTTATGATAACCCTGAAGGTTTAATGCAATGTTTATTGCTGCATGATGCCGCGCCGTGGGCAAGGGCTGGGCGAAATGATGAATGGCAGCTATGGGCCGAGCAATACGGTACGCAATTACCTGAATCGGAATGTACATTTGATCGCTCCGATTTGGCTTTACAAGCGGCTGAGTGTGGGATCGGTGTTGCAATGGGGAGGCATTCATTTATTGCCGAAAGGTTAGTAGAAAAACGGTTAGTGACGCCTTTTGATATGATGGCACCCTCACCTTTTAGTTATTATGTCGTGTGCCGACATAACATGCAAAATACCCCTAAAATAAAAGCCTTTAGTGATTGGTTATTCAGTGAGATTGGTTAAGATTAGCTGAGTGTGATTTTTAAAATCAATATCATAAATAAAAATGCCGCTAAATTTTTTATATTTAGCGGCACTATTTATTAATCTAGCACTTCATTTCCTGAGACTTTACCTTGTTCAAAATCAGACAGATTTTGCAATGTAGTCTCTGCTATATTGCCAAGGGCTTCTTCAGTTAAGAATGCTTGGTGCCCTGTAAACAGTACGTTATGACAAGATGATAAGCGGCGGAAGACATCATCTTGAATCACATCATTTGATTTATCTTGGAAGAATAAATCTTTTTCATTTTCATACACATCAACACCCAATGCACCAATACGTTGTGATTTTAACGCTTCAACAGCATCGTTTGAATTGATAAGTCCACCACGGCTGGTATTAATGATCATAACGCCATCTTTCATTTTGTCGAAAGCCGCTTTATCAAGCATATGATAGTTTTCTTCTGACATAGGGCAGTGTAATGTGATCACATCTGCCACTTTGTAAATCTCGTCAAGGCTGGCGTAAGTGACACCTAACTCAATCGCCGCGGGATTTGGATATGGGTCAAAAGCAAGAATATTCATGCCAAAGCCTTTTAAAATACGAATTGTCGCTAAGCCAATTTTACCCGTACCTACAACACCAACGGTTTTACCGTGAAAGTTATAGCCGGTTAAGCCATCTAAGGAGAAGTTAGCATCACGAGTACGTTGATATGCTCGATGAATACGACGGTTAAGGCTCAGCATTAAGCCTAAGGTATGTTCCGCAATAGACTCTGGAGAGTAAGCGGGAACACGTACAATTTGTAGTCCTAGCTTTTTGGCTTCCTCTAAATCAACAAGATCGTAGCCTGCACAGCGCATTGCAATGACTTTAACCCCTTGCTTCGCTATACACTTTAAGACTGGCGCACTAAGATCATCATTAACAAATGCACAAACAGCATCAAAACCTTCACTCATTTTCGCGGTTTGTAGATTCAGCGGGAAGTCGAAGTAAGTAATATCATGACTAAAGGATTTATTTACTTTAGAAAAAGATTCTTGGTCGTACTTTTTTGAGCTAAATAGAGCTATTTTCATAAGACTAAATTACCTTATTTATTCATTGTTATATTCTGTGCTGTTAATACCATATCAAAATACTCTGGTATTGATAGGAAAAGTATTAAAAAGAGACATTGCAAAGATGATCTGATTTCTTTGTTATCAGTGAGTTCTAGTTGACGTCAGGCCTTTAAAAAGTTGATGATATAGTCATATATTTGCACTTAAATTTATTAATCAGGATTCAATATGTTGTTGAAGAACGTTGTAGCAGGAGCGGGTGCGGTTGCCGTGATCCTTTGTTGGCCATTAGCCACAGGACAAATAGGTCAAAGTTTATACATGGGGGCGATTAAAAATTATCACAGCCCTTATATGACCATTACGAATCAAAGTTTTGAGCGCGGTTATCTTTCTTCTGATGCAGTCTCTCGTATTGAATTAAAAGATACCTTAAAAACAACATTTGAAGAAGAAGGCTTACCAACCACATGGTTAGTTAAGCATCATATTAAAAACGGATTCTTAGGTGTTAAGTCGAGCAGTGAATTAGAAATTGATAAACAAGTCGCGCCATTGATTAGTAGTATCTGGGGTGAAAATGTTCAACCTATTACCTTAGTGACCGATTCCTCTTTGACGGGAAATACCGATTTTACGATGACGATTAATCCGATTGATTATAATCAGTCGGGCGCATTTGTAAAAAGCCAAGCTTTTGTGTTAACGGGTAGTGCAAATGCGGATGGTGCAGGTGATTTCAACTATACGTTACCTTCTTTAGATGTGAAAACAGATAGCGGCGAAACTATGCAAGTGAATGCCTTTGCAGGTCAAGGTAGTGGCCAAATGCAGGGTAATTTCTGGATTGGTGATCAGACATTTAAATTAGGCAAAGCAAATTTCGCATCGGCAGATAATCAGAATCATGTTGAGTTAGAAGGCATGAGTGTGATGATGAAAAATGCGTTAAGTCAGCCCAAAGATGAAAAAACACCGACAGACGAAACACAGCAAGTAACGAATACGAATAATATTTCAATTAAGAAAATTGTGACACTTGATGGTCAGCAATATACAGACTTCAATTTTGCACTTGCATTAAAAGATCTTAACTATAAAGCGATTAGCCGTTTAGCAGTTATGGAAGAGGCTACAACGGCAGAGCAGCAACAAGCACAGATGCAAGATGCAATGCTTGCTCTAGATTTATTAATTGCTAAAGGTGCCACTGTTGATTTATCTGATCTCAGCATGATGACAGAGCAAGGTAAAGTGAATGCATCTCTTTTACTTGAGCTTAAACCAGGCTTAGCGCGTGCGTCAGAAAACTTAGCTGCATTACCAAATAAATTAGTGGGTAACATTAATATCTCAATGCCAAAAGGTTTTGTGTCTAATGAACCACAGCTTGCAGCAAAAGTGCCAGAATTACTGCAACAGAAGATCATTACAGAAGATCAAGATAGTTATAAGCTAACAGTGAAAGTGGAAGGTTCACAGCTTGTTTTTGGTTCAGGTCTGAAAATTCCGCTAGCAATGCTGTCTATGCTGATGATGCATTAATAGTAAACATTTGCTTAATTGAAAAGCGTCTCTAATTTTGAGGCGCTTTTTTGTATCAATGTATTAATTATGAGTCAAATATCCTTAACTGTTGATAAAAATACAAATTCTAATTTAGTAAATTTGAAGAAATAGGCTTAACTGTAATAAGGGGCAGGTTTTTAGCTATCAATAATAACTACAAAGGCTTGTCAGTTTTACATACTCAAAGGTAATTTTGGGGGATACATGGAATCATTAAAAGTAAAAGATTATATGAACGTCCGCCCAGTGACATTCAGTGAATCGATGTCATTATCTGTAGCACTCGACAAGTTGCTGACAGCAAAGCAAATTGGTGGACCTGTTATCAATGAATACAAGCAGGTTATCGGCTTTTTATCAGAACAAGATATGATCCATACATTACTGAAAGTGGGTTATCACTGCCAAGACTCTCACACTGTTAAAGATTGTATGCGAGATGATGTATTAACGGTATCGAGTGATGATTCAATTATTGAATTAGCACAAATTATGACGGGTCAAAAACCTAAGATTTATCCTGTGGTTGATAATGGACAATTACTTGGCGTGATAACGCGTCGTGATGTTCTTACTGCGATCAGTACTCATTTAGGGGATAGCTTTAAACATCCACTTTAATGCTATATATTTAAGTCTTAATTGATTATGTAAAGGCGCTAATTAGCGCCTTTATTTTTTTTGGCTTTAAATAAGGATATTCGAGCCGTTTTATAAGGTATAGAGGTTTTAGTGAAACAGCACTCATCAACAGAAATAACAGAAAACCAACAAGCTAAATTTGTTACAGGTTCACCAATGCGTCACATTATTGTGATGTCTGGAACTGGTGCAATCGGCTTGATGGCGCTGTTTTTGGTTGATTTATTAGATATGTTTTTCATTAGCCTTTTGGGTGAAGTAGAACTGGCAGCAGCTATTGGTTTTGCTGGTACGTTAGTCTTCTTTTCTACCTCTATATCGATAGGTACATCCATTGCAGCTGGCGCACTTGTCTCGCGCGCTTTAGGTAAAAATGATCGAGAACAAGCCAAAAGTATGGCGACGAATGTCATGTTGTTTGCTGTCTTTATTAGTATTGTGATGGTTGCTGCTATGCTGTGGAACTTGCCTCTATTACTTGATGCAATTGGTGCAAAAGGGCATGTCGCAGAAGCCGCTAGCCAATATCTGATTATTCTATTACCAAGCGCACCGTTAATGGCGGTATCTATGGCGGCAGGCGCTGCAATGCGTGGTGTGGGTGATGCTCGTCGTTCAATGATGGCAACGCTGATTGGTGGTGGTGTAAATGCAGTACTTGATCCTTTATTTATTTTTGGTTTTTCAATGGGGATGCAAGGGGCTGCGATATCTTCAGTTATTGCACGCCTAGCTGTGACCATTTTCTCGTTATATGTTGTTATTTATAAACATAAATTATTAGCTAAGCCTGATTTTTCTCAGTTTAAACTGGCGATGCCAACCATTGCTAAAATTGCGTTTCCTGCCATTTTAACCAATACCGCAACACCTATTGGTAATGCGGTCGTTACCAGTAACATCGCGCAATTTGGTGAAAGCTTTGTGGCTGGGTATGCCGTTATCGGGCGTATTATGCCGGTCTGTTTTGCATTAGTCTTTTCGTTATCAGGTGCCGTTGGTCCTATTATTGGGCAAAACTTTGGTGCTGAACGCTGGGATCGTATTCAACAAATTCTACGTGATGCAATGCTCTTTACTGCAGTGTACTGTGTTTTCGTATCTGTTGTTTTATGGCTAGGGCAAAATCAGCTCATTGCTATCTTTAGTTTAACGGGAGATGCCGCAGAAATTGTTGGTGTGTTCTGTTCCTTCATCGCGGTGACCTTTATTTTTAATGGCGCACTCTTTGTTGCCAATGCGGCATTTAATAACCTTAATCGTCCTACATGGTCAACAGCATTGAACATGGGGAAAGCAACAATAGGTACGATCCCTTTTGTACTTATTGGCGGGCACCTTGCAGGTGCGAGCGGGGTGTTAATCGGTCAAGCGGTTGGCTCTGTTGTCTTTGGTTTACTGGGTTTTTACTTGGTATTAAAACAAGTGAAGAAAATGGGTTTAGCGCATGAACATCAAGACGTGGCCGATAATGAAATATTAACGCCATCAGTACCAGTAACACCGTTCTGTTCATCTCGTACTTATATGGGAACCGAAGGGGTACTGGAAGAAGCACTGAATAGTGAACACCTCGACGATGATGTAAAAGCTGAAAAAAACAAATAATAAATATGCTCTGAATCACATGATATTAGTATCAATGATTCAGGTGATGAAGCTTTGGCTGTGATGGATGAGTTAGATGCTGAAGGACATTATATTGGTGTCGTTATTTCAGATCATATAATGCCGGGTAAAAATGGCGTAGAGCTACTGACTGATGTGAACAACGATAGCCGTTTTATCAAAACTAAAAAAGTATTACTGACAGGGCAAGCTACTCATCAAGATACTATTGCTGCGATTAACCAAGCACGTATTGAAAGTTACTTTGAAAAGCCGTGGGATGCAGACACGTTGGTGAATTGCGTTAGAACACTGCTTACGGAATACATTTTCGATATGGGGTTCGATTATCAAGCGTGGGGTGAGGTGTTAGACAACACAACGGTATTATGTCGATTACGTTAGATGCGCATAGTAAAAATTGATTGCAAAAGCCAAACGATAAAAGTTTGGCTTTTTTTATTGACCTTAGACATTACTCCAAGGTTTATATTGACTACAGATAATCAAAGCACTCAAGGAGAACGATTATGTGTGCTCAATGTAATAATAAAAAAATGCATGTTCATGCTGCAAAACCAACAGCGGTAACAAAAGCGACAGTCACTGTTGAATCTTGTGAATCAGCGACATGCTGTTCATCAACCCCTTCTGAGAGTGTACAAAAACATACCGAAGGTTGTGGTGAATCTGATACCGACGGCCCTGCTTCCTGTTGCTCATCAAAAAGTGACACAGTACTTAACGCTGCAAAATTATCAGCAATAGATGCCATTCACCCAAATAAAAAACAATCAACCTTTACAGTATCTTCTATTAGTCCATCAGACACTGAAATAGCTTCTCAACACGCGCACGTAGAGTCTGAGAACCAGCATTCAGAACATGACGACTCAAGTCATTCATCTTCAGTAAAAAGTTGTTGTTCAAAGTCAACCTCATCAAAAGAACAAGATCAAGCGATTGAAGCGTCTTTAGCACAATCGGCTCATGGTCAAACATTTAGCTGGAAAGTGATTGGCATGGATTGTCCAAGCTGTGCAGCTAAATTGGAAAAATCAATTTCGAGTCTTACTCAAGTTGAAACGGCAAAAGTGATGTTTGCGACAGAAAAGTTAATCGTCAACATGCAAGCCAATCAGCAAGCCGATAATAATGAATTAAAAAAACAGATTGAAGATAAAGCACAGGCAACGGGTTTTACTCTAGTTTCTAGTGCTGCTGCGGCTGAAGCATTACCAAAAAAGTCATTTATTCAAGAACACTTAGAAGTCCTTGTCATTGCGGCAATGATGATTGCCTCTTTCTTAATTGATAAAGTGTCACATTCATGGGGTTTAGCGGCATTTACTTTAACCACTATTGTTGGTTTAGTGCCGATTGTGAAAAAAGCCATTAGCTTAGGTAAATCAGGTTCACCATTCTCGATTGAAACCCTAATGAGTATTGCTGCCATTGGTGCATTGTACTTAGGGGAAACCGCAGAAGCGGCAATGGTGATTCTACTGTTTTTAATTGGCGAGCAATTAGAAGGGTATGCCGCATCACGTGCACGAAGTGGTGTAAAAGCATTAATGGATTTGGTGCCTGAAGATGCCAATGTTGTGCTGCCAAATGGCGAGAAGAAAAAAGTTCCAGCAAGCGAATTAAAACCCGGTGATGTGATTGAAGTCGTACCCGGCGAGCGTTTACCTGCTGACGGTCAAGTTTTAGATGTGGTTGCGAGTTTTGATGAAAGCGCACTAACAGGGGAATCTGTACCTGTTGAAAGAACACCGGGCCAAAAAGTCATGGCTGGTAGTATGGCATCAGACAAAGTGGTTCGATTAACGATTGTGTCTGCGCAAGGTGAAAATGCGATCGACCGTATTCTTCATCTCATTGAAGATGCAGAATCACGTAAAGCACCGCTAGAGCGTTTTATTGATAAATTTAGCCGTTGGTACACTCCGGCAATGATGCTATTAGCAACACTTGTCATCATTATTCCGCCGCTTGTTTTTGGCCAATCATGGGATGAGTGGATTTATAAAGGTCTAGCGCTATTACTTATTGCCTGTCCTTGTGCACTTGTTATTTCAACGCCAGCAGCGATCACTTCAGGTTTAGCGGCAGCAGCGCGTCGCGGTGCATTAATCAAAGGTGGTGCTGCACTAGAACAACTTGGTCATGTTGAAACTGTCGCGTTTGATAAAACAGGTACGCTAACTGAAGGTAAACCTGTAGTGACGGACTTAATTAGCTGGGATAACAATCCCGATCAATTATTACGTCAAGCAGCGGCTGTTGAATCCGGTTCGTTACACCCATTAGCAACTGCTGTGGTTAACTTTGCTCGAGAAAAATCATTACCTGTTGTTGAAGCTGAAAATCGTGAAGCATTAGCAGGCCGCGGTATTCAAGGTGTTACTGAAGGCGATAACTTTATGTTATGTGCTGCCGATCGCCTGCCTGAGCAAATTGTATTGACTGATAACCAGCAACAGCAAGCGTTAGATCTTGAAAGCGAAGGTAAAACGCTGGTGGTTGCTGTTCGTAATCAGCAAGCGGTAGGTTTAGTTGCATGGCGTGATAATTTACGTAGTGATGCTTTAGAAGCGATTACTAAGCTAAAAAGCATTGGCGTGAATTCAGTGATGCTAACGGGTGATAATCCACGTGCAGCTGCTGCGATTGCTAAAGAAATTAATATTGATTTTCGTGCAGGACTATTACCTGAAGACAAAGTGACAGAAGTTCGCAAGTTAAGTGAGCTACATTCTGTTGCCATGGTTGGTGATGGTATTAACGATGCGCCAGCAATGAAAACTGCAACAATTGGTGTCGCGATGGGTGGTGGTACAGATGTAGCACTAGAAACCGCTGATGCAGCAATTACCCATAACCGTGTTTCAGAACTGCCAGTGATGATTGAATTATCTCGTGCAACATTGAGCAATATTCGTCAAAACATCAGCTTAGCATTAGGTTTAAAAGCGGTGTTCCTTGTCACAACCTTATTTGGCTTTACAGGGCTTTGGGTTGCAGTACTTGCAGACAGTGGCGCAACAGCGTTAGTAACACTGAATGCATTACGTTTATTACGCTTTAAACCGCAAAGCGAAAAGTAAAACTAATCGCTCTGAGCATTAGAGATTAGTCTAAACGGCATGACGAACAATGATGTATTGTTTGTCATGCCGTTTTTTCGCTATGAGGCAGGAAAACAGAGTAAAGAGTACATGCGTGAGAAAAGGATTTTTTGTGATTCCGGCAATAAGGTATCGTTTACGTGTGATTTAAGTCGGATTTTTGTGTAACAAATTTTTCAATTGCTTTTTGTTGGTGTGACAATGCTCACTAAAAGTAGTTGAATCATTAGTTATTGTTACCACGTGTTTTTGATAGAGCATGTTGCAGTATGTTTGACTCTTTCTATCAAAAAATTGATTAAAATAGTAATAACTCATAAGAATCACTCTGAACCTACAACAGAGCTGTTTAAATTAAAGGGTAACATTATGTCTGATAATAAAGTCTTCCACTTAGGTGTTAATAAAGCTGATCTTAATGGTGCGGAGTTAGCGATTATTCCCGGTGATCCAGCACGTGTTGAGAAAATTGCAAACTTAATGGATAACCCTGAGTTTTTAGCAAGCTCTCGTGAGTACACTGTATTTCGCGCTAAATTAGACGGTAAATCAGTGGTTGTGTGTTCAACGGGTATCGGTGGTCCATCAACCTCTATTGCTGTTGAAGAATTAGCACAGTTAGGTGTAACAACTTTCCTACGTGTAGGTACTACAGGTGCAATTCAGCCTAACATTAACCCTGGCGATATGATTGTAACGACAGGCTCAGTACGTTTAGATGGTGCAAGTCTGCATTTCGCACCAATGGAATTCCCAGCTGTTGCTGATTTTGGTGTTGCAACGGCAATGAAGCAAGCATGTGATGATGAGCATGCTGTAGTACATACGGGTGTAACAGCATCAAGTGATACGTTCTACCCAGGTCAAGAGCGTTACGATACATTCTCAGGTCGCGTAGTTCGTCGTTTCCAAGGCTCAATGAAAGAGTGGCAAGAGATGGGCGTGCTTAACTTTGAAATGGAATCAGCAACGCTATTAACTATGTGTGCAAGCTCTGGTTTACGTGCAGGTTGTGTAGCAGGTGTTATTATTAACCGTACACAAAAAGAGATCCCAGATCACGCAACGCTAAAAGAAACAGAAGCGAAATCAATTAAGATCGTGGTAGAAGCGGCACGTAAAATGTTGGCTGAATAAGATTTAAGTCTTAAAGTGTTATATTAGAAAGCCGCTCTTAGGAGCGGCTTTTTTATTTTCAATAATACTGTCATGAATAAAAAGGTTTAAATAAAATAGGTTTGTGACATGACCAGTAAATTATTTTTAGATTAGACGGCAAAGTCTAGAGAAATATAAAAAGTATCAAGCTGAGACATATTACGTGTTTTCCAAACACTTCTTGTATCATGAACTCTATAACCCAATTCAGTATTAAAGTTCTTATTGATTCGATAATTAATCCCTGTTTGTGCGCCTAAAATAAGATCATCTTTGCTTGATTCTGCAATTTGGACTCCCGTACTCGCACCAATAAATCCTCGCCAATCTCCACTTTTTGTAAATGGTACTAAGTAGTCATAAGACGCTACAAAGTTGTAGAGTTCCTTTTTTATCTCTAGGTAGCTATAGAGTCGATGGTTATCGTTAATATTAGCGCCGATCCTTACACTTGGATTAAAGTTCCAACCATCGTTGATACTACTGACACCGTCATTGATACCGACACCAATAAAGGCTTGTGGCTCTGAGGCCTGGGCAGACATACTGGCAAATAAGCTTAATAATACAGGTACTAATTTTAATTTCATTTATCCTCCAAATTGTTTAGTGGACAATACATTATTCGCAAAAGGGATGTTGGAGGTTTCTGTAAGATAATGTTAATGCGATTAATTTCAGAACAGTATTTAGATTGTTTAACTACTTGTTATTTCAGGTAACCTTGTAGTCTGTTGTAATCGTTCGCTTTTATCGTGTTATCTGTATTTATTCGGTAGTATCAAATATTCGTTTGACCTCAACTTAACTTAAGGTTTTATCCTTGCATTATATCAATCTCGTTGGTGACGAAATTACAGAAATTAAAGCAAGGAGAAAACAATGGAACAGTTTATTGATAAAGGAATTTTAGCGTTAGCCAATGTGGTGGAAGTTGACAGTACCGCATGGTTTCAAGGTCATACGGGGGCAGCATTATTAGCAGGTGATGCATTACTTAATGACGGAACACTCAACAATGTATCTAAAAAGAGTTTACAAGCAATGTTAGTGCAGTTTACCGATGATAATCAGCATTTAATGAATCCATTAGCCAATAGCCCTGAAACAACCGATTATAGTGAAGTTGTAAATGCTATAGCACTTAACGCGCAGCAATTATGTCATTCAGGTCATGGGATCATATATGGTGTATTATTTTTAAATGCTGTCGCCAATAATAACGTTGTTGTTACTGAGCGTATGGTTTCCAATATCGCCAAGCTAATTGTTAATTGTATGGATGATAATTGGGGACGTTATTACGGCTTAGCTGATTATCGTCAATATCAGCCATCGAATTTATTAAATAAAGGCGAGATAGATATTCAGCAACATTGTGTTATTGCCGTTGAGCGAAGTACACAAGATATTTACTATAATACTGATGAGCACTTTTTCGCTGGCGATAAACTTCATGGTATTACTCATGCTCACGCTATATTTTTACTCGATAAACTGGGCTATAAAGAATTAGCGCAACAAGCGGTACAACAATCGCTTATTCAGTTAGAGCTTAATGATCGCAAACCAGAATCGGGACTAAAAAAGGTAATACCACAACCTTTTGACTTATTGGATCCAAATATTTGGGGACATGATTTTAATGAGCACAAAATTAAGCTGGTACACAGTTATGTGGAATTATCGGCACAGAGTAATCAACCATTAGCGAAATTAGATAATTTATGGGGGGCAGTAGTGTAGCTTCATTGCTTTTACTTACACATTCCCCAACCACAATGTATTGGCGCAAATCTTGTTCAGAGCTATGATGTAATGCTTACTGATTAAAGAAAGGGATTGATTATGTTGTGGTTTTTGATGATTACGTTACCACTGATTTTGGTGGTAGCGCATGTGGTGTTACTGGCTACTAATCTTTATTCTTCAGTAAAACCTGCCTTGATTATTCCTGCCATTATTGTGGTGTACTGTGGGTATTCCATCATCAGTGTGTCAGATCGTGATGCATTACCTGCCATTGTGTTAGCGGCATATTATTTAGCGTTAACCGTCTTTACTTTACGTCGTAGTTACTTGTGGTATAGCAGCCGTCATGGGTAAGTTAACAAACAATATTTTTTGAAACTCATCACGTTAGTCGTGTAATTGCTGTGTTAGGTTCAGGTAGCGCAATTTTTCCTTTCGATGTATTGGTGTGATGATGACAAATAAAAACGAACGACAGCTCAATGAACCATTGTTCTCTAACTTTATTCAAGGTTATTGGCGAATGGCTGAGTGGGGAATGACGGCGCAGCAGCGATTATCATTTATCAAGCAACATTTAGAACTGGGAGTAACATCTGTTGATCATGCGCCTGTTTATGGTGCATCAGCGTGTGAATCTTTATTTGGTGAAGCATTGCACTTACAGCCAAGTATTCGTGATGAATTAACGATTATTTCTAAATGCGGCATCGTTGGAGGTAAAGAGGTTAATGGTACGTCGCAAGTGGCGTATTACGATAGCCGAGCAAGCCATATTCTTGCTTCAGTCGAGGGCTCTTTACAGCGTTTAGGCATCGAGCAATTGGATGGATTGTTGATTCACCGTCCAGATCTATTGATGGATGCGGATGAGATCAATAGTGCATTTGAACAACTGCATCAGACGGGAAAAGTGAAGCATTTTGGGGTGTCTAATTTCTCAAAAGATGAATTTTCATTGTTGCAATCTCGGGTAGAGTTTCCACTGATCACCAATCAAATTGAAATTAATCCATTACATACTGATGCGATTGAAGACGGTACATTAGCGCAGCTACAACAGCATAGAGTACGACCTATGGCGTGGTCATGTTTAGCTGGTGGCGATATTTATAACAGGACTTCAGAACAAGCTCATCGAGTGCGTGAAACATTAAATGTACTAAAACAAGAGCTCAATGCTGATTCTATTGATCAGGTGATTTATGCTTGGTTAATGCGACTGCCTACACGTCCCGCTTTGTTATTGGGTACAGGTAAAATTGAGCGTGTGAAGACAGCTGTTGCTGCCGAGCAGTTACAACTTACCCATGAACAATGGTATCGCTTGTTAGAGGCGTCTAAAGGGCATGGTGTGGCGTAACCGTGTTATAAACAGAGAATAAAAAAGACCTCAATTGAGGTCTTTTTAAATAGTAACGTTATGCTTTAGGCTGGGTTATGAGAATGATGTTCACCACCCGCACCTTTTAACCATTCATGTAGATGGATGCGTAAGTCACCTAACTGATCTGGGCCAATAATCGCTAAGCCTAAATCTTGCGCTCGAACTAAGTCGTGATGACGAAGTGGACGGAAACTGACGAGCATCGCACGTGCTTGTAAGCCACCTAATAAGTCACGTAGTGATTCCAACTTGTAGAGTGTGTCATCACCATCATCACGCATGCCTTTCGTCTTACATTCAATGATATGCAGCTTATTATTAACGATAGTTGCAACATCCAATTCATTACGTACCTCACGCTCACCAATCTTACGGTAAACCTGCACACCTAATGAGTGATCTTGAATTGTTGGTAGTTCATTTTGAATAGCGCGAACAGTACTATGCACAAGGTTCTCTAACCATTCCCCATTTGCAAAACGGCGAGCTTCTTCGTGTTTAAAAGTTAAAACGCCGTCATGGTATGTTGCTAAACCTGTTTCTTCTAAGTCTGATAGCAATGTGCCTAGCTCTTTGTAACCTTGCTGTTTATCACTAAGCTCAACATGAAGCACTTGTTCTTTACGGCAAGTGGTCGCGAGGTAGTTCAAGGTTGCTAGGCCTGGACCTAATTCAAGTGCAGAACTTGCCCAGCGTTGACCTAACTCCCAAAGCTGATCGTTAAGTGATTCAGGCATAGGATTATCAGAAAGCTCACAACGGGCACCGAAAATAGTTAAGTAATCTGAAATTTGAATACGGTCTTGAACCTGTTGTTGTTCACAGTCTGCTGGGAACAACCAACACATTTCATCACTGAAAGGTTCGATAACATAAATTGGCCAGTGATAAGAGCGGAAAACTTCGTAAGCAGAAAGAAGACGGTGACGTAAACCACAACTTGCGTTAAACCAAACTTCGCAGCCTGTTGCTTTAATATCTTCTGCGAGTTGATGAATCTCGCTTCTAATCAGCGTGATATTAATGCTGTCAGGGATCACAAAAAAATCAACATCTATGTTACGTGGAGTCAAAATAGAAGCTAGGCGGTCATACTGTTCTCGCTGGAGCTCAGTACCAATAAATATCATTTTTGTAGCCGGAACGGCTTCATCAAGTAAAGGGGTGATCAAACGGACAGGGTCCTGATCGATAATACCAACATGAATAATCATAATAATCCTTAATGCGCCAAATTTGTTATGGGGCATATTATGTCTGCGCATTAATTAATAAGAAGTGAACCAAAGAGTGTACGCAACACTTATTATTAAGATATATGAGGATATTTAGGGTGAAATTCAAGTCAAAAATGGTGAGGGATTTTATATTTCATTAATCGATACATAGAAATGGTGAATGTATCTTTCATTATTGGAAAGTAGCGAAAAAAGTGTCTAAAAAGCATGTAACGTCACCAATAAAGGTGACGCTACAAATATAAATAATAAAAGTGAGAAATTAGTGTGTCGCGGGGCTTGGCAGCTGTGATGCTAGTAACCAAATGGCTAAAACAAAGAAGATTAAACCCATAAATTTGTGTTGATTTGCACGGAATTTTTCACTTTTCAATAGTGACTTACCAAATGTACCAACAGTGGTGACTAGGAATAAATTAAACAGTAAACCTAATACATTTAGTAACAAACCAAGCACTAACATTTGTTGCCCTGATGTTGCGGCAACGTGAGTCGAAACAAATTGAGGCAAGAATAGAACGAAGAAAATAAGTGCTTTTGGGTTAAGTAAATTAGTGAACACGGCACGACGGTATAGCGTCGTTGCCATTTTATTACTTTTAGCTAGCTCTTCCGGCGCATCGGCTGGTTGTGTTCGCATACAGTCCCATCCCATCTTTAATAGATAAGCGCCACCAAGTAAGCGAAGAACTTGTAATGCTATAGGGTTTACGGCAATTAAGGCTGAGACACCTAAAGCAGCCAAAATAGTTAATAAAATACCTGCTGTTGCATTACCTAAACTTGCAAAAACACCCACCTTTCGACCGTAACTGAGGCTTGAACTGGCAATCAGTAACATGTCTGGCCCTGGAATTAATAATAAAGCGATAACAGCAGTGAGGTAGAGAGGTAATACATTTAAATCAATCATGGTTCTTTAACTAAATAGAGCAAGGGAGTGTATTTTACCTACTGAATGACATTAAATCATGCGTTTTGATTATTTATTGGTTTATGTTTCTGTTTTTTGGGTTTTTTGTTATTGTTATGTTTTGGTTTTTGATTCTTGTTTTAATGTTTTGTTTCTTCTTGGTGATAAGATAAACAAATACGTTACATTCTTATATTTAAGAGTCCCAGACGTGCCGAAATTTATATCGCTGATTAATACTTAAGGCATCCTTTTTACAGTGGGGAAGGTGCTGTGTTTAAGGTTTATGTTGATCAAGCCATTATTGTTGAACAGGTAAAAGGGCTGATGTTTGTTCTTATACCGTCAGGGGAATATTTGCCTGTTAAAAGATAATACCGTTCTCTTGTTTTAAAAAAGACCACTATTAAGAGTGATCTTTTTATCCGCAATAATAAACAGACGTCTTATGCTTTATTGCTGTGAAAATGAAAACGCTTATGGAAATATTCTTTTAGGTGTTCTTCCATTTCATGCACTTTTGTATCAATTGCATCACACAATACTTTATCGTTATTCATGGCGTTAATACGATCAGTTACCATAGCTTCAATCGCTTCTTTTTGCGCATCTGTTAGTTCTACTGGGTTTGTATTTGTCATTATTTTTTCATCCTAGTTATAGCTCGATAGAGCGATAGCAGAAGGGCTAAGTTGCCAAGTTTTATTCATAATAGCGATATTGTTCTGGGGTTGGAATAACTGTAATCAGAAATTGCTTATCTGAATATTTCGATTAGTCGTGATTTCAATATCCTCTCAATCCATTGTGTGATTTAACTCTCACTATTGGACTTTATTAAAAGCTTGCGCGTAAAATAGCCGTCCTCACATTTAATGCGGTTATACAAGGTACAATTGTTGATGAGCAATGTTGCGAAAACTAAGAATTTTGAGTTATTGGCACCTGGTGGCGATATCGAATCTATTAAAGCTGCCATTGCTGCTGGCGCTGATGCAATTTATTGTGGTTTAGATAGCTTCAACGCTCGAAATCGAGCCACTAACCTTACCTTTGATGTATTAAGTGGTATTATTCGTTTAGCACATCAGAACAATTGTAAGATTTTTCTTACTTTAAATATCGTCGTATTAGATAGTGAAATTCCTGCAGTTATTCGCTTATTGAATAAGTTAGTGAACACCAAAGTTGATGGTGTGATTTTGCAAGATTTAGGCTTGTTTCACATTATTAAAGAACATTTCCCCACCTTGGATGTTCATGCTTCTACCCAAATCAATACCCATAACGATGGTCAAATCCTGTTTTTAAAGCAGCTTCAAGCAAGCCGTGTTAACTTATCCCGCGAGTTGAACATTCGTGAAATTAAGCATTTGGCTCAATTTGGACATCAACACGATGTACTTATGGAAGTGTTTGTTCATGGTTCCTATTGTATCGGTTTCTCTGGTTTGTGTTACATCAGTTCGGTGAAAAATGGTAACTCGGGTAACCGTGGTCGTTGTAGTCAACCATGCCGAGATCAATACCAAACTACCGCTGCAGGTAAAGATTTCCCATTAAATATGAAAGATAACTCAGCTTTTTCTAATATGGTTGAGCTGGCTGATGCAGGGGTATATTCGCTGAAAGTGGAAGGGCGAATTAAAAAATCACACTATGTGTATACCGTGGTCGATCAATGGCGTCAGCAAATCGATCGTTACTGTGAGCAAAAGCCGTTACTAACTGATACAACGTCACTGTTTACGGTCTTTAACCGCGATTTTTCTAATTCGTATCTCCAAGGGGATATCAATAAGAGCATGTTTATTGATAATCCTCGTGATAACTCAGTGAGTCATTTTACTCAGGTCTATCAAGCAACCACAATCGATGCTGTAAATGGCGTAAAACAGAAATTGTACGATGACAAAACAGCGATTATTAATACAGTTGAAGATGTCACGAAAGCCATGGATGTTAGTTCGCTACCCATGACCATGATCTTTAGCGGTCAAGAAGGTCAATGTTTAACGGTGATAGTGACAACGCCGGATCAAACGATAGAGTTACAATCAGAGTCAGCACTTATTGGTTCACAAAAACACGTATTAACTCATGAATTATTAGAAAAACGTTTTCAAAGTTTGGCTAATGAAGGTGAGTATCAGATCACCCACGTTGATATTTCAGGATTAGCCGAAAATACGTCAGTTCCTTTTGCGGAATTAGCACAATTAAAAGAACAAATTGGTTATCAGTTAAATGGTGAAAAACCGCTAGTAGCGCCGATTGATACGCCAAAACCACGTAATAGTATCAATCACCGTAAGCCAACAGGGATCACGTCAGAGCTGGCAATATTGATTTCTGATCCAAGTGATGTGGTATTAAATCAAGATAACAATGCCGTGCTGTATTATACCGTTCCTGAAGGTTTATCGATGGAACTTGAAAAAACGGTAGCATTGTTTGAAGCGCATCCTCATCTTGTACCATGGTTCCCAGCAATTTTAATTGGTGAAAACTACCAAGCTGCAATTGAATTTATTGAGCGCGTGAAACCTAATTGTATTGTGGCAAATAACAGTGGTATTGCGCATGTGGCTTATCAGCAAGGGATTGATTGGATTGCAGGGCCTTACTTGAACTTAACTAATTCATTTAGCCTGCAGTGCATAGCTGATGAGTTTAATGCGAAGGGCGCATTCGTTTCTAACGAGATCAATCGTAAGCAAATTAATCCAATGGTATGCCCTGAAAACTTTGAATTACATTACAGTATTTATCATCCATTAATGATGTTAATGAGCCGCCAGTGTTTATTCCATCAAACAGTAGGTTGTAAGAAAAAGCATTTTGATAATAAGTGCTTACGTAAGTGTGATAAGTCAGCGTCTATCTTGAGTTTAAAAGACGCCTCGTTTGTTTTAGATAAACAAAGAGGCGCGCATAATGCGTTATATAGCCAGCTGAACTATATGAATTTACAGGCGGTTACAGATTTCCCTGATAAGTTTACTCGCTTTATGATCGATCTCCGTGATATTAAAACGGAAACGGAAGTAAATGCTGATAAAGCAATGTTAGTCTCTTTGTTTAATGCGTATATCCATGATGATATCAACGCGAGAGCAACATTAGAGCAAACCATTATTGGCACTATTTCTCAGCAATATAAAAAAGGTCTGTAATTCAGATAAATAGGATATTTCATGGTAGATATAAAAATTGTTGCTTTTGATGATGCGAATAAAGAGAGTATTCGCTTTGTACGTGAGCAGGTGTTTATTAAAGAGCAACAAATTGATCCTGAAATTGAGTTTGATGGCTTAGATACACAAGCGGTGCATGTACTTGTTGTCGATAGCGAACAGCCATTAGGCACTGGGCGCATTCTTGCTGATGGCCATATAGGTCGTATTGCCATCATGAAAGCTGCACGTGGGAAAGGCTTAGGTGTCAAAGTCGTCCAAGCATTAGTGGAGTATGCTAAACAGCAAGGTTATCCTCGTGTTGACTTAGGCGCGCAAACCCATGCTGTCGACTTTTACCGTAAGCTTGGTTTCACCCCATACGGTGATGAATTTATGGAAGCCAATATTCCTCATCAGGCAATGGAAATGCTATTTTCTTAGTCATAAATAGACATAGTGATAAGCAAATAAATACAAAGGGTTGCGAGTTATCGCCACCCTTTATTTTTGTTTTTTATACTATCATTCAGCTGAATGTAAATAACTGTAAAGCAACATAGCTCTGACTTAACCTCACAAATATTCTTGTTAATATATAATTCTTTATAGGTATTTTTAGAGGTGCTGGCAATTAATATAAGTGCCTTGCTTATATTGTTTAATTCCCAGGTAAATATATGATAATGAAGCAAAAATGCATTTATTTGATGGTTTTCGCCGTTGTAGCTTTAACGGTTGTTGGCTGTAAGCAAGAAAGCCAATCAGGTTCTCATTCGCACAAGCACTCTTCTAAAGTCGCTCAAGTAGAAACCCAAACAGTGTCAGCTCGCACATTGACTCATCAGGTTACGGGTTATGGCATGGTAAAAAGTCATAATTCGGTTGCATTGAAAACGTTAGAGACCAGCCAGATCACCGCAATTTATTTTGAGGCTGGGCAGACAGTAAAGAAAGGGCAGGTTTTAGTGCAGTTTGATCCCAGTGAAGCCAAGGCTAAAGTTGCAAGAGATCAAGCTCAGTTAGATGCCAAAAAGCAAACTTGGTTACGTCAAAAAGAACTGGTAAATAAAGGTGTAGTCGCTCGTAGTACTTATGATGACAGCGAGAGTGACTATAAACAGGCTTTAGCGCAGTTAGAGCAAGACAAATCAAAGCTCACAGAGTTGGCAGTTAAAGCACCTTTTGACGGTGTTATTAGCCAAACCGATTTTCATGTCGGTGATGTTGTTACCGTAGGTAATACCCTTGCAACCTTATATACTCCTGATCAACTTACTATTGAATATCAACTACCTGCAGCTCAAAAAGATGATTATAAATTAGATCAACATGTTACCGTTTACTCAGAACTGAACCCTAAAAAATATGTGGACGGTAACGTGAGTTACGTTTCTCCTAATATTTCAATGGGACTGGTGACTTTAAAGGCTCAACTTCCTGATGCTAAGCAGTTTTCACCGGGTCAAAACGTGAAAATTGTCCAATATACTCGTGAACTACTTAAGCAAGTTACAATCCCTACGTCCTCATTAATCACTAATATTCAAGGGGCACAGGTGTTTATTGTTGTTAACAATAAAGCCAGATTGCGTGATGTAAAAGTAGGGCAATACTACGATGGGTATGTGCAGATCCTATCGGGGATAACCGTGGGTGATCAATTAGTTATAAATGGTCAAAACTATTTACGCACCGATCAAAAAGTCGAAGTAATGACTGCTCAGCAACCTGATCAAATGTCGAAAAAAGTTAAGCATTTACAACATAAACCATTACATTCACAGTCGGCGGATAAAAAATGAAATTAACAGATCTGTGTTTACGCCGTCCGGTATTATGTACTGTTTTGTGGTTGATCCCGGTATTTATTGGGTTGATCTTTTGTCAGAAACTACCTTGGCGCTATACCCCACAAATCAGTCAGTCAAAAATTCAAGTTACTGTCCATGATAGTGCATTAGCGGCACAAAATATGATGACTGAAGTCCTAATTCCTATTCAAAATGCCATTGCTGGTACTGAAGGGATCAGTCATTTATCAGCGACTGCAAAACAAGGGCGAGGAAATATCATTATTGATGTGGCATCGACTATGGATGATAGTGAAATCGATACCTTAGTGAGCGAAATCCATAATGATATTGGTAATATTGAAAACAAGTTACCCGATGATATTTCACCGAAAGTGACCAAGTCTGACGATCAGGGAATGCCTGCAATGCTGATTGGTTTAACGCCGGGGCCTCATCAAGCGGAATATGAATTTCACCAGTATGGTATTGATACATTATTACCAAAGTTAGAGCAGTTACCGGCTGCAGGCGCGGTGAGTGTTGCGCCAAGTTCAAGCCAGTCAGTATTGATTACTTTAAATCCTGACAAGGTTTTTTATTATGGACTTACAATAAATAATGTTATTAACAAAGTTAATGACGTAAACAGCATTTCGGCAATTAGTGGTAAAACATCAGGGACAGAAAGTCAGTACCAGCTTATTTCTACTGGGGCAATCTCAAGCCTCGATGATATTAAAAACACTATTATTGCGACTTATCAACAACAGCCTATTCGATTAGAACAAGTGGCTGATATCACAATTGGTACCCCAAATAGCCAGCGAGAAGTAAAGCCGCTGGTGGATTTTTCGACCAAAAATTCAATGCTGTTTGTATTGAATCCCCAATACACAGCAACAGCAAACCCTCTGGTTTTATCACAGCAAGTTCATGGTTTATTAGACTCTATGACGTTGCCGAGTGGCATGAAAGCCAAGGTGCTACTGGATAAATCGACTTTTATTATTACAGCACTAAATGATGTTTACCTTGCTATTGGTTTAGCGGTGATATTAGTGGCAGGGGTTATATGGTTGTTCCTCGGTAATTTGCGTATTGCGCTTATTCCTATTGTAACCATTCCTGTCTGTTTATCGTGCTCGTTTATCATCCTTAAACTGGCAGGCTTTAGTATTAACTCTTTGACATTGCTCGCGATGTTATTAGCTGTGGGGCTGGTGGTTGATGATGCCATTGTTGTGGTGGAAAACGTACACAGGCAGTTGCGTTTTCATGAGTCAGTCTATAAAGCCACTGCTATTGCCTGTCGTCAAATTGGTTTTGCCATTATTGCTACAACATTAACTTTGGCTGCCGTTTACATACCAGTTGGTTTGGTTGACGGTATTACAGGGCAGTTATTCCAACAGTTCGCATTTACCTTAGCGGGCACTGTGATTATATCGGGTATAGTGGCATTAACACTATCACCGATGATGTGTAGTAAAATGATGAATCATAAGCCGCCTGGCCGTTTTGAAACGTGGATTAATGCTCAGTTAGATCGACTTGCTCAGGCTTACCATCATGTTTTGTCAGCCACTATTGATTGGCGTAAAACGACGTTACTAGTTATGGCTATTATTTTTGCTAGTAGTTATTGGCCTTTTACTCAAACACCATCACAAATGTTACCTACTGAAGATTCTGGACAAATATTCTTATTTCAGCCATTAGTAGGTAGCAGCGATGACGCTAGTCAACAAAAAATGATTGCTAATATGAATACGCAGTTAAAACATATCCCTGATATTGATCATGTTGCTATTCTGGCGAGCTCTGACTTTATTCGTGGTTTCGTGACGTTAAAACCATGGGAAGAGCGCTCATTATCAGCACAAAAAATCAGTGAAATGATCAATGCGCGATTAAAAGAAGGAGGCAACCGTGTTTATACTGGTGTTATTCCAGCGATAGAGACGGGTGGTGGACGCCGTGGTAACAGTGGCGGTATCGATCTTAATGTAAGTAGTAGTGTTGATGAGCAAAAGTTGGCTAAAGAGCTCACAGAAGTGACTTACAAAATTGAGCAATCACCGCTTTTTTCAAATGCGCGAAGCAATCTTAAATTCGATCGCAATCAATTTAAGATCAATATTAATCGAGTGTTAGCTTCACAATATGATGTGCCGCTGCGTAATATTCAGCAGATACTTAAACTGGCAATGAGTGGTAAGAGTTTCAGTAATGATATGAGCTACCAAGGAACGAATTACTCACTTCACATGCAGCTAGAATCGTTATTTACCTTAACGCCAAATTCATTAAAACAGTTGATGATCGCCAATAAGAAAGGGCAATTAGTACCGATGTCTGCGTTGATCAGTATTGAAAATGAAGTTGGGCCCCGTTCACTTGAACAATACGACAGGGCGACCTCTGCCTCGCTTTCTATTCGGTTGGCTGATGGTGTCAGCATGGGTGAGGGCATTGATGCCTTAAACCGCATGTTGCCAGATATTTTACCAACTAACGCAGACTATACCTATGTAGATGAAGCTAAACAGTACCTTGATGCAAACCAACAAATGCTGTTTGTATTTATCGCAGCATTAATCTTCATCTATATGGTACTGAGTGCTCAGTTTGAGAGTGTCATCGACGCGTTAGTGGTCATGCTGTCACTACCTATTACATTATCAGTGGCGCTATGGGCGCTGTATTTTAGTGATTTCACCTTAAATGTGTATTCACAAATAGGGCTGGTGACTTTGATTGGTTTGATTTGTAAACATGGAATATTAATCACTGAATTTGCTAATGAATTACAAGCAGAAGGGTTAGCACCGCGAGAAGCGATCCTCACTGCGACGAAAACACGTCTTCGCCCAATACTGATGACATCATTAACGATGATTTTAGGTTCATTACCACTGCTATGGGAAGCTGGGCCGGGAGCTAATGCGATGGGCTCGCTGGGGATCATTATTATTGCTGGTATGGCACTGGGTATCGTTGACCCCTTGTTTGTTGTGCCTAGTATGTATTTAATGATGCAAAAGTTAAAGCGCAAGAATAAAGTAAAAGCTCTCGAGCTCTAACTAAATTGTTTTCGATATAAAAAACGCAGCCAAAAGGCTGCGTTTTTAATTGATAGTTAAACTTATCAATTACTCAGTTTTTGCATTCTTTTTCAAGAAATCAAGAACAAGTTGACGGTCTTTATCATTTAGACCAGCACGTGGGAACATCGAGGTTGTAATACCTTTCCACTGCTTGTAAGTGAAGTCACTTGGGTGTGGTGCAGCGTGACATAAAGTACAGCTACCGTAGAACAGTTTCTCACCCGGTGATTGCTGTGGGCCTTGCTCTGCTGCAACGGCTTTTAGGCGCTTACCTAATTGTAGTGACCAGATATCCACTTGGTATTTAGACTTAACAATTTGTGGTGGCTCATACGCTTTGTTTGGTGTTAGTACATCAGTACATTTCTTGAAGTAAGCCAAACAGGTATTTGCACTGGTTGCTTGCGCTAAACCACTGGTTGTTTTACTGCTTGTAAGCATGTTGATAGAGCCTGAGTTACAACGGCCTTTTTCATCAAGCTGTAGCCATGCGCCTTCGTGAATGTAAATAACACCTGGCATTGCTTCATCAGTAATACGTGCACCCGCAAGTAATGCGCCACGTTCATTGTACACTTCAACCACATCGCCATCTTTCACGCCACGTGCTGCCGCGTCATCTTTGTTGATAAGTACGATCTGGCGACCATCAACAGACTCGTAGCTGTTCACATCAGCATTCGCCATTTGTGAGTGTAGGCGCATCCATGGGTGTGGGCTTAGTACGTGAACTTGATCTTTCTTCGCGTTACCTAACCATTCAAATGGAGGCATCCATTGCGGCATTGCTGGACACTCATTTGCTTTAAACTTCGCAAGTGTTTCACTGTAAAGCTCGATCTTACCACTTGGTGTATGAAGTGGGTTCTTTTCAGGATCTGCATAGAAATCACCATGACGAACAAAGCTATTAGCATCTTCAGGTGTTGATAGGTGCGTAATACCATTTTGCCAGAATGTTTTGAAATCATCTGTTGCATCAGAAGCTTCGTAAGATGCTTTGATGTGTTGGTACATGGTTTTACCGTCAGTAAACTCTTTATGTACGTTAAACATAAAGGCTAGACGAGAGAAGATTTCGTAATCATCTAGGCTTTCACCTACAGGCTCAACCACTTTACGCATCGCATATATCTTGTTGTTGCTGTAAGTACCGCCAGAAGTGATGTCGTCACGCTCTAGTGTCGTTGTTGTTGGTAGTACGATATCTGAGTATTTTGCTGTTGCACACCACCAAGGGTCTTGACAGATAATCGTGTCAATATTCTTGTTCAGTGCATCAATTAACTCGTTAGTATCTTGCTGGTGCGATAGTAAGTTGTTACCTGCGTTATAAATTAATTTCGCTTTTGGTAACTTAAGGTTTGCACCATCACGGGTGTATTCTTTACCTGGGTTATTCAACATGTCTGAAATCATTACAACCGGACATGTTTTAGTAATTGGGTTACGACCTTGAGATAGACCGATAGGCATACGCTTACCAGACGTTGGCATACCACCATTACCGTAGTGCCAGCTAAAGCCTGCACCTTCACCTGGTTTACCAATTTTACCTGCAATCGCTGCAAAGTTGATAATAGACCAGTGGATCATTTCACCGTGGTCAGCACGTTGTAGTGCCCAACCAGCAGCAATTTGTGTACGCTTAGTTACACAAAGTTCTGCGATTTCGACGATTTTAGCAGCAGGAAGGCCAGTAATTTCTTCAGCCCACTCAGGTGTTTTTTCAATACCGTCTTCTTTACCCATTAGGTAATCAAGGTACTTATCAAAACCAACTGTGTACTTATCTAAGTAAGCTTTATCGTTCTTACCGGTTTTACATAGGTGGTAAGACATAGCAGTAAATAGCGCAGTATCCGTATTAGGACGGATATTGATCATTTCACTGTCTAGAGCTTTATCTGTTTGGGTTTTCTGAGGGTTAATAGAGATAAACTTAATACCTTTCTCTTTAAACGCTTCCCAGTGCTTTTGCATTGAGTGGTCCGCAACACGGAATTCAATACGGTTTGTTTTCCAAGGATCACAACCAATGAATAGAACAGCTTCTGTGTTATCTTCAACGATCTTCCATGCGGTTTGTGGAGAGTACACTTCCATATCGCCAATAACGTGAGGAAGAATAACTTCAGATGCGCCTGCTGAGTAGTCACCCGCACAGATACTTTGACCGCCGATAAGGTTAAAGAAACGACCTTGTAGTGTTTGTGGACGGTTTAAACCACTGTGAGACCAACCACCGTAAGAAGAACTGAATACCGCTTCGTTACCATGTTTTTCAATTGTACGTGCAATACAGAATGCAGTTAGTGCAATGGCAGTATCCCAATCAACACGAACAAAGGGTTCTTTACCACGTAAATGCGGATTGTGATCGCCTAATGGATCTTCAAGCAGAGACTTACGTACCATAGGGTATTTAATACGAGTATCAGCGTAAGTACGGCTTAGTATACCTTTTGTTAGCATTTCAGTAGGGAATGGGTCAACGTCGTTCAGAGGTTGAACGCCAATTAACTTACCTTCTTTAACAACCGCTTTAAAAGGACCATAGTGAGATGCAGAAGGAATTACTTGCGTGTCGGCCGCAAATACTTTGCCTGCAGGAAAAAGTGTGAGTCCATTTGCAGCAATTGCGGTTGCTACTGAACCTTTTAAAAAGTTTCGACGTGATAGGGTCATGATTATATTCCGAAGACAGTCCGAGCAATAAATAAATTAACGCCAAATATGCGCCTAATATTTATTCGGTATTGATGCCTATTTTTTTAATATTTCTTGATAGGCTACACGGAAATGAGAAATATATTATAGGGTCAAATGGAAAGTAAGTTTTCAAAAAAGATGACCCAAATTTAATATGTTTAATGGTCGATATAAATCCTGGAATATTTAGCGCATTAAGCAAAGGTTAATTGAAAATCATTATCAATAAGTCAAAGTATCATATGGAATAATAATAATTGTGACAAGTGTTAATGTTTTAAGTTGTTGATTTTTATTTATTAAACTTAATTTTGTTTCAGTGGTTATTGATTCTGTTACAGACGGTAAAAGTCTATTGACAGATGAAAACCATTTAGAGCTCTAATTAAATAGAGTGAATAATTAGGCATAAAATAAAAGTAATGAATTATATTAATAATAATATTTTTTTTATTAATAACTCGCATTGCCGTATTCATATTCGACTGTTATTTTTGTTCGTAACATTTTCTTTTAACGTCACTTTGACGTTTAATTCATTTTGGACCATCAATGAAGAAGCTCTGGCATTTTCTTATTAAGCCAAGCAGTCGCTACTCCGTTTTAGCAATTGCTGTTGTTTGTGTATTAATTACACTTGCAGGCGTATTTACTTTCCACAAATCGATTGAATTCACTTCTACTAACGAGTTTTGTACTGCTTGTCACTCGATGAAGGAAAACTACAACGAATATAAAACAAGCATTCACTTTAAGAACGCTTACGGTGTTCGTGCACAGTGTCGTGACTGTCATATTCCTGAAAATAACCCAATTGCTTTCATGAAAGCGAAATTGGGCGGTATTGGTGATATTTACAGTGAGTTCATTGGTAAAGATATCGATACACCGAAGAAGTTCGAAGAAAATCGTCTACGCATGGCACAGAATGTTTGGAAGATGATGAAAGACACCAATTCAGCGACGTGTAAGAGCTGTCACTCTTACTCTGCGATGGATCATGCTAAGCAATCACCAGCAGCTGCGGCTGCAATGACAGGCGCTGCAGCGAAAGATATGAACTGTATCGAGTGTCACAAAGGTATTGCTCACCAGTTGCCACATATCAACAACGATTTCCAAGCAACGTTTAAGCAATTAAGCATTAATGCAGCGAAAGCGCCTGAAGCGACAACACTTTACTCACTAACATCTAAGCAGTTGTTTGTGAAAGATGCAGCTTCTGACGATGCTCAAGGTCAATTGTACCCAGCATCAGAAGTGAAAGTTGTTGGCCAAAGCGGTGACATGTTAAAAGTAGAACTAACAGGTTGGGAAATCAAAGGTTCAACAGCAGGTATGCTAGTTCAAGATATGGCGAAGCAAATTCAAATCGCTTCGATTGCTCCTGAACTACAAAAAACACAGAAAGTACTTAACACCCAAACCGCAACTGATGGTCAAGTTTGGCAGCAAGTACAAGTTGCAGCGTGGATGACACAACGTGACATGTTAGCAAGCATTAAACCTATTTGGGGTTACGGTAAAGAAATCCTAGATGCAAGCTGTAACCAGTGTCACGCAACGCCAGATCCAAAACACCTAACTGCAAATGCATGGGTTGATGGTCTAAAAGCAATGCAACAGTACTACAAGCTTGATAAGAACGAAGAGCGCGTACTACTTAAATATCTACAAGCTCACGCAAAAGATGCACCAGCAGAAACTGCGGCAGAGCAAGCAACTGAGTAAAATCACTTGCTAAAAAATAGATAGCTTGCGGTAACGCAACACCGAAAGGGGACCTGAGAAATCAGGTTCCCTTTTTTGTTTTATAAATGAAAGTTTTTGAAGCTGCTAATATTAAATGTATCTATAGCTAGACATGTATGTACGGGTTAATAAGATCGAAAAATGCGGAGATCTTATTTATACGTGGAGAGTTATGAGAACTTTTGGTCATATTGATGGAACGTTGATTGGTGATATTTTTGATAATCGAGTGGCGTTAGCTAAATCAGGTATCCATCCTCCGACGCAGGCTGGAATTAGTGGTGGTTCAAAAGAAGGTGCTGATTCTATAGTTTTATCTGGTGGTTATGAAGATGATGAAGACTTTGGTAATGAAATTATTTATACGGGAGCTGGTGGTCGTGATGAAAATACGGGAAAGCAAATTGCAGATCAGCAATTAATTAGAACTAATTTAGCTTTAGCTAAAAATAGATTAGAAGGATTACCTGTTAGAGTAACTCGTAGCTATAAACATAAAAGTCCATATTCTCCAAAAACAGGTTATGAGTATGCTGGATTATACAATGTAGTTGATTATTGGTATGAGAAGGGGCGATCTGGCTTTAAAGTATGGAGATATAAATTAATTTTGATTGATTCTGTACTGCCGGCATTAGATAAAGTACAAGAAGTATCAACAAAATATGGCTCGACTAAACGAACTGAAATCATAGTACAGAGAATTATTCGTGATTCAGCTATAGCGAAAAAAGTGAAGCAATGGCACAACTATCAATGCCAAGTATGTGGAATTGCAATAAATACTCTCGCTGGTTTATATGCAGAAGCAGCACATATACAGCCATTAGGAAAACCACATAGTGGTCCAGATATAGCAGATAATATTCTTTGTTTATGTCCTAATCATCATGTGATGTTCGATAACGGTGTTTTTTCTATTTCGAATAATTTCACGCTAATTGGTATAGAAGGTGAGCTTAGAACAACAACCAAACACGAAATTGGAAAACAGTTTCTTGAATATCATCGTGATCATTATTTGAATCAAAAGAAAAATTAGTTAAACAAAGGGATGAATGTTTCCATTCAGCCCTTAAGTGTTTTTTCACAATATTAAATGTTACGCAGTCACTTCTTGTTTTTTCTCTTTAGGTGCTAGCTGCTCCGCCAGTTTGTGCATTTCAGGCAGCATACGGTGAATCAAGTGAAGTTGCTGTAACACCATACGTACCGAGGTGCAGTCTTCATCACGCCATTGACCTAAACGCTGATCTAAATCGAGATCTAATGCGGGTGCCTTTTGACATGTGTTACCCGTTAGCTGTGCCGCTAAACATTCTAAGTGGGCGTGAATAATACGGTGTGCTTCAGACACTAACTGATGGGTTTTATCATCATCGAGCTGTGTTCGGTGTGCACCTAATGCCGAGATATAACTTAGCATGGCATGGTTTAAGGTTAAGAATCGGAAACTTTCATTAGCATCAATTTGGTAACGCTCAGGCTCTGCTAACATATTACTGATCGCCGTATTTAAATGGGCATCAGTATTGTGGGCATCACGACGAGCGATACGATAGCTTAAACTGTCTTTTTTACCGATTCGGTACTGACCAATAATTTGTGCTAAGTAATCTTTATTGGCATTGATAGCACCTGACATCGATTTGTGTAACCGCTTAGATTCCCAGTCTGGCAAAATAAAGGTAACGGCTAAAACAGCTAATAAACAGCCAATTAAGGTATCGCCTAAACGCGGCAGAACAACCGCATACCCTTCACCTAATTGGTTAAAGCAGAACAAGACGAGTAAGGTAATAAATGCTGTTGCCCAGCCGTATTTCACCATTCTAAAGGCAAAGAAAAGCACGCCTGCAGCAACCATCAATACCAATTGGCCTTCTTGTCCTGGGAATAAATAAAGCAGCGGAATACCTGCGAAAATACCGGCCAAAGTGCCAATAACACGTTGCCGTAGTTTTTGGCGAGTCGCGCTGTAGTTTGGCTGACAGACAAAAAGAGTCGTCAGCAATATCCAATAACCACGTTGCAGATCGAGAGCTTGAATACAGCCATAGCCTACCGTTAACGCTATTGCCATACGTATCGCATGACGAAAAAGTATGGAGTCAGTATTGAACTGGGCGCTGATACGTTTACCTAATTCTTTAAAACCATGCGCTTCGTTATCTGATAACTGAATTTCGTCACTGTCTTCATTATAGGTTGCATCAGGGTTATTGATGTTCATTAACTGACGCTCAACCGTGGCGAGGTTGTTGAATAGGAAATCGAGTTGGATTAACAGCATTTTCCATTCTGGTTTATTTTGGCTATGAAGATACTGTAATGAATCTTGCAGTTCATTTAAGGCTTTCATGCTTTTTTCATCGTGGGTGTACGATTTTCCCATTGCTAATGCAGTTGAAATATCACGGCAAGCAACGGCTTGAGAACGTAACAAACGTTGGAAACGAAATAGCACATCACTACGGTTAAAGTTGGCTGCTAAATCTTGGTAACGATAATGTGAAGAACTGGCACGTTCGTGAATATCTTGCGCCATAAAATATATCGTTAAGAATTTATCGCCTGTCGTGTTGGGTTGCCCACGTCTTGCACGGTGTAACAGGGTGGCTTTTGCTGAATTTAGCGCGTTAACGACTCGTGCGTTTTGGCTTGCTGCTTTTAATCGAAGAGGTTGTGGCACTAAGTCGGCAACAGGCTCAAAGAGTTGGCTTTTATGATCTAAATAATCGGCAAATTCGCTAAACACATTAGCAAGGCTACGTTGTACGGGTTGGTTAGGCCAAAGGATGTGCCATGTTAAGGATAAGCAGCCATACCAAAATGCGCCGCCAAGTAACAACATCGGCTGGGACCATAAATCGACACTATGATCAGCACCTAGCATGGTGTAAACCGCCAGCAATAATGAAGCAAATGCAATACTTGCGTAGCGTGATCCCATTGCACCTAACATGATGAAACAAAATGTTGAGGTGAACAGTCCTAGTGCAAAAAAGAGGGGATAAGGGAATAGGACTTCAATCGAAACTGATGCAATTAAAAAACAAAGTAAAGTGAGCGAAAGCGCTTTAATTCTACCGATCAAATTGTCATCAGTTTCAGCTAGCGCAGCAGCAATAACCCCCAGTACTAAGGGTGTTACTTCGCTATTTGAATTGTAATACCAGCAAGGTAGTACGACGCCAACTAACGCAATGAGAACACGAATCGAGTAGTTTATTCTATCGTTCACCCAGTAACGGCGAAAATTTAGATGTAACTTGTTAGTTTGCATATAGATATTAACAATCTTCTGATAAATAATTACAGAGAACGACTAGAATAACCTTGTCGTAAATTTGATCCAATGGAAGTTCTATAAATACTTAAATTATTGGGTTATCTAGCTTAGAAATCGGCTTAACGATAACAGAATTTGGTTATAGATACTTCATCGATATCTCATGAAAGAACATTCGTTTGATAAAAGCGAGCAAGTTTTGTCCATTGGTTGAACTTTACGATTGAAGCAGAATCCAAAAATACATTTGTTTGTTCTGCTAGTGGAATTAATAAGCAAATAAATCCTAGAACGCTATGGCATAACAGGAGTTATTGGTACTCTATAGCGATATAAACCCAAGAAACGTGGGTATACATCCGATCATAGGGTGATTGGACCTTTTCTATTTTAGCGGCATGTTTTTTACGCGGCTATGTTCAATATTACGCCCATATAAGAATATGGAAAAGTTGGTGAGATAATGCAATTAAGTGCCAGTTGGTTAGCACAATGGTTAGTGCAGGGTGATTATTACAGTATCGCTTTAGATGACAATTCATTGGTTTTAGATAGCCAAGTTGGCTCAGAAGTGATCTCGTTTGACGATTGGGATGGCTCAATTGAAATACATCGCGGTGTGTTATGGGGAGCGTTAGAGCTAACCTCTTCTGATCAGCAATATTGCTGGACTATTCATGGTTTGCCTTGGAGCGAATGTAAGCCGTTTGCCGCTTTTCTTATCCGCACTTATCAAGATTGGGCAAGAAATCGCGTTGATAAATTAGACGCTGTTTTACCTGAAATCTTACAGCGTATTGGCAAATTTTCATCACAGCCGGGCTATTTACGTGGCTCAGAGCATGAATCGTTACATACTTTCCTTCATCAATCGCTTGCTGATACAGATTTAACACCAGAGTTAGCGGCATCATTCCGTCCTCGTAGCTTTGAAAAGATTTCGCCTTGGCTTGAAGAACATCAAGATTGGGTTGAAGAACACAATAATACTTGGATTAAGCAGCAATCTGAAAAATGGGGCTCATGGTTTGATAGCTTTGAGCGTTCACCATTAAATGACTCTCAACGAGAAGCTGCGTTAATCAACCAAGATCATAATTTAGTACTTGCCGGTGCAGGTACGGGTAAAACCAGTGTTTTGGTGGCTCGTGCAGGCTACTTGATTGCGAGTCAGCAAGCTGTACCTGAAGATATTTTGATGCTGGCATTTGGCCGAAAAGCGGCAGAAGAAATGTCTGAGCGTATGGGTGAGAAAGTCAGCGATCGCGTTAAAGTTGCTACCTTCCATAGCTTAGGTTCACAAATCATCGCAGACGTTGAGAAAGAAAAGCCTAATGTAGCAGGTGTCGCTATTGATGCACGTGTTCGTTCAGCATGGATTGCTCGTATGTTGATTGAACAATGGAATAAATCATCGTCAGCGAGCAAATGGCAACGTCACCTTACGCAATGGCGAGTTCCGGGTTTTAGCAAAGAAAACACGATGGAACAACAGGCTGAAAATGAGCAATTGCAAGCTTGGGTTTGGCGCCATATTGAATTATTAGGTCAATCGACATTGTCGAAAGAAGCGCTAATAGAAGAAATTCAAAATAACAATAACCCTGCGATGCGCCCTCGTATGAAGAGTGAGTTAGAGTTATTGTGGCCTTGCTATCAAGCTTATCAGCAGTACTTGAAATCAAAGAAACAAATCGACTTTAACAGCATGATTGATGTTGCAACTCAATATGTTAAAGAAGGTAAGTTTATATCACCTTGGCGCTTTATTATGGTGGATGAATATCAAGATATTTCACCACAACGTTTAGCGCTGATTGAAGCATTATGTGGTCAGAAAATAGAAGGTAAGTCGACACCAACCTTGTTTGCCGTTGGTGATGATTGGCAGGCTATTTACCGTTTTGCGGGAGCTGATGTAAACCTTACGACTGACTTTGAAGGACGTTTTGGTTCATCTCATATCACTGAGCTATCAACGACGTATCGCTTTAATAGCATGATTGGTGAAGTGGCAAACTTGTTTATTCAACAAAACCCAAGCCAAATTAAAAAGCAGTTAACCAGCTTTACGAAACAAAGTAAGAAAGCGGTTACCTTGCTTGATAGTGATTTAATGCTGCAAGATTTAACCCGCTTAGCCAAACTTTATGATAATAAAGAAACGAGCGTGATGATCTTGGGTCGTAATAATAAGCAGAAACCAGCTAAGTTTGATGACTGGAAAGCACAGTGGCCGCAACTTAACTTGGTATACATGACATGCCACGCGAGTAAAGGGCGTGAAGCTGATTATGTATTTATTGTCGATGTTAACAAGGGTATTTTCCCGTCTCCAGATCGTGAAACAGGTTTAGCTGCTGTGATGCAACCACGTACTGAAAACTATACTGATGCTGAAGAGCGCCGTTTGTTCTATGTTGCGTTAACACGTGCGCGTAAACATGTATGGGTATGTGCTGGTTCACATAATACATCTTCTTTTATCAATGAGTTAATCGAAGATAAGTACCCTGTAAATAATAAGATTAAACGTATTAAGTAATTATGTGATTATTAAAAAACCGACCTATTAAAGGTCGGTTTTTTTATTTCTGTAAAAGTAAGTTATGGGCTTTTATCGTTATTAGCCGACTTTATGAAAACTAACGATATTGTTTGATGGAGCATTGGCATCGATATACTCTTTGACCTGTAATTGCTGCTCATCGGTTAGATATAACCCTAATTTAGTTCTGCGCCATAAGAAGTCGTCGACCGTCTTCACATGTTCATTAGCGATAACATAATCAATTTCTTTTTGGTAAACACCATCAGCAAATTGAATGCCCATATCGTCAATGCAAGTTACATCTGCTAGCATCCTAAAGCAGTAACTTCCAAATTGTTTTACATAACGTAGTGCTTGTTTATCACTTAGCCATGGATAACGGCTTTGTAAGCTTTCTGCGAGTTGTTTTCGTGAGCAGCTAAAGTTTCCACCTGGTAGGGCTTGATTGGCTGTCCATGATTTGCCCATTTGTGGGAAGAAAGGTTCTAGGTGTTTCATCGCCGATTCTGACAGCTTTCTGTAGGTCGTTAACTTGCCACCAAAAATTGAAAGCAAAGGTGCTTGGTCGAGCTCTTGCTCAAGTTCTAATGTGTAATCACGTGTGATTGCTTGTGGTGAATTTGATTCATCATCACACAGCGGGCGAACCCCACTAAATGTCCACACCACATCTTCTCGGTCGAGTTGATCAACAAAGTGTTGGTTTACAATATCAATGAGGTAGTCGATTTCAGTTTCATCAATCGCTACATGACGAGGATCGCCTTTGTATTCTAGATCTGTAGTGCCAATGATCGAGAAGTCATCAAGGTAAGGAATAACAAAAACAATACGGTTATCTTTGTTCTGAAGAATATAGGCTTGCTCTTCATTATGAATTTTTGGTACTACAATGTGAGAGCCTTTGATCAAACGAATGTTACGAGGCGATGGCGTTTCTAAACCGTTATCAAAAAATTGTTTAACCCAAGGTCCCGCTGCATTAACAAGCGCTTTGGTTCGTCGCTCAAAGTGCTCACCTGTACGTTGATCAACCATGGTAACGCGCCAAATATCACCTTCTCTTACCGCGCTTTCAACTTTGCAGTAGTTGGCAACTTCGCCACCATTTTCTTCAATAGCCATAATGTTTAATAGCACTAAACGCGCGTCATCAACCCAGCAATCAGAGTACTCAAAACCAACTTTCATTTCTGGTTTAAGTAAACCAGATTGTGCCAGATTAATTTTTTTACTCGCAGGTAAGGTGGTTCGTTTGCCTAAATTATCATAAAGAAAAAGACCACTTCGAATCATCCAAGCAGGGCGTAAAAAAGGGCGATGAGGAAGACGGAATCGCATCGGCTCGGCAACATGAGGCGCTTTTTTTAAGAGCACTTCACGTTCAGCAAGTGCTTCGGAAACAAGGCGAAACTCATAATGTTCAAGGTAGCGTAGACCACCATGAATGAGCTTTGAACTTGCAGATGATGTGGCAGAGGCAAAATCATTTGCTTCGTATAAAGCAACATTTAAGCCTCGACCAGCCGCATCTGCTGCAATGCCAGCACCATTAATACCGCCACCGATGACGATGATATCGAGAAGAGGGGTTGCGCTATTGTTTTTAGTGATATCCATAAAACGACCTTAAGAAATGAGCAAACGAACATAAGAGAGCATGATTTAAGCATAACTTAAGTTTCGTTTGTGATCATTTATTGTTTTCGTTTATTGTTCGTTTTTGCTCGTTTATGTGATTTGTATAAAAAAATGCGCTTTTTTATTGAATTAGTTTTGCGATTGTTAGCATGTTTTACTCATCAAGATCATGCTCGGATACCACCTCAATTTGTAACTGATGTTCATTAATAATTGAAAGAATATTTTCAGGTGGGAGCTGATCGGTAAAGAGTGCATCCACTTGCGAAATACAGCCCAGTTTGACCATTGCATTTCGACCAAATTTAGAGTGATCCACTGCAAGAAATACTCGGCGGCTATTTTCAATAATGGCTTTTTTTACGCGTACTTCATGATAATCAAAATCGAGTAAAGAGCCGTCATTATCGATACCACTTATGCCTAAGATGCCGAAATCTAGTCGAAATTGCTGGATGAAATCGAGCGTGGCTTCACCAATAATGCCACCGTCATGATCACGAACTTCACCGCCTGCGAGAATAACTTTAATTTCTGGGTTAGATAACAAAATCGTTGCTGCATTTAAGTTGTTAGTTACAACACGTAGTTGTTTGTGTTGGACACACAGTGCACGTGCGACAGCTTCAGGTGTGGTGCCGATATCAATAAACAGTGATGCACCATCAGGGATATGTTTAACAAGACTTGCGGCGATTAAGTCTTTCTCGCTGAAATTAAGTGATTTACGGGTAATGTAAGAGGTATTTTCAGAGCTAAGTGGCGTCGTTGCTCCACCGTGATAGCGACGAATTTTATTGGCGTCGGCGAGTTCGTTAAGATCGCGGCGAATCGTTTGAGGGCTGACGTTAAAACGTTCGACTAACTCCTCGGTACTGACATAGCCCTGCTTTTTCACCAGCTCTACAATTTCTTGGTGTCTTGGTATTTGTTTCACTAAAAAGTTCCCTGTTTTACTTGGCATTGCCAGATATACATTTAAATATAATGATATCTATTGTGCTTTAATTTTCCTTTTCATAGAAGTGATTCAATTCTCTTATCTGTATTCAAATAAAAAAGAGCGTTACAAAGAACGCTCTTTTCTCTTTTATTCGTTTTATGAATAATTAATCTTCGCAATCATGCATTTCTGCCCATGTTTGCGCGCATTTAACTGCGCGTTTCCAACCTTTATAGCGTCGCTCACGCTTATCATCACAAGCGTGGGGACTGAAAGTGCGGTTAATTTCGGCTTTATCTTTTAGCTCATCAATATTATTCCAGAATCCGACAGCTAAACCAGCAAGGTAAGCAGCACCTAGTGCGGTGACTTCGGTAACCTCTGGACGCTGAACTTCGGTATCTAATACATCAGACTGGAATTGCATTAAGAAGTTATTGGCAACGGCGCCCCCGTCAACTTTCAATGCGGCAAGCTGAATACCTGAATCCGCTTTCATGGCGTCAATGACATCACGGGTTTGATAAGCAATACTTTCAAGCGTTGCGCGAATAATATGGTTCGAATTCACGCCTCGGGTTAAGCCAACAATTGTACCGCGTGCATAAGCATCCCAATATGGTGCACCTAACCCCGTAAAGGCTGGCACGACATAAACACCGTTTGAAGTATCAACCTTAGTGGCAAAGTACTCGGAGTCTTTGGCATCAGCTAATAGCTTCATTTCATCACGTAACCATTGAATGGATGCGCCACCCATAAATACAGCACCTTCAAGTGCATAGGATGCTTCACCAGATGGACCACAGGCTAATGTAGTGAGTAGGCCATGAGTTGATGATACTTTTTCTTGTCCTGTGTTCATTAACAAGAAACAGCCAGTTCCGTAGGTGTTTTTAGCTTGTCCTGGCTCGACACACATTTGACCATATAAAGCGGCTTGTTGATCGCCTGCAATGCCCGCAATTGGAATACGTGTACCGCCTTTACCACCAATATTGGTTTGACCGTAAACTTCCGATGAGCGTTTAACTTCTGGCATCATAGAAGCAGGAATACCTAAGTCATCGAGCAGTTTTTGATCCCATTCAAGGGTGTTGATATTAAATAACATGGTACGAGAGGCGTTGGTGTAATCTGTTACATGAACGCGTCCTTGAGTCATTTTCCATACTAGCCAAGTATCAACAGTACCAAACAGTAATTTACCAGCCTCAGCATCTTCTCGCGCTCCATCAACATTATCTAAGATCCATTTTACTTTGGTACCAGAGAAATAAGGGTCAAGGACAAGACCTGTATTCTCGCGTACATATTCTTCTAAACCACGTTGTTTTAATTCTTCACAGATTTCTGCTGTACGACGACACTGCCATACTATGGCGTTATAAACTGGCTTACCCGTTTCTTTATTCCAAACAATGGTGGTTTCCCGTTGGTTCGTAATACCGATTGCTGCAATTTGATCGCTTCGTATACCTGATTGACCAAGTACTTCGACTAAGGTTGAACTTTGGGTAGCATAAATCTCTAGTGGATCATGTTCAACCCAACCCGCTTGAGGATAAATTTGGGTAAATTCTCTTTGTGAGACACTTACGATATTGGCATCGTGGTCAAGAATAACTGCACGAGAGCTTGTTGTACCTTGGTCTAACGCTACGATGTATTTTGGATCGTTCATGTTTTTGTCCTTTGTTTCAAACTATTATAATTATACTAGGAAGTAGAGGTTAAACTTGTGTGCGAGCTTCTTCTTCTATATTTTTGTCACATTGATTTGGAATTGTACAACCTTGCCCTTGTTGAGGCAGATGCGCTGCAATAACTTTAGGGTATAACCAACCACCAAAACAGGCGCCAGCAATAGGGGCAAAAATCGGCACAATAAAATAAGGAATATCAAGACCACCTGTCAGTGCTTTATCCCACCCCGCTAAATAGGCAAACAACTTAGGGCCAAAATCACGCGCTGGATTCATAGCAAAACCTGTTAGCGGACCTAAAGAGCTACCAATTACGGCGATTAAAATACCGATAAGTAATGGGTTTAAAGCGCCACGGGATGCGCCGTTATTTTCATCACCAAGTGCTAAAATGGCAAACATCAATATTGCTGTAATCACAAACTCAACAGCAAAAGCACCAAAAAAAGAAATTCCAGCATGAGGGTAAGTCGAGAAGATCCCTGCGGTTGCTAATGCTTCATTACTGCTTCGTACAAATTGATGGGTAATTTCATATTGGGTAAATAAGTTGCTATATAGGGCGTAGATAAGCGCAGCAGAGCAGAAAGCCCCCAGGACTTGACTAATAATATAGGGAGCGACTTTCTTTTTATCAAAACCGTGAAATGCAGCAAGAGCGATAGTAACGGCTGGGTTAATATGTGCGCCTGACACGCCGGCGGTGCAATATATGGCAATAGTAACACCTAATCCCCAGATAATACTGACTTCCCACTGGCTGTAGCTAGCGCCTGTTAATACTAAAGCAGCGACACAGCCGACACCAAAAAAGATTAACAGTCCTGTACCGATAAATTCAGCGATACATTCCCCGAGTAGGGAGGGGTGTTTCGTTATTGTCATTTTTATTATCCTTATTATTCACGTCGAAGGTTATTGGCTGGGAGCACGGCATATCTTCTACAATATTCGACATTACGAAAACAAAGAAACATTAAAAATGCGCGTTCGAGCATTAAATGAAAATAAAATGTATTTGTTTTGTTAAATGGCTCATGTTTTTAAACGAATAAATTAATGAAAAAACATAAAAGGAAAGACGTTATGCGTATTTATATCTTTTTTAAGGTATGAAGTGGCGGGTATTGATAAATTATTCGTAATAAAAAAGGACTCATATGAGTCCTTCGTTTTTGTTCTATTTAAAAAGCTTAGTTAGGAATTAACATAAACAATCACTTTACCGCTATGCTTTTTATTTTGAATACCAATCAGTGCGTCAGAAAGATTGGTAAAGGGAACGATTTTTTCTACCATACTTTTAAGCTCACCATCAGCGACAAGTTCACTGAGTTTGTTTCCTATATCTGCAAGATGAGCAATATGCTCTGGCGCTCCGTGGGCATAGGTGCCATGTAATGCCACTTCATGAATACTTAATGCTTTAGTCGTCGCTAATAGCGGCACTTGAGTGAACTGATCGGCGACCATCACAATATGTCCGTTATAACGGATTAGCGCGCTCATAAGGCTACCGGAACGTGCTGATACACAGTCTATGACGCCATGCAGCATTTGATCTTCTGTTAGGTTGATTATTTCGAGGGCAACATTTTGCTCAGGCGAAAGTACCGCATCAAGTCCATAACTTAATAAACGTTGGTGATGTTGACGTTCGGCAATCGCATAAACCTTAGCCCCAGCTTTTTTTGCGAGTTGCGCTGCAAATCCACCGACTCCACCACCTGCTCCTGTAATCGCTATACGTTGACCCTTCTGGACTTGTAATTTGTCGTGAACGGCTATCCATGCACTGTATCCAGCACAGGGTAAGGCAGCAGCATCAGTGAAAGATAAGGTAATAGGAATACGACTTGCGGCAGAGGCTTTTACGCAGGCATACTCGGCAAATCCACCTGCAGTTCGAGGATCGGCAAAGAAGATAACTCTGTCACCGATTGAAAATTGTTTTACATTCTCGCCTATACTTTCAACCGTTCCCGCAACATCTAATCCGATTATTTGAGGATAATTCCATGTTGCGTAACCCCACTCTGTTAATTTGTAATCCATGGGGTTTAACCCTACAGCCGCGACTTTTATGCAAATTTCGTCTGCGCTAGGGGTAGGCTTATCGGTTTCTTCGAGAGATAGTGCGCTTATTCCATTTGGCTGTTTTAACATCCACGCTTTCATTGGCAACTTCCTCTACTACATATAATCTATTTAACAATATAACGCATTACATGTATTTTCGTCATTTAGTTGAAGTAATTGTGCCAAAACGGAAGTAATTTCAATTAATTGTTATTCTCCTCGCAAAGGTGAGGCTATTTGAGCCTTTTACTATGAATGCAAAAGGCTAAAAGTAACAAAGGACTAATTGATGCGTTCTGCTAGGTAAGCATCGTAATCAGGAACTTCAATACTGACTTCTTGATCGAGAAGCGGTGAGGTGATCATAAAGTTTGCGCTAGCACGGTTAGTCGCAACGGGGATATTCCATACTGCTGAGATACGGAGTAACGCTTTTACATCTGGGTCATGAGGAACGGCATTGAGTGGGTCCCAAAAGAAAATCATCATATCGATTTTGCCTTCAGAAATCAGAGCACCTAATTGTTGATCTCCTCCCATTGGGCCACTGATTAAGCAAGTGATCGGTAAGCCTATTTCTTTTGATAGGAGATGTCCTGTAGTACCCGTAGCGTATAGCTCGTGAGATGCCAGTTTATCTTTATGTTCTTTAACCCAGCGAAGTAGATCCACTTTACAGTTATCGTGTGCAACGAGGGCGATATGTTTAGACGATGCCATTGTACGGGTTGTTCTGTACATCATATTTCCTTGCTAAGACGTTCTAATCGTAATTATGAAATTAATTGATATCAGAACCTTATAAATGAGTAAAACACAATAATCTAAATCTTAGTGGTGACACAAAAAATTCTATTTAGAACAAAAGATCCTGCGTCAAAGAGCCTATGACGCAGGGGAAAGAATTAGTGTTTTACGTGGTGGTCTTTAACATAAAAAGAAGGGCGGAACTCTGCCGGTGATAACGACTCTGCAATCACTTTTTTAGGTAAATATTCTGGTGTGAGATTGACAATTGAAGGTGCAACATCGAGAACTACTGGTTTATGTTCAAGATAACGAACAGCTTGGTCTATAGATAGCATGGCTTGTTCTGCCATTTTATCTGTGGGGGCAAATAAAATGCGATGACGTCTTAAACCACGATAAACACCATGACTGAGGTAGGTTGATACAATTTTTATGTTGTGAATATCGTGAGTGCGTAGCTCACTGATTGCCACTTCTGCAGCCACTGCGCCACCAACAATGTAGTTAATTTCCTCTTTCGATGCGAGGATTTGCTGAATTAAATTACGTTGTAATTCTTTACTGTTATCGGCCCATAAGGTTGTCACAATTTCTACATCGCTGTTTTTAATTGCGTCTTTAAAACCACGAGATACAGGTTTGGTACCACCTTGTAGTTGAGGGCCCGGTAGCCAAGCAACTTTTACTACGCCTGAACCTTTCGGGTGACGTTTAGCGAGGTATTCTCCGGTAGCTTTACCCATGTCATACCAATTTACGCCAACTTTTGCTTTTACATGTTGGCGAATATCAGGATCGGTAAAATCAATATTGTTCGTCATCAAAAATACAGGTGTATTATCGATGAGTTTAGAGAGTATTCCGTTATAGGCTTCGTCATCAACCGTGCCTAAAATAATCGCATCGGCACCCCATTGATGGCATTTTTGAAGCTGCAATGTTTGCTTATCTAAATTGGGATAACCGCCAGCTTCCATCACTTTTAACGTGATACCTAATTTTTTTGCTTGTTTAACCATTCCATAATTGATCGATAACCAATATGAATCTTTTAAATGCGGGTAAACTGCACAAACTTTCCATGGCTTAGTGACGGAAGTTAAAAAATCATATTGGATTTCAGTTGCTTTTTTATCTGCCTGAAAAGGAGGTTGATAGGAGATCACTTCTTGTGCAGAAGATGCTTGGATGGAAAATAAAAACAAAACAAAACAAAAAATGCGCATTTATACCAACATTATTTTAGGTTTAAAGTCGTATCGCTGGCAAAATAGTAGCGCTTTATTTTCTCTTGTGAAATAGCGAGCATACTGAGCAACGACAGATATACGATATTATATACCCAAGTAACCTTGAAATGTTTAATTGAGTGACAAGACGCTACATTATTAAATGCTTGAAGTCACTTTGGTATATATGGGTTGCAAACATTTTGATGTAGAGATTATTTATGACGTCTACCCTAAAAGGTATCGGAACGAAATTGTTAATAGCCTTTTCCGCGATGGCTAGCTTGATGATCATTGCAGTAATGATTGGTGTCGCAGGTTTTTCATTAGTGGCTAAAACTGAGCGTACGGTTATTAATTCAGCTGTGCCTGCATTAGCAGAAGCACGTCAGTTATCAGATTTAAGTTCTCGTATTATTTTTAATGCACAAGTATTGGCAAAATCTAAAGCAGAATCTGAACGTATGCGACAAGGACGTGCGTTAACCGTTCATATTGAAGCATTGAATCGAAGCTTGCATTCACTTGAACAATTTTCTTTTGATCAACCGTTAATGGTGAAATTAGAAGAAGATGTAAAGCGCATTGTTGATAATTTAGCGTTATTAGGGTTACTAGTAGGACGTCAGATCGATCTTCAAAGTCAGTTAGATAAGCTAACGACTGAGATGACGAAAGCAACACATCAAATTGATAATTTATCTCAATCTCAGGTTTCAAATGCTAATACCATCGCGGTAGCTAACGTGTCTCGCATCTATGATTTAGTGGCAGACGGAAAGAAACCTGCTGTTTATAAAGCATTAGATAGTCTTGTTGAAGTGGATATGGACTTATCTGAACGTTTATTTGAATTGCGTTTTTTATCGTTACAAGTGATCAATATGCTGGATGATTCTAGTCGTATTGCTGACATTAAATCTCTCGTGGCACTCAAAAAACGTTATAACGATGCGGTAGGTATCATGAGTCAGCGAGTTAAATCAGTAGAAGATCCTAGCCGTTCAGAACAATTAGTCGAGCTAACTGCTCAGCTTAATCGTGGCCGTTTATTGTTTGGGGTTATCGAGCAACTTATTTATGCAAAGCAAGATGTCGAGCGCCTTGATCAACAAAATTTAGTGTTATTCCAGCAGTTAAATAATACCGTTGATGACATTATTGATGTTGCAAATGTGAATACACAGCAGGCGGTTAAACGTGTCGATCATACTTTAACACTGGCCCGAAATACGTTAATAGTGATCTCTGCGATTGGTTTATTAGCACTAGTGCTCATTATGTGGCGATTTGTTTATGCGCGAGTGATTTGCCGTATTAACGAATATAGTCGCGCATTATCGGCTTTAACCCGAGGTGATTTAGGGGTCAGAATTAACGTTAAAGGAGATGATGAATTAGCGCAAATGGGTCGAGCTATTTTAGTGGCTCGTGACACCGCTAATGAGCGTTATCGTTTAGCGCAAGCAGAGTCAAAAGCTCGGCAGGAATTACAAGAACACAAAGCTAGCCTTGAACGATTAGTCGCAAAACGTACTGGTGAGCTTGAGAAAATAAACAGCCGCTTGAATGAAGAAGTGTATAACCATTATAAAGCGCGTGATGAAGCGGAAAAAGCAAACCGCGCGAAGTCTTCATTCCTTGCCACCATGAGCCATGAGATCCGAACACCAATGAATGGGGTCTTAGGCACGGCATCGTTATTAGCGGATACACAATTAACATCTCAACAGAAACGCTATCTCGATGTGATAAATCGCAGCGGTGAAACTTTACTTGATATTTTAAATGACATTCTAGATTACTCGAAAATTGAAGCTGGGCATCTAGATATCAGGCCAAGTAACTTTTCTGTTGTTAGGATGGTTACTGATGTGTCCAATATGTTGGAAGGACGTGCGCTTGCCAAACGTATTGGTCTTGAGTGCCATATTTCACCACAAGTTGAAGGCATGTGGTTTGGTGACGAGAGTCGTATACGTCAAGTGCTGGTAAATCTCGTAGGTAATGCGATTAAATTTACAGATACGGGCAAAGTTTCCATTTTTGTCGAACCTCATCCAGACATGCCAGATGAATTATTGTTCTCTGTAAAAGATACGGGGATTGGTATTGATGAAGAAGAGCAAAATATTTTATTTAGTGCTTTCCAGCAAGCTGAAGCTGGTCGAAAATCGATTGAAGGTACAGGTCTAGGCTTAGCAATTAGCAAACACATTGTAGCGGCAATGGATGGTGAAATTGGTTTAGAATCAGTGGTGGGTGAAGGGAGTTGTTTTTGGTTTGCATTGCCTCTTGAACATGGCGAAGGGAATTTAGAACCCGATGATAAAAGAGTGATTATGCGCTCTGCTCATATTTTGCTGGTGGAAGATAACCCAGTAAACAGTATGGTTGCTGAAGGCTTCTTAACTCGTTTAGGCCATACTGTTGTCACGGCTGCTGATGGTGCTGAAGCTGAAGAAATATACAAAAAACAACGTTTTGATATCGCGCTATTAGATATTAACTTACCAGATACTGACGGTGTTCAGCTACTCAGTCGTTTACGACGTTTAGAAGATAATAATCATGAAGCATGGGAAGAGCCGACGCCTATGGTTGCGTTTTCTGCTCATGTTTTTCGTGAAGAAGTGGAGTTATATTTAAATGCTGGTTTTGCAGGGTTCTTACCTAAACCGTTAGTTGAAAAGCAGCTGATTGACACAATGAGCAGTATCTTAAAAGGTGAGAAACGCGTGATTATCGAAAAAGGTATTGGAGAAGAGAGCGTAGAAGTGAAGCAATCAGAGAATACGATTCCACTACTAAAAGAGTCAGTACTAGGAAGTGATCTTCAAGTATTGGGCGAAGCGCAAGTAAAGCAGCTTATTCACTTATTTGGTGAATCATCGAGCTTAACGTTATCAAAGCTACATCAGGCTATTGATGATGAGAATTTATCTGAAGTGGCTAAACAAGCGCATACATTAAAAGGTGCTGCTGGAACGATGGGGTTAATGCAACTTCATCATATTTGTTCTGAATTTGAAAAAAATGCTAAAGAAGGTTCGATTAATAGTTTAGATCTGAGCTCGCTACAAAGAGTGTTTGATCAATCTGTCGCGATATTAAAAACCACCTTTATAAGTGCATAAGCAAAGCCATTAAGATGAGAAAAGGGCACATAGTGCCCTTTTTTATTGCCTGTAAAACGTTTAGCACCATTAGCATTTACTTGAAACGATATTGACATCAAAAGAGACCGCGGCGCTATCTGATCAGCACCTTTAATAGGACTAGTCTATAGTTTGATACCTGAAGCAAAATCTTTCAGTACAGCGGTTCTTTCATCACCGCCAATAAATATCGTGTCTAGAATAATCGTAACTATTCCAATTCGAGCAAAGTTATTGCCTTGTTGTTTTTCATACACTATTACTTATGATTGTTATCAATAGCTTTAGAAGGTGTGTTCAAGATGATCAAGGTTTAAAGACTAGAAAAGATAAAATAATAGGAGGGGGATGGTGATGTGGAATGATTTTTATTTGATAAAAAAATAACCCCGAGAGCAAAGCCCTCGGGGTTAAAAAGATTACTTAGAGTAATTAAAAATTACTTCTTAGCGTTCTTTTCTTTCTGCTCAGCGATTACTTTTTCAGCAACGTTTGCAGGACATGGTGCGTAGTGTGCGAACTCCATAGAGAACTGACCACGACCAGAAGTCATTGTACGTAGAGTACCAATGTAACCAAACATTTCTGAAAGTGGTACATCACCCTTGATACGTACGCCAGTAGTACCAGCTTGTTGATCTTTGATCATACCGCGACGACGGTTAAGGTCACCGATAACGTCACCAACGTGATCTTCAGGAGTGAACACGTCAACGTGCATGATTGGCTCAAGAAGTTGAGGACCAGCTTTAGGCATAGATTGACGGAATGCACCTTTCGATGCGATTTCGAATGCGATTGCTGATGAGTCAACTGCGTGGAAAGCACCGTCGAATAGCTCAACTTCAACGTCTAGCGTTGGGAAGCCAGCTAGAACACCGTGTTCCATCATTCCAGCGAAGCCTTTCTCTACTGCAGGCCAGAATTCTTTTGGTACGTTACCACCAACAACTGTTGATGAGAACTTGAAGCCAGAACCTTGCTCGCCAGGCTTGATACGGTAGTCGATCTTACCGAACTGACCAGAACCACCAGACTGTTTCTTATGCGTGTAGCTATCTTCAACAGGTTTAGTGATAGTTTCGCGGTAAGCAACCTGAGGTTGGCCAACGATTAGGTCTACACCGTAAGTACGCTTAAGGATATCAACCTTAATATCTAGGTGAAGTTCACCCATACCTTTAAGGATTGTTTCACCTGAATCTTCGTCAGTCTCAACTTGGAAAGATGGATCTTCTGCAACCATTTTACCGATCGCGATACCCATTTTCTCAGAACCGCCTTTATCTTTTGGAGATACAGCGATTGAGATAACTGGTGTTGGGAAGATCATTGGTTCAAGAGTACACTCGTGCTTAACATCACATAGAGTGTGACCAGTTTGAACGTTCTTCATACCAACAACAGCGATGATGTCACCAGCTTGCGCTTCAGTCAGCTCGTTACGCTCATCAGCTTGCATCTCAACCATGCGGCCGATACGCTCTGTTTTACCTGTCGCAGAGTTAAGGATAGTGTCACCCTTCTTCATACGGCCTGAGTAAATACGGATAAACGTTAGAGCACCGAAACGGTCATCCATAATTTTGAATGCTAGCGCTTTTAGTGGCTCGTCTGCAGAAACAGTTGCAACTTCACCAGTTGGCTCACCAGTTTCTGGATCTGTAAGAGGCTGAGGATCTACTTCTGTTGGAGAAGGTAGGTAATCAACAACAGCATCTAGTACAAGCTGCATACCTTTGTTTTTGAACGCAGAGCCACAGAATGTTGGGAAGAAGCTACAATCACGAGTACCTTTACGGATACAACGCTTGATGTCTTCGATAGAAGGCTCTTCACCTTCCATGTAAGCTTCCATTAGGTCGTCATCTTGCTCAACAGCAGTTTCAACCATTTCTTCACGGTAAGCTTCAAGATCGTCAAGCATGTCTGCTGGAACATCTTTGATTTCGTAGTTTTCTGGAAGACCAGTGTCATCCCAAACGTATGCTTTACGCTCTAGAATGTCAACAACACCAACGAAGTCGTCTTCACGACCGATTGGAAGAGTCATAACTAGAGGAGTAGCACCTAGTACGTTTTTAACTTGATCAACAACGTTGAAGAAGTCAGCACCCATGCGGTCTAGTTTGTTAACGAAAATGATACGTGCAACTTCAGATTCGTTAGCGTAACGCCAGTTAGTCTCAGACTGAGGCTCAACACCACCAGAACCACAGAATACACCGATACCGCCATCAAGTACTTTTAGAGAACGGTAAACTTCTACTGTGAAGTCAACGTGTCCAGGAGTATCGATTACGTTTAGACGGTGGTTTTTCCATTCACACGTTACTGCCGCTGATTGGATTGTAATACCACGCTCAGCTTCTTGCTCCATGAAGTCAGTAGTAGATTCACCATCGTGAACCTCACCAGTTTTATGGATTTTACCAGTAAGCTTTAGGATACGCTCGGTAGTTGTAGTTTTACCCGCATCAACGTGGGCAAAGATACCAATGTTTCTGTATTTAGATAAATCTGTCATTGTTTTTCTCTATAAACAATTACTGTCACATGTGAGGTGGCGGATTATAGCACTACTTATGTCAATCAGAACATAGCTATGCGTAATAAAATCGTTATTCGCTTGCTTTTTACTCTAGCTGTCAGGCTTGTTGCCCATTTACACAGCAAATCAAGCTATAAAAAACAAGGTTAGTTCAGGTTTTTAGGAATTGTAAGTTGCTAAAGTTATATTTTTATCATGTTTTTTGGGATGAGATTCTTATTCTTTGTTTTCTTTCAGAGTTTGTGAATATTTAGCTGTTTACTATCAATGATTTTTATCAATTTGTTACGAAATTCTGTTCTATGAGTTCATTTTTTTCCTTCATATTGTAATGTGGGGTAGAATTAGAAATATATTCCTTTTTATTCTCTTATTTGAGTTATCGACATGTCTGAAGAAATTGAAGTTGAAGCAATTGGTGTTGAAGTCTCAACTCAACCTATCGAATTATATAAAGTGCTAAAGATAGCCAACTTAGTAAGTGGTGGCGGTGAAGCAAAATATGCCATTTCTGAAGGTTATGTTGCAGTAAACGGTGAGCTTGAATTGCGTAAACGTTGCAAGATATATGATGGCGATGTGATTGAGTTTAATGGTGAGTTTTACGTTGTACTGTGTGACCAACCAGTACAAGAAAAAGTGACTCGTGTTGAAGAGTCAAAATCAAAAGCATCTCCGAAAGCGATTCCCAAAAAAAACAATAAAGCTGTCGATAAGAAAAAGAATGCTAACAAGCCGAATGTGGCCGGTAATCGTTCTGTTACGAAAAAAGCGGCTAACAAAGCTGCTGATGTGAAGCCAGATACAGCGACTGGTCGTAAGCCAATTAGTTTTTAATATAAAGCATTACTATAAACAAGGCGCGCAATGACGCGTCTTTTTCTTGCCTGATTGATGAGAAGGGATGATGAATAAACAATTTATTACGCTAGGTATAGTGATTAGTTTTAGCTGTTTTAGTGGCAGTGTATTAGCTGCAACTGTTGCACCGATAACAACAGCTGAATGTCAGGCAATGTCAAAAGTTGGTGTGATGTCGAGCTCGGCACCTGTACAGTGCCAACGATTGAAAAAAGTGACATTTAAATATCGTGATTTTTCTAATCGTATCCACACTAATGGTCAAATTATTGTGATGGATGCTACAGCGCCTTATGTGGGCAAAATTTTCGATGAATTATATCAACAAGGCTTTCCAATTCATAAAGCAGTTCCGATTGAAAAATATCGTGGTGATGACACGACATCGATGACAGATAACAATACTTCTGCTTTTAATTATCGCCCAGTAGAAGGGACGAGTAGTTTATCGCTTCACGCCTATGGTGCTGCGATTGATTTAAATCCGGTGCAGAATCCATTTGTGACTTTTGCGAGCGCAGGTCAGGCAAAATATAGCCCCGTAGAAGGTACAAAATACGCTAACCGTGAAATCTATCGTTATGGTAAACCAGATAGAAAAGGGATGGCTGAAACAGTCGTAGATATATTTGCACGTAATGGCTTTTTATACTGGGGCGGTTTTTGGAATTCGCCAATTGATTATCAGCATTTCCAATTATCTAAAGATATGGCAGTAATGATGTCGAAGATGACGGCACAGCAAGCAACATTGTTCTTTAAACGTTATGTTGAGTGGTATAACAGTTGTAGTCGTATGTATCCCAAAGCGTATAGCCAGTATAAGTTTAATGATTACACTAATTACTTGAAACATAAGCTGGGTGTGTCTTCGATAAGTAAAGCGTATCTGGCGAATCCAAGTAAGGTTATGGCGCAGATCGAGCAAGTCCCTTTGCGTTCAGAGATTTGTGTTAAACGTTAATATTGATCGTACAGCCTTTAGTTGACGCTTTTGGCTGTATTTCTCCACGATTATCGTAACCACTGAAAGTCGTAATAGTAGAGGCTTTTTTCTCTGAGTTTTCTTGGTTAACCCTAGGTTGGGTCGGCGGTATTTCGGCTTGCGCATAACGCATTTTTTTCGCGTTGTTATTTACTAAATATACGGGAGCGATAGTAAACGTTGACATATGGCCTCCACAACTTAGGTTCATTTAAGGTGTGCAAGGTTAATAGGTGGTTAGATGTCATTCAACGTAATGGCTGTTAGGATATGGTTATTTTTCGGTCAGGGGAATGTTAGCTCTTTGTTCTTTAAATAAATTATTTTTAACCTTGTGACGATCATTAAAGCTTGAAGAAGTAAACGGCAGCTAAGGGCTACCGTTTATGACCGAGTTTTTTATGTTAGAGCTTTAACAATGTTATTTAGGTACGCCTTCAGCGATAGGATTGTTTTTATCTGCGCTCCATTGATACCACCCGCCATCAAAGACACTGATATCTTTCCATCCCATAACATAAGCATAGAAAAATGCCTCAGATGCTCGCCAACCAGTACCACAGAAAAAAGCGACTTTTTGATTTGGTTTAATATTCCATTTCGCCCATTGTTTCGCGATGAGGTAACCACTTTTCATTGTGCCATCAGGGTTATTAAAATCTTGCATATGGTAAGAGTCACTACCAGCGTGTCCCCATTTTGCCCCTTCGATACGACCTTTAGGCTTGATGTAATCATAGCCACTGGTTTTTCCAATATACTCTTGCCAAGTACGAATACTCACGAGTGAATGGGTAGTTTGGGGTTCTTTTAGTATTGTTTTTGCTTGCTGGAGATCCGTCAGGTATTGAGGGTTTGCTGGAATCGTTTTACCAAAACTTACGTCGTCATGGTTTTCATTAATGAAAGCCTGGGTAGGGTAATGCGCGTTTTCCCACGCATTCCAGCCACCATTGAGTAGTCGTACATCCTCAACGCCAGCATACATTAGAAAGTTAGCAAAGCGTGCTGCTGACATATTATTGCGAGCATAAACAATAACTGTGGTGTTATAACGAATACCTAAATCAGTAATGACTTTTTTAAGATCATTATCACTGACTTTATTCCACCATGGTTTGCTTTCAATATCATTAGTATTTACGTATAGCGAGCTGGGGATATGTGAAAGCAAATATGTGGATGGTGGCCCCCATTCAACTTCAACAATCTTATAACCGTACTGTGGTGCGTACAATGGTTGTTGGTGATTGATTAGCTGATCTAACCATTGTGCAGATACTAAGTGTTTAAAGTTTTTTAGTGTTTTAAGTTTGCCTACATAGTCAGTAACGGGCTGATTAATTGTAGATGTAAAACTAAAACCTTGTTGTTTGAGTGCGTCACTCATTGCCGCCGTTGAGGTTTTATCACCATACAGGACGGTTGGTACTTTCTGAGATAGTTGACGATTTTTAAGTAAGCTTGTCATCTGAGCCGGTGTTAAAAGAGTGAGCCATTGACTATCAATATTGACGGCATTAGGGATATGACCACCTCGGGTAGCATCTCCATTTGGCCAACCGTTGAAGTAATTGCTGTCTCGACAATCAATAATTTGTATTGTTTGTTTCGTCTGTTGAGCTTGTGCTAGTTGCTCAAAGGTTTGAATAGGAGGTGTGACAGTGCTTGCCGCCGCTAAACATGGCATGCTAATCACAAAAAGGCATGTAATAAAAATTTGAGTTAAAGAGCGCATATAGAACCTGTTTGATCTGCCATTAAGGCAAACGAGACAGCATTCTAATGAAAATTATTTGTAATACAATTGATGGTGATTAATTAAATGATGAACTATTGCTACAAAAATAGATATATTTGGTTGAAAAAGTAATTGAAAGTAAAGAAAAGAGAATACATATCTCCATATTTTAATATAAGTCGAATAAAGGGATTATTTGACTAGGTGATAAAACGTTTTGTCATTCTTACCTGTTCAGTAACTTATAGGGGGTGGGAACTAATTAATAAAACGCTGGTCGAATTATTCCAGTAACTGTTTATATTCTAATGGTAAGTGGAAAATAAAGGAATGAAGATGAGATGTTTGGTGCTCTTATTTGTAGGAGCTATCGCGACATTCAGTACAACGCTGATGGCAGCAAATAATGATGGCTCATACTGCCATTCCGCGACCTCTAATATTGATCAGTTAATTTGTAAAGATCCTAAATTAGCACTGTTACACAAGCAAATGTCAGATATGTATCAGCAAGTGCTAACTCAGTCGATGGTAAGCGAAGCTTCTGTGATAAAAGAAACACAGAAAAACTGGTTAGAATCAAGGACAGGTTGCTTAGATCAACCTGATGTTCAACGTTGCTTAGTGTCAACTTATGACTCTCGCTTAGATAATCTTACTGCTATTAATGACACCATTCTTCCACCACTCGCAACCTATAGTTTTCATGACTTAAAAGATGCTCGCTATAGCGGCATAGAAGATATTGGCACGCCGATTAAATTACAGCATGGTTTATGGGCCGGTGAACCGTATCAACCAGGTGGTTCAGTCATGCCACAAGTCATACTTCTTGATGATATCAAAGCCGTTGGATCACTGACGGAAAATAATAAAAAGATGGCCGTAGTTTTATTAAACTATTCACCAGGCGGAACAGGGCAATATTTGTACATAGCGGTTGTTGATAAAGAAAGTGGCCATTTAAAAAATATTGCGACTCAATTTGTCGGCGACCGTTTTCGAGTTAAAGATCTAAAAATAATGAATAAGAAAATTATTTTAGATGTTATTCAGCCGGGTAAAAACGATTCAGCTTGTTGTCCTGGTGATGTTGTGCAGCATGTCTGGCATTTAGATAGTAATAATCAATTAATAGAAGAGCCGAATACACGAAAAATTGTTCGCTTAACGCCAGATATTTTATCTAATACTGAATGGAGACTAGAAAGCTGGCGTTATGGCGACCCGGTGAGTGCCGAGAACGATATCCGATTACGTTATATTAATGGACATTTTACTGGTTCAGTTGCCTGTAATAATTATACGGTTACCGTTAAATCAGAGCCGCGTCCGGGCTTTATTAATGTATTAAAGCAGCATACTTCGGTGACTGAAAAACAGTGTGATAATCCTTTAGCCGCAGAGCAGCAACAACGATATTTAGAGCAATTAGGTGGGGTGAATCAATTTACTTATTTCGCGGGTAAATTAGCGCTTTCATATCAAGTAAATGGCCAGTTGGGTGTCATGATCTTCTCCAAAGAGCCATCCTCGTATAATCAATAATATTTTGTAACTTATTGATAAGAAGTATCAATAGATGTTGATACTTCTTATTTTCTAATTTAGTGATTATTCAACCATAACTCAACAGCGCGTTGCGTTGAGGGAAAAGCAAAATTTTCTAGTTTAATATCTTGTTTTTTTACCCACAGAAGATCGGCAACATCATCCTGTGCAATTAGTGTTGGTTTATCTAATAATTGATGACTAAAAAAAGTATCACAGGTTTTATATTCAATATTTTTGTAGCAATACGTATTACTGAATGAACCTTGGTATGTGAAATCAGTCAGCGTTAAGTTGAGTTCTTCCTGTATTTCTCGTATTACTGCTTGCTCTAATGATTCATTGGGGTCAACAAATCCGCCGGGTAAATCCCATAACCCTAATCCTGGATTTCTACCTCTTATTGCTACCAGCAACTCATCTTCATATGACAGTGCGACCATAACGGCAGCTGCTGGATTGTGAAAATAGGTAAAATCACATTCGCTACAAGTAAATTGCTTATTAGATGAGCGAGTTAAGCTTGATTTGCCACATTGTGGACAAAAACGGGCTGTATCTATACTGGCCATCTTTCTAATGATCATCTTTTTCTAACCAAGTAAGAATAAATTGCGCAATAGACTCAGGATCATTGATATCTAGCTGCGGTAGCGGACATAGTTGAGTATCTGCGTCAGTAGCAAGTGCGATAATGTAAGGGTCGTTAGGATACAATAAGGGTTTATTGTATGACGGACGATGAATTTCTATTTTAGGAAAAGCCTGCTCTCTGAATCCCTCGATTAAAACAAGATCGAGTTTACTGTGATCGAGTTGTTCTAAACACTCGTTGAGTTCAGGATCTTTACGTTCATTTTCTGGGTATTCAAAATAAAGCATGTGGCGTGATTTTGTTGCCAGTAATGTTTGCCCGCAACCCGCGTGACGTAATCGATAAGAGTCTTTACCTGGTACATCAGGTTCAATGTCATGATGACTATGTTTTATTAAACCTAATCGAATACCACGTTGTTTGAGTATCGGGATTACCTTTTCTAATAACGTTGTTTTTCCTGAGCCACTAAAGCCCGCAAAGCCAATCAGAGGAGTGGGAGAAGTAATCATAGTTATTTTTAGGTCAAAATACAGTGTCAGTAATTATATCGTTAAATGATGGGTAAATGCAGTGATGCGCTGTATTTACTAATGATTAATTAAAGTAAATCTTTTATTACTTATGTGTAGTGTGTCTTAAAAGTAATCCTTATCTATGAAAGTTTTGTTGTGTTATGAGTGACGGTCTAAAGTTATAAGGTGTAGGTATTCTTTAAATATTTGTTAGGTTGTTGTCACTGCAGGGACGTCGATGATTAACAGCATAGTTATAAAGACAGGGAGTGTGAAATGTGGGCAATACTTGATTTTGAGGCATCAGGTTTATCTGAACATTCATATCCGATTGAGGTTGGGTATTCTTTACCAGATGGAACAAACAATAGCATGTTAATTAATCCCTTATCTGCATCAGATAACTGGTCTCATTGGGATAAAGATGTTCAACACAATATCCATAAGATATCTCGGTCAATGATTGAAGAAACTGGAATGCAAGTGATGGATGTTTGCCAACATTTAAATATGATTTTAGGTCAATATGATTTGGTTTTATGTGACAGTGAATGGGATCTATTCTGGCTAGGTCGTTTATACCATGCTGCACATATGCGCCCATCTTTTGTTCTTACAGAAGTAAGCCATTGGTTGAAACATCAAAAGGGACTTGGTCAGGTACAGTTTAAATTGGCTTTAGATAACTTAGGGGCGATGAGGCATCAAGCTGGATATGATGCAAAACAAATTCGGTTAGCAATAGATACATTGGTTAAGCCATCTTAAATAATGTTTTATATTTAGAAAAATAAAGTTACGTGGTTTGTATTTGTAAACATGGGTTTGATGTTTACAATGCCGTTTTCAATTAATTGATAACGAGATAACGTGTGGCAGAATTTTTAGCAACCGTTTTAGAAACTAAACAATCCTTGCGTGTGGCAATATTTAATGTCGCGATGTCTGAGCCAGAACAAGGGCGCATTTTTCAGCAAACATCGGGTTTAACTCATAAAAGGTTTCAGCGACTCGCGGCTATTATTCAATATGTTAATGCTGATGTTTTGTTACTGTGTGAATTTGATCATCCAGGTAATGGGGGCGATGATGGCAGCCTTGATAATTTTTGTCAGCATTATTTATCTCATTCTCAATATCAGCAGTCTGCGATTGATTACCCTTATCGTTATTGCCCTTCATCCAATACTGGCCTAATAACCGAAATAGATCTAAACGGTGATGGTGTATGCACGTTACCAGAAGATGCTCAAGGCTACGGTGAATTTCATGGTCATTTTGGCTTTGTTATTTTATCTAAATATCCTTTACAGCAAGAGAATATTCGAACGTGGCAGCACTTTCTTTGGAAGGATATGCCGAATAATTTAATGCCTGTCGATTATTATTCAAAAGAAGCTCAGCATATATTACGTTTATCTTCTAAAAATCATGTTGTTGTGCCTATTGTTGTTGAAGATAAAGAAATTAATTTACTGTGCTGTCATCCAACCCCTCCAGTGTTTGACGGCAGCGAACGTCGAAATGCAAAACGTAATCATGATGAAATCCAGTTCTTAATCGACATCATTAATGATGAATCCTATTTAGTTGATGATAATGATCAAGTTGGTGGATTAAAACCTGATGATGCCTTTATTGTAATGGGGGATTTAAATGCCGATATAGATGATGGTGACGGATTTAAAGCTGCGATTAAACGGCTATTGAAACTCGATAAAATAAATACAACGGTTAGTAGTGGTAAGCAGACGCCTAAAAGTGAAGGTGCAAGGCATTATTATCCTTGGCAAAAGCGGACTGGTCGAAAAAATGAGTGGACGCATTTAGCTGGGTTACGGTTAGATTATGTGTTGCCGTCAAAAAATTTAGATGTGATAAAAACAGGGGTTTTTTGGCCGGATAAACATGATTCATTACGTGAACTTATTTTAGATTGTAAAGGTAGAGAAAAGCCTTCTGCAGGATCAGATCATCGAATGGTGTGGGCTGATATTAATATTGCGGACTAAATGACGATGTGATCATGTTGGCATATTTATATTATAACAATTACTTATAGATAAAAGTTAACAGAGATAGTAATAGCTAATGTTACTCTTCACCCTCGTTATTTTTCGGGGGGAGTCATTATGCGTTTAGTACTTAGCCGCTACTGGTTTTTCTGTCTTTTATTTTGTTGGTCTATTGCTGCAAATAGTTTACAGCTTAATCCGACATATCAACAAAGTGCTAATCAGATCCGCCAAACCTTTGAGCCTCGGTTATATACATTTCCAGCCTATACCGCAGGGCATTATGGCTTACGTATGTATCGGCAGTCGTTAGATCCTAAATACGCAGCAGCGATATGGATGGATATGGCGCGTGTAGTGAGTAATTTAAATCGCTATTCGACAGAAGTGGTTACACCTGAACAAGTACAGCAATACAGCTTAACGCGTTTAGCAAATTATAAAACATCCCCTAAAGAGCGTAGCCAAATTCGATATAAAGCGACTCAAACGATGCCAGAATATGTATATTTAGGCGTTGGGTTACTTGGTTCAATGGCGCGTGCCGATGAATATGGTTTAAAACATCAAAATGATACGCAACTAAGACAGGTTCTTCGCCGTTATGATTTTAAAAAATATGTTACTGATCCAGAAATGATCAAAGCATGGGCTGCACAACTTGCAAATCAAGTCTATTGGTTAAGACAATTAGGTGAACAAGATGTGGTGAATGATTTTATTATTGCTTTTCGTGAAACTTACCCTGATAGTCAAGACAATCAATTATCTTCTCAGCAATACAGTAATAAAATTTATGGGTTAACGCATATTATTTTTGCTGCATCGAAATATTATCAATTACCGATCAATGAAAAAGATTATCAGTGGATTTTTGATTACTACCGCAAAAATATAGATAAGATTATTGCTGAAACAAAAGAGGATGTTATAGCGGAGGTTGGTATTAACTTTTTATTAGCAGGGTTAGATGCAGATCCCGTGTTAGATAAAACCCGCAATGTTATTCAGCAAGCAATAAATCCACAGCATGGAATGATTCCATCAGTAACGGGTGATATAGATTTAGTCTCTGGTGAGCACCGAAATGTACTTGCGATAATGTTACTCGATTGGAAAGGAACCCATTTAGCGCCGACGATAAGCCTGCAACCTCAAATGTTTAAAAGTATACCGTATGGATTGATTGCAAAATAGCTCAATAGAAAAAGATGAAATGTCTTATTATTCATAATGAAATTGATTGTAAATCAAACCATATAAGTCAAATGTTATGGCGGAAAGGTTTAAATAAGCAAGCAGCGATGACTGCTGCTTGCTGTGATGATTAGAAATATTTACTACAAATTTTTGCGTATTTTTCTTTAAGTGCGCTAGTTGTAAAGGTTTTAACAATCATATTAGGTGACCAATAGGTAGGTGACCAACCTGCTTTTTGCTTTAATTGCTGAACAAAATGATCCGATGTGATGCCTTTTTTCCACGCACTTGGTAACATTACTGTTTGCGTGTAGCGATCAATTAATACAATACCTTGGCGATTGTTAGGTATTTGTAAGTGCTCAACCAAAGCCTGATGAGAGTGAATAGCCAGCGTTTCAAGTGACGATAACACTTCGACTTCAATTGTTAATTCATCCAGTTGTTCTTCCGAAAGAGGCATAAAGCGGCGATCTTCGTAAGCACTCGCTACCGCTTTATTGTGAACTTCAATGACTAATGGGCGCGAAGCAATGGTTGTACCCATTGAGCCTTGTAGTACATTATTTACTTCTAAAGTAACAAAACACGCCGCATGTTGTTGCATCTTTCGCGTGTAATGATTAAGGCGAGGGGCATTTATCGGCCTATCGGAAAAATGGTCTTGAATAGCATTTCGTGCAATATCAAGTAACTGAGTTAACTCACCTTTATTATAAGTTTGTGGTGTAGTTATGATAGCCACAATTCTCTCCTTAACTCTGTATGACAGAGCAGTTAAATTCCGTGATAAAAGCGATTTATTATTGTTAATTTTACTGCTTTTGATTATCCGTTAGTGTTTGAATGCAAAAGGACTGACGAAACAGTTGACGGTAGTAAGGTAATTAATATCATCTATTTTCAATCATTGTTCAACATGTGAAAGGTTAAAATTTGTTAAAATTTTATCATCAATTTCTTCAGTGAGGATTATTTTATTTTTAAATAAAACAAGTGGTTATGTTTTTATTGTCGGAAGTTGTTTTTAACTAATTGCTTATTAATGAGTAATTGCGAATAGAAAGTGAACAATGCTACTAAAATTAAATATTGCTTAGATAGTAAACGGGTGTGAAGTAGATGTTTTACTATTAAGTAAGTTTCAACTATCTTGACCAGTCTACATTATAGAAGAAGTGGCATTGCGATGACTGAAGTAAAAAATCTAACAATCGAACAGCTTGAGCAATACGACAATTTAGTAATTACTCAGCCGAATTGTCCATTTTGTGTGAAAGCAAAAGCATTGCTTGACGAGCGTGGTATCGAATATACAACACTTGTTTTAGGGCTAAATTTATCAAAATTAGTGATGGTTGATTTCATTGAGAAAAAAACGGGACAAACTGTTCGTACTGTACCTCAAATTATTTTAGATGATAAATATATTGGCGGTCATGACGACTTAGTCGCTTTTCTTGAGCGCCAAGTTGAAGCAACTGAGTTTGATGATTTTGAATTATAAAAATGGGCTGAAAAGCCCTTTTTTATATCTATTAATATTACATTTATGAGCAGACCTTATGAAACTCGATTTTTCTCAATTAAACAAACAGACCAAACAATCGTTTGGTGACCAACAAGCTATTATTAAAAAGATCATGCAAGGTAAAGTGGTTAACTGTAAAGAATGTGGACAAACATTATTCTTAGTTCCACCAGAAAAGAGCGAACAACCTGGGATTGCATGTAAAAAAGGGTGTACTCATATTCATTTGGATTTCGTGTAGTTGAAGATACTGTTTTGAATTGCCGATATGTATAAAAAAAAAGCACAGAATTGTTTTTTGAGAAAATATTATTTCTTTATTTATAAATAATAACTAAAAAGAAAACATCACCTCTCTCTTTTTTTGTGTATTTATCAACCTATTTTTTCGTTGTTATATTATGCTAATGACAAAGTAGAAGCTTTATGGTTTTAAAGTGACATAAATTTGGCGGTTGATGGTTTTTTTATAGGGCATTCAGTTATAAGGTTATGAATAAAAAGAGAAATGGATTGATTAGTTGTAATTTTACATTTATAGGTCAACGTTAAAAAAATAGTCTAAATTTGAGATGGAAGTAGTTAGAGTACAATGTAAATTACGACTGATTTCCATTACGGATGTCACTTTCTATTTATAGTACATGTTGTTTTTTTATAATAAATGAATTGTTTTTAGACGATTAAGTCATCTATTGACAGTTATAATGATCAAATGGTTATATATTGCGGCTCAAATTTTATTTACAGGACTAAGTATTGATGATTTGAGCTGTAATCATAACGGGACTTTATAAATGAGTAAGCACGATAAATATAGTATTAATAATACCGACTATACAATCGGACAAGATAATGTCCAAAAATGGGGCTTTGATGTCCATAATGCGGTATTTGGCGTTAGTGCAGGATTAATTGTTCTCTTCTTAGCAGCAATTCTTATCAGCGATCCTGGTACAGCAAAAGCAACATTAGATAGCGTAAAGAGCGCGATTGTTAATAAATTCGATTCAATGTTTATCTTAGCTGGTAACTTTTTCGTTGTTTTCTGTCTAGGATTGATAATATCTCCATACGGTCGCATCCGTTTGGGGGGGAAAGACGCAGAAGCTGAGCATTCCACCATGTCTTGGTTAGCAATGCTATTTGCTGCGGGTATGGGGATTGGTTTAATGTTCTGGAGTGTAGCCGAACCAGCTGGCTACTACACAGGTTCTGGTGGTTTGACACCACTAGGTGTGACGCCTGAAACGCCAGAAGCTTTTAAAGTCGCAATGGGCGCAACTATGTACCATTGGGGTTTACACCCATGGGCTATTTACGGTGTTGTTGCCCTTTCAATGGCATTTTTTGCTTATAATAAAGGCCTACCTCTTTCTATTCGTTCGGTGTTTTATCCTATCCTTGGCGATCGTACTTGGGGCTGGGCTGGACATATCATTGATATCCTGGCTGTGCTTGCAACACTATTTGGTTTAGCGACATCACTAGGGCTTGGTGCTCAGCAAGCAGCAAGTGGTATTAACCATATATTTGGTACACATGGTGGGTTAGGGTTACAAATTGGTATTATTGTCGGTGTAACAATCATTACCATCTACTCTGTTGCTCAAGGCATTGACTCTGGTGTTAAACTGCTAAGTAATATCAATATGCTGGTAGCATTAGTTCTTCTTGTTTTTGTAGGCGCTGTTGGTTTTGCAGTTTCTATGCATACGATCCCAACAACGATTGTGGGTTATGTAGAAAACTTTATTCCATTAAGTAATCCATTTGGTCGAACAGATCAGGCTTGGCTACATGCTTGGACTGTAGTGTACTGGGCGTGGTGGATTTCATGGTCACCATTTGTTGGTTCATTCATTGCACGTATCTCAAAAGGTCGTACAGTTCGTGAATTCTTAATTGCTGTTTTAATTGTACCTACTGTGGTTACAACTGTTTGGATGTCTGTATTTGGTGGTCAAGCAATTCACCAAGTTATGGATGGTATTGGTTCATTAGGTAAGAATGGTATTACTGAAGTTTCACTTGCTATGTTCCAAATGTTTGATGCCTTACCACTCGGTACTATTTTATCTTTTATTGGTATTTGTTTAGTTTTAGTATTCTTTATTACTTCATCAGATTCAGGTTCTCTGGTTATCGATAGTATTACTGCAGGTGGTAAAGTTGATAATCCAGTAACGCAACGCGTATTTTGGGCTGTTATTGAAGGTTTAATTGCGATTGCATTGTTGTGGGTAGGAGGTACCCAAGCAATTCAAGCGCTTCAAGCGGGTACTATTTCAACGGCTCTTCCGTTTACCATTATATTGTTGCTGATGTGTGTCAGCTTAATGCTTGGCTTTAGAACAGAAAAGTACAAGTAATTATCAAGGGCGATTTAGCCTAAAATGGTAATAAAAAACCGCAGTGTTAGTACTGCGGTTTTTTTTATTCCCAAATTTGATTAATTGGCGTATCGGGAGTGAAGTGATATGCGATTTGAGCTTGTAATAGCTCAGCTGTCGCTAATGCATCTGTTAACGCGTGGTGAGGTTGGTAAGCTGGTAATCCATATCGAATTCTACATTTTCCTAATCGAACCGATCCTGGCTTTTTCCCTTTCAATCTTGCTAAAAAACCACTGTATTGCTGGGTTTGGATATGTGATTCAAGTGCTAAAGTATCAACAACAGGAAATTGGATACCTTCGTTTAATCGCACTCTTAATGCCTTATCCATAAACTGCCGTTCGATGGCTTTGTAATGCACTACCACGACTTTACCAGCTAATGAATCTAATACCGCTTCTAAAATTCGACGTATATCTGGCGCAGTTTGTACATCTGAGTGTGTAATACCATGAATGATGACGGAGTCTTCATCTAGTTTTGCTTTTGGCTTTACAACCCAATGCTGTGATTGTTTGCAAAAAATACGATTAATGGTGAAGGGTACAAGTCCGACACTAATAATGTCATCTTTATTAGCATTAAGCCCTGTTGTTTCAAAATCTAAAGCAACAAATTCAATGTCTTTTAATGGGGTATCACCACTAAAAATACCATGTTGATAATATTGTTTAATTCTTTGGTCTTTAGCATCATGGGCAAGTTCCGCAAACTTTTTTTGCCAATCCACTATCGGAGTATTACGAATGAAGTGGGTTGATGATGTTTTTTTGAATACTTCTCTAAACATGCTTCGTTACCCTTATCGTGTTGCTTGATAGCGATATTTCACGAAGTTTTGGGCTTTACTTAAAATTTGGAAAGCATCTTTAAGATTACGGCGTTCAAAATCGGACATATTTTCAGGCTCAATACTATTATCAGGCTCTTGTCCCTCTTCAACATCCAACGCTTGGTGGCGAATACGGACTAATGAAATATATTCCATGGCATCGCGAAGATCTTGAGCCCGTCCCGGTGGTAAAATTCCACTTTCAATAATATCGTCCAAACGCTCTAGTGAGTTTTGTGAACGAGATCCTACCGCAAGGGCATGGACACGAATTAAATCTGCTAATGGCGCTGTACCACGACGCTTTAGATTAATCGAGTTATTGTGGCGTCCATCTTTTTCCATTACGAAATCTTTAAAGAAACCTAATGGTGGTGTGCGATTGATTGCGTTTCGTGCAAGGCAAGCTAAAAAGCGAGGGCTGTTACGGGCACGACGAACGATAAAACCATTAAGTTGTTTAGCCCAACGTAATCTGCCCCAAACACCGCCTAGGTCAAAAAAGATAGAGCTATTTAATAACGCTTGAGGTTTTGGATTATCGATCCAATCGGCAAAACATTGCTCCCATTCATGACGGGTTTTGCGCCATTCTGGGTTTGTCGCCATAATGCCACCAGTGCAATAAGTGTAGCCACATGCAGCAAGGCCATCACAAACAAAAGCCGCAAGCGCTTCAAAGTACGCATTATGTTTATCGTGATCGAAGGAATTGTCCAGAATAATAGCATTATCTTGGTCTGTGACGATGAGTTGTTCATCTCGTGCCATAGAACCTAAGGCTAAGAAACAGTATTGAATAGGTGGTGGACCGAGCTTTTCTTCTGCTAATTCTAATAAGCGCTGTTTAAAGCTACGCCCAATTTCTGCCATTGCGCTGCCAATCATATGCGAGTTAGCGTCTTCATTTACCATGCGTACAAAGCAGTCTTTAACTTGTGCTGATAATTGAATGAGCTCTTCTACAGATTGTTGCTGATAAATACTACTAACCAGCAGTAAGCTATTTTGCGATTCATAGCGAACAATATCAGAAACGCTGATAACACCTATAGGTTGTTTGTTTCTAAGCACAGGCAAATGATGAATGTTATAACGCAGCATAGTCAGCATCGCTTCAAACACATAGGCATTATGATCGAGGGTAATAGGCTCTGCTGTCATGACTGAAGAAACAGGATTTGAGGTGGATATTCCTTCTGCTAATACACGGGTACATAAATCACGATCGGTAATAATACCCGTGACATAATCGTTATCATCATCGTCATCGGTAGCATTACTGTCACTAAGTAATAATGCAGAAACGCCTTCTTCAGCCATTGTTTGTGCTGCTGTTTGAATGGTTTCATTTTGGTCAATGATGACGGCATCGCGAGTGATCAAGGTTCTTAGCTTTGATGTCGTCAGATCATTTTCATCATGTTGGCTTGATACGGCATGACGTAAACGTGCCCCGTCTTCAACTTCAACGAAATCAGCAAAGCTATCGTATTTATCACAAAGTTCAATAAACAAAGCATTGGGAATACAATAGAGTAGAGTATCTTCAAGTGCTTTTGCGGGCATCCGGACGCGGTTGTTCATTAACAAGCCCATTTGACCGAAAATGTCACCTTCATCAAGACGGTTGTAGAGTTCGCCTTTACGACGGTATATTTCAACAGCACCACTTCGAATTAAATACAGATCATGAATTCTATCGCCAGTATTCAATATCATGGTGTTCGCACGGTAATAAGCGACTTCGATTTCAAGAGCAAGTTGATGAAGTTGCTCTTCTGGCAAAGTATCAAAAGGCGGATACTGTGAGATAAAATTTAGAATTTCTATTTGTTCCGCTTCCATTACATCTTCCGTTATTTAAGGCAAATATTTAGTTGGCGTTGTGCTATTCAATGTTCTATTGCTCATTAAAGCTAAACGATGAGTAATAGATAGATGAAGTTTAACGTATAAATGAGGTTAAAGCATACGAAAGAGGAATTAAACGCTTGTCACGGGGATAAGCGTAAAAGATTGGTCAAATTATTCTGAAAGTTGAATTATATCAAGAGATAAGCGATAAAGCCACTACCGACAAGGCATGCTCCAGAGAAAAAACTCGCTTCAATTTTGCTTTCAACTACATTATCAACCTCATCATGTTTTATTGTTAGAAACGAAACTGCAAAACCTGCCGACATTGCAAAAAGAAGAACGCCAAGACTAAATAAAATTGCTTGAATAAAGTCTAACACTTCCATGTAAATTAAATCCCTCAGTTAAACAACGTAATAACAAATAAATATCATACTTTGTAGATTGGGTGTCGCAGTCAAAATATATAATGATGAGATCTTGCAAACAAAAAATAGCATAGATAATTACCCCGTATTTAAGGTATTTCATTTTAAATAATGAGACAGCAATATCTTCGCTGTAGTGATCTATTTTCATTGATGAGGGTTGATAAAACGTTATTAATAACAGTAATAATGGAGATTGTGTTTATTCCATATAATGAGCTAAAAATACTTTAAATCTAGATGATTGTATTATCAATATTCGTAGTATTTGTATTAGGCTTTAATAAACAACATAACGATGAGTATGAATGGAAGCATAATCTTAGATATCTGACGGTGGGGTATCCGTGTGAGAATTGTTTTCTTTGGTGAAGCGCTTGTTGAAATAAATAACACGACTAAATATGCGACGTATGGTGGAGATGTTCCTAATACAGCCTTGTATTTGTCTCGGCTTGGACAGTCTCGATCTATTTGTGTCAGTTACGCGACAGCGGTAGGGACTGATAAATTATCGCTATCATTATTATCGTGCTGGCAGCAAGAAGGTATAGATACGAGTTTAGTTCGGTATCTTTCGACTAAATTTCCTGATCTTTGTTATATAGAGACCGATAGAGAAGGGCATTGTTATCGCCACTTTTGGAATAAAGATAATGCTGCTCGTTATTACTTTTCAAGGGAGTCATCGCCACTTGAAATAGCATTAAGCAACTATAACTATCATGCTATTTATATCAGTGCAGTGAGCTTTGCATTATTAACCGATGAAGCAAAAGCAACGTTATTGGTATTGTTAGAAAAATATAAAATAGATGGCGGCAAAGTTTATTTTGATAATCGATATCGGCCTCATATGTGGACACCACAACAAGCAAGATACTGGATATGTCAGTTATTACCTTACATCGACATTGCTTTCATTGAGATAAAAGACGAACAACGAATCTGGGGCACTAGCCTTGGTATTATTGAACGCTATAGTCACTCAAACTGTTGTGAATTAGTTATCAAACAATATAGCGACCATCCGATAAGTGATCTTAAAGCCCTCGATACTCAGATGAAGATCTCTATTATCCAACCAATAGGTCAGACTACTGATTATATTGCTGATAATGCGTTTATTGCAGGATATCTTGCTGGAAGGATCAGCGGTAAAAGCATTCGTCATGCACTTAATCTTGGAAAAGAGCTAACGTTAAAAGTACAAAACCATTCTAAAGCTGTGATCCCTGCAGCAGCAATGCGAGATATGATGTAGCGCAATGATGTTTTTACATCTCATGGTGACTAAATCACAGGCTGAATCATATAATTTGGTTGTAAAATAATCGCTTAGCATTGTTTTTTAAAAAATAGTATTGACTCAAAAGCTACATTACGTAGAATGCACCCCATACCGAAGAGCAACTCAATTCTCGGTGTGAAAAATGGCGCGTTGGCAGAGTGGCTATGCAGCGGATTGCAAATCCGTGGACCTCGGTTCGACTCCGGGACGCGCCTCCATTCTCTTTTGAGAATATTATGCGACACTAGCTCAGCTGGTAGAGCGCAACCTTGCCAAGGTTGAGGTCACGAGTTCGAACCTCGTGTGTCGCTCCAAATTAAAAGATATGGCGAATAAGCGGTATCTATAGATGGTGTCTTACCCATCGCAAGTAATTGCGTGCCCTGGTGGTGGAATTGGTAGACACAAGGGATTTAAAATCCCTCGGCGTTCGCGCTGTGCCGGTTCAAGTCCGGCCCGGGGCACCATCTTTATTTTACCTAATAGGTAAAAATAAAAATAAAAATAAAAATAAAATTAAAAGATATGGCGTATAAGCGATATCTAAAGATGGTGTCTTACCCATCGCAAGTAATTGCGTGCCCTGGTGGTGGAATTGGTAGACACAAGGGATTTAAAATCCCTCGGCGTTCGCGCTGTGCCGGTTCAAGTCCGGCCCGGGGCACCATCTATAAAGAAAGCTCATCATTAGATGAGCTTTTTTTTCGTCTGTAATGTGAATACATCAAATAAAAAAGAGCCAAAAGGCTCTTTTTTGTTATTTATCGCTATCAGTGCCGAAGCGAATGATGCAACTTTTAGCAAATTCGGTTGCTTCGTTAGCTGTCCAATCACCTTTTGGTTTTTCTTTTAATTGGTTACACCAATCTTCACTGCCCACTTCCGGTGTACATGCAGAAAGTAATGTTACAGCGCCTAATAAAATAAATAACTTCTTCATAAACATCCTTTATTACTGATTAATTATCAGCTTTAGCTTTAAATTTTTGCGATTACTCACAATGCTGCAAGAATGGCTGAAAGGTCACGTATTAGCAAATTTTAAAAAGTGTTTTATGTGATAATTATGTAATATTTCAATAACAAAGGAAAAGACAGGTTTGCTAAATACAAATACTCTGATGCATCGGAGGGCTAAGATAATTATTAATAGCCAGTGATCTGGCATGATTGCAAGGAGAGCATGATGAAGTTAAATTGTGATATGGGCGAAAGTTTTGGTGCTTGGAATATGGGGGATGATGCATCAGTGATGCCATGGATAAATATGGCGAATATTGCGTGCGGTTTTCATGCATCCGATCCGACGGTGATGGCAAGAACGATTGCTTTAGCTAAACATCATGATGTCATCATAGGTGCTCACCCTGGGTATAACGATAAAGAAGGGTTTGGAAGACGACCTATTCCTCATACATTGGATGAAATCAGTCATAGTGTGGCTTACCAAGTCGGGGCACTAGATGGCTTATGTCGTCTGAATGCTGTGACTATTACGTATGTGAAACCTCATGGCGCGTTATATAACCAAATGATGCAAGATCCTGAAATTTTCGAAGTCATTGTTTCTACTATCGCAAAACTTAATACTTCCCGTGCACTTCCTCTTTCTCTTATGATCCTGTCACGAGCAAATAATGAGGCATATATTCAAATAGCCGAACAAAAGGGGGTTTCTTTACTTTTTGAAGCGTTTGCAGATAGGGCTTACACAACAGAAGGGTTATTGGTTCCACGACATGAAACTGGTGCAGTTCATCACCATCCTGATTTGATAAAAGCGCAAGCATTACAACTCGCTCAAGGTAAAGTGAAAACCCTGAGTGGGAAATTATTAACATTACAGGTTGATACCATTTGTGTGCATGGTGATAACCCTGAATCAATTTCGACAATTAAAGAGATCGCCCTGTTATTAAAGTCAGCAAATGATAATAAATAGGACGTTATTATGCTTATTAGTCGGTTAACTGAATCAGCCATGATGGTGGAATTTGGGCAGCAAATTACCGCTGAAACAACATCCATGATTGCTGACTACGTGACGTTTATTAAAACACAATATAGTCGTGAATTAATCGATGTTACTCCCTCGTATACTAAAGTGATGCTACATTTTCGGCTGGACTGTAATTGTTATTCTTTATTGGTTGCGGCAAGCGAACAATGGTTTGCTGATCATCAGCAAAGTCATAAAGGCTCTTGCCATTCAACATCAAAACTGCATCAATTACCTGTTTATTATCATTCAGATGTTGCACCAGATTTAGCTACTGTCGCCGCTAATAGCCAGTTAACAGAGCAACAAGTTATTACTCGACATAGTGATAAAATCTATCAAGTAGGTGCGATTGGTTTTACTGCTGGATTTGCTTTTTTATCTTCAGTGGATGATGAAATCGCAATGCCTAGACTGTTGTCACCTCGGCTTCAAATACCAGCAGGAAGCGTTGGTATTGCCGATAACCAAACCGCAATATATCCCGATCAAAGCCCTGGAGGTTGGCATATTATTGGTAATTGTCCGCAATCCTTATTTTTAGCTGATCAGTACCCGTTATCTATTTTTGCAATTGGCGATCGGGTGCAATTTTTTGCGATCACCAAACAAGAATTTTTAGATCTAGGAGGGCTGTTATGGAAGCGTTAGAGATCATTGAATCAGGGATGCTAATGCAGTTGCAAGATCTTGGTCGTTATGGTGTTGCAGAGCATGGCTTAAGCCAAGGTGGCGCAATGGATCTTCATGCTTTCTGCTGGGGGAATTTATTGTTAAATAATGATCCTAATGCGGCTCAAATAGAGATCACATTAGGACAAGTCAGTTTTGACGTTCTCACCGATTGTACTATTGCTCTCACTGGGGCTGATATGCAAGCCAAGGTTGATGGAAGAAAGATCATACCTTGGCAAACGGTACGCTTATTGCGTGGGCAAGTATTGCAGTTGGGCTATGCACGTCAAGGGTTAAGAGCATATTTGGCAATTGAAGGTGGTTTTTGTGTTAAAGAAAGTCTAGGTAGTGTATCGACAGTTACTAGGAATCACCTGGGTGGTTTGGATGGTACGGGTCAGTCACTTAAAGAAGGGCAACGACTTTCTAAATATGGCGGAAATAACGTTTATCATTTTCAAGCAGTACCTGCACGCTATATACCTCATTATGCGGATAAGTTAACGGTATCTATTATTGAATCGTATCAAGCAGAGTGGTTTTCTCCACAGCAAAAGCAGAAGTTTTATCAGTCAGAATATCAAGTGAGTCAACATAGTGATCGCATGGGGTATCGGCTTGTAGGGGAAAAGATCCTCCCAAATAAGACGACATTGATCTCTCAACCTATAGCAAAGGGAGCGGTTCAATTTCCAGCGGCAGGAGAGCCCATTATTTTACTCAATGATCGACAAACGTTGGGGGGATATCCTATTTTAGGTTGCATCACTCAGCGCGATCTTAGTTTGGTTAGTCAATTAAAACCGGGAGATTCAATCCGATTTTCACCATTAAGCCTAGAGCTATTTGAACTTGAGTTACAGAAATGGTTTACTTTCTGTCGATTCTTTAATGTTTTCAATTGTGGTAATGAAAAGAAAGAAAGGTGATTGGATGTATATTTTTGGCTATGGAAGCCTGATCAATAAATACTCGCGAAACCGTACAGGTAATACTGGTAAATCTTATCCTGCATTAGTACATGGTTTACAGCGTTCATGGGGTAATGTTGATGGTAGTTATCCCATCGCACCTTTAGTCGTAAAGCCCGGACAGGGTGTATGTAATGGCGTGTTAATTGAAGTTGATGAAAAAGGTTTGAGAGACTTTGATCAAAGAGAGCATGGCTATCAACGTATTCAAATTACCGCACAACAAATTGAATTGTTAGAAAATACGCAACTCACATTATCAGAACCAGTTTGGGTATATATCAATAATAGCGCCTTACCGCCTTGTCAGCAGTTTCCTATTACACAAACCTATGTTGATACGGTTTTAGCGGGATGTTTATCTATTTCACATCAATTTGCAGAGATGTTTGTCGAAACAACGACAGGCTGGCAATACCCTTATCAAAATGATCGTCATTCGCCTAAATATGGTAACTTGGCTGGCGTTTATGATACTGATAGAAAGCAGATTGATATACTTATTGAAAATACAATTTCAGGTAATTAACGATCTGCTCATCATCATAATTTAAGCGAGATCTAGGGTGGCAAAACCGAATAAAAAAGGGCCGACAAAAACAGTCGATATCTTTTGTGTTAAATGTAAAACGCTCTTATTTAAATATCGAAAAGGTGGAAAAGGGGCGTTAGTAAAATGTTTTAAAGAAAGAATTGTAAAAGACTTTACGATTGAGCCTGCAACATGTCCTGAATGTGGTGTGGTATTTGGACGGGATACATTAGTAAGAGGTACACCTGCATTTAAAATCATTGGTGGCAAAGTGACGATGAAATGAATAAAAAGCCGAGTTAGCTAAGTAACTCGGCTTTTTGATACTAGTGATTATTACTTTTTGAATAACTGCTTTGGTGGGCAATCCATCTTTTTACTCATAAGTATCGCTTCTAAATCGACAATTTTACGGTGATAAGTTGCCTTTACGAGTTGGTAATCAAGTGACGGCGCAAACCATAATGAAAGTTGGCGATCGCTTTTTCTCGTTTGATTAACCCTAATAGTATTTAGAGTACCAAAATTAGTATTGATTGTTTCATTACCTACTACTGCAAAGTAGTAGTGGCTAGTTTCGTCACTATTTTGCATGATAAAATCAAAGTTCTTTTTACCTTCAATTAAATCAAGACGCATTTGACTACCAATAGTGTCACCATCAAGAATAGGCGCTAAAGCGTTAGTATATTTCTGCGTTTTTCCATCTTCAGTCACTGTTGAATTATGACCATCGTCACTAAAAGTTACACTGACATTACCTGCCATTAGTCCAGAAATAGTTCGTTGAAATTTATCCGTGACAAAGCGTTGAGCAGCATCTGACCAATGTAATTGAGTATGAGAGTCCATTTTTGATTTAGTAATTAAAACATCAACTTCACTATTGGTATAAATATCAGCGCTATCACCTTTCCAAACAATGTGACGTTGATAATGGCCAATTTTCTGACCTTTAAAAAAGATATTGTAATTTAATGTCTTTTTACATTGATGGAATTGGTTCGGAAAAGAATAGGTGGTATGACTCTCTTTTTGTAGTGCCGTTGAAGTATTACTTGTCGGTGCTGCAATGGCAGTTACACTCAGTAAAGATAAAACCGACGAAGTAAATAAAGACAATAAACGCACAGGTACTCCTAAACATTTAGATATAACGAACAATAACGTATTATAGTTTAACAGGTTTGGTAACAAGATGATCAAGTCGCATGTGTTTTATGCACCAAGCCACTCCGACTATATAGCCCATTCTGTAAATGTCCTTTTAAACGTAATTATTAATAATAGGACTAAAATGAAATAAAAAATTAATCTATTATTATTCCCTTTTAAATCATGCGGTTATGATTTTGGTTGTAAGCAGTAGTAAAGCTCATCTTTTAATTAAAAAATAACGTGTTGTTATTTAAGAAATTTTAATTCTAGGTATATACCTGACTATTATGACATTAGCAATACAGTTATTTGACGTTTAGAGCTGGCACGCCTATTTTTTATACGTTTATGTCTAAAGAAAGAGGAGTGTGTGATGAAAAAAATGAACTCGTCATATCGATTGCAAATTATCAAAGAAGTTGCAACTCGGCATCAAATGAAATCGACAGGTGATCCTATGGCGATGCATATATCACAGCTACTAGAAAGTCATAATAATGAAAATCCCATAAAGCCAATAACAACATTTGATGATAGTCACTACGATGACAATGCTGGCGGTTGGGTGAGTAATCTATGGGGTGATGAAAAGTAAAATAGGTTAATTATAATCACGGGAAGTGATGGATGAGGTACGATTATAATCGTACCTTTTTTGATGCATTGAGAGCAGCGATGAAGAATGCTTTTTATTAGTCTGTAACTGGAACAAATTTTGTGTCTGATGTACATTGCGGTGTCATTATATATTTAGGCTAATTGATGAATTACACCGAACTTGATAATTACACGCGTAAGTGGATTTTTACCCATGCTTCGATGCCTGTTCCTCCGACAGATCTTGAGCAAATAAAACCGTTAACGCAAGCGCGTTCTTCGCAATTGTGGCAGGAACATATTAGTAAACAGAGTCCAGATTCTGATCACTTTGAGCACGGTGATTGGGCTGCAGATACAAAAATCTGGTCAGAGCCTGAAGACTGGCAAGATGCTTGGGATAACGATGATGATGCATCATTGCCAGATGCCATTTTGGCGGCTTTGCAATGGGAAGATAATACAACTATTTATTTTTGCTACGAGAAATACAATATTGTAGAAACTAAATGGGGTGTATTTAAACGTAACTGGAAAAACTTTTTGTTTTTTGATGATGGCCCAATTCTATTGGGGCGTAAACAAAAACAAGCGCTATGGTTTCAATCAAATGGTACTTATCAGTTAGCATCACGCCCATAAACTTCTTACGCCCTGTAATTTTTATTCCTTTGAAAATTACAGGGCGTTGTTATTTATGTTTTATCTTCAATGGGTTGTAATTGTTTTATAATTTGTTGAATATTTTTTAGTGCAATGTCTAAATTATTACTTGAAGAATGAACCGAACCTTCTTTTGTTATTAAGGGTTGGTTTAATGGCTCACCTAACGCAACAAAAAAACGTGCGCTGTGGTTTGTAGTGGTTACAGTAATGGGTAATTGTGAGTGAGCAAAAATTCCCATTTGATTCGGATATAGTTGATTGTTAGCAATATAGGCGTGCCCTGAGCGTAAATAAATAAATCCTGCAACATGAGTCTCTGGCGGCGTAAATGTCCAACTACCGTATGACGTGACAATAATATCAAGATAAATAATATTGCAATTGTGTTTTATCGGGCTTTCAACACCATTGTAGTGACCAATCAGTACTTTTGTTGTCGCGTGTGTGTCTTCAATGAGTGGAAGGTTTTCACTAGCAATATGCGTGCTTGATGGCGTAGCCATTTCACCTTCTTTCTCTGAAGGCGAAGCTGTCCACATTTGAAATGCTTCTGCGATCCCATTGTGCGGTTTCATTAGTGATTTATGTGCCATACCATAACCACAAGTGGTGAGGTGAATATCACCCGTTTGAATGTGATTTTTACCGTTAATGCTGTCATCGTTTTGAATTGATCCGACAACGGGATAGCTGACAGCATCGATACCGGAATGGCCATGAAAGCCTAGTTCATTATGAGATCGGCTAGTGGATAAATAGTGATCCCAAAGGATAAAGGGGTTGGTATCGGGCAGATGAGGTGTATCGATATAGGTGATGATGGCACCGTGTTTTATACCGTGCCGAATTACTGCAATCTTTCTAGTCATTGCTATTGTTACCTGTTTTCGTAAGGCTAGAAAACAAGCCTATGTATCTGCCATTACAAATTAATATTTAACTCTCCTTTAGCCTAGTTGTTTACTCGATGGTCTGCCGCATTATTAGCAATAAATATTTGGTTACTGATAAAATAATAGCTGAATATTAAACGCCTAATACTTATTTGTATTACAATATCAAGATTAAATAGATACTCAATATTTACGAAATAATAGGAAACACGAATGACTTTTTCTTTTGGTGGCTTGTTTAAACAGCAAGCATTTATTAATGGCCAATGGAGTGACGCCTTTTCTGGAAAAACGGTAAATATTACTAACCCGGCGACAAATGAAGTCATTGGTCATGTTCCACTTATGGGTGTAGAAGAAACAAATATTGCGATTGATGCGGCAGATAAAGCGTATCGATTGTGGTCAAAAAAAACAGCGAAACACCGCTCGATGATCTTACGTCAGTGGTATGAGTTAATTGTTTCACATAGTGATGAATTAGCTCATATTCTTACTGCCGAGCAAGGTAAGCCATTGGCTGAAGCGAAAGGAGAAATTTCCTATGCGGCGAGTTTTGTTGAATGGTACGCAGAAGAAGCTAAGCGTCTAAACGGCGAAATCATTCCAAGCCATAAAGAAGACGCCCGTATTTTAGTCTCTCGCCAGCCTGTTGGTGTGGTTGCTGCCATAACACCATGGAACTTTCCTGCAGCAATGATTACACGTAAATGTGGTCCAGCTTTTGCTGCGGGTTGCTCCGTTGTATTAAAACCAGCTCCTGATACTCCTTATACTGTATTTGCTCTAGCAGAACTCGCGCATCGGGCGGGTATTCCTGCTGGCTTATTTAATGTTATTACGGGAGATGCTGTCAAAATTGGCGCAGAGCTTATGAGTAATAAGCGAGTTCGCAAAATTTCATTCACAGGCTCTACTGCAATCGGTAAGCTTTTGATGGCACAGTCAGCAGCGACGGTTAAGAAAGTATCTTTGGAATTAGGTGGTAACGCGCCATTTATTGTGTTTGATGATGCTGATTTATCTCGCGCGATTGATGGGGTAATGGTTTCTAAGTTTCGTAATGCTGGTCAGACATGCGTGTGTACTAACCGTATTTATGTTCATAGTGATGTGTACCAGCAATTTGTAGAAAAGCTAGCTGAAAAAGTATCAGCACTAACGGTTGGCAACGGTGTTGATAATGGCGTAACTATTGGCCCGTTGATTAACCGAGCTGCGGTTGAGAAAGTCGAAAAACATATTAACGACGCTATGATGAAAGGAGCTAACCTTGTTACAGGTACACGAGAGGCTTCAACAAACTGCTTTGTTCAGCCTACGGTGCTCAGTAATGTAACTGATAATATGTTAGTGGCGAGTGAAGAAACCTTTGGACCGTTAGCTGCAGTGTTTAAATTTACGGATGAGCAAGATGTTATTACACGTGCTAATAATACTGACTCAGGACTTGCTGCTTACGTTTATACTCAATCATTATCACGCGCTTTTCGTGTTAGTGAAGCACTGGAATATGGCATGGTTGGAGTTAATGAAGGGTTAATTTCTACTGAGCTCGCGCCATTTGGTGGCGTAAAAGAATCAGGTATTGGTCGAGAAGGAGCGCATCAAGGTATAGAAGAATATACTGAGATGAAATACACCTTAATGGGTGGCTTATAGCGTTTTGTGATTCTTTCTGCGTTATGTCTAGCGAGCTGAGTTACACTGTGTTTCTCAGCTTTCTTTTTATTCTTCTTGGATGCTATTTTCCATGGTAAGTATATGTACGCCTTCATTTTTCGGTATAAAGTCTTATAGGGCTATCTTCACGCTATTTTTTATTATCTTTTTTACTTTACCTGCTCAGGCAATTCCGTTGGTTGGCTCAGCATGTTTGATCCGTCACGGTGATAAAGTCGTCGTTATAAAAGAAGAAATATCAAATAAATTAGCCTTACCTGGCGGGCGAATTGCTCCTGAAGATTCTCCTGAGCAAGCGGCTGTACGTGAAGTCTATGAAGAAACTGGTATTCATGTTGATGCGGTGAAATTGCTAAAATTGCGAGGTAATACGACGTTGTTTGCGTGCGTAGCGAAACAACCCATTCCAACAACAGTGATCTTGTCTTATACCCAACCGTTAACAGAGACAGAAAATGATGATTTGCTAATTAGTACTTGGCAAGCGAAGCATTTTACGAAAGAGGTGAAGCGTGCATATTTACTGTCAGCTGAAAACATAACGTCAAAAGATTATCGCTATCCTAATGATGTTCCACTGATCCAACACTTATTATCACAAGTGCCCAATAGTGAAATTACTACTAATACTGCAGATTATCATGCGGTGAGTAGGTCACATCAATGGGAGTTGATACAGATTAAATCGTTTCAACAAGAAATCAAATTGCTACCCAACAGTTACCAATCACTTTTTCAACGAGTGATATCTGTGTTTAACTTACCCGGTGAAAAGTTGTTTATTGGTTTGTTATTGCTCATTGTTACCGTCGGCTTTGGTGTCACAGCAATGTTGTATTTATCAAGTGTGCTCGTGTCTGTCACTTTTATTGCTTCGGTAATGAAATTAGCATTAGCATCACCCCGCCCATTTTATATTTGGCCCGAGTTACAACAAACAGCAGCCAGTGGTTTTGGTTTGCCGAGCGGCCATACACTAATGGCAACGGTACTATGGGGACTACTTTGGTACAATTTACCGTTGCTGATTCATCGCTATCGACCTCACTTTACTTCAAACCTAATAGCGTTTCGCTTAAAGACACTGCCGCTGTTGATTATAGCGATTAGTTTACAAGCTATCGCAAGGGTTTGGCTCGGTGTGCATTTTATCTCAGATACGTTACTTGGCTTGGGGGTTGGGATAGTGCTTTTAGTCTTGCTTATTTGGTGGCAACGTTCAGGCTTAGCCTATCAGCTCGTTCGTAATTGGCGGTTTTGGGCACTGCTTAGCGTGATAATCGCTCTTGGTGTGAGTTATTTTCAAGTTCCTCAGCAAGTGTATTTATTGGCCTGTACGCTTGCAATGAGTACCGCGGTCTTTATTGATAGAGGCCGATCACGACAAACAATTACTTACCCTCAAAAAATAAAATTAGCAGTAGTGCTACTAGGCTCTGTATTGGCGATTGGATTTTTGAGCTCATTATGTGTAGAGCTCGTGATAAGTACAGTCGCTATATTATTGATAAAAACATTAACTATTATCGTCATGGTTATGTCGTGCGTACTGATGACAGTGCATAGCTACCGTTTGAAATAAGTACTTTCAAGGTGGAAGTGGCAGTGACAAGCAATGATTGTTTGTTTTGTTCTATCGCGTTGTAAGGTAAAGTAAAGTGATAATAATATCTAAAATTGATTTGCCGATGATCGAATTTATAACGATCAGGCTATAAATATTAAATGAGAGAAGGCCAGTAGTCGTAGGACACGACTCCGCTATAAGTGATAGCGTACACTGGAGAAGGAGCACAATGTTACCAGCATTAACCCATCAGCACAGTATCGAGCAACTGGTGCTGTCATTCCTTGACGATTTATCCGCGGCAGGTTTTCGAGGCGAGATAGAGAAAACCTATGCGAGTCGACTCGCTGTTGCGACAGATAATAGCGTCTATCAAGTTATTCCTCAGGCCGTTATCTTACCTAAAGATATCGATGATCTGGTGTTAATTGGTCAAATTGGTCAACAGAAAAACTATCAAAAAATCACCTTTTCTCCTCGTGGGGGCGGTACGGGAACCAATGGCCAATCATTGACTCCTGGTGTAGTTGTCGATATTTCACGCCATATGAATAAGGTACTGGAAGTTAATCCTGAACAAGGTTGGGTTCGAGTACAAACAGGTGTCGTAAAAGATCAACTTAACGATGCGTTACGTCCTCATGGCTATTTTTTCTCTCCTGATTTATCAACTAGTAACCGCGCTACCGTGGGCGGCATGATCAACACTGATGCTTCGGGTCAAGGGTCGTTAAAATACGGAAAAACGTCTGATCATGTATTGTCCTTAACGGCAGTTCTTGTTGATGGCTCAGTATTAAAAACTGAAGCATTAGATGAGACGCAAATAGAGTCGATATCAGGTGATGACCTTGCTGCAAAAGTGGTTAAAACCTCTGCACAAATATGTCGTGAAAAACGCCAACAAATTATCGATAAGTTTCCCCCTCTTAACCGCTTTTTAACGGGTTATGATTTAAAAAATGTTTATGACGATGAACTAACACAATTTGATATTGGTCGTTTGTTGTGTGGTGCAGAAGGTTCGCTTGCGTTTATTGCAGAAGCGAAACTGAATATTACGCCGATCCCGAAATCACGAACGCTTGTAAATATTAAATACGATAGCTTTGATTCAGCGCTACGTAATGCGCCAATGATGGTTGAAGCCAAAGCGCTATCGGTAGAAACCATCGATTCCAAAGTATTGAATCTCGCAAAACAAGATATTGTTTGGAACACTGTTAGTGACTTATTAACCGATGTGCCTGGCAAAGAAATGCTTGGGATTAATATGGTTGAGTATGCAAGCAACGATATTGCCGAGAACCAACAACAAGTAAAAGCACTGTGTGAGCGACTCGATGCCATGATAACGGAAAATGAAGCAGGCATTATTGGCTATCAAGTTTGTGAAGAGTTGGCGAGCATCCAAAAAATTTACACTATGCGTAAAAAAGCCGTGGGTTTATTGGGTGCAGCAAAAGGTAGTCAAAAACCTATCGCATTTGCTGAAGATACCTGTGTACCTCCTGAAAACTTAGCTGATTTTATTGCTGAATTCCGTCAGTTACTTGATGAAAAGCAATTAAATTATGGCATGTTTGGTCACGTTGATGCGGGTGTTTTACACGTTCGCCCGGCACTTGATATGTGCGATCCAGAGCAAGAGCGCTTGATGAAAGAAGTCTCTGATCAAGTTGTTGAGCTGGTGGCAAAATATGGCGGATTGATGTGGGGCGAGCACGGTAAAGGCTTCCGCTCTGAATATGGCCCGGCTTTCTTTGGTGATGAGTTATTCACAGAATTACGTCGAATAAAATCTGCGTTTGATCCACACAACCGTTTAAACCCGGGTAAAATTTGTACGCCATTAGAGAGCGATGATCAATTAGTGAAGGTTGATGATCGTAAACGTGGTTTTTATGATCGTCAGATCCCCGTAACAACGCGAGATAGTTTTAAACAAGCGATGGAATGTAATGGTAATGGCTTGTGTTTTAACTACGACACAAGCTCACCTATGTGTCCATCGATGAAGATCACCGCAGATCGTCGCCATTCTCCGAAAGGGCGAGCAGGACTGGTTCGCGAATGGCTACGTCAATTAGCAGAGCAGGGCGTTAATGCGGATGAGTTAGAACATAAGTTATTGACCACGACACCGACGATTAAACAGATCATTGATCGTCTAAAAAATACTTATGGGGAACGTCGTAAGCAGTATGATTACTCCCATGAAGTGATGGAAGCGATGAATGGCTGTTTGGCATGTAAAGCCTGCGCAAGCCAATGTCCAATCAAAGTGGATGTTCCAAGCTTCCGCTCTCGCTTTATGAATATTTATTACAGCCGCTATCAACGCCCAGCGAAAGATTATTTAGTCGCGTATGTTGAAAACTATTTACCGTTAATGGCTAAAGCACCTGGGGTGATGAATGCCTTAACACGTCCAGAGTGGTCGAAAAAGCTAACTGAAAAAGCGATTGGGTATGTTGATATGCCGTTATTGTCATTGCCGACATTAACCGAGCAACTTGATGGACACCATGCGCTGCGTTTTGATCTGCAATGGTTACAAGCGCTATCAGAGCAAGAGCGTCAGAATTATGTACTGATTGTTCAAGATCCGTTTACCAGCTTCTATGATGCCGAAGTGGTAAAAGATTTCATTATTTTGACTGAAAAACTGGGTAAAAAGCCAATTTTGGTGCCATTTAAACCAAATGGTAAAGCGCAGCATGTAAAAGGTTTCTTGCGTCAGTTTGCGAAAACCGCTCGTAACACCGCTGATTTCTTGAATCAATTAGCCGTGCTCAATATTCCAATGGTGGGCGTCGATCCTGCGCTTGTACTTTGTTACCGCGATGAATACGCTGAAGTATTAAAAGAAACCCGTGGTAACTTTGAAGTGTTAACCGCACATGAGTGGTTATTACCATTACTGCCAGAGTTAAAGCAATATCAAGCGACAGATGAACAACCTTGGTATTTATTTGCTCATTGTACTGAAAAAACCAAGCTACCAAATGCAGAAAAGCAGTGGGGAGAGATCTTCAATCACTTTGGTATAGCGCTTCAATCTGTTGCGGTTGGTTGCTGTGGTATGGCTGGAACATTCGGTCATGAAAAAGATAAGTTAGAGACCTCTAAAGGGGTGTATAACCTAAGCTGGAAACCGAATATCGATAAATTAGACCCTGCACGTTGTCTGGCTACTGGATACTCTTGTCGAAGCCAAGTGAAGCGCTTTGAGCAACTTAAATTTAAGCATCCGGTACAGGCTTTATTACAAGCAGTACAAAATGCTTAGTTAACTTAAGTTTGTCTAGATAATAAAAAAGCGAGCTAAGCTCGCTTTTTTTGTCTTTATTCAACTCATTATTAGTTGATATAAAGAGACATCTGAATGTAGATAATAACGGTATTATTAATCGTTATTTGGCGCTAACCAACGGTAAACAAGGCCTGCTAGTACAGCACCAATAAGAGGCGCAACCCAGAACATCCAAAGTTGAGATGTTGCCCAGTCGCCAACAAACAAAGCAGGACCTGTACTACGTGCAGGGTTAACCGATGTGTTCGTTACAGGAATACTAATAAGGTGAATAAGTGTTAGCGCAAGACCAATAGCTAAACCAGCCATTTGTGGAGATGCTAGTTTGTGGGTCGCCCCTAGAATCACAAATAGGAACATAAATGTCATTACTACTTCAGTAACGAAAGAAGATAATAATGAGTAGTGACCAGGTGAGTGTTCACCATAACCGTTAGATGCGAAACCGCCGGCTAGATCGAAACCAGCGTGACCACTTGCAATAACGTAAAGGACAGCAGCACCAGCGATACCACCAAGTACTTGAGAAATAATATAAGGGATAACTTCACCAGTAGGGAAGCGATTACCCGCCCATAGACCAACAGTTACTGCTGGATTTAAATGGCAGCCAGAAATATGACCAATTGCGTATGCCATAGTTACAACAGTCAAACCGAATGCGAGTGCTACACCGAGGAAACCAATACCTAGATCAGGATAAGCAGCAGCTAGTACCGCACTACCACAACCACCAAGTACTAACCAGGATGTACCGATAAACTCGGCAACCAATTTTCTCATCATATTTCTTTTTCCATATTTTATAAAAACGACGCATATAATGGTTTAAAAACACTGTTCAATCTAGCTATGTCCATATAATTTAAAGATAAATTATCATTATTTATCTTAAATAAGATAAATTCACAGAAGTGAATGACTCGTTATAAGTACAACAAATCTAGCAATCGCTTTGTGTTTTTATAAAAATCAATATCTTATTATTTCATTATTAATTCGTTATTATGCGACATTTTTTTTATGTAACTGTTTTTTATTCTGATTAAATAAGCTACGGCTATCTGCAATTAATTCACAATGAGTATCTGTCCAGTGTCGTAATTGAATTGCACCATCATGGGTTTCAGTTAAAAGGGTACAATTTTCGACCCAGTCACCGCAATTGGCATACATAATGTCGTCACAATATTGAAGGTCTGGTTGGTGGATGTGGCCACATATAATCCCATCAACCTGACGATCTTTAGCATTATCAATAGCAGCTTGACGAAAACGAGCAATAGCCTGATGTGCCTTATCGACTCGTTGCTTTAAGTATGTAGCTAAGGACCAATAAGGTTTATTTAACTTGCGGCGAATATGGTGTAGCCAACGATTGAGAAAGAGTAGGAAGTCATAGCCTTTATCACCTAAATAACTATGAAAGCGATTAATGGTAACTAAATCATCAAATTCATCACCGTGTAGCGCCAGTATTTTTTTTCCAGTCGCAGTGGTATGAATGTATTGGCGTTCTAGTTGTATATGACCAAAATCGTAGTGAAGAAAGTCACGGATTTTTTCATCGTGATTGCCTGGAATATAGATGATCTTACAACCGTGGTGTGCTTTATCGATTAAAAGGTTTAGTAATGCATGATGACTTTGAGGCCAATAAGAGCGATTTTTTTGAGACCATAAATCGATAATATCACCAACTAAAATAATGGTTTCAGCTTGGTTATGTTCAAAAAAGTTGAGGAGGTAATCAATTTTACAATCACGGTTACCTAAATGGAGATCAGATAGCCATAAGGTGCGATAGGTATTGATATTCATGATTCTTAAACACTCTGTTTAGGATGAATTTTTACGCTATCGCGGTTTTATGACTTTTCAGTGGCTATTTGATTAACTTCTAATGTTGCTTTTTTATGCTTCTAATCACTTTCATCAAATAAGTAAGCTTCTATTTGCTCTGAAAGCCATTTAATGACAGGTGTTCTGCGTGATTCACTTTCTACTACCTCACCATAGGCTTGCCAGTTCATCGCTCGGTTATACTTGATGACTTTAAGTGTGCCGTCGCGCAAGTAATGATTAATTAAAATTGCAGGTAAATAAGACCAACCAGTTTGATCTAATACCGCATCACGAAGGTGCTCGTAAAACGATAATGCAATGTATTTTCCAGCCTTAGGCGTAACAATTTTCAGGTTTTCTTCGTCGATATACGCAACGGCAATTTCAGTAAAACGCTCAAGATCGGCTGCTGTCACCTTACGTAGTTGACTAAGGGGGTGATCTTTATGAGCAACTGACATCATGCGAATTTGGCCTAAATCAATTTGATTTACGCGTGAAAGTTGATGAGATTCAGGTAACAACCCATAGGCGACATCAACAAGATTTTGGGTCACCATTTCTTCTAGCTCTTGTGGCGGAGCGCTATAAATAGAAACACTGGTTTGCGGGAATTGTTTTCGAATATCGCGCAGTAGTTTACGCCATGCAGATTCTGGTATTGAGTCATCACGTGCGATACGAATACTGGATTCAACACCAGCTAAATGCTGATCACATCGGGTTTCAATATCACGGGCAATGAGTAACATTCTTTCGAAATCATTAGCAATCGCATCACCGATACCAGTGGGAATAATTTGGTTTCCTGTACGATTTAAAAGCGCAATACCGAGCTCATCTTCCAGCGCACTTAAAGCGGCACTGACGGTAGTACGACTTTTTCCTAATTTTCGTGCAGCTTCTGCAATAGACCCTGTCTTAATTGCATACAAATACATCTCAATTTGATTAGTTCTCATGCAGATTTTTGCCTGTTAAATATACAAACCTATTTGCTCATATCAGCGACGAAAAAACTGTCGCTCAGTGATTACATTATTAATCTAAGTCAAAGTATTATGTACCTAGGATAATTCAACAACAAAAAACGACGAATAATTTGTCGATTGAGGTATATATGTCTAGCAAGATACAACAAGAGCGTGGATTGCTATTGTTGTCAACAATATCATCATTTTCATTTGCGGTAATAGGGATTGTTTTAGGGTCTATTGTTGGCTCGTTAGTAATTGTGTTTGATGGTGCCTATTCACTCGTCAGCTTAGCGTTAACCATGTTATCACTGGGTGCAGCGCATTATATTCATAAGCCTGAAGTGGATAAGACAACCCCTCAATTTGCGATGATTGAGCCTGCTGTTATTGCGATTAAAGGTTCTGTTATTGCCATTATGTGTTTATGGTCTTTTTATTCAGCCGTTGAAGCAATTTTATCGGGTGGTCGTGATATCAATGCGGGTGTTGCACTTGCATTTGGTATGGTAAGTGTTACTGGCTGTTATGCGACTTATCGGTACATTAAGTTGAAGAGCGAAAATATTGAATCAGCGTTAGCCGATGCTGAAGCAAAACAGTGGATTATGGATACGGTGATCAGTGTGGCTGTACTAGCTGGTTTCTTTATCGCTAAATTATTAATGATGACGCAATATGCTGGGTATGCAGTCTATGCCGATCCAACAATGGTTGTATTAGCGTCGGTTTATTTCATTATTGTTCCTGTAAAAATGGTATGGCTTTCTGTACACGAACTATTAGAAATTCATGGTCAGCCAATGGCACATGTAATGAGTAAATAAAGAGAGTAAACGAGATAAGGCCAGCTTTATTGTTTGATAGAGCTGGCCTTATTTATTGTGGTATACAACGACTAACGTCCAAGTAAAAGGGTATCTTCAATTTCGCGGTAATGTGTTGCGGTATTGATAAGTGATGTCGCCGTTAACCCCGGTACGCCATACACTTCAACCTTAGTATTATATTTGGTCTGTACTTTATCGACTAACAAATCAAAGTCACCATCGCCTGAGAGTAAAATAATACGATCAGCATCTTGTGCGTGTTCGATAACATCTAGCGTAATACCCACATCCCAATCTCCCTTAGCAGAGCCATCACTGCGTTGGATAAACGGTTTTAATTTTACTTCAAAGCCAATCGCTCGCAGAATATTTTGAAATTGTCTTTGCTTCTCATCTCCTTTATGGATGGCATAAGCGTAAGCTGCGATGATTTCTCTATCTTGTGATACTTCCGCCCAAAAAGCATTGTAGTCGAAGTTAGCGCGATACTTTTCTTTCACGGTGTAGTAGATGTTTTGTACATCAACAAATATTGCCACTTTTTCCACGAGAATTCCAAATTGGTTGAATTTAAAAGCTATGTTGAAGAAATGGTGGGGATAATTCAACTGTTATTGAACAATGTGCTGTTATTATTGGTTTTTTATTCAAAGAAACAAGACGAGTCTTTACAAGTAATAAATCGCGACAGAATATGGAGTAAAATTGGAAAACTGTGGTCTTAATAAAAAGGCAATTACTCGCCTAGATGATTTCAAGAGATAAAGTGATGAATAAGTTATTGATCGGCACACTGCTATTAAGTTCAAGCTCAGTATTGGCACAGAGTTGCCCTGTAGATGTGCCAAATCCTATTCACATTGACAATGGTAATATTTCTGTTTATGAACAAGGTAAGCCTAAGTTATTGATTGATAATAATAACAACGTTTATATTAATGGTGAAAAAGTTAATTTAACGGCAATGCAGCAAAAAGCAGTCGAGGCCTATAGCCAGAATGTTCAGACTTACCTACCGCAGATGGCGCAACTAGCACAAGAAGGTGTTGGGATGGCAACGGATGTATTGAGTGAAGTTGCCAATAGTTTTGATTCACAAGATGCTTTTAAAAACGTTGAAACGTTAATTGCTCAGTTTGGTCAGCAAGCTCATGAGAAATTTTATAATCAGCAAGGGGAGTTTGTTATGCCTGCTGATGTGTTTTCTAATATGGATACTAATTGGAAAACCGAGTTTGAATCGGCAATGCAACAAGTCAGTGTTCAATCGATAGCGAGCTTATTTGCGGCGCTTTCTGATGAAATGAAAAATGGCGATGTAGATTTTACGCAGCTTCAATCAAAATTTGCTGAATTAAAAACACGGTTAAGTGAACAAATGACCCAACGTAGTCAGCAAATGAAAGTAAAAGCAGATAGTTTATGTGGTTCTATTGAAGGTCTAGCTGAACAAGAGAAGCAACTTCAACAGGTGATACCGCAATTGAAAGGTATTCCAATGTTTGAGATTTAATTCTCTCTTTTATTCACTGAAATAGCGCAGTTCTGCGCTATTTTTGTTTGTGCGTTTTTTGTCCTAAATATGAACTATGTGTTAAGCTAAAAAGAGAAAATAAGTAATAAGATCGTGTATTTAAAGGAAGATTTTACATCATTAAAGAACGCACTTTGACCAATAGGGGATAAATATGTTGAAGATTGCTGTGATAATTGGTCTGTTACTGTTTGCTTATTGGGTTATGCGCTATATGTCGCCTAAAAATCAAAGAAAGGTTGTTGTGGGTCTATTTTCCATATTAGGTAGTGCTGCAATTATCTTTATGGGGTTTGAATTGTTTCGCTAGAACAAGCATGACGCTTATATTTACTTAAATAAAAGCTCTAAGCGTCATGATAAGTTCAATGATTACAGAATATCAGTTAGAGCAATACCCACACCAATACGTTGCTGCTTGTGGTTATAATCAATCAGATTTACGCCGTAACCTGTTGAATATTTAGTATAACCGCGCAGTTTACCCCAGAGTGGGAAAGTTAAACCAACTTCACCATAGCCTTTATGAGAGGCAAAGTTTTCACGTCCAATAAAGCTAAATTCATAGTCATCCCATTTGTAAACCACACCGACTTGGTAATGCCCCATGTAATGTTCGATGTCAGGATTATCATCACCAGATGGAGAGAGAGGTTCTTTTTTCTTGTCTTCAGGAATACGCAACCATGGTCTAAATGAGAATGCAAAATTCCCTTTTTCAAAGATGAAGTCGGTATATACACGGTTCCAACTTCGAGATAACCCTTGAGTTCGCCCATTTGATTGATGTTCGATACCTATTGATGCCCATGTATTACCACCGAGAGGTTTCCATGGCGTAGGTGCGAAGTAAAACATTTCAGGGCGATAGTTGGTTTCTCTAAATGGGCGTGAAATGTCACTGGCGTATACCTGCCAGTAAGAATTTAATGTGAACGCAAGAAATACGCCATCGCCATCAATGAATAAATCATCGTAGTTTAATGGTGTTTTAAAACTTATCTGGAATTCAGCTTCAGCATTCTTTAAGTGATTATCCCATTCTGTTCCATTATAAGCATCACGATTAATACTGTCAGTTAGGGTAACAGGAAGGAAGTAGTTCATTCGGTGAGGCGTAATAACAAACGGATCAAACGTAGTTTCACGTTCACGTTGTAAACGTTGTGAGATCATAGGTTCGTTACTGATTTTTTTAGCCTCAGCTATTAATTTTTCACAACGACTACGGATTTGGCTAAGTTTTAAATCACCACTTTGACTTTTTACAGCATCGAATAAACATGCCTCATAGTTGTCATTCGGTGTAGCTGTCGCAACATTAGGGGCTGCAAACATCGCTAATAAACAGAAATTATATACTGGTTTCACAAGTAATTGACGTCCCTGATATAAGTGCACGCAAGTTACATAATAGTTAAGCGAGCTGATTTGAACAGTTTGTTTTGTATTAATAACTATCTATTATACATGCCAAATGTCAATGTTTGGTTAAATAAAACGCCACATAGAAGTGGCGTTTTTTGTAACGGGCTATGTTAATTAATATTAAGCGCCAGCTCGACTGCGCGTCGGCTTATTTGGTCGACCTGCTTTTCCGTTGCGATTTGTATGGCCTGCTGATTTGCCATTACGGCCTCCTGCATTATTGCCATTATGAGGACGCTTATTGCCGCTTGTCTCACTTCGGTTGCCTGTCCCAGCAGGTTTACCATTAGCTGTAGGTCTTCCATTGGCTGAAGGTTTACCTTTTACTGATGGCTTTCCGTTACGTGTTGTAGGGCTGCGCTTTCCGTCTTTACGGATATCTGGTTGATTTGGATGCTTAGTCGCAAATCGCTTAGAGCCATGACGACCTGAGCCACGACGCTCTGCTGGGGTTAGCTCTGCTTCAGTTCCTGGTGGTGGAACTAAACAGCTTGAACGATTACCGATTAAGTGCTTTTTACCCATAGAAATTAGCGCATCACGGATCAATGCCCAGTTAGCTGGATCATGGTAACGTAATAGCGCTTTGTGCAAGCGACGTTGACGTTCACCTTTGGCAACAGATAAATCTTCGCGGCCTTTATATTTCACTTTTTTCAGTGGGTTTGTTTCAGAGTGATACATCGCCGTTGCATTACACATTGGTGACGGATAGAAGTTCTGAACCTGATCACACTGGTAATCATTTTGCTTTAACCATAATGCAAGGTTAAGCATGTCTTCATCAGTGGAGCCTGGGTGTGCTGAAATAAAGTAAGGGATCAGGTATTGCTTCTTGCCTGCTTCCTGACTGTATTGTTCAAACATTTCTTTAAAGCGATCAAAGGTACCCATGCCTGGCTTCATCATCAGATCAAGGGTGCCTTTTTCGGTATGCTCTGGGGCAATTTTTAGGTAGCCACCAACATGGTGAGTCACAAGCTCTCGAACATATTCTGGTGATTCAACCGCTAAGTCATAACGCACGCCTGACGCAATCATAATCTTCTTAATGCCTTTTAGATTACGTGCTTCACGATACAGATCGATAGTGTGTTTATGGTCAGTATTCAGCTTTTCACAGATCTTAGGGAAGATACATGATGGACGACGACAGTTGGCTTCTGCACGTTCATCAGAACAACCTAAACGATACATATTTGCTGTTGGGCCACCCAGATCAGAAATTGTACCTGTGAAGCCCGGCACTTTTTCTTGAATATCTTTAATTTCGTTCAAAATAGATTCTTTTGAACGGTTTTGGATGATTCGACCTTCGTGCTCTGTGATTGAACAGAAAGAACAACCGCCAAAACAACCACGCATGATATTAACCGAGGTTTTGATCATGTCATAAGCTGGGATCTTTGCTTTGCCGTAGCTAGGGTGTGGTACACGAGCAAACGGTAGGCCGAAAACAAAGTCCATTTCTTCCGTTGAGAGTGGGATCGGCGCACGGTTTACCCAAAGCTCACGATCCGCATGCTTTTGAATTAGAGCACGACCAGAGTAGGGGTTGGTTTCTAAATGCATCACACGACTAGCGTGGGCATAAAGAATACGGTCATTGGCTAATTTTTCATATGACGGTAAACGAACAACCGTTGTTTTTGCATCGTGACGTGAAGGCTGTACACGTACTACTTTGGCTTCGTTTTTTTGTTCTTGTTTATTAGTATCACAGTTTTCTTCGGTCGCGTATGGGTTTGGCATTACCATTGCGCGGCCGGGTTTTTCAATACGTGAAGAGTCAATTTCTTTATACTCTTCAGGAACTTCTTTCACCATTACCGCAGTACCAGCGATACGCGTTAATGATTTAATATCTTCGCCATTGCCTAAACGGTGCGCGACTTCAACCAGTGCACGTTCAGCGTTACCAAACAATAAAATGTCGGCTTTTGCATCCATTAATACTGAACGACGGACTTTGTCAGACCAGTAATCATAGTGTGCAAGACGGCGAAGACTCGCTTCAATACCACCTAAGACAATAGGAACGTCTTTAAATGCTTCACGGCAGCGCTGAGAATATACGAGTACTGCGCGATCGGGACGTTTGCCCCCTTCATTGTTCGGGGTGTAAGCATCATCATGACGAAGCTTACGATCGGCGGTATAGCGGTTAATCATTGAATCCATGTTACCGGCGGTAATACCAAAAAATAGATTTGGTTTACCCAGTTTCATGAACTCATCTTTATTGTCCCATTTAGGTTGGGAAATAATACCAACGCGGAAGCCTTGGGCTTCTAATAGGCGACCAATAACCGCCATACCAAAGCTAGGGTGGTCAACATAGGCATCACCAGTAACAATAATAATGTCACAGCTATCCCAACCTAAAGCATCCATTTCTTTACGAGATGTTGGTAAAAATGGCGCTGTGCCATAGCATTCAGCCCAATACTTAGGATAGCTATCAATAGGTGTTACTTTCGTGTGCATGTTTTGACCTCTATATTTTGAGGCGGGAATTATAACGGTTAGCGGTATCACTGACTAGCCCCTATAAAACCAGAGAATTTTTAAGGATAAATCATTACTGAAACATCATTTTTATAATAGCTAACTATGCTAAAAATATTTCATATATAGCGTTAAATTAGATGTATTAAATGAACTGTGAATCATAAAACATAAAATGTTTACAATGGACGAAAAAAGAGAAGTGAGAAAATGGATGAAGAATAATGAGCAGGAGAATAAGTCGCTACCGATATTAACAAGCTTTGCAGACAAACATGCCTATTGTGAGCAAGTAAAAATGGCGAACTTTACGCAAAGTATGCGGTTAGAAGGTTATGACATTAGTGTGCCTTCAAAGATAAAAAATACTCGAGAGCGTAATGCATTGCGCCTGCAACTGATTAGGTATTATCAACAAGAGAACACTGAAAAGGTGTGAATGTGGACGATAAGTACGGTACAGATCAAGATCCTTATACTTACGAAAATTCTGATGTATTGATTAATAAGCTCAATATTAGAGATGAAGCTTTATTTGATGAGGCAGAAACTCAATTTAATATATTGGCGGCGATGGGAATTGAATTTGACTCGCCACCTTATGATTTTGCGTATTTTTGTCAGTTACACAAATGGCTTTTTGATGATTTGTTTGAGTGGGCGGGCCATTGTCGTACGATTGATATATCAAAAGACGATACACGCTTTTGCCACGTGAGTCGTTTACCACAAGAAGCAACGCGTTTATTTAACCAACTTGAAGCTGAACGTTATCTGGTCGGGCTACCCTTTGATGAGTTGATTGAGCGATTGGCAAAATATTATTGCGATATTAATGTATTACATCCTTTTCGAGAGGGAAATGGCCGGACACAGCGGATACTGTTTGAACATATCGTCATTAATTGTGGCTATAACATTAATTTTAGTGGCGTAACTGCAGAGCAGTGGCTTAACGCTAACATTCAAGGGGTCGTTTGCAACTATAAGCCTATGCAGGATTTGTTTAGACGCTGTGTGACAGCGCCTTAATGTATTAGCAACTGTCGAAGTAAAACAGCAAGCTATAAACGCTGAGTGCATAACGTTTTATCGCTTGCCATTTCTAAGTTCGATAATTAAAAGTTTTGTTTTTCAGCGATGGTTTGTTGCTCCATTGCTGTAAGGGGTTGCAAACTTCTAATATCTGATGAAGCAGGGCTTTGGTAAACCGCCAGACCAAACTTAGGGATCATTGCAAAGACATGGTCAAAAATATCTGATTGCACATCTTCATAAAAAGCCCATCGCGTATCATTCACAAAAACATAAATCTGGATCGGTAATCCGTTAGGGGTCGGCTCTAATTCACGCACGAGAAAAGTCATATCTTGGCGTATTTGAGGATGTTGTTTGAGATATACATCAAGATAACCACGAAAGATCGCAACGTTGGTTAAGCCAGTATTTGGTGGTAGATTTTGTTTTTTCTTGGCTAGAATTGCAGGTACAAAATCTATTGTTGCTAACTGTACTTCATCATTGCTGTCGATAAACTTGATGGTATCAATATCGATTAACACAGAGCGTTTAATGCGACGACCACCAGATTCTTGCATTTGACGCCAGTTAATAAAGGAATCTTGAACTAGCGCATAAGCGGGAATATTGGTTACGGTGTTATCCCAGTTTTTAACTTTTACCGTGGTTAATGAGACCTCTTCAATACTGCCATTAGCACCATATTTATCCATTTGGATCCAGTCACCTACTTTTACCATTTGGTTTGCTGATAACTGGATACCAGCAACAAAGCCTAAAATAGTATCGCGGAAGACTAATAGCACTAAACCTGTCGCAACACCTAAGCCACTTAAGAAATAAACGGGAGAGCGATTTGCGAGCACCGAAATAGCAATGATAAAACCAATTAGAAAGATGATTAATTTAAATAATTGAACAAAACTTTTTATTGGTAGATCACGGCTCATTAATTTGATATCGGCAATATCATTACTGGCATCTAAAAAAGCATAACTACTTCGAATAAGAGCCAAAATAAGCCATAAACTTAGAAGGCGGTCTATTAATCCACTAAGAATAATATGTTGATCAAGTACTAGTGGGATGAGTAAGTTAAGTACAACGGCAGGAATGATCAGTGATAGTTTTTCAAATACCGCATGTTTGACGATCACTGAACCCCATGAGGCTTTTGATTGCCTGAGCATGGTATTGACAATTTTCAGTAATCCCCAGCGAACGATCACATAAGAAAAAAAAGCGACCCCAGTACACAATACTAAGAAAAAGACCGTTGATATATTGTCATGTGGTTCAATATTGACACCAACTTCAGATAAAATGTGGGCGATATCAACTCTAATTTCTTTGCTCACTGGCTCACTCCACTTGATAACGTTTAAACAATAAAATTATTACCGCATCATACCTGAAAAAAACAGCTGATGACTGTTAGTATATAACTGAATATTCAATGATATGTGCTGGAGATTGGCGTGGCGAAAAAGTTTTATGTTGTATGGCAAGGACGAGAGCCGGGAATATATACCGATTGGACGAGTTGTAAACAGCAAGTGGACAAGTTCGCTGGGGCTAAATACAAGTCATTTCCTAGCCAAGAAGAAGCACAAGCCGCTTTTGGTGGTAAAGTTCCCACATATCGGGCATCCGCTGCTACAAAAAATATCTCAAAAGCAGCCAAAACGAGCAAAGGCTCTTTGACCGCCGAGCAAGTACAAGCTGTAAAAGCTGAGATTAAAATTTTCACGGATGGAGGTTGTGATCCTAATCCGGGTAAAGCGGGGTCGGGCTTAGCCCTGTATAGAGAAAACCAATTAAGTGAATTGTGGTTTGGTTTATATAACCCGCAAGGCACCAATAATACCGCTGAGCTAAATGCGTTATATCAAGCCTTACTTCAAGCTGAAAAGTATATTGCTGGTGGAATAAGTGTCGCGATATTTTGTGATTCAAGATACTCAATTCAGTGTATTACTCAATGGGCAGTATCGTGGAAAAAGAATGGTTGGAAAAAAGCAGGGGGAGAGATCAAAAACCTAGATCTGATCCAACCAATGTTTGAGCGCTATCAGACAATTAAAGATATGATCCAAATTTATCATGTGAATGGACACGTCGGCATTGAAGGCAATGAATTAGCTGATAGGATGTCTATTCTCGCAGTAGATGAGCGCGAGGTTGCGTTTTCGCTATATAAGCAACCCTTAGATATTAAAGCGATTTTAGCCCTGCGAGCGGGCTAAAATCGGTGATACATTATTCTTGATGGTTTAGTAAAGCGAGCATACGTTCAATGTTCGCTTTTTTATTTCCGTTATTTCCCATCATTTCTTGATTGCCTAATGCATAGAGCCAATCTTCAATCGCATCGCCATTAATATCGTCACGAAAATTGATCAAATTAGCCCATTGTTCAAGATCGTCATCATCAACCTCCTGCGTTAGGTATTTATTCAGTACTTGAATGAGCAAAGATTTAGTAACAATAAATGGTGTGTCTGGAGCCGATGACTCTGCATTAAGGTAGATAGAAAAGGCATTGTCACGTTCTGGGCCAAAACTCATAATTTGATAAATAGCTTGTTGTTTATCCACTGTAATTATCTTTAATCGATGATTGAGTGGTTATTCTGCCGTTTTAGGAGCAATAAAAAAAGCCTGTAGAGCGCTCTACAGGCTTGAGTATTTATCATGTTAACTTCTATTAAGCGTACATAGGTACAAGCACGACTGTACCTAAAATAACGGTGATTAAGCCACAAACCACAGGTACAACAGTACGTTTAACTACATCGAATGGGCTGATTTTCGCCATACCAGACGTTGCAACAATAACACCTGATACTGGTGAGATAGTACGACCTAAGTTTGATGCTTGAAGCATAGGAATGATAAGGAATGCAGGGCTTAAACCTAACTTACCCGCAAGTTGAGGTGCAAGTTCAACAAAGGCATAGAAAGGCGCATTACCCGAGCCTGTTGCAATAGCTGCGGCAACCGTTAGCGCTGTTAGTAATAGCATTAGCGCGACGCCACCGGCACCAGCTTTATCAGCCAATGCGAGTAGGTTATCAATGGCACCAACAGACATTAAGCCTTGCGCAAACACACCTGCTGCAACTAATAGCATCACTACGCCTTTGAATGCATCACCCATACCTGCGTAGCAAGACTCTAGGTTTTCAAGTGTAACCTTGCCGTTCAAGCGATTAGTCAGAAAATCGACAATCGCACCAATGGTAATAGATAACACAACAATGGTGTAAATATCGATTTTCAGACCTGGAATAGTTTCACCGTTAAATAGAAATACACCAATGATTGGCATGAAAGGTAAAATTGAGTAATAGCCTGGTGCAGTCACTTCCATTTCAGAAATATCAACACGCTCCATTGGAGTGTTGTTTTTCTTATCAAGGTATTTATTCCAGAAGAATGCCGCCGCAGCCATTACAATAATAGCACTGATAGAAACAGGTAATACGGTTTCAACGGCAAACACGTGTAATGGTAACCCCGCTTTTTCTGCAGCAACTACCACATCACCAGATGTTGGCGATAGAATGATCGCAGCAGGTGAGGCACAGACTGCCGCTGCCGCTGGGCGAGAAATACCCATTGCAGTCATCATTGGGAATAGTGTCGCCATTAATAACACGCCAAGACCAGTTGCAGAGCTCACGGCAAGAGACATTAAACAAGCAACAATATAAGCTGCAACTAATAGTGCGTAAGGTGATTTAATAAATGATAAAGGTTTTGAAAATTGTTTTACTACGACATTATTAGCACCAATATGGGTCATGTATGATGCGAAACCGCATAACAACATGATTTGTAGACCTAAGCCGCCACCACGGTACTGCAGCATGTATTTTACATACTCAAGAGAATCGGTGAATAAATTACCTGTTGATATAACTTTTGCAGGTAAAACAGAATGACCTAATAAGCCTGCGATAATTAATAACGAAACTCCCGCAGTGAGTAACACTCCTGCAGCTTTATATCCTTTAACAATGTAATAGCCAACGGCGATGGTGATCACCAAGCCTATTAATAGCTCCGTCATAAAGACTCCTTATTTCATTTTAAATCTAATTATAAAAAGTTGTTGCTAGATGGTGATTTTTGCTGCGCATAATGTAACTAAAATTAAAATTATTAACGAGATTTAATCAGATAAGTTATGATCTAAAACAGTATTTATTGTTCATTGTTAAATTTATGATAAATAAGATGATGATTACCTTTAATATTATTGATATTTAACTGTTAAATAACAATATTAGTGTTGTTTTCTATTAAGAGATAATAAGATTTAATATCAGTTCGATTAATAAGATAAATCGACTTAATTATTTCGTTGTTGAGTGATATTTATAGAATGGAATTATTGTTGGCAGCAGTGCTGCTTTACATAATCAATAAATGCTTGATCTGCTAATGATAGATATCCAGTCTTACGCCATGCCATTACGATATCAAGCAAGATCGGTTGTTCAAAAGGAATAGGGACAAGCTTTGGTTCATACTCTGTTACCATTTCTAGTAATGTAGTGATGGCGAAATCTTGTCTTACGATTTTAAAAATCATCGCCAGTAAGTTAGTTTCAAATGAAATGTTAGGCGTGAAATGATATTTCTCACAGATGCTATCGATTGTTTCTCGATGAAAATATCCATGTTTAAACATTACTAGCTCTTGGTTGAAAAAATCAGCAAAAGAAAGGGATTTATATTTTGAGAATTCATGATTTTCTGAAACAACGGCAACCATTTGTGATTTCAATAGTGGCTCTGGATGCAATGAATCAGGAAGATCATGATTAATGATCACACCAAAATCTAACTCACCATCAATGATCATTTTTCTAATTGATTGAGTACCAGCCTCTACAATACTCAGTTTTAAATGTGGATATTGACTCTTAAAGCCCATAATTATTTCTGGAAAGAAATATGAGCCTAACATGCTTGGAATACCGACACGCACTTCTCCTTTTTCTAATCCTCTTAATTCTGCCATTGCGGTTTGTGCATCATTAATTTTCTGAATAATCGCTTTGGCGTGAAGGAATAATACTTTCCCTTCATCGGTTAATTCTACTTTGCGTTCATTACGTGAAAATAAGCATAAGCCCAGCTGTTGTTCAAGCTTTTTGATTGTCATGCTGAGCGCGGGTTGAGCAATGTGTAACTTTTCAGCTGCTCGCGTAAAATTATTTGTTTCTGCTAGTGCGACAAAATAGGTCAGTTGTCGAGAATCCATAGCTATAAACCAAAGTTATCATGATTATATATATTATATATTTTCATTATTGCATGGCAATTGATACCGTAAGCGCTCTTTGATAGGTAACTTTCCCACGTTAATGCTTATACCAATGGCATGGGTAATGTATTGAGCATTATTTTCTGGTGAATATATGATTGAACTCCATTCGTCTCATTATAAAAAAGCTTGTTTTGCATTGGCATTAGGTTCTTTTATTGTTTTTTGTAACCTTTATTTATTTCAGCCTATGCTGCCGCTTATGGCACAAGAATTTGGTGTGAGTGCTACAGCTATTAATTGGGTACTAGCAGCAACAACACTAATGCTGGCCATGTGCTTGATCCCTTGGGCGATTGCTTCTGAAATCGTCGGACGGCGTGTAATTATGTTAGTGAGTTTGTCATTATTACCAGTCGTTGGCAGCATCATGGCTTTTAGTAATAGTTTAATCACTCTTACCATTTTAAGAGCTGTGATGGGGATATCTGTTGCTGGCTTTATTGCTGTTGCTGTCGCTTATATGGCTGAAGAATTTACACCTAAAGCACTCATGGTTGCAGTGGGGAGCTATATTAGTGCGAATTCATTAGGGGGGATCGTAGGGCGATTATATGGTGGTATTGTCAGTGAACATTATAGCTGGCATCTTGCCGTGTTAGGATTAGCTGGTTTTAGCTTGGTTGGTGCAATTATTGTGATCAAGTTATTACCTAAACAGCAACACTTTAAGCCTAATCGCCAAGGTTTTCGCGTTCATGGTAAGCATTTGCTACAGCATATAAAGCAACCGATATTATGGATCGCTATGTTGATTGGCGGTATTAACTTTGCTTTATTTGTTAACCTGTATTCGGTCTCTGGTTTTAGATTGGTCGCGGCACCGTTTAATCTACCATTGAGTTGGGCTGCTTTAATATTCCTTTGCTATTTAAGTGGAACATTTACAGCAAGATTAAGTGGTAAATGGGCTAACAGATTTAGTCCTGTGAGTGGCATGCTATTAGGTGGAGTGATTAGTTTACTGGGAATGTGGTTAGGTCTGGTTGAATCACGTGCAATGATCCTTATTAGCTTGTTACTGATTAGTTCTGGCGCGTTCTTTACTCATTCACTAGCTTATGCATGGGTTAGTAAACATGTACAAGTAGCTAAAGCTACAGCAACAGCGATGTATTTAGTGCATTACTATGTTGGGGGGAGTGTAGGGGGGTTCATATTAATTTACTGTTGGCAGCATGGCCGATGGGGAAGTGTCGTTGCTGGTGGAACGGTTCTTTATAGTGCAATGTTTATTTTATGTGGATTATTAGCCCGAGAAGCTGAAAAAAGTAAAGCGGAAATGATAGAACAACTTGGATAAAGATCTAGTGGATATTGATAGTACGTTATAGACAGGATCTATAACGTACTTTTAACTATTTTATTTCAATCAATAATGTAAAATCACTATGCTCACCACGACGAGCAAAAGCACGATATTGACCAACACGAATAGTGTATTTACCGCTATATGGCAAAATATAAGCGCCCTGTTTATTGAGTGCTTCAGAATATTCACTGAGATCAACACCTGATTCTAAGTGCTGATTAGATAGGTTAATCCATAACTTCGTACTTTTTGTAAGAAGCTTTGCCGTTAGTGCCTGCCCTTTTTTTGCATAAAAAACATAATCATTAAAATCATAGCCTGTTATTTTTGCAGGATATTCAGCGCTGGTTGCGCCTTTTTCAAAACGTACGTCCTGTGTTTTATTTGCAGCTAAGGCGAGAGATGAAAAGAAGCTGAAACATAAAACAAAAATAGTAAGTGATAAGCGGGAAAAGAATTTCATAGTCTTGTCCAGTAAGTAAAGAGAGATAGACGTTATTTTATGATTATATCAGGCTATTAGAATGATGATAAATCTATCCATATTCAGTAATGCTGGTATTTAAAGTTTTACATATGTTTTATAAGAATTTTAAGTTAATATGTATGCGTTTTGTTTCATATTTGGTGGCATTAAAAATGGAAGATGAAAATAAAATAAAAGCTCTAACCGTAAAGCAGCGCTTGCTACTGGCTCAGCAAGGCAGATTTATTGATATCCTATCCACAGATCCTGATCGCCGAGTACGAGCAGCGGCTACAGAATATGATCTTGATATATTGATTGATGATGATGCTGCTTTTGATGCGCTTATGAAGCTAGATTAAAAGCTCTCATTTTATTTTCTCAACGACTGAATCTAATAATGTTGAACCATGATATATTTTAAAACTGAGAAAATTAACAAAAGGATATTGTTTATTTAAAATCGCTTTATCTGAATGCATGTTTTTTATCATTTCTTTTGCTAAACCATGCAACTGTTCTGAGTTAAAAGAAGCTGGGTTATATTGGTAACTATAGGTTAAGGTTTGCTCTGAACAATTCATGACATAAAAGGCATTAATTCCTGAATCATTGGTTTCTAAGGTATTTCTACCTGATGGTATGTCAGCACAAGAATAAATAGCGGAAAATGCTGGTGAACTGCTAAGTAGCAATAACAGTGGGAGAAGTTGTGATTTGCTCATATAAACCTCCTGCAGTTTGAATAATTCTGATGATTAGAAGTTAAGGGCTAAATAGCTAAACCTCTTTTTAATTTTATCGCTTTCACTATGAAAGATAGCTTAATTATTAAAAATTCTTATAGTTAAGAATTTTTAAATAAAATATGCAAAATGCGTCTCAAATAGAATAAATGACATTATTGGTTTATTTTAAAATGCAGTCTCAATTTAGAAAATCTAGCCATATATTCACATCACTGAATAACTCGGTATAATCGCTGTACTTTTTCTCTACTCAATGACGTTTATTATGGCAGGCTATTTAACCTTTCTTGTGCCCGCGCTCCTTGGTGCGCAACTTATCCTTACTATTGTTTTGATGAAGGGCGAAATTTGTCCAGGTCAACGTGGTCGTGTTCATAAAATGTTACCTGTATTGCTTGTTGGTTGGTTACTAGCCGCAATAGCACAGCCTTTAGCCGTTTTACCTTTACTGTCATTAGCGTTCTTTACCATGAAAGTGAAAACAGGGAAAACACGTGATGCAGGGCCTATTAAAGTTTTATATGGCAGTGATGTATTAGCATTTATTTGTTGGCTTGTATTATTACCCACCTTAAATATGCCTGAAATTGCGATTAGCCTAGTTGCGATCGCGTTATATGGTAGTGCATTAGCTCATGTTTTACTGACTTTTGCTCGTACGCGTTTACAGGCATTTCATCGTATATTGCCTTTTGCTGGTTTCATCAGTGCAATATTAACAATTTTATTTATGATCTGGCAGATCATGACTCTCGGTCAGGTAACTACAAGTCACCACATGATAGAAATTATTACTGCGTTAGCATTAATGGTGATTGGCTTAGTGATTTGGTCAGGTCACATCTTATTAAATAAAAAAGCAAATAATTGGCAGTTAGTGATTGCGCTTGTAGTGTTGATGTTTTCTGCGGGCTTACAGTTAGTTTTGTTTTAATTATCGATATTAAAAACAATGAAATAGAGCCGCTTTTATAGCGGCTTTTTTGTATTGGTTATCTACGTCTATGCTTAATGAGTAACATGAACACTTTTTGATTAAGCCATTATGTAGGGAGCTGGAAGGTGTATGGAAATTAACAATCTATTGAGTATGGATGGCAATATTGTCATCGGGATAGTGAATGAACGCTTACGTTTAGAGTGCAGTAGCATGTCTGAATTATTGAGTCGTTATGAACTAGATGAAGGCGAATTGACGGATAAGTTGGCACAGCTAGGCTATCAGTATGATCCAATAACCAATCAATTCCGTTAGTACATTAATTTACAAATTAGCCTCATTAAGTGAGGCTTTTATTTTGTATGGATTATGCTGATTTAATACCTTCTAAATGGAGTTGGCATTGTTGCCTTGCTGTTGCAAAAAAAGCTTGTAGATAGTGACGTTGCTGTTCTGATGCTCTAATCGCAGCAAATAAACGTCGCCATAAACCTTGCTCTAACGGCTTACTTACGACTAACCCCTGCTGCGCAAAATCATGAATAGCCCAGTTAGGTAGTGCGGCCACGCCTAATCCGGCTGACACCATTTGCACAAGCATCAAAGTATTATCCGCCTGTTTCCAAGCTTTCGGCTCTATGCCCGCAGGTTGTAGGAAATGTTTCACTACATCTAGGCGATTTTTTTGTACGGGATAGCTCAGCATGGTTTGATCAGCAATATCTTGCGGTGTGATAAAAGGTTTTTCTGCTAAGGGGGAGTTAACACTAACGATTAATCGCATTTCAAAATCAAATAAAGGCTCATAATGAATTTCAGTACGTGGCTGAATATCGGATGTGATCACTAAATCAAGCTCACCGCAAGCAAGAGCAGGTAATGGCTCGAAGCCAAAGCCTGATGAGAAGTCTAGCGCTACAGCTGGCCACTGTACCTGATATTCCTTCAACGCAGGCATTAGCCATTGAAAGCAGGAGTGGCATTCAATCGCCATATGTAAGCGACCATTAGCATCTTGTTTTATATTAGCAAGTTCATGTTCTGCATGAGTTATTTGCGGAATAATCGTATCCGCAAGGTTTAATAAAATATCACCTTCTGCAGTAAATTTTACCGGTCGAGTTTTTCGTAAAAATAGCTGACCACCAAGCCGCTGCTCTAGGTCTTTTAATTGATGAGAAAGAGCTGATTGGGTCAAGCACAATGTATTGGCTGTCGCCGTTAATGAGCCAGTATCTCGTAATACTGATAATGTTCTAAGATGTTTTAACTCAATCATGCTTATCTACGTCCTTGTGAAAGCGTGTTCTTTAATCAACTTACCGTTTTTTAATATGACTGTAAACGTCTGGATGGCTAAACGTCTATATTAGAGTAAATTAATTTATATCGCCATACTATCAACTTGAGAAATATTCATAATCAAGGTGAATATTTGGACGTTGTTCAATATCACTCATTCCTTCAATGTGTAGGCAAAGGAATCAAATCATAAATTTTGAAGGAACAAGAGATGGGTCAGCAAGTAGAAGATAAAACGATTACCCATATTTTGGGATACCCGCGAGTTGGTAGTCACCGTGAGCTTAAAATTGCGCAAGAGAAATACTGGCGTGGTGACATTGATCAAACAGAGTTAAAAAATGTTTGGAATTTGTAGCATAAAGCCAATGACGATTGATTGGATCAGTTATTCGCAATTATTAACAACAAAGCGTAAGAAAGGGATGCTAACAGGTCTTGTCACGATTTTTTGAGTGGATATTCTCACAACCCGTTAAGCGCTGTTGCTAACCAAATTGCTTTAGCTTTGCGTAATGAAGTTGTTGAAGCTACTACGGTGTTAATTAGTTAGGTATTGATATTAATTCCAGTAGAACGATTATGAATAAATTCTGATTATGGTATTTAAAATACGTATCTGGATTGAAACGAAACCAGAACTTAAAAATATGGTCAGTGCAGTAAAAAGAATACGCCGAAAGCTTGGTAAAATAGCGGTGTAAATAAGAAAAGAGATAATTAAAAAGGCAGCTTCAAGGCTGCCTTTCTGTTTTTCTAAAACAAATGCTTATTTAACATCAGCAACTTTTTTCGTGAACGTTAATGTATGCTTTGCATTTGTTAGTGTTAGCGTGTTGCCAGAAATAGCAACTTTGTTCCAGTCTGATAATGACTCAGAGAATGTTTGCTCAACTTTCATTGCATCGTCAGGGCAAAGCATCATCGTCATACCCATTTTTTCAATGCGTAGCTGACCATCTTTAAGTTCAGCTTGACCAAAGTAGCGGTTGCAACCCGCGTTACCGTTAGCTGCAAGATCCGAAGCGAGTTCTAGGCTAGGGGCTTGGAAAGGTGCTTGTAATGTAAGATCTTTGTGATCGATTTGAACTAATTCCCAATTGCCATTGCTGATTTCGTTTGCAGTGACTTTATGTGGCGCTGAGTTCATAACACTGTTACCTGCACAAGCTGTTAGCATCAAAGGAAGTACCAAAACTGATAAAAGACGCTTTTTCATAATAATCATTCCTGAATAAATTCTATTTAAAAAATAGTAAAGCGTGATAAACACATTCTATTTTTAGGTCGGCGTTATTGTACGCCGTTTCATTATGTGAATAACTATAGCTTAAATTACTCTACCAGAGTATTACTTTACATTTTTTTACGTAACCAAATGTAATTCGTTAAGCTAACTACAAGATTATTGAAAGATTTAATTATTCAAAATCTCTCATATTGTAACGTGTTATCGCTGATGAATCATGTTTTAAGAGAGGAGACATGGATATAGCATGGTGGCTATAAAAATGACTTATATTAGCTAGCGCTAAAAGAAGGACAAGGTATTAAAGAGGCGAGCTAATACCTTGCCCTTACTTATTTGGTCTATTTAAGCTTTGTTAGATTCAATTGCTTTTTCAACCATATGCAGATGTACATCTTGTTGCGGGAATGGAATTGAAATACCTTCACGATCAAAGCGCATCTTCACTTCACGTGTGATATCCCAGTAGACGTCCCAATAATCGTCTGTTTTTGCCCAAGGACGAACAACGAAATCAACGGATGAAGAGTTTAGAGTGTGAAGTTTAACTGTTGGTTCAGGGCTTCTAAGCACAGAAGGGTGTTCTGCCACAATTTCATTTAGCACATTTTCTGCTTTTTCAACATCATCGCTATAGCCAATGCCAAAGACCATATCAACACGGCGTACTTTCTCGTGTGTCACATTTTTTATGATATCGCCCCAAATTTTACCATTTGGTATCATTAGCATTTCATTTGTGAATGTTTTAATTGTGGTGTTAACTAGGCTCATATGGCTTACTTTGCCTGTTATTCCGCCAGCTTCAACAAGATCACCGACGTCAAATGGACGGTAAATGAGAAGCATCACGCCTGCGGCAAAGTTTGCGAGGGTATCTTGTAAGGCGAAACCAACAATAATACCAGCAACCCCAAAACCAGTTAGTACCGGAGCAAGATTTAGACCGACTTGAGATAAAGCAATCAACAAACCAATTCCAAATACAATTTTACCTGACATCGAGATAAAAAATTCTTGCATTAGCATCGTCATTTTCAGGTTTTTGGCAGATACAGCCTTTTTCACCATCTTTCTAACAATATTTTTTAATGTTCTAAAAGCAAAGATGATTACAACAAAAATGAATACTTTAAAAATTAGTTGGGGCAAGTTTGCGAGAAGCCAGTCTTTGAAATCTGTTGTCCACCCTGAAGCGATTGACCAAATCACTTTACTATTTAGTAAATCGTTAGTGACGTTACCAGTTTGTTCGAATAAGACCTTCTTAAACTCAGCAGTATCAATGCCAATTTGATCTGCTACATCAATCAGTTGCTCTAGGGTCTCAGTGTCACTTTCTACTAGGCGCTCCGTTAAAACCTGTGTAAGTTGCAGTGAGCCGGTTTCGCCTTCGGTTCCTGATTTTAATTGCTTTTTAGCCAGTTCTAGCGCTTCGCTATCAAAAATAAGTGAAGCTGACATAAACTCTAAGCGATGTTCGACTTTACTCGTCAAATCTTTTACAGCTTGAGGTGAAGGTTCTCCTAATTTTTCTAACCATCGATAATTTTGCCACTCTTGTCTAATTATCATCGTAGAAAAATTTCGTGTTTCTTCCAAAGACTTTAATGCAACGAGTTTATCTGCATCTTTTGCTTTATCGAGTGCGTCCTGATCTATTATAGATTTCTCATCAAGGTACTTATTGGCTCGTTTTACAAAAGTGACTTGCTTATTAACTTGCTCAAGCAGAAGCTTTTTATCTGAGTTTTTCTTGGCAATAAGTGACGCTAAAATGTCACGAACTTCATCATTTTTATTTAAAATCTGTGAACGAACAACATCTTTTGAAGAACCCTTCGCTTTCTCTGATTCGTCGATTAAGGATGATATTTCACTACTTAATTGAAGTAGTTGCTCCACTTGAGGGGGCGCGGTAAGTTTAGGGGCGTCTGCTTTGCTCTCTGCGAAGCTAAGAGAAGATACAAGTAATAATATTAATACCAGAAAGCGCATAATGCGATTAACTCCTACTGGTGTAAACATAATTAAAGAAAAGCCATATATACAATTCAATTAATGTATATTTTTGCTGGCTAGAGAAAATAGGCGCAGATTATATATTAGTTTTAAGACAGAAAGTTAGAAATTTGCAAGTAATCAACAAGAAGAATGGATGGTACAAATAATTTTTTAAGTTGATATGAAAAATAGAAAACCACGACAATTTAGTAACTTGTCGTGGTTTATTGTAACTTTATTATGAACGTTCATTTAAGTTTTGGCGCGCTATCTCACTGTCTTTATCTGCATAGAAATGTACTTGAAATTGAGTGTCAGGCGTCATTAATTCAACTTTATGCCAGTATTGAGGCGGGCTGATGAGTGAGTCATTTGCCTGAATAACAACCTCTTGCTCGATTTCTCCTCGTCTTTCAGTAAAGCCATAAAATTTCAGAGTCCCAGATATAACACTAATTTTTCCGTATACACCTTCACGGGTGTTGTGCTCATGAACTAACATTTTTGGCACAGTGTCACGATTAAATACTGAGGTTGATTTGTAGTTAATAAAGCTATTAGGAATAGATGCCATAAGTTCTCTCCAATATTATTTTTGATTAGGCTTGGTGAGCTGGTAAATCCTTGTTTTGATAACAATCAGCAAAGTTATGATTACGATCGCGATGTTTAGCTTCATCTTCTCTGATTCTTAATACAACATCTCGCAGTTTTGCATCATCATGTAACTCATAGTAGTTAATTGCAATTTGTGGCGCTGCGACATTTTCAAGTTCACCACTATCAATTTTTTCTAAAAATTCGGTATAGCTTTTACAAGCTTCCTCTTCGAAGTAACCCACGACACGGTGCGCAATCTTTGATGAAGTGAGGTAAATAATACTGTATACACAGATGAAAACGGCTTGTCCTAATAAGACGAGAGCACGTTCAACCCAGCTTGGTTTAGCGATATCTAAAAAGATCATTAAGTGCATACGTTCATTATCAGCTTCACTTAATAACTCTTTGATCCAACCCTCATCATCTTTCATTCGGCGAAGAGCTTTTAAATGGTTAAACATACCGGCAACCATACCTGGTACGGCAGCAATGGTTTCTAAAATCACAGCACGTTTAGCGTATTTTTTGCCATAGAAAATATTAAGAGAATACTTGAGAAGCTGTGTGATTTTATACGCTAGGCGCTCAGAAAATTTAGTGGTTTCTCTGTGTGTTAAAGCAAAATCTGACATTGGACTACTCGCTCTTTTTTAAACATGTATTAATAATACATGTTTAAATTATTAAAACAAGTATTTCAAATGCAACATACATAAAAAAGCCTCTTCACAAGGAAGAGGCAAAAGTACCATCGCTATTATTATTCTAAAAAATGCGAAGAGGAAGAACGTTAATTAACTTCTATTAATTAACCAAAATCACCATTTACATAACCACGAGTGCGATCATCTTGAGGGTTAGTAAACAGGTTTTGCGTTTCATCATGTTCAACTAATTCACCCATAAGGAAAAATGCAGTACGGTCGGAGATACGACGTGCTTGCTGCATTGAGTGAGTAACGATAACGATGGTGAAATCTTTCTTCAGCGACTCCATTAAATCTTCAATTTTCTTGGTTGCAATAGGATCAAGTGCGGATGTTGGTTCATCCATCAAAATAACTTCAGGCTTCATTGCGATTGTACGAGCAATACATAAACGTTGCTGCTGACCACCCGATAGACCAAATGCGTGTGATTTCAAACGATCTTTTACTTCGTCCCATAATGCGGCACCACGTAGAGATTGCTCTACAACCTCATCGAGGACTTTTTTATCTTTAACACCTTGAGCACGTAGACCATAAGCAACGTTTTCGTAAATGCTCATTGGGAATGGATTTGGTTTTTGGAATACCATGCCGACTTTAATACGTAGCTGTGCCACATCAATATTTCCATAAACATCTTCGCTATCCATGGTCAGTGAGCCTTTGATGCTTACGCCTTCAATAAGATCATTCATACGGTTAAGGCAACGAAGTAGGGTAGATTTACCACAACCTGATGGACCAATAAGAGCCGTTACCTGACGATTTGGAATAGGTAAGTTAATTTGTTTTAGTGCTTGGTTCTGACCGTAGTAAAGATCTAGGTTTTCAATATTAAATTTATTCATTTTATCTTCCTCAGAATTAGTAAGTCGCAGTGTTGAAACGGCTAGCAATTAGTTTGGTAATTAAGTTAATGATAAGAACAATAACAATAAGAACGGTGGCAGTACCGTATGCCTGATTCCATTCATGAACGGTGTAAAGTTCTTGGGTTAACTTATAAAGGTGCACGGTAAGTGTTCGACCAGAGTCGAAAACACTTTCAGGTATACGTGCAACCATACCTGCGGTCATAAATACCGGTGCGGATTCGCCAATAACACGACCGACACTGAGGATGATAGCAGTTACAATTCCTGGCATTGCACTAGGAAGAATAAGTCGCCAGATGGTGTAGATTTTAGATGCGCCTAAACCATATGAACCTTCACGGTAGGTTTGAGGAACAGCCATTAGTGCTTCTTCTGTAGTTCGAATAATTACAGGCAGAATCAAAATACTGAGTGTTAATGCACCCGATAAAATGGAATAGCCAAAACCCAATACTACAACGAAGAATGTCATACCGAATAAACCATAAATAATTGATGGAATACCGGCGAGTGATTCTGTACAGAATCGAATTACTTTAACTAAACGACTGCCTACTTTTGCGTATTCAGTTAAGTAGATAGCCGTCATAATACCTAATGGTGCAGCAACTGAAATAGAAGCAATAACCATATAGATAGTTGAGACGATCATTGGCCAAATTCCCGACTCTTGACCAATAGTGGTATAGTTTGAGGTAATGAAAGACCAATCAACATGGGCTAGTCCATTACTTAAAATGTACCAAATCACCCAAAGTAAAAAACCAACCGTAACGCCTGCTGATAACCAAATCAGAGATAAGGCTATCTGATCTTTACGTTTTTGTGCTTTTGGATTGGCTTTGGCCAATGCCGATGTATTTGCTGTTAAAGACATAACTTTTACCTCGCACGCTCACGGTTTAAAAACAATAGCGCGCCGTTTAGCATCATGATGAAAACCAGAAGGACAATACCTGTAGCGTACAATGCGCTGGCGTGAATACCGGTTGCGTAAGACATTTCGATTGCAATATTCGCGGTTAACGTACGTGCAGACTCTAGTAGACCTTCAGGCATAGCAGGGGAGTTACCCATCACCATGATAATCGCCATGGTTTCACCTAGAGCACGAGCAACACCTAAGATGACGCCAGTCATGATGCCTGAGCGAGCTGCAGGAACCAGTAGTTTGAAAATGGTGAACATCGAGGATGCCCCCAATGCTAAAGACCCTTCTTTATACGCACGAGGTACAGCGCGAATAGAGGTTTCAGATACCGTAATAACGGTTGGTAAGATCATTACGGCAAGCACGATGATACCCGCCAAAATAGTGTTACCTGCAGGGACATTAAACACTTCTTGAATCAGTGGCACGATAATAACTAAGCCAAAGAAACCATAAACGACAGAAGGAATACCAGCTAGTAGTTCGATCATTGGACGAATTAAATTAGCTAGACGTTTTGGGGCGACTTCTGCAATAAAAATAGCAGTTAAAACACCAATGGGTACACCTAACACGACAGCACCAGCGGTTGAAACCAGTGATGCAACGATCATTGGCGCAATACCGTATAGCGCTGGTGGTAACCAATCAGTACCAAGGACGATACCTGCTACACCAGCTTGCGCAAAGGCTGCATAACCTTCGCGGAAAATAAAGTAGCCAATGGTAATAAGAGATAAAATGCCGATAGCGGCACTTAACATAAATAGATTTTTAAAGAATATTTCTCGCCAATCAATTCGTTTTTTTGATTTTAGCGAAGAAGTGCTCTTTGCTGTTTTTTCAATATTCGCGATGGTCATTACTTACTCCAGAACCAGTACAAAAGTGACCAGTTACTGACAAACAAAAAAACGCTCAGCCCAAATGTGCTGAGCGTAAAATACTAATTAATGTGTAGAGATGAAGCCTTTGTTTTCAACAATTTTCTGTGCGTCAGCTGATTTAATCCAAGATAGGAATTTTAGAGCTTCAGCAGATGGACGACCTTCTTTGTACACAACAAGGAATGGACGCTGAACTGTGTAGTCACCAGATTTGATTGCAGCAACAGATGGTTGATGACCGTCGATAGCTAGCGGTTTAACTGTGTTATCTACTGAACCTAAAGAGATGTAACCAATAGCAAATGGGTTGTTTGCAACTGTTGTCTTCAGCTGACCATTACCACTTGCAACTTGTGCTTTCTGTGAAATAGCTGAAACTTTAACGCCATTGATTTTTTTCTTTAGTTTCATGATGTCTTCAAAAGCACCACGAGTACCTGATGCTGTATCACGTGTAGCAACAACGATTGGCTTATCTTCACCGCCAACTTGTTTCCAGTTTGTTACTTCACCTTTATAGATTTTTGCAACTTGCTCTTTTGTTAGGTCAGAAACCGGGTTGTTGTTATTAACAACAACAGCGATACCGTCACGAGCAATAACAACTTCTTTTACTTCAGGCGCTTCTTCTGATGCTTTAAGCGCACGAGAAGACATACCAAAATCGGCTGAGCCATCGTGTGCAGTACGAATGCCTGCTGATGAACCTGGGCCTTGAACTTCTACTGTTACGTCATTTGCTTTCGCGTAAGTCTCGCCAAAAACTTCCATAAGCGGTGTTACTGAGCTTGAACCTACAACAGAGATAGTTTCACCTGCAATTGCTGCAGTGCTAGCTACCATTGTTCCAGCTAAAGCGATTGCACCGATAATCTTTGTTTTCATTTTCCTAGTCCTTCGTGGTTGCTTATTACTGTAGATTTAAATGAACGTGACAAAGGTTAGGAAAGTTATATGACAGTTATGTTTCAGAACTTTGAACACTCTATGAATGTTGTCATAAATACTTAATAGGGATTGATAAGGGCTTTAATTTAATGCGATTAAAGCGATGGAAGTATTTTATCGCTATTTGGTATCTTATTATTATGAGTTAATTTATATAGTTACAGCTAGTTGTGAGCGATTTTTAACCTGTTTTTGTGCTCAAAAGTTGAATATTACGATGTGTTGTTTTTAATCGCTATTAGATAAAAGCTTATTTATTGAGTGAATTTGAGCTTATATATCAGAGAGTTGTTTGACACTTTATCTATAGTAAAATGAACGGTTGTAGCGGATAGTTAAATTGTAATGACTTCCCAATCAGACTTTTTATGTTAATAAAGGTTATCGATGTTAAAAAAAGCGCAGCAGATGGTGGTGTTTAATGCTCTAACCAAGCAGAAGAGTTTTACAAAGGCTGCTCAATTACTGGAAATTTCGCGTACTCAAGTGAGTAAACTGGTTCAACAATTAGAGGAACGTCTAGGTGTGCAGCTAGTTCAACGTACAACACGTTCTTTTGCGTTAACGGAGTCGGGGCGAATTTTTGCCAAACATTGCGAAGCAGTTGTCGATGAAATTAATGAAGCTGAGAGTGAGCTGTTGATTTTTGGTGATAGTCAGCAAGGATCATTACGAGTGGGTATTGCCCAGTCATTTGCTTCAAATCATGTGGCGCCTTACATCAATGAATTTCATGAACAAAACCCATTAGTTAATCTTGAACTCAGCTTGTTTGATCATCGTGTTGATTTGATCTCAGAGCAATTAGACTTATGGATAGGTTTTATGGATTCTCCTCCTGAAGGTTTTGTTGCTCGCCACTTAACAAATTGTGACTTTGTTCTAGTCGCTAGCCCTGATTATTTAGCAAAGCATGGTGTGCCTTATCATCCTGATGATTTACAACATCACAACTGTATTACGTATTTTAGTCGTGAGCGTAAAGACAATATTTGGAATTTCAGTCTAGGTAATGAAGAACAACATGTGAAGGTAACAGGCAATTATCGAGTGGATTCTGCTGATGCAATACGCGATGCAACCATTTCTGGCAATGGTGTAGGATATTTAGCGACGTATTTATTAAAAGATGAAATCCGCCAAGGGAAATTAATTCGGTTAATGCCGGATTGGCAGTTAACGCAACATATGCCATTGTATGCCGTTTATCCGCGCCATAAGTATTTACCCTCGAAGGTGAATCTTTTTATTGAGTTTATTCGTGAACATATCGAGTTAGGGAATATCTCATGTCAGTTGTAATGAGTCATAAAACTTATTCATACTAGTAAGTCTTTATTTTCACCAATCATATGATGTAAAAAACAGCAGCGTGACGCAAACGGTTAGCTAAACGCTGTTTTAAATGTTTTTGATTGTAAATTATGGGAACAACAGTATCCCATATAGGAACCAATCAAACGCATTTCGTTTGCTTAGTTTGAAAAATAGTCATTTTTCATGTTTTTTGTTTCCTAGTTGTTAATTGCAATAACAATTTGATCCTTGTCACATTTTTATTTCTCAATAGAATCCCCCCGCAATCGTTTACTACTACACATTGGAGAATGACCATGCATTATTTGGTCGGCATCTTAGGCATTATTGTTATTTTTGCCGTTGGTTTTTCATTTTCAGAAAATCGTCGTGCAATTAATTGGCGAAGCGTATTGGGTGCATTTTGTATTCAAGTCGTTTTTGCTGGCTTCATTTTATACATTCCTATTGGTCGTGTAGTTTTAAACAGCATATCAGGTGCCGTGTCCGGTATTCTTGAATATGGCCATGAAGGTACTGAATTCCTGTTCGGTCAGTTAGCACAATTCAAATTAGGTTTCATTTTCGCTGTTAACGTTTTGCCTTCAATTGTGTTTTTCTCTGCGTTAATTTCTGTGCTGTATTACTTAGGCGTCATGAAATGGGTGATCAGTGCGATTGGTGGCATATTACAAAAGCTGCTAGGTACAACACGTACAGAGTCAATGTCTGCAACAGCTAATATTTTTGTCGGTTCAGTTGAAGCGCCTTTAGTTGTACGACCATTTTTGGCTCGAATGACACGTTCAGAATTATTCGCAGTAATGGTTGGCGGTTTAGCTTCTGTTGCTGGTGGTACAATGGTGGGATATGCGGGATTAGGTGTTCAGCTTAAGTACCTAATTGCGGCAAGCTTTATGTCTGCTCCTGCAGGTTTGATGATGGCAAAGTTGCTTGTTCCTCAGACTGAAGGTGTTCACACCATGGAAGAAGAAGACGATGGTGAAGAAGACGAACCGGTTAACATGGTTGATGCAGCTTCTCGTGGTGCGTTAAGTGGCTTACAAATTGCTATGGCAGTCGGCGCAAGTTTACTGGCGGTTATCAGTTTAATCGCGCTTGTGAATGGCGGCTTAGGTCATATTGGTAACTGGTTAGCCTCTGTTGGTCAGTGGTTGGGCTTTAATTGGGATGGTTTACATCATCTAAGCCTTGATATGATTTTTGGTTATCTATTTGCGCCTGTTGCATGGTTAATTGGTGTGCCATGGTCAGAGGCAACAACGGCTGCAAGTTTGATTGGTACTAAAATTGCCGTTAATGAATTTATTGCATTCGCTGATTTAATGAAGCCTGAAACGGTAGCTAAATTAAGCGAGCACTCTCAAGCGATTGTGACCTTTGCATTGTGTGGTTTTGCTAACTTAACTTCTATTGCAATGTTAATGGGCGGTTTAGGTGGTATTGTTCCACAACGTCGTCCTGAGATTGCACGTTTAGGTATGAAAGCTATTTTTGCTGCAACACTTGCAAACTTAATGAGTGCGACATTGGCAGGTTTATTTATCCCTCTTTCATAGTAATATAGAAAGTAGAATAAAATACCAAACAGAGAGCTTAGGCTCTCTGTTTTTGTATATGTGGTTTTTGAACAATAAATATAAGGGAAACGCATATCATGAAATCTGATGTGGATAGGCTTGTAGCAAAACATGCTGAACTCATTCATAGCGATGGATTGAAAGTTCGCTCACATACTCAGCGAGAAGACGGTGAGTGGATCCTGCATACTTTGATGATTGAAGGTTACGATGTTCCATTTAAATTTAAACGAAAGAAAAAATATAAAAGCTTAAATGGCTGTAAAGTGAATATGACGTATTACCCTGAAATGATGGTAGTGGCAGGGTTTGAAGTTGAAACGATGAAAGTGGTTCGAATTAAGCGCTATTAAATTATTTTCCTTATTTCAAAAAAACGCCAAGATGCATAAATAGCAATCTTGGCGTTTGTATATCATAGGTACGGGTTAACGTTGGTTATTCATTTGTTGAAGCTTATCTCCGATAGGACCAGAGAAATTAAAGCCATCATGAACATCCCAGTTAATCGACCAAGTCATGACACCACCAAAGTTTGGATACAGTTTAGTCGGAACAACAGAGCCACAACTACTGCCTTTGGTTACACAATCTAGTGCATCAATAATATTTTGTGTTGGTGCTTGTCCAGAGTTCGCGGAACTTGGTCCTGACGGCAAGCCAATCGCAACTTGATCATCGCGAAGTGGTGCAAATTGACTACCATCTGCCAGTTCAAACCCTTCAACTAACATTTTGACTGAAGCCACCATCATATCAATCGATCCTTCAGGGGCTACTCCTGAAGTATATGGATTTGCTAAACCACCGTTGTTATATAGTTGTACATGCAGCAGATTTAGCATGTCACGTAACTCATTTATCATCGGGATGTAAGCGCCCCAAATTCCTGAGTAAGCAATCATGCCGCCTTGAACATAAGGGTGTTCAGGTGCCATGGTTATATACATATCACCACCAATGTTGGCTTCGATTTGTTTTAACGCAACAGGCAGACGAGCTTGGATCTCTGTACCATGAAGTAAGTTCGACCCACTTTCTAAGTCAATATCTAGCCCGTCAAATCCCCATTCATTTATAATATCAGTCAAGCTTGAAACAAAGTTTGCTTGGTCTGCATCGTTATTTAAAGTGATAGTACCTTCAGCACCACCAAGCGAAAGAACGATGATTTTACCTTGTGCGCGTAATTCACGAACATCATCTTTAAATTGTTGTGGATCAAGCGGTTCACAGCTACTGCGAATGTCACCGTTGTATAAATTAAAGTGAACAGTACCGTCGCTGTTTCGGTCATTATCAGCAAATGCGATATCGATAATATCCCAAGCTGGCGAAATATCACGAAGACGTATTGGACAGCCAGAGCCATTAACGAAGTTGTGCCAATAGCCAATTAAGTTATGTTGAGCTTCAATCGGTTCTTGTACTTTTACACTGGCTGCGGTTGATAGTGCCGTTTCACCGTTCCCATTCGTAGCGATGGCTGTGACAGTGTAATTACCTGCAGATTGCGCCGTCCAAGAAGTGCTATAAGGCGCAGTCTTATCAGTTGCAACAACATTGCCGTTAATAATGAAATCAACTTGTCGAATATCACTGGTTAGTGCCGTCGCTGTTGCTGAAAGGGTGAGTGCTTTTCCTAGTGTAACAACAGAACCACTACTTGGAGACGTTAAGCTCGTAACAAGAGCCTGATCGCTTACAGTAACCGTAGCGCTTGCTTCATTCGTGTTCGCTTCATTATCAATGGCAACGACTTTAATTGTGGTATTACCTAAGTCTGATGCTAACCACTGTGTGCTATAAGGGGCTATAAGATCGGTGTCAATAAGTTGTTCGTTAGCATAAAAACTGACTTGCTCTATAGCACCATCGGCATCAGTAGCATCAGCATCAATCGTTAAGGTAGTTCCTGCTAATACTGTTTGTTGAGCATTAAGAGAAGTGATCTTAACGTCAGGGGCAATGGCGCAAATACCTAAATCTGTCCATGCATCAGTCCAATGCTGTCCCTCACCTGGCTTATAAGCCCAATCAGATGATGATGAACACCAACCTGCGACGTCACAACGGTATTTATGATTATAACTCTCGACTAAATCGCCAGTTAGATAATCAGTACCAGATGTAAAGATTGGAATATCACCACAACCACCACCAACAATAACGTTATCAACAGTGAGAGTTATCGCACTTGATGTGGTTGTACTATTTTCATTGTCTGTTGCTTTGGCTGTAATTTGATGATTACCAGCCGTTGATGTCCATTGCGCTGTGAACGGGGCAGAAGAACTTGTTGCGATTAGTTGGTTATCAACAAAGAACTCTACCTGAGTGACTGAGCCATCTTTATCTTCGGCATCGGCTGTTATCGTTACTGTATCGCCTTCAAAGATAGTGGTATCTGATGTTGGTGAACTAATTGCAATACTTGGCGCAAGGTTTTCACTCGCTGAAATGACACTAATATTTACAACATCTGTTTTAGTAGCATTTTCATTATCCGTTGCTGTGGCAGTAATGGTGTAGTTGCCAAGCTCCGTTGTCCAATTAATTTGGTATGGGGCTGTATCGACAACTGCAATAGATTGTTGGTTTATGAAAAACTCAACATGTTGAATAGAACCATCTTTATCACTTGCGTTAGCAGCCAACGTAATATCTGTTTGCGCGGTTAATTGTGCATTATTAAGCGGTGAGATCAGTGTTACGGATGGATCTTGATTCCCACTGCTCATGCAGCTATCAACGAATGTCCATTCTTGCCAAGGCCCAGAGTGGCTCGATGGCTGATTGCCTTGAGACCACCAATTTGCATTATATATGTTATTGTCTTGTTGGACTTGGCTACCGCCATTGTAGGCTATATCTGCTTGCCATTCGGCGATATTAGAACAATCTGCCGCATAAGCATGCGATGTGCTAAAGGCGACGGCTAACGCACAGGTAAGAAGTGTCTTTTGCATTGTCTATCCCTATTGCAGTTAAAATTCCTCGAAAGTGAGTAAAATAATAATGCGAGAGAAAGTGAATAAATGTTAAAAACAAGGTGCTTATTTTCTAGGCTTTATTAAGTCACTCACAGTGTAAATAGAATACAAAGTGAATGTCATTTTTATTTTTGAGCGGCCTCACAACAAAGAGATAGTTAAAATCGCTTGGCTATAGTTATGAAAAGGAATACATTTTGTCTAAGAGGCTTATTAGCTTAGAAATATCGGACTAAAGGAAGAAAAATGGATTGGTATCTTGCAGTTTTAAAAAAATATGCGCAGTTTAATGGTCGTTCACGCCGTAAAGAGTTTTGGTTTTTTACACTTTTTAGCGCTTTGATCAGTATGGCACTAGGGTTTGCTGATAGCGTTTTAGGTTTACCAACCATTGGGGATGGCTACGGAGTATTAGCAGCGTTATATTCACTGTTTATTGTTATCCCTAATATTGCCGTGATTGTCCGTCGTTTGCATGATCAAGATCGTACCGGTTGGTGGGCGCTGATCATGTTTGTCCCGATTGTTGGTATATTAGTGTTGATCTATTTCATGGTACAAGACAGTAAGCCAGGTGATAACCGATTTGGTCCAAATCCAAAGCAAAATGAAGGTTCATTCACGGTGTAAATACCAAATAATCATCATATTTAACATAAAGCTCAGACAAAAGTTCTGGGCTTTTTTGTGTGTGAAATTTAAGCAGCTAATTAAAAAAAGTATAAATTGTTAAACGTGCCCTTGCATATCTAAGTGCGTTTGGTAAAAAGAAATGAGCGAATATGGAAAGCGCGGTTATTTTTGTAGGAGGCAACGATGCTTATTGCTGATAAATTATTAAGTAAAGCAATTCAAGAGCAAGTAAAGCGTGAAGGTGCTTTGAACGCCTTAGAAACCGTATATTCAAAAGCGCGTTATGCACACTTTAAGCGTGTAAAATGGGGCTCTCAGTTCTTTGATGGAATTCAGTTTGGCGATGGTAGCTTAATTGCTGTAAAACCAGGTTCATTTAACTGCTTAACCCTCGTTAGTCTTGCTTCAGAAAAGCACATGGGGTGAATAAACCATTACTCTGAGTATTAATCTCGTTAAAGCATTCCATAAGCCTTTAGTTAATAAGCACTGAAGGCTTATATAAGCAGATTGCTGGTCTGAGGATATAATCTATTATTTCATTCTTTAGAAATGTGTTTTAGTATGGCAACAGATGAGCGATGTTCGTTTTGACCGAAATGAAACATCATGACCACTCATCATTATTAATATCGTTTTTGGAGTACGATTAATGTTGTGTAACTTTTCTATTCATCAAGCTCAGCGACAATGCTCGTTGGCTGTCTTTTCGAACCTATCTTTATATTCATCTCGATTTAGTCACGGCTATTAATTAGCCACCAATCTAAAGATTAAAATCATTTGATAATGAGCAGCCATAAGCTGAGGCTTTGTGTTGCATATATAAAGTAAGGGTATTGTGTGAATTTAAAATTAATAGGTAGCTCGCTAATTATTGCGGGTACGGCACTTGGTGCAGGAATGCTCGCTATTCCAATGGCATTGGCTCAGTTTGGCTTATTGTCAGGCACTATTTTAATGTTGATTATTTGGAGCGGTACTACGTATTCAGCATTATTATTACTTGAAGCCAGTATTAAAGTTCGCGGTGGTTTAGGTATGAATACTATCGCGAAGCAATCATTAGGAAAGGGTGGACAGTTAATCACTAATGGATTGTTATACGCACTATTAATCTGTTTATTAATGGCTTACATCATTGGTGCCGGTGACTTAGTCCATAAAATGGTGCTGAATTTAGGTTTAGATATCTCGTTAGTTCAAAGTCAAATCCTGTTTGCTGTTATTGCTGGTGGTATTGTCGCTGCTGGTACGGGTGTGATTGACAAGCTTAATCGTGTGTTATTTCTATTAATGTTAGCAGTGCTTATTATCACGCTCTTTGCCTTAGTGCCAAATATGTCACTAGCACACTTTTTAACTGCAACAAATGACAGTAGTATTGATCTAATCAAAACCAGTGCTGTGTTATTTACCAGTTTTGGTTTTTTTCCTGTTATTCCATCATTAGTGTCTTATAACGACAAAGCGACACATGCGCAATTACGCAATATGGTCTTAGTGGGTTCTCTCATTCCATTAGTGTGTTACTTACTTTGGCTTTACGCTGTTGTGGGAAGTTTATCGTACGAGCAATTAACACAGTTCAATAATGTTTCCGAGTTAATTAATGTGCTGGCAACTCGTTTTGAAGGAATACATGTCATTCTTTCATTATTTACAGGGCTCGCATTGCTGACTTCATTCTTTGGTGTGGCTCTTTCATTATTTGACCAAAACATTGATTTGTTTAAACAAAATCGTGCGGTGACGTATGTTTTAACCTTTATTCTTCCATTATTTGGCGCCATATTTGCTGCAGATAAATTTTTAGCAGTATTAAGTTATGCAGGCTTAATTATGGTGTTTATTGCAGTGTTTATACCTATGATGATGGCTCTTAACTTAAGAAAAGCAGAGGGTAAAACACAAACAGCAATAAGTAATGATGCATATTACGAAGTTGGAGGTGGGCAAATTGCAATGATGGTTTGTTTTGGCTTTGGTTTGTTCTTGATTGGAGCGCAAGTTATTTAAACTAAGCGTGATTGAAAAGTTTGGGGCTGATAGATTGACCGATCTATCAGCCCCTTATTCTAGGTATGTATTAAGTGACCGACTTAGGCATACCAAACAGAGAATGACTATTGGAGTGCGATAAACGTATCGCTAGCAAACACTGTTATTTTTCTAAATAATACAAAGTTTCTGGTAGTAGGGCTAGATGATGAGAATTTTAGGAAATCTTACAGTGTAAAGAAATGATTACAGATAAAAGGAGCATGGTACTCCTCTTATCGCTAAATTGCTCGATTATCTGCGCTACATTTTGATCACTGTTAAGTAACGCTTTGGATAACCACTTTTATAATAGTCGGTTTCAGTCACACCAAAATGCTTTTTAGATGAAGAGCTATGAACAAATTTCAATGTGTTTTTACCCACTTCAGTAATAATACCTGCATGACCTGGTTTACGAATTTTCGGATTTGTTCCTGTGAAAACAATGAGATCGCCTACTTTGGCATGTTTTAGCGATACTTTTTTATCATAAAGATTAGGGTAAGCTGCTGTTGTACGAGGTATTGAAATATCGTACTTGTTATAAACATATTTAATGAAACCTGAGCAATCAAAACCTTTAGGTGTTGTCCCACCCCACACATACTTTGTACCAAGATACTTACGTGCGAAGTTGATCATGTCTTGCTCTTTTTTTAACTCAGTTTTTGATATAGGGGTAACCAATGGTTTAACAACTGTTTTAGCTACCACAGGTTGTTTTGATAGCGTTGCGGGCTGCGGTGATGCATTTACCGTTGATTCACAAGCAGTAAGAAAAACAAGGGAACAGGTGATAAGTGCTAATGAGGATTTAGGTAATGTCATAACTCTATGTGCGCTTGCAGTTAAAAAAGATAAAGATAGGTCATCATAACGGTTAGATGAAAGATGTGTTAATTTTTTACTTGAATTACTTCACATTAGGGTGATTAAGTCATCGGTAGCTAACAAAAGAGTAATAAATTAATAATGTAACATGTTGTATTACCAGTAAATATTAGTATCTTCAGGGGTAAATCGAAATACATAACCTGTTATATAGCTATAAGTTATAGATATATCACTTAGGTTTTGCTTGGTGAGTATTTGATTCTTTTTTGGAATGATTTATTATACCGTCAATATCGATAGGTGTGTATTATATTTATAATATTGTTCGCTTTTTATCGATATCCTCAAAAGGTATTTAGCGTGGTTATATTAAGAAGTGTAGTATTGTTTCTGATGATGTTTCTTTCTTTATCTGCAAAAGCTGAAGAGAGATTAACGCTTTGGTATTCGCATCAAGATAATAGTTTTATTGAATTATTGGTAAGTGAATTTCAAAAAGAAAATAATATAAATATTTCTCTTGTCCAATTTGATCCTGAGAAGATAAAAGCTGAAATTTTACTGGGCGCACAATATGGCGGTTTACCTGATCTTGTCATTTTTCCCTCTGATTTTATTGGCTTACATAGTTTAATGAAACTGTCGAGTATTCCTAAAGGTTGGTTATCACCAGAGCTTTCTCAAAAAGCGATGATGACAGCGTATGTAGATGATAAATTTTGGGGAGTTCCTGTTATTCAAGGGAATAACCTATTGTTATATTATAATAAAAAGCTAGTTTCTCAGCCTGTGAGTAGTTGGCATGACATTATTGATACCAAGCAAAAGTGGCTTGATAAAAATATTTTACCTATTGGGTGGAATTACCTTGATATGTATTACTTTATACCATTTTTGTCAGCATTTAATGGTTGGCCAATTATTGATGGTGAAATATCACTTAATACACCAGAAATGGTTAAGGCCTTAAAATATTATCGTTATTTATCAGAGCAAAAAATTGTAAACCCTGAATGTAATTATACTTGTTCACAAAGTGATTTTATTCAAGGTAAAGAGGCGTATGCGATTAATGGTGATTGGGCATATCAAGATTTAAAGAAGGCAATGGGCGATGCTTTAGGCGTAGCTTTATTACCTACTGTTGATGGTAATGTAATGCACCCAATGAGTAGTACATTTGTTCTGTCATTACCTAATTACAACCGCCACGCGGCACATAAAAAAGCCTTAATTAAAAAGTTTGCTAAGTTTATTCAACGCTCAAGCATTCAAAAATTGGTCTATAAAGAGACACGTTTATTACCTACTTCAGATAAATTATTGAATCGCTATCAGCAGCAAGCTACAGGTGACGAGCAAATATTGTTTAAGCAATTTGAATTATCTAAACCAATGCCATCAACAATAAAAATGTCGATAGCATGGCAAGCGATGGCTATTGGCTTTAAGCGTTATGAAGATGGTCTATCGGCAGAAAAAACGGCTGAATTTATGCAACATATCGCTATTCAGCAATGGAAGCGGTTGAGTAAAAAATGAAACTAAAATTAAAGTCATCACTGGCGCTATTAATGGTTTTCGTTGCGGTTTTACCTGCATCAATTATTGGTGGATTATTAATAAAGCAGCAAACAGAAGTCGAAACTAATTACCGAATTGATCTAATAGACCGTTTATCTACAACGTTAGCGCAAGAGTTTAACTACCGTTTTTATCTATTATCTACTGCGCTAGATGTGTTATCACGAGATAGGTTGTTAGTGCAGGGGATTGATGATTTTTTTCTGACTAGCCATGTCGATGCCACATTAGCAAATTTAGTTGATAACACACCATTAGTACAAGCGGCTTATTTGGTTGATGCTAAGTGGGATGAAGTAGAAAATTATAATGGTATTAATGGGATAAAATCATTCTCAAGTTTGAAAACCTTATTGAGTGAGAGTGTTGGTACGAGTAAAAGTACTGGCAATCAATGGGTGTTTAATTATGCTGATGAATATTTGATGCCTGATAAATTTAATCCTAGTCACAAAGGCGTCGCAATTGGTGTACCTATATATCAGTCAACGCTGACGGAAGGACTAAAGCGTAAACCGTTAGGTTATTTAATTGTTATAGTGCCAGTGGAAAATATTGTTAAGGTTCTTCGCCCCTATTTGAAAGATGGCGAGCACGTTATTTTTCATCATAATGGTATGGATAATATTGCGGTTTATAAAGGGGAACCTGATCCCTTAATGCCGACGGTATCAAAAACGGCTGAAGTGACGATAGATAATAAATACATCGCAGAGCCAATGTCTTATGAAGCACAAGTCTTCATGAATAAATATTTGGGAGAGAACCCCTTTACTAACTCTTTAAAGATTTTAACTATTGTCGCTATTATTGTAATTATGTTTACATTATTAACTGCGACAATATCGTATCGTTGGTTTGCAAAACCTTTAACTTATCTAATGGACAGTGTAAGAGGTTGTCTAGGTGGCAATTATAATATATTAGATAAAGACTTAAGATTTTCTGAATTAATAATGGTGAATGATCTCATTCAGAAAATGTCGACCACAATAAAAGCCCAACTTAGTGACTTAGAAGATAAAAATGTAAAGTTGATGACTTTTAATGATCAACTAGAGCAGAAAGTACATGAAAAGACGTTAGAGTTAACTCATTCATTACAGCGCGAAGAAAAACGTCGAACCATGCTTCAGTCACTGTTGTCATTTAGTAATAAATTACAACATGGTGATATTCACTCAACTGTGATGACGCAGTTAGTGAGCCTTTATCCTTATTCAGGGTGGGGGATGCAGTTATTTATAAACCAAAATACAAATTGGGTTAGTGAAGGCTTGTCTAACATTAATTTAGATAGTATTGATGCAGATGCGCATTGCAGTGATTACTTTCGTATTAATACTAACGATAAAGTGCTTCAATGTTTCAAGATTGTCGATACACATAGTGTGTTATTGGGGGTCATTGTGATGGAGCACCCTAATATTGCTCGAGACGACTATGAAATTATTTCATTATTTATTCGTCAATTATCTGCTGAACTTGAAGGTCGATTGCTTAATGAAGAATTGGAACGAAGCGCAATTACAGACCCATTAACGGGCCTAAGTAATCGCAAATCGTTTGATGTTGATCTTGATGAGTGGATAAAAATTTCACATCGCTATCCAGAACAATACTTTGGTTTGTTTATGATCGATGTGAATGGCTTAAAGCAAGCTAATGATGAATATGGACATCATATGGGTGATCAGTTGTTAATCGAAACAGGTAGGCTTATTCAAAGTGTTTGTCGTAGTACCGACAAGGTATATCGTCTCGGTGGAGATGAATATGCGATTATTATCAAAGGTGGTGATAATAAAGGCTGTGATAAGTTGAAGTTACGTTTACAACAACTACTTATAGATGAGAATTATGCAAGCCAATCTTCAGGAGAGAAAGTGGCTATTCACTTTGCTATGGGCTGTGCTAGTACTGAAAATATTGATGCACGTGCGCTTTATCAAGTAGCAGACAAAGCAATGTATTTAGATAAAAAAGCATATTACGAACAAATTGGTAAAACGCCAAGATAGCTTTAGATCACTCTCTTAATGAAAAGCCATAGTATAGCTATGGCTTTTTATCGTACTAAAATCAAAAATAAAAGTTTAGGGATAAAAGACCTTAGTAGATAACTGTTAAACTTTGTAGCACGGATTTAGCAACCAACATGGAATGGTTATATGATACATGCACAAAGTATTCACAGTTGGTTATGGCGATGGCATATTATCGCTGGGGTTATATCGTTACCCTTTATTTTTTTATTATCAATTACAGGTGCCGTTTATTTATTTAAAATGGACTATGAGCAAAAAACTTATAGTAAATTCACGGATATCCCAGTTCTTTCTTCCTCACTTTCTTACCAACAGCAATATTCAATTGCCAAACAGGCCGCACTGAAAAATAACGTTCCAATTCCTAATAAATTCTTAGTGCCTAATGATCCGAATAAAGCGACAAAATTTATTGCTGGACGCTTTTCATCTGAAAGTTATATTTTCGTCGATCGCTACAGCGGTGAAGTTACCGGATTTTATGCGAGAAAAGATGCATTAATGCAAAAAGTTCGTAAGCTTCATGGTGAATTACTCATTGGGAAAAGTGGTAGTTGGATCACTGAGTTAATTGCCAGTTGGTTAGTCGTATTGATTATGACGGGGCTGTATTTATTTTTTCCTCGTTCGATATCAAGTATTAAGTCGTTATTTACTGTCAGAACAAAGTATGGAAGGCGTATATTTTACCGTGATCTTCATGCTGTAAGTGGATTTTGGCTTTCAATGGCATTGTTACTTGTTTTAGCGGGTGGTTTGCCATGGACAGAGTTGTTCGGTAGTAATTATAAATCGCTACGTGATACAACAGGTACGGGTTACCCAGAAGGGTATAACGGTAAAGGGCTTAAATCGATTAAGCAACAAGGCGTTAATCCTCGAACGCTTGATGATGTTGTATTACAGGCGCAACATAAAAAGTTAGCTGGTACAGTAACGATTTCTATACCGACTAAACCCAGCGGTATATTCACTATTAGCAATAGAGCAAAAGATATACACCAACAACAGAAGATCCATGTTGATCAATATAGTGGTAAAACAATTACCGAATATTCTTGGGGTGAGGTGGGTATTCTTAGTCATGGTCGGCAAATTGTAATGCGTATTCATCAAGGTGAATTATTTGGTCAAGCCAATTGGTTCTTTATGTTAGGCATTAGTGTGATGACTGCAATATTAAGCCTAAGTGCTTTAGTTTCATATTGTCTGCGTAAGCCGAAAAAGAGTTTAGGTTTACCTAAAGTGGCAGAAGATAAAAACATAGGACTTTTACTATGGGGAGCAATAGTATTACTTGCTGTTGTGTTACCAATGTTTGGTATCAGTCTATTGGTTATTTTGGCTATATCTTTAATTACAAGAGTAGTTAAAAAAAGAAGGAAGCTAATAGCAGAAACTTCATAAAATAAAGCCACAACAGTGGATTATCCAGTTATCGTGGCTTTTATTACTTGTCGGGTTACTTGTGATTTGAAAAGTTATCGCCTTTAGCTAGACGATCATAAAGTATCACATTAGCGGCAGCGGCAAGGTTCATTGAGCCATTTGTCGGTACATAAATAGTTTCACGACAAAAGTCAGTGATTTCTTTTTTTAAGGTGCCGTCTTCAGGACCAAAGATATAGAAAGCACGTTTGGGGTGCTTATAGTCTGGTAATGCTTTTGCACCTTCGATTAAATCAACAGCGACGGGTACACAGCCGATAGGAATGATTTTCTTTAAGTCTTCAACACCTATTAGTGGTATATTAAGTGATGCTTTTTTAGTATCAGTACAAAACTGTGCGGCATGATCATAACGTGTTCCCGTATAAAACACTGAATTAACGCCATAACAACCAGCTGCGCGCATAACAGATCCAACATTCTCAGGTGTTTTGGGATTAAATAGGCCAATACAAGAATAGCCTTGGCTTTTTTTGCTCATACTTCTATCTACTTTAAATTACATATAAATAAATGTTTAACAGGTGTCAGTTAGACATTTATTTGAAGCTAAAAACAAAGCAGATACGAATACCTGCTTTTTTGTTTGCTACTACTTACCACAGCACTTTTTGTATTTTTTACCACTACCGCAAGAACATGGGTCATTACGGTTGGGTGTTTTTTCAAACACAGTGGTTTTTGGTTTATTTAAAATACCGTCTAGCTCAGCAATATCTTCTGCAATGTCAGCCTTGATAGTGATATTTGCAAATAGTTGGTTGTCATTAACTTGTTGCTGAACTTCTTGTTGGCGTTCTTCGCTGTTCACTATCAATGTGAGTGGGTTGGTTTCCGTGCCCAGTTTGGTTTCGCGTTTCGTATTGTAACCAAAGCTTTCATATTTTGGTTTCTTTTCGATACGCCCTTTAAAGAAGAATTTAGACATGGGATAACCTATTTACCATGAATTAACCCAAACCATAATAGTGGGTTAATTGTTACGAATAAAAAACCACCGCGAGGGTGGTTGAAATTGCGGGCATAATAACCGCCATTAGTGAGCTTATCAATAGTAACCCATATACCTTATAAGGGATTTTGAACGACTAAGCGCGTGATAAAGCATGAATGAGAATGTGAGTTGGTGAACGTTTAAACGTTTGCGTCAGTCTGGGTATCTTTTAGATTGACGATCGTTTCTAATAATGAGTACTTTAAAGAAAATGGACAGAAGAAACAGCGTTCAAAGGCTTGGCCTATTGGCATAATAGAAAATTTCGACTGGTACTGATAACAAATGTTGTTAACATAAGCCGTAATAATTTTATTTATTAGTGATTTATCGCTGTTTAGTCAGCGAGTTATGCATCGAGTTGATGTTAATGGTCATTGTACTTTTTAACAAAAATAATAAGGTATAACGAAATTTTTTTATTTTTTTCATATTTATTCGTAACGAATGAAAAAAATACGGCATAATAAGGCCCCGTTATACCAAGCAATTGATTGCTGCCGCAGGTCTGAAGATCTGAAATTAATGGGAAAATGATATGGTTCAACCAGAAAATAACTCAATTGTAATTTTTGGTGCGTCAGGTGATTTGACACACCGAAAGTTAATACCTGCGTTTTATCACCTTTATGCTAATGGTTTATTGCCTGAAGATTTTGCAATTCTAGGGGTAAGTCGTACATCATATAGCGATCAAGAATTTCGTGATAAGTTAAAGCAATCTTTGACAGAAAATGAAAAAATCGATGAAGAAACATTGATTAACTTTTGTCAGCATCTTTACTACCAAGCATTAAATACGTCTGATAAAGATGAATATGCAGTATTGAAAGAACGCTTAGACACTTTCAAAGAAACGCATAATACGCAAGGTAATGCCGTTTTCTACCTCGCAACACCACCAAGCCTTTACGGCGTGATCCCTGAATGTCTAGCCGCTCATGGCCTAAATGATGAAACGGAAGGTTGGAAAAACCTGATTGTTGAAAAACCATTTGGTTATGACCTAGAGTCAGCGATCTCATTAGATAAGCAAATTCATGCTTGTTTCCAAGAGCATCAAATCTACCGTATCGATCACTACCTAGGCAAAGAAACGGTACAAAATCTTCTTGTATTCCGCTTTGCAAACGGCATGTTTGAGCCGCTTTGGAATCGTAACTTTATTGATTACGTTGAAATCACTGCGTCTGAATCATTAGGCGTTGAAGATCGTGGTGGCTACTACGACGGTGCGGGTGCTGTTCGAGATATGTTCCAAAACCATTTGCTGCAAGTATTAGCAATGGTCGGTATGGAATCGCCTGCTGCAATTAATGCTGATTCTATCCGTGATGAAGTGGTTAAAGTGATGCAAAGCTTTAAACCATTATCAGATGATGATCTTAAAAATAACTTAGTGTTGGGTCAGTACACGGAATCAGATGCTCGTGGTAAGCATTTCTTAGGTTATCGCCAAGAACCAGGTGTAGCGGAAGACTCACGTACTGAAACTTACGTTGGTATGAAGATGTTTATTCAAAACTGGCGTTGGAATGGTGTGCCATTCTACGTTCGTACAGGTAAACGACTACCAACACGTGTGACAGAAGTGGTTATTCACTTTAAGAAAACACCGCACCCAGTCTTTGGTGAAAATGCACCAGAGAACAAGCTGATTATCCGTATTCAGCCGGATGAAGGGATTCTAATGAGCTTCGGTCTTAAAAAACCGGGGGCAGGTTTTGAATCTCAAGAAGTATCAATGGATTTCCATTACGACAAGCTTGAAGAAACCAATATGCTAACGGCGTACGAACGCTTACTTCTTGATTGTATGAAGCAAGATGCAACCTTATTTGCACGTACAGATGCTGTTCGCGCTTGTTGGAAATTTGTTCAACCAATTCTTGAATACAAAGAAAACCCAGAGCACTTATTTGGTTATGCCGCAGGTACGTGGGGACCAAAACAAGCTGATGACTTACTTGCATCAAGTAATCGTGAGTGGCGTTTTCCTTGTAAGAACTTAGCAAACACTGACTATTGTGAGCTATAAGCATGATTAATTATCGCGTATTTGAAACACCGCAAGATGTTGTCGTTTCATTAGCTGACACCATGATGTCAATGAGCAAACAGGTGAAGCCTGTCCATATATCGCTTTCTGGTGGTAGTACACCAAAACTGTTGTTTAAAACATTAGCGCAAGCACCTTATGCGAAAGATGTTAATTGGAGCAACTTACATTTTTGGTGGGGCGATGAGCGTTGTGTTGAGCCAACCGATTCGGAAAGTAATTTCGGTGAAGCAAACGAGTTATTGTTCCAACAAATCGAAATTCCAGCTGGTAATATTCACCGTATTAAAGGTGAAGATGATCCTGCTGTAGAAGTAGTTCGATTTGCAGAGGAAATGGATGCAGAAATTCCACATAAAAATGGGTTGCCTGCATTTGATTGGATTTTATTAGGTATGGGAACCGATGGGCATACTGCATCATTATTCCCAAACCAAACAGACTTTGACGATCCTGAGCTTTCTGTGATTGCAACACATCCAGATAGTGGTCAAAAACGCATTTCAAAAACAGCGCGCTTACTTGAAAATGCTGATCGTATTACCTACCTCGTGTTAGGTGAGAGCAAAGCTGAAGTATTGCAAGAAATTAATAATACGCCTGCAGAAGCTCTAGCTTATCCTGCAGCGAAAATTAGAGCCGTAAATGGCAAAACAGAATGGTTTTTAGATTCAGCAGCGGCAAAACTGCTGGCGCAAGGAGAATAATATGAAAGGCGATATCGGTGTAATTGGCTTGGCAGTAATGGGCCAAAACCTGATCCTAAACATGAATGACCACGGCTTTAACGTTGTTGCTTACAACCGTACAGTCGCGAAAGTGGAAGAATTCCTTGAAGGCCCAGCAAAAGGCACAAACATCATTGGCGCAACGTCTCTTGAAGATCTTGTTGCGAAGTTAGAAGCACCACGTAAAGTGATGCTAATGGTTCGTGCTGGTGGTGTTGTTGATGCATTCATTGATCAACTAATTCCACTATTGGATGAAGGCGATATCATTATCGACGGTGGTAACACTAACTACCCAGATACTAACCGTCGCGTAGCGCATTGCCGTGAGAAAGGCATCTACTTCATTGGTACTGGTGTATCTGGTGGTGAAGAGGGCGCTCGTTTCGGTCCTTCAATTATGCCAGGCGGCGCTCCTGAAGCTTGGGAAGCGGTTAAGCCAATCTTCCAAGGTATCTCTGCTAAAACTGACGCTGGTGAGCCTTGTTGTGACTGGGTTGGTAACGACGGTGCTGGTCACTTCGTTAAAATGGTTCATAACGGCATTGAATACGGTGACATGCAGCTTATCACTGAAGCATACCAGTTCATGAAAGATGGTCTAGGTATGAATGCTGATGAGATGCAAGCAGTATTCGCTGACTGGAACAAGACTGAGCTAGACAGCTACCTAGTTGAAATCACAGCTGATATTCTTGGCTACAAAGATGAAGATGGTGAAGCACTAGTTGAGAAAATCCTAGACACTGCTGGTCAAAAAGGTACGGGTAAGTGGACTGGTATCAATGCACTAGACCTAGGTATTCCACTAACGCTTATCTCTGAGTCTGTATTCTCTCGTTGCCTGTCTGCATTAAAAGACCAACGTGTTGAAGCTGCAACTTTATTTGACAAGACGATCACGCCAGTTGAAGGTGATAAGCAAGAGTGGGTTGATGCACTACGTCAAGCACTACTAGCATCTAAGATCATCTCTTACGCGCAAGGTTTCATGCTAATGCGTGAAGCATCGAACGAAAACGGTTGGGATTTAAACTACGGTAACGTTGCACTAATGTGGCGTGGTGGTTGTATCATCCGCTCTGCGTTCCTAGGCAACATCCGTGATGCGTATGAAGCGAACCCAGATATCGCATTCCTAGGTTCTGACGAGTACTTCAAAAACATCCTACAAAACAGCCTAGCAGCATGGCGTAAAGTAGCAGCGAAATCTCTAGAATCTGGCATCCCAATGCCATGTACGATCTCTGCGCTATCTTTCCTAGACGGTTACACAACAGCTCGTCTACCAGCTAACCTGCTTCAAGCTCAACGTGACTACTTCGGCGCTCACACTTATGAGCGTACTGACCGTCCACGTGGTGAGTTCTTCCACACAAACTGGACTGGTACAGGCGGCAACACTGCTTCTACTACTTACGACGTTTAATACCTAAATAACGTAAGCAAAAAAGCCACCGTTCGCGGTGGCTTTTTTTATGTTTTATTTTTAAGTGTCTGTTTTTTTGTTCTTTTTTTTTGTTATTTTTTATTTGAACTAATTATATTGATAGCTTAGTCTGAAATCGGATTTCATTGAAAGGGGATATGGATCACTTTTACCATCTCGTATCGACAAGTAAAAAGGTTGGGGATGTTGAAGAATATGTTTCAGAAAGTATAGACAGGAATGAACGGTAGGCTATCTGTTCACTGTTACTGATGACTGTCTATGTTCTACTTAACTTGAAAGTTTAGCTGTAAACTTTTATGTCTATGAGACTAGGACGCTATGAAAATATTAAAAAAAACAGGACTTACTCTTTTTGTTTTACTCTCGTCTGGTTCTGTATTTTCTGCTGATGACTCATCATTTTGGAATCAAGAGCTCACGAATTTGATGAGAAGCTCAAAAGAAAATACGTTTGCAAACTGGAGTAACGATCCTTCCATTCAAGTTGGTGCCATTGGTTATTTAAACTATCTCACCGGTGAATTTACTTTAGTTAGTACAGATATGGTTGATGACCCTGTTTATTTTCTGACTAAACGTAAAGATGAAAAATGGGAGTTCTCATCAAAAAACACATCTAAAAATAGCAGTGAAGTAAAAGTTGACGGTGGATACTTAGATCCTAACTCAGGGGTTAAAGTAGACGTTGGAATGGAACACTCTTGGGTTTTTTCAAAAGCGAAAAGTTTAGCAGCGACGTATATTATTGCGGTAGAAGCGTATACTAATAACCCTTATGGTTTAGTTGCTGATAAATGGGATATTATAAAAAGTGCAGCCGAAAAAACACCGTATATTGACCATGAAACCGGAGATATTTCTCAAGGGTTTGGCTATATTAGTGGGGTAAAATGGGCCAGTCGTGGTGTTGCCATTGCGAGCAACGACGCCGAAGGTCAGTACAGTATAGTAACCTCGATGAATGTGACCTCACCAAAGAAAGATCAAATTGGTCTTACTCCAAAATTAATTTCTGAAAAAGGCAGTAATTCTGTTACTGCAACTAAATTCCCAGCAACAAGAGATGAAATCGGTGAGCTGGTTCCTGTTGCTTTTACGTTTACTTCCATTGACGGTAAACGTCCAATCAATAATTGGACTCAACCAATTAATCAGTTAGAACTCATCATCAATAGTAAGCCCGGTAGTACGTATATAACCAAATGGCAAATAGCATATAAGACAGTAACGAATAAAAATATTCAGCACAAATCTGGCGCCTTCCCTGCACCACAAAGTGCTTCAGTTTATTTGCCTAAAGATGCTGTAGATGTTCAGTTATCTATTAAGTTGCCAGGTGTTTTTTCAAGTAATAGATGTGAAGTCGTTTGGAAAGACCCTATTAATCAGTGGAATAAAGGTAAAAAAGAAGTTCAGACGTACGGTATATGGCCTGCAAATGCGTGGTGTACAGAGCTGAAATCTTCTATTCGATAAGATGCTTCTATGACCCGCCCCAAGCTGACGGGTCTTTTTGTAGTGCTGCCGGAATTAGCCTGCTAGTGCATAAAATAGCTAAAATTTAGCGTTGCCTTTTTCTTCTTTATTATTACTCATCACAAAATAATAACGTCACTTATTTACTGCTTTATCCGGTAGAGCCTTTCAAAATGCTCGTTATATTATCTGAATTGAATAAACCATGACTGCGTTTCTTTTCTCTTTCAAGAATAAGTATCCACAAGAGTAAAGTCTTACCAAGTTTAAGAGTAAAAAAAAGCCCTAACAGACAGGTTAGGGCTTAATATTATTCAGACACTAATTTTAATTAGCTTACTTCAATTGGACCACCGAAGGAGGTGACTGGTGGCAGTTTACCTTTAAACTTCTCGAAGTTCACAATACAGGTTTGTGCGCTCGTTGCCTGCGCAAGTTCAGAAGATGGAATATCCATAGTTAGTGTATTTGGATCACCATAGGTATCGATCGCACCAATTTTCTCGTTAAGAGGGCCATACCATGCACCTTCTTCGATACGAACAATACCTCGAGGGTAGCTGTCAGTAAGTACAGCTCCAGCTAATAGCTGACCACGGTCGTTAAATACACGTACCACATCGCCATCTTTAATACCTTTTTCAGCCGCATCTTGAGGGTTGATGTAAACAGGTTCACGACCTTGTACAGTGTAAGTTGCACGAAACTCTTCTGATTCACACATTTGTGAGTGCAAGCGCTTATCTGGGTGACAAGACTGCAGCCAGAATGGGTGTTTATCAGAACCAGGACCACCGTGAGAACGTTCTGTTTTTTCAAACCACATTGGGTGCTCTTGACAGTGTTCGTATTTGTAACGACCAATCTTACGGCTGGTGATTTCAATAAAGCCTGATGGTGTACCTAGAGCGTTAATTTCAGGATCTTGACGGAAATCAGCATGACGTACCCAAGGCTTACCTGTACCAAAGTCTAAGAAACCTTGTTGCCAGAATACATCGAACTCAGGCATATCAAACTTGCCTTTGTTCGCTTTACGACAATCGTTATAAAGCATGCGAACCCATTGCATTTCATCCATGCCACGAGTGTATTCTTTGTTCTTACCAAAGCGACGTGTTAGCTCAGTAAAGATTTCAAAGTCAGTTTTAGACTGGTAAAGCGGGTCAACCAGTTTATGCATAGCCAGTAAACCACGACCACTGTATGAACCCATAACATCAATATCATTTCGTTCAAACTGGGTACATGCTGGCAGTACAATATCTGAGAAACGACAGGTTGCAGTCCAAGCAAAATCAATTGTTACAACAGTTTGTAGTTTCTGGAACGCTTTCTTCATGCGGTTACGATCTTGGTGGTGATGCCAAGGGTTGTTACCACTGATCACCATCATTTTGTAATCAGGAAGAATAACTTTTGAACCGTTGTACTTAATCTCTTTACCCGGCTCTAAAATACAGTCAACAAAACGTGCAACAGGGATAGTGCGGCTGTAACCGTTAAAATCATTGTTATCCCATTTCGGCTTTTGACCTTCATCGACGTTACGAGGGAAGCCACCTGGTGCAGCAAAGCCTGTTGAAGGTACACCGATACCAGAGTAGTGGTGACCATACGAAATACCACCACCAGGTAGACCAATTTGACCAACCATAGCGGCAATAACCGCACCCATCCAGTATGGTTGCTCACCGTGCTCTTGACGTTGAATACACCAACCAAACAGAATTTGAGTACGCTCTTTAACCAGCATACGGGCAAAGTCTTTAATTTGATCGGCTGGTACACCACAGATCTCAGCAGCCCATTCAGGCGTTTTCTCAACTTTGTCTTTGGTTTCGCCTTTTACGTAACCAATGAACTCGTCAAAGCCCAAGCAGTACATCTTGATGAACTCTTTATCGTAAAGGTTCTCGTTGTACAGTGTATGCGCCACACCTAACATAAATGCCACATCGGTTTGTGGATTAATGTATAGGTGTTTGTTGTTTAGGTAACGTTGGGTCTTGTTCTTAACCGGATCGACAGAGATCACATTGATCTCACCGTTATCGACTTTCTCTTTTAGTTTCGCTAGGTATGGGAAAGATTCGTGAGTTTCACAGTTCCAACCAACCTGTAGGTTTTTCACCGGATCGTTTGCCCATAGCACCACATTTTTACTGTGATCAAGGATCTCAGACCAAGAAGTACCTTGTGCGTAAACTTCTGTTGAGCCAAGCACGTATGGCATGATGGTTTGGCCTGCACCTGTTGAGTAGTCGCCTACTTTGGTGATGTAGTTACCATGCATACCCACAGCACGTTGCATGTGGCTGGTACAACTGTGGAACTGACCCGTTTGACGCCAGCCAGTTTGACCAGCATGTAACGCCCATGGACCATAATCTTTTTGAATACGTTCCAGTTCACGATAGAACAAATCTAATGCTTCATCCCATGTAACACGGATGAAACGGTTATTACCGCGAGTCTCACCACTAAATTTGTGTTTCTTAAGCCAATCTAAACGCACCATAGGGTAGCGTACACGAGATGGATTGTAGATTACGCCCTTAATGCCTTTTAGCATTTCGGTTGGGTTTTTATCTATTTCAATCGCTTCGATTTCTTGTACTTTACCAGCATAGATGTGGGCGCGGAACGCGCCCCAATGTGAGCCGGAGTAACGCCATGTACCTTGACCAATTTGATCGTCTGCAAACACTTTTGATGATGCGAGTAGGCTAGGACCGATAACAGAAGCAGCACTTGTTGTTGCAAGGCCTTTAAGAAAACTTCTTCTTGATACAGACATATTTATTTTAACTCCATCAATACTTAGTGTTGTGCGTCAGAAAAATCAGAAGAGTGCTTCTGAAGGTATTTACGCACCACAGCTTCACTATCACGGTCAAAGTTAACGAACGCTAACATGCCGTTGAACATTCCAGGCCAAGTATTGGCATCGAAGTGGTTTTCAGCTGGTTGAGTGTGACAAACTGAACAATTAGTGGTGTAAGCTGATTTCGCTTTTTCCCAAACTGGCGTGATGTCATTAACAAGCGAGTCTTTTGGCATCCATACTTTTGCTGTTACACGTTGCCAAGGAAGACCTGTTAGGTCATCAACTTTCTCTTCGTATTTATCTACAACTTTGTCGTTTTGCGCAGATTCTTTTAGGAGCGATGCAACAGGGATATTCATACCGAAGTCTTCTTGAATAACTCGGCCATAGCCCTTGTCTTTACGCCAACCTGCAATTTCAACTTCAACTGCGTTGTCAGTTTCATCAATAACTTTTACGCCAGAAGCAGGATTTAATAGGCCAGCTTCTACCTTCATGTCTTTATCTTCATAAACAGGAAGGAAACGCACGCTATACACTTCTTCGCCTTTGTTATACTTAGTATCGTGAGATAGCTGTACTAACTCTGAGATCATGCCACCACTGGTATCCATATTTTTAGGTAGGTGGTGCGCAATACCTTTATGACAATCCACACAGCTTTGGTCACGCTCTGCGGCATTCTTCATCTGAATACGCGCAACAGGCGACATTTTAGTGAAGTCCATACCTTTGTAGTCATGACAGTCTCGACATTCTTGAGAGCCATTAGCTTTAAAGCGTTCCCACTCATGTTGAGCAAGCACCAAGCGACGATCTTCAAACTTTTCAGGAGTATCAATGAAGCCGGCTACGTGAGCAAAGACTTCTTTACTTGCTTGAATTTTACGGGCAATTTTATCTGTCCAGTCGTGTGGAACGTGACAGTCAGGACAAGTTGCACGAACACCAGAACGGTTTTTGTCATGAATAGTGTTTGCGTATTCAGGTGCAACGTTTTCAGCGTGACAACCAACACAGAACTCTTCGGTATTGGTTGCTTCTAGTGCAGTATTAAAACCACCCCAGAAAATAACGCCAGCAATAAAGCCGCCAAGGGTTAATACACCTAGGCTAATATGAACGCTTGGACGTGATAGAGTCTGCCAAGCTTTAAGCAAAAATGATTTCATTATAGATTCTCTTATATGATGCTAACGGTGATTAATTAGGGATTAACCGCCATGTCCTGGTGGACCAAATACGAAGAGTTGAAGCATCCAAACGGTAAAGCCGTAGCCCCCGACAAAGATGACGCTGAGAATTGGAAATAAAAAGACGACGATAAAAATGAACATCTTCCATTCTCGGCCACGAGTTTGCTTGGTTTCTTGATCAGTCGCACTGCTCATACAACCTCCTAATTTTAAAAAATGAGTAGTTATAAATATTTTTATTAAATCTATTTATATTACGATCATAAAGTAACCACTACATACAATTCAATTAATACTTGAGAGTTATCCTTATGTTTTAAAGTGTTTTTTGATTCTGACCGTATACTTTAATAACAAAAGGCATAATAAGTTGAGTTGTTAAGAAATATAACAAAATATTTCAAAGTAGAAGGGCGAGGGTTATCCGTAATTGTATTGCTTTTTGTGTGATTGTAATAAAACCAAAGCAAAGTTGTGTTAATCGTTACTTGAATATGTATATAGGATTGTGTTATAGCAATTAATCGCTACTGAGAATGTGAATAGCATTAATAAGGTTTCTGGTGAAAAAAATAGGCATTATATGAATGCCTATTTTTTATTAAGGGTTACAATTTTTAAGGTTTAACCAATGAGCTGATAGTCATTGCGTAAAATATTAATAATTTCAGCTTTAGGGTTTTTGCTTAGTGTGATCTTTTTTCCTGTGATTTTTTCGGCAATACCCGTATAAACACGCGATATTTGCATGAGTACTTCTTGCGGTAATTCGTTGTCACGAGCTAGAGCAAAGCGTTCTTCCATACGATCTTTATTTAATAAAATATCTGGTTCTGGAAAGGTGTTAAGCAGCACTTGGCGGAAATCTTCTTTTGAGTTTTCGACAATTTGGCCGTCGCGGTAAGCTGCTCCATCCCAGATGCGAGAAGAATCGGGCGTACCCACTTCATCCATGTAAATGAGTTTTTCGTTACCACTAGCATCTGTTACATAGCCAAATTCAAATTTGGTATCAACAAAGATTTGATCAATGTTTGCGAGTGCATCACTGATAACATTAAACCCTTCTGCCAATAACTTTTCATACTGGGTAATGTCATCAGTATTGCGGAAGTTGAATGCAGCGAAATTGTTGATTAGATCATCACGAGTCACATTGACATCATCGGCTTCAGGAACATTCGGAATGCCTTTTAGAATACCTTTTGTTGATGGTGTCATGAGTAGTTCAGGGAGTTTTTGATCTTTTTTTAGCCCTTCAGGTAATTCTATACCGCAGAAATGACGTTCACCTTTGCTGTATGCTCGCCACATTGAACCAGTAATATATTGGCGACAAATTGCTTCAACCATAACGGGTTTTGCTTTTTGTACAATCCAAACAAAAGGGTGGGGGATATCAAGAATATGGCTATCGGCTAACCCATTATCTTTAAATAATTGAAACCAGTGATTAGATATCGCATTTAACGCAGCACCTTTCCCTGGGACTCCTTTAAGCCCTCCTTCTCCGTGCCAGATACAATCAAAAGCAGAGATACGGTCGCTGATCACCATAATAGCGAGCGGTGCGTCGGGTTGAACGTTATAGCCTTTTTCTTTAATCAAACGTTGACTGTCAGCTTCTGTAAGCCAGTAAACAGAGCGTACCTTACCACTATGAACGGGTTTATCAGTACGGATAGGGAGATCATCATTAACAGCTAAAACTTGATCGGCAAGGCTCATCGTGAAAGTCCTATTCAAAGATTACGCAGAAATGCAGAAGGATAATGACATGAATAAAAGCACATCGTTATCAATCATCGTAATCGCATAATACAAGGTTAAGTAGGTGACTACCAGCAAAATAGCAAACGTTTGCCTTTGGTTTTAATAAAACAAAAAGGCGATAGACATTGGATGTTTATCGCCTTGGCTATGTTAAAAAAGCTGATGAATACTGCTTAATTTTTGTGGTGCTTGATGGATAAAGTGGTTTACCCATACTTGAATATCTGTCCAATTAAGCCATGCCGGACTAAACCTGAAGTGATGCCAATTGGTTAAAATATGCAATGTTTTATGATATGGCGGTGCAGTCGTAAAAAGTAAAACAATTGCCGCAATTTGCGCCAAGCTAATGAGAGGATTGCTAAGGGAAAAGAGTTTTAATGCTGTACCGAATGATTTTTTTAGGCGTTGGTTGGAAAGATCAACACTGTAAATTTCATCTAATAACAAATGTACAAAACCACCAAAAAGAACAAACCCACCTGCGAGCCAACTGGTTTCTGCAGTATGTCCAATGATAGAGCTTACATGAACGCAACATAGAGCAATGAGGATAACAAACGCAATTGAATGACAGCAACCGCGGTGGACTGTTCGGCGTTCAAAAACCGCTTTTCCCATATAGCGAATAGTAATAAACAGCGCTGCGGTATAAAGCAGTAACTCAAGCATCGTCACTTGAGTATAAATATGACTAATTAAAATAAAACAGCAAAAACCAGCCAAGATATTAAATAAGGCTTTCATCGATGTTGAATGATCTGAATCTATGTCAGGTAATAGGCCGCCAATGGTGCCGAGAAATGTCATCCAAATAGCCATCGTGGGCGAAATATGATCAGCCGATAAGAAGGCGGTAGCAGTTAAACCACTAGCAACGGCTGCAACACTGAAATGAGTAGAAAAGTTTGCCAAGAAGAAAATTCCAACTGGGTTTATATACAGTTGTGTTTATCATCATATGGTCATAAATTTCAACCAATATCACAATTCTAGCATGTGCTTTATGTTTATTCGGATAAATAAACAACGAAACGGAGTATTTATCTGTTAAGTATGTTATTGCGTTGACGATGAGAAAAAAGAGATAAAAAAACCTTAGTAAAGTCGGAATAACTTAACTAAGGCTCTAATTAACAGGGAGAGAAAAATTTATGCGGCGATAAATGCCGAGATAATACCGATCACACCACCAAAGACACCGCCCCACACAACTAACCAGCCTAAGTGCTCACTGATCATCTTTTGTACCATTTCTTTAACCATTTTAGGGGTTAATTCATTCAGGCGTTGATCGATAATTTCTTCAATCGTATCTTCGATATCATTGAGTGATTCAGGTTTAGCTAGTTGATCTTTAAGTGCCGCTTTAAAGTCATCTTGTTGGCTAATTTCGTTAACAGAATCCTGCATTTTTTCAATGAAAGGTTCGCGTAATGGTTGGAGTGCTTCTACGCCACCCATCATAGTTAGCATGCCACCAAATTGTGAATTCATGATCACATCAAGTAACGAATCGTAAGCTGGCGCAAAATCAATTTTTTGGATCACAGGTTGCAAGTTTAAATTGGTTGAGCTTGTCATTTCTTTATTAAGGAAGCGGCTAATGTTTTCCTGGGTAAAAAATTGCTCCATCATTAGGTTTTTAATGGCTGTTTTAAATTCTTCAAAACGAGCTGGAATAACCCCTGAACCGTAGAGTCCAGGTACCTTTTCAAATAACATATGAATGGCAAGCCAGTTTGTTAATGCACCAGAGAATGCGAATAAGCCACAATAAAGGATGACTTGCTGGTTTGTAAGGTAACCAATAGCTAGCAAGATAAGTGAAATAAGGTTTGTGAGTAAGCTTTTATTCATACGGGTTTATTCTCGGTGTGGAGCACACAGCTAATTTTAAAAGAGGTGAGCCAAGTCTTTATGGCTTATAGTGGGCAGATTTTAACAACAGACTATGCGCAATGCCACAATTAGCAGATTGATAACTAATGGTTAGGTATATGTATTGTTCAACTGCTGTATATATCACCAGCAATGAATGTAAACCTAATTAAGGAATTGTTATACTCGCGCACTCACTTATCTACCATCACGTGGTGTTGTCATGACAAGCTTTACAGCTGAACAAACGGCTTTTATTAATCACCTATCTGGTAATGCATTATGTGTTGCAGGTGCGGGGACGGGTAAAACCACCACCTTGGTAGGGCTAGTTGAGAAAAAATTAGCGACAATTGCACCACAAAACATGTTGGTGTTGATGTTTAACCGTGATATTCGCACCGATTTTAAAGCTAAATTAGAGCGAAATAGTCACGGGGTGAATGTTCCCGTGCATACATTTCACAGTTTTTGTTATCAATTATTACGTCAATCAGGTTATTTAGCTGAGACGGGTTATCAAATTGATTTTAATAATGGTGAAAGTGATAAAACCATCGCGAAACAAATTTTGCGTCAAATGGCAGCGCAAGAGAAGTCATACCAAAAGCAACAAACATTCAAAGATCCGCGCACCATCGAATTATTGATGAGTTTTATTGGCTTAGTAAAAGCGCATATGTTACCGCCAAAGGAAGTGTTTGAGCTATCTGATATTAGTGATGAATATCATTTTATTATTGAAGCGTATTGGAACTTCGAAACTATTCGTAAAGAGCGCAAACAGTTGTTCTTCGATGATTGGTTGGTAGAAAGCGTTAATTTACTGACGAATAATGAGGCGTTACGTGCTTACTATCATCAACAAATCCAATTTATGGTTGTTGATGAATTTCAGGATATAAACACCGCGCAATATCGATTATTAAAGCTGTTACTCGGAGAGCAATCGCAATTAGTTGCTGTCGGTGATGTGGATCAGTGCATTTATAAATGGCGTGGCAGTGCTCCCCAATTTATGCTGAATTTTGAACAGGATTTTACGCCTGCAACCACCTATAGCCTGTCACATACATTTCGTTTTGGTCACAGCTTAGCGTTAGCTGCGAGTCACTTGATTGCAAATAACAAACAACGTTTCCACGATTTTCAAACGATCTCCCATCAGTCAGTCGCTGATACGCCTATAGAAGTGATAGGAACTGCGCGCCAAGTCGGCGAGATAGCACAATCTATTGCTGAATATATTGAACAAGGTGGAACACCTTCGGATGTCGCGATTTTAGTTCGCCGTTGGTCACAAACCATGTTGTTTGAATTAGCGTTTTTAACTAAAAATATTCCCTTTTATATGCCTGTTGGCTCGGTGTTATCAAATAGTCGAGAAGTGAAATTATTGCTTGATGTGATGCGATTTGCCACTGGGCGCTACAATCAGTTTCAACCATATGAGAAAGCGACACTCGTCTTTAATATGATGTCTTTTCCACACTGTTATGTGCCAAATGCCAGTTTGCGACCGTTATGTGATGAGCTTGCTAATACGCCAATTGAGCAGTGGTTAGAGGTTGTGAAGAAAACGCAAAAGTTACAGCCAGCATTAAATCTTGATAATTTTACATCACGAGTAGAATTATTAATGATGCTTCGCCGTAAAGGGGGCTTTAAAGCATTAGATGTTTATCGTCAGTATCGTCGTGATAGCGAGTTAGATAATTGGATTTGGAAAACAGAAGCGACCGCCTCAGAAATAGAAGAAGCAGTTGAACGACTTGATAGTGTTGAAACGGTGTTGGCTTCGATGGATCAAGATTGTGAAAAAGCACTTCAGTATTTTGAGTATTATACGCAACGTTCTGATTCGTTGCGCCAATCAGAATCCACCACAAGCAATGTGCAACTAACCACGATATTCAGAGCGAAAGGTTGTGAGTATAGCCAAGTACATTTACCGTATTGGGATAAAGATGCTTTTCCTTACGTTAATCGATCTTCAGTAGGCATTTCAGCGGATACAGAAGAAGAAAGACGATTGGCGTATGTTGCGATAACACGTGCGAAACATAAAGCTAAAATTTATTATTCGGTTGAGAACAGTAAAAAAGATACTTATGTTCGTAAAGATAAAAACGCGAGTCAGTTTATTCTTGAATCGAAAGCGACACTGGCACAAGAAATTGGTCCTCAGCTTTATCTGGAAGGGACGTTACCATTTAATAAATCGCCGATTGTTCAAGGATATTACCAGCGCTTAGGACGGTTTGAGCAGATGCAAGCAGCGCCAGAGCCTGTAGAAATAGAGCAGCCAGCAGTCGGTAAGAATGGACAATTAAACTATAGTTTTTTGTGGGCAGTTGAACAACCGTTACCTAATAATGCAGAAAAACTCGTTCGTTCAATGGTGAAAACTAAAACAGCAAAATATTTAGAAACAGAGTTAAATAGAATACTACGAGAATTAAAAAAAGCAGATTTGACGAAAGAAAAAGTGTTGGTGAATCGGCTTATCGTAATAGCTAAAGCAAAAGCAAGAAGATATAGCTAAATAAATAAGCCATTCATGATTGATTTAGAATAAAAAGGCTATTCATGTTGATGGCTTGTTTTATGACCCGTATTTTGTGACATTGCAAAATCAAGACGATTTTTTAATGCTTGTTGTTTTTTTTCTTTTTTCTTTTTATTTTTCATAGATTCGATTAATTGTTTAATCATAGAATTATTCCTATGTCAGTTTAACAACTGTATACATTCTTAGCCGATAATAATTTAAACCAATAAAGATATTATTTATATCACCTTTATATAAATAATATTTTCAATTGGAAAAACCATGATTTATAGCCTCGTTCATTATCGAGATTAACCATCCTTTTAGTTATAAATATCATAAATAGATTAAAGTTGGTTTCTATGTCTAATTTTAATATGAATTAAGATAATGGTGTTTTATGACGTAAAACATGAATATATTTTGGTTATACTCGCAAAGAATTTACTATCTCAATAGTAATGGTTTTATTTATGATATTTAAATGATAAATGTTTTCATCATGATATCTATCATTAATCGACAAAATAACGTTGTTCTCTATTATATCGAGCTTCACGTTGGCCTAAGTTTTGTTGAATAACGAATTCAAGACGAGAGCGCAATTGTCGTGATTTATTAACTTTTCGGCTATGAAAAACGGTGTGAAGTAATTGTTTTAACATTCTAAACCTACTTGTTGTTTAGCTGTATAGTAAAAAATCGGTGAGTTATTAAAATAACATCGTATTTAAGCTTCCCTATACGTTTAAATATATCAACCATTTCTGAACCTAAGTTGTATTAAATAACATAGGAGTTTACTTCCTAACCTAATCAATGATGTTTAGAATGATAAATATAAATAGGGAGTGATCTCAATAGCACTTATGTTAGGTAACGAGACTTATTATGTCAAAATCGAAAATTGCATCATAATATTGTGCAATTATGATGCATTTCCATTCTGAAGTTAACGTTATTTATTCTGCCACTTATCAATAACAAGCGCGGCAATTAAATCACCTTCAACGTTAACGGCTGTTCTAAAGGTATCTAATGGACGTTCAATAACCAATAAAATCGCGATTGCTTCTAGCGGTATACCTACAGCCAGTAAGACTAACTGCATACCTGACATAGAACCTGACGGCATACCTGGTGCGCCAATAGAAGAGACCATTGCCATGATGAAAATCATGATTAAACCACTTGTACCTAGATCAATACCGTACATTTGAGCAAGGAAAATAGCAGCAACACCTTCAAAGAGTGCAGTACCATCCATGTTCATAATTGAACCTAATGGCAGTACCATACTACTGGTAGATTGCGAAATATTAAGCTCTTCTTCTGCTGTTTGCATTGAAAGGGGCAAGGTAGCAGAACTTGATGATGTTGCAAACGCCATTGCCATTGGTGCTGATAGAGCTTTAAATAAATGGCTGAATTTAATTCCAGTAGCAATCTTAGCGATAATAGGTAGTACGAATCCACCGTGGATCAGCGTTAGTGTAAATACCAATAATGCAAAAAGAGCTAATTGACCAAAGATGGCATTACCGCTTTGCAGTGTGAACTGGAAAACAATAGAAAATACGGCTAATGGTGCTAACTTAATGATCCACGAAACAACACGGTTTACAGCCATATTGAGACCATTAATGACATCAAAAACAGGATGCTTTTCAGGCAGACTGGCTAATAGTGCAATACCTAATAACAATGCAAAAACAACGATGGCGAGTAAATTCGTTGTTGCAAGCGCCTGAAAAGGGTTTACTAATGCCATGTTAAATAACTTTTCAACAATCGCACCGCCTGACGCTGATGTTTGATCTATTAGCTGAACATGTTCACCAACTTTTACCGTCGAGGTATCAATAAGCTGCGGCCATTTAGGCAAAGATAATGAAGTACCTAATGCTAGGCCAATAGCGAGTGTTGAAGTAAAAGCGTAAAAGACGATGGTTTTACAGCCGAGTTCTTTTAGGCGAAGCGTTGAGCCTATACTGGTAATTCCTCGTAATAGAGAAAATAAAACAACGGCGCCAACGAGCATTTTTAACAAACCTATATAGGTTGTTTTAGTTAACATTAATAACTTAAATGTCGTTGAGCTTTCAAACTCTGCTGATAATGGCAATGCTGATGCTAATGCCCATGCTAACAGCCCTGATACGAGTAATTGAAAAGGTAGTGATTTTAGTAATCTACGATGCATTAGATACTCTTCTACGTTCGTTGAGAAATTAAAAATGGCGCAATAATAAAAATATAATAGTTATAATAAAAAACGCTCTGACACAAAGTGCCAGAGCGTGGCAAATGCCAATTCTCAATTAACGATAAGCTGATGTCTTAAAAAATGACAGTAAGAATAAGTTTAATAATAACTTTCGCTAAATGAGGAAGTGCTATTCCATAGCATGGTATTGAACAAAGTTTGAGATATATGCATCTCACTTGTCTTCGCAACAAGCAGTTGTTGCGAAGACAAGGTATAGCTTAAATAAGAGGCAAATTATTTATCAAAGTGAATGATAGTACGGATGCTCTTACCTTCGTGTAGTAGGTCGAATGCTTCGTTGATTTTGTCTAAGCCCATGTTGAATGAGATAAAGTCATCAAGTTGGAATTCACCTGCCATGTAACGATCAACGATACCTGGAAGCTCTGAACGGCCTTTAACGCCACCGAATGCAGAACCACGCCATACACGACCTGTTACTAGTTGGAATGGACGAGTAGAGATCTCTTGACCTGCACCAGCAACACCGATGATTACTGATTCGCCCCAACCTTTGTGACAACACTCAAGTGCTGAACGCATTACGTTTACGTTACCGATACACTCGAAAGAGTAATCAACACCGCCGTCAGTCAATTCAACAATCACTTCTTGAATTGGCTTGTCGAACTTCATTGGGTTGATGCAGTCAGTTGCACCAAGCTTACGTGCTAATTCGAATTTTTCTTCGTTGATATCAACAGCGATGATGCGGCTTGCTTTTGCCATAGTTGCACCAATAATAGCCGCTAGACCGATACCACCCAGACCGAATACAGCAACAGTGCTACCTTCTTCAACCTTAGCTGTATTAAGTACCGCACCCATACCTGTTGTTACGCCACAACCTAGTAGACATACTTCTTCTAGTGGTGCTTCTTTGCTAATCTTAGCTAAAGAAATCTCAGGAAGAACAGTGTACTCAGAGAATGTTGAACAACCCATGTAATGGAAGATAGGTTGGCCATCTTTGTAGAAACGAGTTGTGCCGTCTGGCATCAAGCCTTTACCTTGAGTTTCACGTACTGCCTGACAAAGGTTTGTTTTGCCAGATAGACAGTACTTACACTTACCACATTCTGCAGTGTAAAGTGGGATAACGTGGTCACCAACTTGAAGATCAGTAACACCTTCACCAATCATTTCAACAATACCGCCACCTTCGTGACCAAGAATTGCAGGGAAGATACCTTCTGGATCATCACCTGATAGTGTGAAAGCGTCAGTGTGACATACGCCAGTTGCAACGATGCGAACTAGAACTTCACCTGCACGAGGAAGCATTACATCTACTTCTTCAATTGAAAGCGGTTGTTTTGGACCCCATGCAATCGCAGCTTTTGATTTGATAAATTTATCAGTCATCGTTAAATCACTCTGTTAAGCCAACTTGATTGGCGATAATTATTATTAAATTACGACAATTAAACGATATTGCTCATGTCGTCTTGATGGAACCATTATATTTATTTCTTGCTTATTGATAATCCCATGAAATGGAAAATGATTATTACTAAATGGTAATAGTCAAACTTATCATTTCCTTTAAAAGCATAAAATTAATATTAATATTAAAATTAAGTAAAGAACTATACGCTATTGTAGACTATGTTTTAAAGGAATTTTTAGTTATTCTGCTTTTATTGTTATCAATATCCCTATAAGCACTTATCTTGTTGAATTTATTGTTTTTTATTTTAAATCTGCGCGAGTGGTTTTATTGAATGAGAGTGAATGATGAGATTAATTTATACGATTATAAGGTATAAAGTTTATGTGTAGTGATAGGAGAGTTGTTTATTTTTAAAAACGTTATTAAGTAGTTCTCAGGTCTTCGATTTAAAAAAGAATAGGTGTGATCATTATCTGGTTAGCGATGATTACGATTTAGTATTATGCCATTAACTAACTTTTTCAGTGCAAATAAAAAAGCACATGTAAACCGAATGGTCTACATGTGCTTAAAACGTTATTGGATTTATTTTATCGCTTATGCACTTTTATGGTTTTGTGCGTAAACGTGAGTTGCGATTGCATCCATTAGTGCTGGAGATAGGCAATCGTATGGCTTAAGGCCTAGTTCGTTTAGACGAGCACGGATTGCATCCATATCTTTTGGATCAGTTCCAGTTTCGATGATAGAAGAAACAAATGCTGCAAATTCAGGAGCAGACCAACCTTCGTCAGTTGATAGCTCTGTGTGAACAAAATCTAAACCGTGGAATGGGTGGTTAGTATCTTCGATACGGCCGTACATGTGAACACCACATTCTTTACAAGCGTGACGTTTGATTGCAGCATTTTTATCAACAACAACAAGTTTGTCTGCATTTGCAATAACTTCAACGTTGTCACGAGAAATAACAGCGATTTGAGAGAAAACTGCGCCTTCTGGTTTCCAGCACTTAGAACAACCACAAGCGTGGTTATGTGCTGTTTGACCTGATAGTTTAACACGTACTGTATTTGTTTCACATTTACAGCTTAATACGCCACCAACAAAGTTTTCTTTAGTTGCAATAAAGCCATTATCAATTGATGGGTGTAATTTAATAGACATAAAGATGCTCTTATATTATTTATAATTAAATGTAGAGTTAGAGTGTTATTTTTTATTTTTCTATTCGTTAATTAAATATTAATTAGCGAATGGAAGTATTCTAAAGTTTTATTAGGTTTAAACAATCTGTTTTACAGTAAATGATTATTACTGATTAGGAATAATCAAATTTTTATTATTACTTCTTTTGTTGTGCTACATGGTCAGCAATTACATCCATTAATGCAGGTGATAAGCAATCGTAAGGTTCCATACCTAATTCTTCAATACGAGAACGAATAGCACCCATTTCTTTAGGATCAACACCTGCTTCAATTAGAGATGATACAAATGCTGCAAAAGTAGGCTCAGACCAACCTTGCTCTGCTGACAGTTCAGTATGTACAAAATCTAAGCCGTAGAATGGGTGGTTAGTATCTTTAATACGACCATACATATGTACACCACAGTCTTTACACGCAAAACGCTTAATCACAGCTGCGTCATCAACAACTTTTAGTTTGTCTGCATTTGCTGTTACTGTTACTTTATCTCGAGGAATAACAGCAACTTGTGAAAATAATGCGTCTTTAGGTTTCCAACATTTAGAACAACCACAAATATGGTTATGTGCTGTTTGACCTTCTAAAGATACAGTCACTTTATTTGAACGACAGTGGCATTGTAGTTTACCGCCATTTAAAGAGTTATTTGTTGGTGTAATACCACGATTAACGGCCGGGTGAATGTTAATGATGGTAGGGCGATCATTTCGGTTAAATAGTTTAGCGAATAGCTTTAGCATTATTAGACTTATTAATTTAAGGTGTGGCAATACACTATTAATAAAAATAGTAGATGAATATAATTTAAATTTATTATTTTTATATAATGGTCAATATACGAAATATATTGACCATTATTAAGAGATTTAACTAGCGATTAAATACCGCTAGGTTTAAATACAGCTTTAAGGCGTTTTGCAATCATCAAACGTGAAACAGTAAACATCCCCGTAACTGTACGTTGGTGAAGACGGAAAATTGTATCGTATAGACGACGAATTAGACGTCCTTGAAGAACCATTTTCCCTTCCATTTTTGAACCAGGCGCAAATGAGCCTACTGCAAAATGGTGACCAACAGCAACAACCATACCGCCATCTTTAAATTCGAAGTCAGTTAATGGTTTACCACGTAGCATTCCACCAAGGCTTTTTGCTAAGTGAACGGCTGCACGGTTAGCCGCTTGTGCTTTAGGTGGAACAAAGCTGCCATCAGCCTGAGGGATTGACGCACAATCACCTAAAGAGAAGATGCTATCATCAACCGTTGTTGTTAAATTAGCATTTACCTGAATTTGGTTCATACGATTATAACTTAAACCGCCAATACCGTTTAGCCAATCTGGCGCTTTAACGCCTGCAGCCCAGAACTGTACGTCAGCATTTAACTCACGGTTGTCAACTGTTAGCATACCTTTTTCAGTGACTTCACGAATACGTGTATCAAGAAGAACATTCACGTTATTACGCTCTAGCTCTTTTTGCACTTTTTCTGACATTTTTTCAGGGCTATTTGGTAATACACGACCAGCAGCTTCAATCAAGTTGATATGCAGTGGTGCACCATTATAGCGTTGAAGTTTCTGGCTAACACGAGCAAGCTCTGCTGCAAGCTCAACACCCGTCGCACCAGCACCAACAATATTTACTGAGCGATCTTCACTTGCTCGAAGGATCAGGCTAACTTGATGCCATGCCTGACGAGCTTGACTTGCTGAGTCTAAGAATAAGCAATGATCTTTTGCACCAGTGGTATTAAAGTCATTACTTACCGCACCAATAGCAATAACAAGGTAATCGTATTTTAAAGCCGCTTCTGTACCATCAGGACGACGAACAGAAAGCATTTTATTATCACGATCAATATCTGTCATCGCGGCTTGGTAATGTTGATAGCCATGACGGGCACCATGGGTGAAATAACAAACTGTATCTAAGTCACTATCAAAAGTTCCTGCTGCGATTTCGTGCAAACGAGGTTTCCAGAAGTGATGCGTTTCTGGTTCTACAAGAATAATTTCATCTTCTTTTCGTACGGTTTTTGCTAATAGAGTTGATAACTCTAAGCCTGCGGCACCGCCACCTACAATAACGATTCGTGACATACGAATTCCTCAAAGGCACCCTGGACTTCATTCCTCAGGGGATGGTTTGACCATCATTAAATTAATGAGCTAATCCGTTGCTACTCTATTATTTTGTGAACATGCCTATATGGAATGGCATGCTCTATCATTTATTAGATGAATTTCATTGATATAAGACAATGAAATCCACCAAAATTCAAGTTTTGTGAGATAAAGCAGGATTTTTTTTTTTCAAAACCGCACTTTTTTCGATAGGAGGTATTATATTTATTTCATGTAAGATGATAATAACCATAAATGACAAATTACTTTTACTGTAAGGTAACAATATAATGCCTTAGAGGTATTTTTTGTTGCTACTGTGCTCATTTTGAGTGTTTTGTTAATAAAAATTACATCTCCCTCAAACAAAAACGTCATAAAGACATGCGATATTCTGCCTGGTTTGACCAGTTATTATATTTAAAGGAATAGATATGTCGTTATCACGTCGAGGATTTGTAAAAGCACTATCATCAGCAGCGATGGTTACTTCGCTTACAGGATGTAATAGTAATGATGAACAGCAACAAAAATCGAAAATTAAGGTTGGCTTTAATCACGGCGTTGCTAGTGGTGATCCTTTACAACAAGCCGTTATTATTTGGACACGTATTACTACAGATGCACGCTTAATTAACGTTCAATGGCAAGTTGCGACTGATGAGCAATTTATGCAGATTGTTACTTCAGGAGAGGTTACGACCGATAGCGTAAAAGATTTTACAGTAAAGGTAGATGTTAATGGTCTACAACCTAATCAACAGTATTATTATCGTTTTGAAGCAAATGATACGTTAAGTCCTGTAGGGCAGACTAAGACTTTAGCTGAAGGTGAGCTTGATAAAGCGTCTATTGCCGTCGTGTCATGCTCTAATTTTCCTGCTGGTTACTTTAATGTGTATCGAGAAATAGTTAAACAGCACCAAACTTCACCTATTAATGCAGTACTACATTTAGGCGATTATATTTATGAATATGGGGCTGGGCAATATGCCACTGAAGATGCACAACGTTTAAATCGTATTCCAAGTAAAGAGTCTGAATGCATTACTTTAGATGATTATCGCAAACGTTATGCGCAATACCGTAGTGACAGTGATCTTCAAGCGTTACATGCGGCATTACCAATGATCGCTATTTGGGATGATCATGAAATAGCCAATGATACATGGCGAGAAGGGGCTGAGAACCATCAACAACAAGAAGGTGACTTTTCTCAACGTAGAGCTGCAGCTGCGTTAGCTTGGTTAGAATGGTTACCTGTTAGAGAAAACCCTGTTTCTTCTATGATCACCTATCGAGACTTTAGCTTTGGTGATTTGTTTGACTTATATATGTTAGATACCCGTGTTGTCGCACGAGATGAACCGCTTGATTACTTTTCGCTGACAGATACATCGATTGAATCTATTTCTGGGTTAATTCAACAGGCACGCGCTCCTGAACGCAAGTTACTCGGCAATGATCAAAAGCAATGGCTCAGTGAGCGTATGACAACGAAGACGGCTAAATGGTCATTGTTAGGCCAACAAGTGTTAATGGGTAAGATTGAAATGCCAAGTAGTGTCATGATGGGGCTATTTCAATTATTTCAGGCAAGTGATGCAAACAAGCCAGCTGCGATGATCGCGGTACAGAATGCAATTAATACCTATTTATCTGATCCAAGTTCAGACCCATATTTACTTCCATATAATTTAGATGCTTGGGACGGGTTTTATATGGAGCGTGAATGGTTATATGGCGTGACGACAAAGTTAAATAAACAACTTATTACGTTAGCAGGCGATAGCCACAATGCTTGGTGTAGTGAATTAAGTGATCATAAAGGAAATGGGGTGGGGATTGAGTTTGCAACAAGCTCGGTGACTTCTCCCGGATTAGAAAAATATTTAGGGTTAGACTTGCAAACAATTGGGCAGATGGAATTTATTCTACCGCAATTAGTTTCAGATCTTCAATGGGTTAATTTAAAACAACGTGGTTTTATTCGTTTAGATATTGATCATCAGCAAGTGCTTTCAACGTGGCACTTTGTTTCGACGGTAAAAGAGAAAGAGTACCAAGTAGAAACTCAGAAGCTGGTGAGCAAAAATGGATTAATGGTCAGCTAAACCTATTTATACTTAACGATGAATAACCTGATGAATTGCCGCTTGGTGAATGAGTCAGGTTTTTTTATACATATATTAATATCTGCTCAGAAAATATAAGTAATCGATACTTTTTGTTTGGCAGTTAATCTTATGATTTATATCATAAAATATCGCATTTTAAAGCGTAAGATAGCATAGTGTGGTGGTGGAATTTTACTGCTTCTTGTTTCTATGTCATTGCAAGGCTTAACGATGTTCAAAAAATCAAAGTTTATTTTAAAATCCCTCTTATTACTCAGTACCGTTGTGACTACAAATGTGAGTGCGACTGAGCTTGAATCTATGATCCCGACGACGTTAACAGGTAAGTTAAATTATGCGACCTTAAATTATTGGGTAGATACGCCAGACGGCCATCGTTATGAACTGCTTATTAATGAAACCAATGAACCATTTATTATGGATAAGGTTGGGGAAAAGATAACCTTGAATGGTGCTGTATTGACCTATTCAGATAAAAGCCAATTTTTTCAGCCTAAGTTTGAACGAGCCCCACAAGCTAAGCCGTTAATTCTTACTAAGAGCACTGATGATGATGCCGCTAGTTTATATTTGGACAGTAATAAAATTTATACGTCAGAAGAATACGTTGATGTAGGTGTAGAAAAAGAATTTCCAATCAATAATGGTAAAGTAAGTTTAGTGTGGTTATCGACCGGAGGGACGGCATGTCCTGCTATGTTTATCTATGTTGTAGCGAGACAAAACTCATTGCCATTGATGACTTCTGAATTTGGTAACTGTAGTGATATACCAACAGTTACGAATAATAAGAAAGAAATTACCGTTTCACTACCTGGTAATCCTGCGCAAACATGGGCATTTGATCTGAGTGATTTTAGATTGTATGAAAAATAAGGGATAAAAGAAAAGGAGCGTATTTAACGCTCCTTTTGTTATTAAGAAATACCTAATATTTTAAATTTTTATTTCTCAGTTACATGGATCGCAGTTTGTAGATCTTCAGGGTGAAGATCTGCGCGATCAAATTCTTGTGAGGCGGGCATACGAAGGTGGAAATCTTTAAATATTTCAACTTCAACATTACCTTCTGTGAGAATAAAGTCACTCACATGACCACCTTGAGTACGATCATCACTAATAAAGTGAAAGTGGAATCCTGGCACATTAATACCAATCATATAGTCTGGTATTTTAAAACCAATCATCACACCTGAAACATGTGTCATTTCAGCAATAGGTTGATGCTTAACAACTTCAACCATAGGTGGATAAGGGCGGTGCTGAGCAGGTACTGTACGTGTTTTCACATACGAGAACTTACCTGTTAAACGAATGGCATTAATTGCGTTATGAGCGAGTAGATCTTGCTCTAAGCACGTTTCAAATTCTTTTTTACTTAGTTCAATTAAACTCAGTTTTGCTTTTGGCTCAAAGTTAACAACCGAAGCAAATGGCGTGGTGATATCGTGATCAACAAGATGAACATCGCCAGTGCTTGTAAGCTGGTAAACTTCATCACCCATTACAATCATTTCACCGTCAAGATCATTAAAGGTACCAATACCAAAGTTACCATGATCTAATAACTGACCAATTGTGAAATCACCTTGATATAACCCAGCAATTAATGCACTCATCATTGAGGTTTGGTAGAACGTTTTGTTATGTGTTTCAGCACTCATGTGATGCTCCTATTAATCTTGTTGGCATGGATGAAGTTGATCAAGTAGGCGACTGTTATCGCTATAATCAATATTGACGTTGACCAATACTGGGCCACTTAAGCTCATAGCTTTTCGCATAATAGGCTCAATATCATCGGCAGTATTGATCGCTAAACCATGTGCGCCGAAGCTTTCTGCGTACTTAACAATATCAGGACCTATAAAGCTGACGGCACTCTCTCGACCATACTTTTTAAGCTGTTGGATCTTAACCATGTCATAACTGTGATCTGTCCAAACAAAGTGAACGATATTACATTTATGACGCACGGCCGTGGCTAATTCCATTGATGAGAATAGGAAGCCACCATCACCAGACATGGAAATTACTTTTTCATTAGGGTGAAGAAGGGAAGCTGCAATTGCCCAAGGTAAAGCTACGCCCAATGTTTGTTGACCATTGCTGAACAATAAACGACGAGGTTCAAAGCTGTGGAAGTAACGTGCCATCCAAATATAAATAGAGCCTACATCACAACATACAGTGGTGTCGTCACTAACAAAGCGACGTAAATCATGAACAAAACGAAGTGGGTGAACGCCGTTTAATGAGGTTTTATTTATCCCCATCTGCATAATATGTTGTAAATCGTGGCGTAATAATTGGATCTGTTTGTTGCTCTCTAAGGATTCTCGCTTATCTAATTCAGAAGCAATAGACGTAACAGACACCGCTAAGTCACCCACAACTTCACAAACAGGGTTATAGCTAATTTCTAAATCTGCTTGTTGATAACCAATATGAATAATTGGTGTGTTTGCATCTTTATTCCAAAGAATCGGATCGTATTCAATTGGGCTGTAGCCAATGGTAATGATTAAATCTGCACTGTTTAATGCAATATCACCGGGTTGATTTTTAAATAAGCCAACACGACCTAAAAAGCAGTTGTATAAATCATGAGAAATAACCCCAGCTGCGGCAAACGTATTCACAACGGCAATTGGTGTTTGTTTGAGTAGTTGGCGAATAGCATCAGCAACAAAAGGCTGGCTTGCATCCATGCCCAGTAATAACACCGGATTTTTTGCAGCATTAATACGATCAGCAGCCTGACGAATAGCTTGTGGGTGTGCACCACCGAACAAAATTGGATTAGGCTGTTGTACTGGCTGGTAAGGAATACGGTTAGTTAGAATATCTTGCGGTAGACTAACAAAGCTAGCACCTTGGGTAGGTTGCTCTGCAATACGAAAAGCTTTATGTACAACATCAGATACCGAGCTGCTATCCATCACTTCTGCTGAAAACTTGGTGATAGGAGTAAACAGTGAACGGGTATCCATGGATTGATGAGTATTGTGAGAATACATAGAAAGAGGTACAGCACCTGCAAGTGCAACCACAGGATCACCTTCACTATTCGCTGTTGCAACGCCTGTGACAAGGTTTGATGCGCCTGGTCCAGAGGTTGCTAAACAAATGCCTGCTTTACCCGTTAAACGCCCTGTTGCTGCTGCCATAAACGCTGCATTTTGTTCATGATGACAAATAATGATTTCTGGTCCGTTATCACAAACAGCATCGAAAACAGCATCCACCTTTGCTCCAGGAATACCAAAAATGTGTGGAACGTTATGTGCATTTAAAGTTTCAACAACCAGTTCAGCACCAGAGACGGTTTTATCCGACATATAAGCCTCAAAATTATATTTATTAAGTTAATAGGCTCAGGACATTGTTCGTGAATTCGAATTTTATGTGATGAGTGGCACAATTCTATGTATTTATCATACAAATCAAATAACTGAAAATGAAAGTTAAATTCTCAATTTAGAGATAAATAGGGGAGGGGGAACTTACGATGTAGTAAAAAAGCCAGCCTTCATATTATGAAAGACCGGCATTTTAGAGGGGAGTGGCAATGACAACGATTAGATCATGATGCCTGCAATTAACGCTGATAGAAAACTAACGAGCGTTGAACCGTAAAGTAAACGTAAACCAAAACGTGCGACCATGTTTCCTTTCTCTTCGTTCACCCCTTTAACAGCACCAGCAATAATACCGATAGAGCTAAAGTTAGCGAATGACACAAGGAAGATAGAAACAATACCTACGGTGTGCGGTGTTAATTCACTTACTTGTTTTTGTAGTGACAGCATTGCTACAAATTCGTTAGCAACAAGCTTGGTTGCCATGATACTGCCTGCTTGTAGGGCTTCATGGGCAGGGATACCCATGATCCATGCAAATGGATAGAAAGCATAGCCAATAACATCTTGGAAGTTGATGCCAAACACAGCATCAAAGCCTGCATTAATCATTGAAATTAGTGCGATAAAACCAATCAGCATTGCCGCTACAATAACCGCGACTTTAAAGCCAGTAAGAATATATTCTCCTAACATTTCAAAGAACGTGAGTTTCTCACCACTTTCAGCGGCCATCATCTCATCAATATTCATCTCTGCTTCGTGATCATATGGGTTAATGATAGAAAGAATAATAAAGGTACTAAACATGTTTAGAAACAAAGCAGCCACGACGTATTTAGGATCGATTAGCTTCATGTAAGAACCGACGATAGACATCGATACAGTTGACATCGCTGTTGCCGCTAGCGTGTACATGCGACGCTCAGACATTCTACCGAGAATATCTTTATAGGTGATGAAGTTTTCAGACTGTCCGACCATTAAGGCACTAATAGCATTAAAGGATTCAAGTTTACCCATGCCATTAACTTTTGATAATAAATATCCAAGGCCTTTGATTACATAAGGCAATACTTTGATGTGCTGAAGAATACCAATTAGTGCTGAAATGAATACGATTGGCATTAGAACACTTAAGAAGAAGTTAAAGCCATCATTATTAGATAGGTTGCCAAAGACGAAATTAGTTCCTTCTGCGGCAAAATTGAGTAACCCATTGAATCCATCAGCAAATTCTTTAACGATCCCTGTACCTATTGATGAGTTAAGCAAGAAGTAGGCTAATCCCATTTCAATAAGCAGTAGCTGAATAATATATCGGTACTTGATGTTTTTACGGTTATTACTTGCAACAAGTGCTAGGGCAGCGATAACGACTAACCCTAAAACGAAATGTAGATAGACCATGTTTGGTTGCTCTCAGTGTGATTCTTGTCAATCAATGTACTTATGTTTAAACATTTCTTTCTTACTAAAAGTGATTTATATCTCACTTTTTAGTGGCGTAATTTTCTGTCATTATTAAATGCCTAGATGATTTACGATTGCGGCAAACGATTGCACTTTGAAAGAGCCCTGTAGTTACTGGGATGTCGTTATACGCTTAAATGAGTCTCTCATCAATATACTAAATTAGTATAACTGTGAGCTGAATCTCACCTGTAATATGATTAAAAAAGCTTTATTTATAGCTTTTAAAATATAACAGTAGGATAGTCGTTAAAAACTCGATGATTAAATAAACAGTTGTGTTTTATATGTATATCTAATGTTATTTTTAATGGTGTTCATTAAATATGGAAAATAATATTTTAGATAAATAAATTTCAGATTTTTTTAAATATGATTCAATGCTGCGCTTAATATTCATTTACCTTACGAAAGAAAATATTATATTCGTGATAATTTAGTGGAATAGAATCGATGAAAAAATCCTCTAAAAATCGTAAGCTATGGTACTTCCATCGACACGATCAGCGTAATGAAACAAAATTAAATAAAAACCTAAAGACTAAATAATGCATGGATGGCTAACTTACGTTGATCGTCTAAGTTAAAGACGGTTCAACGTAAGTAAGAATATTTATTCAAGAATGGTTGGGACATCAAATCGATAAGGTGGAACAAAAGGTCGGACACCTTTCTCTCGGTGTTTTTTTAAACGCATCAATTGCTTATAGACAATATAGTAACGATTGATATTAGTAACATAGACAACAGGTTGTTTGCCTATGTGTTTCCTTGTAATAATTTCAACATTATTAAACCATATATCAGGGTTGTAGCCTTTTTCCTTTGCATAACGTCGCATTTTTCTAATATTGCCAGGGCCTGCATTATAAGAGGCGAGTGTCATATACATTCTATTATCAAAGGTTAGGCGGTTATCATCTAAGTAGTTATTTTGGATATAGCGCATATATTTTATACCCGCATGAACATTATTACTTGATATATAAATGTTAGGAATATTTATATATTGATCTCTTGCTGTACTTGGTAGCACTTGCATGATGCCAACGGCACCTTTATTTGAGACTTTATGTTGATTAAGCCCTGATTCTTGGAAACCCTGAGCCATCATCATTAAATAATCAAAGTCATATTCTGTAGAATATTTAAAAAACAGATCAGAAAGTTTCTCCATTTTATCAATATTACTATGACTCAATAGATTTGTTATCCAACCTTGATTATCTAAATACTTGTTATAAACAACATTCCCTAATAATGTTCCTGACTTTATTTGTTCAATATACCGATTAACCAATTTCATTAATTTAGGATTATCTTTTCTCATCGCCCACGCTATTTCACCGTTTTTCCTTAAAACGAAAGCAGAATTCATGCGTAATTTGGGTAATATCTTGTTCCATATTTTCATCTTATGATCATCTAAAACGGTCATATTCATCAACCCGAGATTAACCATTTCTAATAATTCATAATCTTGCAGTGTTTCTTCTATGAAATGGATCTTCATTGGTGCAAGGCGTTGCAGTAATAGACGGTTATTGACTTCAAGCAGGCTTTGATAGTAACTCGAACTTTTTCTTACCCAGATTTCTTGATCGCTGAGTTGCTCTATTTTGGTTATTTCAGGCGAATCGATATTATTAATAATAACTTCTGAAATATCGCTAAGTACAGGCTCACTAAAGGCGACTTGTTTTTTGCGTTGCTCAGTAATGGTTAAATTTGCTACGGCAAGATCACCATGTCCGGCAATTAAGAATTTGATGAGCTGATCTCTATGTACAGGGATCACTTGAATATTAAGCTTTGGATAAGTTTTATGAATATCTAACTCAAAGTGGTGAAGTAATTCAGCGATAATACCTTTAGGAAGGCCATCTTCAATATAATAAAAACCTAAGTCAGCCGAAACTAGTACTCTTATCACTCTTTTTTTTTCAAGGACGCTAAGATCGCCTGTGTAAGTAGGGCCTATAAGGGGGGATAGTGTTAAGCCTAGAGCTGTACTAGAAGTAAGGAGTAAAGCTAGGAACAGCAATAAAGGTAATAACAGCCTTTTTAGTTGGTTGTTCATGGGAAACTAAAGCCTTTTGATTTAGCTTGATCCTGTATGGTTAAAATAATCGCATTTCCCAAGTCATCTTTTGACTTTGTATTCTCATTTTTTGATTGTTTAATGAAGGTTTTTCGTTTTTGCTCTAACGTTGATATTTGTTGTTGTAGTTGTACTCTTTGTGCAATTTGTTTTTTTAGCTTTTCGGTGATTTGTTGATCATTTAATCCCTGATAGTGCTGCTGATCTTTTTTCGCGTTCGTTATACCTTGCTCTAAATTTTCTTGAGCTAGGGAAATCAGATCCCAATCTTGGGTTTTATATTGCTTTCCTGCTTTGGCAATACTGCGCTCTGTGCTACTGGATTTAGAAAGACGAGATGCATTAGTGTCTTGAGCGATTTGCTGGCTTTTCTTGCTTGCCCCTTTTGCGCCATAACCGATGTAAGTGTCGTTAAGTTTTCTACCTAGTTCGATGATATCATCGTCGTAAGGGGTCTCAATATGGGGGGCTTTCTTCTTATGATCGATATTCAGATATTTGCCATGGCTCAGCAGTGCAGGTGTTGCCCACTGTAATTTACGACCTTTTAAATGGGGGCCGCAATATAAGGTGTTGATGATGATACCTTTACTTACTGCCAGAGGAATAGCATGGCTAATCGGAATATCACCTTGTTGAAACTTTTCATTACCCGCAATGATGATTAAACGAAGATCGTCTTGATGGGAGCTCCACTGTAAACGGTTTGTTGCCTCTTGAATTACTTGTGGCGCATATTCTTTACTCCCTCCAATCTTTATTGCAAATAGTGCTTCTGAAAATTGGTCTAGATCTGAGGTAAGTGGTGAGAGTAAGCGTAAATAACCATCATATTTTGATTGATGTTCAACACCATATTCAAACAATGCAACTTGTAATGTAACAGGGTGATCCTGTTTATTAGCTGTTGCAATGGCATTGATGATTGACCAGATCTGTTCTCTTGCCTGATTGATTAATCCTCCCATAGAGCCACTAGCGTCGAGTAAGATCGCCACTTGAATTGTGGGACCTGTACGAGTAAAAGGTATGGGCGTGTTTATATTTTTTGTTTGTTCTGGCTGTAAAGTGTCAGGCAATACGAGTGCTGGTGGCTTTTTATCACTACTACTATAGGTTGGAATAGAGACCACCAAAAGAAAACTGAGCATTAATAGTCGTATCAGCATAATATCTCGCATATCAATATATTGAGTGCTACATGTCAGCGTACACTAAAAACTAATTCTCTAAGTATGGTTGGTAAGCGCTATTTGTGCTGAGTTTGAGGCAATATTTGTGGTTTCTTATAACCAGCTAGCGGCTATAAATGCATGCTAAGTCATCACGTATTTTAATTTAATAGGTTTGTTTCTGTGGCGGATATATTTAAAAAAAACATTTATCTGATGGTGGTTTTACTCGGTCTATCGGGTTGTAGTTCAGCGTCTACGTATTCAGTGCGTAAGCCTTTAGAAGTTGATGTGCTGGCAAACTTACCAGAGGTTTTAAATGAATCATCAGGTCTGGCGATTATTAATGGGCATGTATGGTCGCATAATGACAGTGGCAGCCGAAATCAGATTTATCAACTGTCTTCTAATTTTCAAACTGTCACAAAAACGGTGACGGTTAAACGCAGTAAAAATTATGATTGGGAAGATTTAGCACAGAGTAAACGCTATTTATACATTGGTGATACAGGAAATAACTCAACACGTCGTGATGGTGGTGTGATTTATAAAGTACCACTCGCCTCGCTTGAAAAAGGCTCGTCAGTTACGCCTGTCTCAACTATTCGATACCGTTTTAAAGATTTTAAACCTGGTAAAACGTATCAACATAATTTTGATAGTGAAGCGATAACAGTTGTGGATGATCAATTATGGTTATTTAGTAAAAATTGGCAAAATGAGCATACCAAGTTATACCGACTCAGTACGACTAAATCTAACCAGGTAGTCTCACCTGTTGGGGATTATTTAACAGAAGGGCTAATTACGAGTGCTGATTATAACGCCAAGACTTCAACTCTGGCGTTATTGGGCTATCGTAAAGATATTTTTTTAGGTTATTCCTTTATTTGGTTAGTTAAAGTAAAAGACAATCAGCTGGATTGGTCAACAGCCAAATATAAGCGTTTAAGAATTTATTCACAGTGGGAAGCTGTACATTGGTATAAAGACAATAAACTCTTAATCACCAGTGAGAAGAATCCATTAACTAAAGCGATGATAGCAACGGTAGATGTGTCATCTTTGATCAATGCAAGTGAATAACCCTGCAACATCTGCTAGTATCAGCCAAAATTTAGCTGTGATCCCCATGAAGGGGCAGCCTATTAAACTGGAAAAACTGTGACTAATAACGATATTTTACGCCGTGTACGCTACATCTTTGATCTAAATGATAGCCAATTAATTGAAATCTTTGCACAAGCAGATGTAACTGTAACTCGTGAGCAAGTATGTAACTGGTTAAAGCCAGAAGATAATGACGATTACAAAAGCTGTTCAGATGAAGAATTAGCAATGTTTCTTAACGGCTTTATCAATCAAAAGCGTGGCAAGAAAGAAGGTCCACAACCAGTACCAGAGCAAAAGCTAACGAATAATATTATTTTTCGTAAGCTGCAAATTGCCTTAAATCTAAAAGCAGATGATGTATTAGATTTGTTTAAGCTGGTGGATTTCCGTTTAAGTAAGCATGAATTAAGTGCGTTTTTCCGTAAGCTAGATCATAAACACTACCGTGAGTGTAAAGATCAGGTGCTACGTAACTTTTTACAAGCATTACAGATCAACTTCCGTGGCGATGAATCTGCGACGGTAGAAGCCGAATAATTTGTTGTCGTTGTAGACATAACACAATAAATCGAAAGTGAAAAAAGCAGCTTTGGCTGCTTTTTTTACATCTGTAATATCAGGTTGCATGTGATTCTTATTAGAAAGAGTAAAATTAATAAAAATTAAAATAATGGAAAACGGCTAATGGCGCATTCACATGAACACCATGTTTCAAATTACAATTCCGCCTTTGCAATAGGGATTGTACTTAATCTTCTTTATGTCATTGTAGAAGCGACTTATGGTTTTATTACTGATTCTCTAGCATTACTAGCCGATGCAGGGCATAACCTTAGCGATGTTGTTACTTTGGTCTTGGCATGGGGAGCTTTTGCATTAGCAAAAAAAGCGGCAACTGAGCAGCGAACTTATGGGTTCCGTAAAGTGACAATATTAGCTTCATTAACAAGTGCGTTATTATTATTGTTTGCGCTTGGAGCAATTGCATGGGAAGCAGTTCTACGATTTACTGAACCCCGCTCCGTGGAAGGTACCACGGTGATGATGGTGGCTTTTATTGGTGTGATCATCAATGCAGCGACAGCGATGTTATTTGCCAAAGGACAAAAGCATGATTTAAATATGAAAGGGGCTTTCCTTCATATGGCGGGTGATGCCGCAGTCTCTCTTGGTGTGATTATTACCGCTTTTATTATAAACATTACTGGGTGGGATTGGTTAGATCCTGCGATGAGCTTAGCGATTGTTGTGGTGATTTTAATTGGTACGTGGAGCTTACTTAAAGATTCGATCAATTATTCATTAGATGCCGTTCCGAATAACGTTGATATATCAGCGCTAAAAACCTATTTAACAGAGTTGCCGCATGTAAATACTTTCCATGATTTACATGTTTGGCCGATGAGTACCACTGAAAATGCCATGACAGTTCATCTTGTTGTTGATGAATATGTTAAAGGGCAAGGTATGCCTGATGAAATCAAACATTATGTACATGATCACTTTGACATTGAACATGTGACAGTACAAATTGAGGCATCATCTTACACATGTGATAGTAAGCATCAACATTGCGGTATACAACAGTAGTTTATTAGATTAGAGATAAAAGTGTACTTTAGTTAAAGCATTTTAGATTGCTTTACTTTTTATGTACACTTTTCATAGTTAGCCAGCGCCCAATAAACTCTAGCACCACGATCTCTGACAATTTATAGCAATGTCTATCGATTTCTTTGTAAATAAATTGAATGTTAGGGCTTGAAATAAGTAACCCGTCAGTGCCGTATTTATTATGGAAATCAATTGAGTAATCGAGGTGATGTAATGAAGGTGCAGCATGTAAAGCGGATGAGAAAAATAAGCTTATAAAGAAAGTATTCATCATAATCAATCCCTATATTTATTGTAATAAAAAGAGTTGTTATAAGCCATAGCACATATATTCAATTGCTGTTTATATTAGAGAAGGTGAGTGGATATAATAATTGCTTATATAATTTAGTTTACGTGTTAACGGCTGTAGCACTTTTTATTTAGAGGCTACGGTATATTCCATGCGCTTTCGATCTTATTAATACCGATCTAAAGCGATAATATTTGTTCTACTTTTTCAGGGCAATCGTCATCGTTTATAATTACACTATTTGGCATGATTATAATTTTTAGCACCGCTAAAGGTACACTATTAGCAATTCTTGATAGCATTTGTACTATAAGTGTAAATGTCTCTATGACAATAGTGTTTAATAATAAGGTATTAGCCCTAAGTCAGATCAAGTTTTATATATTATAAGAGATGATTATCGTGATTCTGTTTACTATTTAACCAACCCCAAAATCTACTATTTGCATATAATAAAAATAATGTAAAATGTCGTGATTAACCACACTAGGAATATTGATTTTGCCCTACTTAAACTTACGCTTAGTAACAAGACTAAAACTGGTACCTCTTATTGTATCAATGATGGTTTTACTACTGACTGTGATTTTAGTATTTGTAATCAATCATATACAGACCAATAACCAGCAAGCAGTATTAGAATCAGCGGCTTCTCGTCAAGCTGATTTGCTGCGTGATCAAGTCAATAGCGATATCGACTTTATTGGATCGGCGGCCAATTTCTTTCAATCAAGCTCTCCTTCAAATTGGAGTAATTTTGACCTCTTTGCCAAAGAGGTTGTAGGGAGCTCAAAAAGTTTAATGAGCCTTCAATGGCTTCAAAAAGTAACACCTGAAAATATTGATAACTTTATAAAGTTGGAAAAAAATACCAGTTCAAATTTTAATATTTATACAATAACTAAAAATGAAAAGTTGAAATTTAATGGTAACTTTTCTGATATACCTGCTATTTATGTTGTTACTGATATTTATCCAAGAACAAAATATAATTTAGATATACTTGGTTATTATTCTATCAGTCAACGCACACAGTATTTCTTCGATAATATAAGAACAACAAAGCAGCCTAATGTATCAGACAGCGTTTCTATTCTTTCTGATACGCTAGCATCAATTACAAATGACGATCTAAATAAAGATGCCATAACAATTGATACACATCATAAAAAAAACAAGCGAGGATTGTTGATTGATTATCCAGTCTTTAATCTTGATAGCAATGAGATGATAGGTGTTGTTGTTGGTGTGGTTGATTTAACTGTATATATGAACTCCGTTATTCAACATTCGCTAAATGGTATTCATAGTAAAATTAAAATTATTGATACTGGTATCGGCTCTAAAGACTTTCCAATTATGTACAAGAGTAAAGGTTGGGATTTAACAAAGGGAACGATATTTACGAGAAAAGTAACGTTGCCAAATAGAGTATGGCTCGTTGAATTTAAGCAAGCTAACGAGAAACAAGAACAAGATTTATGGGTGTTAGTTGGCATTGCTTGCGCTGGTGTTATTATTTCTGTTCTAGTTTATTTTATCGTTGCTTTTCAACGAGGTGAAAAAGAAAGAATTGAGGCTCAATTAAAGCTAAAAACGAAAGAGTTACAATTTCTTGTTAATAGAGATGTATTAACTAAATTAAGAAACCGACGCTCATTTAATCAATATATCGATAAAATGTTTAGTCGAGAAACAACATTTACACTGATAAGTATTGATATTGACAAATTTAAGTCAATTAATGATAACTATGGACATGTTTTTGGGGATCAAGCCTTAATTCATGTTGCAACGATCGTCCATGGTTTATTAGCAAAAGAAGATAAATTGTTCCGTCTTGGTGGTGATGAGTTTTCTATTATTACTCAGCAAATAAATGTGCCTGAAGTTGAACAGATGTTGTTTAAAATTTGTCATGCGGTTAATAACACAATTCTTCGATATAAAGGTGATGAAATTTATTGTTCTTTAAGCATCGGTGCAGCTATTTCTCACGATGATGATGACGTTGAAACATTAATGACGCGAACAGATAATGCATTATATGAAAGTAAGAAAAAAGGCCGAAACTGTTTCTTTATATCGCTCTAATTTTTCATTCTGATAGTTATAATCTGATTTATAGAATTAAATTTTCTTAAATTAAGCTAACGTTTATTCACCACAGTGATTTTTCTTGCTAACCTGTGCTTATTGTAAGTCGTCCATCTTGTTTGGGCACTATGTTACTGAGAAGGTTATCTCGTTGGATCATTTTGTTTGGAATGTCGACCCCGTTATGGTGTCAATCTTCGGTTTGAAGATTCATTGGTATGGTGTGTTATTTGCGTTAGCAATTACCGCTGGTTTCCAAGTTATGAAGTCAGTGTATGAACGTGAAGATAAGCCAGTAGAAAGTCTAGATTCATTATTAATGTACGCCGTCGTTGGTATTATTGTCGGCGCGCGTTTATTTCATGTCGTGTTTTACGATCCAGACTACTACTGGGCGAACCCAGGTCAGATTATTGCGGTATGGAACGGCGGGTTAGCAAGTCACGGTGGTGGTTTGGGTGTAATTCTAGCCGTCTACTTCTATACTAAGCGCTACAAAATTAACTTCATGTGGTTACTTGATCGTTTAGCCATTGCAACAGCATTGTTCGGCTTCTTTGTTCGTACGGGTAATTTCTTTAATTCAGAGATTCTAGGTACACCGAGTAATCTTCCATGGGCAGTTATTTTTGAGCGTGTTGATATGATCCCTCGTCACCCTGTCATGTTGTACGAAGGGTTTTCTTATTTAGCCATCTTTGTTTTATTGTTTGCGCTTTACCGTAAAACAGATATTGGAAAGTATAAGGGGCTACTACTAGGCTGGTTCTTAGTATTAGTTATGACAGTACGTTTCTTATTAGAATTTATTAAAGTCCATCAGGCTGACTATTCTACAGATATGGTGCTTAATACAGGTCAACTGTTAAGTATTCCATTTATTATTGCTGGTATTATCTTGGTGATTCGAGGTCAAAAAGCGCGTCGATTAGCGCGAGAATCTCAAAGTTAAAAACGATTCTTTGTACTGTAGATATAAAAAAGCCGATCTCATGATCGGCTTTTTTGTTGCTGTTAACTGATACTGAAAGCTAAGTAATTAGTGGAATGGGTACCAAAATAAGCTGGTAGATTCAACGCGGTGGAAAATACCAAACCCAAGTATCGCTACAATAATTGCTAAAGCAATGAAGTCATTTTTAGTCATTGGTTTTAAGCTATACCAAGTACGCTTTTTATTACGTCCAAAACCACGTAAAGTCATTGCATTCGAAATGACATCTGCACGATCTAAGCTTGAAAAAATTAATGGGCCAAGAATCTTTGCGACATTACGGATACGTGTCATCACCGGTGCATTTTTTGAAATATCTACCCCACGTGCTTGTTGAGCATGCATAATGTTGGTGAAGTCTTTCATCACTTCTGGCAGGTAACGTAAGGTTAAGCTAACAGCGTAAGCAACACGATAAGGTACCCCCAGTTTGTTTAAACTCGCTGAAAACTCTGTCGGATGAGTGGTGAACACAAACACCAATGCGATCGGGAACATGCTGAAATATTTCAGTGTCACTGTTAACAAGTAAAACAATGTTTCAAGTGTAATATCGTAATGACCAAAGAGATGGATCAGAACGGTTTTACTGTGCATATAATCGGTACCTTGTTGCGGCGCAATCAAGAACATAAATAATGCGTTCATCAGTAAAACGATAGCTGTACCCATGAGTAACGGTTTATAAACCTTAAAAGGTATTTTGGTTTCTTTAAGTAAGAACAGACCTAAAACAATCAATCCACAAATAACGCGTAGATCGAACGTCAATAATACCATGGTAACCCAAGCCATAAAGAGAATGAGTTTAGTAATACCGTTTAGCGAGTGTAGCCATGAATGGGTATTAATATAACTAATACCAAATTTGAATTTATTGGTTTTCATGATTATTTCGTTTTTGCTTCGTGCTCAATAAAACAACGGATGAAGTTGTCGATACGTGTAATGCCCATAGCTTCAGCTAAAGTGTAAAGACTTGTCACAGTTAAGTTAGCTTTATCAAGTAGGGTTGGCTGGCTAAATATACGGTAGACACTGTCATCTGCAAGCAATTGACTGTCAGCAATAACAATGGCGCGTTGTGTATATTCCAGTACTAAATGCATATCATGCGAGATAATAATGATAGTAATACCAAGCTTTTCATTGAGTTCTTTAATGAATGCCATCATTGCGGTGTAGTGATGGTAGTCTTGTCCTGCTGTTGGCTCGTCAAGAATCAACAATTCAGGCTCTAACACAAGCATCGTCGCAATGGTTACACGTTTCTTTTGACCAAAACTCAGTGCATCAATCGGCCATTCACGGTAACGACCTAAGCCGCAGAGCTCAAGCATGTGATTAACTTTGTCTTTTACTGTATTTTCGTCAACACCACGGTTACGAAGCCCTGATGCGACTTCATCAAAAATCATGTGGTGTGAAATCATATGATTGGGGTTTTGTAATACAACACCAATTTTATGACTGCGTTCAAAGATAGAACAATTAGCGAGATTATCACCGTTTAATGAAATAGTACCGCTATCTTGCTCTAATACTCCCATGATTAAACGAGTAATGGTTGACTTACCCGAGCCATTTTTGCCCATAATAGAAACAAATTCGCCTTTATGAACATCAAAGCTAATATCATTAAGGGTGTTTTTTACGCCATCATAGGAGTAAGACAAGTTTTTCACGCTCAATAAGATATCGCTATGCTCTGGATTTTGTATTGGCGCTACTTGATGAAACCATTGCTCTAGTTGTGGCTTAAATTTTTCTAGCGAAAGGGTAGAGAAATAAGCGGGGTTATCGTCTTTTGAAAGTGTACAACCAGCCGCTTTAATTGCTGAAATATATAGAGGCTCACGAATACCATGCTGCTCAAGTATCGTACTTGCTAATAATTCGTTAGGCGTCATGTCGGCAACAATTTCACCACGATTCATCATAATGATGCGATCAACGGGACGGTGGAGCACATCTTCTAAACGGTGTTCAATGATAATCACTGTTTTGCCTGTATCTTTATGCAGGTTATCAATGATTTCTATTGCGGCTTTACCTGTTTTTGGGTCAAGGCTTGCTAAAGGCTCATCAAATAAGAGAATATCGACATCATCAACCATCACACCGGCTAAAGATACACGTTGTTTTTGACCACCACTTAAATCAAATGGTGAGTGATCAATGATGGCGTTCAAATCAATCATGTCAGCCGTTGCTTGAACAATATCGTGCATCTCTTTTTGTGGGATCATTTGATTTTCGAGCGCAAAAGCGATGTCTTCGCCGACACTTAATCCTACAAATTGACCATCAGTATCTTGCAATACTGTACCAACCATACTTGTACAGTGGTCGAGGTCCATTTTTTGAGTATCTTGCTGATTGATAGTAAGTGTTCCAGAACAATCACCTTTGATTGCATGTGGAATTAGGCCATTAAGACATTGTCCTAATGTTGATTTACCACTCCCACTAGGACCAATAATCACGACTTTCTCACCAGTATTAATTGTGAGATTGATATTTTTTAACGTTGGCTTTTCAAGTGCCCAATATTTAAATGAGAAATCAGTAAATTGAATAGCCATGCTTAGTATGCCTCTTTGAGGTTGTAGCTTTGCTGTTTGCGTTTAGCTACAGATGTCAAAATAAAGTGTCCCACAACAGCAATTAATGTTGTGTTACCTGCAGCAATAATGACAAGTTGCGCTAAGACTTTGGCAAAAGGTTCGGCATAGAGAATAGAGTCTAAAAAGGCAGAACAGCCGTAACCAATAACATTGCCTAAGAATGCGAGTACTACAAATAGAGTGAAGTCAAGCTTAGAAAAAAGGCCTTTTTCCAAGCGTTCGCGAGTTAGTTTAGGATATAAACCAATGATCATACCGACGATTCCAGAGCCTAAAACCCAAGTGAACCAAACTCCCCATCCGGCAAACAGATCTGTCACCCAGTGGCCGATAAAACCAACAAGAAAGCCAACTAATGGGCCAAATAAAACAGCGAATAGTGCCAATACAGCCATTGCTGGCTTTAAAGTTGTGTTTGCAAAAACAGGAATACCAAACATAGGTAACCCCCCAATGCCGTAAAGTGCAGCACCGATAGCAATCAGAACAACCGTTTTGGCTGAAAGACTCATAACTAAACCTTGTAAACTCTTGATAATTATTCAACGTATATTGAACAACACATATAAAAACTGGATTCGCGTATGCTTTATGGTTAAGTAAATGTCACCGGTTTAGCAGCCATGCCAAAGTTGGTGATAATCAATAGCAAGTTATGCTAAATGTTGTCACTCAACGCGAATAATCCATTATAAAACAAGAGCGGTGTCGGCCTAATTTCTGAGTTCGAGATATCGAAAAAAGAGTAGAACCAAAAGCGGCGCATATAATACTCTATTAAGTAAGCGAAGGGAATGCTTTACATCTAGACGTCTAAAGAATGAACGACTTTATTTAAATAAATATTCAAAACTAAAATTTAGTCGGTATTTGCTGTTATTTTATTCAATGTTTCAATACATTATAGAGCTAATAAAACGCGAATTTTTACAATGTGTTCGTTGATTTTATAGAGGTATGGATCTTGATGTAAAAACTGGAGTCATAGAGGTTTAAGAGGTTGATGTATATTCGTTACTGGTGTTTTTTTGCGCTTATTTTTCTATTCGAGTAAAAAAAATCACATAATCAATTACACTCAATATAGTAGAGATAGCAAAAGTCATTACAAACTTAGCGTTAGATCTAAATTTTATAAATCATAAATGATGTAACAAACTGTTATTTGATTGATAATTATAACTAATTGGAAATATTATATTTTTCGCTTTATTTTTTCTCCCAAATAGGAAATAATCAATAGACGCTCTTTATTTTGGAGCGTGTAATAAAGAATAATAAAACAACGTATTGTCAAGCTTTAACTTGATACTAAACTTTGCGCTGATACACAGAATCAGCATTTGGCGAAGTGTTAAGTTAAGGTAGAATTATGTAGTATTAGTAGTAGCTATCCTGCCATTCTGGCTGGGTGCAGAGCCAAATCATTGGAGATACAGCTTGATTAATGTATTCCTTGTAGATGATCACGAACTGGTTCGCACAGGGATTCGACGTCTTCTAGAAGATGTCCGTGGTATTAAAGTGGTAGGGGAAGCCATCAGTGGTGAGGAAGCCGTAAAATGGTGCCGTAGCAATCATGCCGACATTATTCTTATGGATATGAATATGCCTGGTATTGGTGGACTTGAAGCGACCCGTAAGATTTTACGATTCAATCCCGATGTAAAAATTATTGTTTTAACAATTCATACCGAAAACCCATTTCCAACAAAAGTTATGCAAGCAGGTGCTGCTGGCTACTTAACAAAGGGAGCGGGACCAGATGAAATGGTTAATGCGATAAGAATGGTAAACAGTGGCCAGCGTTACATTTCACCTGAAATTGCGCAGCAGATGGCGTTAAGCCAATTTGCTTCAAATTCTGAGAATCCTTTTAAAGAGCTTTCTGAGCGTGAACTTCAGATAATGATGATGATCACGAAAGGACAGAAGGTAACAGATATTTCGGAGCAATTAAATTTGAGTCCGAAAACCGTTAATAGTTATCGCTATCGTTTGTTTAACAAACTGGATATTAGTGGTGATGTTGAATTAACGCATCTTGCCATTCGACATGGAATGCTTGATACAGAGACGTTATAGTGTCAGATGTTCCAAACGAAAAAAGTTTTGATTCTCAAGCTTTTCTGAAAACAGTAACACACCAGCCAGGCGTCTATCGTATGTATGACGCTACTGGTGTGGTTATTTACGTAGGTAAAGCAAAAGATTTAAAAAAACGCCTTTCTAGTTATTTTCGAACTAATGTTGCGGGTGAAAAAACACGTGCTTTAGTTAAAAATATCTGCAATGTGGATGTGACGGTAACCCATACTGAAACTGAAGCGCTTATCCTTGAACATAACTACATCAAGCAGTATTTACCTAAATATAATGTACTACTGCGTGATGATAAGTCTTATCCTTATATTCTTCTAAGTGCAAGTAAACATCCACGCTTGTCGATTCACCGCGGTGTTAAGCGTCGCAAAGGTGAATACTTTGGTCCATATCCTGATGCCGGTGCAGTACGCGAAAGCTTGCATCTTATGCAAAAAATCTTTCCGGTTCGTCAGTGTGAAGATTCAGTATATGCAAACCGAAGTCGTCCATGTTTGATGTATCAAATTGGACGTTGCTCTGGGCCTTGTGTAGAAGGATTGATCAGTGACGATGACTATCAACAGCAAGTGCAATTGGTGCGATTATTTTTACAGGGTAAAGATCGCCAAGTGATTAGCATTATGGTTGATAAAATGGAGCAAGCTAGCCAAGCGTTAGAGTTTGAGCAAGCAGCACGATATCGCGACCAAATCCAAGCACTAAGACGTATTCAAGAACAGCAGTTCGTAAGCCAAGACAATGAAGATGATATAGATGTTATTGGTATTGCACACAGTAATGGGATGGCATGCATTCATGGATTATATATTCGTCAAGGTAAGATCTTAGGCAGTCGCAGTTATTTTCCTAAAGTGCCCGTTGATGCAACGTTAACAGAAGTTCTTTCAGGGTTTGTTACTCAATACTATTTCAACCAAGTTGAAGGTCGAGTGATCCCGAGTGTCATTTTATTAAGTGAAACGCTGGGAGAAGAAGGTGAAACTATTGCTAAAGCGTTAACGGAAATGGCTGGGCGCACTATCAGTTTTAAATACAATCCACGAGGAACTCGTGCTCAGTATTTAAAATTGGCAAAGACGAATGCAGAAACCGCACTGACGAGCAAAATTAATCACCGTTTAACGATACAAGAGCGTTTCTTTGCTCTTCAACAAGCTTTAAACTTAAAGGCGATCTCACGTATGGAATGTTTTGATATTAGCCATACGATGGGGGAAAAAACGGTTGCCTCATGTGTTGTGTTTAATCAGGAAGGGCCATTAAAGCAAGAATATCGTCGTTATAATATAACTGGTATTACTGGTGGTGATGATTACGCAGCAATGGCACAAGTTTTGGAGCGTCGTTATAGCAAAAATATGGAATTAGATAAAATTCCAGACATAATTTTCATAGATGGCGGTAGAGGTCAGTTATCAACAGCGTATGATGTAGTGAAGCCGTATATTGCTGATTGGCCAAAACGACCTTTACTTGTCGGTGTGGCAAAAGGCACGACACGTAAGCCTGGTTTAGAAACGCTCATATTTGTTACAGGTGAAGAGTTTTCTATGCCAAGCGATTCACCAGCATTGCATCTTATCCAGCATATTCGTGATGAAAGTCATAACCATGCTATTAGTGGTCACCGCGCTCAACGTGCAAAAGTTCGAAAGCGTAGTAGTCTAGAAGATGTGGAAGGTATTGGGCCTAAACGACGCCAAGCGTTACTCAAATATATGGGTGGTATGCAAGAGCTGAAGAAAGCAAGTAAAGAAGAAATTGCTAAAGTACCTGGTATTAGTCCTGCTTTAGCAGAAAAAATAGTCGATGCATTGCAACATAATTAGTTCGCTGCACTTTTTTGGTTTAATTTACTGATAAATTCGCACCTAAGCAGACTTTGGAGTAGGCTAGGGAAGTAGATTAAACTCTGATTTTGAACATAAGAATAATATTATGCGTTTATCAATACCTAACATCTTAAGTTTCGTCCGGCTCATGCTTATCCCATTTTTTGTTATTGCCTTTTATGTGCCGTACGAGTGGTCTGCTTTTGCAACAGCGTTAATTTTTTGGGTCGCGGGTGTCACCGATTGGTTCGATGGCTACCTTGCTCGTAAATTAAATCAAACAACTCGGTTTGGTGCTTTTATCGATCCTGTTGCTGATAAACTCATGGTAGCAACGGCCTTAGTACTTGTGGTTGAGCATTACCATTCAGTATGGGTTACGATCCCTGCTGTCACTATGATTGGTCGTGAAATTATTATTTCAGCATTACGTGAATGGATGGCTGAAATTGGTAAACGTGCAAGCGTCGCTGTTTCTTGGGTAGGGAAAGTGAAGACTGCCTCTCAGATGTTTGCTCTATTATTGTTGTTATGGCATCCGCATGAATACGTTGTATGGTTAGGTTATGTATCTTTGTATGTTGCAATGGTATTAACGTATTGGTCAATGGTGCAATATTTAAAAGCAGCCAAAGGTGATTTGCTTAACGCAGAAAATCACTAGTAAGTTCTATTTTTGAAAGGTCTGATTAATCAGGCCTTTTTTTATATTTCTAGTATTTGTTAAGACACCCTCTCTTCGTTATATTGAGTGAAAATTAAACGATTAAGGATGAGGGATCTGCGCAATGGAATATGCTCAAGAATACTCAAAGAAAGAAAAAGCGGTTCGGATCTTGGCTGGAGTATTCGTTGGGAGTGTCATTTACTTTCTTCATACAATCTGGCTGATACCTATTATTAACGATGTTGTATCTCGTCCAAATTGCTTCGAATGGTTAGGTTTTAATCTCGCTGAATATTTTTGGTATTTGGTGATGGTTGGTGTTCCACTATTTGCATTTACGATGAGTTGGATATTGATACCGCGAGGGATCGCAGGAATTCGTGAAAGGCGCTTTCCACCTAAAGCCGTAAAAGTCTATCGACCAACGAAAGTAAAAACAGGATTTTTGGCTTGGTTAATATCAGCCATGCACTTATTAATTCCCTTCGTATTTTTAATACTTGCAGCTTGGGGGTATCTACAAGCAGCTCATTTTCCTACTTTTAATAAGCAAGCGTTAGATCTTAACCTGTGTATAAAAGATAGTACTCATTAATGTTTAACATGCAGTTATAACTCTTACTTGTTGAAAGTATATAATCTGCATGTTGTTATATTGGTTTAAACGTAAGTTAGCATTCATTGTCATGATATACATGATGTTCAATTTTCAGCTGGTGAACTTTTAGTTTTCTGAGCTACCATGAATACTTCTGTTATCAGCAGATTTTATTCATTAGTCGGGTTCATAGCGATAAAAAACGTCTATACCATTTGCAAATTACAAAAGTGATTAATAATTTTCATATGTTCGCAGCATCTCGACGTTTAATGTCTTTGTGACCATCTTCTGACACACCGTTTTTCCAATAACTGCTAATGTAAATGAATTCTCTTTCAACGTTTTTTTCATTACGAAAATATTGTCGTAGTTCACGCATGGTATCGAATTCACAGGCTGACCAAACAGAAACCTTGCCATCTTTCCAAGGTAATGACGTTACAGTATCTGCTAGCGATTCAGAGGCTGTTATCCATATCACTTCAATATCTTCAGGCTTAGATAATTCCTGTATATCATCTTTATCAATAACTTGAATAACGGCGTACCCTTTCGCATCTATTGGCAGCCTTTGTATTTTTGTCGTTAATGATGGTAGTGCAGTCATATCGGCAACCATAAAAAACCAATCTGCATCATGATTGAGGTCTTTAATTTCCCCCGGGCCTAATAGACAAATTTTATCGCCTAATGATGCTTGCTTCGCCCATTTAGCGGCATAGCTGTGATCGCCTTGATCTGTATTATGACGAACAAAATCGATTTCAATACTATTTTCTTCCGGAATATATTTTCTAATCGTATAGGTACGCATCACTGGTCGTTGACCTTTCGGCACAAGACTAATATCAGTACTGCCATTTTCAGCAAAAAGTAATTTTATATAGTTTCCTGCACTATTCTTAGAAAATGCAGATAAGCACTCTCCTTGAAAAGTGATTCGTTGCATATTGGTTGTGATGGTTTTGCTGTTTATTACTGTTACTTCGTTATTCATTTTTCACCAATTGAGAATGGTTTTTATTTATATTAACAAGGCTCTGTGCAATAAGATATTTTATTTACTACTTTTTACGCATATGGCTGACAGGAATCATTTGGACGAATATCTATATGTATTCCCTGTGAGTGATAGATATAATGGATAAAAACGTTGTTCGATATCGGGTGGTTTATGTTTGAAAATAAAACAGTGTTAGTACTAGCAGGTGCACAAGGAATAGGTAAGGCATGTAGTAAGTTATTGGCCTTTCAAGGTGCCAATGTCTATGTGGCTGATTGGAATATTGATGAGGCCACAGCGACGGCTAATGAAATTACCCAAAATAACGGTAAAGCAACGGGGATGTTTTTTAATGCGTTCGATAATGATTCTTACACGCCGTTGATTGATTCTATTCTTGAAAAAGAAGTAAAGATTGATGTGCTGGTTAACAACTTTGGCGGTGTAGATTTAAGTAAAGATCGTGACTTAGCCCATACTGAAGTGGTTGATTGGGAAAAGAATATACTTGCTAATATTAATAGCGTATTTATTCCATCAAAAGCAGTTATACCAACGATGGTTAAACATGGTGGTGGTAGCATTGTAAACATCTCATCACTGTCTTCTTTAAGTGCTGAAATGTCGAGCATCTCTTACGGTACGGCAAAAAACGCCATTAACCATATGACACGTCAAATCGCAATTCAATACGCGAGTTTTGGTATTCGTTGTAATGCAGTATTACCAGGAATGATTGCGACAGATGCTGTAAAAAATAATTTAAACCAAGAGTTTATTGATAATTTCTTAGCAACACAGCCAATTAAACGTATGGGTGAGCCTGAAGATATTGCTCATGCGGTGAGTTTCTTAGCAAGTGATCTTGCAGGTTTTATTACAGGTGTTTGTTTGCCTGTTACGGGGGGGATGAATATCGCGCCAGCACGTTATTATTTTGATGCTGATAAAGTGAGCTTCTAAGTTTGACTTATTAGTTCATCACATTAATTATTCTATAATGACTGAACGGCTCAATATGTAGCCGTTTTTTATAACTATTGGTGTATAACTAGAAAAGGGCAGTGATCGACAAATTAAGGAGTGATGATGATTCCGATAGATTCTTCCATAGTGGCAGGTGTTGCATTATCAGAAATTGATGGCGTGATGAAAATGCTACTCATGAAGCGCGTAAAAGGTGGGTATTGGTGTCATGTTGGTGGTTCTATCGAAGGTAATGAAACGGGTTGGCAAGCCATTGTCCGTGAGTTTAAAGAAGAAACCCAAATTGAAGTGGTGGATCTTTATAATGCCCAGTATTTGCAGCAGTTTTTTGAAGCCAACGTCAATGTGCTACAAATTATTCCTGTTTTCGTCGTCTTATGCTCTCCAAATCAAGCCGTAACACTTAATCACGAACATACAGATTATCAATGGTGCACATTAGAAGAAGCAAAAGCACTAACGCCATTCCCCAATCAGCACCGTGTCTTTGATCATGTATGGACTTATTTTGTTGATAAGCCGATTGAATCTCTTTTTAAAGTAGATATTAAGTAGAGTCTTTCAAATTATTGAGGAAATTGAAAAGATGGGAAAAGTGATATTAAAAGGATTTATTGTCGTTCCTGAAGAAGAACTTAATCTTGTTAGCCAAGCACTTGAGAAGCATGTCGAATTAACAAAGCAAGAGTCAGGCTGTTTGGTGTTCAATGTTTATCAGCGCTCACATTCTCCTTGTTACTTTGATGTTTACGAAGAGTTTTCTAGTAATACTGCGTTCGAACATCACCAAAGGCGAGTCAAAGCATCTGAGTGGGGGAGAGTCACTTCAAATGTTGAGCGCCATTATGAGGTGTGGCAAACCAAGAACGAATAGAAAAGGATAATTCAATGGAGTTTTTGCTTCCCTATAAAATGACAATTTGGGTTCTTGGCTCTGTGGGATATTTGTTATTATTGCAATTAGTCGTATTGGATATTGCTATTCTTAGTCAAAAGCATATCCCCGGTTTTACTATTGAAGCTAACCATGAACACTTTTTATTTCGTGCAAATAGAGCATTAGCCAATAGCAATGAAAGCCTTGGGATCTTTATTGTATTTGTTCTGTTTGCATTATTTTCTCAGCCCATTGCTCACTGGATTAATGGCTTCGCTGTGGTTTATTTATTCGGACGAATAGGGCATATGTTGTGTTATTACTTTAATATGAAAATATTACGCAGCATCTTTTTTGTGGTGAGTTTATTGGGTCTCATTGGACTATTTGTTACTGCAGTTATGGCTTGGCTGTAAATTGAGTTATTTTGATTGTAATGTTAAAGCTTGTTTTATTTTTATAATAGTCGAATTATGGCTAAATTTTTGAGGGGGTGGTTTGTAAAAGTTTGTATCTTTTTATTTTTTAATGTTGTTTTTTATTAATAGATTGTGGTAGTTTTGCTCGGTCTTAGATTGAGTAAGATTATAACGTAGTTCACCTAGCAATTACGCAGTAGGTATTTATGCTTACCAGCATAAATAGAAGGGAAATTATACGATGTTCAGCTTTATAAGAGCTGACTCATATTTAAGGGACCCAACAGTGGATCTATTATCACTTTCATTTCATTTTGGTTTTCATTTACCGAAATACCGTATTATTACGGAGCCTTGATCGTTCCTGATCAAAAACCACACTAAACATAGAGTTGCATATTACTGCGGGTGCTTATTGCTTCTGCATATTTGTATTTTGAGTGTGGTTCATCTTTAAAAAATCTTAACTCGGTATTTATATCGTTATTAATATGGTTTTTGCTTATCTTTTGTTACGTTTTTTTTGTGCAAAAGCTAAGTGATGACAGGAACGAAATATGTCTACACTTTTTAATTTTGGCGACACTGATCTATCAACAACAGTGCCTGTTGTTAATGGTTTATATGACTTAACGCTTGATGAATTGTTACTAAGCCAAGAGCACTATGAATCGGATGTGCGTTCATACCCAAGACGTTTACCTTTAGCAATAGCGAAAGCGGCAGGTGTAATAGTTGAAGATACCCGTGGGCAATTATTTGTTGATTGCTTAGCTGGGGCGGGAACGCTAGCACTTGGCTATAATCATCCAGAAATTAATAAGTCAATTGTTGACCAATTAGAATCAGGCCTACCATATCAAACCCTTGATATAACAACGGTTGCTAAAGATAAATTTATTAAACAATTGTTGAGCTTTTTACCCGAGTCGTTTGCAAATAATGCCTGTGTGCAATTTTGTGGCCCAACAGGGGCTGATGCAGTAGAAGCTGCGATTAAACTTGCCAAACAAACGACAGGTAGAAATACCATGGCAGCTTTTCATGGTGCTTATCATGGAATGACCAATGGCACGATGGCGATGATGGGAAATTTGAATACTAAATCTCGCCGTCAAGGGTTAATGGCTGATGTACATTTCCTGCCATTCCCATATTCATTGCGCTGTCCGTATGGTTTGTCCGGCGATGAAGGCGCAAAACAAAGCTTACGTTATATCGAACGTATGCTGAGTGACGATGAAAGCGGAATTCAAAAACCTGCAGCCATCATTGTAGAACCTGTTCAAGGTGAGGGCGGGGTTATTCCTGCGCCTGCTTTTTGGCTGCGAGAATTACGTCGAATAACGCAAGAGCATGGCATTTTACTTATCTTTGATGAAATCCAATGTGGTATTGGTAAAACTGGTCACAATTTTGCGTTTGAAGAATCAGGGATTACGCCAGATATTCTATGTTTATCAAAAGCAGTAGGCGGTGGTTTGCCAATGTCAGTCCTTGTTTTTAATAAAGAGATTGATAGTTGGAACCCTGGAGAGCATACCGGCACATTTCGTGGCAACCAGTTAGCGATGGCAACAGGGGCTAAAACGTTAGAAATAATTGAACGAGATGGTTTAGTTGAGCATGCTCAAAAAGCCGGTATGTATCTGCGTCGTGGTTTAGAAAAAGTGGCGGCTCAAACCAGTTGTATTGCAGAAGTGCGCGGTAAAGGCTTAATGTTGGGCATTGAAATTGTTCAATCTGATGGTAGTAAGAATAAGTTTGGTGAGCCAGTCGCCGATCCTGAGTTAACCGCTGCAATTCAACGCTCTGCATTAGAGCGTGGTTTGATTATTGAAAAAGGTGGGCGTCAAGGTTCGGTATTACGTTTTTTACCACCTCTTATTATTAGTTTTGAACAGCTTGATTTTGTTATTAATACGATTAAAGAGGCTATTGAGGTACATGTTGAACCGATTGAACAAGGATTGGTTTTAGAGTCGGATAATAAAGCTAATTGGAAGTATAACTTTATTCAAACGGGTAAAGGCGGATCTGAGAGCTTTGAAACGGCGCTGAATCAAACGACTCAAGTGCTGAAAAAAGTCTTTGAACAAACTAATCAGCCTTATTCGGGGATGGATCCTCAATTATTAAAAACGCTAATTAATGGCATTGATTTAAACCAGCCACAATCCTCACTTGATGCCGTGATTGATCAAACAGGCGATCTTATCGCGAAGCACTCTATTATGGTGCAACACCCGCATTGTATTGCGCATTTGCATACTCCGCCACTTGTCCCAGCTATTGCTGCAGAAGCTTTTATTGCCGCATTGAATCAGTCAATGGATTCATGGGATCAGGCCAGTGCAGCAACGTTTGTTGAACAGAAAATCGTTGATTGGTTGTGCGATGTTTATCAATTAGGCCAACAAGCAGATGGTGTGTTTACCAGTGGGGGAACGCAAAGTAATCTGATGGGATTACTGTTAGCACGTGATTGGGCTGCAGACACTATCTCTGGTCATAATATTCAGCAACAAGGTTTGCCATCATACGCGGATAAACTACGTATATTATGCTCGAAAAAATCCCATTTCACGGTGCAAAAATCAGCGTCGTTGATGGGGCTTGGTGAACAATCTGTAGTCTGTGTTGATACTAATCCTGATGGCACTATTCAATTAGCATCTTTAATTACCACGATTGAAGCATTAAAAGTAGATGATCTTATTCCGTTTGCCGTTGTTGGAACAGCAGGAACAACAGATCACGGCGCAATTGATGATCTTACAGGGTTGGCAGATATTTCCGCTCGTCATAATCTTTGGTTCCATGTTGATGGTGCATACGGTGGCGCACTCATTTTAAGCCGTCATCAAAGTCGTTTGCATGGTATTGAAAAAGCTGATTCTTTAAGCGTTGATTTTCATAAGCTTTTCTTTCAACCGATTAGCTGTGGTGCAGTGTTAGTGAAAGATAAATCGCACTTTAAATATCTGCTACACCATGCAGATTATCTTAATCGTGAAGATGATTTACTGCCAAATTTAGTGGATAAATCAATAGCAACAACTAAACGTTTTGATGCTTTAAAAGTGTTAATGACAATGCAAAGTGTTGGCGCTGATGCATTAGGTGAAATGTACGATCATCTTATTAATCAAACGCAACATGTCGCTGATTTAGTTAATCAACAGCCGCAATTTGAGTTATTGGCCGATCCTGCTTTATCTACAGTGTTATTCCGTTTTGTAGGTGAAGGAGCAATCTTAAATGAGCAACAACTTAACCAACTGAATAAACAATTGCGCATAGATGCCTTAGTACAAGGACAAGCCGTACTGGGTGAAACTGTTGTTGACGATAAAGTGGCATTAAAGTTCACGATTTTAAACCCATGTTTAACTATTAACGATTTTAAAACCTTATTGAATAAAGTCTCTCAATTAGGTCAATCGCTATTGTCTTCGACTCAGTAAGACAACCACACAGATAAATGAATTTAGAAGGAAATAAATAATGGCTATTTTACAAATTGGTGCTGGTGGTGTTGGCTGGGTTGTCGCACATAAAGCGGCGCAAAATAATGACGTACTTGGAGATATTACATTAGCTTCTCGTACAGTTAGTAAATGTGAAAAGATCATTAGCTCGATTGATAAGAAAAATAATTTAAAAGATCCGACGAAGACAATTCAAGCACGTGCTGTCAATGCAGACGATGTTGATGCATTAGTTGCTTTAATTGAAGACGTGAAACCTGATTTGGTTATTAATGCAGGGCCTCCGTGGGTCAATATGTCGATAATGGAAGCGTGCTATCAAGCGAAAGTTTCTTATCTCGATACTTCTGTTGCTGTTGATTTATGCTCTGAAGGTCAACAAGTGCCTCAAGCTTATGATTGGCAATGGGGTTACCGTGAGAAATTCAAGCAAGCAGGTATTACAGGCATTTTAGGTGCGGGTTTTGATCCTGGTGTAGTGAGTGTTTTTGCAGCTTATGCAGTAAAGCATTTGTTTGATGAAATCGACAGCATTGATGTAATGGATGTCAATGCAGGTGATCACGGTAAGAAGTTTGCGACTAACTTTGATCCAGAAACCAATATGTTAGAAATCCAAGGCGATTCTTTCTATTGGGAAAATGGTGAGTGGAAACAAGTGGGCTGCCATAGCCGTATGCTTGAATTTGATTTCCCGCTGGTGGGGAAACATAAAGTTTATTCTATGGCGCATGATGAAGTACGTTCAATGCAGGAATTTATTCCAGCAAAACGTATTGAGTTTTGGATGGGCTTTGGTGATAAATACCTAAATTACTTCAATTGTATGCGTGATATTGGCTTATTAAGCCCAGATCCACTAACGCTGCATGATGGCACTGTTGTACAACCACTGCATGTTTTAAAAGCGCTATTGCCTGATCCAACATCATTAGCGCCGGGTTACACAGGAAAAACCTGTATAGGTACTTGGGTACAAGGCAAGAAAGAGGGTAAAGAACGCAGTGTGTTTATTTACAACAACGCTGATCATGAAGTGGCGTATGAAGATGTAGAGCATCAAGCAATTTCATACACAACAGGTGTTCCTGCTATTACTGCCGCATTACAGTTCTTTAATGGTAAGTGGGCTGATAAAGGTGTGTTCAATATGGAGCAGCTAGATCCAGACCCATTCTTAGCAACAATGCCAACAATTGGCTTAGATTGGCATGTACAAGAATTGCCAGTGGGTCAGCCTGATATTCAAATTTTGAAATAGAAACATCTATTTAAGCGAGCTTGTATGTAGAAGCAGGCTCGCTTTGTTATTTATATAAAAGAGTAAGCCGCATTGAAAACGCCATATTTCATGATTGATGAGCAGAAGCTGATCAATAATTTAGAGCAAGCCAAAAAGTTAAAACAATTATCTGGTGTAAAACTGGTACTCGCGTTGAAGTGTTTTTCAACATGGGGTGTGTTTGATGTCATGAAGCCTTATCTTGACGGTACAACCAGTAGTGGGCCATTTGAAGTCAGGTTAGGTGCTGAAAAATTTGGTGGTGAAACTCATGCTTATAGTGTTGGATATAGCCAAGAAGATGTAGAAGAGGTGCTAGAGCACTGTAATAAAATCATTTTTAACTCCGTTTCTCAATTGCAAGCCTATCGCCATTTGGCTGACGGCAAAGCGTTAGTTGGTCTACGTTTAAATCCGGGGATAAGTTGTGCAGGGCAAGATTTAGCTGATCCTGCTCGTCAGTATTCGCGTTTAGGAGTGCAAGAAAACCTATTAACAGATGAATTGTTTGATGATCTCGATGGCGCAATGTTTCATATGAACTGTGAAAATAAAAGTGCGGATGCGTTTATTGCGTTATTAGATTCGATATCAGAACGTTTCGGGCGTTATTTGGAAAAACTTGATTGGGTGAGTTTAGGTGGCGGTGTTTTCTTCACTTGGCCTGATTACGAGTTAGAAAAGTTATCTCTTGCATTAAAAACATTTGCTTCACGATTTAATGTCCAATTATATCTAGAGCCAGGCGAAGCCATTATTACTCAAACAGCAGATTTGGTTGTGACTGTGGTTGATATTGTCGAAAATGGAATGAAAACGGCAATTGTCGACAGTGCGACAGAAGCGCATCGACTCGATACATTAATTTATAATGAGCCCGCCACAATTAGTGAAGCTTCTGAAGAGGGGAGTTTTCAATATGTGATTGGCAGTTGTTCTTGTTTGGCGGGCGATCAATTCTGTGTAGCTAACTTTGAACAGCCATTAGTTATTGGACAGAAATTACACATAGCAGATAGTGCGGGATATACAATGGTCAAGCTTAATTGGTTCAATGGATTAAGAATGCCTAGTATTTATTGCCGTAGAATCGATGGTGGCGTGGAAAAATTAAACGAATTTACTTATCAAGACTTTGAGTCTTCATTGTCGCGTTTTTCAATTTCGTAAATGAGACAAAGTTAATAATTAAAGATTGTCTGGTTTTTGATCATTTACGGGCTGAAATATAGGTCGATGTAATGGAAAATGAGCAATTAAATAAAAAGTCATAATTTTTCGTTGACTGATTCTGTAAAATCAGTAAATTACACCACGTACCGCAGCGGGGTGACTCGCAAAGGACAAAAGATTCTGAAAAAGTAAACTTCTTCAGAAACAAAGTTGGCGCGTTGGCAGAGTGGCTATGCAGCGGATTGCAAATCCGTGGACCTCGGTTCGACTCCGGGACGCGCCTCCATTCTCTTATGAGAATATAATGCGACACTAGCTCAGCTGGTAGAGCGCAACCTTGCCAAGGTTGAGGTCACGAGTTCGAACCTCGTGTGTCGCTCCAAATTAAAGATTATGGCGAAAGCGGTAATCACAGATGGTGTCTAACCATCGCAAGAAATTGCGTGCCCTGGTGGTGGAATTGGTAGACACAAGGGATTTAAAATCCCTCGGCGTTCGCGCTGTGCCGGTTCAAGTCCGGCCCGGGGCACCATCTAATTGAGAAGTAAAAATGGCGCGTTGGCAGAGTGGCTATGCAGCGGATTGCAAATCCGTGGACCTCGGTTCGACTCCGGGACGCGCCTCCATTCTCTTATGAGAATATATGCGACACTAGCTCAGCTGGTAGAGCGCAACCTTGCCAAGGTTGAGGTCACGAGTTCGAACCTCGTGTGTCGCTCCAAATTAAAGATTATGGCGAAAGCGATAATCACAGATGGTGTCTAACCATC
>NZ_PYOM01000019.1 GCF_003026365.1 Photobacterium angustum | reverse complement strand
TGCTAAATGACCGTCCATCGTGGCGGTCTTTTTGTATCCTAAAAGGTACTTTATAAGGGAGGCATTCATACTCTTTCTAATATCTACCTGCTTTGGTAGAGCAAGTCACCTAACAAGCTTCTGTCCACCAACGTTTCAGATCTTTCTGAGCCCTACTAAATGTGACTGCCAAACTTCATGTTGACCAAAAACACTGAGAGGAGGTCATCATGAGAAAATCATCTTCTGTAAAATGCAGTGGCATAAAAAGGCCATTTAAGCTTGAAGAGATCTGGCGGATCAGAACGAGGCTGGAGATTGAAAACGATTTGATGCAGCTCGCGCTACTGAACCTAGCTATAGATAGTAAGTTAAGAGCGAGTGATTTGCTAAAGCTACACGTTTACGATGTTTCTTCGCAAGGAGTTATCTATGACAGGGTTCAGTGCATCCAGCAAAAAACGGGCACCGATGTCCACTATGAAATTACACCAAGAACACAGCAAAGTATTAGCTGATGGATTTTTGCAGCACCCCTAGAAGCAAGCAGCTTTCTATTTCCGAGTAGCAGACGCTCTGGGCAATCTATCAGCTACTCATTCTATCGTTCTATTATCAGGAGTTGGGCCGTAAAGCTTGGTTTGAATGCTGACTATTAAGGTACTCACTCCATGCGTCGTACCAAAGCCACTTTAATCTATGCCAGAACGAAAAATATCAGGGCCGTACAGATCTTACTTGGACACTCAAAGCTTGATAACACAATTCGATACCTTGGCGTTGAACTAGAAGACGCTCTGAGGTTGTCTGAGAAAACAGACTGCTGACAGATAGGAGCTGTTACAGGCTTTTCTCTTGAATAGCCTGTGCCCCATAATGGTTTGAAGTAACTCTTCTACCACAAATTGAGGTACACCCAAAAATGTCAATCCAACCTGTTATGACTCTTTGATGCCCCTTTTTAATTTAGAGTAAAAAGTCATTCACACTCTGTTAATGTACATTTGCCCTATAAAAAGTTATTTTACTGAAGATTGATATTCAATATGTATTACTCGTCCGTTCAGTTATTTCACTAATGCAGTGCTTGACGTGAATTCAAAGTGATCTTTTCTCTAATTTAAATGTACTTTTGATGCTTGCTATTCCCTTACCATTTGTTGCAGCGCTATTGTTACTCATGACTGGTATCGTGCTTCGGTACCGGTACCGGCATACTAGCCAAAAGCCATTCTGGTTTGTCATTCTTTGCGCGTTAATGGTTACGGTAGTGGGCCTGCGATGGACGTTTGATATTGCGTTTTTTCGCTTCCTACAACCCATTCTCAGTGCCAGTGTTCCTGTGGCGGCTTGGCTGTGCTTTTCAGGTGCTCATCGAAGTCAATCTAGTACACATTTGCATTGGCTAGGCCCGATTTCTGTTTTAGTTGGCTCACATTTTTATACGCATCTCTGGGCGGGAACCCTTGATGTATTGCTGATCTTGCTTTATCTCGGATATGGTGGTTTGCTTTTGAAGTCGTCGTGCAGCATTCCAGAACAAGTGCGGCTAACTGATGTATCGAAAGTGTTGGTTGCTGAAAGAGTTGCAGGTGCAATGCTGCTATTCTCGGCTTTGGTTGATGGTATGCTCTCTTACGATATCTTGCTGTTGAATGCGCAACACACCAGTCTGATCTTGTCGATTAGCTATCTTGTCTTTATTCCTGCCGTTGTGTCTGCCGTAATAGTGGTCAGTATTAGTACGCCTGTCCAAGAAAAACCCAAGCGGCTGCAGGCTTTATCTTCCATGTCACAACGCTCTTTAGAAGAGGTCGGCACATCGACCACACTAGCTAGCAGTTTAGATGACGACCAAACTGAAGAAACCGAACAGATCATGGCTAAGTTCGATGCATTAATGAGTGATCATCAATTATTTAAAGATCCTGATCTGTCTCTCAATCGCTTGGCACGAAAGCTAGGCATTCCTGCTCGTAAGATATCGTCTGCGGTTAATCAAACTCACCAACAGAACATTTCGAAGGTGATTAACGCCTATCGAATTGAGCACGCTAAGACTCTTTTGAAGCAAACTGATGAAGTGATAACAGAGATCTTCCTAAGTTCAGGCTTTCAGACCAAGTCTAACTTCAATAGGGAGTTTTTAAGGATAACAGGGCAAACTCCGAGTGAGTTTCGAAGTTCGCCACAAGTGTTAGATTGAGTATGTTTGCTTTTTGTTTATCAATTCAGAAAGCTAACGATGTCATTGACGAACAATTGATGTAACTGGTCGCGAGATGTAGCAACGCCATCTTTACAAATAATACCATCGCCTGACACCTCCTTATTAAGCATGGATATCGCACCAGATTTACAGCCTTGAATGAAGCTGAAATGGGTTGCTTTCTCATAGACTTTGTAGCGTCTTGACTTCAGTGGCATGTGCTCAGCAATATAGCCAGACTCTGATGCCTGAGGAATATCTCCTATATCTATCCCGGCTGCCAGTATCAATGTTGGCACTTTAATGTCATTTAAGCTGTCGACTGAAAAGCTGCGAGCAAGCCCTAGATCAAGGCTAACCACACGTCGAATCCGAGGGTCTGAAAGGTCTTTTTGGTCAGGCTCTTCATCTTGGATTTTGTCTAGCCCTAGCTCTTCAGCAAGCCCACAAGTACGTGGGTTGGGGTATACAAGACAATTTGCCTCAAAGGTTTGCCTGTCGATTTTCGCTCCCGCCAGTTGCATCACCGTCCAACCACCTAATGAATGTCCAATTGCGCTAACATTATCGGCGATAGCAGACTGCTTCCAAGGGGCTTCGGATAACAAGTAGTCCAGGACACGTGATACATCTTGTGGTCTTTCCCACCATTTTGCTGCTTGCTTTGGGGATTGATCGAAAGAGGTGGTTCCCGGATGATCAACGGCGGCTACGATATAGCCTTGACTCGCAAGTTTGGTCGCCAACCAGTTTTGATTACGCCAGTTTCCTCGGTAACCGTGTGATAGCAGTATTACTGGAAAAGTACCTGATTGGATTTTTGCGTCTTTGATGACTTGTGTACCGATGAACGCGGGGTTATCTCCAATTAAGGTTGTGTATGATGTATCTCTTGTGGGATACCAAATGGCAGTGTTTAGCCTGCGATTTGGATTGTCAGTTAAGGTCACTTGAGTGAATCCGGCGCTGGAAGCTATGGCTGAACTGCAAAAGCAAAGTAGAGATGAGAACAATAAATTTTTCCATTTCATGGTGTTAACTCCAATTGAGGTGAATGGAGTTAATATGTGATAAGTCTCGATATTACGAGACCTAAAACACGATCTAGGACGCCCTAAATCATATTTTAGGACCCAATCTAGCTATTAGGTTTTCGTTATCTGCCTCTAGGACGCTTTACGCTGCATCCCAAAGTTTGGGTTTTACTTGATTAAAATTCTGTACTTCTAGTGCCCTATACCATCAAATCTGTACACCGCGTTAAGCTAATTTCCATAATGATAATTATTCATGATTCTTTAATATTGGAGCTTTCGAAACTCATTTCTGTCCATATATGAGTTAGGTCGATAATCACTCATATCGTATTAACGTGATTTTGAGTTATTTTTAATTATGCCTTTAACCTTAGACCTTACCATATTATCTTGCAGGTAAAAATGTTATTAAAACAATAACATCATATGCTTAATTATAGTATTATCGCCTATATTTTTAGACATTTTGCTTCGTGGTAGTAAGAATGTTTACTAATAAGCTGTTAAGCTTCGTCAGTTGGGGTTAGGAAATAATGATAAAATTAGAAAAAATAGCGATCAGTGGCTTTAAAGGTATTAGTGAAAGAGTAGAAATACCTGCAAAAGATTTCAATGTTATAGTTGGTAAAAACGATGCGGGTAAGTCAACTGTATTGAAAGCCTTAGATCTTTTTATAAATGCAAAGCAGTATCAAGAAGAATATTTAAATAACACAACTGAACAATTTTCAGTAATCGAACTTTATTTCTGCCCTAATCACACTCAAATTGTTATTGATGAAAATACTACAACAACTTTTGAAGCCGAAGGTTTAGTTAATAGTGATGGTTACTTACACCTTACAAAACGATGGGATGGAACCAAATCAGGTAAAATTTCTCCCGAATATTTTGTAGAAAGGCTCTCATTTGGTGAGCTAGATTTCTTTTCACTTACTGAAGCTAAGCTCATAAAACTATGCCGAGATAATGGGTTAGAAGCGGAACCAGGTTTAATGACAAACCCAGACACTGGTAAAGCTCACAATAATGCAGAGAAAAGAAATAGGCTTCGAAAATTCTTTATCGCTCGTGGAGATGAGTTTTCTTATATTACAGAGAAGTTGCCTACTTCAGGTACATCTCGTCTTAAAAAGACAGAGAGTGCTATCAAGGGATGCTTGCCTAGATTTGAATACTTTGTAGCGGATGCTCCATTGTCAGAAAGTGATTCTACTATACAGAAATACTTTAAAGATATGGCCTTTAAAGTAATTCAGGAACAGGTGAATACTGAAGAGCTTGAGGACACGGTCAAACTGCATTTGCAAACAGTTCTGTCTGCTATCACAAGCAAAATCAATGCTGTAGTCCCTGAAAGTGAACAGGTTCAGGCAAAAGTTGAATTTGATTGGAGCAAGTTAATCACTACCACGTTTGACAGTAATAATGGAAATGGTTCTGTACCTCTTTCAGCAAGAGGGGATGGCTTCCGAAGAATTACAATGATGGCTTATTTTGAGTATCTCGCGGAGCAGAAATCTAGTGAAATTCAAAATATCATCTTTGGCTTTGAAGAACCTGAAACATTTCTTCACCCTTCTGCGCAAGAAAATCTATTCGAAAAGCTAAATGATATTTCAGTTGCTGGTTATCAAGTTTTCTTAACTACACACTCTCCTGTAATTGTTTCGAAAACTCAAAAGTCTGATTTACACAGGATTTATAAAGAGGCTGGCTCATACGCATGTGATTCAAATGTAAATGACCACTCTGATATTGCGAGCGATCTAGGAATAACAATCGACAATCAATTTTTCTCATTGTTTGACAATACGAAGTGTTTTCTTCTTGTGGAAGGCATAGACGATTGCGTTGCTTTGGATCATTTAGCTAATACATATAAAGATAATGGAATAGTTGAACAAAACTTTGCTGATCTAGGTGTTGTTACTATCCCTGTTGGTGGTTGTGGAAGTATCAAGCATTGGGTAACACTAGACTTGCTGCAAACGTTGAACAAGCCATTCTTCATTTTCTTAGACTCTGATAAAACCTCAGAAGATGAAACCTCTCCAAATGCTGAAAAATTGGCAGAGTATGGGTTTGTAGAAGGCGAGAACTTTACAGTATCCCAAAAGAGAGAAATAGAAAATTATATGTCTCCAGCTGGTATCGAACGCTTAGTACCGGGCGCTAATCTTTCTTTCACCGACTGGTGTGATGTTAAGGCATTATCTAAATCTAATGGTTTAGCAGGAGCCCTAGGAGGAAAAAAAATAGCAAGTAAGCTATTTTCATCTCTAACATTTGAAGAGCTTCGAGAAACCTTCTTCAACGGAGAGGTAGATGAATTTGTAGAGTTACACATGAAAGTATCTACACTTGCAGACTGAGGTCTAAAGGCATTTAAGACAGATTCCCAGCGCATGGCGTTGTTTATTCCATCGTTGGGTTTTATGTTTACGATGGTATGGTTAGGTTCAGTAATAACGTTACTAACTTCATAACGCAGCGTTAATACAAATTCATCTTTAATAGGTACAAGTTTTGTTTCAAGAAATCATAAATAAATGTGAACAATCGTCTCTAAGTTATGAGCTTTTAGAAGAACGAGGGCTTCTTAAAATAGATATCAATCAATAATCGTTGTGCAGAATACATACTAAAACATGATATTAAGTTTCATGACTTTAAATGCATCGACGGGTATGAAGCTGTTTGGTCTTCTACCCATGATGTAATTGAGTGTGAAGTAGAGCTTCCACATAGAGGTTTTCAATTCAGTCGAATCTTTAAGGACAACGAAAATCTAACAGAAGATGGTCGGCTACTAATCGATACGCATTTAGAAGGGGTTCAGGCAGAGATCTCTGAAGCTTCAAATGAGTTCATGATATTTGAGCTATTTAAAGATCGTGGAAGACCACGAGCACCATTCCCAATCGAGAGATTTGATAATCTTAGGTCTTCGACAACGACAATCAAGATTTATGGGTGCGGCATTCATCATCACGATAAGGCTTTAGATATTATCGTGACAATCCTAGCTTCTATCTGTTTTGAGTTTGATTGTAAAACTAATGTGCCCTTGATGTTAGCAGCAGAAAAAGCATACCCTCGTGGAGCAGCTATCCAAGCTAATAAAGATTTCTCCTTAGATAGAGTAAGTCAAAAATATGATAGTGAAGCGCTTTCTCTTTATTGGTATGCGCAGTCTGCAATTGGCATGCCTTTATTAAGATATTTGGCTTTCTATCAAGTTGTAGAGTTTTATTATCCAATTTACTCAGAATTAGCAGCTCAGAAAAAAGTTGGAAATATACTTAAAGACCCGTGCTTTAATTCTCATAGTACAAAAGATATAGCTAAAGTATTTAGTATAGTTAAAGCTGCTTCATCTTCTCGCTCTGAACTATCTCAATTGGAAGCAACAATCAAAGAATGTGTTGATCCAAATGTTTTGCGGGAGTGGTTAACTTCTGATAGCAAGCGTGAAGAGTACTTTCGCTCTAAGAATGCTGTCAAACTATCAACTTTCAAGATTTTTTCAAATGCCGAGGATGATGACTTGCTAAGTCAAATGTGGCAACGATTTTACAACATAAGGTGTCGTATCGTTCATACAAAAGGTGCGGAAGGAGACTTAGAAGTGTTGCATCCACAAAGCAAGGAAATTAAATACTTGGAACGTGAAATTGAACTAGCAAAGTTCTTAGCGCATAAAGTTCTTATTGCTTCTAGTAAACCGTTAGAAGCGGTATAAGAAATAAGGATATGTGTCGCGAAGCCGACATCTATTCGAAGTGTAGGGCAAGCCCAGCTACCTTATATAAGGAAATATCATAAAGGGTAATGTCTAAAAAGAAGTCAAACATTACCCTTATTTTTACTAATATTAAACTATCCAAATTGAACTGGCTGTCTAACAAGGGCCTGTCCAGAACCTTCATTGAGGGCAGTTCTAGCTCAGAAATGCCCCAAACCTTCTTATAACCTGCGAACGGAACACTTATAGACCAAGTTAATCTAATCCATACTTTTATATCTTATACAGAGTTTTTCCGTAACTTGCCTCCATAACTACACATCTATTAACATAAAATGTTGATATTGTTTGATTTTTATTGTGAATGGCAGCAACATAATAGACGGTATACAAAGACGGAAAAAGTCCGTCTATAAAGCGTTAGCTATATCCAGATCCTAATAAAAGTATGGAGTATTTATCGGATGTCAAATGTCATTGATTTAAAGCAGTATCAGAAACTTAGAAATAATGAAAACCTATTGGATATCCCAGAAGAAGATAGTCTCGAATCGGAAGGCATTCAGGAAGAGATTTCTGAGCGCTACCTCAAGGCTATAAATGAGATTGAATTCAGCTTTTGCTTTGCAGTTACAGAGGAGCAGGGAGAGCAAATCAAAGCTGCTTTTCTTGAAGTCCAAAAATCATATGAAAGAATCCTACTCGATTCGGTTTCAGAGAGCACAAATAAAACCGTACAGCTACATTTCTTAAATAAATATAGCTAACAAACGCTTCAACCTGACTGTCAATCTGTGGCATTTTTAGTTCGACTTGGCTTATGTAATTATGGTGGGCTGTTCGGGATTGGTGAAGTTGGCAACAAGTTAAGCGGGCATTATGTGCAATAGGATGGAAATATACATTGAACGTAATTGATAGAACATTAACGTCTTTATATAAGAAAAAGAAATATGGTGAACTATCATCATTATATGAAATTTTCAATAAAAAACTTGAAGATGCAATTGCCTCTGTTTTGAGTGAGGAGCTAAAACTACGTGACTCTACTAGAGCATTTGAAAGAATATATGTAGATTTTCAATGGATAGATAAAATTCCCTTGGCTGCTTTTGTTCATCCACAAACTGATATAAATGGAAACTCAATAGATTCGAAAACTGAGCTGGGTGATTTGTTTATACAATATAGGCATAATAACGTTTGGGATAACAGTGGCAATTCAGGCGTGCATCAGTATTGTCATCGCTCGTTAATTGTTCAAGCAAAAATCGCTAGTGAAGATAACCCCAAAGTTCCCATTGGAAGAGTTGGAAAGAATAAAGCAAACCCGACAAGTAAGGAGATAAAGTTACTGGAAGAATGGCCAGAGTTTGATCTTTATGAAACTTCAGGAAGTAAGTCACCGCTGGCTAAAAATTTGGTTGTCTCAAAAAGTGGTTTACCATTTGCATTTTTTGGCGGTTTTTCAACATCTAGTCAAAACTGGTCGTTTGGGAACGCTAAATATGGTGAGGTTTGCAGCAAAAACTTTTCCGAACTTGTCATAGAGTTAGCTAAAAATGAAGTAGGAAAAGAACTTAGTACTGATGTAGCGTGGGAAACAGTGTCTCGTGAAATAACTAAAATATGTAGTAATCGGAACCTACCACGCTCCATTGCGAAAAAAATCGAATCGAGAGTAGCGACTGCTAACGTACAAGGAGGCATTGCCTATTCTTTTCCTGCTCAGTTTAGCTATTGGGTTACCCTAATTTATGAAAAAATAGTCTCTTTGGTTAGGGGTGAAAAAATGCTCGTAGTAACTATCGATCGAGTTAGTTACGAGGGAAGTGGGGTGAGTCAGTTCAGAAGGTAGCCTCAAATAACTACACATAACAAACGTTTAAGGTTTCTAGGTACTTTTTCTAATCTGATCGAAAAGGCTTAGATCAAGACACCTAAAACATTTATGTCCACATTTGAGTTAGCTGATGTGGCTAGCTTACATTTGCCCCATTATCATTCAGAGCAAATACTCATTCATATCGCATTAACGTGATTTTGGATTAGTTTTATTTACTGTGTATATCAACAGTTATAATGAAATGTGGTGATTTTATCGCTTTAGTTCTGTTTTTAATAAGAAAAATTTCTTGTTAAAAACAGAAGTGAAATCATAACTATTTAAAAATTATATCATTTAACTTTTCAGTTTGTATTTTATAAGACTGATTAAATACATTTCTTACTTATCACATCCTCTCATTGAGCGTCAGACGTGAAAAATTGTTATCAACTTCATGATATATATAGATTATATCTAGTATGATAAAGGTTTTTTATGCGTGTATTTTACACGAAAGTAAGAATGCTTATTAATATACTGTTATGTGCCTTTTGCTTCAACAGAACTCAGTAAGATTGATCTGCTATAGTTAAGGGAGTATAATGGTGAACGCACTATTAGGAGTTGATATGAAAGCATTTTTTTTAAAAGCAATTCAGTTACCTTGGACTCGATCTGATGGCGATTTTGCTGAAAAAGTGGTTGTTAGATATCGAACCCAACAACCTATGAGTAGCTTTGCTAAAAACTTGTTTGAACATGAAGATGCTCGTAGCCTAAACGATCGCCTAAACAAGGCGAGGACTAAAGCCTTTAAATAGTTGTATGAACACGAAAAATCGTCGACGTCAGAATAAACCCGCTTCCACCGCCGAAAGTCAGCAAGTTTCACCCGCTGAAAAGTATAACAAAGTGTATGAAATGCTAGTTGAAGATGAGACAGACATCATTGGTCAACTAGCATACTGTTTGTACAAGCAGAGTAAGCAGAAATTTATTCAAGAATTTGAAAAAAATAACTCCCGTCGTCCCAATGACGCTGAGTTGAACAATCACGTTCTATGTTCTGAAATGCCAGCCTTAGATATGTATTCCGCGCAAGCTGCGCGCACAGTTAAAGAGCTAGTAGGTCAAGCTGCCACCGAAAAAGAGAAAGCGCTTGAAAAGCACTTTAAAGAAAGGCTTTGGCTGTTTATCCATCGACATGAGCCCGAGGGATTTTGGGAACGAAAGTGGCGGATGCTCAAGAGTTTAATTCATGGTGGTGTAGGTGGTGTGTTTGGTAACGCTTTTACAACACTACTTCTGATATTGTTTTTCTTTTGGGCGTCCTCAAGCGAAACGCGAGATAGTTTCTTTAGCAGCGCAAAAGAGAATCTGGTAACAGGTTTTGCTCAAGTCATAGGTATAGAAGTTAAAATTGTTCCTGCACAATTTGTTTCCCCAGAAGTACCGAGCTCGCCTAAGAAAATAGCATCCGATTCGACAGAGTCCGTCTCAGAATCAGGCACATAATAAACTGTTCAATAGGGATTCGCAACGCGTAGTATTTTCACTATGCGTTCACCCCTTAACAAGACTTACCCTTACTTTTCCTAATACCTACCAGCCCAAATAGAGCTGTATCCATAACACGCTTTTGTCCAACATCGAGCTAGCTTAAATAGCTAGCTCAAATTTGCCCCAAAGTTACTTAGGACAAATACTCTACACATTTTAGGGGGCGTGCGTATTCCCTACTAAAACTTATTCGATTGAGTTGATAACTGTTCATTCTCGTCATTAGGCGATATCTTGCAGCCTAACTTCCCATCATGTGCCATAACTTATTGATTATAAGTTGAGTTAATATGAGAATGATACCATTACCGAAAGATGACTATTTGTCGTCTAATAAGCGTTATATGGTTTTTCAAGTTCAGAGGTATTTATGGATTTGGGTTTAATTTTCTCAGAGTTAAATAATAACTCTGAATACCGATTTCATTTAGCAAAACAAGAGCCTGGAGGAACTCGTCCTATTGATGTGTTGGCTCGAAGTCATGAAGAGTGGGCTGGTTGGCAAGTTTATAGAGGAACGAAAAAGGAACGTTTTGTTAAAGACAAAATAGTAAGCTTTGCCCAAATATCTGGCTCAAAATTTTTGTTTGGTGGCATTTTTGATATTACTAGCCGTGATTCAAAGCACTATCAGGTAAAGTTAAACAGTCAGTTTTCTGAACTTATTGGTCGCCTGACAATTGATTACCAAGGCGATAATACGAGAGGGACGGTCTTCACGCCTGATTATATTTTCTCACGCTCAAAAGTATCGTCGCTTTCACAACATTCATATCAGGGTGAGTGCTTTAAATCTTATGATGACGTAAACCATAGTTTTGAAGTAATGAGCATAGTTATAAAAAATGAGCTCAATGACTGGAAAGTGGCGTTAAGTAGTGTTTTTGGTGTTTACTTGCTAACTGATACTAAAACAGGAAATCACTATGTTGGCTCCGCTTACGGAGCAAATGGTATCTGGGGCCGTTGGTCTGATTATATTTATGGCTACCATGGAAATAATAAAGAGCTAAAAGAGCTTTATGCCATAAATACTCGCGACTACTTTGAAAAACACTTTAAGTTTACAATTCTTGAAGTTCTATCTTCATCTCTGACTCCAGAGCAAGTCATTCAGCGTGAGAGTTTATGGAAATCAAAACTCCAGACTGTAAAGTTTGGGTACAATGCGTCATAAACCATATACAAATAAGGATTAAGCGTTGCGTATCCAACGTTAAATCCCAAGTGTTGAATAAGCCCGAGCCTCTATACAAGTAAATTGTGCTATCTGCTCTAGAAGGGTGGCGGTCTTGATGCTTTTCTCAAGGCGAGCGCGGTCTTCGAAAGGCAGAGGTTAGATACGTAATCAGATACGACCTGCACGTCAGTTTTACTATTTGCTATACCTGAAGTTATCCATTATTTGATAATATTCGGCTAAATGCTCAGTGAAATAGAAAGCAGCTAACAAACAATTTAAGAGTGATTCAGCACGCTTGGCATTTTGGGTTTGAGTCTAATTTAGTAGTTATGGCGCTCAAATTGAGTGTCGTGCTAGCGTGCTTGACATCTTAATTAGGCGCTATACCAATTTATCTAGTGTGAAATGAGAGTATGTACAAAGTTTACTTAACAACTATGGATCGTCAAAGGGGAGAAAGTCATGCATCAGACTTGCTTCGAATTTTGCAAGATCCTATTTATCACAATCTCGAAATTCATGTATATGATCATCCAGGAGGGTCGCTGCCAGTTCTGTTAGATATTGAGAGTGCAATTCGATGCTCTTTACGAGCCGGAAAGAAGCTTAAAATTGTTTTTTTAAGTTCAGCATGTTCTTGTGCAGCAGCTCTCTATGTATATTGCTATAAACTATCGTATACAAAGTTAGGGCGTAGATTGAGTATTAATTTTGAGGTAGACAGCAATAATTGCTTTACCTTATGCTTTCATACACCAGCAGTCAGGGTTAGTGGTATCGATATTGACGAATTCCGAAATTCTTCGTTGGCTTTTCCTAGTAAGACAGAAGCTCTAGTCTTTTATTCAAACTTAAATGAAGACGCTGTCAATATCCTCAGAGAGCAATCTGGGAATACAGAGTCCAACATTAAGCAATTATTCATGGGGAGAGGCTATAAAATTTTCACCTCTCGGCTTAAATATGCTTTAAATAACCTAAATTTTTCTCACTGTGTCCCATTAAGAAATAGAATCTCAACATATGAAAATAATGGTGATGTTTTATTGATATGGAAGCAGTAAAAATTGGTATAACAAACAATTAAAGAGTGACTATACACGCTTGGCATTTTTGGTTTGGGTCGAGTTCAGTGTTTAAGGTGGATAAATTTAGTGTTGTGTACGCGTGTTTCACACTTTATTAGGCGTTAGTTTCAAGGGGTAATATGCGTATAGTTTTTAATGATTTTGTAACGCGAAGTTTTAGAGATGTTGCTGATCAAGATTATATTGCTGCTAGGTTATGTTATCAGAATAACTTAATGATTCAGTTTACTTGGAGTGCTTTGCAAGCTATTGAAAAATATTTAAAATCTATTCTTCTGTATAACAGGGTAAGTGCTAAAAAACTCAACCATGATTTGTGCAAAGCCTTAAGGAGAGTGGAGTCTATCGAGGATTTGAGCTTTGAACTTCCAGACGATTGCCGTGAGTTTATCGAGTTTTTGAATATATATGGAGCTAATCGTTACCTGTCTCATGCGCACTACAATTTACCTCATCAGATTGTGGACTTAGATAAAACTGTTTGGTGCTTGAGGCGCTATTGCTACGATATGAGGCAAGTGATTTCTCGAGGGGATGAGTCCATTGATCTATTTGATATGAATAAAAGGAGGATTAAAAATGCAGAGAGTATGCCTTATATTAAGTGCCGAATGTTCACTGGTCATTTAGAGAAAGTTATAAAAAGTAAATCTCACAATCAAAGAAAACCGTTGATTTGGCAAAATCTATATTTTGGTGAACTAAACAGAAAAGCAGTGCATTTACCTAATAGATTTAATGCAATTAATCCAACGCCTACTTTACATCCAGAGGTTATTCTCGAAATTGAAAAATACGTAACAATGCCAAAAGCACTGATTGAGGCGTATAAAATGAAACTAACAATTTAACATGATTAGCACGCGTAACGTTTTTACTATGCGTTGGTTGTGGTGATTAAGGTGGTGTGCAGCAGTGGTGTCGGGTTGCTCCCACCTTAACAGGGCGTTAAGTTTTTTTGGAAAGTTGGTAGTATATGAATGACGAGTTATTGACCGAGCTTAGGAAGTTACAGAAGACTCGAGGCGATTTATCTGCGTTTTCCAGCCACGATGACTTTTTACCTTGGTCTGATGAAATTCCGCCTCTCTTAGAGTTCGATGAAAGTTTATGTGAGAAATTTGTTTTTTGGGCTGATCACGTTAAATCTGGTTATAGAATGGGGCGTTCACATCATGATGCTTTAGGTGAGTGTATCGGTGTCGTTAATCAAGCCATCAAGAAGTTAGAAATTAGAGCTAGTTCCAATATCGAAGTTCACCAAACCGAACCTGATTCTGATTTATGTTATCCAGATAAGATTACTCTTAAGTGGTTATATCAACATGTTCCGTGGTCTATGTGGTTGGGTTTTATTGGAGTTTTAATCACTACATTTAGTTTAGGTATCGCATTTTCTGAAACAGAATTATATAACTCGCTTAAACCAAGTAGTGAAATTAGTAACGTGAAAACAAAAACTTAACAAACTGTTCAAGAGGGGTTCGCAACGCGTGGCATTTTTACTATGCGTCGGTTTTAGTGTTTAAGGCGGTATGCGGCGGTTTTGGTATTGCGTTGCTCACATATATGGTCTCCCTCTGTTTTGCAAGCCAGCAGTTTGATCAAAAGTGCAGGTTAACTACCATATATACGGCCTGTTAAATCGGCTTGTGCCTTGACCAAGATGAAGCAGTCGAACACGAAGTCCTAATCACCTTATCGACTTTAAAAGCCAGTGTGAGCAGAAGGTTTTCATCGTGTAGGATTTTATCCTGATATTCATCTAACTACGTACTTTGCAAAGGTTGGTGATCGTTGTTTATGCTGGTTTATATTCCTCGTTTTTACTGATTACCGCCCAAGCTATCCGCATTAATTTATTGGCTAAAGCGACAGCCGCACGGTTTGCTCCTCGTCGCTTTTCAATATCTACAGCCCATAAGCTTAGTTTATCTGATTTAAATTTGGCTCGTCTTAAAGCAGCTCTTGCGCCATGAACAAGTAAGGAACGAATATAGGTATTGCCTTGCTTAGTTATACCAAGCAGCGTGGTTTTTCCACCTGTGGAATTCTGCTTGGGTACAAGACCCATGGCTGCGGAAGCATCTCTTCCTGTTTTAAATTGTTGTCCAGAACCCATCCAAACAGCAACAGCTTGGCTAGTTAAAGGGCCAAATCCAGGGATTGAAGTAAGTAGTTTGGCATTATCAAAATGCTGAATGGTGTGATTTAGCTTGTTATCAAACCAGCTTACTTGCTCGTTGATATAATTATATCTTTCATGTTGATGATAAATGAGTTCTCGCAACATCGATGAAAGTTGATTCTCAGCATCTTCAAGGATACTTGGTATGGCTTTACCAAATGCTGTTTTTCCTTTTGGAATAATGATGCCATATTCCGATAAAAGTCCTCTAACTTGATTAATAAGACGAGTTCTTTCAGTGATAAGAAGCTTGCGCATTTTAATGACCGATTGAATATCTTGTTGCTCGATAGATTTATGCGGTACGGGATGATGTCTTTGATAAAGCGTTATTTCAGCGATAGCCTCGGCATCGTTGTAATCGTTCTTTTGTTTATGACGCTGGCTTTTTACATGTTGTGGTGGAAAGAGCATAACTTGATGCCCAAGTTTGGAAAATTCTCTAGCCCAATAATGTGCAGAGGAACAAGCTTCCATCGAGATGGTGCACTCATTTTGTTGTGCGATATAGTTTAGAAGCTTACTTCGAGGTAATTTTTTACGGCTAATATTCTTTCCTTTATGATTGATTTCAAAAAGAAAGAAAATACTTTTTGCTAAGTCGATACCGATGATTTTATTCTGAGCCATGGTCTTTACCTGCACATTGATTGAATATATCAAGCATGGCTCAAGACCATGCGAAGAGGTAGAGGGAGACCATCTCATCACCTTAATGCGGCGTTATCCTTACTTTTCTTAATACTACGAGCCTAAATAAACAAATTGCTTAACTCGTTTCTGTCCAAAAGTGTCTTTAAACACATTTCTCCACCATAATATCTTTAATCTCGGTGGAGTAATTCTCTAACTTTAAAATTTCTATTTCTCCCTGCCGTTCGTGGTAGCTGCGTTGCTGGCATGCAAAACCGATCACGCCTTTACCAAAGTGATCGCTTAATTGGTCAAGAGTTTTGTTTAAGGTGTCTTTGTTATCAAAGTGGTTAAATACCTCCGCGTCTCAGGTGTTCTCTTTGATTATGAAGATTGATTAGGGCTTTCATTATCCTTGTATATTACCTACGAAGTGAATGTCAAAAAGAAGCCATCACTTGAGTGTTATGCGATTTGACCTAAATGAAACAAAAAAAGCCTAAACATACTAGTGCACTATAACTTTTGATTTTGACTTTAATTTTTGTAAAGAAAGATCGACAAATATTAATAGATAAGTACATATTAAGAAGGCTTTTTAGGGAATATTTGCTATTTTTAATAGTGTTGTAAAGAATAGAAGAGTGACTTGATTACATAAGTAATTGTTATACTTATTTTTATCAAGTCAGTCAGTCAATTAGTTATTTAGTTAATGGTACATACCTATAACTTTGTTTATTTATTAAAATAAACCGGCTAACACCGGCTTACTTTTAACGTATCTTTTTACCAAGTAATAAGCTACTTAGATAAATAGACTTACCTGAATCTAACTCTAGAATGCCTCTGTCATCTGAGATATAGACAGCTTCTTTTGTTCGAAGAGAATCAATATAGAAGTTCCTAAATGTAAAATCGACTTCACGACTTTTATTTAATCGCTTAACACCAAATGTGTAATAATGATTTTGAATTTTAAGAAATACACCGCTAAATAACGATGATGAGATAACTCGGTTTTCTTTATTCTTTCGAATTAGATTAATCTTAATTCGTCCATCATTGAGGTTAACTTTTATAATTTCAGAGCCAAAAGCAGGGTATTCCTTCGTAAATACATATGTCGATTGTGTGTTGATAGCATTAAAAATCGCTTGAGAAAAAATAAACAATAGAGCTAAGAATATGCCAAGGAAAGCTTTTTTAAGCATCGCATTGCTCCTGGTTCACTTGTGAAGTTAAGTCAATATAGTGCTCATTATGTACACCTATTAATTTATAACGCTCACATAATCCACCGATAGGGAATGCGTACCATTGACTAATGTCGCCCGTTTTATGATCAAGGATTGCCTGTATCACGGGATTTGGCAATTCAACACCATTATAATTAACAGATATACCATCAACATCTGTTGTATTAACAAAAAATAAGTACTGGTAACAAACAAATAAAGTAGCTAAAAAGAAAAAACTAACAATCAAGAAATCAAATAGGCTAAATGTATTTAATTTATTGAGTAAGCCGTATTTTTTTTTCTTCCCTGTAATTGCAGGTTTCTTAATGACGCTGTCTTGATGTTCTTGTAATTCTAACTTTTCTGCAATTTCATGTGCTTCAATATGTTTACTAATATCTTCCGGCAGAGGCGGATGAGAACCATCGTCAATCAATGAGGCTTCTCTAATTGAATAACCAAGTTTAGGTTCGGTTGTGATGATGTTATGTTCACCGATTTTACTAAATGAGGTGCGAAGATTTTTTATCGCTACAGTTAACGAATTATTCGTTACTACTTTTCCTTGCCAGCACTCTTTTAGTAATGTTTCTCTATGTACAGTATTGTTAGCGGTATTTGCTAGTAAAGCAAAGATGTGAGTCTCTGAGCGTGATACTTTTAAAACAGCATTATCACTTATACGGGTGATCGTTCTTCGCGAATAATCAACATCAAAACGACCAAAACGTTCGACTCCGTTGTTTACTTCATCGTTCATTATTTACTTATCAATAATAGAGTTGTTAAAGGGGATAACTACTCAAAAGAGAGACTATTTTATACAAAAAAGGTATCGAATTCTATATTGATGCATTATATGCTCGCCATCTTATCATTTGTTTATAAAGCCTTCTGGTTTTCAATCAAATGGATAGCGAAAACCACTTTCAATAACCCAGGTGACGGCGTAACTTTTTTGTTTGATGATTATATCAAAGTAATTGACTGAAAGAAGAAAGCTTGTTTTTATTTGCTCGATAGTATTGAAGAAACACCAACAACACAATTGAAATTATAACAAGTTATCCAGATTACACTTGGATTTGGCGACTACATGTTCGAACTAGTTGGAGAATTTAAACAAAGCAGTTGTTTTTTTATTTCAAAATGTCTCCGTTACTCTCTGATTATATTTCTCGTTTAAGGTAGATCTAGTTGTGACAAATTGGGTTAAAGAGTAGGGAAGTCAAGGCTTCTTCTTGATGTTAGAGGTGAACTTTACAGGTTAAATAAACACGGGATTCATGGTTTTACTGTACCGCTTATTCGTTTTGTTTTTCTGGCTTTATTTTAACTTTTTCGTTTGAGAAAATTTCACTACCATATCGAAGCGGTTGTTACTCACCATCTGGCTTTTGACTACATTTTTAGTTTATCAAAATGAAATTAATGTTATCTGAAGAAGACCAAGCTTACAAAGCTGAACTTCATACATTAGATAGATCGAGCTTTACCGTTATTAATTTTTAGTCTTTAGAGCTTAAACGCTTGGGATTAAAAATTGTTGTGGTGTTAATCGCTTGGTTTAACTCGGATATTATCATTGATAGATGCTGGCCAAGAGATCATTGAAAACTAAAAATCAATTCTGGATAACTAACAATGATGTGCCAATATTTTTCTTACGATAACCACAACCAAGTCCAAGCGATGGTTTCAAATATCACAGCCGAAAATGTTGAAGATGTACAACGCTGCACCAACGATACATTTAAAATCGGCATGTGGTTTTTATAAAAAGTTATCGAAGAACATCAGTTTGAGATTTACGGGCCATTCAAGTCAGTCGATAAACAATGAAGTGTGCACATGAGCATCATGGAATTACAAGTCACCGAGGTGCGCCTGAATTTGATGATGGTATGGACGAGCTGCTTGAAGCACTTAAAATTCAGTAACCAACAAATCTACCAAGCTAAATCTCTATCATTTCAACATTATATTTAAGTGCGTGTTATGTATATTATGTTAAATAAGGTATTGTGGTGACAATATACGAAGTTATTTATCCTATCTTATAACCTGGTATCTCTACTCTGCTCCGTGTTTACTATTCTATTTAACAGTATTGGCTATTTACCATAAAATAGGTAATTAACATCAATTTTAAATACTGCTGCAAATGTTCAGTTTGCCTTGTACTTAAAGCTTGCTGTTAATTACTAGAGATTCGATTAATACGAATCTCTAGATCGTTCTTTCTGACTGCTGGTTTTCTTTAAGTTCTTGGTATTTTTCGAGCAACGCATCTAACTCATTTGAGCAGATTGGTTTTGCTAAAAAGCCATCCATACCAATATCATGATAAATTTTCTGGTCGCTTTGCATCGCATTCGCGGTTAATGCGACGATTGGTATGCTAATTTTTCTCTGTCTAAGCTGTTTTGTTGCTTCTAAGCCATCTAATATCGGCATAGATATATCCATTAGTACTAAATCAAACTTATTGTGACCCTGTAACAGTACATTTATCGCTTCCTTTCCGTTATTAGTTATCGCAACTTTATGTCCTCGTCGCTCTAACATCAACTTAGCAACCAACTGATTGGTATTACTATCTTCGGCTAACAAAATATTTAAAGAGCAATCCGATTTATTTTTAAATTTGATGTCGGCTTCGCAACTCTTTAATGATGGATAAATAATAGGAATAGAAATTTTAAAACAGCTTCCTGTTCCTAACTCACTTTCCAGTGATATTGAGCCGTTCATCTTTTCGATTAAATGTTGGCTAATCGCTAAACCCAAACCTGTACCACCATAACGACGAGTAATACTTCCATCAGCTTGATGAAATGGATTGAAGATATTTGCTTGCGCATCTTTAGCAATACCAATACCTGTATCGATGACTGCTATTTCGATATTGTCGTCAACTTTACGAGCTACAACACGAACCGAGCCGATGCTCGTAAACTTTACAGCATTACCGATTAAATTAAATAACACTTGAGCAATTCGATTTTTGTCACCGTAGATTTGTTTTGGGATTGCATCGTCAATTTCACATTGAAATTGGACATTATTTTTAGTTGCTTGTGGTGCCAATTGATCAGCGACAAGTCTTATACTTTCCACAACATTAATATCGCTATTGAAAAGCCTAAAACTCCCCGATTCTATTCTTGATAAGTCTAAGATGTCATTGATAATCGTCAGCAATAAATGTGCTGATTGGTCCATCTGTGATAACCAAAGATTTTGCTTATTATTCAAGCCAGATAAAGATAGCGATTCCATTAAACCTAATACTGCATTAAGTGGTGTTCGTATCTCATGACTCATCATTGCTATGAATTGAGATTTTGCTTTGTTGGCCGTTTCTGCTTGTTTTTGTGCTTCCTGTAAATCAAATAATCGTTTTTTTCTACTCGTTATATTTTTTGCAGTTCCTCGAAACCCTTGTAGTTTTCCATACTTATCAAAATAAGGTGTACCACTAAAGCTATACCACTGTTCTGTATTATCAACGCTAAGATTCCATTCTAAGTCTTCAAATACAACTTGCTGTGAGAGTTTACTCGTCAATTTATTTTGGAATATTGGGTAGTTATTAAAGAATTCTATAAAGTTATCACAGGAAATTTGTGTATTAGCGACTTGAGGTTCTGAAATGTAGGTAAAGTTATAATCAACATCAATTTCCCAAAACCAATCACCTGCTGTTTTGGCAAAATCTTTAAATCGCTGCTGACTAAATGTCAGCTGTTGTGTTCGAGCTGCAACTAAGGATTGCAAACGTTCTCGATAATCTATATCAATGATCGCACGTGCGAGCAATGGTCTAAATCTATTAAGCACTCGTCTGCATCTTGGCGTGAACTGACTTTTATCCTGGCTCATTAAAATCATAACAGCATCACTAGAGCTTACTTTTACTCCCGTTAATAATGCTGAACTATAATCATTTAATGCTTCAATCGATTGAGTACTAAATTCAACAATATCTTTAGGTGAATATAGCGCAATGCATTCACCATTGATTGCTCGTCTAAATGTACTTTCCATTAGCCAAGAGTTTGTACCAAAACGATTATCAGTACTGACCAGCACATCAAGCATTTCCTGTTCGTCTTCTCTAGTAAGAACAAGCGCTTGATCAAAACCTATAAACTTGCGTAGAACTTCTAATAAACTATTGAAAACTTGACGTTTATCATTCGCACCCGCCATTGCCGAGATGCCTTCTAAGATGGCTTCATTCTCATCTTGTAATTGGCTTTCTCGCTCTTGACTGCGTAATAAATCAATGACTGTTTCTTGTAGCTTTTCAGATTCAGAACTTATCATCGTATTAACAACCTACCCTTTATGAAAAATAGCCGCTGAAATCATTAAGTTACCGTGCGCATTTTCACCACTGATGAATTGCCCTTGCTCACCAAATGTAAATGGAGAAACATAAGGTTTATTTAACATTGCAATATTTACACCGATAGCAACATCATCCATACGATTTTTTATTTTTAACATGCATCCGGCACAAAAAATCGTAATGCCGCCTATTGGGTTAAGCTTATTACCATTCGATGCTTTAACTACTCGACTTGCCCTTGAAATCAGTCGTTCATCAGTGCCGTTCATAAAGTATAAGCGTTCACCCTGCTTTACTTCAGCAAACATTTCGATGCCCTTGCGCTGTGTAATATGTGCGGGATGAGCTAATTTAAAATAAGGCAAATCAAAATACTCCCCGGCAAAACGCCCTAGAGGATTTAAACTGCTTTCACTAATTATGTTGCTGTTAGTATCAAAAGGGATATTCATCCATTGTTGATAGACATCAGCTGCGGGTTTATTATCGAGTTCTATTACTTCTCTATGTTCAACTTTGGTTGCTATCGCTGATAAGCCAGTACTAGCATAACCTGAATGAAATGAAAGGCTTACTTCGCAGGTTGGATAAAAAACAGCGATACCAATCCCCTGACCCGTTTGTTGTTCAACGTTAAATATTTGCCATTTCTCTGCAATGAAATCGTCAGCTGCTGACCCTCCAATAATAGGAACTGTACAGCCCAACTCTTTTTCTATTCCTTGAATAACTTGTTCTTCATAACCCGGTGTTGCATGTAATAAAATCAAAGATGGTAACTCGCCAACTCGACCACTATTATGAATTGCTTTTAATGTTGCTTGCCTTGCCATTTCATAAGGCGTATCAAAATTTGAAATAATGGCTGTGCCATATGCTCCGTGATAATCATTAATAGCCCATAATGCTAAACCTGTTCCGCTAAAATAGCCTTCATTTGTCATAAAGCCTTGGCATGAGGTACAACCTAAAATAGCGGTATTGGGAAATGATTTTTTAAGCTCAGCTTGGAAGATATCGATGTCGTAATTTTCAGAATAATAGATAAGCAGCAAAGAAGGCGTTGCAATTTTTAGATTAAGCTTATCAATAGCTTCATTAATAGCTTCGAAAGATGAAGATTGTATTGAGTAACTTGTTGTTATATCCATATCAATAGACTCATCCTTGAATTAATTCGTGATTAATATTATCAGTTATTTGCACATTTTAAGTCAGAATCTTACCTACCTCTTATTAGATTAGCTTATCTTGTCGTATCATGATGCAAAGATTTGTAACCAAAGGATTATTAAAGTGGATTTAAGCTCAAATAAAATCGTTATTGTCACCGGTGGTGCTAACGGTATAGGCAAAGGGATCTGTAAATATTTGGCACAAAAAAAATTTATCGTTGTCGCGTTAGATATCAATGAACAAGCGGGATATGATTTAGTCAATGAAGAACCACGTATTCGGTTTCGTTTAACGGACGTTACTCAAATATCGGATATTAAAAACACGTTAGACTGGGTGAAGTGTCAATTTGGACGACTTGATGGTCTTATCAATAATGCTGCTATTTCCAACCCTTACAATACTCCGTTACACCAATTACCGTTAGATGAATGGCATCATATTTTAAATGTTAACCTAACATCCCCTTTAGCCATGAGTCAGCAGTGCTTACCTTTACTTACTGAAAGTAAGGGACATATTATTAATATGAGCTCAACAAGATATCTACAGTCTGAACCAAACACCGAAGCTTACGCTGCAAGTAAAGGTGGATTGGTATCATTAACTCATGCACTTGCTGTGAGTTTATCTCCCAATATAAAAGTAAACTGTATTTCACCGGGTTGGATTCATGCAGATACAAGTCAATTACGAGGTATAGATCATCATCAGCATTTATCCGGACGAGTTGGTAATGTGAATGATATTGCTGAAATGGTTGATTTTCTACTTTGTAGCCAAGGTTTTATAACAGGCCAAAATTTTGTTGTTGATGGTGGTATGACAAAGAAAATGATTTATTGTGAGTAAATAGCACTTCAGTAAATATTCCTTTTAAGAAGTGCTATTTCAAATATTATTTAGTGACGGTAAATTGAGAGCTCATCTTCGTTTTTTTAGCCGTTATATCTACCGCCCAAACCATTGGGTTATGAGTACATTCAGGAACGGTAAACTCTCCCACCCAAGTGTTTTTATTATGCTGCGTAAATACAATGGGTACCGTTCCCATATTCATTGAAACACCTGAAACAATAGCTGACGGCTTAACATCTATGTTGGTTATTTGTAAACGGATCGGTGTTTGTGCAGATAGCTCTTTTGTTAAAAGTTGTACGTCAACGTTCTTATCATCTAACAAATACTGACAATCAGTTGTGTCTAATTGACATATTTTTACTCCATCCTTAATACCATCTTCACCTTCGGGAGATGTATATGTCACTGTTCTCCAAATAAAAGCTGAAATTAATATAGTCATCAATACTATTATTTGGATTAAACGACCACGGGTTAGTTTTTCTGCTGCCATTTTTACAAATATTCCTGTTTTACAGAGTTAAAAATATTCACATAATATTACTTAAGCGTAAATGTAATGTGGTCATCCCACCTGTAAAAATGTGTTAACTCAAGTATTATGCGCAATGAAAATGCCACTTTTACAAAAGAAAAGCAATTTTAATCTTGTTTAATAAGTCGTCAGTAAACGTTTGACCAACGTTTTGATAACATTATAAATATGGTCTTCGCCAGTGATGTTCTGATAAATCAACACTAGAAAGTAAGAGGAGCATAAATACGATTGTATTCGTGACATAAATAATTCCCTACCTAAGTCGTGGTTCTATATGCTCTAGGTCACAATTATTGGTGGTCTAGTTTGCGACGTTCTATTTATAACGTAACGGCTGTTTATATTTTTTCTAATAATCAAGTTGATTTAGTCGCTGATGATTACTATAAAAAAAGCATAGCAATCAATATACTTGAAACTATTCGCGTGACCTCTTACATCGCGCACTTACGGATAAAGATTTTAGATCACAGCAGACTTAAAAGGTACTTATCACTTTGTTACATCAGAGTCTTTAAGTGGCCCATGGTTTTGTTGAGATTGAACCTTTAAGAAAGATTAAATGTTATAAGGACGTGTCAAGGTACTAACATCCTCCTCGATTTCGTTGTACGGACAGAGTAAGGAATGACAATAGACAAGCATGTGCATGATGAATGCTACCACTGTGGTGATCCCGTTCCTAGCGGTAGCCAATTTGAAGTCGAGATATTAGGTCAACGTCGGCCTATGTGTTGTCCTGGCTGTGAAGCAGTAGCAACAACTATCGTTCAAAGTGGCCTTACTTCGTATTACGAGTACAGAACAACACCTGCTGAAAAAGCCGATTTAGTCCCCGAACAGCTTAAGTCTCTTTCCCTTTATGATCACGTAGATATTCAGCAAGACTTTGTACGGACGACAGAACAAAATTTCAGTGAGGTATCTCTTTCTGTTGAAGGTGTATCCTGTGCTGCTTGCGCATGGTTAATTGAAAAGCAATTAATACGCGAAAATGGTGTTATTTCCATTCGTGTGAATACTACGACCCACCGTGCATTACTGGTTTGGGATCCATTGCAAGTACAACTTAGCCATTTACTGTCTGTTATTCATAAAATTGGCTATCAAGCCTCTCCTTTTGAAGCTGATGCCCAAGAGCTGCAATACCACAACATAATGAAGCAATATCTGTATAAGTTAGGTATTGCGGGCATTGCTACCATGCAAGTTATGATGCTTGCATTTGCACTCTATTTTGAAGTGTTTGGCGATCTAGATATTGAGTTTAAAAACTACCTCCGTTGGGTAAGCTTGATTTTTGCCACCCCCGTTTTACTGTACTCAGCACTCCCTTTTTACATTAATGCATGGAGAAGCCTAAAAGCCTACACGTTAGGGATGGATGTTCCTGTTTCGATAGCATTATTATTTGCTTACGGTGCCAGCCTATACGCAACAGTGATGGAAAAAGGCGAAGTTTTCTTTGAATCAATTTCAATGTTTACTTTCTTTTTACTACTTGGTCGATTCTTAGAAATGCGTGCTCGTCGACAAGCAGCGGCAGCCAGTGCAAATTTGTTAAAACTCATACCAAATATGGCAACGCTTGCTAATGGTGAACAAATTGCAGCAAAAACACTTAAATTAGGTGACGTTGTCACTATATTACCAGGGGAGCACTTCCCAGCAGATGGTGTAATAAATAAAGGATTAACAACCGTTAATGAATCCATGTTAACGGGAGAATCAGTGCCTGTCACACGCGCGATTGGAGATAAGGTTTATGCAGGGACTATTAACGGTGATGCCAATATCACAATGACAGTTACAGTAAATAGAAATGACTCACTCATCTCTAATATCGTACGCTTGCAAGATGAAGCTCAGCTCTCAAAACCTAAAGTGGCAGAGATCGCCGATCATGTAGCACGCTATTTTGTTGCTGCAATACTGATTATCGCAGCTGGCACTTGGTATTATTGGCATCAAAATCAACCTAATGATGCATTATGGATCACATTATCTGTCTTAGTTGCCACCTGTCCGTGTGCCCTATCATTAGCAACACCAACGGCTATTACCTGTTCAACGTCTACACTTAGTAAGTTAGGGATATTGCTTCGTCGAGGGCACGTATTAGAAACGTTATGTAAAGTTAATCGACTAGTATTAGACAAAACAGGCACCTTAACTGAAGGTAATGTTCGTTTAATTGAAACGCGTACGTTCGGAGACATAGAGCAAGACAAAGCGTTGATGATTGCTGCGGAATTGGAGCGTTTCGCCAATCACCCTATTGCTCAAGCTTTTAGCCAATATCGACAACAAAATGTACTTTTTGAAAATGTTGAAAATGAGATTGGCTGTGGTTTGAAAGCAACGCTAAATGGTGATGAGTGGCGCATTGGTAAATATGATTTTGCTACCGATATCGAAAATAGTAAATCGTTTAAAAATAGTAATGAATTCTCGGTATGGTTAACTTGCAACCAGCAACCTATTGCAGCATTTCAATTAGACGACCCAATCCGTCAAGAAAGCGCTCTTTTAGTTAAACAATGCCAGCAACATGGTATTAAAGTCACAATGTTAACAGGTGATAATACTATTCATGCTAATGACGTTGCTAAACAACTGAATATTGATGAGGTTATTGCTAATCAAACACCACAAGGAAAGTTAGCATATTTAAATGAACTATCAGCAGATGACGTAGTATTAATGATAGGTGATGGGGTAAATGATGCCCCCGTTCTCGCTGGTGCTCATCTTTCTGTCGCTATGGGAGGTGGGACAGATATAGCTAAATCTTCAGCTGATATGGTACTACTTGGCGATAAATTAGAACGTATTTTAGAAGCACGTACTTTAGCGTTGAAAACTCGAAAAATTATTCGTGAGAATTTATCTTGGGCGCTTGGCTATAACTTGATAATCCTACCTCTGGCTGTTTCAGGGTTGGTGGCGCCCTATTTTGCCGTTGTAGGTATGTCAGCTAGCTCAATCATCGTTGTATCAAATTCTTTAAGGTTGTTAAAATAAATGAAAAGTCTTTACATATTAATACCAATCGCCATTGTTTTTGTTTGTATTGCTATCGGTATATTTTTATGGGCAGTAAAAAGCGAGCAGTTTGATGACTTAGAACGTCGTGGGTACGATATTTTGTTCGATGAAGATGATACTAAACATAAAAATGCAGTTTCCAATTCTGAATCAATAGAAAAAAAACCACGTAACAATCAACATAGCAGTAATGGTTAATTTAGATTTTTATGCAGCCTTTTTAATAGGCTTAATGGGCGCAGGCCATTGCATTGGCATGTGTGGTGGCGTTGCTGCTGCGATAACAATTGGTATGCCAGACAGCACCCAAAACAGTAAACGCTGGATTTATCTATTAAATTATAATGTTGGAAGATTAGTCGCTTATACAATTGCTGGGGCAATTATCGGTGCAATGCTTGCGGGTGTTGCTACCATTAATGGTTCTAATAGCCCATTGATATTAATGCGCTTTTTTGCAGCAATTATGATGATTATCTTAGCGTTATATATTGGGCAATGGTGGTTTGGATTAAACAAACTTGAACGTGTTGGGCAAGTTGCATGGCGATATATCTCACCGCTAGCCACATCATTTCTTCCCCTTAAATCGCCGATAAAAGCTTTGCCTTTTGGTTTTCTCTGGGGCTGGCTTCCCTGTGGTTTAGTTTATTCAACTTTAACATGGGCAGCTGTTTCTGGAAGTGCTCTAAATGGTGCAATAGTAATGCTTGCTTTCGGGTTAGGCACATTACCTGCAATGTTAGTGGTTGGCGGTTTTGCGACACAGTTAAAAATATGGCTAAAGAACCTCTATTTTAGGCGTGTTAGTGCATTATTATTAATGGCTTATGGCATTCAAACTGGTTATATAGCAATCAAACAAATATTGTGACCTTTTTATTACTCGTAATAATGCTTCATAATATGTTAAAATATTGACTTACATCAAATTGGTTAGACAGGCATATGATTTCAGACAAGCTTACAACAAAACGTATCCAATCAGGCGGGTGTGCAATTCACTGCCAAGATTGCAGTATTAGTCAGTTATGCATTCCTTTCACGCTGAATGAGTCTGAGCTAGATCAACTGGATCAAATCATAGAACGAAAAAAACCGATCCAAAAAGGTCAAGAGCTATTTAAAGCAGGTGACGAGCTAAAATCGTTATATGCTATTCGTTCTGGCACCATTAAGAGCTACACCATTACCGAACAAGGTGACGAGCAAATTACTGCTTTCCATCTTGCGGGTGATTTAGTTGGTTTTGATGCGATCAATGAAATGCAGCATCCAAGTTTTGCCCAATCACTTGAAACATCAATGGTATGTGAAATCCCATTTGAAATCCTTGATGATCTTTCAGGTAAGATGCCAAAGCTTCGTCAACAAATCATGCGCTTAATGAGCAATGAGATTAAAGGCGATCAGGAAATGATCTTACTGCTTTCTAAGAAGAATGCTGAAGAGCGTCTTGCCGCTTTCTTATATAATTTATCACTGCGTTTTTCTCAGCGCGGTTTCTCACCACGTGAATTCCGTTTAACAATGACACGCGGTGATATTGGTAACTATCTAGGTTTAACGGTCGAAACTATCAGCCGTTTATTAGGGCGTTTCCAAAAATCTGAGATGTTAAGCGTAAAAGGCAAGTACATTACGATCATTGATCATGATGAATTGGCTCGCCTTGCTGGAGTGGCTAAAAGTAACACGTTATCTCAACAATAATTTTACTCATCTCCCTTCTCTCTTATGATTTTAAAGCATCGTTTACACGATGCTTTTTTATTTAGCTGAACGGCTATTTCTTGTATTTATTTGTTCAGCGTATCAAAGTTTGCATAATTTTCTCTAATATCGTTCCCATATCTTTCTATTCTAGGTTACAGTATTTATAGGGATTTATTTAATTTCTTGATATCTAAGTACATAGCCGTTGTTATACATGCTTTAAATTAAACTTATCAAGAGATTGCCTACACAGTTGTGTAAAGGAGGCATTATGCAAAAGTATAAAAATATCTTAGTCGTCGCAGATCCAGAAAAAGAACAACAACCAGCGATCTCGCGCGCTGTTCATATTGCAAAAATAAGCAAAGATGTAAAAATTATTATTTTCTTAGCTATTTATGATTTTTCTTATGAAATGACGTCGATGTTATCGTCAGCCGAACGTGATGCTATGCGTCGCGGGGTGGTAATGCAACGAGAAGAGTGGTTAAAGGAAATCATTCAGCCTTACTTAGAGCAAGGCGTTGATATGGAAATTAAAGTGGTGTGGCATAATCGCCCTTATGAGGCCATTATTGCTGATGTATATAGCCAAGACATTGATCTACTCATCAAAGGCACTCATGAACATGACCGTTTAGGCTCTGTGATTTTCACACCAACAGATTGGCATCTGCTTCGTAAGTGCCCTATTCCTGTACTTTTAGTAAAAGGTAATAATTGGCCTGAACAAGGTAAAGTATTAGGCTGCGTCAATATCTCTACCGATGATGAAACTCACGATGAACTTAACGATAAAATCGTCAAAGAATCATTAGCGTTTGCTTCTATTGCTAATGCTGAAGTTAATTTAGTTAATGCCTACCCTGCAACACCGGTAAATATTACGATTGAATTACCAGAGTTTGATCCTGCGAGTTATACCGACGCCGTACGTGGTCACCACCTAACAACGATGAAAGCACTCCGTCAAAAATATGGAATTAGTGAAGAACAAACCCATGTTCTTGAAGGGTTACCTGAAGATATTATTCCTCAAGTTGCTGAGGATATAAAAGCAGAACTAGTCATATTAGGAACAACAGGTCGTACTGGATTATCCGCCGTCTTTATAGGGAATACTGCTGAAAATACGATTGATAGTTTAAATTGTGATTTATTAGCTTTAAAACCTGATGGGTACGTTAGTCCATTAGCACCCAACATCGATTAAGTAAGAAAGGCCTCAATTGAGGCCTTTCTCTCTTATAGAGTACTATTTATTTTTTCTCAGTTTCTTGTTGCGTTAACCATTTTGCGAACTTGGTAAGATACCACTCATTGGCTTTTTCTTTACAATATGCTCGACTTAACTTGCGACGACTCCATTCAGAAGCAATAGCTGCTCGAGTTTGATTTGACGTCCGTTCTTTTAAATAAATGCTGCATAGTTGAGCATTTGTCATATTCTGCGCATAGCCATTAACTTGCCCACCACCTAGCCCTAGTTCTTGTGCTTGATGAGAACTACACCCCACCATGAATACTAAGCCCGCTGTGATTAAAATACTGCGTAACATGAATGTCTCTAATCGTCGAAATATTTCCAGTCATGTTATCAGCTTCAAAACACAAAGAATATTGTTAAGCATGGCTTGTTATTCAGACAATGTCTTATTTTTGATAAAAATGACTCCTTATTAATAATCTACTCTTTAGTCACACAGTTCTAGGCTGGTTAACGTCATGAATAGTTATCATTTTTTAAGTCGTTATATATGCTGTCTTACCCTATTGTTTTCAACTTCTGCCTTTTCATTAGGAATTAACGATAGTAAATACATTGAGTTAGGAGGAAGTTTAGATCCAAGTGTTTTCAATAATGTTAGTAGCGTATTAGAACAAAATGCGAATGCTGAACAGTTACGCTCCGTTGGGTTAGTGATTGGTAGCGGATATTGCTCAGGTACATGGCTCGGGAGTGATGATTCTCATAGCTATATACTGACAGCTGCGCACTGTTTATCAGGTTCTGATTCAACAGAATATTCAGGTCAATATGTAACGTTTAAACAACAAGATGGGACAATTATTGCTGCTGGTATTTCAACTAACTACTTTCGTACCTTCACGGGTTGCAGTGATGATATAGCGGTCGCAAAAATCCCTAAAGTATCCGATCCTCTAGATGCAAATGGAGATGTAATCAAGCAACCCTTTGTCGATAATAATTTAAATACTGATTTATTACTGAATCCTGCAATTTTAACCGGTTTTGGTATTTTCGGTTCTCGTTCATTAGGTCAACTTGCCTATATCGGTAAGCGGCATGGTGAAGGACATATTCGTAATTATTATCAAGACTGTTTAATTAATCAGGCAATTGAAGATACAGACTCATGGGCATTTGCAAGCCCAGGTGATAGTGGTTCTGCCATCTGGCAGCAACGAAATGAACATCCAGTTGCTGTTGGTATTTCGTCGTGGTGGTATGGTTGGCAATATGGATATTCAGGTCACACCCCTATTGCGTTACATATTGATTGGTTAAAAGAGATCGTTCCTATATTAAAAACCGTAGACGATATTGAAGATGAGCCACCAATTGATGAGGCTGTATGGTTATTAACCCATGAAGTACCAGTTGAAACCGATCCTTTAGAGCAGGATTTACGAGGTTCTGTTTATTACGTTAAAGGTGACAATGTTGTTTCTGGGCCGACTCGTTTTATTTGGCGTTATCCACGGAAAGTTACCAAATTTTCTGTTGTACTAACCCAAAAAGAAAACAATACGGAACATGAAGTCTGGTTGCGAGGTCAACGTAAAACACATTGTGGCTGGGGACGTATTAATAACAGTGCATGGTGTTACCCTGCGCCAAACTTAGGTCAACTTAAACTAGAATTTATTCAAGCAGATAATCCGAAATTGCCTATAGGTACTTACAATGGTAATTTTAGTTTAATGGTAAAAAGTCTCTATAACCGCTCTTACTCAGATGAAGTAACCGTTGCAACAAATATAGAGATTTCTTCTGCACTTCCAAGTGATGGAGTCATTACTGATTCAACACCGTATGTTTCTCCTCGTTATGAAAAAGATGTCTATGGCACAGTATATTATCTATCAGATAATAAAATGAACCGTAATCGTGTGGTTTGGCGTCGATATAACCGTGGTTATAGCCGTTTGAAAGTGAATGTAACGAACACAGAAACCGGAGAACAACAAACTATTATGTTGCGCGGAGAACGCTATATGGGTTGTGGGTGGACAATAATGAACAATGCCGCTTATTGTCGTTATATGCGCCCTGTCTATGGTGAATTACGCGTGAGCTTTATCGCTGATGACAATAAAGATTTACCTATTGGTGCATATTCTGGATCTTTGTCCGTTAACATGAAGGGCTTGCATAAGCGTGGTTTCACTAGAGACTTAAACCTTGATATTAAATTAAATATTACCGAGTAATGTATGAAAAGAGTGATCCAATATACTGGTTTAGCGCTGATTGTTGGGTTGCTCTGTTTCTTTATCTTGAAACCCGACAAGACAGTTAACGAAATAAAAACACGTGAAATTGTAAGTGATACATCACGTAAAATAAATGAGAATCAATTAACAAAAAACCTTTTTGAGGTTGCTGAAGCGCCCAAAGATTTTAAAATATTAAGTATGGAAGAAATAATAATTGATGATCCTTCTTATGTCGCAGAAGAGGATCTAGAAGGTAACCCACTTCTTCATGGCTATGGACATCAAATAACAGCAACAATTGATACACCTATTAATCTGTTAACAGGCGAAGATCTATGGCTTTACCGTCCCAATTTACTAGACAAAGTGAAACAAGAACAAGGAATATCAATACTACCGATTGAAAGCATTGTGGAAATAAATGATGAGTTGCTCGGCGATTTAACTATCGGTGATAGCTTAGTTTTCACTATGCCAAATGGTGATGAACAACAAATAATAATCTCAAACATAAATGAGATAAATGACAAGATAACGTCTTGGGATCTTCAAAACACACAACGCCAAGATATAGGGAGAATTACACAAATAAGTGACTTAACAGAAGGTTCGTTTATTACTGACAATAAAGATGAATACCATCTAAGAACTGTGAATAATAAAGGATGGATAACCAGCAAAAGTCAGTTGATTAGTAACAACGACAATGCAGTCAAAAAAAACAGTGAGGCGTTTTCTGAGCTTTTTAAATAGAGGGCGAAATTCTTTGCCATATTTGGCAAAGCTTATTAGCCCTCTATTTTTAAGGTCGTAGCGATTAAACGTTAGTCACATCAATAAACAAAGATTCATCAATGTTTGTTGAAGAAACCGTCGCTTCAGTAAAGGCGTATTCAGCTTTCTCACCTTCACGATCTAATGGCAAGTTAACAAAATCAAACAGATTTTTATCCGCTAACTGACTTGGGCTGATGTTTTGGATAGATTTAAAGATAGCGTCTACGCGACCTGGTGTTTTCTTGTCCCAATCAATTAACATCGCTTTAATGCTTTGACGTTGTAGATTTTCTTGAGAGCCACACAGGTTACAAGGAATAATTGGGAACGCTTTATGCTCTGCGTACTTAATTAGATCTTTTTCACGACAGTAACTTAATGGGCGAATAACAACATTACGGCCATCATCTGAGCGTAACTTAGGTGGCATTGCCTTTAAACGAGAGCCGTGGAACATATTTAAGAACATGGTTTCAACGATATCATCTAAATGGTGCCCTAGTGCAATCTTAGTCGCCCCAATTTTCTCAGCAAAAGAGTACAGCGTACCACGGCGTAAACGAGAGCAAAGACCACAAGTTGTTTTGCCTTCTTCCACTTTTTCTTTCACTACAGAGTAAGTGTCTTTATCTACGATGTAGTATGGGATATTCAAGCTAGAAAAGTACTCTGGCAGAATATGTTCAGGGAAACCTGGTTGTTTTTGATCTAAGTTAACCGCAACAACTTCAAAATTGATTGGTGCTGCTTTTTTCAGATTCAATAAGATATCCAGCATCGCAAATGAGTCCTTTCCGCCACTGATACATGCCATTACAACATCATTTTCTTCAATCATGTTGTAGTCAATAATGGCGTTACCGACATTACGACGAAGACGTTTTTGCAGCTTATTAAATTCAAGTACTTCTTTACGATTATCTGTCTGATTCATTACTACTTCTCTCACCACCGGTTATCCCGACAGTAGAATTGCTGGATAAGAATTTATAGGGCGTGAATTATACGGATTTTAAGCTCAACAGGAAATAGTAAACTGCGGAAAAGCGTCGCTGGATAAATAGAGACAAAAAAGCTCGGACAAAGCCGAGCTTTTAGTATACAAATCTTTAACGCTTAGAATGCTTAAATTAACTAAATAATCCAGCAAAGAACTTCTTAACATGATCAACAAGACGGCTGAATATACTACCTTCTTCAACTGAATTTAGTGCAACAAGTGGTTGTGACGCCACTTCTTTACCATCAACCGAGTAAAGTACTTTGCCAACTACTTCACCTTTCGTGATAGGTGCATCAAGTTCACCGTTAAGCTCAACGCTTGCTGTCAACTTTTTGGTATCATTTCGTGACAGTGTCACATAACTTGAGCTATCAACACCTAACTCAACGTTTTCTTTATTGCCAAACCATACGCGCTCAGATAATATTTTATCTCCAGCTTTATGCGGTACTACTGTTTCAAAGAACCGAAAACCGTAATTTAATAAAGCTTTACTTTCACTTTCACGAGTTTTGGTACTTTTTGTTCCCATAACAACCGCAATTAAACGCATGTTACCTTCAGTTGCAGAGCTTGTTAAACTATATCCTGCACCGCTCGTGTAGCCAGTTTTCATGCCATCAACATTCATGCTTTTATCATATAACAAACCATTTCGGTTACGTTGGGTAATATTGTTATATGTAAATGATTTTTCACTATATAGCGGGTAAATTGACGGTAAATCGCGAATTAACGCTTGGCCTAATAATGCAATATCATAAGGTGTAGTATAAAGATCGCTGTGATCTAAACCATGAGGATTAGCAAAGTGTGTAGAATTCATTCCTAGCTTCTTAGCCCATGAATTCATTAAACCTACAAATGCTTGCTCAGATCCTGCTACGTGTTCAGCAAGTGCAACACTTGCATCATTACCTGATTGAATAATCAAACCACGGAACAAGTCCATTAATGGTACTTCACTCCCTACTTCAATAAACATTTTTGAAGAATCAGGGAAATTACGTGCCCAAGCATTACGGCTAATCACAACAATATCATCTTTACTGATATTGCCTTGTTTAATTTCCTGACCCGCAACATAGCTAGTCATTAATTTCGTTAAGCTTGCTGGGTTTAATTTTTCGTTAGCATTCTTCTCAACTAATACTTGGCCTGTATTGTAGTCCATCAATACATAGCCCTTTGCACTTAATGTTGGTGCATCAGGAATAACAGAAGGTGCAGCTAATGATGAAAACGACACAGTACAAAGCGCAGTTACACCAACGAGAGAAAAAAGCGGTGATGTCTTTTTCATTTGAGGCAAAATCCCTTAAAAATTCGATAAAACAATTTAATATAACTATTTACAACATCATAAGTTCGGAAAATAGTTCAAATAGGTATATTTATTGTCAGCTATTATAGCGTTTGCAATATGAAAAACTTCCTTTTGTTACACTGTTTTACGATTTGCACGCCATCTTTACATTTATAGCGCTAATAAAAAAAAATATAAACTTTTAATACTGCCTCTATCGTGTTTTTTTATTATTGCTCACGTTGTTATAAATTATTCCTTTTTTTAATGAACCTTTAGTATTTATTTACTGACTATTCAATAAGTAATAAATAGTATAGTTTTGTTATTAAGAGCCAAAAATTAGGGAAATTAAATGAGCTATTATCAAAAATTAGAACAGCATGCTCGTAAGTTATCACGCTTAGACCATCTAAGCGCGATATGTGGTTGGGATCAAGCAGCAATGATGCCAAGTGGCGGGGCTGAAGCTCGTTCTGAAGCGATGGCTGAGCTTGCTGTTATTGCGCATGAATTATCAACTGCTGACTATCTTGTTGATTGGTTTGAACAAGCAGAACAAGAGCAATTATCTGATGCCGAACGAACCAGCCTTACTGCCTTAAAGCGCCAATGGATGATGCATAACATTTTGCCTGCAGAACTGGTGGAGCAAAAATCCTTATTAGGCTCACAATGTGAACATGCATGGCGAACCCAACGTAAAGAAAATGACTGGGAAGGATTTAAACAAAATTTAGCTCCAGTTGTTAAACTTGCACGTCAAGAAGCGGCTATCCGCTCTAAAGCAACAGGATTAAGCCTGTATGATGCCCTGCTCGATCTTTACGAACCAGGAATGACATCTGAAATTCTTGACGGTATTTTTGCTGATGTAAAATCGTGGTTGCCGCAGCTCATTCAAGATGTACAAAATAAACAGAAAAATGATACCGTATTGCCTCTAAGCGGAACATTTCCGATTACTGAGCAAAACGCACTAAGTCTCGACGTCATGAAATTATTAAACTTCGATTTTAATCACGGGCGTTTAGATATCAGTACTCACCCATTCTGTGGTGGTGTATCAACCGATGTACGTATTACAACACGTTATGATGAAACTGATTTTACATCAGCGTTAATGGGCGTTATTCATGAAACAGGTCATGCACGTTATGAGCAAGGCTTACCGCATCAATTGCGAGATCTACCTGTAGGCCAAGCCCGCTCAATGGGAATTCATGAAAGTCAGTCACTGTTTTTTGAAATGCAGCTTTCACGCAATATCGATTTTGCAAGAAAACTGGCACCATTGGCACAGAAAACATTTAACCGTGAAACTGATAGTGCGCTAACGGCTGAAAACCTCAACACTATTAATACTCGCGTTAAACCGGGTTTTATTCGTGTTGATGCTGACGAAGTAACTTACCCTGCCCACGTAATTCTGCGTTATGAAATTGAACGTGATCTTATTGAAGGCAATATCGAAGTTGATGATATTCCTGTTATTTGGGATCAAAAAATGCAAGCTTACCTTGGTATTGATACTAAAGGTAACTTTAAAGACGGCTGTATGCAGGATATTCATTGGACAGATGGTAGCTTTGGTTATTTTCCATCTTATACGCTAGGTGCAATGTACGCGGCACAATTTATGGCTGCAATGAAGAAAGTAGTAGATGTTGAAGCTGCAATCACATCAGGAGATTTATCCCCTATTTTCGCATGGCTTGAAACGAATATCTGGTCAAAAGGATGTACGCTATCAACAGACGAATTAGTTAAACAAGCGACAGGGGAAACATTAAATCCTCGTTTCTTTAAACAGCATTTAATGTCGCGTTATAACTAGTAACGTACTAAGTCAGGATTAATATCAGCCATAGTGTTTTTTATAGTTAAACAGAACTCACTATGGCTTTACAACTCTTTCATTTCTTAATTATTAAAGTGATCCTCACTCAGTTATTAAGCGTATTGAACCTAACGTTTAAAGACCTGAGGTAATATATGGATAATATTCGATTATCATCATGTGATATTCAAACAATGGAAAAACGCCAAAGAGTTCAACTAATAAACTCTTTGCCAGGTTTTAAAAGCGCCAACCTTATAGGAACTACAGATAAAGATGGAAATGAAAATGTAGCCATTGTTAGCTCAGTTATTCATCTTGGATCATCACCTGCGTTATTAGGCTTTATACTACGCCCTGATACTGTCGAACGACACACTTATACAAATATCCAACAAACAGAACAATACACGATTAACGCTGTATCTGAAGAATTCTACCAACGAGCCCATCAAACATCCGCTCGCTATTCTAAAGAAGTGTCGGAGTTTAGTGAAACGGGCCTTACTCCTTTCTATGACAATCATTTTGATGCGCCATTTGTATTAGAGAGTCCAATAAAAATAGGTTTAAGACTAGTAGAGATTATACCGATCCGATCAAATGGTACGCATATGATCATTGGAGAAATTGAGCGAGTGATTTTGCCTAAATACGCGCTACGAAAAGATGGCTATATCAATATTGAAAGCCTAGACTTAATGACGCTTTCAGGACTCGATAACTACCACGTAACGCAAAGTGTTGGACGCTTAAGTTACGCAAAACCCGATAAACCTATCGTACCACTCGATATTGATGGTAATACTTTTTTTATTAAAGAGTAAAAAGTAGAGCCTCAATAATTATTAAATACAATGTATTGAGGCTTATAATATTAGATTAAGATGATGATTATAATATTGTCTTCTTAATAACCGTCATTACGCCCTGTTCGTTATTACTCGGCGCTTCAAATCGAGCTAATTTTTTTATCTCAGGATGTGCATTTTCCATGGCATAGCTATGGTAAGTTTCTTTAAGCATTTCTACATCATTGAAGAAATCACCAAAGCTCATACTCTCTTCGAACGTAAAACCGAATTCTTTTTGTAAGTGCTTTATTGCAGCGCCTTTTGACGCTGTTTTATGCATTAAATCAAGCCAAATCTTTGCACTAACAACAACTTGGTGCGTTTCACCAAATAATGGCGCTAAAACAGGGTAAATATGCTCCTCTGTACCATTGAAGTTTAAGACTGCAATTTTGATAAATTCATCATCGACAGAAAACAAATCATCAACCAATTTTAAGTTATGATAATACTTACGAATTTCATTAAGTGCTTGTTCGCTGGTGGCTTCTGTATAAGCTGAGTTTTTACCGCACAACACGATCTCACAATCAGGCACTTGCTGGACAGATTGTAAAATGGTGTGGATTTCATCGGTAGGTATAGTAGAACTGTAAATCTCTTTTCCTTTATACATAACCAAAGTGCCGTTTTCGGCAATAAACACCATCTCATCTTTTACTGGTTTAAATGTATTAACAAGGCTTTGATATTGGCGACCTGACGCTGCTGAGAATAAGATATTTTTTTGTTGAAGCTGCTGAAACACTTCATAGAAATCTGAAGGTAACATTTTATTATCACAAAGAAGCGTGCCATCCATGTCGGTAGCAATAAATTTGATAGACGTTGTCATTAGGGTTACCACTTAATTATTCTTACTGCCATATTACCTGTTTATTGCGCATTTATGAGTAATTAAAATAAAGTATTTCGTAAAATTAACATCATTCATTGTGCTGTAAATCTGCCGCAAAACTACTACAGAGAGCGAATATCACATTACGCATTAATAATTGGTTACATTCACTATAAATATTATACTTAGATCACGGTTTAGTATTCTGATTTTCTATATTGTTCTGAAATAACTGACTATAAAACAAAGGATAAAGTATGGCTTACCAAGCTAAAGATCTTAACTACCGTGGTGAAAACTGTGGAGTACATAATTGGATCACAGATGGCGGTCAATCTTTTTACTGGCATCCAGACTGGCTTCATATCGCTGAAGAAGAAACCGGCTTATACGGCAAACAGAAAATTGAAGTTGAGCAAGGTGGTGAAGTCACAAAAGGACACGCCGTTCATACTATTTTGAAAAAGCTAAACGAAATACTTAAAGGCACAGATCACGAGTAATCAATACGCTTTTTATGCATCCAAACTAAGGCGCAGCTATTTTTTCTGCACCTTAGTTTGAATAATATTTTTAATCTTTTCCGATAACCACACTTGCTTCGGATGATGTTGATTACGCTTTAAACCTATCATTTCGACATCAAAATCAGGAATATCGATTGGTGGCTCACATAAAGTCAGTTGATCATCAATCAAATCAGAGCGCCCCACCATTTCAGCCATCACAGCTAGCATTTTCCTACCTGATAACATACGTCGAATGGTTAAGAATCTTGTGGTTCCTAAAACAACATTTCGCTCTATCCCATAATTAGCTAATGTTTCATCTACTTTTGTAGTTAAGCATTCATTTGCCGTAACAATGACTTGCGGTACTTGTAGATATTCCTCTAATGATATCGGTAGTTGAGTTTCTAATTTAGAATTGTCAAAGGTACAAAGGTGCTTTTCACGATACAAGAAGGTTGATACTACACTTTCGGGTAATGAGTTAAATACCCCAATGCAAAGGTCGGTATTGTGCTCTTCGAGCAAATGAACCCCATTTTCATTATCCACTGGCTTAAATAAGATTTTAGCTTTGGGTGAAACCTGCTGTAGATAATCAAAAATATCGGGGCCAAATATTTGCTCGGCATAATCATTTAGACCAACAATAAACATGCCATCAAAGTTTATGGGATCGAACTTAGATATCGGCAAAATATCTTGACGAATAATAGACAGAATAGCATCAACTTTAGGTGCTATTTCATTCGCTCTTTTAGTGGCAACCATGGTATTACCCACCCTTTCAAATAAAGGATCATCAAGTAACTCTCGTAATCGTTTTAGATTATAGCTCGTTGCAGGTTGTCCTAAATTCATAAACTTAGATGCAGCAGAAACACTTTTAAATTGAAACAATACATCAAAGGTCAAAAGTAGATTTAAGTCTATACCACGCCAATTTATCTTATTCATTTATCCTAACCAACCACTTACCCAAGTTATCAATATTACTAATATAACTTATTAAAATGTTCAATTTCATTGATGTGCATTCTATACCTAAAATAAAAGATTAACGAATTATCAAAATAACCATCATCCATTTATTGGTTGTTATATGAATTATTTTTGATGCGATGTAGCCAAACCTTATACGGACCCCTTATGCAAGCAAGCAGTCAGAACACTTCAATGTGGCACAATACAAACTATATAAAGTTACTATCAGCTCAGGTTATTTCATTAAGTGGCACAGGGATAAGCTCTATTTGTTTAGCACTGCTCGCCTATAATTTAGCGGGTGATAATGCAGCAATGGTTTTGAGTATTTCTTTCGCCATAAAAATGTTGGCTTACATTGGCTTAGCTCCTATTTTTGGCGTCATTATTCATCGCTTACCTAAGCAAAAGGCCTTAATTGCGCTCGATATTATCCGCGCGGTGATGTTTATCTCTTTACCCTTTGTGACACAAATATGGCAGGTCTATGTACTCATGTTTGTTATAAATGCATGCTCCGCAGGTTTTACACCGTTATTTCAATCGACGCTGCCTACAATTTTGCCTATTAAGCACCAATACACAACAGCATTGTCTATTAGCAGAATGGCTTATGATTTAGAGCAGTTATTAAGCCCACTTCTTACCGCTCTTTTCTTACTTGTTGTTTCGTTTAAGTCTTTATTTATATTTGATGCAGTAACCTTCATTGTTTCTGCCGCATTGATCTTGACGTGTAAGCTTCCACAAGTCGTAAGCGTTTGTTCTGACAAGATTAGTATTTCATCAGTATTAGGAAACATTAAGAATTACTTAAACCATCCCTCTCTTAAATCATTGTGGTTTGCTTACCTATCAGCTGCGAGTGCATCTGCGATGGTTTTAGTTAATACCGTAGTTTATGTGCATAACATTCTTAATGGTAACGAGGCACAAACGGCAATAGCTATGATGATTGTGGGTTTAGGCTCAATGATAATTGCCTTTCTGTTACCCAAGTTACTGGATAAATATCGACCACAGCGTTTTCATTGGCTTGGCATGTTGACGTTAATATTTGCCTTTGCACTCGGCTCGTTAACACCTAATTGGGTAGGTTATACTTTAGTCTGCTTTGCTATGGGAGTTGGTATGTCATGTATTCAAACATCTGCAGGATTATTAATTACTGATGCTTGTTCTGACAATGACAGCGGTCCTTTTTTTGCTGCGCATTTTTCATTGACCCATTTTTGGTGGTTAATAACATACTTAGTTGCAGGGTTTAGCGTAACGACATGGGGCTTATCTGTAGGATATTTAACAATGGGAAGCCTATGTTTAATGAGTTTAATTAGTTACAGCTACATATCTATATATAAAAGATAATAAGATATATTTATCATTAACACGTATACATTAAATATTAAACTAAAATTTTTACTTTATTTACAAAATTATAATTATAAGAAACAATACATATAAGTACACTTAACTAGACACTTTATTAGTCGAGGTTAAGAAAATGTACTTACTTAAAGAAAAAAGTTTAAACGATAGTGCCCACGTAGAACTTGAGCTAAAGTTCTTATTAAAAAATAGTAATAAGGTAATTAAAAATAAACAGAATGAACTTCTATACACAATTGATACTTACATAGATATAAGCGGAAATATTGATATCTTCCAAAGGATTGTCTCATACCGAATAAAAGAAATTGAAAATAGTCAAAATAAAAAAAAGCTAAAAGGAAATTTATATACAATATTAACATCAGATGAAGCTAAAAAAAATATAAGTGATAATTTATTATTTGGCTTACCGCCACTATTTAGACTTATTGAAAATTGTGCAACTAAATATTTTGATAATATTCTTGAGTGTTGGGCTAATTATGAATGTTATAAAATAACGTCAAAAGCAAGTAAAACTCAAAATATCCATAATTCTGGATATTTTGCTCTTTCAAATACCTGTGATGAAGATGATAGTTATAAATATGAAATTGTTAGTAACATCGAAAATGATACCCGACTATTTCATACATCATTTAGTAACGTTGCACTGGATCTACCTTCAGCTAACCTACTAATAAACATAGAAACATTTATCAAACAACAGCATTGGTATGAAATGCTTTATTGTTTAGATGTATCTTTAAACAGTGAACACTTTATCCTGTACCAAGAAAATAATGGCGAATTACCATTGTTGCTATCGACGGCTCTTATTCAAAGATGGAGTAATCAGCACAAGTGGCTAACTTTTCAACCGTTTTTTCAAACAGAAAATTGGACAATTGAACTATCAAATGAGAAGCTTAATACTTTAAATAATTGCGGTATGTATAAAGGCAACGTCAATTATTTGGCGCAAGAGAAAGAAATTAAAAATTTAGATAGGAAAATGCTACAATCGGTAAAGAATAAAGATCTTGTATGCGAGATAATAAGAATGGCTATAAGTGGGAAAAATGAGAAACTGAATTTCAATCTTTTCTTAACACTTAAGTATTTGACCATCGAGTTATCTAATATAGGGTTAAAGATCGCCTATACTATAGTAGAACAACCATCAATATTAGGCTTTTATCGTTCAGTTAATTCTGAAAATTGTGAAATAAGCCCATATGTTTCTGTTTGCAGCCAGCATGTTGAAGGAACTAAACTAAAAACATACCAGGGAATTGTTCTAACTGATGTTATGAGTAAAATATTCAAAGAAACTAACTTCAGAAGTTACAACAAAAGGATTATAAGTATGCGTAAGCTTGAAAGAATAGGCATTCATGGCTGATTTATATCAAGCTGTTACAACAAATGTTATCGCGATCTTTTTGATCGCGATTTCTGCTGTAATAGCCGTATGGACTGGATATTTTGCTCGCTTTTTACACAGCAAACCATCACTTTCCCATGATAAACGTATATATTTCCCTTATATCATTTACACTTCTTTTATTTCATTATGGATTTTATCCAACGCCTATTTCCAATCATCTCTTCTTATTGAAAGAAGCGATATAGTTGCAGTTAACATAGCTCTTGCTGCGAACATTTTCTCCGGATTAGCCTTCATTTTTGCTTACTTGTTTTCATGTAGAATAACATCAAAAAAAGACAATTTTAGTCTCACATTTACACAAAAGTTCCTATTATATACAAGTATAATTATAACACTGGTTACAAATATAATTCCTAGAATAAATATTACATCTATTGACATTAAGGCAATTGGCGTATTTTATATAAATTTTGGAGAGTTAAGTTTTATTTTCTTTGGAATGTTAATAATAATACTTCTATCAACAATAATAAATTTATTAATCCTCCATAAAAATAACACCTGTATTAACAGAGTAAAAGCAAAATACATGATTACAGGAATAATTGCTTTTATCTCCTCGACCTTTTTAATTCACTTCATAGCAGCAGTCATTTTTCATGACTTTACAGCTGCTTGGCTACCTCCAGCTTTATCAGTAATTGAAGTGTTCTTAATAGGCTACGCCTTATTTAACAGTAGATTCTACTCGTTAAAATATATAACATTCATTACATCAAGCACTTTTATTAATATCATATTTTATACAGTTCCAGTAATATTATTGGAACTGTATCACATAAAGGAAACACCATTTTTCTTAGTTTTATGGACATTAATTACTGGTTTTTTTTGGCATAGAACATTACGTTTAGTTCGCATCTTTGCAAATAAAATCATCTATCATAAGAAAGGAAACCCCGTTGAAAATATCACAAAAATAATAAGTGAATTTAAAATTTCAACAGATTTGGGGATTTCAAAACTTAATACAGTAATTCATTCTAATAATGGTCTTATTGTACAAGTATCAAATAAAAACCAATTATTAAGAGATTACTTTAAGACTGGTAGAAACATTCTATTAAAACAAGATCTAGATGCGTTATTAAATGATAATGCTCTAGCAGACAATCACTTGCATCTCGTCTCAGAACAACTTCATAAAATAGGTGTAACATTAGTTGTTCCTATACTCGATGAAAGCAAAAAAATAACTCATTTCTATATAGCCTCTAAAGAAATGAGCAATGTACTATTTTCTTGTGAAGAAATAATGGGGCTACAACGACTTTTTGCAAGAGCTAATCGTTTTATCAACACAGAAGAAAAAGTGCGTAAATCCCAAGTGCTAGCAGGTTCAATCGCGCATGAAATACGTAACCCATTATCAAAAATCAAATATCACTTTGAGAAGATTGATTCTGATTTCTTAAGCGCACATAAAGAATCAATAAATTCACTTGCTACACTTGAAATCGAAAAAATTCATCAAGAATTATCTGAAGGTAAAAAAGCATTACAATTAGGTACAAAATTTATCGATGTTATTTTAGATGAATTACGTGGCTCCTCTATTAGTACTTCATTTTTCCAGCATTACTCTGCTGTCTCTCTTACCTCACAAGCACTCAATGACTTTAGTCTTTATAGTGAAGAGCATAAGAAACGTATTCATCTTGAGACCACAAATAATTTTTATTTTTATGGTTCTGATACCTTATTTAGTTTTGTCTTATTCAATTTATTAAAAAATGCGGCCTATTATTTTGATACTTTTCCTGAGAGCCATATCAGTATTCAATTTGAAAAAGGACTTAAGCATAATAAAATACATGTTCGTGACACTGGTCCTGGAATTACAGAAGAGCAATTAGAAAACTTATTTGATGAATTTTATTCTTTAGGCAAAGTATCAGGTAATGGTCTTGGTTTAGCTTATTGTAAGAAAGTAATGGAATCGTTCAGTGGCTCAATCTCTTGCCATTCTATTTTAGGTGAATTCACCGAGTTCACACTCACCTTCCCAGCAAGCAATATTCAGTCTAATGGTGAACTAACTAACCCGAGAATTAAGCAACACTTATCAGGTCAATCATGTCTGATTTTAAGTGCATCAAGCTTGAGTAAAAAACTTACCGAGAGTTTTAATGGGCTTAATATGGATATTGAATGTTCAAATGATCCCTACCTTAGTTTCACTAGGCTTAAAGACCGCCCATTTAATTTTATAGTAATAGATCACCGACTTTACATTACTCATTACGATCAAATAAGTATGCTGCGTGAAGGAAAATATGGTTATTTAGCTCAAATAACACCGATTTTTATTTTTAATAGTACTTCAATAAATTTGAATAATGACCGTATATCTGTTCCTAAGTATACGCAAGGCTACATTGATACACTTAACGGAGCATTAGCTTTTGAGTGTTCATTAGAAGTTATAATCAATGACGCTAAATTTGCCCCACTAGGAAGTCTTAATGATAAAACAGTCCTAGTTGTTGACGATATGCACGCTAATAGATTATTAGTAAAAGCATACCTATCTAAAGAAGGGATCAATGTTATACAAGCTGCATCAGGATACGAGGCAATAGAACAAGTCAAAAAAAATAATATCGATCTCATTTTTATGGATATTCATATGCCGGGAATGAATGGAATTGAAACGGCAAAACAGTTAAAAGAATTAGATAGCACTAAGCCAATCATTGCCGTATCAGGCGAATATGGAGAGAAAACTGTCTCAAAGATACATGAGATAATGGATGACTATATTGTTAAACCCATAGAGAAATCAACTTTAGTTTCGTTAACGTCTAAATGGTTGATAATTAACAAGGTGACGAATTGAAAATTGTCCGTTTTTCAAATCACACAATGGCTTTTTTTCTTCGCCATCTCTGCTTTTCTTAAGGGCATATCATCAACGAGCAACATCAATGAAGACCAGTCAAGATCACCTGACCAACGATGTTTCTCTTTACCATCTTTGCCAATAAGAATGCCAATATGGTTACCATCCCCCAAGTTATAACTCTTAAGCATGTTTTCAATTTGTTGTTGATTGAACATGTGATTTGGTAGCTTGAAACCATTTCGGGTAATAACCAAAGTTTTAATATCACGCTCGTCTAATAAACACTTATTTTGGTTTAATTCATTTATAAATTTCTCAACCGTTTTGTCTTTTACATCAGCAACATAAAAAATACTGCGATGGTTTTTAAACTGGCTATATTCTGGGTAGGCTGAAGCGTTAAAGCTTAACAAGCCACTAATAAATAATAAGTTAATATATTTCATAGCATTATCCTAAGTTATCACGTTTTATACGGTATAAACTTAAGTTTAGATTGCTACTTTTTGTCAGGAAAAGCTTTTAATTTGGCTTCATTAATTTCATACATATAAAAGCCCTTTAATTAAAGGGCTTTTATTGATGGTAAATCAGCTATATTTTTCTGTTGTTTTTTCAACCAGTTTTATAATCACATTTACTGCTTTTTCCATCCCTTCGACAGTAATAAACTCATGTATACCATGAAAATTATATCCGCCAGTAAAGATATTCGGGCATGGTAAGCCTTTAAATGATAAACGCGCGCCGTCTGTGCCACCTCGAATCGGTTTTATCTCTGGTTCTACGTCGCATTCAATCATCGCGGCTTTCGCTAATTCAATAATATGTGGGTACGGCTCTACCATTTCACGCATATTGAAATATGAATCGGTCAATACCAATTCTACACGCCCTTTTTCAAGTTGTAGATTTAGTTCATCAACTTTCTGTTGCATAAAGGCTTTACGTTGTTCCTGACCTTCACGGCTAAAATCACGAATAATATAACCTAACTCTGTTTTAGCAACAGATGGCTTCATTGATTTTAAATGGTAGAAACCCTCATACCCTTCTGTCGCTTCTGGTGTTTCATTACTCGGCATCATTAACTGAAACTGCGCGGCAATGTTCATTGAGTTCACCATCTTGCCTTTAGCAGTACCAGGGTGAACATTAGTGCCGTAGCAAACCACATCTGCAGATGTAGCGTTAAAGTTCTCAAACTCTAACTCACCAACAGGACCACCATCTATGGTGTAGGCCCATTGTGCATTGAATTTCTCGACATCAAAGAGATTAGCCCCACGTCCGATTTCTTCATCGGGCGTAAAACCAATACAAATATCACCGTGTTTAATTTCTGGGTGTGCAACAAGATATGCAATGGCTGTCATTATTTCAGCAACACCGGCCTTATTATCAGCACCTAGCAATGTTGTACCATCTGTCGTGATAATATTGTGACCGTGTAACTTATTTAAGTCGGGATATTGAATTGGAGATAGCACTTCATCCCCAATGCCCAATGCAATATCACCACCTTGATAGTTTTCTACAATTTGTGGTTTAACATTTAGTCCTGAAGCATCAGGTGCTGTATCCATGTGAGCAATAAAACCAATAGCTGGAATATCAGCAGAAACATTTGAAGGAAGACGTGCCATTAAATAGCAATGTTCATCTAATGAAATATCAGATAAACCCAATTCTTCCATTTCAGATTTTAGTTGTTGTGCAAGGTTAAATTGCCCTGCTGTACTCGGACATGATGCAACATCACCATCAGATTGTGTTTCGATGCGAACATATCGGAAAAAACGTTCAAGTAACTTATCCATCATTAACCTTACATAGCTTATTTATTTGCGTAATAAATTATGACGGATAAATTAACCAATGTTTTTGCGATGTATCATTTTTAATATGAATAAACGGATCTTTACCTCATCATGCCCTTCTTTAAGCTTCCCATATAACGAGCTATAGCGCATTTGAATATCTTGTGAATAGGCACTTGTTGCAGCCAACAATGAAAGGCAGCTCGTTATAACAATTAATCCATTACTCAACTTCATTTCTTTTCTATAAGAGCTTTTAAATTACTATCATGATTTTTATTATTTACTGTCTGTTATTTTATCAATTAAATATAAAGTTATAGTGCATTAGAATTTAAATCAGTTTATTCCTATAATAAAAAAGCCCCTAATTTAGGAGCTTTTAAACTTATGCTTTACGCATTAAAAACATCTTTATCTATCTTATCAATGGGTGGCTCACCGCCATCTTGCGGTGGTTGCTCATCATCACTTTTTGCCACTGAAGTAACTTGTAATGTTACGCCAAACATATTTCGGTAGATAATACCTTTCACGTTAAAGAAGAAAGGTAATGTCCAAATCAAACCGATACCTGCTGTAGCAATTGAGATAAAGAACATCAGCATGATCACAATATAGATAGCCGTCATTGGCAATACTTTACGGATTGTTGCCATGAAAGAATATTGGATCGCTTTTATTGGTGAAACTTTCTTTTCACACACTAATAAAATAGCCATGCTTAATGCCATAGTTAGGAACAAGCCAATTAATGGAAAAACACTGCTACCTAGTCCTTGAATTGAAGAAAGCAGTAACATGGTAATTAAGGAAACAAGGGTAAAAGAAAATCCTTTAACGATCTGGCTTGGCTTACTTGGTAAACCTACCGCATGGTTTAATGCCATTAGGCTAACACCTACATAGAGTGGCGCAATAAGAACATCAGACCAAAAGTTAGCCATAAAGCCCGCTTTTAGTATTTCAGCTGTAAAGCCCTGCCCTGTAATGAAAGCATCAAAAAAAACCGTTGGGCTACCTAATTGAACTTCAAGCCCTAAAAGTAATAATGCAACTTGCGCAAGAAACAAGCAAATGACCGCAGGTAAAAAACTAAAGATGTTTTTCCCTGTGATTTTCCACGCTTCAGCTAGAACGGTGACAGGTTGTAGTTCAACCTCTCCCTTCAATGCTTTTTCAATAGACCCACCAATGTGGAAACTTCGATTAATTGGCTCTTTCATACTCATGTCAGTTATTGGTGTAATGGCGGCATTGTACTTCAGAGAGGATAATACAAAAACATTTCTAAGATAAAAAATCAGTCAAGCTGACTAATTTGTGTGTTTTTCATGCAAAAAAGTCAAAAAAGCTGATAATAAAATCGTCTTTCACATAAAGATCTACTATTAAGACTAAGCTGTAATAAGGTTTTTTATTATAACGATAGTTTTTTGAATAATCATATTACCAACATGTAAGTAAAAGATTGTTTATAAAATCGATAAAGTGACTGACACCATATAAGGGATTTCACTACTTAACGATGAAAAATATTACATCTTTGCATTAAAATTAGTGAAAAAACGCTTTAATTTGAAAGACTACAGGTCTATCATGCGCCCTTTATTTTAAAGCCAAAATGTTGGGATTTAACCAAATAATCCCAGGGTGGAGATAACGTAGAATTGAACGCTGAAAAAACATCTCAGAAACCTGTCATTCAGCTGAAGGGTCTTAGCAAAAGCTTTGACGGTAAGCAGATCATTTCAGGTTTGGACCTAAACGTAAATAATGGTGAATTTTTAACCATCCTAGGTCCATCAGGCTGTGGTAAAACCACAGTACTTCGTCTAATTGCTGGATTTGAAACTGCCGATGATGGGCAGATAACTATTGATGGCAAAGATGTTACAGACATTCCTGCTGAACAACGTCTAGTAAACACGGTGTTTCAGAGTTACGCACTGTTCCCACATATGACAGTGTTTGAGAACGTCGCGTTTGGTTTACGCATGCAAAAAGTACCCGCGAGTGATATTGAACCGCGTGTAATGGAAGCATTGCGTATGGTGCAACTTGAAAAATTTGCCCCTCGTAAACCTCATCAACTGTCAGGTGGTCAGCAACAGCGTGTTGCGATTGCTCGTGCTGTTGTAAACAAACCAAAAGTTCTTTTACTTGATGAATCACTGTCTGCACTTGATTACAAATTACGTAAACAAATGCAGCTTGAGTTGAAACAACTACAGCGTAAGTTAGGCATTACCTTTATTTTCGTAACACACGATCAAGAAGAAGCCTTATCTATGTCTGATCGCATCATTGTTATGCGCGATGGCCACGTTGAGCAAGATGGTTCACCTCGTGAAATTTATGAAGAACCAACTAATTTATTTGTTGCCCACTTTATCGGTGAAATCAACGTATTTGATGCAACAGTTAAAGAGCGTTTAGACGAAAAACGTATCATGGCTGATGTTGAAGGTCGCCATTCATTGATCCACTGTGATTTAGATGTGAATGTTGGTGATAAGGTAAAAGTATTACTTCGACCTGAAGACATTCTTATCGAAGAGATCCATAACGGTGACGAAACTAACGGCATTATTGGTTATGTTCGTGAACGTACCTATAAAGGTATGACATTGGATTCTGTGGTGCAGTTAGAGTCTGGCAAGTCTGTGATGGTTAGCGAATTCTTCAACGAAGATGACCCTGACGTAGACCACTCTCTTGACCAAAAAGTTGCCATTACTTGGATTGAAAGTTGGGAAGTGGTACTCGCTGATGAGCAAGAAGTTTAATTTACAGAATTTCATTATCGCGTTAGTTGTTAGTTGGTTAGTACTGTTTGTATTTGTACCTAACTTAATGATTATAGGAACCAGCTTCCTAACTCGTGATGATGCAAATCTAATCAAAATGGTCTTCACGTTTGATAACTATGAAAGACTGTTTGATCCACTGTACGCAAAAGTACTTTGGCACTCTTTTTACATGGCAATCACAGCAACAATTCTGTGTTTAGTAATTGGTTACCCTTTTGCTTATGCCATAGCAAAAATGCCAGAGAAATGGCGTCCATTTATGCTGTTTTTGGTTATCGTACCATTTTGGACTAACTCTCTAATTCGTACATATGGCCTTAAACTGATGTTAGGTACGCGTGGTATTTTAAATAACACATTAATGTACCTCGATATTATCGATAAGCCACTGCGTATTATGTACACCGAGTACGCAGTAATGATCGGTTTAGTGTATATCTTGCTACCATTTATGGTGCTACCACTCTACTCCGCTATCGAAAAGCTTGATAATAACTACATTGAAGCAGCACGCGACTTGGGCGCAAATAAGGTTCAAACCTTTATTAAAGTGATCTTCCCACTAACAATGCCTGGTGTTATTGCTGGTTGTTTATTGGTATTACTGCCTGCTCTAGGTATGTTTTATGTTTCTGACCTTTTAGGCGGCGCGAAGAACTTACTGATTGGTAATGTTATTAAGAGTCAGGTTTTAAACGCGCGAGATTGGCCATTTGGTTCTGCAACAAGTATTGCCCTTACGTTAGCAATGGCAATTATGCTGTATGCCTACTACCGTGCAGGTAAGTTGCTGAACAAAAAAGTGGAGCTTGAATAATGGGACGCTTGTTTAAATTTAGCTTTATGTCAGTGGTATATGCATTTTTATATACCCCTATCATTATCCTGATTGTTAACTCATTCAACGAAAGCAAATTCGGTATGAAATGGGGTGGCTTTACTACTAAATGGTATGAGCAACTGGTTAATAATGACAGTTTAATGCAAGCGGCAGGACACTCGATCACTATCGCAGTGTTCTCTGCAACAGCGGCATCCCTAATTGGTAGTTTAACGGCCGTTGCTCTGTTTCGTTATAACTTTAAAGGTAAGAAGTTTGTATCAGGTATGCTATTTCTCGTTATGATGTCTCCAGACATCGTAATGGCAATCTCGCTACTTGCACTGTTCTTACTACTGGGTGCTAACTTAGGCTTCTTAACGCTATTGCTTTCTCATATCACATTCTGTTTACCTTTTGTTGTTGTAACAGTCTATAGCCGATTAAAAGGCTTTGATGTGAAAATGCTTGAAGCAGCACGTGACTTAGGCGCTAGTGAGTGGGTTATCTTAAAGCAGATTATCCTACCATTGGCTAAACCCGCAGTTGCTGCTGGCTGGCTCCTAAGCTTCACCCTATCGCTAGATGATGTAATTGTAAGCTCGTTCGTAACGGGTCCAACTTACGAAATCTTACCATTGAAGATTTACTCAATGGTTAAGGTCGGTATTTCACCTGAGGTGAACGCCCTAGCGACAGTGATGTTGATTGTTTCTCTTGTTCTGGTTATTTGTTCACAATTACTGGCTCGAGACAAAATAAAGTAAGCATCAACAACAGCTCATACTAAATGGCTAACTGTATTCAGTTAGCCATTTTTTTACTTATGATCCAATGACCTTTAAACATATTCCCCTGTAACATTTTTAAACACTTTTTTGCTATCTAAAAACGGAAACTTGCTCTAAATTTCGGCCACTTTTTATCGCATTCACTACGAAGACACTCGAATGAAAAAATGGTCATCTCTTGTTATTAGTACAGCCCTACTTTCAGCAAGTTTTAATGCTTTTGCTTCAGAAGAAGAGAAAGACAAACAGTTAGTATTTATGAACTGGGGGCCGTATATCTCTACTGAGCTTCGTGAGCAATTCACGAAAGAGACAGGTATTAAAGTGATCTACTCGACTTACGAGTCGAATGAAACCATGTATGCAAAACTTCGTGCCCACCCTGAAGGTTACGATCTGGTCGTTCCATCAACTTACTTTGTTGCGAAAATGCGCGATGAAGGTATGTTGCAAAAAATTGATAAATCAAAGCTGTCGAACTTTACCGAGCTTGATAAGAATTACTTAGATAAACCTTTTGATCCAAATAACGATTACTCAATCCCACACGTAATCGCAATGACAGGTCTTGCGGTTAATACTGATATGTACGACCCAGAAGATTTCGACAGCTGGGCAGATTTATGGAATCCTGAACTTAGAGGTCAATTAATGCTAATGGACGACACTCGCGAAGTATTCCATATTGCATTACGTAAGCTTGGTTACTCAGGCAACACAACTAACCCGAAAGAAATTGACGAAGCAAAAGCAGAGATTGAGAAACTGATGCCAAACGTACTGGTATTTAACTCTGATAACCCAGCAGCGCCTTACCTTGCTGGTGAAGTGGGTCTAGGTATGCTGTGGAATGGTTCAGCAGCTGCTGCACAGAAAGAAGGTTTACCAATTAAACTGGTTTGGCCAAAAGAAGGCGGTATTTTCTGGGTTGATAGTTTAGCAATAGCTAAAAACGCGAAGAATGTAGAAGCAGCACATAAGATGATCGACTTCCTACTTCGCCCTGATATTGCCGCTCAAATTTCAGAGCAAACCGGTTACCTAACGGCAGTAGAAAAATCTAACGCTAAATATAAAAATGACCCAACTCTATTCCCACCACAAGCTGATTTAGATCGTGGTGAGTGGCAAGATTCAGTCGGTGACATGAATATCCGTTACGAAAATTATTTCCTTGAATTAAAAGCAGATCAATAAACATAATAGAAAGCTGCCATTGGCAGCTTTTTTTATATTTGGTATTTATTAATAAACATGGTTAGTTGTATTCTTTTCTAAGGTTTTACTTATCATGTTTGTTATTAATCAATACGATAGCGGAATTTAACAGACAAATTTCTCTTGTTTTGTGATGCGGTCGACGAATAATCTCTGCTATAATAACTCTGTTTTATGACCAACATCTGTTTACGCATGTCTAATGCGTTGACAACCAATTAGGAGAAGCGGTCAATACCGCTAGAGAACACTCTCGACATCCTGTTTAGTTAGGAGCTAACACAATGAAAAAATGGTCTTTATTAATGGCCGGTGCTGCATGTGCAATGTCAATGTTTTCGAACGTTGCTACTGCTGATGATAACAATAAATCTAATGAGCTGTACTTTTACAACTGGTCTGAATACATCCCATCAGATGTTTTAGAAGAGTTTACAAAAGAAACAGGCATTAAAGTTATTTATTCGACTTACGAATCGAATGAGACGATGTACGCCAAGCTAAAGACCTACGATAAAGGTTATGACCTTGTTGTTCCTTCTACTTACTACGTAGCTAAAATGCGTAAAGAAGGTATGCTGCAAAAAATTGACCATTCGAAAATTCCAAACTTCGCAGGTCTAGATCCTAACTTTTTAAATAAACCTTTTGATCCTAACAACGACTACTCTATTCCATACATTTGGGGTGCAACAGGTATCGGTGTTAATACTGACATGATCGACAAGTCTAAAATCACTAGCTGGGCAGATCTATGGGACCCTAAATGGCAAGGTCAGCTAATGATGATGGATGATGCGCGTGAAGTCTTCCAGATTGCATTACGTAAACTTGGTTACTCCGGTAATACACAAGATCTTGAGCAAATTAAAGCCGCTTATGCAGAACTGAAAAAACTAATGCCAAACGTATTAGTATTTAACTCAGATTACCCTGCAAACCCTTACATGGCAGGTGAGACATCTCTTGGTATGTTATGGAATGGTTCTGCTTACATGGCACGTAAAGACGGCGCCCCAATCGATATTGTATGGCCAAAAGAAGGTGCAATCTTCTGGATGGATAGCATTGCAATACCTAAGAATGCTAAGAATGTTGATAACGCGTACAAGATGATCAACTTCCTACTTCGTCCTGATATTGCAGCTAAAATCGCATTACAAATTGGTTACCCAACACCAGTTGCTGCTGCTAAAAAGTTACTGCCTGCAGACTTTGTTAACGATCCAAGTATCTACCCACCACAATCTGTAATGGATGCTGGTGAATGGCAAAACAGCGTTGGTCCTATGGCTGAAGTTTACGAAGAGTACTTCCAAAAGCTAAAAGCTGGCGAGTAATAGTTACTTATTAACTATATAAAAAAACCGAGCATAGTGCTCGGTTTTTTATTATCAATCACTTACGAATTAACATTAATGCTCATAAACCATTCATGAGCTGTAACATTTCATTCATACAGTAATGATTCAGTTTACTTATATATCCTATAACAACCATTTCAGATATAAGTTATAAGATTATAATGTCAAAAAAATTAAAAGCGCTAATCCCCGTTTTATTCGTATCAACCCTTTCGGCTTGTAGCGCCCCAATGACCCCTGTCGATAAAGAACTCGTCGTTGACATGAATGGTGTCGACACTACTCAATATCAAAAAGATTACGATTACTGCAACCATTTTGCTGATAGTGTTACAACACCTGAAATGACGTCAGCAACAAAAAAGAGAGATGTAGTAATTGGCACTCTAGCAGGTGCAACAGCGTTTGGTGCAGGGGCTTACGATTCGGATAATTACGATACGATAAAACATCCAGGAGCTGTGACTGCATTAGGTGCTGTTGTTGGTGCGGCTGGCGGATACGTAGCGGGCTCTAATGAAGCATCTAAAGATGAAAAACACAAAAAGTCATCCGTGATTCGCCAATGCTTATTACAAAAAGGTTATCACGTTTACGATATATCTTAATTAGTCGATAAAGATAATCATCTTTTCGTACTAATAATAAAAAGCCTCAAATTTGAGGCTTTTCTTATTAAGCAGATAATATTTCTTCTACATAAGCTGGCACTAATTCAGAAGCTTTACCATAGCGTTTCTCTTCAAATTCGTTTTCTACGTTGCTTGGCTCAAGGTTTAATTCAATCGTATGAGCGCCCTGTAAAGCAGCCTCATGTACAAATCCTGCCGCTGGATATACATTGCCAGATGTAACTATAGAAATGAATAAATCAGCCTTCACAATCGCATCATGAATTCTATCCATTCCTATTGGCATATCACCGAACCATACAATATCTGGACGCATCGGTGCAGGAATTTGACAACAATGACAATGATCACTGGTCGTTAAATCACCGTGCCATTCAACTGTTTGTCCTGATTCACAGCATCGTGCTTTTAATAGCTCTCCATGCATATGAATGGAATTTTTACTCCCAGCTCTCTCATGCAAATTATCAATGTTTTGCGTAACAATGGTCACGTTACCATCTTAATTATTTAGCCGAACACATTTTTGCTAACGATCCAAACATCTACCCACTACAGTCTGAAATGGATGCTGGTGAATGGCAAAACAGTGTTGGTCCTGTGGCTAAAGTGCACGAAGAGTACTTACAAAAGCTTAAATCTGGCGAACAATTATTATCAATCACTACCGAATTCATAACAATTAATACGCATCAATCGTTCTTTGTAACATTTTATTCATACAGGTTGGATTCAGAAGTATACCTATAGGCTATAACAACAGTTTAAGATAACCCTTGTGAGACTATGAGATCCTTTAAATTCAATGTTTTAATCCCTGTTTTATTTGTTTCAACTCTTTCAGCTTGTAGTGCTCCATTGACCCCTGTCGATAAAGAGCTTGTCGTTGACATGAATGGTGTCGATACAGCTCAATATCAAAAAGATTACGATTACTGCAACCGTTTTGCTGATAGTGTTAAAACACCTAAAATGACAGCAGCAACACAAAAGAGAGATGTAATAATAGGTACTCTAGCAGGCGCATCAGCGTTTGGTACATCTGATATCGATTCGCATGATCACTTAACGTATGGTACATCTCATATCGATTCGATTGATCCCGTAACAGAGACTGTAATAGGTGCTGCTGTTGGTGCAGCTAGCGGGTACATAACAGGATCTAATGAAGCAGCAAAAGACGAAAAAAACAAAAAAGGACTCGTAATTCGCCAATGCTTATTACAAAAAGGTTATCACGTTTACGATATATCTTAATTAGTCGATAAAAATATTCACTTTTTGTTCTCATAATAAAAAAGCCTCAAATGTGAGGCTTTTCTTATTAAGCAGATAATATTTCTTCTACATAAGCTGGCACTAATTCAGAAGCTTTACCATAGCGTTTCTCTTCAAATTCGTTTTCTACGTTGCTTGGCTCAAGGTTTAATTCAATCGTATGAGCGCCCTGTAAGGCAGCTTCATGTACAAATCCAGCTGCTGGATATACATTGCCAGATGTACCAATAGAAATGAATAAATCTGCCCTCACAATTGCATCATGAATTCTATCCATTCCAATTGGCATCTCACCGAACCATACAATATCTGGTCGCATCGGTGCAGGAATTTGACAACAATGACAATGATCACTGGTCGTTAAGTCACCATGCCATTCAACTGTTTGTCCTGATTCACAGCATCGTGCTTTTAATAACTCGCCATGCATATGAATGACATTTTTGCTCCCAGCTCTCTCATGCAAATTATCAATGTTTTGCGTAACAATTGTCACGTTACCATCTAATTCTTGTTCAAGCTTAGCAAGTGCAATATGCGCAGCATTTGGGGCTACAGAGCCATTCTCGATCTGAGCTCGACGAGCATTATAAAAACGTTGCACAAGCTCAGGATCTCGTAAATAGCCTTCAGGTGTTGCAACATCTTCAACACGATGTTCTTCCCATAAGCCATCAGCGGCACGGAAAGTTCGGATGCCCGATTCAGCCGAGATACCTGCACCCGTAAGTACAACGATATTTTTGTAGGGGAAAAGCATATGAACATCCTTTATTTCGGTATTTATAGTGCCTTTATAGCACTGAAATACATAGAATTTAACCCTAACAATCTAGGTTCTTAATTATGCGTGATTTCGCCCTACAAAACCGTGTAAATGAGCTTTCAATATCACTGTTAGATCAGCAACCTGAATCAATAATTGTAATAATAGGCTCATCACCAGTGTTATTTTCTTTGTAACTTAAATAGCAATTTGTCGCTTTAATTTTTTCAACACTATCAGACTCACTTTTCGACACTTTTTTCATAAATGTCATAACATAAGTTCGATAGCCTGGTTGGTTTGATATCGATGTATCTTGATTAGCAGCCCAATTATCTTGTAAATCAACAATTGTCTTACCAATACCGGCATAATTACCTTTCGGGTAACCATTCCAGATAGCTATCCCCTCTATCTTTTTACTGCCAGTAATATCATTTTCATCGCCTTGCATTACAGCTTTTCCATAGATAATTCGTGATATTTCAGTCATCGATCCTTTCAGCTCATGTAGTTTGGCGCGATAAGTATCTGAAGAAATATTGAGGAATTTGGGAGCCGCAGTAACAGCAAGGATGCCAAGAATGACTATAACAATAACAACTTCAATCAGGGTAAATCCTGCTTTAGTCCTCATCAATTGATCCTTTTCAATGTTTTATTATTGACATTATTAGCAGTAGTATTTTACTTTATTGTACAAAAGCTTAACAGAGTAAATGAATAGCGATAAGTAACAAAAAACATTAAGCTCGAATATTAGGTATAAAAAAAACCGACACGAATGTCGGTTTTAAAAATCACTAACTATGATTATGCATTAGACGAAGGTTTACTCTTCACTTCATGCTGTTGTGATTCACTATATCCTGGTTGGTTTTCAGGAAGATCTTTTACTTCTTCAAACCATTCGCTGTGGTGTTCACGCGCCCACGTTTCATCAACTTCACCAGTTACCATGCCGTCAAGACCCGCTTCCATACCGAATAAACCAATATAGATGTGGAAAATAAAGCCACAGATCAGAATAAGTGCTGAAATCATGTGTACTAGATTTGATAATTCCATATGTCGACGCGTTTGGTCGAAAATTGGAAAATCTAAAACAAAGCCACTCACCACAATGAAGACACCAAAGAAGGCAAGTAACCAGAACAGTGCTTTTTCACCACCGTTTGAGAAGCCAGCTTTAGGGTGTGAGCCTTTATGCTTGCCCACCATACCGCCCATTTTCTTAAACCAATCAATATCAACTTTACTGAAGATACTCTTACGCCACCATTTAACGACAACGAAAAGAAGAATGATTGCAAACAATGGTCCCATATAGTTATGGTATTGTTTCGCTGCGTAAATGATCCAGCCCCACACTTCTGTTGGTACGATAGGTTTAATAAAATGTTTACCGTAAACAAGAGTTAAACCGCTAAAACCTAACGTTAAAAATGTGAATGCTAAACTCCAGTGTAGAGCACGATCCATCCGGCTCCAACGCTGAATTTTACGACCTGTTTTAGGCTTACTTAATTTAAGAGGACCTACAATAAAGTATGCTAGCGTCACCATCACAAGGCTACCAAAAATAGCCATCGCACCAAGTGGTGACATCCACTTTTCTTTTAAGATATACCATGTTTGCCCCGGAACACTGATCAACACATCGTGCTCAGGCCAACCTGATGTTGTATACCCTTTTTCGCCATCCTTGACCGATCGCCAATAATCAGCACCCGCAAAACCTATGACTTCTTTTTTTACCATAGATTCGCCAAGTTGCTCGCTACTGGTTGTTGTAGTGGCTTCATTTGCCATCACTTGGACAGAAAACGCAACCATTAATGCGGTAACGAATACCGTTAACCAGCATTGAATTCGCTTAGTCATTAAAGCTCCTGCCTGCTCAATTTGAACAGAAATTTGTTACATCCGAGATCCAATATTTGGGCTCAACACCTATGTTAAGCCCAAATAAAGACAATTACGCTTTACGTACTTTTGCTGCGTCGTACGCTAGATCTTCAGTACTTGCCCAACCGGCATCTTTTGCACCACGAGCAACAACGCGCTTGCTGAAGATTTCAGAAATCTTCTCAGCATCACCTGCAAGTAATGATTTAGTCGAACACATAGATGCACACATTGGTAACTTACCTTCTGCAATACGGTTTGCGCCGTAAAGTACACGCTCTTTTTCTGAACCAGGTTCAGTATTTGGACCGCCAGAACAATAAGTACATTTATCCATTTTGCCACGCTCTGCGAACGCTTCCTGTTTAGGGAACTGAGGCGCTCCAAACGGACAAGCAAATAGACAGTAACCACAACCAATACAAAGATCTTTATCGTGCTGAACGATGCCGTCTTCTGTTTGACTGAAACAATCTGCTGGACAAACCGCCATACAAGGCGCATCACTACAGTGCATACAAGCAACAGAAATAGATGTTTCACCTGGAAGACCGTCGTTTAGTGTCACAACGCGACGACGTTGAATACCCCAGCCTACTGCTTCTGAGTTAGCATTTTTACAAGCTGTCACACAACCGTTGCATTCAATACAACGCTTAGAGTCACAAAGAAATTTCATACGTGCCATTTGATGACTCCTTACGCTTTAGTGATGTTACAAAGGGTGACTTTTGTTTCTTGCATCTGAGTTACTGGATCGTAACCGTATGTCGTTGCTGTGTTAGCAGCTTCGCCAGAAACATAAGGAGCACAACCTTCTGGGTAATGACTACGTAGGCTTTCACCTTCGAATTCACCACCGAAGTGGAATGGTAAGAATGCTAAGCCTTCACGAACACGTGGGGTTACCATCGCTTTCACTTTAATACGGCCTTTTTCTGCACCTTCAACCCAAACCATCTCGCCATCTTTAATGCCACGATCGTTTGCATCTTTTAGGTTAAGTTCTACAAACATTTCTTGTTGTAGCTCTGCAAGCCATGGGTTTGAACGCGTTTCTTCACCACCACCTTCATACTCAACCAGACGACCAGACGTTAGAATAATTGGGTATTCTTTCGACATATCTTTGTCTTGAATTGACTTGTACAGTGTTGGTAAGCGGAACAAGTGCGCCTTATCATCCCAAGTTTGGTACTCAGGAAGAAGATCACGACGTGGTGTGTATAGTGGCTCACGGTGAATAGGCACTGCATCTGGGAATGTCCAAACAACAGTACGTGCTTTTGCGTTACCGTAAGGAATACAACCGTGTTTAATCGCTACTCGCTGAATACCACCAGAAAGATCAGTTTTCCAGTTTTTGCCTTCAGCAGCCACTTTCTCTTCTGCTGTTAGATCGTCCCACCAACCAAGTTGCTTCAGCATCTTAGCGGTAAACTCTGGGTAACCATCTTCTAGCTCACAACCTAATGAGTAGCTATCGTCAGCGAGTAGGCTTACACCATTGTGCTCAACACCGAAACGTGCACGGAAGTTACCGCCACCCTGTGCCACAGTCTTAGATGTATCATAAAGAATGTGTGTACCTGGGTGTTTCATCTCAGGCGTACCCCAACAAGGCCAAGGTAGACCGTAAGTTTCACCGTTCGCTGGGCCACCAATCGCTTCAAGAGAAGTACGGTTGAATGTATGCCAGTTTTGTTGGTGTTCTTTTAGACGCTCAGGGCTTTGACCTGTGTAACCAATCGTCCACATACCTTTGTTGAATTCACGTGTGATGTCTTCAATGTGTGGGCGGTTGTTTTCAACTTTAATGTTCTTAAATAATTGATCCGCAAAACCAAGACGCTTAGAAAGAAGGTACATGATTTCGTGGTCAGGTTTCGCTTCAAATAGCGGTTCAATAACTTGGTCACGCCATTGAATAGAACGGTTAGTTGCCGTTACTGAGCCGTATGTTTCAAACTGCGTAGTCGCTGGGAATAGGTATACATTGTCTGTACGACCATTCATTACAGCAGCAACACCTGGGTATGGGTCAACGATAACCATCATATCCAGTTTTTCCATCGCAGTTTTCATTTCAGGACCACGAGTCTGTGAGTTTACAGCGTGACCCCAGTAGAACATGGCGCGGATGTTATCGCGCTGTTCAATCTTATCTTTGTTTTCTAAAACACCATCGATCCAACGAGAAACAGGAATACCTGCACTGTTCATTGGTTTTTTGCCGTTGTAAGTGTTTTGGTCGAAACGACCTTGTAGCCATGAGTAGTCTACATCCCACACTTGCGCCCAGTGTTTCCAAGCACCTTCAGATAGACCGTAGTAACCAGGTAGGTTGTCAGAAAGCACGCCAAAGTCTGTTGCACCCTGTACGTTATCGTGACCACGGAAGATGTTTGCACCGCCGCCTGATTTACCCATGTTGCCAAGTGCAAGTTCAAGGATACAGTAAGCACGTGTGTTGTTGTTACCTGTTGTATGCTGAGTCCCCCCCATACACCAAACAACACAGCCAGGACGGTTTTCAGACAACATTTTAGCTGTTTGGTAAACTTGAGCTTCTGGCACGCCAGTTACGCGCTCAACTTCTTTTGGATTCCATTTCGCCACTTCTGCGCGAACTTCGTCCATACCGTAAACACGTTGACGGATGAATTCTTTATCTTCCCAGCCATTGTTGAAAATGTGGTACAGCACACCCCATACAAAAGCAACGTCAGTACCCGGACGCAAAGAAACGTAGTGATCTGCTTTTGCCGCAGTACGTGTACGGCGCGGATCGACAACCACAATCTTACAGCTGTTAGTTTCTTTCGCGATAAGGATGTGCTGCATTGCTACTGGGTGAGCTTCTGCTGGGTTTGAACCAATGAATAACATCGACTTACAGTTATGCATGTCGTTTAACGAGTTAGTCATTGCACCGTAACCCCAAGTGTTCGCTACACCTGCCACTGTTGTTGAGTGACAAATACGCGCTTGGTGGTCAACGTTGTTAGAGCCCCACATAGAAACCATTTTACGGAACATGTAAGCTTGTTCGTTGTTATGCTTCGCAGAGCCTAGGAAGTAAACAGAATCTGGACCTGACTCTTCACGGATCTTAAGCACTTGCTGGCTAACTTCATCTAAAGCTTGTTCCCAGCTCAGTTTCTTCCACTTGCCATTAACAAGCTTCATTGGGTATTTTACGCGACGTGCACCGTGACCATGTTCACGAAGTGCTGCGCCTTTCGCACAGTGTCCACCAGCATTAAAAGGGTGATCGAAAGCGGGTTCCTGATGAGTCCACACACCGTCTTGCGTCTCTGCGTAAATACCACAACCCACTGAACAGTGTGAACAAATAGTACGTTTAACCACTTTAGGCGCGTCATATACATCTTCAGATGCAGCTTCTGCTTTTTTCATCATACCAGGAGCAAACATGCTTGCCCCTGCAATGCCACCAGCAGCAGCTAGAGATGTATTACGAATAAAAGAACGTCGAGAAATACCCAGCTGGTTTTCTACCTTGCTCACTTTATCGGAACGTTTAGTAAGTTTCATTTAGAGCTCCGCCTTACAAAGTGTTGTAGTAATCACGAATGTGTTGGGTCTCGTGATAACCTTTAGTTGTTTTTGTTTTTTTCTCTTCTGACTTTTCAGCAGCTTGAACTACTGTTGTCGTTCCAGCAGCAACAGCACCAGCAGCCACTGTTAAGCCAATGTTTTTCAACAATTGACGACGGCTTTCATTGGTTTTTTGCTCACTCATAAAGTTTGCTCCTTTATCGTCACTAAAATAAGTTACGATGGGTTTTTGCCTTAGTTTTATTGCTTTGAATCAAACCGTTGCAAGCAACGTATAGGGATTATTTTGATTCTAAAAAGCGTGTTTTCTCTACAGTTAAGAACTGCAAAGCAAGCTCACCAACAGCGGTATAAAAAACAGCACTGTTAGCAGCTTTAACATCGGTACAGAACTTTTCACACCACTCAGCTAAGTGACGATTAAAGAACGTTTTTTGAAGGTGCTCATCGCCGCCTTCAACTAGCATTGCCATAACTTCAAGCAAAGCCGCAATATGATCTTCCGGTTCTTTCACTGACTCATCACGTTCAAATCCTAATTGTTTAAGATCTCGTCGAAGATAAGCCAGAGGCATTTCCATTAATGAACCTGTTAAGTACCATGATCCAAAAGGCACAACTTCACCGCGACCAATACCAATAAAGACATCTTGATATTCTTCTTCAACTGCAAGTGGCATACTCTTTTGTGCTGCAAGTTTCAGTAAAGGCCAAGCAGCAGACATAGTAGATTGTTGAGGTTTATTCGCCGTATCAACATCTATATCAGCCAAAAAATTCAATACATTTTGATCAGGCGCTTGACGAAATAAATGTGCAAGCATGTTATAAATTTCAATACGAAGTACTGCGTCTTCATTCAATGACGTTTGAGCTGGGCTCATAGCAATTGTTTCCATCTTCGTTCCTTAAACTCGAGCCTGACTTTCTGGATCTTTTTCCATTTGTTCGAAAATATCGCGAACACGACAATCTTCACACATGGATAAACGACGAATAGCATCACCTTGGAAGTGAGAGTGTCCTTGAAGTTTTTCAGTTAACATTTTCACCATAGACGCTGGCGCGAATGCATTTCCACAACTGATACAACAAGCAGCAGGCTCTTCATGAACAAGACGTGCTTCTTTACGAGCATGACAATCCCAATTAAAACGAGGTTCTAATGAAATCACTTTTTCAGGACATGCTTTTTCACACATACCACATTGAACACAGTCCTCTTCAATAAATAGAAGTCCTGGACGATCACCAATGGCATGTAAAGCGCGAGTTGGACAAACTGCTACACAACTCATACATAACGTACAATCCGTTGTGTCACATGAAACAGAACCATAAGGCGCTTTTTCTACAACGGAAGATTGTTCTGGTTTTGTACTCGCTTCGGTGTAAAGCATTTCAAGTGAAGAAAATAGTTTTTCACGTTTAGAGCCAGTTAAAGCCTCTGTAACAGGAGAAACTAGTGCATCGTCATAAGAAACAAAGTTATCAACATCACTAAAATCAAACAGGCAAATACGATCAGCGTCATAACCCATTTCCGTTAAGAAACGTTGAGCCATAGCAAGCTCATTCGATAAAACGCGATCAATCGTGGCTGGAATATATTTTGTGTTAGTCGCAAGAAGAACTTGATGCGCACCATAAACCAATGCACTAAACCATGTATCAACACCAACAGTTGCAAGCTCTTCTAATGCAATCGCAATAACTGAACTTGGAAACGTTGCTAATGCATCAGTCACCGCTTTTTCATCACGATTACCGTACAAAAGTAATGTTGGTTTCTCACCGCCCTCTTGCTTATAACGAGTAAGAACACGATGAACAAAGTTTTGCGTATTTTGAGGATCAGGTAATGCGTATGTGATCGCCTCTGTTGGACAAGCTGTAGCACATGTGCCAACACCCTGACAAAGGTAAGGATCAATCGCAATTTCTACCCCATCACTGCTTAGTGCGCCAGCAGGACATGCATCTAAACAACGATCACAACCTGAAACACCACGCGATGAATGCGCACAGAGATCAGGATTTAGACGAAAGTATTTAGGTTTATCAAAAGTCCCCATCATAGCCGGTAGATCTTCCACCAGCTGAGCCAGTTTATCTTTACGACTACCTACCGCGTAATAACCCGGAGCAGGAATTTCTAACGACATAATGCCGTTTTCTGTCATATCTAAGATCAAATCAAAACAGTCACGACCAATAGCTACTTTTGCTAAATTTGCTTTTGTTAGTTGACCTGCAACCTGACATGTCACTTCAAACGCGCCAAGGTAACCTTTTGCTGATATGTCTTGGCTAAAGTAAAGATTAGACAAGCCTAACTTTTCGCCTGTTGCATCAGTTGACAGCAAAGTTACGCTATTAAGCTCTGAAAACTGTTCAGCAAGTGCAATGATGTTTTCCTGAGTACCCACGATCAATAAATCCCCACGGCTTTCATAAGTAACCGTAGGCGGGATTAAATTTGTTAGCTCTACTGTGCCATTAATTGCAGCAGCACGTGCTTTACCGTTTGTATCAGAAAATGCTTCTAGTGTACTTTTTAACATTCTTATTCCTGTTTGCCCGTCACCGCTAGTCAGTGCCGATTGAAGAAGTAACGAAGTTATGCTTTAAAGTTTTTCTACAATAAATTCTGACTTTCGTTTTTTTGCTTCTTCTTACCTATATAGAGCAATAACCGATCCAACTTTTCACGGAATAAAATGACTTAAAAGGAACTAAAGTCGGAGGTGGATAATTACACCCACCAGCATTGAGACATTTTGTCCTAGCGCAAAAGACCCACCGCGCCAAAATGTCCCAACAATTAATAAGGTTTTAGTTCCCTTTTTGTCTCACTCTATAAATTTAAATGTCTTGTGCTGAATTTTTCACTGGAGAAACCGTTGTAGGGTTAGTTTCATCCTCAGCACCATTATCCGTAGATGAAGGTATTGTTAACTGGAGAGTATCTTGAGAAGTTAAGGATGTTTCCTCTGTTGCTGTTAGTGCTAATTCAGACTGTTCAGCCTTATTGTCTAACTCAGAGTTGTTCATCGTTTCACTGCTTAAATCTTCAACCATATCAGTTACTTTCTCTACCGCTTGATTTACCCAACCACGCATTTGAGAAGCAATGGCAGGATCTAACGTTGGGATGTTGCTAAAGTCTTCAGTGCAATCATCCATGTCACTGATATAATTAAATTCTTCTGAATGAAATAACTTACGTAATGCTGCTTTCTTAACTGATTTTTCAACCGATTCTTTCATAAACGATGCAACGCCAGAATCATAAGTCACGGTTGATACATCATCATGCGTCAGTGCAATATCAGGGATATCATCAGCGACCAAATCAGTTTTATCTAATTGATTATCTAAAGCTTTATCCGTTTCAATAGGTTCAATAACATCTGCATTTGAAGCCGTATTTTCGGTAACAACTACATCTTGTTCAGGGGCCGTTTCAGCACTTTCGAGAGTTAATGTCTCATCAACAGATTCATCTTCTGTTTTGGTTAATTTTCTTTGAGACCAACGTTGAAAAAAATTAGTTGCCACTTGAACGCCCTTTCTGCTTTTTACCTTTGCCACCGCCTCGACGTTTACACTCTTCTAATTCGCCGTGTCGCCCAAGATACGCTTCCATCCAGACTTGAATAGGTAATGGGATTTGAATGTGAAGAACAACATAATCTCCATCCATATATCGGGCTGCAACACCTTGAGCTGCCGTCATTAATACAGGTTTGAGTTGTTCATCTTCTTCAGCACAAACAAAAAATAAATGTGGGTCTTGTGCGTTTAAGTTAAAGCGATACTCCATACGTTCATCACGAAATAATTCTAACGGCAGTATGTAATTACCAGCACCGATTTCCGCAAGTGCTACATTTGAGTCTTCTTCACCATTCAAACAAAGATCTTCAATCGTCCATGCGTATGTAGTCCAACGCCCAACTTGTCTCTCTTCTGCTTGAAGTCGAAAATAAATAGGCCAAATGCTTTCATCTTTCTTTATTTCTAGCTTTACTTGTTCTGGCACAATTACTCCTTACATCTTGCTTTTTACATACTCGCCTATAGCGGTATGTTGAGAATATTCGTCCGTATTAAGCAAAATTTAGACCAAGTGCGAAATATAAATCAAAACATAGCCAATAATGGCAACCAGTAGCCTCTTTCAATCTGTAAATATAATTTATGGAACAATATTTGCTTTATGGCGTTAGAGACAAACTTATTTGCCTTAATACATGTCATTTAACGCTACCTATTGAGCTTAGTATCATTGAGTGTATTTTTACGGACTTATTTGAAATCTCGATACGTTTCTTGTAACCACTGGATATCCTAATGAGCCAACTCCCTAAAATTATAAAAACTAAATCCGCCGTTAAGCAGACAATGTCTGTGGAGATCATGGATGAGTACGGTGATCTTCAAACCAAAGAAATTGCGTGTGAACATCCCCTAACGGTTTATTTAAATTGGATTGAGATCGTTACCCTGATGACTCTAGGTGAACGACCTTCTGCACTTGTGCTCGGTTATCTAAAGAACCAAGGTTTTATCGAAGATATTGATGCCATTGAATCTGTGATTATTGATTGGGATACCAATTCAGCTGCGGTGATCACCCGTGAAAATACCAATGGCTTAGAAAAGAAATTAGAGAAAAAAACCGTTACCTCTGGCTGTGGTCAAGGCACTATGTTTGGTAACGTCATGAAAAAGCTAGAAAACGTGACACTACCGCAAGTACAAATAAAGCAATCTATGTTGTATGGGTTACTTGAAGCGCTAACTCACCACAATGAAACGTACAAGGCTGCAGGTGCCGTTCATGGTTGTGCCGTTTGCCGTAATACAGAGATATTATCGTTTGTCGAAGATGTAGGTCGCCATAACGCCGTTGATACCCTAGCCGGTGAAATGTGGCTAAAAGGTGAAACTGGCGAAGATAAGATTTTCTACACCACAGGGCGCTTAACCTCAGAGATGGTAATTAAAGTCGCACAGATGGGTATTCCCGTACTTCTATCTCGCTCTGGTGCAACACAAATGGGCTATGAATTATCGCAGAAGCTCGGTATCACAATGATTGCCCGCGCTAAAGGTCATCGTTTCCAAGTTTATAATGGCGGTCAGAATCTTATTCTTGATGTGAAAGGTGCGAATGCCTCTCAGCAATCGAATAAAACAGAGCAACCTTCTTCTTATAAAGAGCAAAACTAATGGCTGAGTTTCCAGAATTCATGAACGCGAAGCTTGTCGCGGAATATTTAGATCTTAATGAGAAGAAAGTGTATGCCCTTGCTAACGATGGCTTACTTCCAGCAACAAAAGTGACAGGTAAATGGTTATTTCCTAAAGCAATGTTGGATAAATGGCTATTAGAATCTTGCCATAACGGCGTGTTAACCGATCGCTTATTAATTGCAGGCTCAGACGATCCACTATTACAAATGGTGGTAGGTAAGATGGCGAACCAATTAGGCAGTACCGCATTAGTTGGTTATACCTCAACGGGCACAAGACAAGGCTTAGCCATGTTAAGTAAAGGCCACGTTGATATGTGTGCCATTCACTGGGGAAATGCTGAAGAAGCTAGCCTGCGTCACCCCGCGCTATTACAACAATACCAAGGGCATAAGAACTGGGTATTAGTCCATGCCTTTGAACGTGAACAAGGCTTAGTGGTCAGTAAAGAGTTAGCAGAAGCGGTAAATTCAAAATCTATCCAACTGCCTGAATTACTATCTTCTCGCTGGCGCTGGGCACTACGTCAAGAAGGTGCAGGTAGCATGCGTGCGTTAGAAGAGTGGTTACACGGTCACGCTTATAACCTCTCAATGCTTAATCAATCAGATGTGTTTAACAGTGAACGTGAATTAGCTTCATCCATTGCTCGCGGTCAAGCTGATGTGGGTTGTGCTAGTCAAAGTACAGCGGGTGAGTTTGGTTTAGGCTTTATTCCTCTATGTACTGAAGCGTTTGAATTGGTGATTCCAAAAAACATTTACTTCAGAACGCTTCAACAACAATTACTGCAAGCGATTTCAGAGGAAGATGTTCAAGCTCATGGTAAAGAACTCGGTGGTTATAACTTCGCTCGTACAGGAAAACAGGTATGGAGTGCTAACTGAGTCAGTCACCCGCTAATAACCAATCCTTGAAATAAGATGGATAATAAAAAGCCCTGATAATACATGATGATTATCAGGGCTTTTTTCATTCAGTTTAAAACCGCATTACTATTAGCTTAAGCGAATTAATAAGAGCGAGTAAGCAAACCGATAATAGAAGCGTCTGTTTCACCAAAATACAAGGTCACTGACTTTGTTTCACCTTGCGCAAATTTACCCTTTTGCTCAATTCGTGTCGGTTCAACATAGGTATTATTACTGAAATACGCTTTGATCTGCTTAGGTTTAAGTGCAATACCACCACCGGAATGGTTTGTGATTACCGCTTGGATCATACGCTTTCCACCTTGACTATTATAAATATCATAAGAGACGATTTCATAGTAACTATAAGCTGGTTTATCTTCATTGTGTTTTGGCATAGGTACAGGGATCGAACCAGATACAGTACGAACGTAATGCATTGTATCTTGTGACTTTTCAATACTATTTTTAATATCGTTTAAATCTGAATCGTCAATTGTTGCGTAAGATGATAGCGACGTCAGTGAAACGAAAGCGATAAGTAAGCAACGAGCAAGCATAGTTAGTCCTATTAATCGAATTTTCAAACATCTTAACCAGTTGAACGGCGTTTTTCACCCTTCGAGTGTTAATTTTATTTCAGAAGATATATATATCATCTATGGATCACATTCCTTTATATTATTTCAGGGATGTCTATGTGGATCTTTAAGCCCTATACAACACTCTTCAAATTTGCACTTGAGACAAGAAATCTAATAACTCAATCAACGTTACCCTATGTTTAATGTGTATCTACTTTTTAAGCAATCACACAAATGCAATCAAAAAAACAAAGACACTGTTATACATCCACCAGCATTAACTATCTAATCAAAGAAATCCAAAATCAAAAAAAAAAATATGCAATCATAGAATAAATTTCACACACTCCGAACTGATAGCCATTATTTAGATTACAGCTATTATTTATACTATTCGGTCTCTTTTAATTTTATTGAATAATGTTTAATTACAAATGTTTACTCATAGATAATTTTGGTACAAATAAATGGCCTATTTACATAAACATGACTTGCCTAACAGCATAAGTTAAGTCAACAATAGCGACATTAACAATACTGTTATTATTTCCCTTTGCATTTTCAAGGAGCCGTTGTGCGTAACGCTTTCATTCTGTTTTTTACTCTTGCTAGTATTAGCTTCTCTTCCATGGCTAGCATCAACACCAGCAAGCTAGATCCTAATAAGTTACAAACGGCATCAGTCAGTAATTATGTGATAGACCTTAGTACAGGAAAGACGCTGTACAAAAAAAATTCTAATGTAAAAATGCCAATTGCTTCATTAACTAAGTTAATGACAGCGATGGTAACACTTGACGCAAAACTCCCACTAAACGAAAAACTAACGTTTACTCCTACTGATAAAGAACGCATGTACAATACATATACACGTATTCGTATGGGCTCTACCCTAAGTCGTGGTGAGACAATTCATATTGCTTTAATGTCCTCTGAAAACCTAGCAGCAGCGACACTTGCAGGAAACTATCCTGGTGGCTACAAGGCATTCATTAAAGCGATGAACCGTAAAGCTAAATCTTTAGGTATGACCAATACCCATTTTGTTGATAGCTCAGGCCTTGATCCCCATAACCACTCGACAGCATCAGATGTTGCTAAGATGGTACGCGCTGCTTACAAATACCCTGAAATTCGTAAGTACAGTACATCACCAGTGCATACTGCTTACTTTGGTAAACCTAATTACAAACTTGGCTACACGAATACAAATGCCCTAGCACGTGGTAAAAAGTGGACGGTTAACTTAACGAAAACAGGTTACCTTGATGAAGCTGGTCGTTGCTTAGGTATGGTAACAACGATTGATGGTAAGAGAATCCTGATGGTTATGTTAGATTCTCAAGGCAAACTAACACCTATTGGTGATGCTGGCCGTATTAAGCAATGGCTACAAACGGGTAAAAGCAAACCAATTACAGCTGATGCAAAATACTACCAACAACAGAAACTAAAAGAATTAACGAAATAATCATTACTGTTAATTGATATAAGTAAAAGCCAGCATCTATTGCTGGCTTTTTACTTTTAGAACGATCATAAACCATGATTTGAAAAAACTTCGAAGTATGTTGATATACTGCTTTTTAAACCTGTATTAAGTATTTTTCTCACAACCTTCCTAGACTATTATTATTTAAGAAAAAAACACACATTTACGCCATTCTTCGACTATGCTTAAATTAGTGTTAAAGAAGGAGCGCCTATGCAGCATCAAGAAATGATCAACCCTACCCACCTGAGTTTAATCACTCGTATTTCTCTTACCTCTCTAGCCTTTCTATTTATTGGCTTATCGTTCATGTAATTTCTAAAGTACATATATAACAAAGAGCCCCTTGGTATTTTTCTTATTTAAATAAATACCAAGGGGCTTTTGTTGTAATAAAGCTAAGTATTGTAATAAAGCTAAGACATCATCAATAAATCTAGATCATTGCTTGTTGACGCTTTTTGTCTTAAGTAGACAGAGAACGTTGTACCTTGACCCACCTCAGATTCAACCGTTATCTCTCCACCAATATCTTCAATTAAACTTTGGCTAACAGAGAGACCAAGCCCGGTACCAGAACGACGAGTAGTAAAGAATGGATCAAATATTCGCTCTAAGTTTTCTTTCGCAATACCACAGCCATGATCAATGACACGAACAATTGCACCAATAGATAGCCCCTGCTCATCAATCCAATCTTCTGTTCTAATGATTAATCGCCCCTTATCGTCCATGGCATGAATACCATTCATTTGAAGGTTCACTAACACTTGCAATAATTGATGGCGATTAACTTCCACGCTGCATTTCGCATTAAGTTCAACAACAAAAGTGATTGATAGCTTTTTTGTTCCTGAGCGTACTAAAGTTAAACTCTCTTCAACAATCTGGTTCAGGTGATGCCATGTCACTTCATTTTGTACGCCACCCTGACGACTGTACTGCAACAAACTTCGAGTAATATTACGTATACGGTCAATTTGAGCATGGATTGCATCTAACTCTTCTTGAACTTGAACCGTATTATCCCCTAACTCAAATTGGATCAATTCAACATTACCTAAGATAACCCCAAGAGGATTATTAATTTCATGAGCGATACCTGCTGTCAGTTCCCCCAGTGCAGCTAATTTTTCACTCACCACCAGCTTAGATCTTGCTTGATTAAGCAGTTTAATATGTTGCTCTAATTCTTCAGTTTTATGGTGCAAGCTATGAGTACGTTGCTCAACCTTTTCTTCTAATTCCACAGCAGCCTGCTTTATCGCTTGATTACGCTGTTCAAGCTGATCCAGCATGGTATCAAACTGATTACCCAAAATTTGCAGTTCGTGATCAGGGTAAACGTCTAATTTACCCACTCGACGATCAGAACCCATCTGAACTAATTTTGCTACTTGATAGATTTTTTCAATCGGTAAAAACAAATCACGTGATCCCCGATAAACGACAATACCAGAGATAACCAGTACCAAAATAATACCAATGCCGAGCTCAATAATATTCGTTAAAAAGGTCTTGATCAGTGGCCATTGTAAATAGCCCGCATAAAGCATACCAATCACTTTACCGTTTATATCGCGTAAAGGTTCATAAGCAGAAACATACCAACTATCATAGACATAAGCTCTATCAACCCAGGTTTTTCCAAACGTAATCACTTCACGGCTCACTTCATCTGATACACGAGTACCAACCGCTCTACCGACCAAATTTTTACTATCTAATGGTACATTTGTACTAATACGAACATCATTCATAAAGATAGTAACAGTGCCAATACTGCCAGTAGGTAACGTATCAGACGCAAAAACTAAATTACGAATTCGATCAACCAGTTCCGTACTATTATTGAGTAATATACCGCCATCAAGAATCCATTGAAGGTGCCCTTCACTGTTAAAAATGGGAATCAAGCTTCGACTCACTAACCCCTTCTGCTCTATCTTATTTTCTTTGAGCAGTGGCACTTGCGCGCGAGCAGGTAAATCACTATTCAATCCTGCAAGTTCTCTACGATCTAGTACCTGAAAAAATGTTTGCTCTTTTCCTTCAAGTAACAGACGGCGCTCTTGCTTAGAGAACTCACCCAATGCTGATGCAGGGTGAAGCACGATAAAATCCAGATTATATTGCTGGTTTTCAGAGCGTACCCAGTGACTTAAGGAGGATTCATCAAAGCGTAAACGATATTGGAAATCATAAGAGTCAGCCATTGACTGCAATTCCATTCGCTGCTCTTTTTGTAATAATTCCATACTATGGTGAGCAACAGCTAAATCTGCCCTTACATTCATTAGCGCATTTTGCCAAGTGTAAGTAACAGTCCAATAAAAAGTTAAACCAATTAACGCAAATAATGTGATGATAATAGGAACAGATGTTAAGACTAACAGACGATAACGAACCATAGTTCGAAACCGCCTTAGCCATAATAATATAAAAGCTTTGGGATGCATTAACGCTTTGGTTATTCGCATGATGCCGATTCTTCAGCCCATTCTTTATATTTACGTTCTAACGTTTTACGCGCTACACCAAGCTGACGAGCTGCCGCAGACTTATTACCCTCGTTTGAATCTACTACCTGCATAATATGCGCTTTTTCGACATCTTTTAACGTCCAGTCTACTGGGTAACAATATTGCTCTTGTTCACCATCGTGACACTGACATGGTCGCTTCTCATCACTATTTAATACAGTCGGCGTTTTCTCTGGCGATGATATTGCAGGCACATCCCCATTTAATTCCTGCCAATACTCAGAAGGTGATTTACCCAATAAAATACAACGTTCCATCATATTACGTAATTCACGAATATTACCCGGCCATTGATAAGCTTGCATTGCTAGAATATCTTCATGTGCCCAATTAATTGGCTTCATTCCTAAATCTTTCGAAAGCTGCTGTGTAAAGTGGTGAGCTAACGCTGGAATATCTTCTATACGCTCACGTAATGCGGGTAATTCAATGGTGAGAACATTTAAGCGATAGTACAAATCTTGACGAAAGCGTCCTTCTTCGACTTCTTTTTTCAAATTCCTATTCGTTGCTGCCACAATACGCACGTCAACATTCACTTCTCGCTCAGCACCTACTGGTCGTATTGCTTTTTGCTCAAGCGCACGTAATAACGAAGATTGCATGGATAACGGCATTTCACCAATTTCATCTAAAAACAGTGTACCGTTATTTGCTACCCGAAATAGACCATCGCGCCCTTTTTTAGCACCAGTGAAAGCGCCAGAAACATGACCAAACAATTCACTTTCCAATAAATCAGGTGCAATCGCGCCACAGTTTAGAGGTACAAATGGTCCTGTACGTTTACTTAGCTGATGAAGCGCACGTGCCACCAGCTCTTTACCGGTGCCTGATTCACCTTCAACCAATACAGCAGCAATAGATGGCGCTAATTGGGTGATCAGTTTTTTCATTTTTTGGGTGCTTGTAGCATCACCGATAATATCAACGGGATAACTGCGTTCTACATCGCGTTGGAGTGCAAAATTTTGACGTTCAACTAATCGACGTTCAATACAACGGCTTACTGACTGCATCATTTGTTCTAAATTGAACGGCTTTAAGATGAAATCTGATGCCCCTGCACGCAATGCTTGAATCGCCATGTCTAAATCTGCATAGCCTGTCATAAAAATAACATCACTACGACGCGTATTTGGATCAAACGCTTCATGCCATTCAATTCCTGAGCGCCCTGGAAGATTTATATCTACTATTAATAAATCAAAATGACAGCGTTTTCTTATTTCTTCGGCTTCTTCAATACTGCCTGCGGTATCAACCTGAGCAAACTTTTTACTTAATGCTTTTTTTAAAATGGCACGCATACCCGGTTCATCATCGACAACCAATACAGAAACGGCAGTCCAAGGTGTATTTAATTCAAGATCAGACATAAAGGGACATTATTACCCATAAAAAAGATGCGACATTTTGTCTCACAGTGAAGATCAATGTCAAAACAGATTTGAAGCATAAAGATGACGCAGCGCAAAAAAGAAAAAATAAAACATTATAATCAACAAATTACAGAATAAATATTCACATAATATAAATCTTATCGCTTCTGGCATTTTATTTGCTTATAGGCGCATAAGCTATTTATTGAGGCGGAATGTCTCAAATCATCTCTTTTTTATTTTATGTTGAGTCTGTAAATCAAGGAATCTTATGAATTTTTTCAAGACGAGTTTAGTTGTTTTAAGCTTAGCTGCAGCAAGCCTTAGCCATGCCGCAACCGATAACCAAGAAAACAAAACAATTCGTTTAGCAACGACAACCAGTACTTACCACTCAGGGCTTCTTGACTACCTTTTACCAGCGTTTAAAAAAGACACGGGCTACACTGTTGAGGTTCTAGCTGCGGGTACAGGCAAAGCACTACGCATGGGCGAAAATGGTGATGTTGATTTAGTCATGACTCACGCACCTAAAGCAGAGGCCAAATTTGTTGATGGTGGTTTCGGTATCCTTCCTCGCAAACTAATGCACAACGACTTCGTGCTTGTTGGTCCAAAGGCAGATCCTGCAAAAATTAAAGGTGATAAAGACGTTGCTAACGCACTGGTTAATATTGCCGAAACAAATTCTGTGTTTGTGTCTCGTGGTGATGATTCTGGTACCAATAAAAAAGAGCTTAATCTTTGGGCACAAACAAAAATGGAACCTAACTTCGGTGGCTACAAAGCTGTTGGTCAAGGCATGGGCCCAACATTAAACATGGCATCTGAATTACAAGCTTACACTCTAACTGACCGTGGTACATGGCTTGCTTACCAAAATAAACTACACCTAGAAATCATGGTTCAAGGTGACAAACGCTTATTTAACCCATACCAAGTGATCTTAGTTAACCCTAGCCGTTACCCTGACATTAACTACCAAGGTGCAAAAACATTCAGCGATTGGTTAGTTAACTCTAAAGCACAAACCATGATCAATGGTTACCAGCGTCATGGCGAACAACTATTTGTTGCAGATGCAATCACACAATAAATAATTAGCTTTATTTGATTTTGTAGCATTTTACGCCGAACACATTCTCTTATCTAATTAACAATTCTGTTATAATGAAATAAGACCATGTTCGGCGTAACCAATTAAATATTAGAAATAAAATAACAATGAATATTTGGCAAACAACGCAACAAGCAATCCAACTTCTGTTTAGTGGAGATAGCTCGCTATGGGGCATTGTTGGTGTTTCTTTTTCAGTTTCTCTGTTAGCCATTGCTATTGTATTAATTCCTTCTTTATTAGTTGCTTTCGCCCTTGCTTATGGAAAACTTCCAGGTCGATGGCTAATACTTTCTTTTGTTAATACACTGCAATCCGTTCCAACTGTTGTTATTGGCTTATTGTTGTATATGTTGCTATCGCGTTCAGGACCTTTAGGTGACTGGCAAATGCTGTTTACTCAGCGAGCGATGATTCTTGGACAAATATTAATTTGTTTTCCAATCTTAATATCTATGATGCATGCCGCCTTCCAAAATAGTGACCGTCGTGCATGGGAAACTGCTATTTCATTAGGTGCAAGCTACCCTCGAGCGCTAATGAGCCTTATGTGGGAAAGCCGTTTTCCACTATTAGCTGCAATTGTTGCCTCTTTCAGCCGTATTATCACTGAGGTGGGTTGCTCAATGATGGTGGGTGGCAACATCTTAAATTCAACCAGAAATATTCCGACAGCCATTGCATTGGAAAGCTCTAAAGGTGCGTTTGCACAAGGCGTTGCCTTGGGAATGGTCTTATTAATTCTTGCTCTCGGACTAAACTTTATTTTATCGATCTCTCGTGGCAAAGCCCACTTGCGTACGAACTAAGCTGAGGGTATTGATATGATGCATATTTCAATTGAGGCAACAGATCTTTCTGTTCGTTTTAAACATCGCCTACTTTTCCATATTCCTCAGTTAAAGTTAGAACCACAAGATGCGATTTATCTTACTGGTGATAATGGTGTTGGAAAAACAACGCTTTTAAAAGTACTCGCAGGATTACAAAAGCCAACCACTGGAACAATCAATACTCAACACCACTGGTTAAGTCGTTTGTTTGGAGGCTGTTATCAAAATGGCATTATCTACATGCATCAAACCCCTTATATGTTTGATGGAACAGTGTTTGATAATGTTTGTTATGGCTTAAAATATATTATTAGAGATCGTCAACAACGCCGTAATGAAGCCATTAATGCCTTAAGAATGGTTGGGTTAGAAACCCTTGCCGATGAACATGTATCTGTGTTGTCTGGCGGTGAGCGCCAACGTGTAGCAATGGCACGAGCATGGGTATTAAAGCCAAGTGTATTATTGATGGACGAATCCAGTGCAAGTATGGATAAAGAATCCATTAGCCGCCAAGTTGTATTGGCAAAAGACTTATTAGAACGAGGCTCTAGCCTTGTCATCACTAGCCACCAGCATAATGAGCTAACCGACTTATGCCGTCGACAGTGGACAATCAATGACACAAAATTAATTGAGCGTGCAGATTTGCAGCTAGTTAAAAAAGATAAGGATAACTATGCCTACGCCTGAGCAAACTCAGTGGGTTATTTTGGCGGGTGGACAAGCCAGCCGTATGGGAGGTAATGATAAAGGGTTAATTAAATTGGCTAATAAGCAATTAATTCAACATGTTATCGATACGCTGCGCCCACAAACATCACACATCACCATCAATGCAAATCGCAACCATGAACGTTACGCTGAATTTGGTGAAGTCTTTGGTGATACCATTAAAGACTACCCCGGCCCTTTGGGGGGGATGCATGCCGCACTTTCTCATATCGATAACGACTGGATTGGTTTTGTGCCTTGTGATTGCCCACAGCTTCCGCATGATTTAGTCGCAAGAATGGCAAACGCTTGTACAAAAGAAACCGATATTGCTGTAGCTCATAATGGTGAGCATATTCAACCAGTAGTAACGCTTGTTCACCGTCGTATTTTACCTAAGCTTGAAGCCTTTCTAGCTAATGGTGATAGAAAAATCATTCTGCTTTACCGCCAATGTAATATGATCACGGTTGATTTTAGTGATCAAACAGATGCTTTTGTAAACCTTAATACCCCTGAAGAACTCTCTCAATTTGGAGTGCTACATGAGTCAAATTAACGCTTCTTTACCGCTACTTGGTTTCGCTGCATTTAGTGGTACAGGTAAAACCACTTTACTTGAAGCAATGTTACCTAAGCTTGTAGAACGAGGACTTCGTGTAGCCGTGGTAAAACACGCTCACCATAATTTTGATATTGACCAAGAAGGTAAAGACAGCTACCGCCTTCGTAAAGCTGGCGCAAGCCAAATGCTGATATCTTCTCGTTACCGTCGCGCACTGGTGACAGAAACACCGGAAGAAGAAGTTCAACTTCCCTATTTACTCAACCAATTAGATCAAACCGAACTCGATCTCATTTTGGTTGAAGGTTTTAAAAAGCTCGATTTCCCTAAAATTGAATTGCACCGCAAAGAAATCGGCAAACCTTGGCTACACCTAGAAGATAGCAACATCATTGCCATCGCAGCGAATATCCCAGCTGAAAGTGCATTGCCACAAATGGAGATCAATAATCTTGATCAAATTACTGACTTTGTTATTGATTACGTAAATAGCAGTACGAACACTGAAGCGCAAACATTAAGTTGTAGCGATATAAATCCAGATGGCATGTTATCAGTCACTCAAGGTCGAGAAAAAATTCTTGAGCAGATTAAACCATTACATAACAGCGAGTCTGTGAATCTATATCAAGCACTAGGACAAATTGCCGCACACGATATTTTATCACCAGTCAATGTTCCTCAACATACCAATTCTGCGATGGATGGTTATGCTATTTCTGGTGATGATATAGAGCGTGAAAGTTATCATGTTGTTGGTCAAGTGCTTGCCGGACATAGTTACGATAAGCCATTAGAACATGGTGAAGCTGTACGCATTATGACAGGTGCACCAGTTCCACAAGGTGCCGATACCGTCATAATGCGTGAGCAAGCAGCCCAGAAAGGTGACACGGTCACGTTTGATAAAGCAATGGGTAACATTAAAGCGGGTCAAAACGTACGTCAAGCAGGTGAAGATCTCGCTTTAGGTCAAATTGCCGTTGCAGCAGGCACGACAATCACAGCGCCAGAGCTTGGCATGGTGGCGTCACTGGGTATTGATAAAATCACGATCAACAAACCAATTCGCGTTGCGATTTTTTCTACCGGTGATGAAGTTCAGCAACCGGGTGAAACGCAAAAACAAAACTGCATCTATGACTCAAACCGCTATACATTATATGCCCTACTCACTAACTTAGGCTGTGAAGTTATTGATCTCGGTATTATTGATGATAACGAAGCGTCGCTCGAAAAAACGTTAACACAAGCGAGCACGAAAGCTGATTTGATCTTATCTTCTGGTGGTGTATCTGTCGGCGATGCGGACTATATAAAAACCGTGTTAAATAAATTAGGTAAGATTAACTTCTGGCGTATCAATATGCGCCCAGGTCGTCCTCTTGCTTTTGGCACTATTGGTAATGTGCCATTCTTTGGATTACCAGGTAACCCTGTTGCGGTAATGGTTGCGTTCTTACAATTTGTGGAACCTGCTATTAGAAAACAGCAAGGCAAAATCAATTGGCAGCCGAAAACACATCAAGCTATCGCGATTGAAAAGCTTCGCTCCCGCTCAGGACGTACTGAGTATACTCGCGGTATTTCGAGTTTTGATGCTAATGGCCGTTTAGTGGTAAAAAGTACAGGCTCGCAAGGTTCAGGCATACTTCGTTCAATGAGCGAAGCAAACTGCTTGATTGAAATAGCACCTGAGCAAGTAAATGCAGAAATTGGTGATAAAGTTACAATCATTCCATTAGATATACGCATGTAACGTTTCTGCCTCCATAATATAAACAGCCAAGCTACTTTAAATAGCTTGGCTTTTTTGTTTTTATATGTAGCTTCCGTGCCACTTTTTTATTTCCTGTCTTCTACACGTTAGAAGTTGATAAAAACCTTTCATCATATGTCAGGTTGTAACAAAAGATTTCTTTATTCTTTAGATAAACGATAATACCGAATAATTTATTGAGATCTACGCCAATCATCAATTTCATGGGAAAAACATTAAAAAAATAGTGGTTAAGCATATTACGCAATCAATATAATAATTATGTTGAAATTTTCAAAAAAAACTGCAAACATTTCTATATAATTAACATTAAATCTAATGTGATACTGTTCGCAATATTAATTCGTTAAGTGTCAATTATGAATAGAACCTCTTGCATTTACACATAAGTTAAGAGCTACTCGTTTTCATCTGGCTAGACCATTACACAACACTTTATGTTGTAGAATAGACGCAGTCTCTATTTTAGGTATTCATACGTAACATGTTTTTAGATACATACTATTCAGATAAAAGTGGTCAGTTTTCTTTTACTCGTGAACAAGCAAGTGATTTTGCAAAAAGAATTGCGGGTGATTTCAACCCTATTCACGATCCAGACAATAAGCGCTTCTGTGTTCCTGGCGATCTACTTTTTTCTGTCTTACTTGCCAATGTTGGTATCAGCCAGAAGATGCGTGTGACGTTTGCTGGTATGATAAATGAGAGTACAGAACTGAGTATTTCAACTCAATCCGATACTGATTTATCATTAATCGATAGCAAAGGTAAGGAATTCCTTCATCTTGCACGTTCTGGTGAAATTACCCATGACCAAGATTTAATTGCCCAAATAACTAAAAGTTACGTTCAATTTTCAGGAATGAATTTTCCTCATATCATGGTGCCTTTGATGAAATCTAAAGACATGATGATCAACCCTACTCGACCATTAGTTATTTACGAAAGCATGGAACTTGAGTTCTGTCGACTAGATTTAACTGCACCCCATGTAGAGCTAACAAGTTCAAATATTGATGTTGATGGAAAGCGTGGAAGCGTGACACTGAATTTCTGTTTTAAAGAAAATGGAGAGATTGTGGGTACTGGTCGGAAGCGTATGCTAATGAGTGGCTTAAAACCTTATTGCCAAGATGGTATCGATGATTTAGTTTCTCGTTTTAACGCTAAAAAAGAACATTACAATAATCTTCAAACAGAAGAAGTTTAAACAAATTAGTCATATTTTGTATTTAAAAAAGCCCGCAATTAGCGGGCTTTTTATTAGTTATCATTCATTCTATGGTCATGTTTTAATGGAAAATATAATCGCGCCCGCAAACCAGGATTATTATCACTAAACGCTAAATCGCCACCATGCCTTTTCATCACCGCTTCAACAAGAGATAATCCTAAGCCAAAACCTTGATGCGTCCTGCTTTTATCAGCACGGTACATCGGCTCTTTAATGCGTCCTTTATCTTCATCCGATACGCCAAGCCCATTATCAATCACTACCACACCAAAATGATCAACGACAACATCGATACTTCCCTCATCAGGTGTATATTTAATTGCGTTTTCAACCACATTATAAATGGCACGAAAAAGTAAACTAGGTTCACCTTTTACATGGTATGGCTCATCCTCACGAAATGATAAAACCTGTTTCTTTTCATCCGAAATAGGCAATAGAAAATCAACAACATCTTGGCAAACTTGGGATAGACTAACCCATTGCTTATCAATTTTATGTTTACCTGTATTGATATGAGAAATTTCTAACATGCCATTGAACATACTAAGTAGTACTTCCAAATCATCATGGCAAGCTTCTAAATCTTTGGTAAACGGCGCCGTATCTTTTTCAAGTAAGCTTTCAAGCCGAAGTTTCATTCTTGCAATTGGTGTACGCAAATCGTGCGCCATACCAACCGAGAGTTCCTTTAGTGACTCTTCTTTCTTTTCAACTTGTTCAATAAGAAAGTTAAGGTGGATTGTCAGTACATCAAATTCATCATCATTTTTACTGACTGGGAGTTTCACCCCCTTCTCGCCAAGGCTAACTCGGTTCATACCATGATTAACACGTTCTAATTTCTTTAAAATAGAAATCGCAAATAATAGAGCGCCCGCTAGCATTAATATCACGGGAACAACAATGCCAGAAACTAGCATTGGTACCATATTGTCTCGGTATGAGCGCATTAATTCAGGGTTGATACCAATAATTAGTATATTATTATTCCGTAAATTTAATGTCCTCTGAAAGCGATTAACACGTAGTTCTGTATCTGATAATGCTGCAGGGTACGTTATCGCAGTATTTGCCTCTGGTCTCTTGGTAATCCTATACTCAAACACATTTTGGATTTGCTGATGCTCTTTAACAAGATCAGGTATCTCGTTAATATGACCTTTTTGAACCATACGCTCAAACAGTGCCATTTCATTACTTAATTCTTGTGCTAACTGTTTATGGTAAAACATTTCTGAATTAACAAAAACTTGGTTAATAAACAGTATAAATATAATGGCAACACAACTAATAAAATAGAGTAGAACTTTAAAAGTACTCGAACGCGATAATCGATCAGAGCCTGCGTAAGACATAACCTGCACCTCTTACGGTATGTATCAAACTTGGCTCTCCACCTTCTTCTAATTTTTTTCGTAAGTTTGCGATATGTACATCGATAACATTCGTTTTAGGATCAAAGTGGTAGCTCCATACCGATTCAAATAAGCTCATCCGCGAAACTACACTTTCTGCATGCTCCATTAAATACTGCAGTAGTAAGAACTCTTTTTGCTGCAAATTTAATTCACGAGATCCGCGCCATACCCGATGAGATTTAATATCAAGCCGTAAATCGTCATAGCTATATTCAGATGAAATATTCACACTAGACTGATGGCGCTTAACTAATATATTGGCGCGAGCAATGAGTTCAGCTAAGGCAAAAGGTTTTGTTAAGTAATCATCACTGCCTGCAGTTAATCCAGCGACACGATCTTCTACACTATCCATGGCACTTAAAATTAGGATCGGGGTTTCATTTTCTGTTGCTCGTAATGCTGCAAGTACTTTTAAACCATCAAGTATAGGTAACATCCGATCTAAAATAATCAGTTGATATTCACAACTTGTTGCCATCATTAACCCTTGATGACCATCCTCTGCTTCATCAACAACAAAACCATGCTCTCGCAATCCCTGTGCAATAAATTCACGCGTAGTGACATCATCTTCAATAACGAGAACTTTCATTTAATACCTAATCATTTTCTTCTCAGCGCTTATTCTCGCATTATATACACAAGAGATATAATTTTCAGGTAATAGGATCATAGCTTTACCTTTTAAAAACAAAAAACGGCCTACCAAAAGGTAGGCCGTTTAACGTGACCATAGGGGGAATTATGAAATCACGAATCTCTTTGTGTTAACGTCTTAAAGTGACTTCATCTGGTTAGCAATAATTTCAGCTTGTGGGCCAAGGATAACTTGAAGGTTGTTAGAACCTACATTCACTACACCTTTAGCACCAAGTTGCTTAAGTTTTGCATCATCGATAACTGCACGGTCAACAATACCTAAGCGTAAGCGAGTGATACAAGCTGAAATATCAGTTAAGTTATCCTTACCACCTAGAGCTTCTAGGTAAGATTTAGCTAAATCCGCTTTGCTTGCAGCATCATCTTCTGGGTTTGAGTTTTCAGCTGGTGTATCTTCACGACCCGGTGTTTTAAGATTAAACATCTTAATTACTGCAACGAAAATTACGAAGTAGATTGCGCCAACCACAAGACCCATTGGGATGATTTCCCATGAGTTGTGTGCTGCTGGTGCGTTGTAGTTCAAGATGTAATCAATCAAGCCTGAAGAGAAGCTAAAGGCCATGTGGATATTCAGGTAAGATGCAACAACAATACTCACACCCATTAAAATAGCGTGTACTACGTATAATGCTGGAGCTAGGAACATGAACATGAATTCGATTGGCTCTGTGATACCAGTTAAGAATGCAGTTAATGCAACACTTAACAACATACCACCAACCACTTTCTTGTTTTCTTTCTTCGCTGTTACATAGAATGCAAGCGCAGCACTTGGCAAACCAAACATAACAACAGGGAAGAAACCACTTAAGATTTGTCCAGCAGTAGGGTCACCAGCAAAGAAACGAGAGATTTCGCCTGTTACAACTTGACCATCAGCGGCTGTGTAACTACCGAATACAAACCAAACCATGCTGTTTAGGATATGGTGTAAACCAAGTGGAATTAATAGACGGTTAGCAACACCGTAAACGAACTCACCAGGTACGCCACTAGTTAGAATCCATTGACCAAGATGGTTGATACCATCTTGAATTGGAGGCCAAATAATGCTGAATGCGTAAGCAAGTACTAAAGCAACTAAACCCGTTACTATAGGTACAAAACGCTTACCACCAAAGAAGCCAAGGAACTCTGGCAATTTGATTGCATTGAAGCGGTTATATAGAAGACCTGCGCAAACACCAATAATGATACCGCCAGCAACACCTGGATCAACATCTGGATTTAACGTTTTAAGTGCCGCCATCAGGATGAAATAACCTACGGCTGATGCAATCGCTGCTGCTGCTGAATTATCTTTTGAAAATCCGGCACCCACCCCCATTGCGAAAAGTAATGCAAGATTGGTAAATACAGCCTGGCCACCAGCTGCAATAAAAGGAATATTTAATAGATCAGGTTGTCCAATACGCAGCAAAATACCAGCAATCGGTAAAACTGCAATAGGAAACATAATTGCGTTTCCTAGCTTTTGGAAATGTCCGAGAATGCTCATCCTCTTCTCCACGTTAAAAGTTAAAATTAAAGTAAATTGTTTTAATAACTTAATGATACGCTTTGATTCTTAATTGGAATTAAGCAAAAGATTAAGGATTCTTAATGTTTGCTTCTAAAAGCACAATCCTGAGTGATGGATATCACAGTTTTATAAATTTTACCGTTTTGCACGTTTAATACGGAAAATAACTAACAACAAATCGGTATTCCTATGTGGTATTAAGCATTCCTTTTAGCGTAAAAAATGATTGGGTTTATGAAAATAAAATATCAATACTATGGCACTTTCAGTAGAATTTGCGGTCAACCTACCCATACCCTATTACTGATTGACTTTAACTATGATGTTTTTTATCTCTCGAAAACTTGTTAACTATCTAGCATTAGCTTTTTTTGCATTAGCACTTTTTATTGCTATCTCTATATTCCCAGTACCTCTGTTAAGCGATCCCATTAATGATGCGGCTGGTTTATCATTTTCTTTATTAACGGATACGGCAGGTAAACCCTTCTTCCTTATCACAACCGTACTACTGTGTTTATTACCGGTCTTTTTCCGTTTACCTAAAAAACAAATCATTAAATTGTGGATTCAATTCGCTATTTTGTTGGTATTAAGTTTTGGCGCGAAAACAATCTTAAAGCATGAAACCGCAATACCTCGTCCTTATACTTATGAACTACAGCGTTTAAACCTAATCCCATCACCTGAAAACTTTTATCAGCTGAATAAAAGTGAAAAGGAAAACGTAGTTAAAAAAGCATCTGCCTATATTAGCCGATGGCGTATTCGTAGTTGGGAAGGTGAAACTAACTATTCTTTTCCATCAGGGCATACAATCTTTGCAGCGATTTGTATTCTGTTTTGGGGCGGCTTCTTATTACGTACTCGCCACTATTTATTAGCTGGTGGACTTGTAGTATGGGCCGTAGGTGTAGGTATTAGCCGTTTATGGCTAGGTATGCATTTCTCATCAGACGTAATGGGATCTATCTTATCTGCCGCAGTGTTATATTTATTTATACCCGAGTGGCGAGTAGATTCTGAGAAATAATAAAAAAGGGCTCGCAAGAGCCCTTTTTACATCAACACGATATTAACTTACTGTACAGGTGTCGCTTTGTGTTCGTATTCAACAATCAATTGATTACCCGAATACGTTACGTTAGTAATTTCACCATCAAAAATAAACGTATTCTTAATAGATGAATTAGCGCTTTGTCCTGAAGCCATTTGCTCTCGCAGTGACGGTAAAATCAAGATAGGGTCAACATTTAATAAACCGCAAAACTCATTGACGAACTGTTGCTCAATCGGTTTAGATCCTCGTAAAATATCTGAAAACTCCAGTTGCGTTAAGCCTAGCTTTTTAGCCATTTCAATCTGAGTTATACGCATTTTTGCTTTATAACTCATCCATGTGTCATGCAAAATTTGACGATCTTTTTCGGTATACAACATAATTAGCCCTAACAGCGCATTTTTTATTTTAAAACAGAGTAATTTCCTCTAGTCAGAATAGTTTACGCCTAGTTACTAGGTATTAATGTCAAAATCGCGTTAAGCTCTGCTTCGATAACACAACTCGTTACAACCTCGTTATTGTACTTACATTATGTTTATATATACTTGTTAGTAATTAATATTTATAAGCTAATGTTATGTAAGGAATGCTTGCTTTTATATGGTTAGGTTGTGTCGTAGTTCAATCCTCACACTATTTATCATTTTCAGTGTTTTTACTAACGCTGTAATTGCACGCACCATTAGCTTTGATCAAATACCTCAGATACATTGCCTTCAAATGACAACACCATTAATAGAAGCAGCCCATCCAGAACAATGCTGCGATGAAGGTATGCCTATGTTGTCAACGAACATAACGACGCTTTCCTCTTGTGATATGAGCGATATCGATGATATATCACTCACTCACAACGATACTGTTAAAGAAAAATCATCATGCTGTAATGACGATGATTGCAAGAGCAAACAAACACAAGCCGCACTGTTAACTTTCTTTGCGTTTTCTGCGATTGTTAATGACGTTCAATTATATGCAAGTCAAACACACACACCTGTTCATTTTAGTGAAACACAGCTAAGACCTCCTCTCGTTTAACAAAATAACTAATCGGCATTTGCCACCACTTTATTTTGTTATTTAGCGCGACAGTTTTCGCGTAATTTGAAGGATTTACAGATGAAAATTTCACATATCTTTGCAGCTACATGCTTATTTTTTACCTCATTGGCTCAAGCAAGTACACCAATTACTGGCACTAACTACCAGTCACCTTACTGTGGTTGTTGTAAAGAATGGGTTAAGCATATGGAAGACAATGGCTTTAAATTAGATATGGTGTACGAAGAAGACTTAACACCAATTAAAGTTAAATTGGGTTTACGTCCTGAATATGCGTCATGTCATACTGCACAAATTGAAGGTTACACTTTTGAAGGACATATTCCAGCGGCTGAAATTAAGCGTTTCTTAGAAAGTAAGCCTGAGCGTATGATTGGCCTTGCTGTAGGTGGTATGCCAATGGGCTCACCTGGTATGGAATATGGCGATAAAAAAGATGCCTATGAAGTGTTAGCATTTGATAAGGATGGCAACACCATGGTTTGGTCACGCCACAACCAGTAATCTAAACGTATATAAATACATGTAACAAAAGAAAGCCCGTTTTTTAATAACGGGCTTTTTTATCACTTTTTTCACACTAAGATTAATAATGTGTTAATGCATTTATCGTTTATAAATCATTATTTTTTCTTCGAGGTCATTAGAGATAAGCCTTTATTCACACTTAATACTTCACCACTTTTATCCATCCTAACAGTAAAGTTATTACTGGTGATTTTTTCATATCCGTTAGCTAATTGCTCTATTGATTCCTGTTTGGTAAATTGAACTTGTAAATGCTCCGATTGCTCAACCGGACTCTTAAAATGGTGTTGAACTAAAATAGGCTCTTTATAATTTTCAACAAAAGCGCCATACTTTTCAGCTATCGCTGATTCCGCTATAACAATGGCTCGAGACTTATCAACAAAGAAAAGCGTACTTTCACCACCATGTACATTGACACTCAATAACAAAATTAAAAATAATAGATTTCTCACAAGCCCTCCTATGGCATAACGAAACATATAGCCTCAATAATCATTTCTATATACTGACAAGTTATTACACTAAAACATCAAAATATTTAATCGTACTAACATCTCATGAAACCATATATCACGAGACACCTTGAACACTTTATTGATACATCTCGTTAAAAATATTGCTATCAACGTATGTAATATACAATTGCTAAATATTAATAATCTAAACGCTATATTTTCAAATATATAGAGTTCAGTATGGACAAAGCAGGAAAAATAAACTGATTGAATAAAAGTATAATTGGCCGAGTAAACAGAGCAAATGAGATTAATCAAAATGCGATAAGTAACAAAAACAGGGCTGAAATAATGATTATTTATAGCACAATCAATAAACGTTCTGTATTTAAAATAAAAGACCAAGATATTACATTCCCTAGGTCTTTTAATTAATAAAAGTCTTAATTTTTACTTATATAAATTATTCGTTATGAATTGAGAATTTGTTTTAAAATATTCGATATCGCTAAGATAAGCGAGATGGTGACCATTATTAATATTATCAATAAAGGAAGCGTTTCCCTTGTTGGCTTCACTTTGCATAAAATCAACTAAGGTTTGAACCCTATCAATCATTGTTTCAACTAACTTTCCGCGCTCTTTATTTGATAAACCATAACCATCACAAAAGAGACGAGCTCTAACGGATTGGGCTGCCAAATCTCCTAAAGCATCATATTGATTGGTTTTAAATGGTGCCCAACAATAAATAGCATAGGCAATATCCCAAAGCCTTGGCGCTGGATGAGCCGTATCAAAATCAAAGATACCGATTGTTTTAACACCATCTAAAGCAACATTGTAAGGCGCAAAATCACCATGACAAATTACCTCATATGGTGTTCTACTTGGTAGCATCCATTGCGAATGTTTAAATGATGGGCTAGTGATAAACGAAGCAGTAATATCATGGTATTGGCGTAAAAGCTTACTTGCAGAAATTAACGCCTCATCTGTGGCAATATTTCCCTCTAACGGATAATTGTAAACATCCCCAGATACGATAGACAATATCTCGTTTCCATCGCAGTCGAAGCCTAAAAACTTTGGCGTGTTATTAAAACCTTTATTTTCAAGGTGGTATAACAACTTATGAACGGACTCTGACCAGAAACCACTTGGTCGATACACTTCATCTTCAGTAAGAAAAATTTGCCCTTGTCGTCCACCTTGAAGCTCTTCCATACTAGTTCCTTTCATTAAAATCCATGTAATAAGAATGTATTTATAAATAAACGGCACCAATAGACAATTTTCACAAGACTATTCCAACACTTCAGCTAACGTATAAAGTGACAAATAGTGGATAACTCTTATCCTTATGTTCGTAACTTAACAGCAGTACCAAATGCCATAATCTCGGACGCGCCATCAGTAACAGCGCTAGTAGTAAACCTTACGCCAACAATAGCATCCGCACCAAGGTTCTTAGCCTCTGACACTAATCTTTCCGTCGCGATAGCTCGTGCTTCAGTCAGCATTTCGGTGTAGCCTTTCAATTCACCACCAACAATACTTTTCAACCCCGCCATTAAATCTCTTCCAACGTGCTTAGACTGAACAACATTGCCATTAACAACACCTAATATCGTTTCAATTTCCCGACCTGGAACTGTTTCTGTTGTTGTATAAATCATGACTTGCCTCTTGACCATAGTTAAAAATTATCAATACCTTATCAAAGTAACATTGCTATTCATTTAATACGTCATGTTTTTTTAATTTTTATCTCATTATTTCTAAAGCTTTCATTAATGATTTTAAGTGATCAATTAATATCCTTAAATCGTAGTATCTTTAGTTGTATATAATTAATCTATTCATAAAGATAACTAGGATCACAATGGAGAGAAAATTGACTATTAAAGAGTTTCTCAGAGTGTTTGACTATATTCGCTCAACAGGAGAACAGCTCAATAATAGATATAAACTAGGCGATATATACGCTTGGCACGATTATGACGGTTACACATGCTGGCTCAATTATAGGGACGTTACGGTAACACTTATGTTTCATGGCTCTCTCAACGTCGAGTACGATAAACTTGCAAATTATTCTGATTTTACTCATCAATGCTTAGCTATGCTCGCCACGAACGATAAAGAAAATATGTAGGGTTTCTATGAAATTATCCAGTATTTATCGATATAATTTATTAGAACACTTTTTATCACTGTTGGTATTGATCGTTACTTGTATTATTTTTTCTAAACACACTTTTGCATCAAGGCTCAATATGATTGATTTTACTCAACCTAATGAACATCAATACTGGACTACTGTTAATGATGATGTAATGGGTGGTATTTCCACTGGGAAATTTAGCTATGATGGAAGCATAAGTCAATTTACCGGTGAGCTATCATTAGCTAACAACGGCGGATTTAGCTCGGTAAATAGATTACTACCACCATTAACTAATGACATTAACGCTGTAAACCTCAGCTATATTGGTGATGGTAGAACATATCAATTACGCTTTACAACTTGGAAAGATGGCTACCGTATTAACTACAAACATGAATTTGAAACGATTAAAGGACAACAAAGTAAAACTTTTAACTTTAATAATTTTAAAGCTGTTTTTAGAGGAAGGTTACTGAGTGGCGCTCCCGAACTTGCCGCACAAGATATCAAACAAATAGGCCTTTTAATTGCTGACAAAACACCACTCCCTTTCGTCTTGAAAATTCAGAGTGTTGAATTCCTTAATTTTAAATAAACTTCATTTACGCATAGAAATGTGGGGGAGAGAATTAACTAGTCTTTTCCTACCACTCCATAATTAATAAAAATATTAAACACTTTAATGTGCTTGGATGTCTTCACTCAATTGTTAATGAAGCTGTTTCACTTGATCTGCCTACAAAGCTTTTACAATCCCCCCACTCCATTGTTAACTGGTTAACAACACATTGCTTTGTTTTTTATTCACAATCTTTAAATTTTTGTAACAAGTCACGGTATAAAAATTGTATTTATAAGATAATATTCTTAATTTTATTATTAGTACTCAGTATTACTTTAACTATGGAAGATCCATTGTATTTCACGGCTAAATAAAGGTTTGATAACGATGTTTGGACGAAAACGAATAGAAACAGAAAATAAAGCGCTAAAGCAAGAGTTAGCAGACCTTAAAGAAAAGTATCAAGCTGATATCACCACCCTAGAAGAAAAACTTCAAAAAAAACAGCAACTTATTCAATCGACTAAGCAGGATAACTATAAAAGTAATGAGTTATTATCGTGCAGCTTAAAAGGTGGCGACATGCTTGCAACTATCCGTAATGAGATGGTTGAAAGTGCTCAATCAATGGAACATGAAAACCATCAGCTACAACAACTAGACGAAATGTTTTCACAAACCCATCAGGCTCTTTCACGCCTTGAAAATCGTGCCGTTAACATCAGCTCCCAAGCAACTCAGAGCACTGACTCTGTACAAATACTCGATACAACCGCCACTTCTATTTCTCACCTTGTATCTACGATTAAAGAAATTTCTGACCAAACTAATTTGTTAGCGCTTAATGCCGCTATTGAAGCCGCTCGTGCGGGTGAAGCTGGGCGTGGTTTTGCAGTTGTAGCCGATGAAGTTAGAAATTTGGCAGGTAAAGCGAGCGAAGCCAGCGAGCAGATAGACACGCTTGTTAGCCAAGTGCTTAAACAGGTTAATGAAATAAAATCATCGATTAATGAGAACCAATCTTGTGCTGAAGAGGTGTCAGCTTCTTCTGCTCAAATCGGTGCAATTGTTAATGAAGTCGTTGGCCAATCTGAGCATATGCAGCGGGTTATTCATATTGCATCAACGCGTGCTTTTTTAGACACCGTTAAACTCGATCATGCTATCTGGAAAAATAATATTTACAGCTTCCTACAGCGTGGTGCATTTAATGAAGTCGTTAATAACCACTCAGAGTGTCGTTTAGGTCAATGGTACTACCATGGTGAAGGTAAAGCATTTAGCCATTTAAGAAGCTATGCATTAATGGAAGAGCCTCATAAAACAGTTCATGAAATGGGTCGAGAAGCGATGAGCCAAGCTAAATCGAACAATATGCCAGAAGTGGTAACGGCAATAAACGCTATGGAAGAAGCAAGTAAAAAGGTGGTTGTCCAAATCGACAGTTTGATGCACGAAATAACCCAAAGCTAGTTGATTGGGTTATTTTAATTACACTCTTCTGTCTATACCGAGTGTTAAAGATTACTCAAATATAAACGGTGTATAGCATTTTTTACGCGCTATACACCGTTGCTCTATAAGGTTAAGGAAAATCTCCACCATAGAAACACTGAAACTGACTTAGTAAGAGCGCAACAATCTCCCCTCACTATTACAGCCATTTGATGGCTGTAATTTACTCAATTAAGATTCAAATAGCTGCTTATTAGGATCAGAATTAACGACCCATTCAGGATCGATCTCTCGTTGCTCAAGGTAAATCTGTAATCCATTAAAATACGTAAAGGCTGTTAATTCAGATTCTTTATTAAAATGCTCGAAAAACGCCTCTTCTTGTTCAGCTAACAATTGCAGTGTGGTTGCACCATGTTCTAGCGCCCATTGAATGGCATAAGGTGAAATCATCGTGCGATGTAAGATCAGCTCTTTAATCTCCGAAATAGCGACTTTTGTGTTTTTTCGACGACGATTATTGCTAGTTTCAATCTTTCTGTTGGCTTTTTCTTCCGCTAACAGTGCTCGTAAACTCGCTAAACTTGCCGCAATTTCAGCACTTGAATAACCGTAGCTTGTTTTACAAAAACGCAAGGCATACGCCATTTTATCGCGTCCGACTAATTCAATGACCTGTTCCAAATAGGGCTGTGGGATCGCATACGCCGTAGCCAGTTGGATCACGGCATGATTTAAACTGGTATACACAATGCCATCAAATTCAAATTGGAACGCTGTTGTTAGGCCTTCAACAGGAATACCATCAATACTTACCGCCCATCCACGATAATTAACACGCCCTTTGGCAATTTCAAACATTGCCCATGCGCTTTCACGAAAACCTTCAAGTGCTTTGCCTTCAAACTCACACTCTTCCAGCTCTTGCTTGGTCCAATTAACGCCAATCTGTAAATGCTTTTGATACTTCTTATGCAGTTTCTCTTTCACTTTATCTCGCAAAAGATCAAGGCTGCTTACTTTAATCTCTTTTGTAAAACCAAAACACTCTTGGCAGCAAGGCACCATGATCGGTGAAGATTGACCATCATAATTAGGCTTTGCCATAAAAGCATGGCTTTCATAATAAGGTTCGCCACAAAACCAACAGGTATGACGAAACTCAAAAGGCACATCAATCGACACATAATCGGTCGTCATATGGGAGTACTCATTGTTGTGGTTATTAGTAAGGTTGATATGTTCTCAACCTGATATGCCTATTTATACTTAAAGTCTGTGTTTATGGCTAATCTGATTTTATCTTTCATTAAATATATAGGTGCTAGATAAAAGAAAAGCACTAACTTGCTTAAAAAGCGATCTATTTTAGCGTGCGCTCGTAATACTACATAGGAGGATGTGTTATGAGTCTTAAAAGTTTCTTAGATAATCAATCACCAAAGTTCAAACCTGGTGGACGGTACCAAACCTTTTATCCTTTGTTTGAGGCTGTTGAAACTATTTTCTACACCCCAGGACAAGTTAATAAAGGAATTACTCATGTTAGAGATAGTATTGATTTGAAACGTATTATGATCATGGTTTGGCTAGCTGTTTTTCCCGCCATGATTTGGGGTATGTACAATATAGGACAACAATCCAGTAATGCGTTGTTATACGGACTTGATGCGACGGCGGCTCAGCAAGCATTGGATTCTTCATGGCGACTTAGCTGGGTATGGGGTTCTCTCGACGCAGTTCAGCAATCAAGTTGGATCAGTGATCTTTTAGTTGGTGCTAGTTACTTTTTCCCTGTTTATCTTACTGTCTTTATTGTTGGTGGATTTTGGGAAGTATTATTTGCCATTATTCGGCGGCATGAAGTAAATGAAGGCTTCTTCGTCACTTCTATTTTGTTTGCGCTTATTCTTCCTCCGACTATTCCACTTTGGCAAGCTGCGCTAGGTATCACTTTTGGTATTGTTGTCGCAAAAGAGATCTTTGGTGGTACTGGTCGAAATTTCTTAAACCCAGCTCTCGCCGGTCGTGCTTTTTTATACTTCGCCTACCCTGCAAATATGTCAGGCGGCGCTGTTTGGGTTGCAGCTGATGGTTATTCAGGGGCTACACCACTCAGCCAGTGGTATGAAGGTGGTCAAAATGCACTGACGAATAACATGACGGGGCAATCAATCTCATGGTTTGATGCTTTCATTGGTAATATTCCCGGTTCTATGGGAGAGGTCTCAACCTTGTTTATCGCCCTAACAGGCTTGATATTAATCTTTATGAGAATTGCATCCTGGCGAATTGTACTAGGTGTTTTCATCGGCCTCGCAGGTACCTCTTTACTACTTAACACTATTGGTTCAAATACCAACTACATGTTCTCAATGCCCTTCTATTGGCACTTTGTAATAGGTGGTGTCGCTTTTGGTACTTTCTTTATGGCAACTGATCCAGTTTCTGCCGCATTTACTAATAAAGGAAAATGGGCATACGGCATTTTAATTGGTGTGATGACCATATTCATTCGCGTACTTAACCCTGCTTATCCAGAAGGTATTATGCTCGCTATTTTATTTGCTAACTTGTTTGCACCACTGTTCGATTTTATGACCAAAACAGGAAATATTAAACGCCGTGCTAGACGGGCGGCATTAAAATAGAAACCTTCACTGATACCCTTATCAACTATCTGATTACACGATAATCTTCCGTTTCGTGTAATCAGATAACAAGAAAAATATATCAGCATAAATTGTCGTTATAGTATGTTGTTATGATAAATATTCGATTCTTAGTATTAATTCCCCCTATTAAGAGCCGTTACGCTTGATGTAGAAGCAACTAAAGCGGTAAAATACGCGCCCTGTTTTAAATCGTGGGTATGTTGAATGTCTGAACAAAAGCGAAAGGCGCTGAAGAAAATAGCAAAATGCCTTGAGTTAGGTAACTCGGCTAACGTTAATGAAGCCGCGCAAGCTATTCGTATGGCCCATCGCCTCATGCTCAAATATGGTCTTGAAAAAGACGATATTGAATTCATCAAAATGGGCAAAACAAAATCTCAGACCTTACTCCCAAGTGATATTAGTGCACAGATTTTAAAAATCATTCGCGGTATTAATCGTCGATTCGGTGTGGAATGTGTACTGACCAATTACAAGGGTTTAAAAAAAGCTGAGTTCATTGGCATGGCTGAACGTGCAATTTTCGCCGCTTTTGCTTTTGATGTTGTATATCGTGAAATGAATCAACAAACAGGTCAATTCAGAAACAGTTTCGCCGGTACTGGTACTAGCACACAGGAAGTAACACGACGTGTAAATTCTTTCTTAGCGGGTTGGCTTGAAGGTGCATTAGAAAAACTGCCGGAGTTAACGACAGACGACGACCATGATCAACGCATGGCTAACTACATTGATAAACAATTTGAAAACCTTGATCGTGAAACGTTTAAAAAGCAGCTTCAAGAAGCAATGAAAGCACTTACCGATGATTATGAAAAAGGCATGAAAAAAGGCCGCTCTATTTCGGTCAGCCGCCCTGTTGGTGGTAAATCAGCACAAGAAGAATTAAAAAGACTTAACTGATTCTAACCTTTTCTCTTAAAAAAGCTGCTAATGCGGCTTTTTTTATAACTTTACAATTTATAAATTACCGTAATAGCTAATATAACGGCTATTTCACGCCTATCAAAAACCAATGCACAACATTGATAAATAGCTTAAAAGCATAGTTATTAGCCTCTTTTTGTGTAACTTTATTTGACTCGTTCAAAAAAGCAGCAAAAGAACATCTATTAACACGATATTTCAAAGAAATGAGATTCCAGTCGCGTTTTTATGTTAGAATAAATCAAAATCCCTTAATTCCATAGCCATCAAGACATGAAATTTCCAGGTCAACGTAAGTCAAAGCATTACTTTCCTGTCAATGCCCGCGATCCATTAGTTGTTCAAATTCAACAAGACAATCCATTAGCAAAATCACATCTAATTGGTGTTGGTCAAACCATAGTTGATATTGAAGCTCGCGTTGACGATGGCTTCTTAGCCAGACATGCTCTTACTAAGGGACAATCTGTCGTTCTTGATGAAGATAAAGCTGAACTGCTTTATAAAGAATTAAAAGATCGTAAGCTTATCAGCCACGAATACCCTGGTGATACCATTGGTAATACATTGCACAACTACTCTGTATTAGCTGATGATAAGTCAATTCTGCTTGGTGTAATGAGCCAAGATCTAAAAATCGGTTCATACGCATACCGCTATTTATGTAACACCTCTAGCCGTATGGATTTAGATTATCTACAGCCAGTAAATGGTCCTATCGGTCGTTGCTACACGCTTATCAGTGAAGATGGTGAACGTACTTTCGCGATTAACGAAGGTCAAATGAACCAGCTTCGTCCAGAAAGTATTCCTGAATCTGCATTCAAAAAAGCCTCTGCATTGGTGCTATCAACTTACCTTGTTCGTGGTAAGCCAACAGACCCAATGAAAGATGCAGCACTTAAAGCTATCGAATACGCGAAAAAGTACAATGTGCCAGTAGTACTGACTATGGGTACTAAATACGTTATCGAAGATAAGCGCGAGTGGTGGATTGAGTTTCTAAAAGAGCACGTAACCTGTGTTGCAATGAACGAAGAAGAAGCAGAAGCATTAACAGGTGAAACAGATCCACTGACAGCTGCTGATAAAGCACTTGATTGGGTTGATATGGTTCTGTGTACAGCAGGTCCTGCTGGTTTATACATGGCAGGTTACACCGAAGATTCATTAAAGCGTGAATCATCACTGCCACTTCTTCCGGGTAAGATCCCAGAATTCAATAAATACGAATTCAGCCGCCCAATGGCAAAAAGTGCATGTGAAAACCCAATTCGTGTTTACTCTCACATCGCCCCTTACCTTGGCGGCCCAGTTGAGATCAAAAACACAAATGGTGCAGGTGATGCTGCGCTTTCTGCGCTTCTACACGATATGTCTGCCAACCGTTTCCATAAGGTTAATGTACCTAATTCTGCGAAACACACTGCGAACTTCTTGTCGTACTCGTCTTTCTCTCAGATTTGTCAGTACTCTAACCGTGTTAGCTATGAAGTATTGATACAACACGCACCTCGCCTATCTCATGGCCTACCAGAGCGTGAAGACTGTTTGGAAGAAGCATACTGGGAACGTTAATTCCAATTTGCAATAGTTTAAAAAGGAGCTCATTAGCTCCTTTTTTCATATCTGTAATATGGTTTAAACACCATAACCATTTACTTCAGCAAGTTTCTGTTTACTACGAACGAAAACACCACTACCTCGCCCTATTTCTCTGTTTTCAGCATCATAAACTACCGCTTCAACAATAAACTGAGATTTATTTTGGTTTACCACCTTTCCCACTGACCGCATTGCCCCTTCTGAAATCGGTCGGGTTAAATAAGTCGTAAATGATGTTGTTAATACAAACACTTCGGTTTCTAGTGAACTCGCCGCAAAGAAAGCAGCATCATCAAGCATTTTAAAATACACTGAGCCGTGAACAGCCCCCGCAGAATGATGTAACGATGAGTTGGCATTAATTTCAATCTCAGCCATCCCTTCACTAACAGTCATCAATGGTGAGTAAAACTGATTGATAGGTGCAGCGGCATACATGTTTTCAAGTTTTCTATAATGAACATCCATGTTGAGAAAACACTCCTTTACTAGGGTTTAAGGCTTTTTTATTATTAATGATATCAGTATATTCAATTATTGCTTTTACTGATGTGATGAATATATAAAAACCAACAGTGCTTCAACACTATCGCCTTTCATCTACTTTTAATAAGTACTAATTTACACTCATAAATTTCATCACGAATACGCTTATAAGACACTGGATATAACGTTCCAACAGTATAAAAAATACAGAAAAATTAAAAATTTTATAGTATTTAATCAGCGGTGATATTTTTGTCACACATTTTCACTGTTTTATTTGAACTTAATAAAAATTCTTAAACTAGATATACAC
>NZ_PYOM01000018.1 GCF_003026365.1 Photobacterium angustum | reverse complement strand
GTACTCAATTGATTTAATTTTATGTCATAAAATGAGATTGTAACCTTAAAGTAAATTTTTTTTGAATTAAATCAAATATAAAATTTCAAATTTAACGAGCCTATTTAATTGTTATTTAATACCTAAGAGCTATATTGGATGGTTCTGAAGATTTAATGATAATAATACTAATTAAAATAATGAGGGAACACCCAATGTCTAAATGTCCTTTCCACAACACGCACTCGGTTAATCCGTCAATTAACCCTGGTAATGGTACTTCTCCAAGTGATTGGTGGCCTAACCAACTTAAACTGGACATTCTTCACCAGCACGATCGTAAATCAAACCCAATGGGTGAAGATTTCAATTATGCTGCGGAATTTAAAAAGTTAGATCTTGAAGCTGTAAAGCAAGACTTACGTGAGCTAATGACCGATTCTCAAGATTGGTGGCCAGCAGACTTCGGTCACTACGGTCCTTTCTTCATTCGTATGGCATGGCACAGTGCAGGTACTTATCGTACTGCTGATGGTCGTGGCGGCGCGAGCACAGGTAACCAACGTTTTGCACCATTAAACAGCTGGCCTGATAACGTAAACCTTGATAAAGCACGTCGTCTAATTTGGCCTATTAAACAAAAATACGGCAACAAGATCTCTTGGGCTGATCTTATTATTCTAACTGGTAACGTTGCACTAGAATCAATGGGCTTCAAAACATTTGGCTTTGCTGGCGGCCGTGAAGACATTTGGGCACCAGAGCTAGACGTTTACTGGGGTAAAGAAAAAACATGGCTTGCTGATGACACACGTTACGAAAAAGATAGCGAGCAACGTGATCTTGAAAATCCACTAGCAGCAGTACAAATGGGTCTTATCTACGTTAACCCAGAAGGTCCAGACGGTAATCCTGATCCACTACTAGCGGCACACGACATTCGTGAAACATTTGCTCGTATGGCAATGAACGATGAAGAAACTGTAGCACTTATTGCTGGTGGTCACACATTCGGTAAAACACACGGTGCAGCAGATGCAGCACACGTAGGTGTTGAACCTGAAGGTGCTTCAGTTGAAGAGCAAGGCTTAGGTTGGTCATCAAGTTACGGTAGTGGTAATGCAGCTGATACGATTTCAAGTGGTCTTGAAGTAACATGGACAACAACACCAACGGAATGGGGCAATGGTTTCTTCCACAGCTTATTTAGCCATGAGTGGGAATTAGAAAAGAGCCCTGCAGGTGCTTATCAGTGGATTGCTAAGGATGGTAAGCTAGAGTACCCAGATGCATTTGGTGATGGCATGCACCGCGGTACTATGTTAACAACTGACTTGTCTCTGCGTTTTGATCCAGCATATGAGAAAATTTCTCGTCGCTTCTACGAGCACCCAGAAGAGTTCGCTGATGCATTTGCACGTGCATGGTTCAAACTAACTCACCGTGATATGGGGCCTGTATCTCGTTACCTAGGTCCTGAAGTGCCAGCTAAAGTGTTCACATGGCAAGATCCAATCCCTGCGGTTGATCACGAGTTAGTAAACGATGCTGACATTGCAAAACTTAAACAAGAAATCGCTGCATCTGGTCTATCAATCAGCGAATTAGTATCAACAGCTTGGGCATCTGCTTCTACATTCCGTGGTTCAGACAAGCGTGGTGGTGCAAACGGTGCACGTATTCGTCTAGCACCTCAGAAAGATTGGGAAGTTAACCAACCTGAGCAACTAGCGAAAGTACTAAACGTACTTGAAGGCATTCAAGCAAACTTCGAGAAAACAGTATCTCTAGCTGACTTAATCGTACTTGCTGGTGGTGTAGGTGTGGAAATGGCTGCTAAAAATGCAGGCCGTGATATCACTGTACCATTTACTGCTGGTCGTATGGATGCATCACAAGAAGAGACAGATGTAGAATCATTTGCTGTTCTTGAGCCAATCGCTGATGGTTTCCGTAACTTCGAAAAAGCGAAATTCACAGTCGCTGCTGAAGAGTTACTACTTGACCGCGCACAACTACTAACACTAACAGCACCTGAAATGTCAGTGCTTGTGGCTGGTATGCGTGTACTTGGTGCAAACTACGATAACAGCGAATACGGCGTGTTCACTGAACGTAAAGAAGCATTAACTAATGACTTCTTCGTTAACCTACTAGACATGGCAACACAGTGGAAACCAACCTCTGTAGACCAAGATGTGTTCGTTGGTACAGATCGTAAGACTGGCGAGCAGAAGTGGATGGCATCACGTGTTGATCTAGTATTTGGTTCTAACTCACAACTACGTGCACTTGCAGAAGTTTACGCATGTTCTGACTCAGAAGAGAAGTTCGTTAATGACTTCGTAAATGCTTGGGTTAAAGTAATGAACGCTGACCGTTTTGATCTTCACCACTAAGCAAAACGCAAAGTTATTAAATACTTATCGATGTATGAAATAGCAAGCTAAACAAAATCAGAGAGGCACTCAATGAGTGCCTCTTTTTTCATTTAAGCGTGTATAACTGTTATTATTACGACAACTTCTAGCCATTCCCGATATCGTATGAAAAAACCTTATCCTGCTTCTACTATTCAAAACGTCATTAATAGTGCGATTTACCACTTAAACCTACGTGATCACTCAGAATTTGAATTACGCAAAAAACTTGAAGCAAAAACAGAGAATAAAGAGTGGGTCGAAACTGTACTTGAACAAATGAAAAGCTATGGTTATCTCAAAAGCGACCATGCATTTTCATTACATTTCTGCGAATTAGCCTTTAATAGCCAATATGGACGTAAGTACATACAACAAAAGTTAAAAATTAAAGGTATTGATGAGCTCACTATTGAACAAGTAATCACAGAAACTATGCAACGCATGGGCGTCTGTGAGCAATCGATGATCAATACTCGCTTGGCTCGTTTTAAAGACTTCTCAACCACATCGGCTGAAAAAGTCGTCAATGACTTATTAAAACGTGGTTTTAGTATGGATGATATTTCTCGCGGTATTTCAGAGCATAGCGCGTCTGATACTTTACTGACCAAAGCGCAGATTAAAGGTAAAAATGCTAACCTTGAAGCAGAAGTGATCAAGCTTGCTAAAAAGCTAAAAGGACGCTCGTTAATCGCTCAAGAATTAAAAATGAAGCATGTAGATATATCAGAACTCGATACCGTACTTGATGAGCTTAGTGAATCAGGTGAAATAGATTTTTACTACAACTGCCAATTAGCCCTTGCCAAGAAACGCTACGATCTCACCGATTTTAAAGAAAAGAGCAAAGCTTATGGTTATCTATCAAGCAAAGGCTTTTCTAGTGATGAAATTAAAGAAGCAATCAATGCTGTGTTAGAAGAGTAGAAAATAAACTTATCTATTTCTTGTGCGTATTATTACTCTAAGTCTGATCTATTTTTATACTGCTCTAAACTCTCTGGGTTTGCGATAGCACTTGTGTTTACAACATTTCGTTGGTGGATGGCATCTCTCACTGCTTTTTCTGCTATTTTCCCTGATTTAGTTCTGGGAATTGCTGAAACTTGTATAATTTTTGCGGGGACATGATGGGGAGAGCACTGATTGCGCAGTTGCGTGTTGATACGATTGATTAAGATATTATCGAGCGTTACATCTGGTTGTAATTGAACAAAGAGAACGATACGAACATCGTTTTGGAACTGCTGTCCAACAACAACAGAATCGACAACTTCATGAAATGGATTGACTTGACGATAAATTTCAGCGGTGCCAATACGAATACCACCGGGATTTAATATTGAATCAGAGCGCCCATAGAAGGTGAGTCCACCATGATGAGACACACTGACATAATCGCCATGGTGCCAAGTATTGGGGTAGGTATTCCAATAAGCCTGAAAATATTTTTCTCCCTTTGGATCTTGGCCAAATGCTATGGGTTGATTAGGAAAACTGTTGCAACAGACAAGTTCACCGCATGTATCAAAAATAGCTTCTCCTGCCTGATTAAATACATTAACGTCCATCGCTAAGGCTTTTACTTGGCACTCCCCACGCCACACAGCGCCTATTGGATTGCCAATGGCAAAGCAACCGCAAATATCTGTACCGCCTGCAATTGATGACAGCTGAACATCTTGTTTGATTTGTTTATAAACATAATCGAATTGCTCAGGCGCGAGTACTGAGCCTGTAGAGCAAATGACACCAAGTTGTGACAATGTCACGTGCTTGAACGGTATGATTTGCATTTTTTCTATGGTCTCTAAATATTTGGCGGAAGTGCCGAATAAACGTAGGTTCTCTTTGTCAGCCATTTTCCACAATTGATAAGGATCTGGGTATAAAGGGGAGCCATCATATAATACGAGTGTTGCGCCTGATGCCAAGCCACTTACTAACCAGTTCCACATCATCCAACCACAAGTTGTAAAATAAAAAATGGGATCGGTAGGTTTAATATTGCAGTGTAATTGGTGCTCTTTCAGGTGATTTAAAAGTGTTCCACCGACAGAGTGAATAATACACTTGGGTTTCCCCGTTGTTCCTGATGAATACAAAATATACAACGGATGATCAAAGGAAGTAGGAGTAAACGCTAAATCAAGACGACGAACAATATCTTCCATTTCTTGCCATGCACTCACGGTGATATGAGAAGGTAAGGAAGAACTTTGTAACAGTAGTTTATCGATAGGCTTTTGGTTTATATAAGGATAAACAATTAATTTTTTGACACTAGGAAGAGAAGATAAAGCCTCTGATAATGTGGTTAAACTGGTTATTGTTTTGTTGTTATAAATATAACCATCGGTAGTAAAAATAACTTTAGGTTCGGTCTGACTAAAGCGTTCAACGACACTTTCAGCACCGAAATCAGGTGAGGTGGATGTCCATACTGCACCTAATGAGGTAGTCGCTAGCATAGCAATAACTGTTTGTGGAATATTAGGCATGTACGCGGCAACCACATCACCTTTTTGTACCCCTTGTTGTTGTAAATACTGTGCAACCATCGCTACTTGCTGGTGGAGTTGTTGCCAAGATAGTCGCTGTTGGGCGTGTTGCTTATCCTTGTCTGTAAAACTGTGTTCGTTATAAAAAACAATCGCATCTTGTTGGCTTAGCTTTGTGCTGTAAGCGAGCAAATTTTCGGCGAAATTGAGTGTGGCATCAGGAAACCAACGTTGATCTTTATTGGGAATAGGGCTGTGTGTTGGACAATAGACAATGTTTTCACCTTGGTTGCCAATTACATTGCAAAATTGCCATAGCTGTTGCCAGAATTGGTCGCTATGTTTTATCGACCAACGGTGTAATTTCGTATAATCATGAAATAGACGTTTGTGTTGTTCGCTGATCTGCACCATAAATTGATACAGCAAACTGTTTTGAATGCGTTTTCGACTTGGCTTCCAGAGACATTGCTTATGATCATAAGTCATTGGTACGTTCTCCGTCTTTCTTCTAATGCTCTATTTTTGCTGAATAATTAAAGATGAGGCGCTGCTTTGATGAAAGGCTCAAGCTGGTTACAGTGTTTTTCTATGGTGTTAATGATTGGAAATTTGGATAAATCGAGATTAAAACGTCGGGCGTTGTACACTTGAGGGATCAAAAATATATCGGCTAAGGTTGGGGCAAGTCCAAAACAGAACTTTTCAGGGTTATTGTTACTGGCAAGCTGATGTTCTAATGCTGTAAAACCTTGTTCTATCCAGTGGTGATACCATTGTTTTTTTTGCTCTGTGGTAAGTGTTAATTTGCGTTCTAAATAGTTGAGTACACGTAAGTTATTTAACGGGTGGATATCACAAGCGATGGATAATGCAAAGGCTCGGCATTGTGCACTTTCTATGGTGTTACAAGGCAGTAAACTTGGTGTTGGATAACATTGCTCAAGATATTCGATAATAGCGAGAGATTGAGATATATAGCATTGGTTATGCTCAAGTGTAGGCAATAAACCCGTCGCATTAATGTTTTTGTATTGGCGACTGTTTTGCTGATTATCAAGCAGCGAGATCGGTACACAGGTATAATCAAGCTGCTTAATGTTTAAGGCAATTCTTACTCGATATGAGGCCGATGAGCGAAAATAATCATATAGGGTAAATGCCATAATTCAGCTCTCTATGAGTAATGAATGTACTTGAGGTTAATGTTTAATAAAGGGAATAACGGCTTGTTCAATAGCCCCAAAAATAGAATGTTTATCAGCATCAAACATTTCTATTTTTACGCTATCACCGTATTGCATGAAGGGAGTTTGAGGCTCGCCGTGTTCTATAATTTCCAGCATTCGTTTTTCAGCAATACAACAAGAGCCAGATAATCTATCTACGTTAGAAACTGTTCCTGAACCTATGATTGTGCCAGCTGTTAATTGGCGACTTTTGGCTGCATGGTGAATTAATTGGGCAAAGTTAAATGTCATATCAACACCTGCGTTTGGATTACCAAATAGTTGCTGATTTAAGTGAACATAAAGTCGATTATTAATCTTGTTCTCTTTCCATGATTCGCCTAATTCATCAGGTGTTACTGCGACAGGAGAAAAAGCCGATGAAGGTTTTGATTGAAAAAAGCCAAAGCCTTTAGCCAGTTCTGTTGGGATTAAATTTCTTAGCGAGACATCGTTAACAAGCATTAATAGTTTAATGTGTTTCTCTGCATTTTTTACGCTTGTCGCCATAGGGACATCATCTGTAATAACAGCTATTTCAGCTTCAAAATCAACTCCCCAATTAAGATCTTCAACTGCGATGGGCTGTGTAGGATTTAGAAATTTATCTGACATACCTTGATATATTAAAGGATCTTGCCAAAAACTTTTTGGCATTTCTGCGCCTCTTGCTTTGCGCACCAACTCAACATGATTAACGTAAGCACTACCGTCTGCCCATTGAAAAGCGCGAGGGAGAGGAGATGCACAGTGCGTTGGCTGAAAAACAAAACGATTCTCTAGCACTTTTCTATTAAGTGCGTGATAAAGATCATTAAGAATAGGTTCAACATCTGTCCAATGGTCCAGTGCATATTGCATGGTAGGGGCAATATTTTGAGCTGATACCGCCCATTTCAGATCGCGAGAAACGACAATGAGCTTCCCATCTCTACTTTGTTGTAATGAAGCCAGTTTCATTGTTGTTATCCTTACTTTTATTGTTTTTCAGGATCTTCATGGCGTTGCCATGACGCCACATAATTATGTAATTCAACCTCACTAATATTGGGGGCAATATCGAGTGGGTTTCGAGTATCTATCATTACTGCTACTTCATCGATAAATGTTTTAGGCGCTTGTTGGCTCAATGTTAAAGCGTTGGGGTGAGGACCATGTGGAAAACCATTAGGATGAAACGTGATCATGCCAGGTTTAATATTGTCTCGACTGAAAAAATCGCCATGGTGATAAAAAATCACTTCATCATAATCATTATTACTGTGAAAGAAAGGCACTTTTAAAGCGTTAGGATCGCTTTCAACGGGACGAGGTACAAAAGTACACACAATAAAATTATCACTGACAAAGGTAGAGTGTGCTGAAGGTGGAAGGTGATATCGATGGCTCATTAGTGGCCGAATGTCACGCCAATTAAGTTTTAGTACCGTTAGATTTCCTTTCCAGCCGATGCTATCTAAGGGATTAAACGGATAAGAAATAGTATTTATTTGGTTACGCGCTTTTAAGAATACCTGCCAATTATCTTCTGTTTGTTGTGCTTTAAATGCAGCATTGATTTTCGGATATTCAAGTATTGCGGGATCAAAGACTGCATGTTGACCGACAATGCCATGATCAACACTTTTAAAACTGTTATTGGTTGCTTCAATCATTAACAAAGCAACCGTATTGGCAATTTCAATTCGCCATGTTGTAGAACGAGGAAGGACAAGGTAGTCACCTTCATTAAAAGGCAAATGACCATAATCGCAATATAAATCTCCGCTACCTTGATGAACAAACAATAATTCGTCTCCGTCACCATTTCGCACCAGATGATCCATACTTTTATTGGTTTGCCATATACGCAGTTTAATATCGCCATTTGATAGTAATAACGGCGCATCCCATGGCGTATCTCCAACTTGGGGCAAAGCTAAGGCATCAAATGCTCTTGGTTTATGTTCGCCGCACCACGACACCCAACTTGTTGGTGGGTGTTTATGGTACATATGCGTTGCAGGGCCAAAAAAACCATCGCGACCGCATTCACGTTCGAAACTGCCGTCGGGTAAGTCACAATGTGCTTGTTTGCTTGATAGCCCTTCAATAATTGGAAACTGAAACCATTTATGCATTCCTTGCCTCATTATTTACTATTGCTATCACTTAACTGTGGTTGAAAGTGCAGAAATCGCAATATTATTGATAAGATGCAGAATTAAAGATGTTCATTATTGTTTACATTTTTTGCATCAATAATCAGGTAAAGTGTTAGTCTAATTAGGCATTAAAGCCTGTTTTTTAGTTATAAAAATGGCTGATAAGGAGGATCACTTCTAATATTTATAGAGTTAATAATAAAAATAATAGTGTCGGTTGGTGGTTAGTCTAAAAACGGAGGCTATTATGCAAAAGAATCAGAGTAGTAATCCGAGAGGGCATAGCTATGTCTCAAAGCCTGTAGATCGTAATGGGGTTATTACTTGGAATGAAGAAGAAAATGCCATTTGGCATCACCTGATAACTCGCCAACTTCATTGTGTGCAAGGTAAGGCATGTGATGAGTATTTAGCGGGTTTAGCTGAATTAGATTTACCTCGCGATCATATCCCTCAATTAAAAGAAATAAACCGAGTATTACTTGATACTACAGGTTGGCAATGTGTTGCTGTACCAGCCTTAATAAGTTTTGATCATTTCTTTTCTTTACTCGCACGCAAACAATTTCCGGTTGCCACCTTTATTCGTACAAAGGCTGATATAGATTATTTGCAAGAGCCTGATTTTTTTCATGAAGTATTTGGACATTGCGCAATGTTAACCAATCCATATTTTGCACAATTTACGCATTTTTATGGAAAACTCGGTGTAAAAGCGACGCATGAGGAAAGAGTTTATTTAGCTAGGCTATACTGGTTTACGGTTGAATTTGGTTTGCTAAATCAAAATGGTAAATACCAAGTTTATGGTGGCGGTATTTTATCATCGCCTCAAGAAACACATTACGCGACAGTCAGTACGATACCGCAACGTGTTGCTTTTGATCCTATAGAGGTGATGAGAACGCCGTATAGAATTGACATATTGCAGCCTAAATATTTTGTATTGCAAAGTATGGAGCAACTTTATCAAGTTACTAATCAAGATATTTTCGGATTAGTAGCAGAAGCACAGCGAAAAGGATTGCGTGCTGCCATCTATAGCTAAAAGGAAACGATTAATGACGAGTTTAGATAAATTGAAATGTGAAGCATGCCATTCAGGTTCACCAAAATTAAGTGATGACGTTTTAGCAGAATACATGGAGGCATTACCAGAATGGCAAATTATTAATCCTAATGGTGTAAATCGTATAACTCGTACATTCAAATTCAGCAATTACAAACAAGCGTGGGAATTTAGCAATAAAGTATCGCAATTAGCAGAAGAAGAATTTCATCATCCAACCCTTGTTTTAGAGTGGGGAAAAGTAACAGTCACATGGTGGACCCATGACATTAAAGGTATTCATTTAAATGATGTTATCTGTGCAAAGAATACTGAAAAACTGTTTTTGAGTTAAATCCACAAAAAAACTACGTTTAACACTTATTTCCTTGTTATAATACGATGTTTTAAATCGGTATTTGCATTAAAAATAAGGCTTTTTTTTCTTTCCTAACTTAAAGTTTCTTGCTCTAAATGCAATGAAGACAGACAATACGCGCCTGTCTATATTTAGTATGTTTAGGTTTTGTCTAAGCAACACGACCCTTACTGTTTCTCGCTGTTTTAACTTTATTAAATGTATTCAACAGCACGTTACGATTTCAGTAAGAATAGCGATAAAAAGAAATTAATGATGACAACACGAACGTCAGAGCAACAAACGCCATCAGAACTGATGATCGCTTGCGAAGAATGCGGATTGGTAGTCGATATCCCAGATATCAAAGATGGACAAAAGGCGGACTGTCCTCGCTGTGGACACACTTTAGCGAAAAGAATCATCATGCCATTTCATCGCCCTTTAGCGTACGGTCTTGCATGTTTGATTATGTTGATACTCAGCCTTTCTTTCCCTTTCCTCTCATTTAGCGTGAATGGAATGGGGCAACAAATCATGTTGCTTAATGCAGCAGAAACATTACAACATTTTGAGAATAGCTTTCTTGCATTACTGTTGATGTTAACCGTATTGGTTTTTCCTGCGGTCTACATCATGTTGGTTATGTACCTCTATTACCGTGCAGCGCATGTTAAACGTATTGGGTATGTAAGTGGTAATCCTAAAACCATAAAGCTGTTGTGTCGTATCTTATTTAAAATTCAACCTTGGCTAATGGTGGATGTTTTTCTCATTGGCGTACTAGTAAGTTTGGTTAAAATTTCAGCGTTAGCGCATATTGGGATGGGATACTCATTCTGGGCATTCTGTATTTACAGCGTTTTGGTTGTTAAATGTGTTTCATTAGTTGATCGAACATGGTTGTGGGATCAGTTCTTTGCAATGAAACACCTAGATGGGGTTCATGATGGCGATACACATTTATCGAATAATCATGTGGGATGCCATGTTTGTAATCAAATAAACCCTCTGCCTGATAGCCATCATGCCAAATGTCTTCGCTGTGAAAGCAAGCTTCACGGCTTCAATCCTTCACATTCATTACAGTATTCATGGGCTTACTTAATCGCTTCGATTATTTTTTATATTCCGGCAAATTTGTATCCTATGATGTATACCGTAAGCCTAGGACAAACCGAAGGTTCCACTATTATGGGTGGTGTGGTGATGTTATGGAAAATGGGGTCTTGGCCAATCGCTTTAGTGATCTTTATTGCCAGTATCTTTATTCCTATGGCAAAAATGTTTGCGTTAGCATGGCTTTATTACTGTGCAGGTAAAAAGCCGAATGACTCAACACGAGAGTCTGTAAAACGTTTGAAAATCTATCGTATGACAGAATTTATCGGTCGATGGTCTATGGTTGATATTTTTGTTGTCGCGATATTAGTTGCACTTGTGCAGTTGAAAAACTTGATGGCTATTTCACCAGGACCTGCTGCAATCTGCTTTGCAACAGTAGTGGTATTTACCATGTTATCGGCAATGAACTTCGATCCTCGGGTGTTTTGGGGTGAAAAAAGTAAAATTAATCATGGTTCAGAGTTAAACACTACTGAATCTAATCAGTAGTCACTAGCCAGTATTAACGAGAAACAGAAAATGAGTGATAACCAGCCAAATGAGGCTAAAGTACAAAATCTGAAGCAAATATCTGCAATCTGGATCATTCCAGTTGTGGCTCTGGCTATTGGTATTTGGATGTTTGTTCAATATCTTAATAGTAAAGGGCCTGAAATAACGATCCGCCTTCCTAATGCTTCAGGGATTGAAGTGGGTAAAACCGCGATTAAATCTTTAAATGTAAAAGTCGGTGTTGTTACCAAAGTTCAGCTAAGTAAAGACTATAGCTATATAACAGTGACTGCGCAGATGGATAACGATACAGAGCGTATGTTGAAAAACGATACTAAGTTCTGGGTTGTTAAGCCTCGAATTGGCAAAGAGGGAGTGTCTGGTTTAGATACGCTGCTTTCTGGCGCATACATTGAAATGCAACCAGGGCATGGTAAAGATGATAAGTATAATTTTAAAGCGTTAGAAGTACCACCTGTTGCTCCTGCTGATGCGAAAGGGTTACGTGTTGTACTGACAAGCCATGAAGCAGGTAAGCTTGCGGTAGGTGATCCTGTATTATATGACGGCTTTACTGTTGGGCGTGTTGAGAAAACAAGCTTTGATATCAATAATAAGCAAGCCAATTACCAACTGTTTATTTTTGAACCTTATAATCGATTAGTACGCACTACCAGTAACTTCATTATGCAATCTGGTATGAATGTACAAATGGGGGCTGAAGGTTTTAACGTCAAAATTGGATCATTGGAATCGTTAATTACCGGTGGTGTAACATTTAAAACACCATCTGATGAGCAAGGTGTAGTGCAGAATAAACAACTAAAACATTACCGTTTATTCGATAGTGCGCAAGATTACCACGAAAAAATGTACGATAAGAGCTTAAAGTTTGTCATGCTATTTAAAGAATCGATTCGTGGTTTGAAAGCGGGGGCACCGATTGAATATCGTGGTATTCAAATTGGTACTGTCCAAAAAGTACCGCTGCGCTTACCCACCAGTGAAGAAGGTTTTACAAGTGAAGAAATACCTGTTTTAGTTCGTATCGATTTAGGTCGAGTATATAACCACTCAGATGAAGGTACGTTGGAGAGTTTACGTGCATACCTAGAAAAAGAGTTTAAGAACGGACTTCGTGCAACATTGAAAACAGGTAATTTATTAACAGGTGCGCTATATATTGGCACCGATGTATATAAAGGTGAGAAACCTGAAAAACCGCTTAAATATGATGATTACGAAGTCTTCCCAACTAAATCGGGTGGGCTTGCTGAAGTGCAGAAGCAGTTAACTAATTTACTCAATAAATTTAATAAGCTTCCTGTAGAAGATACATTGAATTCAATGACTGCGACTTTAAAGGCATCTGAGAAAACAATGAATTCAGCAGCGCGTGTTACACAAGATCTTGATCGTATTCTTAAGCAAAAAGATACTCAGACATTACCGTCAGATATCAAAGCGAGTTTGAAAGAGATCCAAGACACCTTAAATGGCTTTAGCCCAAATGCAGCAGCGTACCAAAATTTACAAGGTGCACTAGTACAATTTGAGCAAGTGATGACGGAACTACAACCAGTACTTCGTCAATTAAATGAGAAGCCAAATTCATTAGTGTTTGGTGATGAGAAAGCGAAAGATCCTATTCCAGTTGGAGGCCGTAAATAATGAAAAAGTGGTTATTAATTACAGCGATAGCGCTTGCTGGAACAGGATGTAGCTCAACAGAGCCTGCACTAAAAACATATATTTTACCGATGCCAACCAGTGCCAATACAGCACATAACATTAGTAATAAATCATTGTTAATTGTGCGCCCTGTTGAAGTAGCAGCACATCTTGCTGGTACTGGTTTAGTGTATCAAACCAGCCCAACTGAAATTGTTGAAGCACAGCAAAATCTTTGGGGTGAATCACTGAGTACTCAGTTAACGCGTCGAATTACATTTGATTTACGCCAAAAACAAACTCAGTTTTGGGCAACACAGCTAACACCGACGTTGTCTACTGCGGGTATACCACGCTTACAGGTCCGTATTAATCAGTTTAATGGTGTTTATAGCGGTGTTGCTGAAGTGGCAGGTGAATGGTTATTGATTAATGGTAACGGCGATTTAAAAACCGTACATCCATTTTCATTCCGTGTACCTTTAGCAAAAGATGGTTATTCAGCACAAGTGGAAGCACTGTCTAAAGGTGTGGATGAGTTAACGACTCAGTTAGCACGCTCTATAAAGTAGCTTTTTAACAATAAAGTAAATATTAAGCCGACGAAATACGTCGGCTTTTTTATTTTTTAGGATCATGAGATTCATTATTGTAATCAGCTTATTTAAATACTAGGGTTATGTCGTTGGATTTAGAGGGAAAGATGAAATGAAAAAACTAAATGGTTCCTGTTTATGTGGCAAGGTGCAGATAGAAGTGCCTGATGATTTTGAGTATATGGGGAATTGTCATTGTTCTGAATGTCGTAAATTTACGGGGTCAGATTACTCATCGGTGGGAGGATTAAGCTCAGATAAATTTCGCTTTAAAGCAGGTGAAGATGCTGTGTCGATATTTCAAAAAAGTGAAGAAACGGAACTCGCTTTTTGTCGAATCTGTGGTTCAAGTTTGTTTTCAAAGAAACTAAAAACAAGCAAGCATAATATTCGTTTAGGAATTTTAGATGATATTCCAACGCATAAGCCGAGTTTTCATATTTTCACTGCATCTAAAGCACCATGGAATGACATAACCGATAACTTAATACAGTTTGAGAAAGGCCCGTTAAATAGCGTATAGATAAACAAGGAAGACAATTAACAAGGAGATAACTGATGTATATCGGTGAAGTGTCTAAATTAACAGGAGCGTCGGCCAAAGCCATACGCTTATATGAGTCGTTAGGCTTGTTGGGAACAGTAGTACGAAAGGGGAGTTATCGTATTTATGATGATAACCATGTTAGAACCGTTATTTTGATTAAAGATGCACAATCTATCGGGGTCAGTCTTGCGGAATTTAAGAGGCTGCTAGGAGATAAAACAGTGCTAAGTTGGGATGTTGTAAGCACATTTCTTGATCAGAAAAGTAAAGTAATTGAAGAACAAATTAACCTATTGCACCAGCAGCTATCGATGATCAAAAGATACCAAGACAATATTAAAAAGTGTTTAGAAACTAATTGACTCTTCCCTATAGGGCAAGGTGTAAGCTGAGCTCAAAAAGGGAGAGGCATCTATGTGTAAGAAAGTATTAGTTATTAATGGAAATCCAAAGGCTAAGAGTTATTGTCATGAACTAGCACAGAGCTATATCACAGCTAGCGAGAAAAATGATGTTAGGCTGTTAAATTTAAGTAAGATGGATTTTGATATCAATTTAGTAAGTGGCTATGAAGCAGTACAACCGCTAGAGCCTGATCTACAGTATTTCCAATCATCACTTCTATGGGCAGATCATGTGGTATTTATTTTTCCTCTGTGGTGGGGGGGGATGCCTGCAAAATTAAAAGGGTTAATTGATCGAACATTTCTTCCCAATTTTGCTTTTAAATTTGAAGCTAAAAGCTTAACAGCACAGCAATTATTAAAAGGGAGAACAGCCGAGCTGATAGTTACGATGGACTCACCACCATTTTACTATCGTTGGATTTATGGCGATCCTATTTACAAGCAAATGAAGCGAACTATTTTAGGTTTTAGTGGCTTTGAAAAAGTATCTAAGACCTATATTGGCCCAATAATTAATGCGAGTGAAGATAAAAAAGCGAAATGGAATCAGCGGGTAGTTAAACTTGCTAAAAAAGTCGCGTAATTCACTAAATTTAATAACTTTTAGCGATAAACAGTATTTAAGGGGAGCTAACGATAAATTAAATATTTGATGAGTCGTTTACGTCAAAGATAGCCTCAACTTCTTAAACATCCCCTTTGATAACAAGGCTGCTTGTACTTTCCTACATCATAATTAATCTACATTCTTAATAGTGTATCTAATTGATAACTAATCTCTGAGGCTGATGCATTTCTATTAATACTGAATGAGGTGTATTGATCGCCTCGGGTAGACAAAGAACGATCTATTTCAGCAAGACAGTGAATGACAGCGCCATCTAAAATAAAAGATAATTCAATTTCTTTGCTGCTAAAAAATCCGCTATTACGAAATTCGATTTCTTGATAACAGCCCGATTGTGAAGCAAAGTGTCCGCCTTGTAGAAAACCTTTTTCCACATCAGCTTTCATTAAATTAAAGCCTGCATTCTCAATGCTCGCAATGACACTAGCGATAGCTGGGAGAGGTTTTACCTCGATAAAATCACGATCAGAAGGATCAATGGCGAAATCAATATCTAACGTTGTTTCTAACCATACTTTCGATTGGTTATTTTGAGTGTTAAGTTGGGTGATAGGTGTTTCATCATGCAGTTTAAATTCAAAAGGCAGTGACTTCTCCTCACTGGCATGAATCGTAAAAGGTTGATTAACTTTTATCGTTCCTAACACAAAGGTTTGATAGCTGTGTCCATTTTCAAGTTCTACTTTCATTTCAGTACAAAGCTTTAATGAAATAGCATCAATGACTTGTTCTACATCTCCACCTTTAATATGCACATTTCCTTGTAATATCTCTCCTTGATAAAGTGAAGGATTATGCAAAATAGTGTCTACTTTTGCAGAGCCAATACCTAATGAGGCTTTTAATTTTTTAAACATAATCTGCCTTTGTATGTATCTTTAAATGCGCGATGTGAGCAAATTATCACAACAATACCCAGCGATGTAACTTCAAGATGCGATAAAGACGTAAGTAATTATTTTTACTATTTATTATTGTTATATACCTCAATGTTTTGTAAAGAAATAGAGCAGTACGCCAATCAGATTGATCAATCACGCTAAGTGAATCGTTAAAGTTTGAAAATAGGTGTTTATGTATTAGGTTGATTAATAAGAATGAACATTGATGAGAGGGAAGTATGGGATTATTAGTGGATGGGAAATGGCATACTGATTGGTACGACACTAAATCGACGGGAGGCAAGTTTGAACGAAAAGCTTCAAGCTTTCGCCATTGGGTAACGAAAGATGGTCAAGCGGGGCCTTCTGGAGAAGCGGGTTTTAAAGCTGAACCTCATCGTTATCACTTATACGTTTCCCTTGCTTGCCCTTGGGCGCATCGAGCTATCATTTATCGTAAATTAAAAGGGTTAGAGCCCATGATTTCAATGTCTGTAGTTAATGCTTTCATGGGAGAGGACGGATGGAATTTCGCATCGGGTGACGGTGTTGTTGCCGATCCCATCATTAATGCAGAGTTTATGCATCAAATTTATACCCATGCAGATCCTCATTATACAGGGCGAGTTACAGTACCTGTGCTATGGGATAAACAAAATCAAACCATAGTAACCAATGAATCAGCAGAAATTATTCGTATGTTTAATAGCGCTTTTGATAACGTTGGCGCAAATAGCCTTGATTTTTACCCAGAGGTACTACAAACAGAAATTGATGCTTTAAATGATTTTGTCTATGTGAATATAAATAATGGAGTATATCGCGCTGGTTTTGCGACTACTCAAGAAGCTTATGGTGAAGCCGTTGTGACACTGTTTAACGCGTTAGATACGATTGAAGCGCGGTTAACGGAAAATCGATACTTACTTGGCGATAAAATCACAGAAGCAGATTGGCGTTTGTTTACCACACTAGTCCGATTTGATTCGGTATATGTTGGGCATTTTAAATGCAATCTTAAACGCTTAGCCGATTACCCAAATATTTGGGGGTATTTGCGCGATTTATACCAAGTTCCCGGTATTGCTGAAACGGTTGATATTGATTATATCAAAGCCCATTATTATGGCAGCCATGAAAACATTAACCCTACGCGTATCATTCCCAAAGGACCTGAATTAGACTTTTCAAAGCCACATTGTCGTGAAAAAGTGGGCATTGAGTCATAGGTATTGATAAATATAGTAACAGGGCAATCACAGATGTATTGTGTTTGCCCATTTATATATCAATGATGAGTTACTGCTTAAGTTTTGCAAGTACTTCATTCATTGATGTATATATCCCATGGCCTAATGCTTTAACTTCATCACTGGGCTGCACTAAATCAATTATCTGAAAAGTTTGCATACCAGCTGAAACTGCAGCTTTAACACCATTATTTGAATCTTCAAAAGCAATACACATGCTAGGGTTCACGTTTAAACGCTTTGCTGCGAGTAAGTAAATCTCAGGATCCGGTTTACCATTTATCACTTCATCACCAGCTGTCACCGCTGAAAAATAGCTACTTAATCCAGCCATAGCTAATTTTTTTAATGCTAATTGCCGGTTGGTTGAGGTTGCCACAACCATAGGAATATTCTGTGTTTGTAACCAATTGAGTAGTGCAATAACACCATCTTTTACAGGAATAGCTTCATTTTCAACAATGCTTAAGTAAGCCTGCTTCCATTGCTTGCGAAATATAGGGTAGTCCATGGTTTCGCCATAACTGAGTCGTAACAGACCTTCGACACCAGACTCATTGCGTCCAATGATATTTAAGTAGGTCTGTTCAAGGTAGGGAAGGTTAAAGTCCAGACAGGTTTGTTTAAATATATCCATACAGACACGCTCTGTATCAAGTAATAAACCATCCATGTCGAAAATAGCTGCGTTGTATGTCATTTTATTAACTAATTTTAAAATAATGGAACGATATTTTACAGATAAAATACCTTTATTAAAATATGAGCGATTGTAAATTTAAATAAATAATTTAATGAAGTAAATGTTAATTGTTTATGAAAAAAATGATTGGCGATATTATTATTTAGAACGAGGAAAGTTTTATTGTTAATATTGTTACTCCTATTAACAAAAGTAAGAGTAATAAAAATGGAAAACATTAACGTAAAATCACTTCCAAACTTCATAAAAAAAAATTGATGCGCATCTAGAGGCAGATATTTACTCTCGAAAAAATAAAAAGCACTTAGTATTAGGTAAAACTCCCTCTGATACTTCAATAACGTTACAAAGTAATGATTATCTCGCCATTACAGGGCATCAACATATTCGTCAGAAGCACTTAAAAGCCATCACAGATCATAAACATGAAGTCGTGATGTCTGCGGTCTTCCAGCATCAAGCTGAAAGTGGCGATACATTTGAAGAACAATTAGCTGCATTAACAGGTTTTGAAAAATGTGTGTTGTCCCAGTCGGGCTGGGCGGCAAATGTCGGATTAATTCAAACCCTGATCCCTCAAGGTACACCGATCTATATCGATTTCTTTGCTCATATGTCGTTATGGGATGGAGCAAAACGTGCAGAGGGAAATATTCAAACATTTCTGCATAACAATATGCGCCACCTTGAAAAGCAAATTAAACGTGAAGGCCCTGGATTAATCATGGTTGACTCGGTATACAGCACAATCGGAACCGTTGCACCATTGCATGATTTAGTTGAAATAGCGAATCGTTATGGTTGTGCCTTGTTGGTAGATGAATCTCACTCGCTGGGCACACACGGTAAAAATGGTGCAGGATTAGTCGCTGAATTAGGCTTAACCGATCAAGTCGATTTCTTAACGGCGAGTTTAGCAAAAGCCTTCGCTTATCGAGCAGGAGCGATTTTATGCAGTAAAGATGTAGCGAAATCGTTCCCATTTACTGCGTATCCTGCCATTTTTAGTTCAGCACTGTTAAATCATGAGCTAGAAATTTTAAAAGCGACATTGGATGTCATTAAAGATGCGGATGATAAGCGTAGCCAGCTGTTTATTCAGTCTGAGAAATTACGTAGTGGTTTAGTTAATCTTGGCTATAAGATTAAGAGCCAGTCACAAATTATTGCACTTGAAAGTGGTAATGATGAAGATACAGAAGTGATCCGTGATTATTTAGAATCTCGAGATGTATTTGGTTCTGTGTTCTGTTCACCAGCGACCCCTAAAAATAAAAATGTGATCCGTTTTTCTTTAAATAGTGATGTGAGTGACGAACAAATATCGACATTACTTACTGTGTGTCGAGAGATGCGAGAGGAACTATCGTTAAAGTAATAGAGTAAATTCTTACCCATTATTGCTTTACGTTTACGTAAACGACAGTGGGTAAGTATATTTTAGTTAATAAAGCGTTCAATACTGGAAAAGATTTGCTCTTTAGTTGCAGGTTTGAAAATAAAGCCATTCATGCCCACTTTGCTTAGATCTTGCTGTTGCTTTTCATCAAGTGAGGCTGAGAAGCAAATAATGGGGGTATTTTTATGTGATTCATACCTTTTATTAGAACGAATTTGTTTTGTTGTTTCTAAGCCTCCCATTAAAGGCATTTCTAAATCCATCATAATAAGATCTACCTGGCTTAACTCAAGATTTTTTAGAGCATTAACACCATTCTCGGCATGAATAACATGAAATCCACTACGTTGGAGGAGTATTCCTGTATACATACGTAATGACATATTATCGTCTACAAGTAGAATACTTTTTGTATCTGTTGTTGATCGTGGTGTGTTTTTTTGATTATTAAAATGAATAAAAAAGAATCGACAGATATGATCAGTGAAATCATTCTCAATGTTATTAGCATTGACTAGTTTATAGTTAATTTTTTCATTTAATATTAAATTTAATGCTTTAGGTGTACGGTGTAGATATAAGACTTTTGTTGTTAATAATGCGAGTTTATCTTGTAACTTAGAGAAGTAATAATCATGTTCACTGTAACTATCAAGATTAATTATAATCATATCTACTTGATCAAAAGGTATGTCAATTAATTTAAATGGGCTAACGGTGTTAAAATTATAGCCATGAGAAAATGAGTTTTTCTGAAGTTCAAAAACATCACTGTTGTTGTCACCTATGTATAATAGGCGTTTTTTAGACATTAACTCATATTTTAGCTTATTAACTGATTTTGAATCGGATTTAGGTAAAATGATAGTAAATTCAGTCCATTCACCTAACTTAGATTGACAGCTGATCACGCCACCAAATGCTGTAATTACTTTTTTACAAAAAGGCAAACCTAAACCTGAGCTATTTTTTTTACCATGTGTAAAGAAATCATCAAAAATAGCATCAAGATTATTCTTTGGAATACCAATACCTGTGTCTCTTATTTTTATAACATTATTGTTTGTATTAATGTCGACATTGATATTAATATTGAAATTGTTTTTTTCTTTATAATAAAAAGCATTTTTCATAATATTGAAAATCACATAACGAAACAAAATATCACTACCAAAATAATTTGTATCTTTATTAAAATTAACTGAAACTAAATTTCTATCTTTTGATGATTGATAACCAAAACTTTCTACTGAACTTTTAATAATATTGACAATAGAATATTCTTGAAATGTACTTTTAGAAATAGCGTGCTCATTAATAGAGCTTAATAGTAAGTTAATTGTTTCATTACTATTATTTATAACGGTCATATTATTTCTAATTATAGATTCTAGCCCATTAACATTACTTTCTTTGTTATCACTTTTTTGGCGAAGAATATCGAGCATGAGTTCCATGGATGAGTAAAGTGAGCTGAAAGGGTTTCTCATTTCATGGGCAATACCAGCACTAAAGCTGCGAGCAAAAAGTAATTGATCTTCGTAATGAATGTGATTTCTATAATGTGAAGCAATACCTGTCACATATGAAAAACTAATAACTGCAATATAGCCCCAATGAAAATTATCACTGTTTATCGGATGGAAGCCATAAGAAAATAATGCCCCCAACGTTATACCAATAATGGAGATAGCGCTGATAATGTAAGCATCGTAAATCAATAATATTGATAGAAACAGTGCAGCCATGAAAGACATGATCCAAGGAATAGACCAATCATTCATAATCAGCATATAGCTGAAAAAGAAAGGTAAGCCAATGGTGATTGTGGCAATGAAATGAATCGCCTTATAACGTAAAAACCAATAAGGAAGATGATCTTTTAAAATGAAGGGAATAAATAAAGTGCCACAAAATAGCCTGAGTAAAAAGTTCTCATAAGGTTGAGGAAAAAGATAATGCCAAACAAAGAAGTATAGTGGAAAACCAATGCTACCAAGATAGCCAATAATGATTAAATTAGGCTCAAAGTAACGGTAAACATTATTAATTCTATTTTTTATACTCATTATCTATAAACTTCTAGTTATTAGCTTGAATACTATAAACCAAAATAACTAAATTAAAAAAACAAATTGGGTTTATGCTATAGAGCTCACCTTACTAATATTTCATTTCTCTCGTTACATATCATTTCTTAACGTTTAATAATTGTTCGTAATATGTTTTGGTTATTCTACTTGTATGTATCACATCTTAATTTATACTCTCGTTGTTAATATTTTGTAACATTTGCCATTGTGTTGATAATCTAACGATTTTCTTTGTTTTGATGGTTTTTTAAACTGTGATTTTGGTTTTGTTTTGATTTAATGTTAAAGATATGTCACATTTATACTTAATTGATCGTTCAATAAAAAATAAATGGGAGCATTATGCCAAAGGTTGGAATGCCTGATATTCGTAAACCACAGCTTGTAAATGCCACGATGGCAGTGATTGAACGAGTTGGCTTACATGCAGCAAGTATCTCGTTGATCAGTAAAGAAGCAGGAGTATCAACGGGGATTATCAATCACTATTTTGGTGGTAAGCATGGTTTATTAGAAGAGACTATGCGTGAAATTTTACGTCGTTTATCAATGAGCGTTACAACGTCATTAAGCCAGATACCCCGCAATGATCATCAAGCTCGAATTAATGCCATTATCATGAGCAATTTTGATGGTTACCAAGCAGAAAATAAAGTAGCGAAAACATGGTTAGCATTTTGGTCTTACGCTATGCATGACGCACAGTTGGGTCGTCTACAGCAAGTTAATGAAAAACGTTTGCTATCGCATTTAAAGATTGAACTTAAAGGGCTACTACCATCTTCTCAAGCTGAATTAGTTGCCTATGGTATAGCTTCATTAATTGATGGTATTTGGCTGCGCGGGACACTAAATCCTAAAGGCATTGATGCGAATAATGCTCGCATGATCATTAATGATTATTTAGAAAAGCAATTGGCTTTTTATTCAAAATTATAATTTCTTAGAGTTTCAAATGGATATGAAATCACTATATATAGATGGTAACTATGTTGCTGCATCGTCTGATATTCAATTTACAACGATTAACCCAGCTAATGGTCAATCGATAGCGACTATTGGGCAAGCCTCTCAAGCGGATCTTGAATTAGCGATTAGCGCAGCTAAAAAAGGGTTTGCTATATGGTCGGCTATGACGGCAACTGAGCGTAGCCGTATTTTATTACGTGCTGTGGCGCTACTGCGAGAGCGCAATGACGAATTAGCAGTATTAGAAGTCACAGATACCGGTAAACCGTTACAAGAAGCGATAGCGGTTGATATAGAAACGGGTGCCGATGTTATTGAATACTTTGCAGGTTTAGCACCAGGGCTTCAAGGTGAACAGCAACCTTTAAGTGAAAATCAGTTCTTTTATACGCGTCGAGAACCATTGGGCATTTGTGCTGGTATTGGTGCGTGGAATTATCCTATTCAAATTGCGATGTGGAAATCAGCGCCTGCACTTGCTGCGGGTAACGCCATGATTTTCAAACCATCGGAAGAAACACCGTTAACAGTTCTAAAGCTTGCTGAGATTTTTACTGAAGCAGGTCTACCTGATGGCGTTTTTAACGTTGTACAAGGTGATTACCGAGTGGGGCAGATGCTAACGGCACACCCTGAGATCGCTAAAGTTTCATTTACAGGTGAAACTGGTACAGGTAAAGCGGTAATGGCTGATAGTGCTCAAACCTTAAAGTCGGTAACGATGGAATTAGGCGGTAAATCGCCAATGATCATTTTTGATGATGCTAATGTCGATCATGCTGTTTCAGCGGCAATGGTGGCTAACTTCTATACCCAAGGTGAAGTATGTACACATGGCACACGTGTTTATGTTCATGAGACTATTTACGACACGTTTATAGAGCAACTTAAGCGTCGAACTGAGTTATTAATCGTTGGTGACCCGATGAATATGGAGACTCAAATTGGCGCATTGATTTCAACATCACATTTATCAAAAGTGTTATCAGCCATTGATGCCGCTAAACAAAGTGGTGCCACCTTGCTGACCGGCGGATACCAATGTACTGATAATGGTTTAGCACACGGTAATTTCGTTCAACCTACCGTTTTTATTGATTGTGATGAATCTATGTCTCATGTTCAAAATGAAATTTTTGGGCCTGTAATGTCGGTAATTAAGTTTAGTGATGAAAATGATGTTATCGCTCGCGCTAATAATACTCACTATGGTTTAGCTGCAGGTGTGTTTACCCAAAACTTAGCGAAAGCTCACCGCGTTATCCATCAATTACAAGCAGGGATCTGTTGGGTTAATACATGGGGGGATTCTCCTGCGCAAATGCCTGTTGGCGGTTATAAGCAATCAGGGATTGGACGCGAAAACGGAATAGAAACCTTAAAACATTATACCCAAACCAAAAGTGTACTTATTGAATTGGGCGATTACCAAAGCCCTTATGCTTAACGGATGGAGTCGATTTTGATGGTTCAAAATAAGCAGCAAAATAAACCCCAACACTATGACTACATTATTGTTGGCGCGGGTTCGGCAGGGTGTGTATTAGCTGACCGTTTAAGTGAAAGCGGTGAATATGATGTGTTATTGCTAGAAGCAGGCGGTAGTGATCGCAGTATTTTTATTCAAATGCCAACGGCGTTGTCATACCCAATGAACAGTGACAAATATGCATGGCAGTTTGAAACTCAAGCAGAACAAGGATTAGACGGGCGTAAATTACATTGTCCACGAGGCAAAGTCTTAGGCGGTAGTTCATCTATCAACGGCATGGTGTATGTACGTGGGCACGCATGTGATTATGACGAATGGGAACAAGAAGGGGCAACAGGCTGGAATTACCAAGCATGTTTACCGTATTTTCGTCGTGCTGAAACATGGATAAAAGGTGGTAACGCCTACCGAGGTAGCAAAGGTCCTGTTGGGACGTGTAATGGTAATGACATGGCACTCAATCCACTTTACCAAGCCTTTATTGATGCAGGTAAAGAAGCCGGTTATCCCGAAACTGATGATTACAATGGTTACCAACAAGAAGGGTTTGGTGCCATGCATATGACAGTTGATAAAGGTGTGCGTGCATCGACATCTAACGCTTATTTACGTCGTGCATTAAAACGCTCAAACCTGACGTTGAAAAAAGGCATTGTGGCTCGAAAAGTCCTTTTAGAAGGTAAAAAAGCGGTAGGTGTTGAATTTGAACAGTCAGGTAAGCTATCTCAAGTATTTGCAACAAAAGAAGTGATATCTAGTGCTGGATCCATTGGTTCAGTCCAGTTATTACAATTGTCTGGCATTGGGCCTGCTGCAGTATTGGAAAACGCGAAGATTAACCTTGTGCACGATCTTCCAGGGGTGGGGGCTAATTTACAAGACCACTTAGAAGTTTACTTCCAATACCACTGTAATGAAGCCATTACCTTAAACAGTAAATTAGATTTAGTTAGCAAAGGTAAAATTGGCGCGCAATGGCTACTAACTCGTACAGGTTTAGGTGCGACTAATCATTTTGAATCTTGTGCCTTTATTCGTTCGCGTAAAGGGTTAAAGTGGCCAAATATTCAATATCACTTCTTACCTGCAGCGATGCGCTACGATGGTCGTGCTGCATTTGATGGTCATGGTTTCCAAGTGCATGTAGGGCCTAATAAGCCACAAAGCAGAGGGTCGGTAGAAGTTGTTTCTAATGATCCACACGCGAAACCTAAAATTGAATTTAATTATATCTCTACTGAACAAGATAAGCAGGATTGGCGCGACTGTATTCGTTTAACCCGTGAAATTATGGCGCAATCAGCACTTGATCAATATCGTGGCGATGAGATTCAACCGGGAGCGGATATCACGTCTGATCAGGCTATTGATAAGTGGGTAAAAGAAAATGTCGAGAGCGCTTATCATCCATCTTGTACCTGTAAAATGGGCGATGATAACGATGTGATGGCGGTTTTAGATTCACAGTGTCGCGTTCGCGGTATTGAAAACTTGCGTGTTGTTGATTCTTCTATATTCCCGACTATTCCGAACGGTAACCTTAATGCGCCAACAATCATGGTTGCTGAGAGAGCCGCTGATTTTATTTTACAGAGAACCCCGCTTCCTGCAGGCAATGTACCTGTATGGATTGCCCCTGATTGGGAAACGACCCAACGAAACAATTCACAATAAGTACGTGGGATATACGTACTTAATAATGATAAATAAAAAGACAAAGGAATAATTATGTCTGTTACTAAAAAAACACTTCTTGCCTTAGCGTTAAGCTCAGTTGCTTTTAATAGCTATGCTAACCAATGTGATACGGTACGTTTTGCTGATGTTGGCTGGACGGATATTACAGCAACCACAGCGGTAACTTCTGAGCTTTTAAAAGGAATGGGTTACAGTACGAAAACTGATTTACTGTCAGTACCCGTGACGTACTCATCAATGGCGAATGGTGATATTGATGTCTTTTTAGGGAATTGGATGCCGACCATGGAAGGCGATATTGCGAAATATCGTGAAGCCAAAACGGTTGAAACAGTAAAAGCGAATTTAGAAGGTGCAAAATATACATTAGCTGTACCTAAGTATGTTTATGACGCAGGTGTTAAGAGCTTTGCCGATTTGGCAAAACATGCGGATAAATTTAAAGGCCGTATTTACGGTATTGAACCCGGTAATGATGGTAACCGTTTAATTCAATCAATGATCGACACGAATGCGTTTGGTTTAAAAGACTTTAGTTTAGTGGAATCAAGTGAAGCAGGGATGGTTTCGCAAGTTTCTCGCTCTGTACGCCGTGATCAGTGGATTGTTTATTTAGGCTGGGCACCACACCCAATGAATAGCAACGTTGAAATGGAATACCTTGCTGGTGGTGATGACTTTTTTGGACCTAACTATGGCGGTGCCAATGTCTACACCAATGTTCGCAGTAATTATTTAACCGAGTGTCCAAACGTTGGACAGCTTCTGAAAAATCTTTCATTTAGCTTAGAAATGGAAAATAGCTTAATGGAAGCGATCCTTAATCAAAAGATTCAACCTGAAAAAGCAGCGCGTCAATGGTTGAGTGAAAACCCACAGCAAGTGGAAGCATGGCTGAAAGACGTCAAAACTCGCGAAGGTAAAGTGGCCACTACAGCGGTGTTGGATTACTTAAAGCAATCTTAATCCTTTCTTAAAATACTGCGTTAATAATCATTTTTCGTTTATTAGCGCAGGTACTTCTTTGTTATTAGCTATTGTAAAACTTCATAAAAATAAGGTGGTAAGCATCGTCTTATCAAATAAAAGGCAAAAGTGTGAATTTCATTACGGATAATAAAATCCCTTTGGGTCAATGGATGGAAGCAGGTGTTGATTGGTTAACTATCAATGCTGCAGGGTTATTTGACGCCATTTCATTTTTCTTAGAAACCGTAATTCTATTTTTAGTTGATGTATTTAAGTGGATGCCGCCAGCACTGCCTATTTTAATCACCGCGGCGTTAGCATGGTACTTACACCGTAAAATTTCATTAGTGGTTTTCGTTGTTGCAGCATTATTAGTTATTTTAAATTTAGGCTACTGGCAGGAAATGCTAGAAACCTTTGTGTTGGTCTTTGCTGCTACAAGTATTTCAGTGCTTATTGGTGTCCCAATCGGGATCATGTCTGCGCATCGTCCGTGGTTGTATACCTTGATGCGACCTATTTTAGATTTAATGCAAACGGTGCCGACGTTTGTCTATTTAATTCCAACGCTGGTTTTGTTTGGGCTAGGTATTGTGCCCGGACTTATCTCTACCATTATTTTTGCCATTGCAGCGCCAATACGACTCACGTATTTAGGTATCACGAAAGTGCCTGAAGATTTAATTGAAGCAGGCAAAGCGTTTGGTGCAAGTCGGATGAAGCTATTGTTAAAAGTCGAGTTACCCGCGGCGATGCCAAGTATTATGGCGGGTATCACCCAATGCATTATGTTGTCTTTGTCTATGGTCGTTATCGCCGCGTTAGTCGGTGCGGATGGATTAGGAAAACCTGTTGTACGTGCATTAAATACCGTTAACATTTCACAAGGTTTTGAAGCGGGGCTTGCGATTGTATTGGTCGCGATCATCTTAGACCGATTATGTAAAACCCCAGCACAGAAGGAGCTGTGATCATGAATGCAATAACGATTAACAATCTGGATGTGGTGTTTGGCGATAAACAGCAACAAGCCTTAGCGTTATTAGATCAAGGTAAAAGCCGTCAACAAATTATTGATGAAACAAACCAAGTTGTTGGAGTTAATAACGTTAGCCTGCAAATCAAAGAAGGCGAGATTTGCGTACTAATGGGGTTGTCTGGTTCGGGTAAATCAAGTTTATTACGCGCGGTTAATGGATTGAACGATATAAGTCGTGGCGAATTGTTAATTAAAGATGGTGAACAAACCGTAGGTTTAGCAAACTGTTCAAAAGCTCAGCTACAGCACCTTCGTACTCATCGTGTCTCGATGGTATTTCAAAAATTTGCTTTAATGCCATGGCTAACTGTATTAGATAACGTTGCTTTTGGGCTTGAAATGCAAAATATCCCTAAAAAAGAACGTCATCAGCGCGCTAGAGAGCAGTTAGAAATGGTGGGGCTGGCTGAATGGGAGGATAAGTATCCATCAGAGTTATCGGGCGGGATGCAGCAACGGGTGGGCCTTGCACGTGCATTTGTTATGGATACCGATATTTTACTAATGGATGAACCTTTTTCAGCGCTTGATCCGTTAATACGTGCACAGTTACAAGATGAATTATTAGCACTACAAAGCAAACTAAATAAGACGATTTTGTTTGTCAGTCACGATTTAGATGAAGCACTTAAAATTGGTAACAATATCGCGATAATGGAGTCAGGAGAGCTGATTCAACACGGAAAACCTGAAGAAATCGTGCTCAATCCGAAAACAGATTATGTGCGTGATTTTGTCGCACATACTAATCCGTTAAATGTATTGAAAGGACGCTCATTAATGACGCCATTAACCGCGTTAGAGCAACAAGGAAATACATATAAAGTGTGTGATGCCGATGAGCTTTGGATCGCCCAAAATGAGGATACGTTGACTATCGTGAATGAAGGTAATCTTGATTGTCTTTCATGGCAAGTTACAGATGCTATTCCAAGCCATATAAATGACACCACTATAGTGATGGTCAGCCCTGATATTAGTATGCGAGATGCCATTGAGCTGAAGCGGCTGAATAATAAACCATTACTCATGGTTGAAAATAATCAATTGGTTGGGGTGTTACATAACAAAGATGTTTATAACGCGCTGCTAGGTGATTTTCAGCTAGCGTCTTAATGAAAATCGGTCAACAAAGACGATATAAAACGTCATTGTTGACCGTGATTTTTTAGTTCGCTAAATGTACGGCACGGTTGATAAACAATTTACGATCAACTTTATAATCTGTTGCGTATTGACGAAGTTTACAATCGTTGCCTTCATCACAACCACAACTTAAACAACGCTTAGCTTCATCAATTGCGGCTTGCTGTGATAGCCCGGTTTCAACTTCATTGAAGCTCAAATGACGCTGTGCCAGTGTTAGCTCTGGCATTTTAGCGCGTAACACTTTAGCGAGAGCGTGATTTAACATCTCCTCGGTTTGCTTAGCATTATCTCCAGTGGCAATACTTGCCATAACACGCTTTAACTTTTCAATATGTTCAGGCTGAATAAGATGACTTCTTTCTACATTGCGCGATCGGAATGACTCGGTATAGAGTTTTTCCATGGTGCCACCAAAGAATTCATCAATCCCTTTTGCCGCTTTTCGCCCATCAGCAATCGCTTCAATCGCGGTTGCTGGTCCTCGACGAAAATCACCAATAGCGAAGATATTTTTAACCCCAGAGTGCATCGTTGTTTCATCAACATTGATGGTGTTCCAGCGACTAAATGAAAGTTCGATATCTTCGGTAGCAATAAAGCTGGTATCGGTTTTTTGCGAGACAGCAGCGATAACGGTATCAAAGTCTTCAACAAAATATTCGCCGGTTGCTTTTGGTGAGCAACGACCAGAGGCATCAGGTTCTCCCAGTGCCATTTTTTCAAGTTTTATCTGACAAACATGACCATTGTCATCAGCAATATTTTCAGCAGGATTGGTTAGAAAGTGGAATTTAACACCTTCATGCTCTGCTTCTTCAATTTCATAGGTTTCAGCTGGCATTTCATCACGCGTACGGCGATAAATAAGTGTGGTATCTGCGCCTAAACGTAATGCAGAGCGGGCGCAGTCAATTGCAGTGTTACCACCGCCAATGACCGCGACTTTTTTACCAATAGTATATTGTTTATCGAGTGTCTGATCTTTTAAGAAATCAACACCAAGATAACAGCCTGCTAAATCACTACCGGTATACTTCATCTCACTGGCTTGTGATGCACCAATCGCTAAACAAACAGCATCAAATTCTTCACGGAGCGAAGAGAGGGTAAAGTTTTCACCTAACTTTTTATTGGTTTCGATACTCATGCCGTTACGACACATAATATCGATTTCTTTATCTAGAATATCTTTAGGTAAACGATACTCAGGGATGCCGTAACGTAGCCATCCACCGGCTTGTGGCATCGCTTCATACACAGTGACGTTGTAACCTTCATTACTAAGGAAATAACCACAACTTAAACCGCCAGGTCCTGCACCCACAATAGCAATGCGTATACCCTTATTGTCTTTTTTGATTGGGGTATAGCTATTTAGTTTTTCGAGGTCAATGTCAGCGGCGTAACGTTTCAATTGACGGATCGCGAGTGGTTCATCAACTAAGTTACGCTGGCATTTTGCTTCACAGAAAGCGGGGCAAACCCGACCAATAGAAAGCGGCATAGGCAATGTTTTCTTTATCACTTCAATGGCTTTTAAGTGTTCATTGTTAGCGATAAAGTATAAATAGGATTGGATATCGACGTTTGCAGGACAGGCAATCTGACAAGGCGGTACGCTGCAGTTGGTATTTGCGCGTTGTAAAATTCGCTCTAAATTGCACTTTCGAATATTTGACAGTAATTGCGATGAGGTAGTGACTACCATTCCATCAGTAGGTTTAACTTTGCACGCTTTCACAATCCCTTTACCTGCGATTTCAACATCACAAAGTGCGCATTCATCAGTGAATGTGTCTATGTCGCAGAGTGATGGGATCTCAATACCGCATTGTTTAGCTGCTTCTAATACGTTTTGATTCTTGTCGACTTGAAAGCTATTGCCATCAATATTAATAGTAACCATTAATTGCCTCTATTGTTATTTATTTACTGGGCAGCAGATTTGCTTGGTTATTTGCAGTTAATGATTATGTGAGAAAATTGAATATATTTTTGAAAAGATAAATAAGTAGGGTAAAAGTTATTTATCACTCATATGTATTGCGAAGCAATAGCATTGAGCAGCTATTGTATTCACTTTTTATAATCATTATACAAATCCTTTTAATTATATCTCATGCTTTTTACGAAAAGAATATGGGTAATTAAGCGTTGTCAGGCCAATATTTGTATTTTTAATGCAGTATTATTCTTTTTATTTCTTTCAATCTATCTTTAATTTTAATTTGTTTTATCAAATTTTTGACGAATAAAATTAACAAATAGACTTGTACGTTGGGCAAGATGTTTACGTTTAGGATAAAGGATATATAAAGGCAAACGATTAGGTGTAAACCAATCAGGTAAGATATTAATAATATGTGTTCGTTTATCACTATCTAAGTGACTTAATGCCATCTCATCAAGCATAGCAATACCACAGCCTTTGATCATTGCTTCGGTCATGACGGTGACTAGGCTAAAACTCATGGTAGGTTTAAGGATAATATTTGTCTTTTCTTGTGTCGTTTGATTAATAAAACACCATTTATCAAGCGTGAATTCGCTATTTCGATAAATAATGTGGTTGTGATCGAGCAAATCCAATGGATGAGTAATCAATGGATGATCTGCTAAGTAGCTTTCATGAGCGAAGGGTTGGCACTGAAGGTGGCGGATATAATGACCTACATAGCCTTCAGGTGGCGTCTCGGTGAAATAAATGGCGACATCAAAACCTTGTTCTATTAGATCTAATGGGGTTTCAGTAAAAGCGACTTCTAATTCAATGTTTGGATGACTTAAATTGAAATCGGCAAGATGTTCACTTAATAGCATCGAGCCAAAAGAAGCAGACGCCGCGATACGAAGTTTGCCATAAACAGAATTAGTGACATCTAATCCTTCGTTTATGGCTTCAGCATGTGCAAATAGTACTTTTACTTGCTTATAAAATTCAAGCCCATCATAGGTAAGGTTAAATTGGCGAGTTGTTCGCTGTATAAGCTGAGTATCGAGTAGTGATTCGAGTTGGCGCAACTGTCGACTGATATGTGCGCTTGAGCAATTCAATCTTAGCGCTGCTTTTGCAATGCTTTTTTCTTCACATAACGCCAAATAAATGGGTACGTAACTTAGCCACTTTATTTCCATATGGTAATTATTAATCTCTTAATTGTTACTTCTGGTAAGAATAAAGAACAATTAGACTGACTGCAATAAATCAATAGGACGTTTAATATGCAGTTTGAAACATGGCTTGAAAGCCAAAAATTAAAAGACACCATTACTAACCCCAATATAGAAGTCGGTGACTACAGTTACTATTCTGGTTATTACCACGATAAATCTTTTGAAGATCAAGCAGTACGCTATTTACTTGGAGATAAGCCAACCAAAAAGGTTTGGCAAAGCGGTATGTTTGGCGAAGTAGATAAGCTGATCATTGGTAAATTTTGCTCTATTGCTTCTGGTGCGACTTTCATGATGGCGGGTAATCAAGGACATCGTATTGATTGGATTTCAACATTTCCCTTTGGTAATGATTTTGGTGAAGATGTGCCAAGTGGCTTTAAGCGAGCAGGCGATACCGTGATTGGTAATGATGTATGGATTGGCTCTGAAGCGATGATCATGCCTGGAGTAAAAATTGGTAATGGCGCTGTGATCGGATCAAGGGCTGTGATAACCAAAAATGTTGAGCCTTATAGCGTGGTTGTAGCGAATAATCATGTGGTTAAACAGCGCTTTAAGCCAGAACAAATTGAGAAGCTAACGGAAATGCAATGGTGGGAATGGTCAGAGCAACAACTGAAACAAGCGATGCAAGTTATGTGTAGCGGTGATGTTGAACAGCTTTACAACTATTACCTTGAATATATTAAAGAATAAAAATAGGGCAGTGAAACGTGTTCGCTGCCCTGTATCTAACTAATAACAGATTAGTTACTGTACGATTTCGCCGCTTTCAATAACGGTTTGGCGCACTTTATCTGCAAACTGCAGCGCTTCTTTGCGAATGTTATCTTCATTAACCGTCAGTACGTTCCTGTTTTCCATAATCACTTTACCATCAACAATCGTATGCTTTACGTTCGTTGCGTAAGCAGAGTAAACCAGTGCTGAATATGGATTATAGACAGGTACCATATTTGGCGCTTTTGTATCAATAACAATCACATCAGCCAACTTACCGACTTCTAAAGAGCCAACTTTATCTTCCAAATGGAGTGCACGAGCAGCACCGATCGTTGCCATTTCAATTACATTTTTAGGTGGCATGGCTGCGCGATCTTTATTGACTAATTTATGCACTTTTGCAACTTGGTTAAATTCATCAATAGTACTTAGTGTATTGCCCGACATTGGACCATCGGTGCCTAAGCCGATACGTAAACCGTCATTAAACATTTGCAATGCTGGTGAAACACCTTTTGCTGATTTAATGTTAGCACTCATATTATGTGCAATACCCACATCGTACTTTTTCAAGATAGCGATATCTTCTTCGTTCGCATCAATAACGTGAGCTGCGACTAAGTTCTCGTTTAGTGCGCCAATAGACTCCATGTATTTTACAGGGGACAGACCACCAGAACGTTTTGCAATAACCTCGCGTTCACGATCAGATTCAGCCAAGTGCATCATCACTGGAACATCGTATTTCATCGAAAGTTTGGCAATAGTTTGCAGAGTTTCTGTTGAGTTGGTGTACGGGCCATGTGGCGCAAATGCCATCGTGATACGCGGGTGATCTTTATATTCGTTAATCAGTTTTTCCGCATATTTAATGCCATCTTCCGGTGTTTTAGCACTTGCTACAGGGAATTGAATAATGGTTTCACCTAAAATCGCACGCATACCAATTTGATCTACGGTTTTAGCAACTTCGTCTTCAAAGTAATACATGTCAGCGTAAGTTGTTACGCCACCTTTAACCATTTCAACGTTACCCAACTGAGCACCGATACGTACCATTTCACGTGATACTAGCTTTTTCTCTAATGGGAATATGTAACGGTGAAGACGATCTGGCACATCATCAGCTAATGAACGGAAAACAGTCATCGATGCGTGAGTGTGGGTATTAATAAGGCCAGGCATAACAATATCGCCATCAGCATCAATTGTTTTTACTGATTTATACTCATTAATGTCTGAGCCATCAGTAACAGCAACAATCTTATTATCTTTAATTGCAATTAAACCCTTATCAAAAATCGTTTTTTCACTATCCATGGTTAGTATTTGACCATTTTTGATTAATAGATCAACATTTTCGATAGCAAAAGCAGAAGCGCTTGAAAGAGATAAAGTTGCTAATGATGCAGCAAGTAACGTTTTCTTTAACATCGAGTATCACCGAAGGAAGGTATTTTTCGCAGATAATACTGGGTAATTTTTTATTGAAAATAACAATTTCATTTATTGCTTTTATTTGTGATCATCATCGCTATAAGTTGCAGGCAATATTCCTAAAAGCGATAGTTTATAAGGTGTAATCGTTTGCTATTGGTTAAGTAGAGGATTAATTACTTTTTATGTGACAATAAAAAGTGATGTTGAAGACGGATATATTGCAGTTTAAAACTAAAGATCCATAACACAGATAATACTTGTATTAACCGATATGTAGTTTACTATATATCGAAATATTAGGAGCATCGTCATGACACGTAAATTAGCTTTCGCAACAGCAGCGTTACTCTCAACACTCTCTTTTTCTTCTTTTTCTTCTTTTGCTGCTGATAGTAACATCACGGTATTTGCGGCTTCGTCATTAACCAATGCGTTAAATGACATTGCTGCTAAATATCAAAAGGAGACTGGGGTTAAAACCACGCTTTCATTCGCTTCATCTTCAGCGTTAGCGCGGCAAGTTGCGCTTGGTGCGCCAGCAAATATTTATTTATCGGCTAACGAAAAGTGGATGGATTATGTAGAGCAGCAGGGCGCGGTAATTGATAATAGCCGTGTCGATGTTCTAAAAAACAGTTTAGTGATGGTTGCTCCTACTGATTATCCACAAAATAATATCAAGCTGACAGCAAGCTGGGATTTATCTAAAGCCTTAGACGGTACACGTTTAGCGCTGGGTAATCCGGCAAATGTTCCAGCAGGACGTTACGCTAAGCAATCGTTAGAATATCTAAAATTATGGCAGCAAGCAGAGCCCTTATTGGCAATGGCGAATAACGTACGCTCGGCATTAGTGTTAGTTGAACGCGGCGAAGCAAAACTTGGAATTGTATATAGAACCGATGCTGAGATTTCTAAAAAGGTAAAAATCGTTGCGACTTTCCCTGCAGGTTCACATAAGCCAATTACGTATCCAATGGCATTAGTCAAAGGTAATGCGACGCCTGCGGCAAAAGCGTTTTATGAATACTTACAGCATGACGAAGCTAAAGCTATTTTTAAACAATATGGTTTTGGTTCTGTTAATTAAGACAATAAGTTAGTCAATAAATTAATCATATTATGGTTAAACGACGTTATAGATAAAACTAGGCACTGAGCACTTCGCTCAGTGCTTTTTTTGTCTATTTATAGAGCAACTATGAAGTTTTATACACATCGTTACTGACTATGATGCAATGATTACTTATGCTATCGCTATTATTACGAATCTCATGCAGAAAAGAGCATGGGTTAAGATTGAAACACAGGATTGTTCGCTTTGCTCACTGATTATGAATTACAAGCGTTATTATTAAGCCTTAAAATCTCAAGTGTTGCTGTGCTATTTAGCCTTCCTTTGGGTATTGCTTGTGCTTGGTTATTGGCTCGTCGAAATTTTTGGGGTAAATCATTATTAGATGGTTTCATTCATTTACCCCTTGTTTTACCTCCTGTTGTGATTGGTTATTTATTGTTAATTTCAATGGGAAGACAAGGCGCTATAGGTAAATGGCTTTATGAGTGGTTTGGCTTTAGTTTTAGCTTTAGTTGGCGAGGGGCAGCTTTAGCGGTGGCTGTGGTATCTTTTCCATTAATGGTACGCTCTATTCGCCTTGCTTTAGAAGGGGTCGATAAAAAGCTCGAACAAGCCGCTCGTACATTAGGCGCATCACCACTACGTGTATTTGTCACCATTACGTTACCATTAACGATCCCTGGTATTTTAACAGGCACAATTTTAGCCTTTGCTCGTGCTCTTGGTGAGTTTGGTGCAACGATTACCTTTGTTTCTAATATTCCTGGTCAAACTCAAACTATTCCATTGGCAATGTATTCCTTTATTGAAACCCCGGGAGCGGAGAGTGAAGCGGCCCGTTTATGTGTGGTTGCGATAGTGATTGCCTTGTCTTCATTATTTGCTTCTGAATGGTTAACACGCCTTGCTAGAAAACGTTTGGAAGTGATGTAATGACAACTAATAAACGCTTAAAAATCAAATTTAAACAACAGCTTGGTGATTTATCGCTAGACGTTGATCTCGATGTACCCATGAAAGGGATCACAGCGATCTTTGGCCGTTCAGGAGCTGGTAAAACTTCGTTAGTGAATGTTCTATCGGGTTTAACAAAGCCAGATAATGGGATTATTAAGCTTGGCGATAGGATCCTTTTCAGTAGTGAAGAGCGAATATTTCTTTCGCCAGATAAGCGAAAAATTGGTTATGTATTTCAAGATGCGCGTTTATTCCCACATTACAGTGTTAGAGGCAATTTAAATTACGGCGTCAAGAGTCCTGATCCCCAGCATTTTGATGATATTGTCCGCTTGCTTGGTATTGAAGCGTTACTAAACCGTTATCCGTCATCATTATCTGGTGGCGAAAAGCAGCGGGTCGCGATTGGACGTGCGTTATTAACTAGACCTGATATGTTGCTGATGGATGAGCCATTAGCATCGCTAGATATGCCGCGTAAACAAGAGCTAATGCCTTACCTTGAGCGTTTAGCCAAGAGTGTGAATACACCAATTATTTATGTAACCCATAGCCTTGATGAAATCTTACGCCTTGCCGATTCTATGGTGATGCTTAACCAAGGTAAGGTGTTAATTTCAGGGCATGTGAATTCAGTATGGAGTTCACCTGAAATGCGTCCTTGGTTGCCTGTTAAAGAGCAAAGTTCATTATTAAGTGCTCGTATTAATTATAATCATCCTAAATATGCATTAACGCAGGTAATGTTAAGCCATGATTCATTCTTATGGGTCAGCCGTTTACATCAGCAACGTGGTGAATGGGTAAGGGTACGTATTTTTTCAAATGATGTATCTATTGCTCGCGAACAACCCACTAAAACCAGTATCCGTAATATCTTAGCCGCAAGAATTGACAAAATTCATTATGCTGAAGATGAGCGTGTCGAAGTGAAATTGCGGGTTGGTGAAACTCACTTATGGGCCAATATTACCGCTTGGGCGGCGGATGAATTAGCGTTAAATATTGGTGATAAGGTCTATGCGCAAATTAAAGGTGTGAGTGTAACTAAAGATGATTTAGCTTAATGATATTGATTTTGTATTATTTATAATTCTACTTGAAATAATTGAACGTTGTTTGATAATTGCTCATTCACACTGCGTTTATTTAATATTCGTTTACAGTATGTTGTTTTACAATTATATTCACTTCGTTTATATAAAGGAGTGCAAATAGTAATGAAAAAAATAACTTTAGCGGTTATCTTTTCTGCAGTAATGGTAACGGGCTGTGCAAAACAAACATTTACAATGGGTGAACAACCTACTTTAAATCAACCTACAATCGAAAAATCACAACCGTTTTTTGTTTCAGGTATTGGTCAAAAGAAAACAATCGATGCGGCCAAAATATGTGGTGGCGCGGAAAATATTGAAAAAGTAGAAGTACAACAAACATTTTTTAACGGCTTTTTAAGTACGATTACTTTTGGTATTTACACTCCTCGCGAAGCTCGTGTTTACTGTAAATAATATAATAATTTATATTTATTAATATTATAGTGATTAAATAAAGGCTAATTAATTTAGCCTTTATTATATGTAAAATAGCTTAAAATTGTTCATTAGGGGCTTTGATGACCCTAATTAAAAAATGGTGAGTGATCCAAATTACGATTGAAGTCGCAACCACCGCGACGAAAATTGAGCTGAAGCGATATAAAATAGAAAAAAAGGCATCTTTTTGTTCTGGTATTAATGATGTTGTAAGCGGTACGGTTAACGCCGACATAGCAGAAAAAGCAATACTTGATTTTATAGTACCTTGTGCAATCCAGTGACAGAAAAAGCCTGCAGCTATCGCATAAGCCATCAGAAATAATATGCCGTTATTAACCCATGAATAAAGCCCTAACTGGATAATCATACCCGCTAAACATCCCAAAAATGTCCCTGTAATACGTATTTTAGCGACAGCCATTGAACCAATTAATGTCATTGGTGCGAGCACAATGAAAATAGATGCTTGTGCTGATAATGAATCATTTAAATCACCGAATTGGAACAAAAGAAAAGCAACCATTGCCACTAACCAGCCCAGTGCGGTTTGGCGGAGCATCCCGATATGATCAACACGCTGTGTGTCATTATTTATACTAGGTGCTGTTTGTTCTGTTTCAGGTTCAGGGAAAAGAAAATACGCAAGGGCGCAAATAGGTGCAGTTATTAATCCACTCATCCACAAGGTGATATTGAATTCTTCAAGATCAAATCCGGTATAACTAGCAAAGTTAAGCGCGATTGAACCAACTAACAAACCAGAGAACCCAAATAAATAGGTTTTAGGGTTTATCATCGCTTTGCATTTTGCCAGTAGCATAATACCAACAGCGATAGTCATTAAAACAGGGTAGGGTTGCAAGAAACCTGAAATAAAAGTCACTTGTACTGTAACCCAGATAATTCCTAAAATCAGTTGCACAAGCAATGATAAATTCCAGCGTTCTGCCTTCATTAATACCATTATTGGCAGTAAAGCAGCGAAAAAGCCATAAGACCAACCAAAAATCATACTAATAGCGAGCCCTAAAACACATCCAAACCAGATCCGCATTGTTTTCATTATTAGCTCCTTTTTTAAGCGATAAGAAAGGGCGATCAATCATAATATTGATCGCTCAGCGGTTAGTAGATGTAGTGTAACCAACTAGCGAGACGAATTTGAATGCTAGCTAAGATTTGCCATAACAAGCTGTTATCTGAATAAATAACAACAGTAGCACGTGAGCCAATAAACAATTGATGTGGTAAAGGTGTGTCACTAGTTAAATTAACCCGCACACGCTGTGCGTCACGTACCCAGCGGTTATTAACCTCAACGGCACTTAATTGACCGTTTGGTGTTTCTTGCGCTGCGGCGACACCAAAGTCTCGATTAGCGATATGGAAATTGAAAACTTGACCGGGTAATGCATCGTAGGTGACATAGGCAACAGAGTCTTTATTAATTAATGCTGTAGACTTTTCACGATAATCAGCTGAAACCCACATAGAACTTGTTGGAATAAATGTAAGCATAGGTTTGTTTGCTGTAGCCATTGTACCTACATCAACTTGTAGATTAGTAATGACGCCGTTACTAGGTGCAATAATTTTAGTATGTGCTAAATCAAGTTCGGCTTGTTTTAATGCATTTTTTGCGGACATGACTGGTGTCGTTTCACCGACTGTATTTCCTAATTTAGCTTCAACGGCTAACAGCTGCTGTTGTGCTGAATGTAATGTCGATAATGCACTACGATCTTTCGCGAATGCTGAATCACGCATAGATGCAGAGACTAATTTCTTCTGCGCCAGTTTATTTATACGACCATATTCATTTCTTACGTTGTCATAATTGGCTTGGCTGGTGGCTACATTCGCTTTTGCTGCCTCAACTTGTGCTAACAAAGATTTTTCTTGCTCATAAGATTGTTGTAATACCAATTTTGCGCGATCAACGGCAAGCTCATACTTAGATGGATCTATAGTTAATAACACCTCACCTTTTTTTAGTTTCTGATTGTTAGTGATCGAAACTGAGGTGATATTGCCAGAGACTTCTGGAGCAATTTGAACGACATAACCACGAACACGGCTTTCTGTTGTAAGTGGAATATGTCTATCTGCAACAATGATATACCCCATGAAGAGTAAAAATAGGATGATTAATCCTTTCATCCAGCGACGGAATGTTGTGTCAGCATTTGCCATGAGTGTCTCTTTTTATAGTGATCTTTATCACATTATTATAAAGAGTGTGTATTTGATTAAATAGACTAATAAGTATTACACTTGCGTTCTATTTTTAGGACAATGGTTGTATGTGTTATGAAAGCATCGTTAGATGATATTTATTTATTTATGTTAACGGTCAGACATGGTGGGATCAGTGTTGCTGCAAAAGCACATTCATTACAACGTTCTAAAATTAGCAGAAGAATACAACAACTTGAAAAAGATCTTGGTTGTCAGTTATTGATAAGAACAACACGACAAATTGAATTAACTGAAAATGGACGATTGTTTTATCAATATATCAACCAGCCATTAAGTGAAGTTGACCAAGCGGTGAATTTAGTGAAAAGCCAGCAACAAGCATTCAGTGGTGTGCTTAAAATGGCGATTCCTGCAGCCTTTATTTCATCCTCTGTTTTTCTTGAAATATTGGATCGATATACAGAACAATTTCCAGATGTAACATTAGATATTATTCATCGGTATGAAAGCATCGATTTAAAAAGAGAGAATATCGATTTACAGCTGTTGCCAAACATTGTTGATGTGATTAACGAAAACTATGTTCAACAAACGTTACTAAGTTCAGCGAACCGTTTGTATTGTTCTCCTAAATATCTTGAGTCATACAGTTTACCAACGACGATGGAAACGCTTTATCAACACCCGATTTTAACGAGCCGATATAACTCAACGTTATTACCAGAAAGAATGAATGTTCGTTTAGTTTCAGAAGATTTTGGTTTAATTAATCGCTTAACTGAATCAGGTAGAGGAATCGCTATACTGCCAGTCGTCTTATTTGAAGATAAAGTTGCCAGTGGCGATTTAATCCCAGTACTTCCAGAAACCTTTGAAATAGATATTGTTATGACGTTAGTGTATCCATCCCGACGTTTTATTCCGGTAAAAACACGAGCAATGATTGAATTACTACGTGAGCAATTTTCAAAGTAATTAAGCTGATAATGAAAGAATACGTGAGGTTATAAGAAACGTTTAGCGTGCTCACAAACCCACCGTGGGTCATCAAGCGGTATATCATGACCTGCCGTGGGATGAATATTAATAGGTAAATCCCAATATTGAGCTAAAGCGATACTGCATTGATAATTTACGAGCTTATCTTGCTCGCTTGCAAGTAAGCAAATTGGCTGAGATAGCTTTTTCGGTAATATAAACTCACGACTAGCATTGAGTTGGTTAAACATGTTGGAGCATGAAATGGGATGTTTTTCTTTCCAGTGTGCCCATTGGTGCGATAAAGCGATGAGTTCAACGCTATCCCTTTGCTTATTTGATGTTAAATGAATGATTTTTTCTTCTTGTTTTAAGTTTGGTAAGCATAATATTTGGAAAATATCGATATAGCGCTGCCAACGCAGACGTTGATGAAAAGGAGAAAGACTTTGAGTACTGGTATTAATTAATATCGCTTTACGAATATCATTTGGAAATAATGTCATCCATTTTAAAGCAATCATTCCTCCCATAGATATTGCAATAATATCGGCTTGATGATCTGGCTGTAAAGCATGGAAATGTTGGTGGAGATCTTGAGCAATGCCTTCAAGGTTCGATGGTGTTTTTTCGTTATTACGAGTGCCATTTCCCGCAATATCAAGACAAACAATATTTGAGTAAGGAAAGTTCGATTTCAGAGTTTGCCGGAAGTCTCCCCAATGAAATTGGTCTCGGAATAATCCTCGCAATAATATAATAGTGTGTTTTTTTGTCATATTTAAAGCCACAAGTGGTTTATTGTTGTTTTTTATACCAGCGAGATAATGCTTGTTGTTTGTAATAAGGGTTATCAGCGTGATTGAACCATGATGGGTAGTTTGCAGTCGCATTGATCATGAAATCCATTAGCACAATGTGTTTTTGTAATACGCGTTGTATGCGTTGAGGTTTTATTGGGTTGAAAATCCCCAATGCTTGCCTAATTTGAAGTGGATTCTTCTTTATCCAACGCCAAGATCCCATTTCTAATGTTAGCGGCAGTATAGCCTGTTGTTGTCTTAAACATTGTAGGGTGATGTGATCCCATAAATCCCCATGACAGAGATAGTGCAAAGCTTGAGGTTCAAAAATATAATTTTGATTAGGGTAAGTTCTCATAAATGTATGACGAAGGTGAAAAACATCACCAATATAAGGAAAGGCTTGTTTTGCACTATGCGCATAAGGAAACCAAATTCTATCTTTTAAACCAAAGCCGGAGTGGCAATCTAATGACAGTGTTACAGGTCGAGATGTTGTTAAGTCAGTAACGTAACGGGTTAATGCGTCTGCTTCTAATTCCATTTGTTGACTGTTGTGTCCTCTAAACCAAGGAATGCGAGGAGTTAAGCGATGCCCACCAATCAAAAAAGCTGTTTTTTCTTCACTGTTTAGAGGTGCATTTCGCATTAAATCAATATGGTTACCATTTGAGCGGTAATTTTTCGCCATCCCTACAGGGTTTACTAAAGGAATAAAAACGATTTGAATCCGCTGTAAAAGATGATGGAGCGAGGTATCCCATGTCATGCGTTCGATAATTGTATGCAGATATGACAGCAGTACTTGGGTACCAATTCGTTCCAAACCATGAACACCGCCTACAAATAACATTAATGGTGCTTTTGGATCAGGCGTACCAAGATGAATTGCATAGAGTGGTAAGCTATTTTGATGGTGCTGGGGTAAATGATCATTACAAGGTATATGAGCTAATATGTCACATTGAAATGGAACAGGGGGTTTGTGTTGGCTTAACCTTTCAATTAACGTTTCAAGTTGTATTAGTTCTGGTAATAACGTTGAAATAGAGGGAGATTTAGCGTTTAGCAAAAGAGCCTCACAAACAAAGATAAAAAGGAACAATATCAATGTATGTTGACAATTAGATGTCAGGCTCTTTTTTGTTAAATATTTATACAGACTCTTTCTTGGCTTTTTCTAAGCGAAACTGCGTTGTTTCCACTATCCATTTTGGTCGGTTGATAGCATAGCCGAGTAATAATGCTGGAACGAAAAAGACAATATGGGTCATAGCAAGATGAAGATCTTTAGCAACTAAATCTGTTGCCCCTGTCATGTAGTGAATGACTCCTACAGCCGCAAAAATAATCCCAAGCATTGCTAAGATAAACATACCGACAACACCAAGGCCTAAAATGTCGCGAATATAAATTCTTATTGGATTCATAGTATGGTTCCGAATCAAACTTATCTGAAAAAGTGATAAGCATGGCGATAATAATCAGAATACTATGCGCTTTAGGTTGAATATATTTATTGATCTTGCTCACAATCACCGTGAGACAGATGAATAAATAAGCATTATTTTGCTAAGCGTGAAATAACCAGTGGAAAGCGGTTGAGAATAATTGTTTGCCGTTTGTTTCAATCACTTTGCCTTTTGCAAAAATGATACGGTCAAAAGGCCATGTTAAGATTTCTTGAATTGATTGGCGTAACCTTACGCGGTCGGTAAAACTGAGTCGTAAATAGAAAGGCATGGCTGGATGAATATAACAACCGTTTAGAAGCCCATAACCAATACTTAGTGGGTGTTTCTTATCAATCATCCATGCAAGTAAATCACCCAAAATTAATGTTTTTGATAAAGGATCACAAAAGGCAATTTCTTCAAAGTTGTCACTACCTTTAATTAAGGTTTGTAATAGTTGTCCTTGCCATAAAGCTGGGGTGTACTGACGTAATACGTCGTCAAACGTTAGATCTCCGCGTTTTTGCTGTAACCCTGGAGCGGCAAAGAAATAGGCGTCTGGATATGCAAGCCACCACTCTGATAAATAGTGATGGTAGCTTTTATTGGGAGTGACAACGGCGACTATTTTGCCAAGTTGCTCTATGGTTGATTTCAATGCATTGTCGAGTTCAATAGGGGAGTGAATAAACAAACGATCATCGTCTAATTTTATCACCGTCATTTTACAACCAACCGCAATACCGTTGGTTTTCATGGCAAAATCTTGATACCAAAGTCTATTTTTATAAGATTCAATCATACCGCTTCCTGCGTACTACATTGATAGATTATGTTGCAAATAGTCATTCCTTGACCGTAAATACTGAAATCATTAAACAGATTAGCTTATGGGATCGTTAAAATCTATTAATGTTTACTTCCCAATTTTGATTTAGATCGTTGTTCGTTTGATTTTTTTTAAAATATTACTGCCAAATAGGTTCACAACAGCACCAGAAATAATCAGCACGCCACCGATGTAGGTCCAAATAGAAGGGACTTCTTTGAAGATGATAAACCCAAGGATGATTGATAAGACAATTTGAACATAAGAGTAAGCCGTTGCTTTACCTGCAGCTTGAGTTTGCATTGCCTTAGTTAATCCCACTTGACCTACTTGGGTAAATATACCCACAAAAACTAAGCAAATTGTTGTGGGTAAGTCTGGTACAACAAAGTTATCAGCAATTATTATAAGAGATAACGGTAAAGTAATAAGTGGAAAATAAAAAATGATGACTGAACTGTCTTCAGTATTACTAAGCTTTTTTACAATAATATATGAAATAGCACTAACAAAAGCACCGATTAACGCGATCATGACACTGTATAACGGTAGATGAGAAGCGCCTGTTGTTAGTGTTGTTGGGTTTACAATGAAAAATAACCCCATGATACTTAACACAATACACACCATGGTTGAAAGCTGAACACGCTCTTTTAAGAACATTACAGCGAGTACGGCCGTAAATACAGGGTTGGTATATTGTAAAATAGTGGCCTCAGCGAGTGGTAAAGTCGTGACGGCATAGTAAACACAGGAAAGTCCGATTGTGCCCATAATCCCACGAACAACCAATAAAGGTTTGTTATTACCCCATACAGGTATGCCTTTTCGTTTAATATCTAAATAACTAATAATCAGCGAGACGGCGGCACGCGCAGCAACGATTTCAAAGACTGGAATGCCGACTTGACTAACGTATTTAACGGTAGAAGACATTAGGGCAAAACCTAGGGCAGAAAGGAGCATAAAACGTGCGCCTAATGGAATTAAACTCTCATTGCTGGTGGTCATTGATGTATGTCTTTTTTAAGGTGATTAAAAAATATCATAAAGGAAGCGGTTGTATTAACAATAGTTGACGGTAAATATTTAGTTAATTATTCATAGATAACAACATATGCAATACTTGCTCGAATTAAACGTTGCTCATAAAAAAAAGAGATAAAAAACACAATGATTTTTAATCTCTTTTTATGGTTTTTCTCTGTTTGCTGTTCTTATTTCTGCTTATAAAGCCCAATAAGACCAGCACAGAAAGCTGCAATTAAACCAACAAATGCAATAATAAGGTGATGGTGATGGATCCAGTACATGTTCTCTCCTTACAATGGTTTATTATCAACCGCTTTTGCTTTCATAATCATTGAGGTAATCGTTGAACCTTGGATTAATATTGAGAATATCACAATGGCGTAAGTCATTAAGACTATGATTTCTTTTATACTTACATCAGGATGTGATGGTAAGTAAACATGTGTTGGAATAGCCATAGCCATAGCAAGCGCCAAACCACCGCGTAAGCCACCCCAAGTTAGAATTTTGACAGATTCAGGGTTGTACTGACGGTAGCGTTTAAAGCCAACATAAGATAAACGAATACTTAGGTAACGACTTAATAATACAAGTGGAACCGCAATAATTACTGCGATGATATCAATACTGTGGAAGCTAAAGGTTATCATAACAAAACCGATAAGAAGGAATAATACGGCATTGAGGATTTCATCAACTAACTCCCATAAGTGTGCCATTTGGTCTGCCGATTGTTCTGAAATGTATTTACGCGTGATATTACCAATTAAGATCCCTGAAACGACCATTGCAAGAGGGGCTGAAACCTCTAAATGTTCACCTAAGACATATCCAAATGTAGGAACAAGCATGGTTAAGATTAAGCGCATCATATTATCGCTTGAACCTTTAATTAGGTAATGGAAGATACCACCTAGCACTGCACCAAAAGCGATACCACCAAAGGCTTCTCGAATGAAAAGGAGTGCAGTACCGGATACCGTTGGCGCTGTTTTTCCGAAAGCAACTTCAAAAATAGTGACGAAAATAACCAAACCGATTCCATCATTAAATAACGATTCACCTTCAATTTGAGTAGAAATACGTTGTGGCGCTTTCAATTTTTTTACAATTGCTAATACAGCAATTGGATCGGTTGGAGAGATAAGTGCACCAAATAAACAGCAATAAATAAAGTTGAGCTCAATACCGATAAGACTAAAGATTAACCATAATACTATACCGATGAAAAAAGTAGAAAATAGGGTGCCGGCAAGAGCAAGAAAGGTAATTTCAAATTTTTGATCTTTTAAATGTTCTAAATCTATATTTAATGCGCCAGCGAATAATAAGAATCCAAGAACGCCTTTTAATAAGAAGTCTTCAAACTTTATATGTTGAATAAGCTCTATTAAGGCATTTTCTTTTTCAATTGAAATGAAACCAAATTGAGTTAATGCTAATAAAATAAGTGAGATCGCAATAGACCAGCCTGTAATTGCTATCGTCGTTTGAAAACGTCCGAATTTATGGTTAAAAATTGAAATAAAGACCGCAATTGCCGCCATAATACATATAGTGTCATATACTGACATGAAGAGTTTTCTCCCGATTTTGATTATTTTTCGACAATATTATTCAGTTACGGTTATTTATAATATAGTGTGATTTTCAAATAGATATAATCACAACAAATATATCATTCATATTGTATTAATATTACCTACATATATTGAAATATTCTATACAGATTACTATTAGAATTATTTGCATTATTTTGGAATATAAAAATTCATAAATGTGGCTTGAATTATACTATTGCTTTTCAATGGAGGCGAAAAGATAAGCGCTTGCAAATAAGCGCTTATACAGAAAAGGCGTTAGTCGTTAAGGGCTGAAATTAACAATGCTGGATCATCAGTTATGATTGTTGATACGCCCCATCTAGTAAATTTGGCTACTTTTTTAGGATCATTCATTGTCCAAATTTGCAGTACTTTACCCGCATGGATAATTTCTTTTGCAAGTTTTTCGTTGAGAAGATGATGATCGAGGTGGATACTATATAACTTCAATTTCTCATCTAATCGATCAATATCAGGTACCCAATCTTCAATAATTAACCCTCGGCGTACTTCAGGCCATTGTTCTAGGCATTGATTAACCGCGTTATAGGAAAAACTGGATAAAATAAGACGTTCTGGATCAAAGCCATAATTTTTTATCACTTCAATTGTTTTTGTAACTTGTAAGGTCACTTCTTCTTCGTAATGTACCTTGATTTCAAGGTTAAGATTAAGACCATATTCATCACAAGCGGCGAGTAGTTCATGTAACGTAGGGATGGTTTCTCCTGCAAACTCTGGTGAAAACCAACTACCAGCATCAAGTTGTTTCAATTCCTGTAGCGTTTTATGGCGAACACTCCCTGAACCGTTCGTACATCGACGCACGCTTTTATCATGGATAATAACAGGCACTAAATCTTCACAAAGTTGAGTATCAGTCTCAATCCATTTTGCACCTGCATTAGCGGCAGCTTTCATGGAAATCAATGTATTCTCTGGTGCAACAGCGCGAGCACCACGGTGTCCTGCAATCATATGAATGTCCAAAATAAATAACCATGGGTTGTAAATTAACGAACTGATTTTCATCTATTTTAATGAACAATCAAGTATTAATATCGCAATATCATGATGTCATTTTGTTACACTTGCACCTATAAATTCAATGATTATTTCTATAATAATAAGCAATAGGAGTTACGTGGCATATCTTTGGTATGATGGTTTTAGCAACAAATGAAAACTGATTTCATAATTGGTTTTGTATCTAGTCTCTGATTAGATTAGTATTCTGTTCGTTGTCTGATTAAAAATATTCATCGTTACTATTTACGTCGTATTTTTAATTACTAGGCCATTATAATTTGAGACAAGGAAAACGAATGAAACTGTCAGCGCTAGACCAACCTCTTTTTGATCATCTTTACCGCGATATTAGAGAGTTTCGTTCCACATTCGATCTTGATATCGAATCACCTCAAACACTTGATACTCAAGCAGACGCATTACATACATCACTTGCTGTTGAAGAAATGACAGAACTGGCAGAAGCGGATTCTTTAGTTGAGCAAGCTGATGCGATCGTTGATTCTGTTTATGTGTTAATGGGTCGCTTAGTTCACCTTGGTGATAAGCAAGTAGAAGATAATATCGGCATTAGCTATTTAATTGATATTCTTTTGCAAATGTCAGCGCGCCTAGGTATTGACTTTATGGCTTGTTGGAATGAAGTCCACTCTAGCAATATGAGTAAAGTATGCCGTAATACTGAAGAATATGCTGATACTGAAGCGTTTTATGCAAAGCAGGGCGTTGCACTAACGGCTAGCACCAAGGGTGATTATATTATTGCTAAGTGTGCTCAAGATGTAGATCTTGACGGAAAAATCATTCGTAAAGGTAAGGTATTAAAATCGGTTTATTATCGACCTGCCGATTTGGTCAAACTTGTTATCCGCTAGCTTATAGTATAATTAGAAAAATTATCCTCGCTTATGCGAGGATTTTTTGTTTTTACGTAATAACTATTTATATCAGTAAGAGAAGTGATCTATGAAACTATCTTCTAATACTCGAATTTTAACTCTAGACCTCTTTAAAATGACATGGCCGATGTTATTCGGTGTGTTATCGCTGATGAGTTTTCAACTTGTAGATAGTGCCTTTATCGCTCAGCTTGGTGTACTTCCATTGGCTGCTCAAGGCTTTACACTACCAATGCAAATGGTTGTTATTGGTCTTCAAGTTGGTTTAGGTATTGCGACCACTGCATTGATTTCAAGAGTGTTAGGTGCCAATGAGGAAGTAAGAGCGCAACAACTCGGCGGTTTAGTCGTGCTTGTTGGCGGTATCGGTATTGCGTTACTTTGCGGTGTTATTTGGTTACTTCGAGATGTGATCATGCACTTGCTTGATGCGCCAGAAAAGGTACTTCCCATCATCGATACTTATTGGCCTGTTTGGCTAATGAGTGCATGGTGTGGATCCATGTTGTATTTTGCCTATAGCTTATGTCGAGCCAATGGTAATACTTTGTTACCAGGTACCATGATGATGGTAACAAGCCTATTGAATATTGTTTTAGATCCGTTGTTCATCTTTAAATTTGGACTGGGAATCAATGGTGCTGCTTGGGCAACGATCACTGCGTTTATTATTGGTATGCTGGTGGTTTTTCCATTAGTGATGAAAAAAAAGTGGTTAAGCTTTCATTGGGTAGGCTTAAATATCATTCAGTCGATTAAAGAACTGGGACATATCATGGCTCCGGCTATGATGAGTCAATTATTGCCTCCTGTTTCTTCTATGTTAGCTACGAAATTAGTCGCAGGTTTTGGTGCCGCTACTGTCGGAGCTTGGGCATTGGGTTCGCGAATTGAATTTTTCTCTATCGTCGTTGTACTGGCTTTGACTATGTCGATGCCACAGATGGTAGGAAAGCGGTTAGGTAAACGAGATATTCAAGGGATCAAAACCTTGATAAACATTGCCGTTTGTTTTGTTCTTGCATGGCAATTTATTATAGCAATGATCATTTTCTTACTGTCGTCACCATTAAGTTCATTATTATCATCTGATGTAAAAGTACAGCAAGTGCTTCTAATGCACCTAACACGTGTTCCTATTAGCCTAGGCGCATTGGGTGTTTGTATGATCATGGTATCGATTTGTAATGCGCTAGCAATGCCGATGCGCGCATTATTTATTTCAGCTTGGCGTTTGTTTATCTGTTTCCTACCGATTTTATGGATAGGATCGCAACTTGCTGGTCTTCCAGGTCTATTTACTGGAGCAATGTTAGGTAATATTGCAGCAGGGATCAGCGCATGGATTTTTTATCGAAAGGGGCTTGCCTTGATCGATAAAAAATATCAATTTGAAACAGATGCAGTAAGATAGCGTGTGAATCACGTATAAATGATGACAAGGATATGCATGCAAAGTTATGTAATTGAAGATCGTAAATTAACGTATTTAGATCAAGGTACAGGCCCTGTACTCGTGTTGGGTCATAGTTATTTGTGGGACAGCAAAATGTGGCAACCACAAATAGAGGCATTGAGTCAGCATTATCGTTGTATTGTACCTGAGTTATGGGCACATGGTCAGGCTGATGTTGCACCTGAAAAAACACGTACGCTGCGTGATTACGCTGATGATGTTATTGCACTGCTTGACCACCTTAATATAGATAACTTTTCGCTTATTGGTTTATCAGTGGGAGGCATGTGGGGAGCAGAGCTTGCCATAAAAGTACCTCAACGTGTGACAGCATTAGTATTGATGGATACTTTTTTAGGCTACGAGCCTGAGGTCTTACACGCTAAATACTTTTCAATGCTAAATACAATTATTGAGCAGCAAGCTATTCCAGACGCCATTATTGATAGCGTTGTTCCTTTATTTTTCCGTCGTCAAGCCGAGCAATATACGCCAGAGCTTGTTGATGGCTTTAGACAACATTTAGCCTCTCTAAAAGGTGATAAAGCAGTAGCAATTGCACAAGTGGGTAAGATGGTGTTTGGCCGTCGAGATACGTTTGACGATATAGCGCAACTTAAAGCACCCACATTGATTTTATCAGGTATGGAAGATAATCCACGTCCACCACTAGAAGCGCAGTTGATGCATGATGAGATCAAAGATAGCGAATATGTATTGATCCCAGAGGCTGGCCATATTAGTAACTTAGAACAACCTGAATTTGTAACTAAGCAACTTGAAGCTTTCTTAGCGAAGCATATTGCACGCTAATTAATAAATAAACAGAAAAATGGCATAACGTGCAATTGAAGATCTAGAAAAGATCATTAAGCAGCGTTATGCCTTTTTATAATAAAAATGTTAAGCCGTATAAGTGGTTTTATGCTGTTTAATAAAATCGATCGAATGCTGATTAAAATCATCCGGTCGTTCAACGTTGCAAACGTGTCCGCAATCTTTTAATTCAGTCAAAAAACTAAACTTATGTCGTTGAACCATTTCTTTTACTGGCTTGATAAACATATAGTCATTTGCACCCATCAAATACAATGTCGGTATCGACAGTTCTTTTTCTTTAAAATACTTCATGATGGGGTTTACTTCTGTTGCCAGTTTAAACCACCGCTTAAATTCTTTTTGACACAATTTTTTGGCTTCTCGGACGAATAAATGTCGAGACTCGCGTTGACTTTTTTGCGGCATAACGACATAGGCAAATAAACGATATAACCACATGTAAGGAATAATGTGCTTACACATATTACCTAGTTTCACTAAAATTTGAGAACGGGTATTTAAACGTGTTACCGCACCACCCAAAATCATCGTTTTAACTCTGTCTGGCGCTATTTCAGCTAAGTTGCGAATAATGATTGTGCCCAGAGATATCCCAACAAAGTGTGCTGATTGAATCTTTAAGTGATTAAGTACATGAACAATATCTTTCGTCACACTTTTAAATGTATAGGGATTAGCGATCATGTCTTTGAACATGTTGTTGGATTTACCATGACCACGAAGGTCGAGAAGTAACAAATTAAAGTGTTGTTTATACGCTTTAATCTGTTTGTACCAAATTGCTGAACTGCCACCGGCACCATGCACAAACACTACCCATTCATTACTGCTTGGGTGTGGGTAGGTTTTGTAAAAAAGCATGTTGTCTGTCATCAAAAGTCCTTTATACGCAAGAAGCGTGAATCATAGCATGGTGTTATTTATTAACTCACCTGACCACAAGATAGTTATCTTATAGCTAAAGGTAACCACTTAGTAATGAATAATTGTAATAATTATAACAAGATCGCATAACCCAACACTACATTGAACAGAAATTAAACAACATGCTATGTTTCTTTACTGTATATATAAATTGTTATAAAAAACATATAGATAAATCTAAAAGTAAAAGGGAGTGAGGGGTTTTATTGATGGTTAAAGCCGTAAAGGTGGATAAAAAACGCTGATTTAAACGCTTTATGATGTTTTATTTTATTTTTTTGCATCAATCGTCTTTAATTTACACAGGATTATTTATAAAGGATTTTTCTTATGTTTAAAAAATTATTGTTAACACTTGCGTTTATTTTGCCATTTACATCTCAGGCTGCCACAACCGATACCACTAAGCTTATAAAGAAATGTGAAACCAAATATAAGGCAGATAAGTAGAAAAAAATGGATTGTATTACCAAGGTGAAGAAGTCTGCGAAGAAAGAAGCAGATAAAGCCAAAAAGGCATCTTCATCTAAAGTAACAGATACTAAAAAAGATCTTAAGGCAACATCATCAAAGCTTGATAGTAAAAAAGATACCGCTAAAAAATCAGTAACAGGTAGTAAAAAAGCGACCACGACAAAGTCAAAAACAGCAGTGAAAAAACAGCTTAAAGCCGTTAATGTAAATACCGCTTCTGCCTCAGAGCTTGCTGCATCACTTCCTGGCATTGGTGAAGCAAAAGCGAAAGCGATTGTTGACTATCGTAAAAAGAATGGCAAATTTAAAACGAGTAAAGATTTAGAAAAGGTAACTGGGCTTGGCGAAAAAAGCGTTGGTTCAATGAAGAAATACTTAAAGTTCTAAAGTAGATCTTTGCTCTAAACCTCTTGAACCACCTAAACTACTTATTAGTTGAAAGTGTTTAAGAGGTTTGTTATTGATGAAAGGGAAAAATATTAGTAAATAATTTCTTCATCTTCCTCATGGGGCATCAAATTAAGTACGCTTCGTTTAATAATGTGCGGCACAATAACATAAATTGGCATTCGCTTTAAACGGCCCCGAAAGCGTAATGATTTCACAGCAAAACGGTAATTAGAGTTTTGGTGTTTAGGAAAAGCATTATTGATAACTTCAGTAAACCTTTCTTTATAAAGCCAGAAAATTGCGCGCTGGTATTGTGATTGATTTAAAAATTGCTGCATGTTGCTAGGAATCAGTAAATCGAATAATTCATGACATAACGATAGTGCAAGATAAAGGCTAGTATCTTTTCCTATTTGTTGGTGCAGTTGAATTAAGTTATGCCAGAATAATCGCTGTTGGCCATAATGCTGAAATTGTAAATTTAAGTCATATATATCACGTAAGCCATGATGAAAATCAACTTGATTAAATAGCATGATAGCCTGATGAAGTACCATTGCATCAGGAGATAAAAGCGTGGCAGGGTGAGCAACACTTGGAGATGTATGATGGTGAAGTAAAGGTGCTTCTTTTAATTTATGGATTAGCGTTTTAGGTAATAGATGATAATGAATAGCTAGCTCAGTTCGTCTTTCTTTATGAACTAACGGAGTAGTTTGCTGAGACCATCGACAATAGAAAGTTTCCTCATAGTCGGTTATATGTTTATAACGCCATCCATTATTTAACAACTGTTGTAAAACCGCATCAACAAATGACTTGGAAATTAATATCTCAATATTGTTTTTAACCCTCCCTGAAAATGCCTCGACTTCAGAAAGTTGTAATGCGCTACCTCTAATATAGCGCCATGACGGTAATATACCGTGAAGCTGTTTGGTTAACTCCTGATGTTCAAATTCTAATGATTGTTTTTGTTTTTCATAACTATGAAAGCCTGAAATTAACTGTTGTTGGAAGAAAAGAGGAAGATCTTGCCAAATCTCATTACGTTCACAGGTCTTTTTTAATTGTCCAAGCAAGGATAGATATCGAGCTTCAGTAATAATTTGGTAGAGAGATTTTGAATCTAAAGAAAGTAAAACCGTTGGAAGTCTCAACACATCAATAAGTCTTACTTGTTGAGAAATCATAATTCCTCCCTGAACGGTTGTTTAATTCATAATCTAATTATTAGTCCTTAATAATAAAAATCAAATTTAGTCATAATGAAATATGATTTTTATTGTTATGTAATCTTAAAATTAAGACATTTTGGGCTTCTATTGCTGCCATTTAAAATGTGGTGATAGCAAATATTTTCTATTCATGCTCATAACTGTGAAATGTCACAATACAGAATAGTATTAATAAGTTAACATTCTGTATTTTAAATAATTAATAGGTTTGCCATGCATGTAAAGCCTTTGGTGGGTACAGAACTGATCCTTGGTGGTGCACGTTCTGGTAAAAGCCGTTTAGCTGAACAACTCGCAGAACAATCTGGCTTGATTGTTAAATATGTAGCAACAGCAACCGCTTGTGATAATGAAATGGCTGAACGCATTCTAAGTCATAAACAGCAACGTCCTTCTCAGTGGATGCTGATTGAAGAGTCTTATAATTTGGCAAATATTATTCGTGAACATAGTAACAATCAGACATGCTTACTGATTGATTGTTTAACGTTATGGTTAAATAACTGTTTATTTCAACCTATTGGTAAACATTCATGGCAACAGGCAAAAGCAGACTTTTTACATGCTATTAGTGAAGCAGAAGGGCATATTATTTTAGTGAGTAATGAAGTAGGGCAAGGAATAGTGCCGCTAGGTGAGGTTTCTCGCCAATTTGTCGATGAGAGTGGTTGGCTGCATCAAGCGATTGCGAAACAATCTGCAAGGGTAATATTTGTAACTGCTGGTATACCACAAGTATTAAAAGGCCCGACACTAAGCGTTACATAATCGAACGAGGTTCTAATGGCAAAGATAACCCAAATAGATATTTTACGGCATGGTTTACCTGAAGGTGATAATTGCTTACGAGGTCACACTGACTTTGTTCTAACTGAACAAGGTTTTGAGCAAATGAAGATGGCTATCGAAAATCTAAATGAACTTGATTGTGTTATTAGTTCATCATTGCAACGTTGCTCTTCATTTGCCGACTTTATAGCACAAAAATTTACGATTAATGCTTTGCATAGCGATAGTTGGCGAGAAATGGATTTTGGAGATTGGGATGGGTTAACGCGTCAGCAGTTAGTTGAACAACTTGGTGATGATATTGATCATTATTGGCACGATCCATGGCACGTCTGTGAAGACGGAACAGCACCGCATAATGGCGAAACGCTAGAGCAGTTTGATATTCGGATAAAGCGAGCTTGGCAAGCCTTGCTAACACAGCATAAAGGGCAAAAAATCCTATTAGTTACTCATTCTGGCGTAATGCGACAGCTGTTACGTCTATTACTTGAAATGCCTCGTAACACCACTTACCTTCATCGCATCCATTTACCTTATGCCGCCAGAATGCGTATTACTGTCTATCATGATGACCAACAAGATTGGCCTCAGTTACAATGGCCGCCATTTTGTGATTAATTACAATATCTTTAACAGGATTGAATAAAATCAAACATGGATAAAATAACGAAAACAACACGAACATTAATGGTTCAAGGTACAACGTCAGATGCAGGAAAAAGTGTACTTGTTGCTGGTATATGCCGTGTACTTGCACGTAAGGGAGTTCGTGTTGCGCCATTTAAATCACAAAATATGGCGCTTAATAGTGCTGTAACGAAAGATGGCGGCGAAATTGGTCGAGCACAAGCCGTACAAGCTTTCGCTTGTGGTATCGAGCCCACCGTTCATATGAATCCAGTGTTATTAAAACCCAATACGGATATTGGAGCCCAAGTTATCGTTCAGGGCAAGGCGTTGGAAGATATGGATGCTATAGGCTATAACAGCTACAAGAAAGTTGTTATGAAGCCTATATTAGAATCTTTCCAGCGTCTGACGGGAGAATATGATGCGGTGATCATAGAAGGTGCTGGTAGTCCTGCTGAAATAAATCTGCGTGAAAATGATGTTGCCAACATGGGCTTTGCTGAAGAAGCGGATGTTCCCGTGATTATTGTTGCTGATATCGATAGAGGAGGGGTATTTGCACATCTATATGGCACATTAGCCCTGTTATCTGAATCTGAACAAGTGCGAGTGAAAGGCTTTGTTATAAATAGATTTAGAGGAGATATTAAATTATTAGAATCAGGGCTCGATTGGCTTGAGCAAAAAACAGGTAAACCAGTTATTGGTGTGTTGCCTTATCTGCATGGACTAATGTTAGAGGCTGAAGATGCCATTGACGTTCAACAAATAGATGCAGAAGATAATTCTATTACGGTTGTTGTTCCTGTGTTTCCACGTATTAGTAATCATACTGACTTTGATCCGTTGCGCATGCACCCACAGGTCAACCTTCAATTTATTGGTAAAGGACAAACGATACCGCCAGCGGATTTAATTATCTTACCGGGCTCTAAAAGTGTACGCAGCGATCTAGATTATCTACGATCTCAAAATTGGGATAAACAGATACAACGTCATTTGCGTTTCGGTGGCAAATTGATGGGAATATGTGGCGGTTATCAAATGCTTGGTGAGTTAATTTCAGATCCTTATGGCATTGAAGGGGAAAGTGGAAATACACAAGGGCTTGGTTATTTACCTATAACGACTGAAATTAAGCAGCATAAGCAACTTAAGCAAGTTTCTGGCTCCTTAACATTAACCGCGAATAATACCGTCGCTGTCACAGGCTATGAGATCCATGCGGGGGTTACGGCTGTTGAAACAGAGCAAGATGCACCTATTAAACTCACCGATGGAGAGGATGGTATTTTAGGTGTAGGTAACCAAGTTTTTGGTACGTATTTACATGGGATCTTTGAACAGCATTCAGCTTGTAATGAAATCTTAGCTTGGGCTGGTTTAACAGATATCCGAACTTTTGATTTTCAAAAAACTAAAGAAGATGGAATTAACATGATTGCTGATGCAGTAGAGCAGTATTTAGATTTAAATAAATTAGGGTTTTAGTTAGTCGAATCTCAAGGTTAGTCATCAATATATTATATTGGCATTGGTTTATTTATTGCTGGAATAAGCTGTATATATAAACGCTATCATTAAGTTATATTAAGTAACGTACGTATTTATAATATTAGATACGTACATTATTTTTATTTAAATAAAAGTATGAAAACACGAAACGTACAGCTTACTGACTGACGCTGCAGTTACTAGGATATTGTAAAGATATAACATCGAGTAGTGATTTAATGGTTTTGTTGAATAGCTAACCCCTTCCTTTAAAAATTAATAGTATTAACCATAAATATTGCTTTAGAGAATTTAGTATTATGTTTTTCAATATATTTCTAGTCTAAACATGAAGTTATGCTATTGAGAAACCTTAAAAGAATTCACAATTAAGTAAGTAATTTGATTACTTAGTTGTTATTTTGTGCGGTTAATCTCTCATAAATTAAATGAAATTTAAATTGATTGTTTTGCGATAAGGGGCAAGTTTAAGTATGTAATAGTAATATTGAATAGAGGTTAAGGTGATATAACTCTCAATTTTTTACAATTCAATGTCTATTTATAATATTAATTACCTTATAGATTGGTAATAAAATACATAAAGTATGTATAAAAATTTCATGTTTAGCTTTAATGGCTTCAATGATTCTTTTGATGACGCATAACATTGCTGTTAAACTGATTCAAAAGGACGTTCTTCTTTATATTGTGGCTGTTATTGATGTTAAAGGAATAATATGAGTAAGCTGGTATGTATCGCATCTTTATTAATGATGATGTGTTCATTAAATGTGAAAGCAGAGGATTGGAACTCATCAAGTATTGACGGACATTATGTTTTATCTGCATTGATCACGCCACCAGAAATCGGTGATAAAAAGTTATTCTTTAAACTATACAAAGCGAAATATAACAACAATGGCTTTGAGCGTTTTTTAAGTCAATGTAATATTCAAGGTCTTAATGGTACTGTGTCTATGGTCATTAATGGCAAAAAGATTGAAATGGAAAAGCACTGTAAGCGAAATGAAGATAATTTGAATTACTGGGCTTATACACCTAAAACTAATAATGATTTAACCTTTGTTGTATCTCAATTTAGAAATACAGAATTCGTAGACATAGAAAAAACATTTGTTAATGTTTATAAGCAAAAAGATGATTTGTTTTTTCATATATCAACACAGCGTTTCAGTGATATCTGGATGAGCCGCTAGATGAAGCTATGCCATATGCAAGGGAGAAGGTTTGCTTACTATTCTCCCTCTATTTCCTATCTTCTTCTACATATATTTAAGTAGTCTTAAAATTTAAAAATTTGTTTTGTGACACCCTCTCAAGGACGAGTTGTCTTGATATACATAGACGATACTTTTAATTTAATTCAGTTAGACTTTTAATTCGTTCTCATGTCTGCAAGCCAAGCCACTCTCGCTGTATCTGTTAGGTTATATTTTATACTTCTTAAGTATAAAAAATGTATTCAACTTGTCGTCAGGTAATAAGTGGTGTAATTTCTTATCATCGCAAGGGGAATACAATGTCAAAAAGCATTTATCTATTACGTCATGGTCAAACAACGTTTAACGCTCAACAACGCTTACAAGGACATTGTAACTCAGGCTTGACGGAATTAGGAAAAGAACAAGCATCCATGATTGGTGCATCTATCAATCGAAAAATTGGTAATAAAAAAACATTGGGCTGTTTATTGCAGTCCACTCGGAAGAGCGATTGAAACAGCCAAAATAGTTTGCGAAGAGTTAGGAATAGATAGCAATTTAATAACGACTGACGAGCGCTTAAAAGAGTTTAATTTAGGTGACTGGGAAAAATGTTTTATTCCTGATTTAGTCCAGAATAATCCGAGATCGCACAATTAATCAGCGACACCTACCAACTTCGTTATCAAGTTTTCTTTCTTACTCTCTATTCGATGGGGCTGCGCCTCGGAGTAGGCTTAAACCTTACAGTGAATGACATCGATGATAAGATCATGCTCGTTGAAGGCTTCTTCAATCCAAGAAGAAACCATGGTACAAATTGAGGGCTGTCTCCAGTCGAATACGAAAGACAGATTCTCTTAATTAAAGCCTCAAAATCCATATTTAATCGTGATGAGTGCTTGACTCTTTTATAACAAGAGTGAAGCGAACAAACGGCAGTTTGGATGATGACGAATATAGAGCAATTAATAAAAACAAGAATCCCAGTGAATACTGAAATTTTGGGAGGCGGGCTATGAGTGAAAAATACCATTAATTGATTGAAAAAGGCGGTCTTGGCCGCCTTATTTCATCGCTCTAATCTGCGATACAGGTCATCAAGCCTAAATCTTGTGCCTGAGGATTATTATTGTTCGTCAGTTGGCGCAGGTGAATTAAATGCTTTGTTAGTGGAGTTTTAGCAAAGTATTCATAAGTTAAAGGCCAATATTGACTAAACTGCTGTTGTGTATTGGCAAAGTTAATCAACTGCAAGTCATCCGGCACATGCCAAGTGTTTTTTCCTGCAATCGCAAAGTGATTTAATAAGACACACCAATATTTAGCGCGAGGACGGGAGTGGTTTTCATCAATCACATGAAATACCGGGAAGTCAATGCCATGCTCTGTCATCACATCAGCATAAGTCCATGGTGTCATCACGTTCACAGGCTGCTCTTTTGTATAACCTAGAGCTTTGATCAAAGATAACGACGGTGAAGCGCTAAAGAGATTACCATCATCATCGTGGCTTGTATGAATGCAAGAAGCCGCTTGATTTTCTTGAAGTTGTCCTTGTGGGCATTGCGCTAATTTCTTTGACCATATGTTAATATGACTTTGTTGTGTATTGAATGTTGCATTAATTCTGGTTGGCGCACTGTCATGATGTCCCTTGATCATACCTGTGTCTGAGACACTGATTCTTGATTGATCATTAGAACTCCATGTGACTTTAGAGGTTAAATCAATTTTTTGGCCATTGCTATACTCGCCAATGGCTTGCAGTTGCATCTTGGCACCTTTAATGATAAATGTGCTTGGCGATTGAATGATTAGTGTTTGTAACTCATTGTCTTCAATGGCGATGATCAAGCGATTGCTTTGCTGTCCTGCTACTACTGCAAAGAGTTCAAATTGGCCAGCTTTCATCGCTTGTAAGTGACCCGGTTCAAACATCTGTACGATTTTATGATCAAAATACCATTTTACTTGCGAGTTTTCGATATGAACATCATTACCAAGGCTATCTTTCACCTGCAATTGTGGTACAAAGTGATCTCCAACATAATATTGAGCTTGCGTAACAGCTAACTGTACTTTATTAATCGTAGCTTGGCTGATATTCAGGGTTTTACTCGCAACATGTTGCGATCGAAACCTTGCATCAATTGTCACTTGGCCTGCTTGTTTAGCGAGTAAATGGTTACCTGTATCAAAATCACCAATCTCAGGTTGGCGACTAGTCCATGTGACTTGTTGTGACACATCAACCAAATTATCATCAGAGAATTTTGCAAAAGCTTTTATGGCCTTGTGATGACCAGCTGCAATAGTAATTGGTGCTTTATCAATGTAAAAGCTATCTACTGCAGCGTCTGTGACTTTAACGGTCAAAGGTTTTGTGTTTATTTCACCATAGCTGGCCCAAATGTCGGTGTGACCTACTGCATTAGCTTGAAAACTGCCTTGACCTGTCATCGTCAATATTTCAGGATGAGATAAATGCCAAGTGACTTTATGTGTCAGATAACGGTTTGTGCCATCATTAAATGCTGCAACAACTTTAAAACGTGTATTTGTCCCTTTAGGGATGTTGGCATAGGCTTGTTGCGCTTCAATATCTAAACTTGTGGCTTGCACCGCAGCAATATCAATGTCTATGATTTCACTTGTTTTACCTTTATAAGTCGCTTTAATGCGCGTTTTCCCAGGCTGAATGGCTTCTAATATAATATGATGTTTCATACGACTGTGATTATCTAAAATCACAAAATCGGTTTCACCGCTGATATCTTGAGATTGTCCATCATCATAGTAAGCCATGGCTTTTAATGAGGTTGTTTCACCAACTAGCATCTGGTTAGTCTTTGCCATGATTTCAATATGGGATAACTTCGCTGCCGCAACTTTAATGACCACAGGGTTGCTTTTTACGCCATTGACGGTGGCCCATATGCTGGTTTCACCAGAACTTTGTGCGGTGAGCTTGCCGTTCTCACTGATAATAACATGTCCTAAACTAGACCAAGTGATCCCTTGTGTTAAAGAATGAATGTTGCCATCTGAAAACTGTGCCTTCAGCGTTAATGGGATACTTTGACCTATGGTCAGTGTTTGCTGTGGACTACTTAAATGAAGTTGAGTGATTGCTGCTTCTTTCACCTTGATGGTTAGAGGATCTGTTTGAAAGCCAGCAAATTCACCAACAATCTCTGTTGTACCTGATTGCTTGGCAACCCACTGATTGTTTTTTTGAATGCTGATGATGTTTGGATCAGCCACTTGCCAGTTGATATCGTTCGTGATATCAAGAATACTTTGATTGTCATAAATGCTATTAACTTTAACTTGCTGACTGGTGCCTTTACTCATAGTGCTATCAAATGCAACTAGCTGTAATTGAGTGATTTTAGGTGCAAGTATGATTATTTTTTGTGTGACCTCAAAGCCTGCAAATAAGGCACTGATCTCTGCGACGCCACTATCAAGCGCTGAAATGACACCTTGTTCGCTTATATCGATTAATTCAGGGGTGGATGTTTGCCAATCAATATCTTTGTCAATGCTTTCATGTTGTTGATCACTTAGGGTAGCAATGACATGGGCTTGCTGCGTGCTGCCAAGTTGCATAGTCTCCATCGCCAACTCTATCGACAGCTGTTGGATACTGGCATAGGTGATCATCAGCGGTAAAGGCTCACTTTGAATGCCTTGCCAACGAGCAGTGACGAGAGTTTCACCTTCACGTACAGCTGTGATTGTGTTATCTAAACCAAAATAAGCCACATCAGCTTCAGAGCTCTGCCAAATAACATTTTGGGTAATATCTGCTAGATGTCCATCTGAATAATGTCCTTCAGCTTGAAAAGACAATGAGAGTCCTTTGTTTAGAGACAACTGTTGTTGGGCAAAAGTCGTTTTTTTGGCAGTGATATAAATCTCATCGAGTTGATGCTCCACAATCGGCGGAATATCTGGGGTGGTTTTTTTATCTGGTGTGGAATTGTCACCAGAGTCGCCACAACCTACAAGGCAGATCATGAAAAATAAAGCGGTAAAAACTAAACCTTTATTCATTGTTAACCTGAAAAATAATAAGTCACTGAGTACCTTGAAAGAAAAGAGCGAAGCATTATATACATTAGTTCTATATTAGCAATTTTTCAATAACCCGAGGCTGCTTGGGCTTTTTTGAGGACTTGCTCGCCTAATTCTATGATGACATTCGAAAAAATTAGCCTCTCAATCAGACTCCCATCACTCGCAATCTTCCCCAAATTCACGCGCATAGATAGAAATCGTCTTTAACAAGGCCTCTTTTACATCTTGGGTTCGGCTCAGTGCCCCTTGCAACTGACTTTCGTCATTTTCCTTTTGTTGCTGTATTTGTTTAAGTGTGTCATCTCGAACCCATCGTCTTAACGGAGATTCAGCAATACCCGCTTGTATAGAAAGTTTCTTAATACAGGCCTTATTTTTAAGGCAAGCATGGTTTTGTTGACGCGCTCATTAAATCGTCAATTTTGATTTGAGCGTGTCTTCCTTTACCCTTGCCATCTATCTTCGTATCTAGCTCAATACTCATGCCTTACAAATACAACGAATCCAGACGCTATTACATCAAAAAGCATACCTATCGGTGTAAACTAATTATGCAAAATATAACTAAATTCTTCGTGATCGTGGACGCATTGATATCTGATTATCTGACGACATCATGGAGAACAGGCAAAATGATCAACGATCTTACGATGGCACAGGGTCATCTCCAAATACCCAGACAGTACGTTCATAGATTTTTTGTTTGTAGTATTAGTTCTATTAGGTCAAAAACTAGTCGACTGTGATTGTAGACTTTTTGGTGAAACCAATTTCGAGGCATTTCTGAGGTAGTCGTGGAAGCTAGCTCGAATGTGAACAAAGTAAGTTAGAAAGTCTGAACGATATGGTAGGGAATAGAATGATTAATTGAATTACCGATAATTAGATTAATACCATTTAATTTAATATATTTACTTGGTAGTGGCTCAATAAATAACGTGTTATTGAGCCATCAAACTATTCATTAAATAATTGGCGTCTTTTTGTATTGTTGTTAACTTTTTATTAAAGTAGTCAATATCGCCTGTTTTAAGATTCTTAATGTATGGGAACATTGATAATCGACCTTGTTCATAAATTTTTTTCCATTGCTCATCAGTACGTTTATAGGCTTTGATACGATAGTCTAAGTATTTACTAAAAGGAGCCATGTAAAGGTAACTATACTCGCTATCAAACTTTAGGTTCTCTACTGGGAAGCCTGGATCTACATATCTTAACACTACATATCTTCTATTAGATTCCGACCTGCACAGAAATTACTATCTCTTATTAGGACTATGCTTAGTTCAATTCACCTTTACAATCGAAGATATTTACCACATTCAATGAATTTTACACTTTGAGTGATACATAACATATAAGTGGCCTTAAGATTAATAAATTGTTGTTGTGATATCTCCTTAAGGGTAATTCTCTTGACCTATACAAACGGTAGCTTTCATTTAGATAAGTAAGACTTTCAAATCATTCTTGTGTTTGTAAACTAAGCCACTCTCTTTGTATTTATTACTCAAGGTTATACTTTATAAGTATTAAAGGGGTATTCAACTTGTCGTAAGGTAATAAGTGGTGTAATTTCCTCTAATCGCAAGGGGAATACAATGTCAAAAAGCATTTATCTATTACGCCATGGTCAAACAACGTTTAACGCTCAACAACGCTTACAAGGACATTGTAACTCAGGCTTGACGGAATTAGGAAAAGAACAAGCATCCATGATTGGTGCATCTATCAATCGAAAAATTGGTAATAAAAAGCATTGGGCTGTTTATTGCAGTCCACTTGGTAGAGCAATTGAAACAGCTAACATAGTCTGTAAAGAGTTAGGAATAGATAGCAATTTAATAACGACTGATGAGCGCTTAAAAGAGTTTAATTTAGGTGACTGGGAAAAATGTTTTATACCTGATTTAGTCCAGAATAATCCGAAGCTATTGAGTCATCGTGATTGGTATCTATCTGCGCCAAATAGTGAATCATATGAATCAGTTGTATATCGAATTAAAGATTTTTTGCATGATGACTTAATTCCAGATCATCTCATTGTTGTTTCGCATGGACTGACAGGTGCAGTGTTTAGAGGAGTGTATGCCGCCATGAGTTACAGTGAAACCTTTGAACAAGATTTGCCACAAAATGCATATTTTTTATTGGCAGATCATAAAATTAGCCGCATACAGTGTGAAGTATCAGTTGAAGCTGTATAAAAATGATACATACTCGCTGTTTGTTATTGCTTTTATAAAATTTAAAGTGCTATAGTTTTATAGCTTTAAGCGACGGCTTGAAGCGGGGAGTGCAGAGAATAATAGTATTCAGCGACTATAATCTGGCTTATCACGGGTTGTGCCGACCTAACTTGCGGTGACGTTAAGTTAGGACATCGCCGACATGGCGGGATTAGGGTTCAATGAGATCGGAGCTGACTCATTGTTGTAGGTATTCCAAAGTCCTACCTCCCACCTTCAATAGAAATATGCTCTTTATAGTTTGTATTATCACTAACGTTCTTTTGTAAGTTTCAGTTTTCGTTAGAGAAGATGTAGATTGTGAACAATAGGTTATATGTTCATCCTCGGTTCATCTTCAGTCAGTTAATTTAGTTGTAAGCTAAAAATAACTGCTACGTGAGAGTGCAGATCAGTTTAGAAAGAAAATAGTAACAAACGAGTTAGCTATTGTTCTATCTAAATATTATAGAGAGAGGCTTAGCCATGAAAAATTTACTTACTGGTTTTGTTGCTGTAGTTATTGGATTATTTACTATTTCATTTGCTGCGATAATGGCTCTTTTGATGGGCGTCGTAGCATTAATTGCAAAACCATTTATTAAACGCAAATTAGCATCGGAAGGTGTTCAATTTGAAGAGCGTACTTTTAGTGAAGGTTTTGCTGGACGAGATCGAAAAGTTGACACGGATTACCGTCAACAATCAGCACATACTGTGATTGATGGTGAATTTGAAGATGTAACTATGCGTAAATGTTAAATAAGTAGCAATCATCAATACAGAATAAATACAAAATTAAACGCCAAATGTTTATTCATTTGGCGTTTAGTTTTTCTAGTCTATTACGATTTACTTTTCTCTTTTAACCATGTCTCATTTTTTGTGTGTTGATGCATATTTACTTACCCCGATGGTACAATGTTTCAACGCTAATTAGGGAGAGAAGCTATGCCATACGATTCGTTAATTACCATTGCTATATTTATTTTTGTTGCGATAGTCATTATTGCATCAAGTGTTAAAACTGTTACTCAGGGATCTGAATGGACAGTAGAACGTTTTGGGCGCTATACCAAAACACTTCGCCCAGGTCTAAACTTGATTATTCCTTTTATTGATAAAGTCGGTAATAAAGTGAATATGATGGAGCGAGTGTTAGATATTCCTGCTCAAGAAGTTATTTCTCGTGATAATGCTTCAGTAACAATTGATGCGGTTTGTTTTATTCAAGTGTTCGATGCGGCAAAAGCGGCGTATGAAGTATCAGATCTTGAACTCGCTATTCGTAATCTGACGTTAACGAATATGCGTACGGTGTTGGGCTCCATGGAGCTTGATGAAATGTTATCGCAACGAGATACCATTAATAGCCGTCTACTCACAATTGTCGATCAAGCAACTAATCCGTGGGGTATTAAGATCACACGTATTGAAATAAAAGACGTACAACCGCCTACAGATTTAACCGCTGCAATGAACGCGCAGATGAAAGCTGAACGAAACAAACGTGCTGAAATTTTAGAAGCTGAAGGTGTTCGCCAAGCTGAAATTCTTCGTGCTGAAGGACAAAAGCAATCAGAAATTTTAAAAGCTGAAGGTGAAAAACAGTCAGTGATTCTACAAGCTGAGGCAAGAGAGCGTGAAGCCGAGGCCGAAGCTAAAGCAACGAAAATGGTATCAGATGCAATAGCGAACGGTGATATTAAGGCAGTTAATTACTTTGTCGCACAAGGCTATACTGAAGCACTAAAAGCGATCGGGCAGTCTGAGAATGGTAAAGTCATTATGATGCCATTAGAAACCGCGGGCTTGATGGGTTCTGTTGCTGGTATTGCCGAGTTATGGAGTAACAAAACAGATAAAGGTGGAAATGCATGATCGATTTACTAGAACAAATGAATTTCTGGCATTGGATAGCATTAGGTTTAGTGTTATTGCTACTTGAATTACTTGGCACTGCTGGGTATTTATTATGGCTTGGTATTTCAGCTGTTCTAGTCGGCGTCTTATTTATAATGTTACCTGTATCATGGCCCTTACAGTGGGTATGTTTTGCAGTATTTGCGCTATTTACCACATGGCTATGGTGGAGATACCAGCATAAAAAAGATAAGACGGATGCTTCTGTTTCAAAATTAAATCAACGTGGAGCTCAAATGGTTGGGCAAATTATTACAGTCGAAAAAGCAATGAATGCTGGAAATGGTCGATTGCAACTTGGTGATACCACATGGAGTGTTAAAACAGATGTTGATTTAGCTGAAGGGCAGAAGGTTGTGGTTGTTGATGTAGAAGGAATAACCTTAATTGTAAAACCTTCATAATAAAAAATGCGCAGAATACTGCGCATTTAATTATTTATTTGTCGAGCTCGATGAAGGGTATGAAAAAATCGCATAAGGATCTTCTTCACTGGTGCTATTCCAGACAAACCCTGTTGTGTTATCAAGCATTAGTACTAGATGAGGTTGCTCATACACTAAGTAACTGAAAAAAGGCTTATTATTTTGAAACCCTTGTTCAACTAAATTACTATGCTTTAATGCTAGTGATTTCTTTTCATCAAAATTTACACTTGGTTGATAAGACCAGTGAAACATTTCAGGTTCAATTTTCACCGTTTTCAAAAACTGAGAACTTTGATCATACAGTATTGCTTTGGCAGCACTGATAGAGAGTGGGTGAAACATGCCGCTCTCTTTCTCTTGAATAAAAGACATCATTGAATAATTAAAGATGCCGTTTTTATTTGTCGGAGTAAGAAATAGGTGCGTAACCTTTGATTGTATACCTGATTTATCAATATACGACGTGTAGGCAATAGACGTTGGTTCTTGCGTATTCTCAGTTTGAATAATTGGTGTACCGTGATAGATCTTTTTATTGTTAACGACAATATCAGCAAATGTAGACCATTCATCAGGTATTATTTTATAGCTAAAATCACTATTCTTTTTACAAACTTTATTGCTGTCTACAGTGCACCATGCCGCAGAATAAAAACTCTCTGTCTTATAAAGATAGACTCGTTGATTTTTAGTCGTAATTGTACCGTACTTATCTGTTTGTTGATTAATGATCTCTTTTACTTTACCTCGAAGATCAGCGAGATCTTCAGCATTTGACGTTATATAAGTAAAATCATTGCTACCAACTCGATCTTTATCAATTAAATAGTTTTTTGGTGAGCCAGAATAAGGATATTTCATCCAAGCGATGCCACTCACCATCACAGCTAAACTAATTGCAGAAAGAACGACTGTTTTTTTTCCGAGTTTCTTTAATGGGGATAAACGCTGAGATTCCGATAAATCAACCGTCTCTCGAGTGAATTCTCGAATTTGATAACCAACACGTGGCAATGTTTCAATAATATCACCTTTTTTTTCTTCATTCAGTTTCACGCGTAGAGCGCGAATGACTTGAAATAAAGAAGCTTCAGTTACAATGCGATCGGGCCAACCTACATTTAATAGCTCATCTTTTGTTACGGGTTTACCATAATTATCTATGAGATACGATAAAATGTATTGCTCAGATAAATTTAACTTGAGCGTAGATTCTGGTGTTTTGAGAATACCCTGGCTTTCTACATAACACACATTTGTCTGGAATCTTATCTGCTCAGTATTTGGCATCCATGAACCTCTAGCTATTGAAATCATTCAATTTTGTATAATATCACGAAGTGCTATAAAAAGTTATGTAAAACTACTGCATTAAGTTTGTGTTAACCGCTTTAAATTGTTGCAACTTGTTAATTATGCAAGGATTTTAACCGTAGAGTAGGATTAGTAAAGATGAAAATAATACAAGCAGTCAAGAATACATATTGAGCCCTTGAATATCATTTTATAAATTAGATGTTATGGTTATTTCTTTTGTTATGTTGGTTACATTCGCACTTCATTTTTCCAACAAAAAAAGGAGCAGCAAATGCTACTCCTTATGTTCTACAGTTATATATTTAATAACTATTTTTGAAAGATCATATTGAATTCACGTTTCATTGGTGGATTTTGACGTGCTTTCTTAAGTTGTTTACACATATCTTTCACACAGCTATGAAGAACTTTATCAAGCGCAGATGCTTTGTAGTCTGCTTGTTCTTCAGCACTCATGTCTTCAGGGAACTTCGTATCTTGCATTTCACTTAGGAAATCAACACCTGAGTAGCTTTGGCTTAGTGCAACTAGAGCATGAAATTGCTCAAAGTTATCTAATACATTTTGAGCACTTGCAGGTAGTGAATTCCATGCTTCGCGTGTACTTGGCTCAGAAACTTTGTAGACATTAACTAGCATATCAATAAGTTCTGTTGGTACTTTCTCAAATTTTACAACTTGACGAAGTTCTGGTGAACAGTCTTCTAGCGTAAACGTTACTTCTTCAACGATTTGCTCATCGTTTTTGTTCATCTCAGACATGGTTTTATTCCTACAGCATAAGTTTAAGGAGGTGAATCCTATATTCCTAACGTCAAATGTCAATATATCATGTCAAAAACAGTAATAAATCGATGTTTCATCTTGATGTGACTATGGTCTCATCATGCTAAATAAGCTTGTTTTTAAATTAACTATTGATCCATTGTAAGCCAATATTATATTAGGCATGTAAAATGCTTAATAATTTAGACTAAAAATACTATTAAGGTATCTAGATGGAGCCGATGCACATTTTATTAGTTGAGGATGTCTTATCTGAACGACTGTATCTTGAACTAAGATTGAAAAATCTAGGCCATGTGGTTAAAGCTTTTTCATCAGGACAGGATGCACTTAACAGTTATGCTAGCTTTGATCCTGATTTGGTGCTTTTAGATATTTGTATGCCAGATATGCAAGGCACCGAACTTGCCCAGAAAATACGTGCGTGTTTTCCTGAGTGGGTACCAATTATATTTCTGAGTGCGCATTCAGAGCCTGAACTCATCGCAGAAGCGATTGATAAAGGAGGCGATGATTATCTGACCAAGCCTGTTAATAGCATGGTGTTATCGGCTAAAATTAAAGCTATGCAACGTATATCGGTCATGAGGCGACAATTAAAACAAACTTCAATTCAGCTACAGCAAGCGAATGAGTTATTGTCACAGCAAGTCAATGAAGATGGGCTTACCACCTTAGCCAATCGTCGTTATCTCGATCAAAAATTGAGTGAGTTAGTATCCTTACATGGCCGAAATGGTTTGCCGTTAACGATTATTATGCTTGATGTCGATCACTTTAAACCTTTCAATGATCATTATGGTCATATTGAAGGAGATAATACTTTAAAGCTGTTGGCATATCAGTTAAAAGGCAAATTCAGCCGAGCGGGGGAAATTTGTGCACGATATGGTGGTGAAGAGTTCGTTATCCTTCTAAGTAATTGTAATAGTCAACAAGCGGTAAAAGAGTGTGAACGCTTAAAAGAAGCGATTACCTCTTTAGCAATTAAACATGAATATTCTGATACAGCGAAAATATTAACCGTGAGCCAAGGTGCTATTTCTTGGATACCCACTGGTTTAGAAAGTATTGAGAACTTATATCAAGAAGTTGATAAGTTACTTTATCAAGCGAAAGCAAAAGGGCGTAATCAATATATTGCTGCGGATTACCTTAATCAACCCGTTGATCAAAATGAAAACTAATATTGTGAGTTAATATAGTAAGTTATTGTTGTTTGAAAAGCAGACAAACTGTACTTTTACAGCTTGCTGTTGGCATGTAACGTGATAATCTCTTGTTAAGAACAAAAATAAAGCTTCAATGTAGTCGTTAATATATCGATATTATCTAATTTTAATGAGTTAGTTTTATAAAGGGTGAAAGATGGGCATGGAAATGAATTTAACGCAAAATCAAGCTCGCGTAATTGGTTGTATGCTTGAAAAAGAAATCACAACGCCAGATCAATACCCATTGACACTTAATGCTTTAACCACTGCATGTAATCAAAAAAGTAGCCGTGAACCTGTTATGTCACTTGACGAAGCAACGGTACTTGACACTGTTGAAGAATTAAAAGCAAAACGTATGGTTGCCGATGTCAGCAGTTTTGGTAGTCGAGTATCAAAATTTCAACATCGTTTCTGTAATACCGAGTTTGGTAGTTTACAATTTACAAAACAAGAACTCGGAGTAATGATTGTGTTATTACTTCGAGGGCCTCAAACAGCCGGTGAAGTTCGTACTCGTACCAATCGGTTATGTGAATTTACTGAAGTACGTGAAGCTGAAGCTGTGTTAACTAAACTATCAAGTGATGAGAAAGGCCCATATGTTGTAAAACTACCTCGAGAGCCAGGTAAACGCGATTGTCGTTACATGCATTTGCTAAGTGGTCAGATTGATCTTTCAGCATATGAAAGTGCAGTACAAGCTGTAACAAGTGGTTCAGGCAATAATGAACGTATTAGCCAACTTGAAAATGATGTAGAAGAATTAAAACAAAAAGTTGCTGAGTTACAGGCAATCATTACTTCATTAACTGAATAGATCTGGTTAAATGGATACGTTAAGCATTGTTTTATTGCGCTGTTAAACCATCCATGATTGAATACCCACGCGAACAGGTTCAGCATTGCTGAGCCTGTTTTTGTTTTAATGAGATGAGTATTGGATGAGTAAAGAAACGACAAAAGACGTAACACCTTGGTATGTCTATTTAATCAGAACTTCCTCTAATACGTTATATTGCGGCGTAACGACCGATATAGAACGTCGGTTTGCAGAGCATCAATACAGTAACAAAGGTGCAAAGTACCTTAAGGGAAAAGGACCACTCACATTGGCTTGGTCGCAAAAAGTAGTTAATAAGCGTGATGCTATGGTGTTTGAATATAAAATTAAAAAAACACTGACCAAAGCACGCAAAGAACGGTTAATTAAAATGAACACTGATCTTTATCTGTTATTTCCGAAAAATTAAGCCGCAGTAACATACAATTCTCATCCGTTGTAAAGCATATTGGTAACTAATTGTTTTTAAAACAGTTAGCCAAAAGGCAAAAAATTTACAGTTATACGCGCCAGAAATGGCACTAATTATGTAAGACATAACCTCAACGGAGGGCGTATAACATGCAACAGCACAATAATAAGGTTTACCATATGGCTACTAATGCCACTATTTACAAAGTACAAATGAACGTGGCAGACATGGATCGACATGTCTATTTAGATCAGCAACATACTATTGCCTGTCATCCATCAGAAACTTTACAACGTTTCATGTTACGCGTCGTTGCTTGGGGCTTAAATGCGGATCCAAACTTACAGTTTACGAAAGGTGTAAGTAGTACAGAAGAGCCTGATTTATGGACGAAAAGTTTAATTGACGATATTGAATTATGGGTTGAGCTTGGCTTGCCTGATGAGAAACGTATTCGTAAGGCGTCACATAAATCAGAGAAGGTGATTATCTTTGCTTATGGTGATAATGCAGCTTCTATTTGGTGGCAAGCAAATAAAAGTAAAATCAATGCATTAGATAATGTTTCTGTGGTCTATATTTGCGATGAAGAGTTAAAACAGCTAGAAAGTGTGGTAGAACGTACCATGCAATTACAGCTAACAATCGAAGGTGAACAGGCTTGGTTGAGTGCGGCGAATGCGAACGTAACAATCATTCCTGAATGGTGGAAGCGCTAATTTTAATTAATAAATGTTTCGCTTAACGTTGGTTGTATACGAATAATTTACGACATAACCCCGAAGTGGATTAGCAGTGAGTTAAGCGTGTCATACCGTAAGTTATAATGTTAAGACCAAACATACTAGGTGACGTAGACGAGTCTATGTCACCTTTTTTTTGCTTATTTTATGATTTGATTCAGTTTTTATTAGCCGGTGTTTTATATAATAAGGCGGTAGCAGCTTAGCGTTTTTGTGAGTAAACATACATACTTTGACTTATTGTTATTATCAATATTGAAACAGTTTTATCAGTATTAAGTGAGTTTCTTATCTTTGTCATTATGCAATCATAACTAAGACGCATTATGCCACTTATCCCTTATTGAAAAACAATGTAGGGTTGTATCAACAGCGTTAATTATCAGACATTATTCATTCATCTTGCTGCTAATAAGGACGATTTATGCCTAAACGAATTTATGAACTAGCAACCATAATCTGGGATTATCACCAGTTGAATCACGAGATAGTAAAGAGTGATTGTATCTTTGTGCTAGGAAGTAACGATGAACGTGTCGCTGAGCGAGCGGTAGAGCTTTATAAGAAGGGAGTCGCATCTTATATCATTTTCTCTGGTGGAGTCGGCGAACTAACTGAAGGCTTATTTAACACTTCAGAAGCCGAACATTTCGCAAAAATAGCGCTAGATATGGGCGTGCCAAAAGAGGCGATTTTAATTGAGCCTGAGTCAACCAATACAGGTGAGAATGTGGTTTTTACCCGTCGTTTATTGCAGCAAAAAGGGCTGACACCGAGAAGTTTTATTCTCGTCCAAAAGCCTTTTATGGAGCGACGTACACTGGCGACGTTTGAACAACAATGGCCTAACATGCAAGCTATCGTGACATCTCCAGCAATTCGTTTTGATGATTATGCAAATGATACAATCAGTTTTGGTGATTTGATTAACGTGATGGTTGGTGATTTACAGCGTATCCGTTTTTACCCAGAGTTTGGATTCTCTACACCACAACCAATACCAAATGAAGTATGGGATGCGTTTGAGCGTTTAGTCAGCTATGGTTTTGATCAGCATTTATCAGCAGAATTAACAGCAAAGGCGTCTTAATGCTTCTTTCGTATAGCATTGGTTTAAGATAATTAGCTAAGTTGATTTTTACTTAATAACTTATCGTTTAGAAAGCAAAAAGGCAAACAATGAATGTTCGCCTTTTTCTTTGACACTTAAAGTCTATTAAAATGCTTTAGGTGCGTAACCTGTAACTTCTTTTAACCCCATGCTACGGCCTAAAGCCGTCATAGGGTGAACAACAACTAGGCCTTTAACTGTTTTCTTCAGTTTACCCATATCTGCTTGTTCAGCTTTAGTTAGTACACGGTTAAAAGCAAGAGACTTAACATCTTTACTTTTGCTACTCACTTCAGATGATTTACGGTGTTTAACGTTTTGAGCTTTTTTATTTAGCTTGGTAAGCTCATCTTTAAACTGTTTGATGATAACTTTGTCATCTCGTTGAATAGCAGCAGCAAGTTTACGCTGGCACTTGTCCATACGGTTATTAAGATTTTGAAGCTCTTGGTTTAAATTCATGTGTTTTCATTACCTTCGTATTTACGCTCGCAATACACCAAATCGCAGTGTTTTCAGCGAGTAGGGTATTGAGTTCTGAATATTATACCTTATATATTCTAAATCGTGACCAATATCATGAAAGTATTTTTAATTCTGCTAGAAACGCAGATTTAAAAGCAGCACGATTCATGTTTTGTGACATGGTATAACGCTGACTTTAGCCATTTATCGGACAGTAAACCGTGTTTGTATTGTGGTTCTCTTTTTATAAATAGCGACAAACATAGACTTGCTTAAGAGGTAATAATTATGATTAGTTGGCCGTGTTTCTTAAAATTAGAAGGGGATGATGAACTCATCTACCTAAGCTCAGAAAGTGACTTAATGGATGAGTGCCAATCACTTATTTGGAGTGATGCAGATGTTATCGTCGATAGCAATGGTCAACAGTTTACGTTTACTCTTTCCAAAACTATTGCGTTTTGCTTTCAAATGAAAGGTGAGCTTCTATCATTAGAGGCCGTTACAGCTTTGATTCAAGCACATGAATTTTCAAAAGCAGAAATGTGTTTGACCAAAATTCAGTTTAGAGCAATAGATGATGCGATTGAATCATTGTCTTTCCAACAATAAAAAGTTTGTTTATTTATTAATGCCTAATCATCTCTAACCAGAAATTTAAAACAAACCTTTTAGACCTTAGCATCAAGTTTATAAGTACGCCGATATTCACGTGGAGTCATATTTTTATATTGTTTAAACTGGCGGTTAAAATTTGCCTGATTTCGATAACCGACTTGCTCTGCGACATGAGAAATCGGTTCACTGCTTGATACCAATAATTCAGATGCATGGTTTAAGCGAAGTTTCTTTAGATATTGGATAAACGTTTCATTAAAATGTTGTTCAAATAAGCGATGAATAGTGCTTTCACTAGTACAGATAAAATTAGCCACATCTTCTAACGTTAAAGGTTCAGCGTAATGTTGGTCGATAAATGCACACAGGCGTTCAATTTTCTCTTTATTACAATGGTCGTGATTTTTGCTTTCGACATTATGAGAGAGTAACGTTTGACTGGATTTATCTTGGCAAAGCACTTCAAAAATATGAATTAAGTTAGCTAACAAGTTAATTGGATCAAAATGTTTTTCATCGATAGTCTCGACGATAGTGATCACCTTTTGTGTAGTCTCTGGGCTAAAAAGTAAGCCTTTCTCTGCGCGCTTTAGCAGCGAGTCGACCTTCCTTAACTCTTGACAACTGAACATCATATTCGCGATCCAGTCTTGCTTAAACCACACGACAATAGTTTCATAATCCTTATTATCAGGTGTACTAATTGACTCGATGCCATGCGGCACATTAGGTGCAATTAAGATCATTGAAGCTTGTTCGAAATCACCTTGGTAATGACCAATATGACAGCGAGAGCGAAAGTTACGGTGTATCAGTAACTCAAATTCTTTTTGATGATAATGCCAACTAAATTCTTTTACTGGCTCTATGATTTTTTTAAATCGCCATGAACAGCCTATACGTTGTGGTACCTTTTCTAATGTCGCTTTCAAACTCCGAACTCCTAAGATTATTTATCTAAAAAAATAAGACCTGATAGAAAAGTATTATTTAGTAGTAATATAGTATCGAAATTATCGCTAAAAATACGGTTGTGATAAAAAAGTATTACTATCTGATAAAAAAGTATCAAAGCTTTATTGGTGAAAAGATTATTGTATGGCTAAAGGCAAGGGTAGGGATAAACAATGAATGTTGTCCGTATACTTTAAGGTGAAATATAAATTCCCCCTTATATTTCACCTGCCTTATCTATCCTCTATAAAAGGCATACATATATGGTTAATTTCGCTTATTTTCAGCGATTAGGTAAAGCATTGATGCTACCTATCGCGACATTACCGATAGCAGCGTTATTGCTGCGCTTTGGACAACCCGATTTGTTAGATATCTCTTTTATTGCCAAAGCTGGTAGCAGTATTTTTGATAATCTTCCCTTAATATTCGCTTTAGGTATTTCGGTAGGTTTATCAAAAGACGGCTCAGGTGCAGCAGCATTAGCTGGGGTTGTGGGTTATTTTATTTTGACACAAGCGACAACGGCTATTAATCCTGACGTAAAACTAGGATTCTTTGCTGGCATTATTGCCGGTATTATTTCAGGGCATGCTTATAATTACTCCTATCAAGCTAAAATGCCTGATTTCTTGGCGTTTTTTTCAGGGAAGCGATTAACCCCGATTGTTGCTGGATTATGCTGTTTAATTATGGCTGTCGTATGCGGTGAGGTATGGGTATATGTGCAGCAAGGCATTGATAATTTCAGCGGGTGGATTGCTCATAGTGGTTATATTGGTGAGTTTATCTATGGTGTATTAAATCGTGCATTAATACCTCTAGGTCTACATTACTTCCTACATTCTGTGTTCTGGTTCAGTCTTGGCGAATGTACAAAAGTGTCGTATGAACTCGGTTCATCACTGCATCAGATTTGTTTAAACCCAAGTATTGTTTCACATTTATCAATAGGGCAAATGGTGCCAAATATTGATGGTTCGATTATTACTAAGATTGCTGATATCACAACCCGTGGTGATTTAAATCGTTTCTTTGCTGGCGACCCAACAGCTGGTGTTTATATGGCGTGGGCATATCCAGTAATGATGGGCGGTTTACCGGGAGCGGCTCTAGCCTTAACGCTAGCATCTCCAAAAAACAAACGTAAGTTAGTCGGTGGTATGCTGTTATCACTTGCTTTTACAGCATTTTTAACCGGTATTACAGAGCCGATTGAATTTAGCTTCCTATTTATCGCGCCAGTTTTATACGGAATTCATGCACTGTTGTCTGGTGTATCGATGGTAATTTGTAACTCACTGGGTATCTTACATGGTTTTGGATTCTCAGCTGGATTGATTGATTTTGTTCTTAACTGGGGACTTGCAACTAAGCCATGGTTACTGGTGCCATTAATTGGTGTTTATTTTGTACTTTATTTTGTGATTTTCTACTTTGCTATCAAGATATTTAAGCTGCCTACTCCTGCGGTTGATGATGAAGAAAGTAAAGTATCACAAGAAGTAGGGCTTAATCCTGTGGCTTATATTGAAGCGTTGGGTGGCGAAAGTAATATTATCTCTGTTGATGCTTGTATTACACGACTTCGTTTAGGTGTGAATGACTGTAGTTTATTTGATGAGGAAGCACTTAAAGCCCTTGGCTCAAAAGGTGTGGTACGTATTGGTAAGAAAAGCGCACAGGTAATTTTAGGTCCTAAAGCGGAATCGATAGCCAATAGTATTAAGGCTACGATGAGCTAAAACTTTGAGTTAATTTTTAAGATAAAAGGAGTAACTGTCCAATCAGTTACTCCTTTTTTTGTCTACTTCTTGTGTGTTTTTTTGAACGCAGTGTTCAGTTTGAGTTCTAATTTAATGGCGTAGTGTTATAAACCTATTGATAAAAAAAACAATTAAAGAATAGAGATAAACTCAATTACGCGCATATCTAAGAGGAAGGTGATGGAAATCAGCAACATTAAGAATATTATATTTGATGTAGGTAATGTGTTTGTTCGTTGGTCGCCTGTAGAAATAGTACGTCTGACGTTTGGTGACAATGTAACGCCAGAGCCCTTGGCTCAACATTTATTTGGCAGTAAAACATGGATGGATTTAAATAGAGGTTTACTCACTGAGCAAGAAACAAAGTTACAATATCAAGAACTGCACGGGTTAAGTGAATTAGAAACAGATCGCCTTTTCTATTACATTAAGCAAAGCCAAATCTTACTATTTGATTCAGTAAACTTACTGAAACGAGCTAAAATGGCAGGTTATAAAGTCTATGCCCTGACGGATAATGTGAATGAAATCGTCACCCATCTACAATTGACTTATGATTTTTGGCAACATTTTGATGGCGAAATAGTTTCAGCTAAGGTGGGATTATTAAAACCCGAGCCAGAGATTTACCATGCACTACTGTCTAAATATGATCTCAATGCTGCTGAATCGGTATTTATTGATGACATGATTCATAACGTGCAAGGGGCGAAATTAGTAGGGTTATCAGCAATACAATTTAAAGATGTCATACAATGTGAAAGTGCATTAACTTCACTCGGTGTCGCCTTATAATTACCTTTACGCTATTAAATAGTTATTTGAATATCGTCTTAAACCTATTGGCAGATAGCACGAGGTTTAAGACGGAATTAAGAGGTGGTTCTTTTACGCGTTTTCTTGCGCCATCCACTCAGCCACTTGCTTGGTATAGTAGCTGACAATTAAATCAGCGCCAGCGCGTTTAAAGCCGGTTAATGTTTCGTATACCACACGTTTTTCATCAAGAGCACCTGCTAACGCGGCAAATTTGATCCCAGCGTACTCTCCACCGACTTGGTAAACAGCAAGAGGAAGGTGAGTTTCGTAACGAAGATTCGCAACAACATCAAGGTAAGGTGTTCCAGGTTTCACCATTAAAATATCTGCACCTTCTTCCTCGTCAAGTAATGCTTCTTGTAACGCTTGACGACCATTAGCACAATCCATTTGGTATTCTTTGCGATCACCTGTTAAGTCACAATCAACCGCTGTACGGAATGGGCCATAAAATGATGAGGCGAACTTAACCGCGTGAGCAAGAATGGCTACATGTTCAAAACCTGCGGCATCTAACCCTTCACGAATAGCTTTAACTTGTCCATCCATCATGGCTGATGGCGCAAGCATATCTGCACCAGCACGTGCTGCCGTTACACTTTGTTTAACTAATAGTTCTAATGTTTCATCGTTTAAAACATGTTCGTCATGGTAAACACCACAGTGACCATGCGTTGTGTATTCACAGAAACAAATATCAGGGATCACCATCATATCTGGGCATGCTACTTTAATGGTTCTCACCATACGTGCCAGTAAGCCATCATCATTCCATGTGTCGCTACCAATCTCATCTTTCGTGTGTGAAATACCAAAAGGCATAACATATCGCACACCCAACTTATAAAGTACCTTCACTTCATCTGCCAACATAGTTTCAGGAATACGTGAGATCCCCGGCATAGTACTGATCGGTACTTCTTCAGTTAATGTTTCTTCAATAAAGATAGGGTGGATCAGATCGGCTAATTTGAATTCGTGTTCACGAACAAGATCACGCATATTTGCACTGCGACGCATACGACGGATACGTTTTAATGGGGAAGTTAGTGTAGTAGTCATTGGATTATGTCTTTTAATAATAATTAGGCATATATCATACAAATATTACAACGTAGATCAAATTTTTATGCAAAGAAAATAGCTATTACAGCAATAGGTAGATGAGTAATTAGAGCGGTTATCTTGGGGATTTCTAACTATTATTATAAAGTTACACTTATATTTTGTAGCAACAAGTTAGATTGAAAAGAAGAAATATAGCATGTTAAATATAAATAAAGCGAAAATTAGCTTATTAATCTTGTTGATTTTATGTTTCTTAGTTGCAGGCTTTTTTGCAGGTAAAGCCTATCGAGAACGAACCGACCTTGCGAAAGAAAAAGCAAAAGAAGCTGCTATCATAAAGGCGAGACTTGAAAGGTGGATAGATAACAGTGAGTAAATTTAGGTCGGAAATATACCTATTTAATTTCTTAGTGATATGGCATTTATCGACAATTCGACCTCGACACATAACATGGCGTGATGTAATACATAAAATATCATTTATATATAATCACAATTAACATCAATAAAATACATGTAATGACAATATCACAATGTTTAATATTTAAATTTTCACAATATTGTCAGGCTAAAAAAAGTTAATAATGATTTTTTATGGGCGGACGAAGTGTTGATATTTGTTTTAATATTCTTAATTGTATTGTTAACTATATATTGATTTTGAAAGTAACTACATAATATTTTTAATTAACACATAGGTTTAATGTTGTTCAAATAATATTGATGATAAATTAGGTTGTTTTTATGTTTATAATTATTAGTTTTATTTATCAAAGGGGTTAGGCTTCTAACCCCTGACATTACTATAAATCTCGCATAATAATTTCATAATTTTCATCGGCTTCATTCATCATTTTAGTTACCATTTCTGCATCCTGTGGTGTCAGGATAATATCCCAAGAGCTTTTCTTTGAACGTGTCTTGTATATCAAGTCAATTCCTGCATTCATTTTCTTGAATGAAAGATTATGAAAATCACCTTTCAGTACTTGTTGATTCCCTTCTATCATAACTTCGATATCGCCTGTTGGACTTATGAAAACATCAACCTCAGATGCATTGTTAGGAAGTTTAAAATGTTTATGTTCAATATACATAATCACACCTTTATTTTATGATACGTTGGAATTGTAACAATTCTCATACCAACTTTTCTCTTATTATAAATCAGCAGGTTAGTGTGGTTTATAGATGAACAATGAAGTTTATGCACTTAAATGGTGAGTGATTGAACCAATTAAGTGCAAGTGTTTATTTTTTTGTAAATGATGCTTTATGTTTACTTGAAAAAGGTCTGTAGCTTGAATAGGTAATAAGCAAGCCCGCGATAACAATAAATATCCCACCGATTATGGTATAAACCGTTGGGATTTCATTAAACAACCAGTAACCAAAAATGCATGAAAATAAGATTTGAAAGTAGAAAAATGGAGCGACATGAGAGGCTTCGGCCACGTTCATGGCTTTGATTAAACATAACTGTGAAATGATAGTTACTATAGGGATGGTGAGAAAATAAGGTAATGCTGCTAAGGACGGTGTCTTCCAGATATCTGGGTCTATAATTAGTGCCAATGTTGATACGAGTCCTAATATAAAAAATGAGTTTATTAAAATTGACACTAGTGAAATTTTTGAATCAATGGTTTTAGTTATTAAATTATAACCTGAATTAGTCACTGCAATTAGTAGGGGTAATAAATACATCCAATGTAAGCCATTAATGTCTGTTGGATTTATTACTATGACAACACCGATAAACCCAAGTATGGTTGCAATAATTTTAATGGCTGTAAGTTTTTCATTAAAAAATATTGCTCCACCTAACATATAAGCAATGCTGCCCATCTGAACAATGATAATGTATATCTCAAGTGGTATGTAATTTAAAGCAATCACTGATGTAACAGCACACATTAAAAATAAAAATGAACGTAACAGTAATTTACTATTAGTAGCTAAAATTGCTGTTTTTGTTTGTTTAGGCATCAAAATCAGCATAAATAGAAATGGAATAGCAAAGCGAAAGAAAACCATTTGAATAGGGTGGTAATCATGTTGTACCAGATACTTATCCGCGCTGTCTTTTAACGTTAATGATAATGTCGCAAATATTATCAAAATAGCGCCAAGCGTATTTTTGTTTTTACTTTTCATCGTATTTGTTTTGTTAATAGATTAATTACTAGTGAACAATATCACAAAACTAAGTTATGGCTACACAAGGCAGGTTAATAGTTATTAAGTAATTTTCTCACTTCATATTTTTAAAAACATAGATACAGAAAATGAAATTACTGAGTGTTAATTTTTTTAAATAAAAGCTGACACTCCTGTATTTACAGTACATACAGGAGTAAATGTTTTACTTAATTTTACTTTTTTCTTGTTTCTAATTTCAAACCTTAGCGTGGCGATAATTAGCTTCTAGCTATATATTCTACTTAAGTCACATAAAAAACAGGTAAACACTGCTAATTTCCACTCAGACCGAAGTAAAATTTTAGTAAATTAGTTATTTACTTTTTCTGGGGATGTTTGATGAATTTTGAAACAGCAAAGGATAGTTACATAAATAACCTTTATAGCGAAAAGGACCATGTACCTGCGGTTCTTGAAAATCATACGATAAATGGAATAAATAAAGAGTTGCCGCGTCCTTATTTATTTCCATTTGTGAGTCGTACAGAAGCAATTATTAATAAGCCGGAAAAGGCTGAAAATTTTTTATCATTAAATGGATTATGGCATTTTAATTGTTCATATAATCCGTCATCACGGCCTAAAGATTTCTATCGCATTGATTTTGATTGTAATCATTGGGCTACAATCAAGGTACCAGGTAACTGGGAAGCTCAAGGATGGGATAATGCTATTTATGTAGATGAACGTTTCCCTTTCGATACTTCTTGGCCTGAAGTACCACGTGATTATAACCCTGTTGGTTCCTATCGCAGAGAGTTTGTTTTAAATGAAGCGTGGGATAACCGTGAGATATTTTTACATATTGGTGGTGTGAGAACGGCAGCATTCATTTGGGTCAATGGTGAGCGTGTAGGTTATACACAAAATGCAAAAAATCCTGCTGAGTTCAATATTACTAAGCATGTTTTAAGCGGTAAAAATATTATAGCTGTTGAAGTCTATCGCTGGTCTAATGCAAGTTATTTAGAAAAGCAAGATATGCTTGATATGTCAGGCTTTGAACGTGATGTATTTATTTATTCAACAGCAAAAGCCAGAATATATGATGCCCAATTTAGTAACGAATTAAGTGATGATTGGCAAAGTGCATCATTTGATGTTGATTTGACAATAACTAACTCCGGTAAAGAAGAAAAATATTTAATCTCAACAGAATTACTTGATGATTCAACGGGCTTTAGTTCAGTTTTTGTAGCAAATACAGCGTTATATGTTGATGACCGTAGCTCTATAAATTTTCAAGGTACACTGGATAATCCGCGTCTGTGGACTTCTGAAACACCAAATTTATATACATTGTTACTGACATTATCGAATTCAGATGGGGAAGTTTTAGAAACTTGCAGTCATAAAGTGGGTTTTCGCCGCGTTGAGATTGTCGATGGTATGTTACTTGTCAATGGAGTCGCAATAAAAATAAAAGGTGTAAATCGTCATGAATTACACCCTACATTAGGTCATGTGCCCACTGAAGAATACATGATCCAAGATATTAAATTAATGAAGCAGCATAATATTAATGCCGTACGCACCAGCCACTTTCCATGTCATTCTCGATGGTATCAACTATGTGATGAATATGGGCTTTATGTAATCGATGAAGCTAATATTGAATCTCATCCACTTGCTTTAAAACTTGAAACTCAAATCGGTGATACAGAGTCCTGGATCCCAGCACATTTAGATCGTGTTAAAGCAATGGTCGAACGCGATAAAAATCATCCCTCTATTATTATTTGGTCGATGGGAAATGAAGCTGGCACTGGCTGCGTATTTGAAACCTTGTATCAATGGATAAAAGAAAAAGACTGTAGCCGACCTATACAATATGAGCCAGCAGGTGAAGCTTCCTATACTGATATTGTTTGCCCGATGTATCCAACTCTTGAACGTCTTGAAGAATTTGCCCATAAAGGGGACACAAGACCAATGATTATGATTGAGTATGCTCATGCAATGGGTAACTCTCTTGGAATTCTTGGAGATTATTGGGAAATCATAGACAAAAACACTAACTTACAAGGTGGTTTTATCTGGGAATGGATGGATCATGCTTTAGAGTTAACAAATGATCGCGGACAAAAGTTTTGGGGGTATGGTAAGGATTACCACCCAACAATGCCGACTGATGGTAACTTCATGAATGATGGCCTTGTCTCGCCAAATAGAGAACCTCATCCACACATGGAAGAAGTCAAGAAGGTTTACTCTCCTATACGTTTTATCGCTGATGATCTAACAGAGGGATCGTTTAGAGTTGAAAATAGATATGACTTTATCGATCTTGATCATATTCAGCTTTTTTATGAAGTATTGAGCAATGGTGTATCAATAGATTGTGGTTCGCTAGATTCAATCGCAATAAAAGCGAATTCACATCAGAATGTTAATGTACCACTAAAAACTATACATTATTGTGATGATGCTGAACATATTATAACAATTAGTGCACGTCTAAAAGATGCTACAGGTCTTCTTGAAGCTGGTCATGAACTCGGCTGGGAACAATTTAATCTATCATCCTCACTTATTAATACATTACGTACTATTACGAATGAGCAAAAATTAACACTTGATAAAACAGCACAAGATATTCAAATACTCGGAAGTGACTTCTCATTAGTATTTGATTGTAAAACTGGTGATATAACAAATTATAGTTATAGAGGTACAAAATTATTTATTTCTGGCTTTACTCCAAACTTTTGGCGTGGTGTTACTGATAATGATTTAGGAGCTAACCTTCATGAAAGTAGTGCTGTATGGAAAGACGCTGGACGTTCAAAAATACTTAGTTCGATAGAATCTTATTTCGTTGATGAGCACAGCATTATTGTTCAAGCGAAATACGAACTGCCAGCAGTTCACAGTTATATCTCAATAACCTATCATATTACTTCATCTGGTGAGTTTAAGGTTGATATTAATTTTGAACCAACAGATCTGACATTACCCATCATGCTCCGTTTTGGTGCTCAAATTGAAATGCCTCAAATGTTTAATTTTATGCAATGGTATGGGAGAGGACCTGGTGAAACATATTCTGACCGAAAAGGTGCGAAAATCGGAATATATGGGGGAACCACATGGGATCAATTTCACGCTTATCCTCGACCACAAGAATCCGGTAATAAAACGGATGTTCGTTGGATGAAATTAACGAATATAGATGGGCAAGGTATTGAAGTCGAGGCTCATGATACTTTGTTAAATACCAGCGCATGGCCATTTAAATCAACTGAGCTGGACTTTATTGCTGATACATCGAGTAAAAGTGCTTCAGGCTTAACGCCAATATCTCAAAAGCATGGGGTAGATGTTCAACCTAGTAATATTACGACGCTGAATATTGATTTGGCACAAATGGGGACTGGAGGGCAGAACTCATGGGGGTCTTTACCGCCACTAAAGTACCAACTACCGATTCAAAAGCTCAATTACTCATTTATTGTTCGACCGATAAATACCAATAAAAATAAATAACTTTAACCAACGTTGCCGGTGTACTTTGCATCGGCAATATATAAACCAATAACAAGAAGGCAATAATAATGTCTGAACAAGCCGACACATTAATTGTGTCTGAACAAGCTGATACGCGTTATAAAATGTCACTTATCACTTTTCTCTTCTTTTCTATCGCTGGTGGTGGATTTGTTCTTAAAGGTGTTGTGAGTCAATATACCGACTGGGGGCATAATTCATGGCTACTGTATGCTTTTGCATCTTTATTATATGCGATCCCGTATACTTTTATGATTATTGAATTTTCCTCTCTTGAAAAACTCAAAGATTCTGAGAGTGGTTATCAAACTTGGCTTAATCTAATATTCGGGCGTAAATATGGCTTTATTGCAGGATTTTTCTATTTTTATGTAAATATCTTTTATTTTGTCGATTTACTGCCAAATATCATAACTTATACACTTTATACATTTAGTAGTAATGTCGAGTTTGTAACCCATTTAACAAATCAATTATGGTTTAAACCAATTATAAGCTTTACTTCTATTTTATTGTTCTGGTTAGCAACTTGGGTTTCAATGAAAGGGCCGAAATGGCTATCACGCTTATTATCATTTGCTGGTTATGCAGGCTTTGGTTTAACGGTCATCTTTGTTGTTGCTGCAATACTAAAATTATCTCATGGCAATATCTCTTTCAATGGTATGCCTGTTATTCCTGAATATATGACAGGTATTGATCTTTCTTGGTCAAAAATTGCTTCGATGTCATGGGCACTACAATCAATCGGTGGCTTAGAAGCCCTTGCTGCGTATAAGCGTAACATTAAAGGTGGTGAACGTTCTTTCAGAATCGGTTTAACACTCAACGTTATGATTTTCTCTGGTATTATGATCTTCTCTGCGCTGTTACTAAACATGATTCTTCCTGCAGACCAAGCTTCTAAGTTGGGACTGATGTCTACAATTTATGTTGTATTCCAACAACTTGATTTTCCTTCATGGTGGACAAATGTCATAGCACTGTTTTTATTATTAACGACCTTATGTGGTTCATTAATGTTATGGACTTCTGCCCCTGTTAAGATGCTTTTTGTTGATGCACCCAAAGGGATATTTGGAAGTAAGCTGTCTGAAGTAAACAAAGAGGGAACACCTGTAAACGCACTACGTATGCAAGGTATTTTAGTTAGTGTTATTATCGTTGTGTTTATGTTTGGGCAATTTAGCTCAGGAATGAACTCGCTTCTTATCGCTGTGAAAAACTTAGATGGTGGTGCTGCAACTATACCAGTTATGTTCTTGATGGTTGGCTATATAAAACTTCGATTAAACTCTGAGAATAAAGACTTTAAGCGCGACTTTTACTTTTTAGGTAAAGGTAAAGTTTTGCCGATATTATCTGTATTACCTATGGTGCTTATATTTATTGCTGCTACAATTGCTGCGTTAGTACCTGGACCTGAAAATTGGGATGAAAATTTCAGTGGCTCCTTAATTCAACTTATATTAGGGCCATTAAGTATCATTGCTGTATTTGCCTACTGTAGCCACTTATATAATAAATGGCGAATTAAAAATCCACATGATACTTCGTTATTCAATAAAGTATAAAGAAAGTATTATAGCTGCTATTTCTAAAGCCTAATTATCATGATTAGGCTTTTTAAAAGAAAATAAGTTTTTATTGTTTTAAATACAGAACGAATTGTGTAACCGTTCACATATTACTTTATATAACAAGTGAAGTAGCGAGTTTAAAGTCCTTATATTGCAATTTTTTGTCCTTATCTTGTTGTCGGATATCAGCATAAATCTGTAACATGCGTCTAATTGTACAGTGTTATGATTAGTTAAGTCTGTATTTATTAAAATGTTAATAGTGAATGCGTTAGTACTTGTATTGATTGTCACAAGGTTTATCTGAAATAAGGTTAACACTTTAATGAATAAAACTTTAGTTACTTCTGCTCTAGCCGTTTTACCTTTAATGCTATCTGCATCAGCAAATGCAGATTTAAAAATTAATGGTGGTAGTGACACTTTAGAAAATGAGTTTCCATATTTTGGGGCTGTATATCTTAATGCTGCTTGGGATGCAAATGAACCAGCTAGGGATATAAGTTGTGGTGGCGTTGTTATTGCGGGGCATTATTTTATATCTGCAAAGCATTGTTTCACCGATCATGGTGATGATTTTACTTGGTGGGAAGCGAAAGAGCCAGGTCATCAAAGACCTACACTTTGGAATAATCCTGTTAAAGAAAAATTAATTGAAGCTGATATTGTTATTGGTATGGAAAAGCAGAAATATGACGTACCAACAGTTTTTAAAGATGTTGTTAGAATTTCTGGAATCAATAGTGATTGGGAAACGTCAGACTGGACTGATTTCCATGATTTAATTATTCTTGATTTAAGTAAGTATTTAAAAAATGATATTCAACTAACAAAAGCCATTTATCTTGGTGAGCCACAGCAAGAGGTAAAATCGATTCCATCTAAGGTTATTGGATTCGGTAATACGTTATGCATTAATGGTGACTGTGGAGAATCAACCAGGAATTCTGAGCATTTATTACAAACATATGTGCTTATGGATGCTGGATGTAAGGGTTTAACATATAATCAATTTCCTGTGCCAAATAGCTATAGTTTTAGTTTTGACCAAAAAGATCAATACGTATGCTCTGATAGTGTAAAGTATAATTATGTAAACAAAGATGAAGGTTATAGCAATGCTAACCATGGTGACTCTGGTGGCCCGTTAATTGTGAATAAAGGTGGCAATGATGTCACGTATGGTGTTACTCATACAGCAATTTTCTCCGATAGAGAAACGGAGAGCGAAACGAATAAACGCGCTATTTATCAAACATTCAGTAAAGATGCGATTGAACTGATAACTCAACAGATTAATGGTTGGAATGCTCCAACTGTTGTTGAAGTAAATGATATTGGAAAAGAATATAATATTACGGTTCAGAATTTAACGGTAAATGATGTTAATTTATTTGATAGCGACGATTTGTCTTCAAGTAATAATATTACCTTAGACTCTAAATCGGACTGTAATCGATTAATAAAACCATTTGATGTTTGTCAATTAAGCTTTAGTATTAATGATGGAAAAAGTGGGGCCATTGAATTGGGTAATGCTGGTAATTCATTAAAAATTAAAGTTGTTAATAAATTTGACGACTTAATTCCATATGATAAAAAAACTGAAGACTTAATTCCATATGATGATGACAATAACGATAATAATAATAGTGGCGGTGGTGGCAGTCTTAATTTTATAGCTCTTTTTCTGCTATTTGGTACAGCTTTACTGCGTAAACGTTGAGTTATTAGGTAACTAAAAATAATTCAAAGGTCACTTAGGTGGCCTTTTTTAATGGCTACATAATACGAAATTAATTCCCACCAAGATATTTCACATAACATATGCATTAAAATATGTATAAAAAATAGCCAGCGATAATTTTTGTTGTTCGCAAGATATTATGCTTCCTTGGAGGTAAAACAGGTGTTTTATACATTATATCTCAATGTGTTATGCGAAAAATGAATGTGATTTTGGTTATTTACTCTAAATGATCGATGTTGCACTTTTGTAAACAAATACTTTGAATTGTTATGTTGTTGTGTATTATGCACTGGCTAGATAGCAAAATAGTGTTATTAGTCACTATTAAATTATAAAAACACAACATAACAATCGGAGATGAGCAATGGATAAATCGCTCTCAACAAAGATCTTTGTCGGTCTTTTTGCAGGTCTAATAATCGGCACAGCAATCCAATATATTTTTAATGATATCGCATTCTTTGATACTTACTTATTAGGGGCAGCAGAAGGTGCTGGGGGGATGTTTGTATCCCTAATCAAATTGCTTGTTGTACCTTTAGTTTTTGTATCTATTGTCTGCGGTATCGTGGAGCTAAAAGACGTAAAAGCGTTTGGTCGTCTTGGTGGTAAAACTTTTGCGCTTTACATTATTAATACCATTATTGCGATCAGTGCAGCGTTAGCTGTAGGTATGATTTTCCAACCGGGTAAAGGCGCGAATTTAGCAGGAAGCGTGTCTGAATCCGTTAAACTTACATCAACAGAAACGCCTAATCTCTTTGATTTAGTTGTGAATATCGTACCAAGCAATCCAGTTCAAGCCTTTGCTAATGGCGATATGTTACAAATTATCTTTATGGCAATTTTGACGGGGCTTGCTATTCAAGCATTAGATTCGCGTGGTGGTCCAGCTATTCGTACCTTTAAAGTGGCTAACGAAATCATGATGAAGCTGGTTGGCTTAGTGATGAGTCTTGCGCCATACGGTGTATTCGCGCTAATGATCCAATTAGGGGCAACACTGGATTCACATACGCTGTTATCTGTTGCAGGTTACGTAGCGTTAGTTGTTAGCATGTTGGTGTTCTGGATCTTCATTTTCTATCCAATGGCAGTAAGCTTTGCGACGGGCACATCACCTAAGACATTTTTGCGTGCAACACGTGAGCAGGTTTTATTCTCGCTATCAACAGCAAGTTCAAACGCAACCATCCCAGTTACCATGCGAACCTTAACGGAAAAGTTAAACGTTTCTAAATCTGTTGCAGGTTTTGGTGTACCTCTAGGTGCAACCATGAACATGTCAGGTGTCTCTATTTATATTGCACTAGCAACCATTTTTGTGGCGAATGCATTTGGCCAACCTATTAACTCTTCAGACATTGTGACATTAGGTTTAACTATCTTGCTACTGTCTGTGGGCGCTGGTGGTGTACCGGGTGGTGGTATCGTGATGGTAGGTGTATTGCTTAACCAATTAGGACTACCTGCAGAAGGTTTAGCTATTGTTGCAGCTGTTGACCGTATTAACGATATGTTTTGTACGTCATCTAATGTAGTTGGAGATACGGCAGTAAATACCATTGTTGCTAAAACCGAAGGTGCTATTGAAGAGCCAGTAAATGCAGAAGTAAATCCTGCTTAAACGAAAATTAACGCAATGACAAAGCGGAGCTTAGGCTCCGCTTTTTTATAGTTGATGATTGATAATTCGGACTTTATAAGTATTCACTGTTTATTTTTCAGTTCTCGTAATTCAATTGTTATTTCAATTTAATTCATTGATTCTTTAATAAAATCAATCCAAGCCGATCTGAATAAAGAAGTAGAACGACTTGGAAATAAATAGGCTACTGTGTTGAATTCGTCATAGTGAAAGTGCGTTTTTAACTGTGGTTTCAAATTGTTCTTGGGTTTGCTTATTCAATGTATCACTAAAGTACACAGAATCTTCTCCAACAGGAACTCGTGCATCTGTAATTTTACCTTCGACCACTGACAGTATGGCATCGGCAACTAAATCAGGTGAAGGTCCATTGTTTATCATATCTACAACTTGAGGGAGAAGGGTGTTCGCTTGAGCGGCATAAGGCGTATCTTCACTTGTTGTTTTAGTGTTCGCTTTAAGCCCATTTTTTACAAACCCAGTTTTGAATAGGCCTGGCGCGATAGTATGAACCTTAATACCAAATGGACTTAGTTCATAGCGTAACGAATCAGTAATGCCTTCAACCGCATACTTGCTTGAGTTGTAATGAGTTAACAGTGGAAGTCCCATCTTACCTAAGAATGAGCCAACGTTAATGATCATACCGCTTTCTGCTTCGCGCATGAATGGAATTACTGCGCGACAAGTTCTGAATACACCAAATACGTTTACATTGTATTGGAGTAGGAGCTCTTCATCCGTCCCTTCTTCAACACTAGAAACGAGACCATAACCCGCATTATTCACAAGAATGTCAATTTTACCGCTATCTTTAACAACAAATTCAATCGCCGAATTCACGCTATTAGTATTTGTAACATCACAGATAATCGGCGTAATAGCTAGGTCATCAGCATTAAAGTCATTTTTTAATGCCTCTCCAGTTTCAGCATTACGAACTCCTCCGTAAACTTTAAATCCTTTGGTAGCAAAAAGTTTTGCTGCAGATAAGCCCATACCTGAATTTGAACCTGTAATAAATACCGTTTTCTTATTCATTTTAATATTACCTTAATCTAGATCAATAAAGATGTATTTAAAATACACCTTTGAAATTGTAGGTGTCAACAGTTTTAAGATGTGTAGTTGGAATGATGAATAGCGTTGAAAATCAAAACTTAAACCAAAGGTGAGTGAAGCTTTGTTGAAATGTCGAGGAGGAAATTAATTTTGTTGTCGTTGTAAAGCCTCTGTTGCTTAAAAATAAAATATATAACCCATTGACCTTCCAAAATGATAAATTCAACAAATGTCCTTAAATTGATACTTATAGTCTAAATGTCGTTATTAGGTTCTTATTGAACCCATGTAAGATGTTGCCATCACATCGATATGGGGATAACAAAATGTTAAATACTAAAGACATTCGTAATATTGCGATTGTTGCTCATGTTGATCACGGCAAAACGTCACTTGTAGATCAACTATTAAGACAAGCTGATGCATTAACACGTAGAGAAAGCACACAACGATTAGTGATGGACTGTAATGCTCAAGAACAAGAAAGAGGCATCACTATTTTATCTAAAGTCACGGCAATCGACTGGAAAGGGGTAAGAATAAATATTATCGATACGCCTGGACATGCTGATTTCGGTGGCGAAGTTGAACGTGTTATAGATATGGCAAATGCGGTACTTGTTATTGTTGACGCAGTTGAAGGACCGATGCCACAAACGCGATTCGTTGCCCAAAAAGCTATAAATAAAGGTTTGAAACTATTGGTTGCAGTGAATAAAGTCGATCGTCCAGAGGCACAGCCAGAAAAGGCAATTGATCAACTTTATGATTTGTTTGTAACGTTAGGTGCTGATTGCGAGCAGTTAGACTTTCCAGCTGTATCATGTTCAGCGAAAGAAGCATTTGCCTATGACGCCTTTGGTGAGGCTGATACTGATAGTGGCATGGCGCCATTGTTAGATATGTTAGTTGAAAACGTCGCTTCACCAACGTTAACCGTTGAACAAGAACCAGTTATTCAAATTCATCAACTTGATTACTCAGAATATCTTGGTTTGATTGGGATAGGGCGTGTTATCTCAGGAGCCTTTCATCGAGGCCAAAAAGTAGCAGTTAATGCGCCTGGTGAAGATGCACGTTTCTGTCAGATCAAAGAAGTCTATCATCAACAAGGACTAAGTCGTGTCGCCGTTGATTATGGTGTGGCAGGCGATATTATTGCCTTAACAGGGATATCTGATATTGCGATTTCGGATATTGTTACTTCACGTGGCAATAATGTTGAGCTTGAAGCACTAGAAATTGATACGCCGACTGTTTCTGTGAAATTTTGCGTGAATGATTCTCCTTTTTCAGGTCAAGAAGGTAAGGTATTACAATCTCGTGAATTAGCAGAACGCTTATATCTTGAAGCTTCACACAATGTTTCTCTGCATGTTACTGAGGCAGAAGAGGCAGGAGTTTATGAAGTTTCAGGTCGCGGCGAATTACACCTTGGGGTATTAATTGAGAGTATGCGTCGAGAAGGGTATGAGTTTTCTGTATCTCGCCCGACGATCTTGATGAAATCTGATGCTGGTAAGACGCAAGAGCCTTACGAGAAATGTTACGTTGATTGCGCCAATGAATTTATGGGCAAGGTTATTGAAGAAATGGCTTACCGTAAAGCACAATTCGAACATAGTCAGCCATTGGATAATAGTCATCAGCGATTATTATTCTTAGGCCCTAAACGTGGATTGTTAGGTATTAGACATACTTTATTAAGTTTGACTGAAGGTTCAGCAAGTATTCATAAGGAAGATGTTGGCTACGGTAAAAAAATCGTGGGAGATATCGGTTGCAGACGTGAAGGTGTATTGGTCTCAAACGGCATTGGTAAAGCTTTAATTTACTCTTTATCTTCGTTGCAAGAGCGAGGAAGATTGATGATTAACCATGGTGATCAGGTTTATCAAGGGCAAATTATTGGGGCTGCATCTAATGACACCGATTTATGGGTGAACTGCCGCCAAGGTAAGAACCTAGTTCGGATGTGGAGAACAGTGGCAGATAAAAATTATGCCATGAAAGCCATTATGAATTTCAGTTTAGAGCAAGCGCTAACGTGGATTAATAGTGATGAACTGATTGAGGTAACGCCAAAAGCTATTCGTCTTAGAAAAGCGATGTACAGCTATTAGTTTGCAACAAGATATGTTTATCCGCTATTGCTCATAACTTCGTTTCTAAATAATAATTCACCCCTAAGCCCAGCAAGTATTGCTGGGCTTTTTATATCTAACATTTATAGCAATATTTTATTTAATCGAAGCGTTAATGTGTTGCTTGTTACGCTTTTAATCTTTCTTTAATTATCATTGACTAAGTATTGTTCGAATTTTTCTAATTGCACTGGATTATCGATACCAAAGTGCTGTTTTAATATTTGATGAAAAGACGAGACATCATTGATAAAAGTTTCTGTTACGGTATCGGCGTGAGCTAACTTCAAACGGTTATTTAAAAGAATATTATTACCATGCTCTGTTCTTGCCACGGCAACAAGATGAGTTGTAAATCGTGAGTTATTATGAGTAGATGCATAGTGATTGGCATACTCAATGTCGCCATCACAGACATAACTCATGTCTAAGCTATATTGGTTTATCCATTGCTCTTTATCTTTACATTGCAACATAATTCCAAAGAACGCATCTTCGATAAAACGAAAGGTTTGTTCCTCTACTTTTAGTTCTTGGTCAAACGTAATTGGTAGTGGCGCTCTTGGGGTATTTGAACCAAAACCAGTATCAACGAGCCATTGTTGAGTATTGAAAGTAACAAGATTGACTAAATGCCCGCGACCGGATGGATTTTCAGATAAGTGGACTCTACCCAACTTTTTCTCTACATTAAATTGAAGCGTCTTAAGTACGCGATTCATTAAGCTATTTAATTCAAAGCAATATCCGCCTCGATTAGAATAAACGAGCTTATTAAAGATTTTATCTTCTTCAAGTTCGATCGTATAACCATTGACGATATCAAGATTTTCAAAAGGGATACTTCTATGTTGGCTTTGATGCAGAGCAAAAAGAGTCGTTAAATCAGGGGGGGTGTTTCCTTTAAAACCTATTTTTGCCAAATAAGCTGATAGCATTTCTCTATTCATATTGTACCTCTAAACTTGTTCTTGCTGGGGAGCATGAGGGAATGCCTCATTAGATTCATTTGTTAAAGCGAGTTTGAATCCTCAAGTTAAGTTGAGGTCAAGGGAAAGCTGAATATTATTTAAACTAAAGTCATATATTTCATCATTATGAATAGGGAGCCTAATGTGATGCAGCAAACGATAGAAAGCCAACGCTTAATTTTGAGACCATTTACGCTAACAGATGCTGAACAAGTAGCTAACTTGCTAAGTGATCAAAGAATTTCTGACATGACAGCAAATATACCTTATCCATACAGTGTATCTGATGCACACAATTGGATTCAGCGGCATAGCAACATGTTCTTAAGCGGTACAGGTATTGTTTATGCCATCGTTTTAAAACAAACAATGGAAGTCATTGGTACGGTAAGTTTTCCGAAAATAGAAAATGGCGTAGGTTTGCTAGGGTATTGGCTGGGTGTTCCTTTTTGGGGAAATGGTTATGCGACTGAAGCTTCAAGCTTATTAATTTCGTACATGAAAGAGCATCGTGGTTTAACACAATTACAAGTAACCCATTTAGCCGATAACGCGCGTTCAAGATCGGTTATCAACAAACTTGGCGTCACCTATAAAGGTAATCAGATAAGCCACATGCAAGGAAAAGAGCGTGAGGTTTGTGTTTACCTTTCAACGTTATAAATTCACTGTTGATGGCACGGCCTGACATAAAAATATATTTGCAGAATATTGTATTGATAATTATTAAGTTAAATTCTATCAATGACTGATGATATATCACTTAAAAGTAATTTAGCATCATCGCTTTTAAGCTGTAATAAGGCCATAAAAAGTAGATCAGTGATAACGTTCTGTGCGGTTCGCGAAGAAATTGAAGAGCTTCGAAATTGTTTTTCATCGGCAATAGTGTCAATCGTATAGTGGGCTAATTGCCGTAAAGGGCTCTTTTTTATATTTGTTAACGCAATGACTGTCGCGCCTTTGTCATAAGCTGATTGTGCTGCCATTATTATCTCGCGCCGTTTTCCTGAAAATGAAATAGCGATGAGTATGTCGTCTTTCGTTAATGTATTCGCTGTTGCGATTTGCACATGTGTATCTTGTTCAGTGAGTGCAGTAATACCTAATTTTAACAGCTTAAAGGTGAGATCTTTGGCGGTTAATGCTGAACCCCCAATGCCTACAATTTGAATGCGATGTGCTTGATTTAGCCGTTTTACGATAGTTTCAAATTCTGAAAAATTGATAGCGTTGGTTGTCGCAATCATAGCGTGTGTTTTCTCTTGTATTAACTTTTGTGCAATCGTTATTGAAGAATCATCGCTATGGATCTTGTTATGAATAGGTCTTTTGGGCTCAAGTATGGCATTTTGTTGAGCAAGATCTTCAATAATAGCAAGTTTTAAAGCTGTAAACCCTTTAAAGCCAAGTCGTTGAGCAAATTTGATCACACCAGATTGTGAAACTCCTACCTTTACCGCTATATCTTGGCTGACATAGGCACTTAACGAAGCTGGGTCTTCAAGAATAAAGTCTAATATCTTCACTCCATTACTCGATAAGCTACTTCTTTGGTTTTGCATTCGCTCTAAAATACTCATATTTTCCTATTTTTCTTGAATTAATTATTCAACGAGACTTAAACATTATTCATTAAAGCTGAGTGGAGTTAACTGTCTGAATAAATGAGTTATTTTCATGCTGTTTAAAATTTTCAAATGAGTTGTGACTCGTATTTATTCTCTAATTTTGGCACAAAATGAATAATTTTAGTTGTGATAACTATCACTTAAATGAATTTTTTATTCGTTATGATGCCTCTCAACAAAACCTCCGAGTGAAGAGAGCAGATAATGAAAATTGATCTAACAACCTTAGTGACAGAAAGCCGAAATAAAGATAGTGAAAACATCGATATGCTATCAACGGTTGAGATGTTGAAAGTTATCAATCAAGAAGACAAGAAAGTGGCACTTGCAGTAGAAGCAATTATTCCTGAAATTGCCAAGGTTGTTGATCTTATCGCTAATGCTTTCCAATCTGGCGGACGTTTGATTTATACCGGTGCTGGTACATCAGGGCGATTAGGTATTTTGGATGCCAGTGAATGTCCTCCTACATACGGTTCTAATCCGGACTTGGTGGTTGGTTTAATTGCTGGTGGCCATACAGCGATTTTAAAGGCTGTTGAAAATGCAGAAGATAATGTTGAATTAGGAGCTAGTGACTTACAACAGATTGGTTTTAATGAAAAAGATGTGCTTGTTGGTATTGCTGCAAGCGGACGTACGCCGTATGTCTTAGGTGCAATGAATTACGCAAAAAGTATCGGTGCAACCGTTGCTACATTAAGTTGCAATGCGAATAGTCCAATGACGCAGATCGCAGATATTTCATTAACACCCGTTGTTGGCCCTGAAGTGGTAACCGGTTCTTCAAGAATGAAGGCCGGTACTGCACAGAAATTAGTACTAAATATGTTAACCACAGGGGCAATGATCCGAACTGGGAAAGTATTTGGTAATTTGATGGTCGATGTTGAAGCGACCAATGCCAAGCTCATTCAACGTCAACATAATATTGTAGTTGAAGCGACAGGGTGCAGTGAATCACAAGCAGCGGAGGCACTTGCCCAGTGTAATAACCATTGTAAAACCGCAATCCTTATGATTTTACTTGATATTGATGCTGAGTTAGCGACTGCAAAACTCGGTAAGCATCATGGCTTTATTCGTCATGCACTTTTAGAGCAAGAATAATAAAATAATCGGTTATATCGAGGATCATAAGATGGCCAAAATAACTGCTTCAATGATGCAAGAGATACTCACTGCAATAGGCGGCAACGGAAACGTTATAAAATGCGGTAATTGCATGACGCGATTGCGTCTTACTTTAAAAGATGACAGTTTAGCGGATCGAGATTCAATTAAGCGCATTGCAGGGGTGATGGGGTTAGTTGAAAGTGACGATCAATTTCAGATTGTGTTAGGGCCGGGCAAGGCACAGACCGCAGCTGAAATGATGAATAGTATGCTTGAGAACGAGCAAGATGAGGAGAAAACTTCTCCAAAAACACATTCAGACCTAAAAGATGTGGCTTCTGCACATAAACAGCAATTAAAGAAAAAACAAACAAGTGCAGCACAACGCTTTTTGAGCAAGTTTGCAACTATATTTACGCCTTTAATTCCCGGTTTCATTGCCGCAGGTTTACTACTAGGTATAGCGACCTTGCTGGAACAACTTTTTGTTATAGGGCAGGCTTCGCCTAATGCTCATTTACTTGATTTAATTGCGTATATGAAAGTTTTCAGTAAAGGTTTATTTAGCTTCCTAAGTATCCTTATTGGTTACAATGCGCAGCAAGCGTTTGGTGGTTCAGGGGTAAACGGTGCGATTTTAGCATCACTGTTTGTACTCGGTTATAACCCAGATGCAACGTCTGGCATTTTCTCTGGAATGAACGACTTTTTCGGCAATGGTATCGATCCACGAGGCAATATTATTGGGGTACTGATTGCAGCGATTATTGGTGCTTGGGTTGAGAAAAAAGTCCGCCAATTTATACCAGATAACTTAGATATGATTTTAACTTCTATGATCACCTTATTGATCATGGGTGCTGTTACCTTTGTAATTATCATGCCAATTGGTGGTGAGCTGTTTAAAGGTATGTCATGGTTATTTATCAACTTAAATGGTAATCCATTCGGCAGTGCGATCTTAGCGGGTTTATTCTTAATCTCAGTGATGTTTGGTATCCACCAAGGCTTTGTTCCGGTTTACTTTGCACTGATGGACGCTCAAGGCTTTAACTCACTTTTCCCAATTTTAGCCATGGCAGGGGCGGGGCAAGTGGGGGCAGCGTTGGCTTTATATGCTAAAGCGAAAAAAGAATCTTTGTTACGCGTGCAGGTAAAAGGGGCGATCATTCCGGGATTATTAGGTATCGGCGAGCCGCTTATCTATGGTGTGACATTACCGCGTGTTAAACCTTTTGTTACTGCATGTGTGGGGGGCTCTGCTGGTGGTTTCTTTATTGGGTTAGTATCGTATCTGGGATTACCAATTGGTTTAAACACAGTATTTGGTCCATCTGGTATTGTTGCTTTACCTTTAATGACCTCAAGTTCTGGTATCTTTGCTGGCATGGCGATATTCACCATTGGTTTGCTGATCGCTTATATTGTAGGTTTTGTAGCAACATGGTTCTTTGGTACGAAAAATGTCGATTTAAGTTAAAACTTGAATCGTAATTGAGCCGTTGTTGAGAAAATGAAAATATAATTCATAACGGATGTATTAATAAAAAGCGGAGCTAAGGCTCCGCTTTGTCGTTTGTTACTTCATAGAACGACATAGTCTGAAATAATAATATTATTGAGATATTTCTTTTAACTTATCGATAATAGGTTTTGACGTAATCATCATTGGTTGTGAATTCTCGAATCCCATTTTATTTTCTTTAACTGTGATTCTGGCTTTTGCCGCGATGAAGGCCATTATAAATGAAGCATTTTGTGCAAGCTGTTCTTTAAAGAAAGCTTCACCAAAATAAGTAAATTCAGAGGTGTTTGTACAACCAAATGATGGTTGGTTTGGATTACTCGCTGTAATAACTAAAGTATGTAAATCTGCAATTTCATTAGCGAATTGTCCTGAGAAACACGATGAAACCACGACAACTTTCCACTTTATTTTTGACTCAACGAGGGATTTTTTAAGATCTTTGGGTTTTATTAACTCTTTGTGATGCGGCCAAAGTTTAGAGTGTAAGCCTTTTTCAAAAGAACCATGTCCAGTCAGAAAAAGAAAAACAATATCTTCATTTTTGTCGATAGTGTTACCAATATTTTTTAATACATTATCAAGATTCGATAGTGTAGCCATCGGAGCTTCATTGATAGTTGATGAGTGATTAATCAATGTAACAGAGCGTCCTTTGGTATCAAATTTGTTATCAAATAACTGTTGTGCATATTTAACTTCTTTACTAAATACGTTCTGACTAGAGTCTGCCGCAAAACCTACAAAATATAAGTCTGTTTTATTTGGGCGTTGTGGTAATAATTTTGAAGTTTGCTGTTCAACCAAAGATGGTTGAGCTAGTAGAAGTTCCTTCGACGCACAGCCTGAAAGAATCGCGAAAGAAAGTGCGATAAGTATTAATTTAGGAACAGAAGTAATGAGCTGAATGATTGCATTTAACATGTTATTTCTTGATCTTTTTAGTCATCGATAGCTCTTTATACGAAACTGGAGACTTAAATTAGAGCAATAAATACAGTTTATCGAGTGAGTTCACAACCTCATTTGTAATGCATTTATTTACATAGTAAGCATAAAACCTTTGTTAATTTAGTAGCTGAAAGAGTAGGTTTTGCGATTATAAATCTTCTGTAAATAATGAATAAAAAAAAGCCGCCATAGCTGGGTTAAACTATGGCGACAAAATGGTAATACCTAGGTAGGTAGTCGGATATTACCAATGTAGTAGCAAATTATTAAATCTTATCAGTAAAGGTACGGCTAATCACGTCTTGTTGCTGTTCACGAGTCAGTGAGTTGAAACGCACTGCGTAACCAGAAACACGAATTGTTAGCTGTGGGTATTTCTCTGGGTTCTCAACAGCATCAAGTAACATGTCACGGTTTAATACATTCACGTTTAGGTGTTGATCACCTTCGATGCCATCTGTTGCGCCTGCTGCCTTATGGTGGAAGTAACCATCCATTAGGGCTGCAAGGCTTTATATCTAGTGTTTATAACAATAAAAAATTTAATACGATTATTCTGTTAGAGCTAACTACTACCAGCGTTAAATGTCCTTATCTTGATGATTATTGTCCTTATTCTGTTATTTATGGAGAGGGAGTAAGCGATAAAATGCCGAAAATAAATAGCCATAAATTATATGGGTATTATCAAGTTATCTTTGCTCATCAAAATGCTCTTTAATAATGAATAAAAAAGCCGCCATAGCTGGGTTAAACTATGGCGGCAAAATGGTAATACCTAGGTAGGTAGTCGGATATTACCAACGTAGTAGCAAATTATTAAATCTTATTAGTAAAAGTACGGCTAATCACGTCTTGTTGCTGCTCACGAGTCAGTGAGTTGAAACGCACTGCGTAACCAGAAACACGAATTGTTAGCTGTGGGTATTTCTCTGGGTGTTCAACAGCATCAAGTAACATGTCACGGTTTAATACGTTCACGTTTAGGTGTTGACCACCTTCGATACCATCTGTTGCGCCTGCTGCTTCGTGGTGGAAGTAACCATCCATTAGCGCTGCAAGGTTTTGTTTCTGTGTTTCTTCATCTTTACCTAATGCATTTGGCACGATAGAGAAGGTGTATGAGATACCGTCTTTCGCGTAAGCAAATGGGAGTTTAGATACAGATGTTAGTGATGCAACCGCACCGTTTTCATCACGACCGTGCATTGGGTTTGCACCTGGGCCAAATGGCATACCAGCACGACGACCACAAGGTGTGTTACCTGTCTTCTTACCGTACACAACGTTTGATGTGATGGTTAAGATTGATTGTGTTGGAATTGCTTCACGGTACATGTGCATCTTCTGAATTTTCTTCATGAAGCGCTCAACAAGGTCGCAAGCGATATCATCAACACGTGGATCGTTGTTACCGAATTTAGGGTAGTCACCTTCGATGTTAAAATCGATTGCTACGCCATCTTCGTCACGAACTGGTGTTACTTTCGCAAATTTAATTGCAGATAGTGAATCAGCAACAACAGAAAGACCAGCAATACCACATGCCATAGTACGGCGTACATCGCGATCCATTAATGCCATTAGAGATGCTTCGTAGCTGTAACGGTCGTGAGAGTAGTGGATGATGTTCAATGCTGTCACGTATTGTGTTGCTAACCAATCTAACATTGAATCAAAGCGTGGCATTAGTGAATCAAAGTCTAATACTTCGTCTTCGATTTTGGCTACTTGTGGGCCAACTTGTGCTTTAGATTTTTCATCAATACCACCGTTAATGGTGTATAGCAGACCTTTTGCAAGGTTAGCGCGCGCACCAAAGAACTGCATGTGCTTACCAACAACCTGTGGACTTACACAACATGCGATTGCGTAATCATCGTTGTTGAAGTCAGGACGCATTAGGTCGTCGTTTTCGTATTGAACAGATGATGTTTCAATCGATACTTTCGCTGCGTACTTTTTAAAGGCAATAGGGAGTTGCTCAGACCAAAGAATAGTCATGTTTGGCTCTGGTGCAGGACCCATTGTGTGCAGTGTATGTAGGTAACGGAATGTGCTCTTTGTTACTAAAGTACGACCGTCTACACCCATACCAGCCATTGCTTCTGTTGCCCAGATTGGGTCGCCAGAGAACAGTGAATCGTACTCAGGTGTACGTAAGAAACGAACCATACGTAACTTCATGATGAAGTGGTCGATCATCTCTTGCGCTTCTTGCTCGTTGATCAAGCCGTTTTGAATATCACGCTCGATAAATACATCAAGGAATGTTGATGTACGACCTAGTGACATTGCTGCGCCGTTTTGAGATTTAACTGCTGCTAGGTAGCCGAAGTAAGTGAACTGAATCGCTTCTTGTGCTGTGCGTGCAGGTGCAGACATATCGATGCCGTATTTCAAGCCCATTTGACGGATGTCTTCTAGTGCTTGAACCTGATCTGCTAACTCTTCACGAAGGCGAAGTGTTTTTTCTAGATCTTGACCTTGCTCTAGGAATGATTGAGTTGACTTGTATTGTTCTTGCTTGTCAGCTTTAAGGAAATCAATACCGTATAGCGCTAGACGACGGTAGTCACCAATAATACGACCACGACCGTAAGCATCTGGAAGACCTGTGATGATGCCAGATTTACGACATGCTAGGATTTCTTTGGTGTATAGGTCGAAACTTGCTTTGTTGTGTGTTTTACGGTAATCAGTGAAGATCTTCTCTACACTTTCATCAAGTTTGCGACCGTATACTTCACATGAGTTTTTCACCATGCGAATACCACCGTTAGCAATGATTGAACGCTTAAGTGGTTTATCAGTTTGTAGACCTACAATTTTTTCTAGATCTTTGTTGATGTAGCCTGCATCGTGAGAAGTAATTGTTGATGGTAAATCAGTATCGAAATCAACCGGCGCGTGAGTGCGGCTTTCTTCTTTAATACCTTCTAGAACGGTATTCCATAGTGATGTTGTTGTTTCTGTAACATCAGCTAGGAAAGACTCATCCCCTTCATAAGGCGTGTAGTTAGTCTGGATGAAGTCACGAGTGTTAACTTCTTGCTGCCAGTTGCCCGCGTTAAAACCTTTCCACGCTTCTAACATTTCTGTAGTAGGGATTGTCATAATGTTTACCTCAATAGGTGATATATGCGAATGCGTTATGATGAGACTGACTCACCATAAACGTAAAATCTGATGTGTGTTGAGCACGATCGGCTGATTTTAATTCACTGCTTTTGAAGCGTATTTTTAATTATTCAACAGTCGTAATTTCGCTGTCTTCACTGCTTCTTGGCTTGAGATAAATACTATGATTTACAGGGTCATGAGTAAAATGAATGCTTTTCATTTTTTAAATGCATTCTGTGCATATATTTGGGTGGTATATGATGAGTAAATAGATATATATGATAAAAAACAACATATTATGTGTTTTTTAGTGTCAGCTTGATGTTAGAAGCGTTTTGTTGTGTTTGCGAGTTTTAATTCAAAAAAAGTTTAGACTTATTACATTTTTCTATAATTAGGCCCAGATCCGCTTTCTGGTGGCGTCCAAGAAATGTTTTGAGAAGGATCTTTTATATCGCAGGCTTTGCACTGTAAACAGTTCCCTGCATTAATTTGAAATTTAGCTTGGTTATTCTCTGTGATTACTTCATATACGCCAGCAGGGCAGTAACGTTGGCTAGGTTCATCAAACGCTTTTAGGTGTTGGCTTATTGGGATTTGAGCATCTTGTAATAGAAGATGGCAAGGTTGATCGTCAGGGTGACTAATAGAAGCAAGATAGAGTGAAGATGTTTTATCAAAGCTTAATTGGTTGTCTGGTTTTGGATAACTTATCTTGTTTGCTTTTGATATAGGCAGTAAGCAAGCATGATCTGGCGCGTTGTTATTAAGCTGCCATTTTGCATAACCACTAAATAGGCTTTGCTCTAAATAGGTTGCAATAGCGCCAGTCAGTTGGCCGAATTTATGTATATTTGCGGTCGTATTTCTCGCTTGGTAAAGCTCCTCATACAACCAACTGCTTTCAAAAAGAGCGTTATAGCAAGGCTCGGTATGAGTATGATCTCGAATTAATTCACTGTATACCGCGCTTGCCGCTAACATGCCAGATTTCATCGCGGTGTGGCAGCCTTTTAATTTGTTCATATTCAGGGTACCAGCATCACAGCCTATTAATACGCCGCCTTGAAATGACTGTTTGGGTAGGGAGGCTAAACCACCTTTGGTAATGGCTCTTGCACCGTATTCAATTCGTTTTCCGTTTTGAAGAACTTGCGCAAATAGAGGGTGATGTTTTAGCCGTTGAAATTCATCAAACGGGCTAAGGTAGGGGTTACGGTAGTTTAAGTCGGTAATAAGCCCTACTGCGATATGGTTATCATCAAGGTGGTACATAAAAGCGCCACCCGTTGAGCTTGATTCGCTTAGTGGCCACCCCAAACTATGGATCACTCTGCCTTGTTGATGCTGTTGCTTGGGAACCTGCCAAATTTCTTTTATCCCTAATGCGTAATGTTGCGGTTGTTTGTGCTTATCGAGCTTAAGTTGTTTTATTAGTGCTTTTCCTAAATGCCCTCGACTACCTTCGGCAAAGATAGTGTACCGCGCGTTAATATGCATAGAGGGTTGATAGTTTGTTTTCTTGTTACCTTGTTTATCTAATCCCATTTCTTTGGTTGTAATCCCCTTTACGGTGCTCATATAAATGGGTAAATCGGCATTATCGCTTGTTACGCTGTCACTCCTTTGGTGTTCAAACTGTATTTTGTCAGCGCAAAAGCCTGGGTAGATTTCGACACCCAATAGTTCGGCTTGTTTTGTTAGCCAACGGCATAACTCACTTAAGCTAACAATGTAATGGTCGTGATTTTCAAACACTTTTGGACGTAATAAAGGCGGGATCGAAAATGCTGATTGTGAGTTGGTTAACCAATAAAAATCATCATGTTTTACTTTGGTCCGGACTGGGCAATCAGTATCTTGCCAGTTTGGTAATAATTCGTTGAGTGCGTGGGGATCAAACAAGGCGCCAGATAAAATGTGTCCGCCGATTTCGGCACTTTTTTCTATTACAGCGATAGAGAATGGGCGTTGATGCTCTTTAGCTAATTGAGCAAGCTGGATAGCACTAGCAAGCCCGGCAGGTCCTGCGCCGACGATTAAAACATCAAAAGAGATACTGTCTTGAGCACATTCTTCCTCTGCCATAGATGACTCCTTTATTGCCTCATTTAACTATAGTCCAGTTGACGTAAACGTAAATTCAACTAGGCTCAAAGAAACAAAGACATTCCAGTATTAGCCGTTAAATCAACGACTTCTTATTAGAGGTATGCGATATGGCAGAATCTACAATCCGTATATTAGTGGCGATAAAGCGTGTGGTTGATCCTTATGTAGCGATCCGTGTTAAGGATGATAATAGTGGTATTGACGATCATAATGTGAAGAAAACCATTAATCCTTTTTGTGCAATAGCACTTGAACAAGCCGTACAATTTAAAGAACAAGGAATAGCGTCTGAGGTCGTTGTTGTTTGTATTGGGGATGATAGTTGCAATGAATCATTAAGGACGGCATTAGCACTAGGTGCTGATAACGCTATTCATATCAATACAAAGCAAACTGAAAGTGACAATGTAACAAAGATCACCCCGCTTAAAATAGCCATGCTGTTATCTGTATTAGCGATAGAGAACAAGACTGATGTGGTGTTAATGGGGAAACAGTCTATTGATGGCGATAACAATCAAACACCTCAAATGCTGGCAGGAATATTAGACTACCCACAAGCAACTTATGCTTCAGAAATTAACTATTACAACCCTTCGATATTAAATGAGCTTATTGTGACCCGTGAAGTCGATGGTGGTCTTGAAACGTTGGCGGTTAAAGTTCCATGTGTGATTAGCTGCGATTTACGACTTAATACACCCAGATTTGCATCACTTCCAAATATTATGAAAGCGAAAGCTAAACCATTAACGACTATTTCGTTGCAAGACTTTATTAACAAAAATAGTTTGAAGTACCCATCGCTTGAAAATCTGATAAAGACAACGCCTCAAACAATACTTCGCTATAACGCGCCAAAACCACGGACAGCAGGGGTTATAGTCGACAATGTCGATGCACTTATTGATAAGTTAAGTCACGAAGTAAAGGTGATCTAATGAAGACAGTAAACGTTTTGATTATCGCAGAGCATGAACATCAGAATATCTCGTTAGCAACACTTAAGGCTGTTACAGCGGCTGCTTCATTACGGCGTTTTAGCAGCGATTTAAGTATTCATATTCTTGTGGTTGGCTTTCAATGTGGGTGTGTTGCACAGCAGGCAGCAGAGTTAACCGATATTGATAAGGTGTTATTGGTGGATGATGTTTGTTATCAGCATGGTTTGGCAGAAAACGTCTCCAAGGTTATTAAGGATCTTGCATCGAACTATAGTCATATTTTTATGAGCAGTAGCACATCAGGTAAAGATCTATTACCGCGAGTATCTGCGATGTTGTGTATAGAGCAATTATCCGATGTGATGGAATTTACTGGCTTAGATTCTGTTGTTCGTCCGATTTATGCTGGTAACGCAACGGTTGAGGTTAAGTCTTGTGAAGCTGTAATGTTAGCGACGATTCGTGGTGCTAGTTTCGAGCCTTGTGGCATATCGGAGCAACACGCCGAGCAAAAAATGCTAAAGATAAGTCACCCATTAACCCATACCCAGTTTGTCAGTATGCAAAGAAGTAACCAGGAGCGACCAGATCTTACTACTGCACGTGTTGTGGTCGCAGGTGGGCGAGGTGTTGCAAGCAAAGATGGGTTTTTATTGATTGAGCAATTAGCAGATACATTACATGGCGCGGTTGGCGCTTCTCGCGCTGCAGTGGATGCTGGATTTGTACCTAATGATTATCAAATAGGACAAACAGGGAAAATTATTGCTCCAGACCTTTATATTGCCATTGGGATCTCGGGGGCAATTCAACATATTGCCGGGATAAAAGATGCAAAAGTGATTGTTGCTATTAATAGCGATCCTGATGCGAGTATCTTTTCTTATGCCGATTATGGGTTAGTGGGGGACTTATTTGAACTAATACCTCATTTTATTCAACAATGTGAATAATGTGCTCTGGGATAAAATTCTATGTTTAAGTGCCTAGACTATACCTTTGTATTGATGTTAATTAGTTGTTTGTTTTTATGTTTTGTTTTGTAAAATCACGACAAACAAACATTTATCTTGTGTTTAAGTTCAAATAAATAAAACAAACAATATTAAACTTGTCAGGTGTGTCAGGATTTAGTGTAAAACACTGGTTAATTAGTAATAGCTAGTTTTTACAACTGCCTCGTATTTGCAACATTATTTTTCACTATATTTTATTGTTTTTTTGTTTTGTTTTAATATCAATTACTTGTCATAAAAAAGCCTCAACGAGATTTTATGCTTAATTTGAGTTACGCATAATTATCCCTTATAACATTTCCTGTATTCATATTTTGAATAAAAATCTGATTAAAAGGAATAATTATGAGAAGAGACTCTAGCACATTACTAGGACACCCTAAGGGGTTGTTCTTATTGTTTGGTACTGAACTATGGGAGCGATTTTGCTTTTATGGCATGCGCGCCATTCTTGTCCTTTATTTAACTTCAAAAACAATGGACGGTGGTTTTGGCTGGACAGCAAAAGATGCGCTAAGTCTTTACGCAACTTATACCGGACTTGTTTACCTTACTCCTTTAATCGGTGGTTGGATTGCCGATAACTTTTTAGGACAACGCCGTTGCGTCATGATAGGTGGTGTGGCAATGGCTGCAGCACAATTTGTACTTGCACTTCCTAACTCGGTTGTTGGTGATTCTGCATTGCATGTTTTCTATGCTGGTCTGACCTTGATGATCATCGGTAATGGTTTATTTAAAGCCAATATCTCAACTATGGTTGGTGATCTTTATGAGGAAGGTGATAACCGTCGTGATGGTGCATTTACCATTTTCTATATGGGTATCAATTTAGGTTCGCTACTTGCTGGTATTATTGCAGGTACCGCTGTAACAATCTGGGGCTATAAAGCAGGCTTTGCAACTGCAGGTATCGGTATCTGTATTGGTTTAACGCTTCAAATGTTATTTGCACGTCGTTACTTGGGTAATATTGGTATTGAAGCTGCGGCTAAACGTGATGCAGCAAAAAACAAATCAGGTAAAAAAGAGCCATTAACAAAAGTTGAACGTGATCGCTTAAAAGTTATCATGGTTATGGGTCTGTTCGTTATTGTCTTTTGGGCTGGCTTTGAACAAGCTGGTGGATTGATGAACATTTACACCCAACAGTATACAGATCGTATTATTGGCAGCTTTACTGTACCAACAGAGTGGTTCCAATCACTTAACCCGTTCTTCATTATTACTTTAGCGCCTGTTATCGCTTCATTATGGGTAAAAATGGGTTCGAAGGAGCCAAGCTCACCAATTAAATTTGCGGCTGCATTGTTCTTCCTAGCAATTGGCTTCCTATTCATGGTGGGAGCAGCGTTAGAACAAGGTGGTGATTTAACAGTAAAAACATCAATGCTATGGCTTGTAGGTGCGTATTTCTTCCATACACTGGGTGAACTATGTCTATCACCAATTGGCTTATCGATGGTAACGAAACTTGCACCATTACGATTATGTTCACTACTAATGGGTGTGTGGTTCTCGTTTAACGCATTAGCGAACTATGCGGCGGGTATTATTGGTTCACATATTGGCGATGCCGGTGCGCTATCTATCTTTGGTGGTATCGCAATTGCTGCAACGCTATCAGGTCTTATTCTTATCGTGTTCTCAGGTAAGTTAGTTGACTGGATGCATGGTGCAGAAGGTCAACCAACGACTGCAATGAAAGAAGCGGAAGCTACCCTTGCAGAAGCGAATTAAAATTTAAACGATTCATCTTCATTTAGCCCATAGTTAGGAATAGCTATGGGCTTTTTTGTTATATTATTTAATAACTGGTTCTTTCTTGAGCTAATACTTGAGCTGTTAAGGTTAATAGAATTGTAATGTGATATCTTTCTATAACTTACGTAATAATTGTAAATTTGTGGTTAGGTAAATTTTGAATAATGGGTTTCATGTCAACGAATTATCAAATAAATCATGTCAATTTTGATTCTAAAAAAGGTTTATTATCAGATAGTTGTCAACAACAACTTTTGACATATACAGAGTCACGCTTATTGACGCTGTTACTTGAACGACAAAACGACATTGTCTCAAAAGAAGAATTAAAAACCTTTGCTTGGGAGCATACCGTTGTTACAGATTCTTCTTTAACAAAATCTATCGCGAAAATTCGCCAGTCTCTTTCTACTTATTTTCCTAATGATGAAATCATTGCAACTGTTCCTCGTGTTGGCTATCGGCTTGATCTTGAAAAAACAAGTATTTCAGAAGAGAAACTAGAGCATGAAGATGAGACTTCAATTGTTTTACCTATTGAAAAAAATGTTGGAAATCAAGCTAAAAAATTACCTTTGAGAAAATTATTTTTAGTTATAAAGCGAGGGCTTCTCGTTTTATCTATTGTTCTGCTTGCATATTCTGGATTTAATCTATTTCGTAAGTTACCTAATGACTATCGGGATTACGTAAATAATGACTATAGTGCGATTGATATTACGAACAATGGTTTTACTCATAGAATAATAAAACCTAAAGATTTCATTATTCCCGAAAAGATAAAAGCTATACTTGCGGAGAAAAAGTGCAATTGTATTTTTATGATTGATAAAGTTGGTGATCATTATAACTT
>NZ_PYOM01000017.1 GCF_003026365.1 Photobacterium angustum | reverse complement strand
TAAAGGGTTGTTGAAGACTACAACGTTGATAGGTCGGGTGTGTAAGTGCTGTGAGGCATTGAGCTAACCGATACTAATTGCCCGTGAGGCTTAACCATACAACACCCAAGGGGTTTTATACGGACTCTAAGTACACTTGAACGTGTAGAGAACACTAGTTACTTTCCCAGATTGCTATTTATTGTCGAATGACAATAAATAAACCGAATTTGCTTGGCGACCATAGCGTTATGGACCCACCTGATCCCATGCCGAACTCAGCAGTGAAACGTAATAGCGCCGATGGTAGTGTGGGGCCTCCCCATGTGAGAGTAGGACATCGCCAGGCTTCAAATTTAAGATATTCGTTTTGAACTACGGATATCGGATAAAACGAAAGTTTTATCTCCGTGTGGAGCGGTAGTTCAGTTGGTTAGAATACCGGCCTGTCACGCCGGGGGTCGCGGGTTCGAGTCCCGTCCGCTCCGCCACTTTATTAGAGAAACCTGAATCGAAAGATTCAGGTTTTTTTTCGTCTGTAGAAAATGATCATTATAGGGTAGTGAGTTAGGTGCTTTATATTGAGAAGCTAGCTGCCTGCTATTTCAGGTAAATTCAAGTTCAGCCCGCTTCAACATTGATTAAAAAGCTGAGTTAAAAAATTCAGGTTATGTATTTAAAATTAATCAGTATTGGTGGGCTACCGTAAAATATTTTAAAAGTAGTTCATTTAGTTGCTCTTGATATTCATCATTAGTCTGTGGACCAATTAATTGGGCTAATTCCTGTCCTATTGGTGATAAACGATAATAGGTAAAAGACGTCCCTTTTTTGATGGGTGATAAGCTGTAAGACTCTGTATGGTAGTTGAAATTGAGTTTATCAGTGTAACTTATTAGGTTTGTTTCTAGCTCTGTGCTTAATAGAAGCCCAAGTTCAGTTAAAATTAAAATAGACGAATAAGGTAAATGGTATTGGTTATAGTCAATATGTGTTTGGTGGCTTCTGTGAAAACTAAAGCTGTTTGTTCGCTGTTTTATACTTGTGAGAAGTTTTTTATTTTTATCGTTACCAATACAACAAGTAAGAGTCAGGACTTTTTGAAATAGAGCGGCTTCTCGATGTGTCATTGATAAGAGTATTTTTAAGGTGCGAAGAGATACAGAGCCTGGTTGAATGATCTCTTGTTTTAGAATTTTTGCCCACAGTTTTTGCATGGATGGAGTATGAATTTGTTGAGCCATTTCTATAAATCTTACTAACCAATCAGGATCAGGATCTCTCGCTGTCTCATCATTACATTGGTTATAGGCTTGTTTTATGATCTGCTCTAAATTTGATTGTTGTTGTTGTTGTTGTTGTTGAAGACGAACTTGTAATCTTTCTTTTAAAGTCCTCTCTTGAGTATTGTTAATTTCTCCATCGATAGCATATTTTTCTGCGATGCTTTTTATTTTTTTTTTACTGTCGGTGAATGTCTTTAATACCCCAAGCGCTCGACTATTTTCTATTGGTTTATCTATATTCTCTACTTTATTAGTCATACTTCTTTCATTCTCTTAACCAATAATTAACTCATTTTTGTTATCTTGATCTCATGATTAGTAACGAACACAATGAGATGTTATCTTTGTGTTAAATTAAAATAAGTGATGATTACGGAGCATCCTATGAAAAAATTGAATCGATATATTACTGATCTTATTTTAGTCATTGGTTATTCAACGATCGTGAGTTACTTGCTTTGGTTTTTTAGTAAATAGTATATCGACTATAGCTATCGTTTCTTTATTACTTTGAAAAAACCTTAGCCACCCAGAGAGGTGACTAAAGTGTCATTATAAATTTTTACTCACTAAACCGATCACTTCTTTAATCTCACTAGGTGTCAGTTTGCCTTCTTTGGCGAATACGACTTTACCATCCTTATTTACTACAAATACGGCAGAGCTTTCCTTTCTTAGATCCCATGTTTTTTGAACAATTCCATTGCTGTCCAGCACTATTGATGACCATGGGTATTCACGTTTACTATCTTCTGTTGCTGATTTTACAAAAGAACCAGTTCCCCACATCGCATCATTTTGGTTAATAATCGTTGTCGTTTGGTACTCATTTTCCGGAAATTTTGCGGCAGAAATAGCAGCAACAAGTGGTGCGTTAAGCTCTTTGGCTGCACTACGTCCAGCTATTGCGAATACTATACGCATTTTGCCTGTTAGCTTTGTACTTCTCCATGAATGGTAACTTATCGACTTATCTTTTAAAACAAGTTCACCTTTATTGGTAACAGTAACACCAGGTAATGAATCACCTGGTTTGATATTGGTAGCAAAGCTGATTGAAGGTACTAAAGCTGCAAGTAGGATAAAGGTTGCTTTCAATTTCATGTGTGGCCTCTTTTTAGTCTGATTTGTGATTATGATAGTTAATCTTCTTTGATCTGGTAGTACCAGAAGTTAATATTTGAGCTCTAAGTCGATCATTATTGTTACAAATTTCGTATTTATTGGAATATGGCAGACTGTTTGCATTAAGTTTTGATGTGATGAAACAAAGTCATCGATTTGCGGTCTATATCTGTAACCGTTGAGTGAGGACAATATGCTTAGAATCTTTAAAATTTACCGACCAAACCAAGTGGCTCGTTATGTAAAAAGCTACTTTCGAGGTCGTATTTTTATTATGGGTGTAGGTGGCTTTGAATTTGATAGTGGACGATTATTACCACCTAAGTCTGGTGATTTAAAAGCATTAAATGTATTAACTGAGGTGAATAAAGAGATTCAAATACTATCAGGAATAGTTGTGTAATTACTAAAATTTAGCGTATTTCTCTCTAAATTATCTTTATTTGTGGAATACGAGTCAGATATAAGTATCACTTTTTCTGTTTTCGGCTAACTGGGAACTTGATCCTGCCATATGACAACACAGATGTACTCCCTCCATTGTCATGTATCAAGTTAAAGAGCTGTATTAAATTATCTTTTCTCAAAAAAAAGTTATTAATTGTTCTACAGTTGTTTTAGTTGCTGAAAGTAGTTTGAACCGTTTTAAGTACTATCTTTACTTCGTGATAATTCTTAATAATTCCAACAGGCTATAATACTGGCAATGAAGTTATAGCTTAGATTTAGAATGGGACTTATTACTTCTATTAAAAAAGATTGCATTCTATTACTGTTGAGGCATTGTTTTTCTTAAGTTCATTGACCTTAAGTTACTTTTTTTTAGATTCATTTTGTTAATATTTATAAATAGGTAGCTGAAAATGGCTCAAAATTCTATTCGGTTCAATATTCATAAATTTTCAGATGGCAAAGGTTGGAAGTTACTTATAGCTTTGTCAAAATGGGTTCGTAATTAATTCTAAATTTCGCAAAGAAGCACAATAGAATGAATAAAGTTTTTAAATGGTTGGGTGTGACATCATTTGCTTTGGTGCTATCGAGTCCAGTTATGGCCTCTTCATTGAAGATTAAAGGCTTGGATGGAAAAGTAGAAGATAATGTTGATGCTTATCTTTCTGCGTTATCAAAGGATGATTACAGTGCGACATTGCGCTTTAAAGATCTGGTATTAAATGAAATTAGCGACGCACTGCAGGCATTAGGCTATTACCAGCCAAAGTTTGATTATCAAGTCTCGGGCAGTGGCTCTAAAACGAAAATTGTGGTTACCGTTGATCAAGGTCCACGAGCGCATATTAGTAAAAGTAATCTGATTATTACAGGTGATGCTAAAAATGATCCTGCTTTTATGTCATTAGTAAAAAGCAGTGGTTTAGGGCTAGGTGAACCGCTTAATCAAGGTAAATATGAGGCTTTTAAAGCATCATTAATGAGTTTAGCACTTCGACGCGGTTATTTTGATGCTGAACTAACGAAAAGTACATTAGAAGTGGTGCCTAGTCGTAATGAGGTCTTTATCAATATTAATTTTGATTCAGGTCGACGTTATACCTTTGGTGAAACAACTTTTCAGGGAAGCCAAATTGATGATAACCGCTTACGTTCAATGATCCCTTATACGGAAGATGAACCTTACCTTGCTTCAAAGCTGGGAGAGTACAATGAACGTCTGTCTAACGTTGGTTGGTTTTCCTCCATTTATGTTGGTGGAGATGTCAAAGAGCGTAAAGATGATGCGATCCCAATTCACGTTGTTGTTACTCCACAAGTTAAAAATCAATTTGAAACGGGTATTGGCTTTTCGACTGATACCGGCCCTCGTTTGAAATTCAATTGGAAAAAACCGTGGATTACGAGTAAAGGGCATAGCTTTTACTTGAAATCAGAAATATCAAAAGAAGAGCCAAAAGTTGAAGCGGTTTATAAGATCCCACTCGATGATGTGTTGAATAATTATTATCAAGTTGTCGGTGGTATTCGTTATGTCGATACGCACGATACGATAAGTACACAATTTGGTATCGGGGTTGAGCGTCACTGGCGTTTAGATTCGGGATGGAATCGGACTATTGCGCTCCGTTGGTTAACGGAGAAGTATGAGCAAGGTAAAAAGGAAAAAGGGGTTTTCAATGTTTTGATGCCTGGATTGTCATACAGTAAAAGTAGCATCGTTGGGGGAATATTCCCGACCAGCGGGAGTAAATATAATTTTTCTGTTGATCTTGCTAATGAAAATGTTGGATCAAATACTACTTTTGCTCGAGTGCAAGCAAAAAATGCTTGGATTCGTAGTTTTGGTGAAAATCAGCGTGGTATTTTCCGTTTAGATGGCGGCGCTATTATTAGTGATAGCATTCGAGACGTGCCACCTTCGTTACGTTATTTTATTGGTGGTGATAATAGCCTTCGAGGTTATGGTTATCAGTCTATTTCTCCTCGTAATAGCCAAGGAAAAATGGAAGGCGGTCGTTATATGGCAACCTCTAGCATTGAATATCAACACCGTGTTTATGGTGATTGGTGGGGGGCTGTATTTTATGATTATGGTTCTGCTTGGAATACTACACCTGATTGGAAGCGTGGCGTCGGAGTTGGTGTTCGATGGGTTTCACCTGTAGGTCCTATTCGCCTTGATTTTGCTTGGGGCTTAGATAAGAACAAGAGCAATAATGATGGTTTCCTTAAACTGAGCAAAGATGAATTTCAGCTCCACTTTACTTTAGGTCCTGAATTATGATTTGGGTTAAGCGTATAGCACTTGGCGTATTAGCCTTATTATTATTATTAGTTATTGCTGTAGCTGCACTACTTTATACACCAGCTGGTATTAAAGTTGCAGCATGGGGAGCGCAAAAAGCACTTCCTGCCTTGTCGATTGGTGAATCGCAAGGTGCTTTATTTGATGGTTTTGAATTTAAGAATGTCCGCTATAACGACGGAAATATAGATCTTGCTGTTAATAAGCTGAATTTAACATTAAATGATAGCTGTTTATTAACTCCTGAGATTTGTGTCTCTGATCTAGGGGTGCAAGGTGTCAAGTTTTCAATGCCAGAACTTCCACCTGCATCGGATAAGCCGGAACAGCCTTCAGAGCCTGTAACTGAAATTTCAATACCATTACCTATTCATATTGAGAAGGTAACGCTTGATGATATCGATTTAGATATATTGGCGAATAAAGTGCGTTGGAAGCATTTCTCTACAGCAGCAGATTTACAAGGCAGTCATGTCACCTTAAAGCCAACGGATTGGGAAGGGATTTATTTAGCATTAGCACAATCTAAAGCGGATGATAAAAAGCCAGCTGCAGTGTCGAAATCAACGAAAAAAGCGGAAGCAATAAAACTGCCTGATGTTGTGTTACCGATGTCTTTTGATATTGAGCGTTTTACGGTAAAAGACTTTGAGTTAGCCGGCGAAACGCCACAAAAGGTCTCGTTATTAGAGCTGATTGCGAATGCTAAAGACAGCGATATCAATATTGGTAAGTTGCAGGTGAATGCACCTCAAGCGTCTTTAACCGCGAAAGCTGATGTGACGTTAACGGGAGATTACCCGCTCACATTAGATGCGAATGCAAAGATATCGATGAAGCCTGTTGAAGGGCATCAGTTGCATTTAAAAGCATCAGGCTCATTAGCGAAATTGGTACTTGATGCGACGTTAAAAGGTAAATTAGATGCGTTGGTTAAAGGTAAATTATCGCCGCTAGATCCAAATCTTCCTTTTGATGTAGTGGTATCAAGTAAGCATTTACAATGGCCTATTGATAAAAAAGCAGAATTTACTGTTGCCAATACTGATATAAACGCCAAAGGTAGCTTAAAGGGCTTTACGTTTAATGCTAAAAGTAACGTAAATGGCACGCCTATGCCAAACGTGAAATTTAATTTGAAAGGTAAAGGTAACCTTGATTCTGTGAACTTATCGGCACTGAATGTAGAGACCTTAGCTGGCTCTATTACAGGCAATGCAAAAGCAAGTTGGAAAGATCTTGTTAAGTGGCAAGGTCAGCTCGCTTTTACCAATATTCAGCCAGGTAAACAATGGCCAGAAGCGGAAGGCAACGTAAGCGGTAAGTTAAATACATCAGGTGGTTTAACTGCAAAAGGTGGTTGGTTTATTAAATTGCCAGAGCTTGCTGTTAATGGCTCGATCATGAAACAGCCACTTGATCTTCAAGGCCAGCTTGATGTTTCTGATCTGACGGGTAAAGGCAAAGATCTTAAGTTTAAAACACAGGGATTAACATTAAAGCATGGTCCTAATGGTTTAGTCGCGAAAGGAGAATTAGACAAGACGTGGAATGTTGTTGCTGATATTAAAGCGCCAGATTTATCTAAATCATTAGCAGACTTGCATGGTCGTATTAATGGTGAGGTGAAGTTATCTGGCAAGATGGCTGAACCAGATATAAAACTTGACCTTGAAGGTGATGATCTTGGTTGGCAAAAAGTCGCAAGCCTTGCGTCTTTTAAATTGAAAGGTAGCGTAACGCCATTACCAGTATTAAAAGCTGATATTAGTTTAAATGCTAAAAAAGGTAAATTTGATACTGTTACGTTGGATGATATGGATGTGTTGTTTAAGGGCACAGAGCAAGATCATCGTTTAACGGTAAAAGTAAAAGGAGAGCCAGTAGGTACTGAGTTACTTCTAACGGGTAAATTAGATCGTAAGACAGGCTGGCAAGGGATCTTGCAAAAAGGTGACTTTACGACCCCTGTTGGTGAGTGGGTACTAAACCATCCAACACCTATCCGTTATGATCTGAAAACCGCAATGGCAACAGTCGGTGCACACTGTTGGAAACAAGGGAAAGCTGGAATTTGTTTAACTCAAGATCTGACTGCTGGTGCATCGGGTAATGCGCAATTAGCAATAAAGCGTTTCAATTTTGATTTGTTGAAATCATTTATGCCTGAGCAGATGAACGTCAACGGTGAGCTTGGTGCAAATGTTGTCGCTAAATGGGCACCGAAGAGTGCACCTTATGTAAAAGCCCAGATTTTGATGCCGAGCGGAAGTTTTACTCAACAAGTGGATACCGATGATGCACCATTAACGTTAGGCTGGGATAAAGTTACCGTTAATGCTGAGATGGAAAATGATGTTCTAAATGCTAATTGGTTAGTGGCGGTTAAAAATAATGGCGATTTATCAGGTAATGCTAAGATCACTGATCTACAAGGTGATAAGCGTATTAATGCCAATGTGAAATTAGATCGTTTTACGCTTGCATTTTTAGAGCCTGTTATTAAGGACTACCATCAGTTTGGTGGTCAAGTTGATACTAACTTGCAAATAACGGGGCCAATCATGCATCCCGCAGTGAATGGTTTATTACAAGTCACGAAGCTAGAAGCAAGAGGGCGTAAAGTACCATTAGATGTTCAGAACGCTGATATCAAATTAGCCTTTAAGGGTTATAACGCAACGTTAATGGGGAATATTTATACTCCTGATGGACAATTGCTGTTACGTGGTACTGGTGACTGGCAAGATATGGCGGCGTGGAAAACGGAATTAAATATTAATGGTAAAGAGTTGCAAGTGAGTATGCCTCCGATGGTTTCTCTTAAGGTCTCTCCAGATCTCACCATTAAAGCTACACCTAAATCTGCAGATATTAGCGGTAAGGTGGGAATTCCATGGGGACGCATTACGGTTAATCAATTACCAAAATCTGCGATCGCGGTTTCTAAAGATCAGGTCATTTTAAAAGATAACCTAGAGCCTGTTGAACCGAAGAAATCTGTGCCGTTTGATATTACAACTAATATTATGGTGCATGTTGGTGATGACGTGAAGTTATCAGCGTTTGGTTTAAAGGCTGGCTTATCAGGTGATCTGAATGTTCGCCAAGAAGGCAAAGGACCAATGATTTACGGTGAAGTGAATATTGCCAAAGGATCCTCTTACCGAGCATTGGGGCAAGAATTACTTATTCGTAAAGGACAGATATTATTTAATGGCCCACCTGATCAGCCATACCTCTCTATTGAGGCGATCCGTGATCCTGATAATGTTGAAGATGATGTTATTGCGGGAGTTAAGGTAACTGGTTCTGCAGATAAACCTGAAGTGAGTATTTTCTCTGATCCTGCGATGCCACAACAAAATGCATTGTCATATATCTTAACGGGTCATAACCTTGATAGTGAAAATGAGGGAGGGTCGAGTAATGCGATGACGACGGCATTGATAGGTATGGGGCTGGCGCAAAGCGGTCAACTTGTTGGTGATGTAGGTGAAGCGGTTGGTATTAAAGATCTTAGCTTATCGACTGCTGGGTCTGGCGATGATTCACAAGTGACAGTTAGTGGTTATATCGCGCCAGGACTACAAGTGAAATACGGCGTTGGTTTATTTAATGATGTGGATGAGTTTACCGTACGTTATCGCCTGATGAAGAATTTATATATCGAAGCAGTGAATGGTCTCGATCAGGCAGTGGACTTACTTTACCAATTTGAATTTAATTAATTATTAGTGATGTCATCTAATAAAAAGCCCAATGCTAGCATTGGGCTTTTTTTTGTTTGTAACACGAGCTAGTCCTTTGGTTTAGTCTGTAGGAGTTGTTGGTAACTCATACCGTTAAATGTGTTTTTATAGCCAAGAGAATATAATTCAGCGACTGCTATTTCAGCACGTCGACCTGAGCGGCAGTAGAGTAATATCGGTTTGGATTTGTCTATCGAATATTTTGAAATTGTCGCGATCTGTTCAAAAGGAATATTAACAGCATTAGGAATGTGTCCTGCGGCAAATTCTTCGGCTGTTCTTACATCAACAATGATAGGGTTATGTGCTTGCTCTAGTCGCCAAAATTCATCTGGACTGACATTTTTAGCAAATGAAATAGCGGTAAATAAAGTTAAAAATACCGCGAGTAAACCACGTTTATTTTTCATCATATTTTACCGCTATTAATAAGTGTTATTAGCTAATTACTTCTTTTGAGCACGCTCAAAGGAAGTTAGAATTTCAGCTTTTGCTGCTTCTGCATTATCCCAGCCTTCTACTTTTACCCACTTGTTTGGCTCAAGCTCTTTGTAGCGCTCGAAGAAGTGGGTGATCTGTGCTTTAAGTAATTCAGGTAAATCACCCACATCTTGGATATGATCGTATTCTTTACTTAGTTTACTGTGAGGCACGGCAACGATTTTTGCATCTTCACCTGATTCATCTGTCATCTTCAATACGCCAACAGGACGACAGCGGATCACTGCGCCCGGGACGAGTGGATGCGGCGTTGGTACGAGTACATCAACCGGATCACCATCAAGTGATAATGTGTGGTTAACATAACCATAGTTACACGGATAAAACATTGGGCTAGACATAAAACGGTCAACAAAAATCGCACCACTGTCTTTGTCTACTTCATATTTAATCGGATCTGCATTTGCTGGGATTTCAATAATTACGTAAATATCTTCTGGGATATCCTTGCCTGCAGGGACCTGATTAAGGCTCATGACTAATTCCTTCTAAGGTTAATGAAATGTTGTTGTTTATTAAAATTATAATGAAGGTAAACAAAAACAAAAGCAAATCATCATCGTTGCGGTGTCGCACAATCAGATGCACGACACGTATCGCTTCTATTTACTTATCAGGATATTCACGAAGGAAGCCTTCGACTTTCTCAACCATGTTGGTGGAGCCAACAAAGAAAGGTACACGTTGGTGTAATTCTGTTGGTGGAATATCTAAGATCCGCTGAAAACCATTCGTTGCTTTACCGCCAGCCTGCTCGATAATAAATGCCATTGGGTTACATTCATAAAGAAGGCGTAGTTTTCCGTTAGGGTAACTGGCGGTACTTGGGTAGAGATAAATCCCACCTTTTAATAAATTACGATGAAAATCAGCGACTAAAGAACCTATATAGCGTGATGTATAAGGTCGTTTTTCTTCAGGTACGGCTTCTTGGCAATATTTTATGTACTGCTTTACACCGGTAGGAAAACGAATGTAATTACCTTCGTTAATTGAGTAAATGACACCATCTTTTGGAATGGTCATATTTTCATGAGAGAGACAAAAACTACCTAATGAGGGATCATAGGTAAAGCCATGAACACCATTGCCTGTGGTATAAACTAGCATAGTGGATGAGCCATAAATGACATACCCAGCAGCAACTTGTTGGTTGCCTGTTTGCAGAAAATCTTCTTTTGTTGGAGGAGAGCCTACAGGGGAAACTCGACGATAAATGGAAAATATCGTTCCCACAGAGACATTAACATCAATATTAGATGAACCATCGAGAGGGTCCATTAAAACAACGTATTTTGCATTTAAATTTAATGGTTTATGAAATGCAACAGCTTCATCTTCTTCTTCACTCGCAATACCGCAGACTTGATCTCTAGCTTCAAGAGCGGCTTTAAATTTATCGTTAGCATAGACATCGAGCTTCTGTTGCTCTTCGCCTTGGATGTTGTTCTCGCCGACCGTACCTGTAATATCGACCAATCCTGCTTTGTTAATTTCTCGGTTGACGATTTTAGCTGCGAGTTTAATTGACCCTAATAGGGATGAAAGCTCGCCACTTGCATGAGGAAAGTCACTCTGTTTCTCGACAATGAATTCACCAAGCGTTCTAATATCAGTCATAAACAATCCTTTCATCATGTTGTCATATAATCGGGTGAAGAGAGTAGAATATAGCACTTGATAAACTCACCTGCGGGTGAGATGAAGTGCTAAATCGTATTTTTGTTATATAAGAAATTGTATATAAAGATCTTTTTTATGGTAACGAAGTAACGCGAAAGCGTGAAACTAACCGAATTAATGACGGAGCCAGCAGCAATGCATATTCATATTTTAGGTATTTGCGGTACATTCATGGGCGGTGCTGCAATGCTTGCAAGGCAGTTAGGCCATAAAGTTACTGGCTCTGACGCCAATGTGTATCCACCGATGAGTACCATGTTAGAAGATCAAGGTATTGAAATTATCCAAGGATATGATCCGAAACAACTCGAACCTGCTCCTGATCTCGTGGTGATTGGTAATGCAATGAGCCGTGGTAACCCTTGTGTTGAGTATGTCCTTAACAGCAATCTACGTTACACCTCAGGCCCACAATGGTTGCAAGAGTATTTATTACATGATCGTTGGGTAATGGCGGTATCGGGGACACACGGTAAAACAACAACAGCAAGCATGTTGGCGTGGATTTTGGAAGATTGTGGTTATCAACCGGGGTTTTTAGTCGGTGGGGTGCTGGGGAACTTCGGTATTTCAGCGCGTTTAGGGGAAAGCATGTTCTTCGTGGTTGAAGCGGATGAATATGACAGTGCTTTTTTTGATAAGCGTTCGAAGTTCGTACATTACCACCCTAGAACCTTGATCATGAATAATTTGGAATTTGATCATGCTGATATTTTCGATGATCTTAAAGCTATCCAACGTCAGTTCCATCATCTTGTACGTACAGTGCCTGGTAATGGTCGTATTTTAGCGCCAAAAGGGGTGAAAAATATTGATGAAACGCTAGAGATGGGTTGCTGGAGTGAATTGGAATATATCGGTGGTGACGGTCATTGGCGTGCTGAAAAACACCATGCTGATGGCAGTGTGTTTGATGTGTATTTAGATAGCGATATGGTAGGTACGGTGCATTGGCCTTTAGTTGGTGATCACAATGTTAATAATGCCTTAATGGCAATCGCTGCGGCACGTCATGTTGGGGTTACGCCAGATCTTGCATGTGAAGCTTTAGCTAAATTTATTAACACTAAGCGTCGTCTTGAGCTTAAAGGCGAAGTTAACGGTGTAACTGTTTATGATGATTTTGCTCATCACCCAACCGCTATCGAGCTAACGTTAGGTGGGTTACGTGCAAAGGTGAACCAATCGCGTATTTTAGCCGTATTAGAACCTCGATCTAACACCATGAAGTTAGGAGTACATAAAGATGATCTTGCTCCTTCTTTACATGCCGCAGATGAAGTTTTTTTCTTCCAACCGCCAAATATTCCATGGTCAGTAGAAGAGATTGCTGAGCAATGTTCACAGCCTGCTTATTGCAGCGCGGATTTAGATGATTTGGTCAATAACATTACAAACAAAGCACAACCGGGTGATACCATTTTAGTGATGAGTAACGGTGGTTTTGGTGGTATTCATGATAAGTTATTGGCAGAACTAGCTAAATAATAGGAAAACGTAATGACAGATAAACGTATAACGCTAGCATGGACAGGCGCATCGGGTGCTCCTTACGGACTACGTTTATTAGAATGTTTATTAGCGGCTGATTATCAGGTGTATTTATTGATTTCATCCGCGGCACGTGTGGTTTTAGCAACAGAGCATGGTTTGAAACTATCAGCATCGCCTGATAAAGCACGAGAACAATTAGCTGCTCATCTAAATGGTAATGCTGATAAATTAACTGTTTGTGGCAAAGATGATTGGTTCTCTCCTGTCGCGTCTGGCTCTGCAGCACCGAAACAAATGGTTGTTTGCCCATGCTCGGCTGGATCCTTGGCTTCTATTGCTTATGGCATGTCAGAAAATTTGATTGAGCGTGCTGCTGATGTGGTGATTAAAGAGCGTGGTCAATTGGTGCTGGTGGTGCGTGAAACACCATTTTCGACTATTCATTTAGAAAATATGCTTAAGCTTTCTCAGCTTGGGGTAACTATCATGCCTGCCGCTCCGGGTTTTTATCATCAACCACAATCGATTGATGATTTAATTGATTTTATGGTCGCAAGGATCTTGGATCATTTAGGTGTTAAGCAAGGCTTAGTTCCGCGATGGGGATATGACCAACGCGCATAATGTTAAATATTTAAGCCCGTAATTAATGTTACGGGCTTTTTTAATATTGCTCGTTAGGGGGCAGAAATCCTGCCTCTTGATAATAACGAATAGCGCCTGGATGGAAAGGAACCGATAATCCGTTTTGGAGCATGCCTGCTTTAGTTAAATTGGCAAAGGCTGGGTGGAGTCTTTTGAAGGTATCAAAATTACTAAAAATTGATTTTGTTAATGCATAAACGATTTCTTCAGAAACATCTGTACTTGAAATTAAAGTCGCTGACACGCCAAAGCTTTCAGTATTCTCTTTAATTCCCTTATAAAAACCGTGAGGAGTCATTGATTTGGTGTAAAAAGGATGATCTGCAATGATCTTTTCGATATTAGCCCCTGTGGTCGGAATTAATTTAGCATTACAATAGACTGCGGCTTCTTTTATTGCCCCGTTTGGGTGACCTACAAGATAGATATAAGCATCAATTTCGTTATTACATAATGCCTCTGAGCGCTCCGCAGCAGGGATCGAAATAAGGTCAAAATCAGAATGCGTCCAACTAAGGCTATCCATAACAATTTCCATTGTCGCTCGATCGCCTGATCCTAATTCACCAATATTGATCCGCTTACCTTTAAGATCATCAATATTATTTATTCCTGAATCTTCACGAACAATAATATTAAAAGGTTCATCATGTAGTGAAAAGATAGCTCTCATCTTGCTGTAGGGACCTTGATCTTTAAACTGGTTTGTACCGTTAAAGCCATGAAATTGCCAATCAGATTGAACAATACTAAATTCAAATTCTTTGTCTTTGAGTTTAGTAATGTTGTAGATAGAGCCAGTGGTTGATTCAACCAAACAACGTAAATTATGTTGCTGTCGTCCTTGATTCACTAATTTACAAATCGCACCGCCTGCAGGGTAATAAACACCATTGATAGGCCCTGTTCCTATCGTGATAAAACGTTGGGCATATGCTGTTGATGCGATGAAATAACAACTTAAACTGCATAGCCCAAGTATCATTATTTTATTTAATGTCATGAATGAATCCTTTCTAATCATGATGGTTAATGGATACGAATGAGAGCGTATTAAAGAATATTTTTACTGTTTATCATAACAAATGACGATAGTCTGATGGGCTTTTGTCTGTGCTTCACCACTCAAATTGAGCAATAAGAAAGATGAAAATAGGCAAACTTGAGATCAATAACAAGAGTCAGAGATAGGGAATAAAGTAGGGGAGGAGCCGGGTCTATTTGATATGTCACTCAATGATGAAAATAAATAGACCCAAGGGATTACTTGCTGTAATCAAATAGCTCACAAACAGAATCGTAAAGCTCTTCTGCTGTTATGCTGCTAGTTGGTGTAATAAAGATCGTATCATCACCCGCAACTACGCCAAGGATGCCTTCGGCTTTGCCTAAAGAATCTAATAAGCGAGCAATCACTTGTGCAGCACCAGGACCTGTGTGAATAACAACAAGTGCGCTGTTGTAGCCTACATCCATGACAAGATCTTTTAATGGACTGCTTGTTGTAGGTACGCCGAGTTCAACAGGTAAACAATACACCATTTCCATTTTTGCATTGCGTGTACGTACTGCACCGAATTTTGTAAGCATACGAGAAACTTTAGACTGGTTGATATTATCGAAACCTTGCGCTTTCAACGTATCAACAATCTCACCTTGAGAACTGAATTTTTCTTCTTTTAGAATTAGTTTAAACGCTTTAACTAAGCGCTCTTGTTTATCTGAATTTCGCATAAATAAATATTATCTACAGAGATGAGGTGGGGTATTTTTGCATAACATATCACTAAGTAGCAAACAAACTGCATGAAATCTGATTTTTGTATTATCAGGTGTTAATAATCACTATAAGGGCAGTAATAATCTTTGTCGTTGTTTTTAATAGAGAACATCATCTTTTAACTGTTTAAATTATCACTTTTTTGCATAAAAGTTGTTTTTGTTGTGACAAGAGCGGATGACAAAAAAGGGTTTCTGCGCAACTTCGCAAAGCGTGCGGCCGAAGATTGTATTTGTTATCAGCTTGCTATAACGTCCCTTTATTATGCTTATCTTATGCAATGAAAATTGGCTTAAGTAAGCTGTATTAATAAAAAAAGATACTTCTATCGTAAAGGAGAACGAACATGAAAGTTGCTGTAATTGGCGCTGCTGGTGGTATAGGTCAAGCTCTTGCTCTGCTATTAAAAAACCATCTTCCAGCAGGTTCAGATCTTGCTCTATATGACATTGCACCAGTAACACCTGGTGTTGCAGCCGATCTTAGCCATATCCCGACCCCTGTATCTATTAAAGGTTATGCAGGTGAAGATCCTACTCCTGCATTAGAAGGCGCTGACGTTGTCCTTATTTCTGCGGGTGTAGCGCGTAAACCGGGTATGGATCGTGCTGATCTTTTCAATGTAAATGCCGGTATTGTTAAATCACTAGCAGAAAAAATTGCTGTGGTATGTCCTGATGCTTGTATTGGTATTATTACTAACCCTGTAAATACAACAGTGCCTATTGCTGCTGATGTACTTAAAAAAGCAGGTGTATACAACAAGCGTAAGCTGTTCGGTATTACAACACTTGATGTGATCCGCTCTGAAACGTTTGTTGCTGAATTAAAAGATAAATCGCCTTGTGATATTAGTGTTCCAGTAATAGGTGGTCACTCAGGTGTGACTATTTTACCGTTGCTATCACAAGTTAAAGATATTGAGTTTACTGATGAAGAAGTAAAAGCATTAACACCACGTATTCAAAATGCAGGTACTGAAGTTGTTGAAGCAAAAGCGGGTGGCGGCTCAGCAACCTTGTCTATGGGTCAAGCGGCATGTCGTTTTGGTTTAGCACTAGTACGTGCATTACAAGGTGAGCAAGGTGTTGTTGAATGTGCATACGTTGAAGGTGATGGTCAGCATGCACGTTTCTTCGCACAACCTGTATTATTAGGTAAAGGTGGTATTGAAGAAGTAATGGATTACGGTTCATTAAGTGACTTTGAGCAATCCGCGATGGAAAGCATGCTAGATACGCTTAAAGGTGATATTACTTTAGGCGAAGAGTTCGCTGCAAAGTAACCCGTTTAAATAGTAGAATAATAAAAAGCGGCGATTAAGCCGCTTTTTATTAACTGTGAGAAGTCTTTTCTAATAATAACGATCACAACCTGTGTGTAATTGTGGTTGATCAATGATCTCGTTGCATTCAATTGAACGAAGTTGATGATCGTTCTTATGCTCAATGATCACGGCATTATTTTGCAGATCAATGTCGATCACTTTCCCCACGCCATGTAATGACTCGACCCACATACCAACCTTTAATTGGGTTATCTCCATTATTCACTCCTACTTACCAGCAAAAGAAATAAACTAATACCAATTATAGATCATCTACGATCGTCTGATTTTTATATAGAAAAAAACCTGCCAATGTAGCAGGTTCTATGGAGGTATATCAAAGGCTTATTTATTACGTTGTACAGCCATGTGTGCTAGTGCAACTAAGGCTTCTTTGTACTCAGAATCAGCAATCGGTGCTAAAGCCGCAATGGCTTTTTCTGCCTCTTCTTCAGCACGTTGTTGGGTGTATTCCAGTGAGCCATGTTCATGCATGCAAGCTAGAATAGCATCCAGTTTTTCCATGCCGTTGGCTTTCTCAATCGCTTCTCGGATCATTGCTGCTTGTTCAGCATTACCGTGGCGCATCGCGTGAAGTAATGGTAGCGTCGGTTTACCTTCTGCTAAATCGTCACCCACGTTTTTGCCCATTTCTTTACCATCAGCAATATAGTCAAGTACATCATCGATAAGCTGGAATGCTGTACCTAAGTAACGACCGTACTCTTGGAAGGCGAGTTCGATTTCAGCTGGAGCATCTGCAATAATTGCTGCGATTTGTGTCGATGCTTCAAATAAACGTGCTGTTTTTGAGTAGATAACTTGCATGTAGCTATCTTCGGTGGTGTTAGGATCATTACAATTCATTAATTGTAGAACTTCACCCTCAGCGATCACATTGGTGGCTTCACTCATAATGTCGAGGATCTTTAACGATCGCAGGCTTGTCATCATTTGAAATGAACGTGTGTAAATGTAGTCACCGACTAAAACACTGGCAGCATTACCAAACGCTGCGTTAGCTGTTTCTTTACCGCGACGCATGTTCGATTCATCGACAACATCATCGTGCAATAATGTTGCTGTATGAATAAATTCAATAAAGGCAGCTGCTGTCGTGTGTTTATCGCCGTCATAGCCCAAAGCTCGTGCTGCTAAAACAGCTAGCATTGGGCGTAGACGTTTGCCACCGCTACTGACAATGTAGAAACCTAGTTGATTGATAAGCACAACCTCTGAGTTAAGTTGTGCTTGTATCTTCGCGTCGACCTCGGCCATATCGTTGGCGGTGAGCGCTTGGATAGCTTTGAAATCCATTAATACATCCAGCAAGATTGTTGGCCACGTAGGGCGGAAAAGTGATTCGAATGGTTTATCGAATCTTACACTAAAATAGTACTATCGTCATAACCCCAACGTGCGCTATTTCAAAGACTTTTTTTGTTGGGCAGCTTTTCATCAATTTTCTTTCCATAATGGCTTGCCAGAATAACTCTTTTCGCGTAACATTCGCGCCCTATTGATGACAAGATTAAGCGCATACCCATTGCCTTTTTTATGCGGCAAATGGCCTATGCGGACAAGCGGAGTAAGACATGTACGCTGTTTTCCAAAGTGGTGGTAAACAACACCGTGTAAGCGAAGGCCAAACCTTACGCTTAGAAAAACTAGACGCTGAAACTGGCGCTAGCATTGAATTTGACTCAGTACTTTTAGTAGCTAATGGCGAAGAAGTATCTGTAGGCGCACCTTTTGTGGCTGGCGGTAAAGTAACTGCTGAAGTTGTTACTCACGGTCGTGGCGATAAAGTTAAAATCGTTAAGTTCCGTCGTCGTAAGCACTCTCGTAAGCAAATGGGCCACCGTCAGTGGTTCACTGAAGTCAAAATTACTGGCATCAGCGCTTAATAACAGGAGAATTTAAAGATGGCACACAAAAAAGCTGGCGGTTCTACTAATAACGGTCGCGATTCAGAAAGCAAACGCCTAGGTGTTAAGCGTTTTGGTGGCGAATCAGTTCTAGCAGGTAACATCATCGTTCGTCAACGTGGTACTAAGTTCCACGCAGGCAACAATGTTGGCCTAGGTAAAGACCACACTCTATTCGCTCTATCTGATGGTAAAGTGAAGTTCGAAGTTAAAGGTCCTAAGAACCGTAAATTCGTATCTATCGAAGCTGAATAATATTCAACTTTGACACGAAGATTAAAGCCCTGCCTATTGGCGGGGCTTTTTATATCTGGAGGGTTTATGCGAGATCGTGGCCCAATGATCGGTTTTTTTCTTGCATTAACAACGGCAGTCTTTTGGGGCGCGTTACCAATTGCGATGAAGCAAGCTGTTGAAGTGATGGACCCTTTCACTATTGTTTGGTATCGCTTTATTACGGCATCTGTCGGTTTAGGTTTATTATTAAGCTGGAAAAAGCAGTTACCAACAATTTCAAATTTAGGCCGAGCTGGTGGTCTAGTGTTACTGATTGCAAGTATTGGGCTTGCGGGTAACTTTGTCCTGTTTAATAGTTCGCTAAAGTATCTTAATCCACCTGTGGTACAGGTTATTATTCAATTAGCTCCAGTGGGCTTATTGGTGACCAGTGCATGGGTATTTAAAGAAAAGCTTGCTAAGCACCAGATTATTGGTGTGATTTGTTTACTGGCTGGCTTACTACTGTTTTTTAATGAACGCTTAATTGAGTTATTTACCAGTTTTTCTGGTTATACTTTAGGTGTGAGTTTAGCTGTGGCGGCTGCTATTGTGTGGGTGATATATGGCCTTGCACAGAAGTGGTTATTAAAGCAATTTACATCAGCACAAATTTTGCTGATGATCTATGTGATCTGTGCTTTGATCCTTACGCCAGTAGCGCTACCAGAACAAATCTATGCAATGGATAATCGTCAACTTGCGATGTTGGCATTCTGTTGTATTAATACGCTTGTTGGCTATGGTGCTTTCGCTGAAGCGATGTCACGCTGGCAAGCCTCACAAGTGAGTGCAGTGATCACACTGACTCCTTTGTTTACGATATTATTTGTCGATCTTGCGAGCCTTGCTCTACCACAATACGTTGCGCCAGTAACGTTGAACATCTGGGGTTACCTTGGTGCGATGGTAGTGGTAAGTGGTGCGATATGCTGTGCTATAGGCCATAAATTTATTCGCCAGCACAAATAATCTAGGTCGATGACAATAATTACTACGCCATGATGAGTTTTGTGATCATGGCTGTATGTTAAACGCCACAGTGCGGAGAAAAGAATGAAGTTTATAGATGAAGCAGTTATCAAAGTTGATGCCGGTGACGGTGGTAACGGCGTAGTGAGTTTTCGTACTGAAAAGTACATTCCTAAAGGTGGCCCTGATGGCGGTGATGGTGGTGACGGCGGTGACGTTTACCTATTTGCTGATGAAAACTTTAACACCTTGATCGATTATCGTTTTGAACGTTTCCATGCTGCAGAGCGTGGTGAAAATGGTCGTGGTGGTAACTGTACGGGTAAGCGTGGCGCCGATAAAATACTGACGGTACCAGTAGGTACACGTGCAGTTGATGACGATACTGGTGAAGTGATTGCCGATCTGACTGAACACGGTATGAAAGTGATGGTCGCTAAAGGTGGTTTCCACGGCCTAGGTAACACCCGTTTTAAATCATCTGTAAACCGCGCACCTCGTCAAAAGACAATGGGTAGCTTAGGTGAAGTTCGTCACCTTCGTCTAGAATTGCTGCTTTTGGCTGATGTAGGTATGTTAGGTTTACCTAACGCAGGTAAATCGACCTTTATTCGCTCTGTATCGGCAGCTAAGCCGAAAGTAGCGGATTACCCATTCACTACGTTAGTACCAAGCTTAGGTGTTGTACGTGTTGATGCAGAGCGTAATTTCGTTGTTGCTGATATTCCGGGTCTGATTGAAGGTGCGGCAGACGGTGCTGGTTTAGGTATTCGTTTCCTTAAGCACTTAGAGCGTTGTCGTGTATTACTACACATGATTGATCTACTGCCTGCTGATGGCTCTGATCCGGTAGAAAATGCATTCACTATCATCAATGAGCTTGAGCAATACAGTGATAAGCTAGGCAATAAGCCACGTTGGATTGTATTTAACAAAGCTGACTTGCTTGATGAAGAAGAAGCGCAAGAGAAAATGACTGAAGTATTAGAAGCCCTTGCTTGGGAAGATAAGTACTACAGTATCTCTGCACTAAACCGTACTGGAACGAAAGAGCTAACATATGATCTGATGGAAGCGATTGATGCTATGCCTAAGATCAAATACGAGCCAGAAGAGAAAGAAGATAAAGTTGACTTCAAGTGGGATGATTACCACGCTGAGCAAATTAAGAAAGCTCAAGATGAAGACGATGATGATGATTGGGATGATTGGAATGAAGATGACTACGATGTTGAAATCATCTACAAGCCATAATCAAGCCTGATTGTGTAGAAGAAGCCGTGCCGTGAGGTGCGGCTTTTTTTGTGCTTAATCAAAATGGCCTGTGCGGTTGTTCGGTACCCTAATGAGATAATAAGTGTGCAATTTTAATGGATGATAAATGGCAATTAAGAAGGACTGTATTATTACTTCGCTCTCAGAGTCTGAACAAAGAGACATTACACGGTTAGCTATATCTGCAGGTCAACGTCTTTTGCAGCATGGCGCAGAAAGTACCTTAGTTAACGATGTGACATGTCGACTTGGTTTAGCGCTTGGGGTTGAAAGTGTTGAGGTATCACTATCTGCTAGTTCGATGGTGATCAGTACACGTCATCAGGGGAGCTGCATTACGACCACAAGGCGTTGTCAAGATAGTGGGATCAATATGCAGATCGTGACGGATATTCAACGGATCTGTATTTTAACCGAGCGTGGGCTGCTTGATCGCCATGATGTTCACCACAAATTAGAACAGATTCAACCTCAGCGTTATCACCGCTTATTGGTGATTATTATGATTGGTCTATCTTGTGCTTCTTTTAGCCGCTTAGCTGGGGGAGATTGGCCAGTTTTTTGTCTGACTTTTCTCGCTTCATCTATTGGTATGTTTGTTCGCCAAGAGATTGCACATTGTCATTTTAATCCCTTGATTAATTTTACTTTTACCGCCTTTGTTACCACGTTAATTTCAGGTTTTGGACAAGTTTATCAAATTGGTGATGAACCTTTTTTAGCGATGGCTTCTTCTGTACTGATGTTGGTACCGGGTTTTCCTTTGATCAATGCCGTTGCTGATATGGTAAAAGGTTATCCTTCAATGGGGTTGGCACGGTGGACAATGGCGAGTTTACTAACACTTTCCGCTTGTATTGGTATTGTTGCTGCGATGAATGTGCTAGATGTGTGGGGATGGTTACTATGAATGATCTGATCTCACTGATGCTGGCGTTAGGCAATGATATGTTTTTCGCCATGATCCCTGCTGTTGGCTTTGCATTAGTTTTTAATGTCCCACTAAAAGCACTGAAATATTGTGCCATTGGAGGGGCATTAGGGCATGGTTCCCGTTTTCTTTTAATGCATTGGGGAATGCCTATTGAGTGGGCTACATTTGCTGCCGCCACTCTTGTTGGTATGATTGGTGTACATTGGTCACATCGCTTTTTAGCTCATCCCAAAGTCTTTACTGTCGCGGCAATGATCCCTATGGTACCTGGCGTTTTTACTTATAAAGCAATGATTGCGATTGTTGAAATTAATCATCGTGGTTTCTCAATGGAATTATGGGGAGTGATGATTGAGAATTTGCTTAAAGCGATCTTTATTGTTGCAGCATTAGCCATTGGGTTAGCTATGCCGGGATTATTGTTTTATCGCCGTCGACCTGTGGTGTAACCTATAGCGTCAAAAATATTAAAAAGGAGTTTCCTGAAGATGAAGATCAGCATGATCGCCGCAATGGCGCATGATCGAGTAATAGGCAAAGAAAATACGATGCCATGGCATTTACCTGCTGATTTTGCATGGTTTAAGCAATGTACTTTAGGAAAGCCTGTGGTCATGGGGCGTAAAACGTTTGAGTCTATTGGTCGCCCGCTCCCTGGTCGTCATAACATTGTGATCACCCGTAACCCTGAGTTTCATGGCGAAGGGATCACTGTTGTGAGTGATATAGATGCTGCAAAACAAGCTGCTGGTGATGTGGAAGAGGTAATGATCATCGGTGGTGGTAGTATTTACCAAGCGTGTTTACCACAAGCGAATTGCCTTTATTTAACTTTTATTGATGCGAATTTAGACGGTGATACACGTTTCCCTGAATGGGGAGAGGGGTGGCATCAAGTGAGTTCTGAGCATTATGAAGCAGATGATAAAAATGCTTATGCGATGGACTTTACAGTACTAGAACGCAATTAATCATATTGTCAATAATGCCCATGATGGTGGGCATTATTGGATAGGATAAAGCAGCAAGATTTAATAAATAGGGCATTCGGTAACAAAGCGTTGTCCGTCTTCCCAGCGTAACATCGTTAAACTGTTTCCCCACACGCACCCTGTATCAAGCCCAATACAGTGCTTATCTTGATGTCCCATGAGTGCCGCCCAATGGCCAAAGATAATGGTTTTCTCAATCGGCTCACTGCGCTTTACTTCAAACCACGGGATCAAGCTACCAGCTTCAGGGTTTCCAGGATCGACTTTACACTGCATATCTAAACGTCCGTTAGGATCGCAAAAGCGCATACGGGTAAAACTGTTGATGGTATAGCGGAGCTGGTCTAATTCATTAAGTTCTTCTTGCCAAAAATCAGGGCCATCACCATACATATTTTTTAATAGCCATACATAACGTTCAGACTGAAGGATCGCTTCAACTCGACGAGCTTGTTGACGCGCCGTCGCTAATGACCATTGTGGACTAATGCCGGCATGTACCATAACTAATGGAAAATCAGGATGCTCTGCCAGCAATGGTTGATGGCGTAACCAATGGAGTAACTCTTTGCTATCGGGGGCGTCTAAAATAGCTTGAGTTTTATCACTCGGTTTTAAACGTGCGAAGCCATTTGAAGCGGCCAATAGATGAAGATCATGATTACCGAGGATCATCTGTGCACAATTGCCTAGTGCTTTAACAAATCGTAATGTTTCTAATGATTCAGGACCACGTGCGACAAGATCGCCAGCAAGCCAAAGGTGATCGTGCTTGGGATCAAAATGCGCTTGAGCAAGGAGTTTTTTTAGATCAGGTAAGCAGCCCTGAATATCACCAACAAGGTAGGTTGCCATATTGCTCTCATTATTGAGGAAAGTGAAAGTAAACAGCTAGTGGATAATGTTAGGCACAGCCAAACGAAAAGGGGCAATGTCAACTTTAAAGCTATTACCGTCCCCGTCTTCCATAATGTAATGCCCTTGCATCACACCAAGCGGGGTATCAATAATTGTACCACTGGTGTAGGTATAGTCATCACTTGCTTGAATAATGGGTTGTTTACCCACAACACCATCACCATCAATCACTAGTTTTTTACCATTGGCATCGGTGATTAACCAGTGGCGCTTAAGCAATTGCGCTTGACCTCGACCAAGATTATGAATAGTGATGGTATAGGAAAACACATAGCGACTATCGTCAGGCTCGGACTGATCATCGAGATAATGAGTAACGACATGACATTTGATGGTTGGGGTAGAAGTGATACTCACAGACAACATCCTTTGTTTATGATCTCTTTTCATTTTAGCGTCATTCATCCACAAATAAAGAAAAACCCCGGTAACCGTGAAGCTATCGGGGTTTTTGTGTAATCCGCTTAAATGAGATTAAGCTTTCGCATCTTTTTGGTAATTAGCATCAAGCCAGTTCGCCATTGCCACAAACTGTTCAACAGTAATGTTTTCTGGGCGGTTGCCAGGATTAACACCTAGAGCTTCTAGTTGTTCAGCAGTAAAGAGTGCTTTATAGCAGTTACGAATCGTTTTGCGACGCTGGTTAAAACCTTCACGACATACACGATCCAACCATTTTAGGTTGGTACATGGGAACGGTAACACTTCGTAAGGTGTTAGTCGTACTACCGCTGAATCAACCTTAGGTGCTGGTACAAAAGATTCTGGCGGCACTTCAAGTACTGGCATCACGCGGCAGTAATACTGCGCCATAACCGTTAGACGACCGTATGCTTTACTTCCAGGTCCTGCCGCAAGACGGTTAACCACTTCTTTTTGCAGCATAAAGTGCATATCTTCAACATCTTTGTGGAATTCAAAAATGTGGAACATTAAAGGGGTTGAAATGTTGTATGGCAAGTTTCCGAAAATTCGTAACTTATTATTTTCTTTAATAAGTTGCGTGAAGTCGAAACGCATTGCATCACCTTGGTGGATCGTTAGCTTAGAGGCTAGATCAGGGTGATTTTCAAGGCGTTCAGCAAGATCTCGGTCTAGCTCGATAACGGTAAATTTATCAACAAGTTTACCTACTTGCTCGGTGATCGCACCTAGACCAGGGCCGATCTCTACCAAGTTTTGACCTGGTAGTGGATTGATTGATGACACTATGCCGTCAATGATGTAAGGGTCTTTCAAAAAGTTCTGGCCAAAGCGCTTACGGGCGCGGTGACCTAGATGGACTTGATCGCTGCTCATGCTTGTTTATCTACCAATTCTAGGGCGTGAGATAGCGCTGTCCAAAGGCTACCTGTATCTGCCTGTCCGGTACCTGCGAGTTCCAGTGCGGTACCATGATCTACTGAAGTTCGGATGAAGGGCAATCCTAACGTAATGTTAACTGATTTACCGAAGCCTTTATATTTCAGCACCGGTAGCCCTTGATCGTGATACATGGCTAATACCGTATCGGCATCAGCTAAATATTTTTCTTGGAAAATAGTATCGGCCGGTAAAGGGCCGATAAGATCCATGTTTTCTTGCTCGCGTAACAGTTCAAGAGTAGGAGTAATAATATCTATTTCTTCCATCCCTAAACAACCATCTTCGCCAGCATGGGGGTTCAATCCACAGACATAAATTTTTGGTGATTCAATACCAAATTTACTGACTAAATCAGCGTGTAAAATATGAATCACCTGCTTTAATCTGTCTTCTGTAATTGCTTGTGATACACAACTTAGAGGGATATGAGTTGTCACTAACGCGACGCGTAATCCTTCGGTAGCCAGCATCATAACAACTTGTGCAGTGTCAGATTGTTGAGCAAAAAATTCAGTGTGGCCACTAAATGATACGCCAGCGCGGTTAATGACCCCTTTATGTACAGGGCCCGTTACAACGGCGGCGAATTCACCATTCATACAGCCCTCGGCTGCACGCTTTAGCGTCGAGAGCACATACATACCATTACGTTCATCTAACGTACCAGCGACAACATCAACTGTAGTATCGATGTGTGCAACCGTCATCGTTCCTGCTTTATGTGGCAGGGCAGACTGATCCGGTTGATAGGGTAAAATGGTTAGTGGTAAACCTAATTTAGCCGCACGTTCTACCATAACCTGCGCATCAGCACAAATAACAAGTTGGTGCGGCCAATTTTCTTGGCATAAGGCGATGACTAAATCTGGGCCTATTCCAGCAGGCTCACCGGGGGTGATAGCAATCCGTTGTGTGTCAGTCATGTCTTTATTTAGCCATTGTTGGTTGTATTCATTGGTTCAATGTAAGCACCTGCACGTAGTTCTTGTAACCACGTCTGTGCTTCTTCATTGAATTTACGGTTAAAGATGATTTGTGCGGCACGGTTTTTCATTGCAGCATCCGTACGATCGACTTTACGGCGTCCTTCAACTTCAACAATATGCCAACCAAATGTAGATTTAAACGGTTCACTGATTTTATCGACTGGCAGCGTTTCTACTTTGTCTTTAAATGCAGGTGCATACATATCAGGCACTTGCCAGCCTAGTTGACCACCATTTGCCGCAGAACCTGGATCTTCGCTGTAGGCTTTCGCTGCTGCTGCAAAGGTTTGTTTACCGCTAATAATACTTTGGCGAATTTTCTCAAGCTCAGCTTTTGCTGCGGCATCACTTAGAATCATTGAAGGTTTGATCAAAATATGACGCGCTTTTACCTCAACAACAGAGACGCTTGGCATACCTTTTACATCGTTGATTTTTAAGATGTGATAGCCAACGCCACTACGGAATGGACCAATGATCGCATCTTTTCCGTTATTTTGAATCTGATCTGCAAAAACGGTTGGCATTTCTGCTTTACTCATCCAGCCCCATTCGCCCCCTTTCAGAGCTTTAGGCCCTTTTGAGTAGCGGTAAGCCAGTTGTGAAAAGTTTGCGCCTTTTTTAAGTTGAGCAACAATGTCTTCTGCTTCTTGCTTTGCTTTATCACGTGCTACTTTATCAGCATCTTCATCAACACGAATTTGAATTTGGCTAATGTTGTATTGCACGTTTTGTTGAGTTTGCTCTGCCATTTGTTTGGCTAAAGACTCAACTTCTTGTGGCAGAACGTTAACACGCTTACGAACGATAATGGTACGCGCTTCAGATGCTAGCATATCGTTACGCATTTGCTCACGGAACATAGAGTAAGAAATCCCTGCTTTAGCAAGGCTTTGACGTAGTTGGTCCACACTCATATTACGTTGTTTAGCAACATCGGCGATTGCTTGATCTAATTGACTGTCATCAATACGGATCCCTAGCTGTTGAGCTTGTTGGAGCTGTAAGTTTTCAAGGATCAGTTGATCCATCACTTGCTGACGTAAAATGTTATTAGGCGGTAACTGTTGGTGTTCTTCAGCAGCGTTAAGACGAACAGTTTTTAGCATGGCGCTCACATCGCTTTGTAAGATCACACCATCATTAACAGTCATTACAACTTGGTCAAGTTCCTGAGGTGCTGCCATACTGGTTGCTGACATACCCATCATCATTAGACTAAGTACAGAATATTTCCACGTTTTCATTTATATTCCATCAGGTTATAAGGCGACACATGTGCCGCCTAAACATTAATTATTAAGAGTGAACGGATCGCCGTAAGACAAAATATTGCCGCCATCATCCGATGATTGACCAAATGAAGGTCCTGCACCTTGTAAACCAAGTAAACTAAATGAGAAGCTGACATTGCTATCGTATTCAGTAAAGTCACTTGAAAGTGGATCTTTAGCGTAACGGTTGTAGCTAAGTCCTATCATCCAACATGCAGATGAATAGGTGAAGCCAACTTTACTTTCAAGCATTTTGTTAACATTCATGTCTTGGTAGTAATCAGCTTTAACATCAACATTATCGCTAACAGGGAAGCCAATGGATAAACCTAACTGTGAAATACCGTCTTTCTTACCGTTAATTGAAGGGTTCGTGTTGTTAACGTATTTTGTTAAGTAATCACTTGATACGTAACGGTAACTCGGTTGAACAAATACTCCACCGTTACGATATTCAACGGTCACATTACCTTGCTGAATGTCATTCTCACTTGAGTCATATTGCATTGCTGTTTTTAAGAACAGACTATCATCAAGGTTAAATTCTGTTTCAACCGCGGTTGCTGAGTAACTTTTCGCTTCTTTGTTATCGGTACCTTGATTCACAGGTTTATCGATATAGAAGATTTGACCCATGGATAGGGTAAATCGTTCCTTAAAATCTTCATCAAAGTAGCGTGTAGATGCGCCGACAGTGAACTGGTTCGCAGGAGCTATATAGTCGTTACCACTGTATGTTTTATCGCTAAATAGACCGTAGTAGTCTTGTTGTAAACGGGTTGAATCATAGCCACCACCGACATAATCAAATGGGTTATAAATACCTTCTTGGTCAACATTTTTTACATAAAGATATTGAATTTGTGGCTCTAAGCTTTGGGTATAATGACTACCTAAAATGGAGGTATCACGCTCAAAGTACAAGCTACTGTTGACGCGAAACTCAGGAACAACACGATTAACACTATCTTTAAGAGCGTCAAAATCAGCGTTTTTGTCTAATTCTTTTTTATCTTGGTTGTAATGGGCGTAGTTCACTTTTGCCTGAGTAGTTACAGACCACCAAGGTGTCGCATAGGGAAGCGTTAATGTTGGTTCAAAAGTTATACGATCAGCGTCGGGCTTGAATATCGAACTATTTTCAAACTTACTGATACTCATTGGCATTTTAAAATCGAGACCGTAGCCGAGATCAGTTTTATAGTAAGTTGATGAAAGTTGTGGCATTAAGCGATACGGTGAACGATTATCTGTTGATGACTCAGCTTCGTCAGGATCTTTTAAAAGCTGAAAATCACGGACCATCAACATCGTATCCCAGTTTGCATTACGGTAAGACACTTCTGCTGTTTGGAGCAGGTTATTATCTTCACGTTCACCAATACTTGAATCTAAGCCACGCTCAAAATATTTATAATCACTGACTCTACTGTAGTCGATATCAACTAACCAGTTTTTATCAATGATCCCACTGTGTGTCCATTGGAAGCCCCAATATTTGCCAGTGTTGGGTTTATTGTCTTCCAATTGGTAATCTGCGAAATCAGCCTTCTTATCATGACCCATGTACTCACCAACAACTTGACCGTCACCTAATTCATTCAGGTAGCGGAATTTAGCCGTTGTTTGTAGACCACGGTGGTTCATGTATTTTGGCGTTAATGTTAAGTCATAGTTTGGCGCAATATTCCAATAAAATGGCGCTTCGTACTCCATACCATTACGTGAGCCATAAGTTAACGTTGGGTATAAGAAGCCCGTCATACGCTCTTTTGTGACAGGGATACGAAGCCAAGGTAGATAGAATACCGGTACATTAAGTACTTCAAAGCGCGCGTTATATAAATCGGCAAAGGGTGAATCACCATCACGCTGCAAAGAGCTAGCAGCAAAGCGCCAGCTTTTATCTCCTTCTGGACAGGTAGTGAAAGTACCATCTTTCATTTTATAGAACTGAGTACCATCAACATTTTTTTTGTCGATTTGCTCTGCGTCACCACGCCCTGGCTGACAGGTCATACGATAGACGGCATCATCCATTTGTGAGTCTTTGGTGTTTAGATCACTCTGGAGTTGTTTGCCATCCATTTCTATACCACCATCGTGGTAGTAAACATTGCCTTTTGCAGTAACAATATTTTGTGGTTGTTGTAGTGTCACAGTATCGGCAGCAATAGTACGCGTTCCTTGCTGAACAATAACATCACCAGAATAAACGGCTTTATGCTCATTTTTAGCTTGAGCAAGGTCGGCATCAATTTTGATCGGTGTATTCTTGGTATCTTCTTTACGATCTTTCGGTGCTATACAAACACCACGTACCATAGCTAAAGGATCGTCATTAACGGCTGTGTTTGTTGTTTGACCTTTTGCTATTGCATGTTTATCGTTGATATCTTTATGTAAAGAAGTAGCATTTTCTTTACGGTCTTTTGGCGAAATAAAAACACCATCTGCCATAGCTAAAGGATCGTTAATAACGGCTGTTTTTGTTGTTTGATCTTCTGCTACAGCATGTTTACCGTTGATATCTTTATGTAAAGATGTGGCATCTTCTGCCATTGCCGGCCCATAAAGGGCAAGACCAATCATGGTGGCAAGTAAGCTGTGAGAGGTGAGTGACATCAGATTCAACATTCCTGTATCAGTTTGAGAGCAAGGCGAATAATTGCGCTTTTTACAAGCATTCCCGATAAATGACAGCTATCATAATGCAAATTCGACGCGACGGCATCTTTTCAGCGCATGCTGTTGGGTAAACATTGAAAAAATTTAACAAATTACCAGAGAGTATAGAATGCAGAAGACAGGTATATGGGGAAAAATTATTGGTGCGTTGCTTGGCCTCTCCATTGGAAAATTGCCTGGATTGTTGATTGGTTTATTTATTGGTCACCAGTTTGATAAGGCTTATGCTCGTCAGATGAATGGCGGTTTTGCAGGTTTTGGTCAGAACAGAGCCAGCAGCGCAGAGCTGCAAGCAGAGTTTTTCCATGCTTGTTTTGCAGTAATGGGACATGTCGCAAAAGCGAAAGGACATGTAACAAAAGAGGAAATTCGCGTTGCAAGTGCGATTATGGATCGAATGGGGTTACAAGGTGAATCTCGACTTCAAGCGCAAAATGCGTTTCGTGAAGGAAAAGAAGATAACTTTCCATTAGAAGAGATGCTAAATCGTGTTCGTAGCCGTGCACGACGTGCTGATTTACTCCAATTTTTCTTAGAGCTACAAATTCAAGCAGCATTTGCGGATGGTTCATTACATCCTAAAGAGCGTCAGTTACTGCATATTATTGCACGATACCTTGGTTTTTCTGAAGCACAGCTTGAACAACGCTTACGTATGCAAGAAGCGGCATTTCGTTTTCAGCAAGGTGGTTTCCATCAGCAATATCAACAACAAGGCGGTGGTTTCCAAGCGCCCCCTAGCCGAGATCAATTAGCTGATGCGTTCAATGTCTTAGGGGTTGATGAAAATGCCTCAGCGCAAGATGTGAAACGTGCTTATCGTAAACAGATGAATGAACACCATCCAGATAAACTCGCAGCGAAAGGGTTACCACCAGAAATGATGGAAATAGCGAAGCAAAAAACCCAAGAGCTACAAGCTGCTTATGATTTAATCCGAAAAGAGAAAGGATTCAAATAATCAAAATTCTGTGTTGAAAAGTAATAGAAGCGAGCCTTGAGCTCGCTTTTTTATTGGTGAGACATTCAAACGAGATTGTGTGGCTTGCCATTACAAAAGCATTCAATATTTTCAATTAGCTGATTTACCAATGCCGTAATCGCGGAATCAGATCCCCATGCAACATGTGGGGTTAGTAATAGATTAGGCAAATGTGCCTGTTGTAATAATGGATTGTCATCAGTTGGCGGCTCAGAAGTAAAAACATCACAGCCAGCACCCGCAATTTTTTTATCTAGCAATGCATCGACTAAATCTTGCTCATTCACCAGTCCACCACGTCCAGTATTGATCAAAATAGCATTAGGTTTCATCTGTGCCAGTTCTGTTTTTGCGATAAGATCTTTAGTGGTATCCGTTAGCGGACAATGCAAGGTGATGATATCGGCTTGCTGTAATACGTCGTTAAACAGCGTATAGCCTTCACGACAGGTGGTGACGTGCTTATGCTCTGCAAATAGAACTTTCATCCCCAGCGCAGTTGCAAGATTGGCTGTCGCTACCCCTAAACTGCCTTTACCGATAATACCGATTGTTGAGCCTGCGATATCGCTAATTGAATGAGTAAAAAAGCAGAACTGTTGTTGTTTCTGCCACTCGCCTGCGATGATATCTTGCTGATAGCCAATCAGATTACGTTTTAGTGCAAAGATCATTGCTAGCACGTGTTCAGGGACAGAGCGAGTCGCATAACCTCGAATATTGGAAACCGGAATGTTATGGCGGTGACAATAATCGAGATCGACGTTATTGGTCCCCGTCGCACCGATAGCAATAAATTTCAGGTTTGGCAGCTGAGATAAAATATCAGCAGTGAGTTGGACTTTGTTAGAAATGACGATAGTTGCGTGTTGTAGACGTTCAATGACTTGAGATGGCGATGTACGTTGATATTCAATCCATTGATGAGCAGATTGTGGGCGAGGAATATCAATGTGTTCAGGGATAGTAGCACGATCTAAAAATACAATATGTTCCACTGTTAGACTCCATGGAACCTTTGTTCCGCTTGATGTGAAAAGAAGAATGCTAGTTTAGGTTTTTGTTTGTTAAAACAAAGCTAGCATTCTTTTTTCTCGTGATCTAACTTCCGTACGATAGTTCTGACTTATCAGTGGTTTTATTTACTAAAAATCGTTTGTGTTGGCGCTTCTGGATAAAACTCACAAGGGGCAAACAAATGCATCGGTTGATCACTTCCTGGATGCGTAAAAGTCAGTTCTGCTGCGTGTAACAGTAAACGAGGAGAGGCTGCCATTGCTTCCTCATTAGCGTAAAACTTATCGCCTAAAATCGGATGACCTAATGCTTGCATGTGAACACGCAACTGGTGAGAACGACCTGTTACGGGCAGTAAACGGACCAGGGTTGTTTTTTCATCACGACTTAAGACTTGGTAATGCGTTACAGAAGGTTTGCCATCGTCAAAACACACTTTCTGGCGTGGACGGTTAGGCCAATCGCAGATCAAGGGGAGATCGACGGTTCCTGTGTCTTGCTCGATATGTCCCCACACACGGGCGTAATACACTTTTTGTGTTTCTCGCTCACGAAACTGGGCTTTTAAATGACACTCAGCTTTTTTGTTTAGAGCCAGTACAATTAAGCCTGATGTCCCCATATCTAAACGGTGCACAATTTGTGAGTCAGGGTATTTTTCAAGTACGCGAGCAAATATGCTGTCGTGATGCTCTGGTGCTCGTCCTGGGTTTGAGAGTATGCCAGCAGGCTTATTAACGGCGATGATGTCGCTATCAAGAAAAAGAGTATCCAACCATGGATCGGTAGGTGGATTGTAGTTCAACACTGGCAATGGTTTCATGATGCGCTCGTAGGATAGGTATGAATAAAAACGGGGCGAATACTAATATGAATAATAGTAAATTGGTATGTTTGGTGATGCGATTAAAGAAAAAAGCCGTGAATATCAGTAATGACATTCACGGCCTTAATTTACTTATGATGAGTTATTGATCAGTTATGACTTACAACGATCAAGCGGAGTGAATCAAGCTGGATTTGTGCTTTTGCAATGTAGTTAGTTAACTCAATGATTTGGCTTTCAATCAGCTCTAATTCGTCATCACGAATATTTGGATTAACCGCTTTCAGGGCTTGAAGGCGATCAAGCTCAGCGCGCAACGTGTTTTCCATTTCAGCTTGTGCTTGGCTACGTACGATATCAAGCTCTTTACTGATCTCGCGCTCTGCGTGCTCAATCAAAGTATGAATATCTTTTTGAACCGAGTTAACGAGCTTACTGCCAAGGTGACGATTGACTGGGCTAAGTTGGCGGTTAAAGCCTTCAAATTCAACATTAGCTGATAGGTTATTGCCTTTACCATCAAGCAGAATACGGATCGGTGTTTTTGGTAAGAAACGACCAATACCTGATTGCTTAGGTGCTTGTGCGTCAACCACATAGATAAGCTCAAGTAGCAGTGTACCAACAGGCAGTGCTTTGTTTTTCAACAATGACACCGCTGTCGTACCCACGCCTTCACTTAGCAATAATTCAATACCGCCTTGGATCATTGGGTGTTCCCAGCTGATGAAGTTGATATCTTCACGAGAAAGTGCAGTGTCACGTTCAAAAGTGATGGTACAACCATCGTAAGGAAGCCCCGGATAGCTTGCCACCATCATGTGCTCTGATGGGGTCACAACAATTGCGTTTTCGCCTTTGTCATCTTGGTTTAAACCTATGGTATCAAACAAGCCCAGTGCGAAAGTCACAAGGTTAGTATCACCATCTTTAGCGCTGATCTTCTCAACCAACTGTTTAGCTTCTTCACCCCCGTTAGAATGAATTTCTAACAGGCGATCACGACCTTGCTCTAACTTGGTTTTAAGCTCATTGTGCATTTCAGCACTGCGCTGAATAACGGATTCAAGTGCTTCAAGATCGTGTTTGTCACTGGCAAGCAAGGTGATCAGATCTTCACATACCGCTTCATAGATAGCACGGCCAGTCGGACAGGTTTCCTCAAAGGCATTTAAGCCTTCGTTGAACCAACGCGCTAATAGTGCTTGAGAAGTGCCTTCTAGGTAAGGCACATGAATTTCTATCTCACGCTTTTGACCAATACGATCCAAACGACCAATACGTTGCTCAAGTAAATCAGGGTTGCTTGGTAAATCGAACATCACCAATTGGTTTGCAAACTGGAAGTTACGACCTTCTGAACCGATTTCAGAACATAATAGTACCTGAGCGCCATCATCTTCTTGGGCAAAGTAAGCCGCCGCTTTATCACGTTCGATAATCGACATTCCTTCGTGGAACACAGTGGCACGGATGCCTTCACGCTCACGTAATGCCTGCTCTAAGGTTAATGCGGTTTGCGCACGAGAACAAATCACCAACACTTTCTCGTTACGGTTGGCTTTCAGCATATCAAGTAGCCAGTTAACACGAGGATCGAAGTTCCACCATGTTGCTGATTCACCTTCAAATTCTTGGTAGATATCTTCCGGGTAAAGTAGCTTGATCGCTTTCTCGTTGACACCCATTTTACCGCCCATCATTGCCGCAACGCGCATGGCTGTGGTGTATTGGGTTGGCATTGCTAACGGGTACATATTTAGGTGACGCTGAGGGAAACCTGTGATTGCTGAGCGGGTATTACGGAACAATACGCGGCCCGTACCGTGGCGATCCATCAGGTTGTTGATCAATTCATGACGCGCGGCTAATGCTTCAGGATCGTCTTGAGCTGAATCTTCGATCACACGTAACATTGGCTCGATATCTTGCTCAGACAACAGCTCGGTTAAGGTGTTTTTCGCATCATCATTCAGTTTTTCACCAGAAAGCAGTTGTGTTACAGCATCAGCAACGGGTTCGTATTGACGCTCTTCTTCAATAAAGGCTTCGTAGTCGTAAAAACGATCAGGATCCAGAATACGTAAGCGTGCGAAGTGGCTTTCACGACCTAATTGCTCTGGTGTTGCGGTTAGTAGCAGCACACTTGGCGTTTTTTCTGCTAAGGCTTCAATCACTTGGTACTGACGACTAGGCTTATCTTCACTCCATTCAAGGTGGTGAGCTTCATCGACAACCAATAGATCCCAATCAGCATCTAGCGCTTGTTCAAAACGACGACGGCTTTTACGTAAAAAGTCTAATGAACACAATACATATTGCGCGGTATCAAATGGGTTAGCGGCATCAGCAAATGCTTCAACACAACGCTCTTCATCAAAGATAGAAAAGTGCAGGTTAAAACGACGCATCATTTCAACTAGCCATTGATGTTGTAGGGTTTCAGGAACCACGATCAGAATACGTTCAGCACGGCCTGATAACACCTGCTGGTGGATGATCATACCCGCTTCAATGGTTTTACCTAAACCGACTTCATCGGCAAGTAGAACACGTGGCGCATAGCGACGACCGACTTCGTGAGCAATATATAACTGGTGTGGGATCAAACCTGCACGCATACCGCATAAACCACGTAATGGGCTTTTTAGTTGCTCGTATTGGTTTTTCAGCGCGCGGTAACGCAGTGCAAAACGATCCATGCGATCAATTTGACCGGCAAACAATTTATCTTGCGGTTTATTGAAACGAATTTGGTGACTTAAGAAAAGTTCACGTAGTGCGACATTTTCTTCTTCTGTGTCGGTACGCGTACCTACGTAGGTGATCACGCCTTTATCTTCGTTGATCGCTTCTACCTTTAGTGACCAACCCTCATGGCTTTCAATCACATCACCAACGTTAAACATGACACGGGTAACAGGGGCATCATTACGTGCATATAGGCGATTTTCTTCTGATGCGGGGAACATCAAGGTAACCGTTCTTGGTTCAAGAGCGACAACGGTACCTAGACCTAAATCACTTTCTGTATCACTGATCCAACGTTGACCCAAAGCAAATGGCATAGTGGTAGAAACCTTCTAATTATTTGATATCAAAAAGACTGTAATAAGCTGTGCAAAGTATTAATAAGCTACACTGAAAATAAGTGTACGCTAGAATTTAAAATTTTTGCATAGCTCAAAAAGGGGACACATGTTACTGCATGATGTGATTAAGGTCACGGTGAAAGTGATGAAAATCGGTCACAGTAAAATCATAATAAAACTTTCATCTATCGAGGGCTTAATAGGAAAGACGTCATAATTAAACCAGATGGGTAATTTTGACGTAAGCTAATAGAGTATTAGCTTAATTATCGCTGTCCAGACTACCAAGGAGGTGCCTATGGACGACGCCGAACGGAAACTGTTTGTACTTGATACAAATATTCTGCTTCATGAACCTCTGGCGTTCTTTTCTTTTCAGGAACACGATGTGGTTATTCCCATGACGGTTCTGGAAGAATTGGACAGAATTAAAGACAGTAAGCGTGATGTTTCTCGTGATGCGCGAGTCGCGATACGTGCGCTTGAAGATATATTCCACGACGCACCACCAGAGCAAATTTCGGCTGGTATTCCTTTCAACGATAAAGTGGCTCATAGCGGTACTATTGCTATTTTTGCTGACTATGAAGTAAAACAAACCGTCCATGCCTTTAGCGATAAGGCGGGTGACAATCGTATTCTTAATAGCGTTCTCTTTCTGCAACAAAAACATGCACCACGCTCTGTGGTATTAGTGACTAAAGACATCAACATGCGACTGCGTGCCAAAGGAGCAGGTGTCTTGTATGTTGATGACTATCGTACCGATCAGTTGATTGATGATGTCGCATTATTAACCAAAGGCTTTCATCGCTATCACGGCGATTTTTGGGAAAATGTTGCTGAGTGTCAGTCGGAAAATAAAGGTCGCTCAACCTTACATACCTTACCTAAAAACTTATTTGAAACTCCCTTTGTTAATCAATATTTACTAGATGAGGGCAATGATTTTGCCGCTAGAATTCAAAGTATTGATGATGAAAGTGTCACCATTAAAGACATTAGCCAAGAGCGACTAATGCATCGACAAGCTTGGGGTGTTAATCCTAAAAATATTTATCAAGGGATGGCGCTAGATGCAATGCTTGATCCTCGGATTGATTTAGTGATTTTAACGGGTCCTGCTGGTTGTGGTAAAACCATTTTAGCAATGGCTGCAGCACTTGAGCAGGTGATTGAAAAAGGGATGTATGACAAAATTATTGTCACTCGTAATACACCCGAAATAGCCGAATCAATTGGTTTCCTACCGGGGACCGAAGAAGAAAAAATGATGCCATGGCTGGCGGCGGTTACCGATACTATGGAAGCACTTCATAAGCATGATGTTTGTACTGATGGCTCAATGAAGTATATTTTTGATAAAGCCAATATTCAATTTAAATCGATTAACTTTATGCGTGGGCGTTCTATTCAAAATGCCTTTGTTTTACTCGATGAGTGTCAAAACTTAACAGCGTCACAAATTAAAACCATTATTACCCGATGTGGTGAAGGAACAAAAATTGTATGTTCGGGTAACCTTGCTCAAATTGATTCCAACTATCTATCCCCAGTGACCTCGGGATTAACCTATATTGTTGAGCGCTTTAAAAACTTTGAAGGTAGCGCCAATATCTATCTCAATGGGGTGGTTCGAAGCCGTCTAGCGGAATTTGCCGAAGAAAATCTTTAATCACTAGCAAGAAGAATAAGAAAAGCGAGCACATAGGGTGCTCGCTTTTTTTGTTTATATTGTTACTTATTGCATTCTGTGGTTATGTTTCTTGTAGGGTTAAACCGAGATAGTTTTTAAGCTCAGGTAATACGGGATTAGATAAAACATCACGGGTTTCTCCTACCGCTTTGATAGTGCCTTCATTAATAAAAATACATTTATTGGCAATCTTTTCGGCATCTTCAGGGCTATGAGTGATCATCAATACCGTCATATTACGCGTTGTGGCTAATTGCTTAACGAGGTTTAGCATCTCTGCACGCAGTGCAGGATCAAGGGCCGAAAATGGCTCATCAAGCAGTAGTAAAGGGCGCTCTCGTAATAAACATCGTGCTAATGCTACTCGCTGACGTTGCCCGCCAGAAAGCTGCTCAGGTAAACGCTCAAGATAGGTATCAATCCCCACTTGTTTCGCTGAATTAATTACTCGCTGTTTTTGCTCTGCGGTAAGTTTAAGGTTTGGGTTGATACCTAACGCAATATTTTCAAACACACTGAGGTGAGGAAATAAATTGTGCTCTTGAAATAACATCGAGAGTGGACGTTGTGCAGGCTCTAGCTGACAGATAGATTGGCTATTAATGGTGATCTCACCGCTATCAGGGACGAGAAAGCCAGCAATGAGTGCTAATAAGGTACTTTTACCCGCGCCACTTGGTCCAATGAGTGCGGCGATATCTCCCTGCTCAAGCTGAACATCAAAGCTCAACGCCATCGCAACCTCATTTTTGTGTTGAGGTAAGTAAGTATAGTTGATTTGATTAATGTTTAGCATGATGAGCTCCTTGGCGATGGCGAGTAACAACAAGATACTCGACTACACTAAATAAACCTAAGCTGAGTAACAGTAAAACCAGTGCAGCAACAGCAGCGGCATCCATTCGGTAACTGCCCATTAGTTCAAATAAATACAGTGGCAGCGTTTGAAAGTCTTGACTGCCAAATAATGCAATCGCACCTAAATCCCCCAGTGATAAGACAAAGCTAATAGCGAGAGCTTGGGCGATAGGAGCACGTAACGCACGCCATTCAACCAAACGTAATCGCGATAGATGCGTCATCCCTAAACTGCGACATAACGGATTATATTGCTGCGCAAGGTGGAGCATTGGTTGACTTAATGTTTTGATTACATAGGGCAGTGCCATTAGGGCATTAACACAGACCACAACCCAAAACGCAGCACTGTAAGCATCGGTATATTGGCGCAGTAAAAGAAAAATACCAGTACTTAACACTAACCCTGGTGTCACTAAAATCACTGTGCCGATCATTTCAATCCCGTCAGCAGCCAGTTTTTTACGTGCTAAGCGTAAGCTACGACTCGTGATGAGGATCATGACGCCAAGACAAAATGCTAGTAAGCAGGAAAATAGTGCGATATGGAGTGAGTTAGTGATTGCTGACCATAACTGCTTTTGTTCTAAGATAGTAAATAATTGATGGTTAATACCCGATACAAAGACGGCAATGATCGGTGGTATAACAAACACTAACGCACTGATGATCCAGAATACATCCCAACATTTAGCGCGCCATGTATCGTTATAATTCACTACCTTTCTGCAGATAGAGCCGTTTAGGGTAGAAAGCGGTTTAGCAAAACGTTGGGTAAAAAGTACTAATGAGCAGCAAAGTAGCATTTGCCATAAGGCTAAAATCGCACCTGTCGCTAAATCAAAGTCATAACGCAACGCTTGATATATGGCGAGCTCGATAGTGGTTGATTTAGGACCACCGCCAAGCGACATGATCACGGCAAAGCTGGTAAAGCACAACATAAAGACTAAACCCGCGATATGCGGCAGTTGTTGGCGTAGTCGAGGCCATGCAATTAAGCGAAATTTACTCCAGCCAGTAATACCTAAATGCGCCGCAAGCTGATGTTGCTCTGCGGGGATACCGTCTAGGCTTTGCAGTAGAAAACGAACGGTCAGTGGCAGGTTTAAAAATACGTGCGCCAGTAAGATCCCGCTTAAACCGTAAATGTTTAATGGCGGTAAGCCTAGTATTTCTAGGTTATGACTGATCAATCCACTTTTGCCATAAATCGATAATAAACCAAAAACAGCAACCAAGACGGGCATCACGAGCGTCATCGCAAATAAACGTAATAGCAGAGCTTTTCCTACAAACTGCCGTCGTGAAAGTGCATAAGCAATGGGAATCGCTGGGATGATGCTAAATAGAGTCGACAAGATGGCTTGATAGAAGCTAAATCCTGTCACATGTCGCAGATAAGGATCATGCCATAGTGTTGATAGTTGCCAGTCGTTAGCCTGACTAATCAAGGCGGTGAGCGCGGCAACAACAACAAAAGTGATCAGCCCGGCACTGATAATACCGGGCAATAAGGTAATGCGTTTGTTCAAAGTCTTAAACCATTACTGAGTGAGGGCTTGCTGCCACTCTCGGATCCAGGCTTTGCGATGTGTTGCCACTTCGTCGGCACTAAATTCAAGTGCTTTGCTTGGTACGGTGAGTTCATCAAAACCTTTCGGTAGGCTTTGCTTTGTTACTGGATACATCCAGTTGTGGGTAGCGATTTGTGACTGAAAAGCATCACTTACAATAAATTGCATAAATTGATCGGCAAGCTTTGGATGTGGGCTATTTTTCATTTTTGCTGCCACTTCAACTTGCATGTAATGGCCTTCTTTGAAGTTAGCCGCTTTGTACTGGTGTTTGTCTTCAGCGATGATGTGATAGGCCGGTGATGTGGTGTAAGAAAGCACCATATCTGATTCGCCTTTTAAGAACATGTTATAGGCTTCAGACCAGCCCTTAGTGACGGTCACAGTGTGTTTCGCGAGTTGCTGCCACATTTCAGGGGCTTTATCACCGTAGACCGATTTGATCCATAACATTAGACCTTGGCCTGGGGTTGAAGTACGAGGATCTTGGTAGATAACGCTGATATTTTGATCTTTGATCAGTGCGTCTAAACTCGCTGGTGGGTTCTTCAGTTTATCGCTGTCATACACAAAGGCAAAATAGCCGTAATCATAAGGGATGAAAGTATCATCACTCCAACCTTTAGGAAGCGTTAGCTTACTGGTATCAACATCACTTTTTGCTAATAGGCCGGTATTTTTCGCTTCTGTCATTAGGTTGTTATCTAGTCCTAACAACACATCTGCTTTACTGTTTTTCCCTTCTAGGCGAACGCGATTTAAAATCGATACGCCATCTTCTAAAGAAACAAAATTGACCGTACAACCATTACATTGCTTTTCAAACGCTTTCTTTACCACAGGGCCCGGACCCCAGTCGGAAGCAAATGAGCTGTAGGTATAAACATTAAGAGTATTGTCTGAGGCGAAAGCTGAGCTTGCAACTAATGACAGAGAGATTAGGGGAAGAAGAGTGTTTATTTTTTTCACTATGCGCTCCGAGATGTCCTGCATCCTTGGGACAAAAATTGAAAGAGAGAGCGGCACAGGTTTGAGTGCTGTTGCATCATGCAATGGTCAGCGAGCTCGAAAGAATGTTCGAGCATCTCAATTCCTACGCCAGCATTACCTGGTTCAGGTTCAATGGGTCCTGCTATAAAGCACGTATGCCTAACAATCTCAGCCAAATGGCTCCCCAATGAGAACAAGCTATTGTACCTGCAACCGTATCGAAGTTATAGCTCCTGATTAAGTTGCCAATTATAGGTGTAACGGATCTGAGTTAATTGCACGTTAGGCGTAACACGATAATGATTAAGGTGTTGTTGTAACTCAGTTAACGATCCAAAATCAGCTTGATACCAATCATAGATAGATGACAGCGTGATACCATCTTTTGTTATTTTTACTGCTTTTTCACTATTAATAAAGCGTGTGGCAGCTTGATCTAACTGGGAGTCTAATTGATCGCTATTAAACGCTTTAGGCAGTAAATCAGGACAACCGAGGCTGGCACAGTTGACTGCGTAGTGGATCCTAGGATCTTGCCAGATAGGGCGTAAGATCCGATGTTCAATATCGTTTAAAGTTAGCTTTTTATTATTAATGGTAATAATGGTTTGATCCCATGGTCCAAAGCTAAACAAACCTCCCAGTTTGGTAATTGATTTTACAGGGTAATTATCAATAATTAATTGAACGGTTAGGGCGTTATATAAATTAACCCAATAGGCAAATTGAACATCACGATTATAACGGTGAGGGTTTTGGACACTGAGTCGCTTAATATAAGTTGCTAGCTTTTGTTTATCTGCACGTGATACTTGGTTATAACGAAATAAGGTTTGATTCGGTTGAATGACAAGATATTTATTGAGTAACTGCTGCCAATCCTGATGACTGATCTTGTTTGTGTTCTTAGGATCATGAGGTTGCCAATATGACCAGAGTTCGGATTTTGGCGCAGCAAAGCTCGGCAGAGTGAATAACAACAGCCCAATCGCAATAACAATACGCATATTCTTCCTATTAATATAATAAGTAACAATATTGATTAAGACCGTAATAAGTATTGGCTAATTTCATTATCTTTTTGATATTTTAAATAAAAACGCCCTGTTTATATTAAACAGGGCGTTCGATTTCAGATAATGTACGATTACGCTAAGAAGCTAGGAATACGGTTTTCAAAGTCTGTAATTTTATCTTCGTGTTGTAGTGTCAAACCGATATTGTCTAAACCATTTAATAGGCAGTGACGACGGAATTCATCAATTTCAAAGGCATACTCTTTACCATCCGCACTGACGATCATTTTTTCAAGATCAACCGTGATCTGTGCGCCTTCATTTTCATCGACATACTTAAATAAAGTGTCGACGTCTTGCTCAGATAGACGTACTGGCACCATTTGGTTATTGATCGAGTTACCATAGAAAATATCGGCAAAGCTTGGCGCAATCATAACTTGGATACCATAATCAGCAAGCGCCCACGGTGCATGTTCACGAGAAGAGCCACAACCAAAGTTTTCACGCGCCAGTAAAATACTCGCGCCTTGGTAGCGAGGGGCGTTCATAATAAAGTCAGGGTTTGCCTGCTCGCCTGCATCATCTAGAAAACGCCAATCATGGAAAAGGTGCTTACCAAATCCAGTGCGGGTTACTTTCTGCAAAAACTGTTTTGGAATAATCGCATCGGTATCAATATTTGCCGTATCTAGCGGTACAACTAAACCTGTGTGTTGTTTAAAACCTGTCATGTTCAAATCCTTTTGTTACACCGATGCGGCATCTAGTTGGCGAATATCAACAAAATGTCCGGCACATGCCGCTGCTGCTGCCATGGCTGGGCTAACGAGATGAGTACGTCCATCACGACCTTGACGGCCTTCAAAGTTACGGTTACTGGTTGACGCACAACGCTCACCGGGACCTAAGCGATCGTTATTCATTGCCAGACACATTGAACAACCAGGTAGTCGCCATTCAAAGCCAGCTTCAATAAAGATCTTATCAAGCCCTTCTTTTTCCGCTTGTGCTTTCACTTGCTCAGAGCCTGGAACGACTAAAGCTTGTACGTTAGCGGCAACTTTACGCCCTTTAGCAATGGCTGCTGCTGCGCGCATATCTTCAATACGTGAGTTAGTGCATGAGCCAATAAAGACTTTATCAACAGTAAAATCAGACAGGGCTTTGCCAGCTTCTAGTCCCATGTAAGCTAATGCTTTTTCTGCAGAGGCTTTTTCAACGGGATCGTTAAAGCTTTCAGGGGCAGGGATTGGCTCATCAACGGCAATCACTTGACCCGGGTTTGTTCCCCATGTCACTTGTGGTTTTATGTCTTTAGCGTCGAGCGTTACAACGGCATCAAACTCGGCGTCAGGATCGGATTTCAATGATGTCCAGTATTCTATTGCGGCATCAAACTCTGCGCCTTTTGGGGCAAATTCACGATCTTTAATATAATCAAATGTTGTTTGATCCGGTGCGATCAAGCCTGCTTTCGCGCCTAGTTCAATCGCCATGTTACAGACGGTCATACGACCTTCCATCGTAAGATCTGTGATTGCTTCGCCACAGAATTCAACCACATAGCCAGTACCGCCAGCGGCGGTTGTTTTACCAATGATGGCAAGGACGATGTCTTTTGCTGTAATGCCTTCAGCTACTTTACCTTTAACTTCAATCTTCATGGTTTTTGCACGAGATTGTTTTAAGGTTTGAGTGGCTAATACGTGCTCCACTTCTGAGGTACCAATCCCGAAAGCCAGTGCGCCAAAGGCACCGTGAGTCGCAGTATGTGAGTCACCACAAACAATGGTCATACCCGGTAGAGTAATACCTAGCTCAGGCCCCATTACGTGTACAATACCTTGATATTTATGATTTAAATCATATAGGGTGACACCAAACTCTTCACAGTTTTTCGCCAGTGTTTCCATTTGGATACGTGCCATTTCACCCGATGCATTAATGTCTTTGGTTTGGGTGGAAACGTTGTGATCCATAGTGGCGAAAGTTTTTGATACCTGACGTACTTTACGACCCTTTTCACGCAAGCCATCAAAAGCTTGCGGGGATGTCACTTCATGTACAAGGTGACGGTCGATATATAGGATCGGATTTTCCCCTTCTGCTGCAACGGCAACATGGGAATCATAAACTTTTTCATAAAGCGTTTTAGGTGAAGCTGAAGCGTTATTATTAGTGTTCGACATTGCTCATTGCTCCCTTATGCTTGTTGAATGTAGGCTGCGATCTTATCGCCCATTTCACTGGTGGTTAGTGCTGGCTTATCACTTGCAAGATCGGCGGTTAACTCACCAGCTTCTAGCGCTTGTGATACTGCTTGCTCAATAGCACGCGCTGCTGTTTCTTCACCTAGGCTGTAACGAAGCATCAGTGCTGCTGATAGGATCTGCGCCACTGGGTTTGCAATGTTTTTACCTGCAATATCCGGTGCTGATCCGCCAGCAGGCTCGTACATACCAAACTTATCTTGGTTAAGGCTAGCAGAAGGCAACATACCCATAGAGCCTGTGATCATTGCACACTCATCAGAGATGATATCGCCGAAGATATTTGAACATAGCATGACATCAAATTGAGAAGGATCTTTGATCAGCTGCATGGTCGCGTTATCAATGTACATATGAGTTAACGTTACATCAGGATAATCTTTTGCGATTTCTTCTACGACTTCACGCCATAAAATAGAGCTCTGTAGGACGTTAGCTTTATCAATAGAGCAGACTTTTTTGCTGCGTAAGCGAGCTGATTCAAACGCAATTTTTGCAATACGTTCAATTTCATATCGGTAGTAGACTTCGGTATCGAACGCTTTTTCTTGTGCGCCTTCACCTTCGCGGCCCTTTGGCTGACCAAAGTAAATACCGCCAGTGAGCTCACGCACAACAGCAATATCAAAACCACGCTCTGAAATATCAGCGCGTAGCGGAGAGAACTTCTCTAAGCCACGGTGAATTTGAGCAGGGCGTAGATTACAAAATAATTGGAAGTGTTTACGTAGTGGCAGAAGAGCACCACGCTCAGGTTGATCGTTAGGCGCTAGATGTTCCCACTTAGGGCCACCAACAGAGCCAAATAACACTGCATCGGATTGTTCACAGCCTTTTAGAGTAGCATCAGGTAGTGGACTGCCATGATTATCGATAGCAATACCACCGACATCATATTCTGTACGATTAAAGGTTAGATTAAATTTAGCCTCGATTGCATTTAGCACTTTATGTGCCTGTTGCATTACTTCTGGACCAATCCCGTCACCGGGTAAAACTGCAATATTGTAAGAACCAGCCATGGTATCTTGCTCTCCATAATTGTTTAAAAGTATAAATTCGTGAGTCGCTGCAAGCGTTATCAACTAGTGAGTTGCTGAGCGTTGCTTAATTTCTTCAATTTGATCTGCACGGTGAATGCTGTTGATAACGTGCAGTAACGCTTGACCAGACGCTTCTACAATATCGGTTGCTAAGCCCGTTCCGTGGTATTTTCTACCTTTATAATTAGCGATGATGTCTGCTTGTCCTAAGCCGTCTTCGCCTTCGCCTTTTGCGGTTAAATCAAATTTATCCAGCACAATGTCATAACCTGTTAGGCGGTAAATACACTGGTATAACGCATCGACAGGACCGTTACCGACTGCCGCTTCACATTTTTCTTCGTCACCACACAATAGCTTGATGCTGGTCGTTGCCATCACACTACCCGATTGAACACTTAGGTAGTTCAGTTTGAAGTAGTCATCTTCATCACGAAGGTTAGAAAAATGCATCAATGCTTCTAAGTCATAATCAAACACTTGGCCTTTTCGATCAGCCAGTTTTAAGAAATCAGCATACAGTTTATCTAGGCTATACTCTTTCTCGGTGTAGCCCAATGCATCCATGTGACTTTTAACTGCCGCACGACCAGAGCGACTGGTTAAGTTTAGTGCTTGGTTTTTAAGGCCTATCGATTCAGGCGTCATGATCTCATAGGTGTTTTTATTTTTTAGCATCCCATCTTGGTGGATACCCGATGAGTGACTAAAGGCATTAGCCCCAACAATCGCTTTATTAGCTTGAATTGGCATATTACACAACTGACTAACCATTTTACTGGTGCGGTGAATTTCATCGTGTTTGATATTGGTTGTTACGCCCAGTAACTCCTGACGCGTTTTGATGATCATCGCAATTTCTTCTAGTGAGCAGTTACCTGCACGCTCACCTAGACCATTAATGGTTCCTTCTACCTGACGAGCACCCGCTTGAACAGCTGCCATTGAGTTGGCAACAGACATCCCCAAATCATCGTGACAGTGGACAGAAATAACAGCTTTATCGATATTTGGAACGCGATTAAATAGCTGGGTGATAATACCGCCAAACTCACTCGGCAGGGTGTAGCCCACGGTGTCAGGGATATTAATGGTGTTAGCGCCCGCATCGATAGCCGCTTCTACCATGCGGCATAGATTATCAATCGGAGTACGGCCCGCATCTTCACATGAGAACTCAACATCATCAGTATAATTACGCGCACGCTTTACAGCTGCGACACCCATATCAATTACATCATCATAGCTACGACGTAGCTTGTCTTGTACGTGAACAGTTGAGGTTGAAATAAAGGTATGAATGCGGAAAGCTTCTGCGACTTTCAATGACTCTGCCGCTACATCAATATCTTTTGCTACCGCTCGAGATAGAGCACAAATACGACTGTTTTTGATGTGTTTCGCGATGGTTTGTACTGACTCAAAATCGCCAGGGGATGACACAGGAAAGCCAGCTTCAATCACATCAACACCCAAACGTTCTAATGCATATGCGATCTGTAGCTTTTCTTTTACGGTAAGGCTTGCCGACAACGCTTGTTCACCGTCACGTAGCGTAGTATCGAAAATAATGACCTGATCTTTCATTGCTACTTCCTTTTAATCTATTACCGTTACAGGTTAGTTCGCATTCACTTGCGCTAGTCGATATATGAAAAAACCCGCGCAAGTTGCGCGGGTTTTAAAATCTTTAGTGGCGTTTCCCACTCAAAAGCAACCCGCGCGATTTAAGTCACGATAAGGAGGAGGCTAAGGAGTAAAGAGAAACGTTTTTTCATTTTATACACACTTATATGAAGTTGATTAACAAATGAATACCAAATAGACAGGTCAAAGGTCAACCAATAATTACGTTTATTTTACAATTATAACGTTAACTAATTGATTTTTAATTGTTGCGATTTATTTTTCTATAAATAAGAGAAAAACACAGAGAAGGTCGGGCAATAACCTTTAGTGATAAAAAATTGCCAAATCATTAACAATTTATGTGATTCTCGTTTTCTTCTAGATTGTCACTGACTCTCCTTTTAAGTTTCACCTTGTTGTCACAAGTCCTTTTTATTCTAGTGACAGTTATAAGAAGGAGAACAATGATGACATTACTTACCCCCATTCAGCGTTTTGATTATGCGTTTTCAACGCTATGTCTCTGTCATCGATTTAATATTCCACTGGCTAAAATTAGCCGTATTGTTTCACGAACTGGTGATGGCCACTTATATGCAATGATTGGCTTGCTCATATGGTGGGGTGATCAACAACACGGTGATTCTTTTATTTTATATGGTTTGTTGATGTTTTTGATTGAACTCCCATTGTATTGGTTGCTCAAAAACAGCTTTAAACGTAGTCGTCCGGTTAGTTTACCCTCCTTTATAAAACCCTCAGATCGCTATAGCTTGCCATCGGGTCATACTGCGGCGGCTTTTATGATGGCCGCCTTAATTTCAAGCTTTTATCCTTCGTATAGTGAAATGGTGTGGCTATGGGCAAGCTGCATTGGCTTCTCCCGTGTATTGCTGGGGGTGCATTATCTTAGCGATATTGTTGCTGGCGCATTATTAGGTTTTGCTTGTTTTGAATTAGCCGGTTTTATCTTGTAAGGAATATACAATGAAAATACTTTATGGGATCCAAGGTACGGGTAATGGTCATATTTCTCGAGCTCGTGAAATGGCACGTGCTTTTGATGGATTAGATTGTGAGGTTGATTATTATTTTTCAGGGCGGGAACGAGATAAGTTTTTTGATATGGCCTGTTTTGGTGATTATCAATTGGGAAAAGGGCTGACTTTTGTTACCGAACAAGGCTGTATTCAACGATTAAAAACATGGCATCAGCTTGATTTACGGCAATTTCGACAAGAGGTGAAAACGTTAGATTTATCTCGTTATGATTTAGTGTTGAATGATTTTGAGCCTGTTACTGCATGGGCTGCAAAACAGCAGAAAGTACCCAGCCTTTCGTTAAGTCATCAAGCAGCTTTTTTACATGATGTACCCAAAGCGAATGAAAGCGTATTTGATCGATTACTTACACGTTATTTTGCTCCGACTCAATATCAAATTGGTCTGCATTGGCATCATTTTAACTGCCCAATTTTACCACCAATTATTCCTTGTTTTGATATACCAAGTCGTCATCAACAACCTTTTATTTTGGTGTATTTGCCCTTTGAGTCACTTTCTCAAATTACCGATTTACTCTCTCATTTTCAGCAAGTGAATTTTGTTTGTTATCACCCAGATATTGAGAGCAAATCACAATGGCAAAACGTGCAGTTGAAACCATTAAGTCGAGAGGGGTTTCATCACCATTTACATCACTGTAAAGGTGTCGTGGCAAACGGTGGTTTTGAACTGCCTTCAGAGGCTATTTCTTTAGGGAAAAAATTATTGCTAAAGCCATTACAAGGACAATTTGAACAAAGTAGTAATGTTGCCACGTTAGCGATGATGGGGTTGGCTCATGTTACTCAATCGTTAGATGTGACGACGATGCGAGTTTGGCTTGATAGTGAGAGTGTTGGGCGGGTTAAAATCCCAGATGTTGCAAGTGAAGTTAGTGAGTGGTTACTTAATAAAGAGTGGGATGATATTGATACACTAAAAGAAGTGTTATGGCAGCAAGTAGAGTTCCCTGAATCTGTAGCTGAAGCAATGTCCGAGCATTACCCTGAAAGCCAATATATAACGGTAACACCTTCACTTATTAAATCATTGGTGAAATGAATCAATAGAAAAAGCTACTGATTATTCTTGAATTTGTTATCGTTTTTTATCTTAAAAAAGTGTCTGAATTTTTATTTATATCTTTTTTTATTTATTTTATGTTTGGTTTAACTAAATGATTTTTAAGGTTTATATTTCTGAATGTGCATTAATTCATATAAGAATCATAATCACTTATATTCTATTATTAGTCTCATCAATCTGTTTGGATGATACTGGCCTCATCCCAAATCAAGCGGGTTTAGACTAGAAGCAAGAATTAAGCTTCTAAGTTACTGAAGGCATAGGAAGTGCCGATGAACTCATAAATTTAGAGGCATAATATGACACGTAAAACAGCTTCAGTTTTCCCAGCAGAAAGTTATTCAATGGAATCAACATTACGTAGTGTTGATCTTAATTTATTAACTGTTTTTGACGCCGTAATGCAAGAGCAGAACATTACTCGCGCTGCACATAATTTAGGTATGTCACAACCTGCGGTAAGTAATGCAGTTGCGCGCCTTAAAGTAATGTTTAATGATGAGTTATTTATTCGTCATGGTCGCGGTATTCAACCTACGCAACGAGCAAAACAATTGTTTGGTCCACTTCGCCAAGCACTGCAATTAGTTAAGAATGAATTGCCATGTTCTATCTTCAGTCCAATGACTTCAACACGCACTTTTAAGTTGGCAATTTGCAGCCCTTCAGACATGCGTTTTGCACCTCAGATTTTAAAAGAAATGCACAAGCAAGCTCCTCATTTACGTCTTCAACTTGAAGCCGAATTTGAAGCAGAATTAGCACAGAAATTACGTTATCAAGAAATTGATTTTGTGATTGATTATGTACGCTTTGATGAACAAGGATTCTGTAGCACAGAATTATTCAGTGATGAACTTGTTGTCATCGCATCAGGAAATCACCCTCGTTTACATGACAGTATTTCTGAAGCTGAATTTAATAATGAAATGCATGCCGTATTAAAAACGATCCCTGAAGTTAAAGGTTTTGCTGATCATATTTACAATCAAGCGCACAGTTACAATGAAGCTTATCAAGGTGCGAGTTTAAGCAATATCATGTATGTGGTCGGCCAATCTGAATTAATTGCGGTAGCGCCTCGTTGGTTAGCTGAATCTGTGGCTGATAACCTACACTTAAAAGTGTTAGAGCTTCCCTTTACGAATAACAAAATTAGCGGTTACCTAAGTTGGCATGAATCAACACAAAAGGATAAAGGCAATATCTGGATGCGAGATCAGCTAATGGCAATTTGTGGTGATCTAACCCAATAAAACCCATGATATAAACGTGAAGGTCAGCACAATTGCTGACCTTTTTTGGTTACAAGCTATCGATATTACAGTGGTAAGAGTTGTCTGCTGTTTCGCAATATGAATAATGCCGCGACGTGAAATAAGGTTGATTTTTTCGTTCTTCAACCATGTTATTTATAGATTCTTACACTTTTGCTTTTTGATTGAAAAGTCGTTTGATAGCTTTTATTCACAAGGCGTAGAGTAGCGGGTAAGCGTTGGGAAATATAATTTTATGTGCATTATGGTTGGCTTTTTATAGGCTGAATTGTAGACTGCATATCTCGAATCAGCTTACAAGTGTAAGCTAAAAAAATAGAGTACTTATGGCACAACACGATTTTCATATTGTTCACCGCATTCGCAGTCAAGTTTCTCGCTTAGGTGATAAGCCTGCATTACGTCATCAAGTAGATGGTGAGTGGCAAGATATTAGTTGGAATTGTTTTGGTGAGCAAATTCAGCAATTGGCTTTAGCATTATTGTGCCAAGGCCTACAAGTACAAGATAAAGTTGGCATATTCGCAAACAATATGCCTCGCTGGACTGTTGCTGATTTTGCCACGTTATACAATCGTTGTATTACTGTTCCTATTTATCCAACCAGTACAGAGCAGCAAGCGGCTTATATTCTTCAAGACGCTAGTGTAAAAGTACTTTTTGTTGGCGAGCAAGCTCAAATGGATGCGGCTGTGGAAATTGCCGCACAATGTCCTCAGCTTGAACGCATTGTTGCATTGTCTGATGATGTCACTATCCCTGAACATCCATTGGCGTGTCATTATAATGAGTTTGTAAAGCAAGCAAGTGGTGAGTATCAACAAGAACTTGATACTCGATTATCTGCACAACAAATGGATGATTTGGTCACACTGATTTATACCTCGGGTACAACCGGTACACCGAAAGGGGTCATGTTAGATTATGCAAACATTGCTTCTCAGATTGAAGCGCATGATCAACGTTTAGCACTAGATGAAGGTGATACTTCATTATGCTTCTTACCGTTATCACATGTCTTTGAACGTGCATGGACGTTCTACGCACTACATCGTGGTGTCGTAAATTGCTACCTATCCGATACTAATAAATTGAAAGAAGCATTAATCACGGTGAAACCGCACTATATGTCAGCGGTTCCTCGTGTGTTTGAAAAAATCTATTCAGGTATTCACGATAAAGTCTCTCGCGCACCCTTACACCGTAAAATGATATTTACATGGGCGGTGAACATGGGCGCTAAGATGGCTGCTGCCCGTCAAGAATGTCGTGAGCCATCTTGGTTATTGAAGAAATCTTATGCGTTAGCTGAGAAAGTAGTGTTATCCAAACTGCAGGCAGTACTTGGTGGCAATATTAAATTTATGCCATGTGGTGGCGCGAAATTAGATGCAGGAATTGGACGTTTTTTCCACGCGATTGGAATTAACGTTAAATTAGGTTATGGCATGACAGAAACCACAGCGACAGTTTCTTGTTGGGATGACAGTTGTTATAACCCTGATTCGATTGGTATGCCAATGCCCGGTGCCGAAGTTAAAATTGGCGAGCAGAATGAAATTTTAGTTCGTGGTCCGATGGTTATGCGTGGCTATTACAATATGCCAGAAGAAACCGCGAAAAATTTCACTGAAGATGGCTTCTTGAAAACCGGTGATGCGGGCTATCTTGATGAGCAAGGTAACTTGTTTATTACTGACCGTATTAAAGAGTTAATGAAGACTTCTGGTGGTAAATATATTGCACCGCAAGTGATTGAAGGTGCGATAGGCAAAGATCACTTTATTGAACAGATAGCTGTCATTGCCGATACTCGTAAGTTTGTATCTGCCTTGATTGTTCCGTGTTTTGAAACGCTTGAAGAACATGCGCGCGAGTTAAATATCAAATACAAAGACCGTTTGGAGCTAGTTAAACATAGCCAAATTGTTGAGTTAATTGAAAAGCGTGTGGTAGAGCTACAAAAAGATTTAGCACGTTTTGAACAAGTGAAGAAATTCACCTTGCTACCTAAATCATTTTCGATGGACAAAGGCGAGTTAACGCCGACTCAAAAACTTCGTCGAAAAGTGATTCAAGACCGTTACCATAAAGAAATTGAACATATGTATGAGGAAAGCCATAAAAAGGCGTCTCATAAAGACAAATAATGTTTTATTTTTAATAAATTAAGGAGCCATTATGGCTCCTTTTTTGCTTTAACCAGTAACATATTTGGTAATAAAACTATACCGTGGTTATTAATGTGGCTTGATGGTTTTATTTGCCTGTAAAAAGTCATAAAACATCAATTTTTAAGATTTTAAAATCAAAGTCGACTTTTCCTCTAGATTCAAATGCTGCAAAAGCGTTAAAGTTGTTACAGGTAACTGCGTGTTGTTATTGCATTGCGTAGTATACATAGCATGAATTATTCATGGCGTTTATTAGGCTAAAAATAAGCCCTAACTATGTTTCATCGACCTGGAGACAAAATATGGAGATGTTGTCCGGCGCTGATATGATCGTACGTTCTATGATCGATCAAGGCGTTAAGCATATATTCGGCTACCCTGGTGGCTCTGTTCTTGATATCTACGATGCCCTTCATGAGAAAAGCGATATTGAACATGTTCTTGTTCGTCATGAACAAGCTGCTGTTCATATGGCTGATGGTTATGCGCGTGCTACGGGTGATGTAGGCGTTGTACTGGTGACCTCTGGTCCTGGCGCAACGAATGCCATTACTGGTATTGCAACGGCTTATATGGATTCAATTCCTATGGTCGTACTATCAGGACAAGTAATGAGTAGCTTAATTGGTAACGATGCATTCCAAGAATGTGACATGGTTGGGATCTCACGCCCAGTCGTTAAACATAGCTTTCTTGTAACCAAACCTGAAGACATCCCTGAAATCATCAAAAAAGCCTTCTATATCGCATCTACAGGCCGCCCTGGTCCTGTTGTGGTTGATATCCCTAAAGATATGTTAAACCCTGCTGAAGCGTATCCATATCAATATCCAGAATCGATTTCATTACGTTCATATAATCCTACGACCCAAGGTCATAAAGGACAAATTAAACGTGGTGTTAAAGCGCTATTATCAGCGAAAAAGCCAGTATTGTACGTCGGTGGTGGTGCTATCATGTCATCGTGTAGCGAGCAATTGATTGAGCTTGCTGAGTCATTAAACATTCCTGTTGTAAATACCCTGATGGGGCTAGGGGCGTTCCCTGGCACACATAAACAGTGTTTAGGTATGTTGGGTATGCATGGCACTTATGAAGCTAATATGGCAATGCATAACGCAGATCTTATATTTGGTATTGGAGTGCGTTTTGATGATCGTACGACCAACAACTTAGAAAAGTACTGCCCTGATGCAACGATCATGCACATAGATATTGATCCTTCATCAATATCTAAAACCGTATCAGCAGATATTCCTATTGTGGGCTCGGCGGATACCGTATTAAATAGCATGCTTAAATTATTGAAAGAGCATGAAGTTAAAAATGATCAACAAGAGATCGCGCAATGGTGGCAATCAATTGAATCGTGGCGTGAACGTGAATGTTTAAGTTATGACACTGATAGCGATCGAATTAAACCACAGCAAGTCATTGAAGTGCTTCACCGCTTAACGAATGGCGAAGCTTATGTCTCTTCTGATGTTGGTCAGCATCAAATGTTTGCCGCACTGTATTATCCATTTGATAAGCCACGTCGTTGGATTAATTCTGGTGGTTTAGGCACGATGGGCTTTGGTTTACCTGCTGCGATGGGAGTGAAGTTTGCTTTACCTGATGCAGAAGTGGTGTGCGTAACCGGTGATGGCAGTATTCAGATGAATATCCAAGAGCTATCTACGGCGCTGCAATACGATATTCCTGTTAAGATCATTAACTTAAATAACCGATTCTTAGGTATGGTGAAACAGTGGCAAGATATGATCTATCAAGGTCGCCATTCACATTCATACATGGACTCTGTGCCTGATTTTGCGGCTATTGCTGAAGCTTATGGCCATGTTGGTGTACGAATTTCAGATCCTAATAAATTAGAAAGTGAACTAGAGAAAGCTTTAGCACTAAAAGATAAATTAGTCTTTATTGATATCAGTGTTGATGAAACAGAGCACGTTTACCCAATGCTTATCCGTGGTGGTGCAATGAATGAGATGTGGTTAAGCAAGACGGAGAGAACATAATGCGTAGAATTATTTCAGTATTACTTGAAAACCAACCGGGCGCATTATCTCGTGTGGTGGGACTGTTTTCTCAACGTGGTTACAATATCGAGTCACTTACTGTTGCGCCGACTGATGATCCAACGTTGTCTCGCTTGAACATCACGACCAATGTGAAAAATGAATCGGCTTATGAGCAAATTGAAAAACACCTTCATAAGCTGATTGATATTTTAAAGGTCAGTAACATTACTGAATCAGAGCATGTTGAGCGTGAATTAATGCTAACCAAAGTTAAAGCAAGTGGCTTTGCGCGAGCAGAAGTTAAACGTACTGCAGATATTTTTCGGGGACAGATTATTGATGTTACAAGCCAAATTTATACTATTCAATTAATCGGTACAGGTGAAAAACTTGATGCATTTCTAGCGGCCGTAGGTGAAGCGACAGAAATTATTGAAGTCGCTCGAAGTGGTATAGTCGGCATGGCTCGAGGAGAGCGTGCATTAAAGGCGTAATTGTATAGCGCACTATTAACAAAGCCGATTGTTGTAATAAGCAATCGGCTTTTGTTTTTTTAATGCATGGATATCTACTAACCTTTAGTAAGGAGCAGAAGGCAGGGAAGCGCTTATACCATATGAGGTAAGCGATGCTGCGGCAATTTTTGGTCCGATTAACCACAGCTATTCTCGTTCTTTTAGGTTTTAAAGTGAGTGCAATTTACTTTTTGTTAGTTGTATTACTGTTAAATACCCATCATAAAGAGCTCTTTGGCTGGTAAGATCAAAAAGCTCGTTAATTGTATTAACGAGCTTTTTTTATTTATTATTGAAAAGGTTAGAGATGATTCTTTATATCATCAACCGCTCTTTCAAAGTGGGTCTGCATGATTTTCTGTGCGAGCTCTATATCACGATCAAGGACTGCTTTCATTAAGGCTTCGTGTTCCCCTTGATCGTTGTAGCGATCTTCAGCTTCTCGTGTTTTACTTACCCAAATATGACGATAACGTTTTATTTGATCGTAGATATCATTATAGATATCGAGCATTACAGGAGAGTTGGCACTGGTTAAAATGGCGGTATGAAAATCACTATGACGTTGTTCCCATTCAGATAAGTCAGTGTCATCAAGAGCTGGATCTAAGCGACTGAGTTTGTGATAGGTCGTTAAGATATTGAGCTCCCAAGCTTCATCACCTTGTGTGATTGCGCGCGTTAATAGCTCTCGAGAGATAACATTATTAGCACTAAAAAGATCTTGTAGTTCTTCAATTGAAACGGGGGCGACCCAACACCCTTTTTGTGGTGCAAATTTAACGTACTTTTTCCATGATAATTGCACTAAGGCTTCTCTAATTGGAGATGCACCTACGTTGTATCGCTCTTTAAGATCAGCGACAACGAGCTTTTGGCCTGGGGTAAGTTTACCGAGCAAGATATCTTGTCGGATAACCTCCATAACCTGATTCGTTAAAGTCGGGCTAGACACGTCAATCCTCTTCAGCTTCTTAAATTCTCGTTATTATTATTATTGAGAATTTATCGTCTTGTTATATATGAATTTATTAGTGATTTGAGATTAAAGTATACATTGGTTTGTTTATTGCTTAAACATTTTAGGTGCTATTTGGGCATTTATAGTAGGGGTATCATATAAGTGATGGCTAACATAAGGATGTCGCATTCCCCAAAGTAAGGGCTATCACGTATTTATTATTAAGGTTACAAGCAGCGCCTTAAGAGGGAGGGTGTTTAAGGTGTTAAGAGAATAAAAAAGGAGCTACTAGAGCTCCTTTTTATACATCAGTAGGTACGAATTAAAGTACGTGTACAGATGCTGTGTTTGTAGTACCTGAAGCTACTAGAGCACCAGAAACCATAACAACGATGTCGCCTTTAGCACCAAGACCCGTTTCAAGCGCTAGCTCTTTACCGCGTAGGTAGAATGCATCTGTGCTTTCAATTGAATCAACAACAACAGGTGTAACACCTTTAGAAAGACATAGCTGAGCTGCTGTCTTAGTATTTGTTGTTACAGCAAGAATACGTGCTGTTGGGAAGTACTTACGTACAGAGCGAGCTGACTTACCAGCTTCAGTAGCAACGATAATTAGCGGAGCGTTTAGTTTCTCAGCTGTATCTACTGCACCTTTACATACCGCTTCTGTGATACGTAGACGAGGGCTATCTAGACGAGAACCTAGCTCTGGCTTAACAACGTAATCTGTACGTGCACAGATTTGCGCCATGATAGTTACAGCTTCAATTGGGTATTTACCCTTCGCTGACTCACCAGAAAGCATTACTGCATCTGTACCATCCATGATTGCGTTAGCAACGTCGCCCGCTTCTGCGCGAGTTGGACGTGGGTTCTTAATCATAGAATCAAGCATTTGAGTTGCAGTGATTACAACTTTACGTGCGCGGTTACATTTCTCGATCATCATCTTCTGAGCGAAGATTACTTCTTCTACTGGAATCTCAACACCTAGGTCACCACGAGCAACCATGATACCGTCAGATGCATCAAGAATCGCGTCGAAGTTATCAACACCTTCTTGGTTTTCGATCTTAGAGATGATTTGGATGTTTTCGCCACCGTTAGCGGTTAGAAGTGCACGGATTTCTTGTACATCTTCAGCTTTACGGATGAAAGATGCAGCAACGAAATCAACGCCTTGCTCACAACCAAACTTAAGATCAGCTTTGTCTTTTTCAGCAAGTGCAGGAAGTTTTACAGAAACGCCAGGTAGGTTAACACCTTTGTTTTCGCCTAAGTCACCGTTGTTAAGTACTTTACACTTTACTTCAGTATCAGTTGTTTCTAACACTTCCATTTCGATTAGACCGTCGTCTACTAGGATAGTGTTACCTTTTGTGAGGTCTTTAGCAAAACCTGGGTAAGTTACTGCAACGCAGTTTTGGTTACCTACAACTGAAGTGTCAGTTGTAAATGTAAAATCTTGACCAGCTACTAGAGAGAAGTCTTGACCGCCTTCTAGTTTGATTGTACGGATTTCAGGGCCTTTAGTATCTAACAGGATTGCTAGCTCTTTGCCTGTATTAGCCATTACTTCGCGTAGGTTACGAATACGTTGACCGTGCTCTTCGAAGTCACCGTGTGAGAAGTTAAGACGCATTACGTTCATACCAGCGTTAGCTAGTTTAGTAAGCATTTCTACAGATTCAGTTTTAGGTCCAATCGTACATACGATCTTGGTCTTTTTCATTGAGGGTCTCTCCAGACGAACTTTTACCCGAGGGGAAATTATTATCATAGAACCAGTGTTCTCATCTGATTGCTGTATCACTACATCCTAAATGAGAGAATAGTTACTACGATGGTTGTAATAAAAAACTCGATAAACATTACTTTATAAAAACGTTGGCGCTTTGATAAAGTGACAGTACAAAATTTTTATTGTTACTTATCGTTGGTTAGATCTTGGTACTTGCGTTAATTTATAATATCAAACAGTTTATTGGATATGAGCTTAACGAGCGCAACATTATAGCAGAACTCTTATGATTTGCACTTAGAGTTAAGAGCCTAAATCGTCTCATTGTTATGTGACGTAACGATGATGATTATGCTGATAAATAAAAATAAAGTATTGTTATTTATCAAGACTTGAAGGGTTATTTAATATTGTCTTTACGCTGTAATATATTCTGTTGTGGTGAAGAAGTATCAAAGTAATTGATGAAATCACAATAATGGTTTTTGTGATCTGAATCTGAAAGGGTGTATATAGATAAAATAAAAGGCAGAGAAGGATTAACCTTTTCTGCCTTTCTATGTTTGGTGGCCCCTCCCAGACTTGAACTGGGGACCAAGCGATTATGAGTCGCCTGCTCTAACCACTGAGCTAAGGGGCCAATATGGGGCAAATTATAGGGGATGGATTTGCCCTTGTCTAGCGATTAAGGCTAGGATTTTGTTTGCTTTTTCAACAGTTAGTCTTCTATTCGAGATATTTGCAGCATAAATCAAATAAGTGACTTTGTTATTTTATTGTGTGCATTGCTTAAGATACAAAAAAGCGAGCGCTAGGCTCGCTTTTTTTAATGCTTAAGTTTACTCGTCGAGGAAACTGCGTAGCACATCAGAACGGCTTGGGTGGCGAAGCTTACGTAACGCTTTTGCTTCAATCTGACGAATACGCTCACGCGTTACATCAAACTGTTTACCCACTTCTTCTAACGTGTGGTCAGTATTCATATCAATACCGAAACGCATACGTAGTACTTTAGCTTCACGTGGTGTTAGGCCTGCAAGTACATCGTTTGTCGCTGCACGTAGATTGGTTGCTGTTGCTGCATCCATTGGTAATTGAAGCGTAGTATCTTCAATGAAGTCACCTAGATGTGAATCTTCATCATCACCAATTGGGGTTTCCATTGATATTGGCTCTTTAGCAATCTTCAATACCTTACGGATCTTGTCTTCCGGCATTTGCATGCGTTCAGCCAATTCTTCAGGTAATGGCTCACGACCCATCTCCTGAAGCATCTGACGAGAGATACGGTTCAGTTTGTTGATGGTTTCAATCATGTGAACAGGAATACGAATAGTACGTGCCTGATCTGCGATTGAACGTGTGATTGCCTGACGGATCCACCATGTCGCATAAGTTGAGAATTTGTAACCACGACGGTATTCAAATTTATCAACAGCTTTCATCAAACCAATGTTACCTTCTTGGATTAGATCCAAGAACTGCAGACCGCGGTTGGTGTACTTCTTCGCGATAGAAATAACCAGACGTAAGTTTGCTTCAACCATCTCTTTTTTCGCACGGCGAGCTTTTGCTTCACCGATAGACATACGACGGCTGATGTCTTTAATACGTTCGATTGAAAGACCTGTTTCTTCTTCTAGCATGCGTAGCTTAAGCGAAGAACGACGAAGATCTTCTTCGTATACCTTTAAGCGCTCAGCATAAGGTTTGCCAGAATTTAGTGCTTCATCAATCCAATCTTGGCTTGATTCGTTACCTGCAAATAAGGAAACGAATGTTTTCTTTGGCATTTTGCTGTTATCAACACACATACGCATGATAAGACGCTCGTTAGTGCGTACTTTATCCATAGAATCACGTAGTGAGCTAACCAAACGGTCAAACTGCTTAGGTATCAGACGGAACTGCTTGAATACTTCTGATAGCTCTTCAACTGCAACTTCAGTCGTCGCATTTTGACGACCGTTTGTTTCAATTGCTAACGCCATTTTATCGTAGGCTTGGCGTAGTTCTAAGAACTTCTCGCGAGCAAGCTCTGGATCGATGCTGCCGTCATCTTCTTCTTCATCGCTATCTTCAGCGTCTTCGTCATCTTCAAGATCTTTATCTTCGTCTTCAAGATCACTTTCGCTTAGCTCTGAACCAATGTGCGTTGCTGTTGGTGCAGCAGTTGCTTCTTCGTTAGGATCAACAAAGCCTGAAATAATATCAGTTAGGCGAAGCTCATCAGCTTCAACTTTATCGAATTGCTCAAGTAAGTGAGCAATTGCAGATGGGTATTCAGCGACAGAACATTGAACTTGGTTAATACCATCTTCAATGCGTTTTGCGATATCAATTTCGCCTTCACGAGTAAGTAGTTCAACCGTACCCATCTCACGCATGTACATACGTACAGGGTCTGTCGTGCGGCCGATCTCGCTTTCTACGCTTGATAATGCTTGCGCCGCTGCTTCAATGGCGTCTTCGTCGGCATTATCTTCAGTCATCATGAGTTCATCGGCATCAGGGGCAGTTTCAACTACCTTAATACCCATGTCATTAATCATTTGAATAATGTCTTCAACCTGATCAGAATCAACAATATCTTCTGGTAGGTGGTCATTTACTTCGGCGTAGGTCAGATAGCCTTGTTCCTTGCCTTTCGCAACAAGTAACTTTAGCTGTGACTGCGGATTTTGCTCCATAGACGGTATCCAACTTCGGGTCTGAGTGATAATTTAGTATGCAGAGTTGCAAACCGTTAATTATAACAAATTTCTTAATTGTTGACTACTTATTAAACAGGACGATTCAGTAATAGTAACTGTAATTCCTGTTTTTCTTCGACTGATAAGCCGACTGTTCTCGATTTAGTCTGCAACTGTTCAATTTGTTGTTTGACGCACTGATCAATAATTTTGTCCATTGCGTCTAAAAATACATCTAAGCTGTTGTCTTCATCTTTCGACAACGGTAATACCCACGCAGCGAGACGAGCCATTGTGGCTTCATTCTTGGTACCGCGCCAGTGTTCTAAAAGTTGTCCAGTGCTGATATTGGGGTTACTTCGGCATTTATCAACTATCGATAGCAATAAATTTAAGCCTGATAATTCAATATTTTCAAATGCACTCATGTCAAACTCAAGGTGAGTGACAAAGTTAGGGTGCTGAATCAATAATGCGATCACTTCTCGCATTGGTGTTCGTTTAATTTGTACTTGGCCAACAGGCTTTGATGTTTTGCCATGCATTGATATTAGTTGCTGAAGCTGGGCTTCGTCAGGCAAACCTAAATTTTTGCCAAGCAGCTCACGTAAGTATAGCCTGAGCGTGCCACCAGGGACCTTATCGATCAGTGGAACGGCGAGGGTGCTAAGTTTTGCTTTCCCTTCGCGGCTGGTGGTATCTACCTGTCGCATTAAACTGTTGAAGAGAAAATCTGATAATGGCATCGCTTCATCAACACGTTGTTCAAAGGCGTCTTTGCCTTCAGCACGAATACATGAATCAGGATCTTCGCCGTCAGGCAAGAACATGAATTTGAGTTGGCGACCATCCGTTAAATACGGCAGTGCTTGCTCCATTGCTCGCCATGCAGCGTCTCGTCCAGCTCTATCGCCATCATAACAACATACAACCGTGCTAGTTTGACGAAATAGACTTTGAATATGATCGCCTGTGGTTGATGTACCGAGTGACGCTACGGCGTAATCAACACCAAATTGCGCTAACGCGACGACATCCATATAACCTTCAACTACCATGATTTTATTTGGTTCACGGTGAGTTTGTAACACTTCATATAAGCCGTATAACTCGCGACCTTTATGGAAAATATCGGTTTCAGGTGAGTTGAGGTATTTTGGGGTGCCATCGCCTAACACGCGTCCGCCAAAACCAATAACTCGTCCACGTCGATCATGGATCGGAAACATCACTCGGCCACGGAAGCGATCATAACGACGACCATTGTCGTTCTCGATCAGCATACCTGTGTTTACAAGTGCTTTTTGCGATTCATTATCTCTGCCAAAACGACTCCGTACCATGTCCCATTGATCAGGAATAAACCCGATCGAGAATTTTTTTACGATTTCACCGGATAAGCCACGACCTTTGAGATAATCGATAGCAATTTCACCTTCTTTGGTACGAAGTTGAGATTGGTAAAATTGTGAAACTTGTCCCATCAACTCATAGTAATTACGTTTGTCAGCGGCTTTTGGACCACGATGGGTATTATTTCCATCGTTTTCACGTGGCACTTCCAAACCTAGCTGTGAAGCTAATTCTTCAATCGCATCAACAAAATCAAGGCGATCAAACTCCATGACAAAATCGAGTACGTTACCGTGCACACCACAACCGAAACAGTGGTAAAACTGCTTTTCTTGGCTAACAGAAAAAGAGGGTGTTTTTTCGTTATGGAAAGGACAACAAGCACCAAAGTTTTTGCCTTGTTTTTTGAGTTTTACCCGTGCATCAATGACATCGACAATGTCATGTCGAGAAATAAGATCATCAATGAATGAACGTGGTATTTTTCCTGCCATAAGAAAGCAAATAACCTGATAGTGAAATGAAAGAAGATTGTTATTGGAGTGTGTTGAGTTCTTGTTCAATCAGATACGAACAAGCCGTGCATCCCCAAAAGGATAGCACGGCTTGTCGCTGAATAGGAGAGTGATTAACCTAGTTTAGTTTTCACTAACTTGCTAACAATCCCCATATCGGCACGACCCTGAATTTGCGGTTTCAGTACGCCCATCACTTTGCCCATATCTTGCATAGTGGCAGCGCCAGTCGCAGCAATAGCTTCATCCATTAACGCAGAGATTTCCTCTTCAGTTAGTGGTTGAGGCATAAACTCGGCTAGAACACTGATTTCAGCATGCTCAACATCAGCTAAGTCTTGACGGCCTGCAGCTTCATATTGGGCTACAGAGTCACGACGTTGCTTAACCATTTTTGTTAATACAACCAACACGTCGTCGTCGTTAAGAGTGATCTTTTCGTCAACTTCACGTTGTTTAATTGCTGCAAGAACTAAACGGATAGCGCCAAGACGAGGTTTATCCTTCGCCTTCATCGCCGCTTTTTGTTCGTCTTTAAGACGTTCAATTAGAGTCATTACGCGATCCTTCTGTATTAAAATCTAAAGATTAGTACAGACGAACGCGACGCGCGTTTTCGCGAGCCAATTTCTTCAGGTGACGCTTAACTGCCGCTGCTTTAGCGCGCTTACGTACAGTTGTTGGCTTTTCGAAGTGCTCACGACGACGAACTTCAGAAAGGATACCTGCTTTTTCGCAAGAGCGCTTAAAACGACGTAGTGCTACGTCAAACGGTTCGTTTTCACGTACTTTGATTACTGGCATGTAATACTCACCTCAGAGTGATTCTATTTAAAGCTGACGTTCAAAGTGTCAGCTGATTAAAAATGGTGCGAAATTCTAATCTGATCTGGGGGCATTTGTAAAGCATTCTGCGCCTATGAACTGGTTAATTTATGTCAACAACGGTAACATGCCCCTTAATTAGTACTTCCTAACCCTATTTGAGTTATCGGTTGTTATTGAAACTATACCGATTTTTCATTTAAACCCCCTAATAGTATAGAGGTTGTTATGCGTATACTGGGCATCGAGACTTCCTGTGATGAAACAGGTATTGCGATTTTCGATGATGAAAAAGGTCTCTTGGCACATGAACTTTACAGTCAAGTAAAGCTACATGCGGATTACGGTGGTGTTGTGCCTGAGTTGGCATCGCGTGATCACGTTAAGAAAACGATTCCATTGATTAAGGCTGCGCTTGCTTCTGCCGGACTGACTCATGACGATCTTGATGGTGTTGCTTATACCGCAGGCCCTGGTCTTGTTGGTGCATTATTAGTGGGTGCAACCATTGGACGCAGTCTGGCGTACGCGTGGGATTTACCTGCCGTTGCGGTGCACCATATGGAAGGACACCTTCTCGCGCCAATGTTAGAAGATAATGCACCTGAATTCCCATTTGTTGCCTTGTTGGTTTCTGGCGGTCATACCATGATGGTTGAAGTTAAAGGCATTGGTGAATACCAAATCCTAGGCGAGTCGATTGATGACGCGGCAGGTGAGGCTTTTGATAAAACAGCGAAGATGATGGGGCTTGATTACCCAGGTGGCCCATTACTGTCTAAAATGGCAGAAAAAGGCACTAAAGGGCGTTTTAAATTCCCTCGACCAATGACAGATCGTCCCGGTCTTGATTTTAGCTTTTCTGGTTTAAAAACATTTGCGGCGAATACGATTCGTGCTAACGATGATGATGAACAAACCCGAGCTGATATCGCGTTTGCATTCCAAGAGGCGGTAGTCGATACCTTAGCAATTAAATGTAAACGTGCACTAAAACAAACAGGTTTAAAGCGCTTAGTGATTGCTGGTGGTGTCAGTGCAAACAAGCACTTACGTCAAGAGCTTGAAAGCATGATGAAGAACCTAAAAGGTGAAGTGTTCTATCCTCGTACAGAATTTTGTACAGATAACGGTGCAATGATCGCTTATGCAGGCATGCAGCGTTTGAAAAACAAAGAGACGATGGATTTAGGTGTTAAAGCCTTCCCACGCTGGCCAATTGATCAACTGAAACCGATTGCTGACTAATAAAAAACTGGTATAGCAATAGAAGAGCGAAGCAAAGAGCTTCGCTTTTTTTGTTTAAACGTCTTTGTTTTTCTTGGAAAACTTATCCCAAATCTTGGTTTCTTGTCCATCGAGAAGGCGACGAATATTTTCGTGGTGTCGCAAAATGATTAAGCAAGAAAGCATGGAAACTGGCATGGTGTATTCAGGTTTTACAAGCCAAGTGAGCATCGGTGCAGCAAGGGCTGTGATAAGTGAAGCGAGTGAAGAGTAGCCAGTTACAACCAGTGTGAGTACCCATGTTGTAATGAGCATGCCGCTTAAATCCCATCCAATAGGCGCTAATGCCCCAAGGGCTGTTGCAACTCCTTTACCGCCTTGGAAATGAAAAAACAGCGGGTAGATGTGGCCTAGGCAAGCCGCAATACCGATGATACCGAGTAAAAAAGGATTAATACCTAAAAAGTAGCTTAGCCATACAGGTAACATACCTTTTAGAATATCTGACACTAAAACTAACGCTGCTGCACTTTTTCCACCTAAACGAAGCACATTGGTGGCACCAGGATTACCGGAACCACTTTTTCGAGGATCGGGAAGTCGATACAACCGTGAAATTAATACGGCGCTAGAAATAGACCCAAGTAAGTAGGCGGCAATGATCATCAGTAGCGCTAGTGGTGTCATGCATTTATCCGGATATCTAAGGTAAGAGCCAGTTCAACAGGAATTGAAATGTTAACTGGATCTTATCTGCGTCAATATTACGGAACTGTAATTTTGACTCGTTCATGGCTGTGGTATAGTTCCAGCCAAGTTAACAGTGATAATGTTACATAGTTAATAACAACACTTATGTTAACGAATATTACCTGATAATACGCGCTTTTGCTGACATTGGGTATCCGACCTCTAACAAAATTAGCGATTGAGCATGGATACGGTATTTATCGAAAAATTAGAAGTTATTGCCACTATTGGGGTATATGACTGGGAGCAGGAAATTAAGCAAAAATTAGTGCTTGATTTGGAAATGGCGCATGATAATCGACCTGCTGCTAACAGTGATGATGTTACTTATGCATTGGATTATTCAACGGTAAGTACCGCTGTTACGAATTTGATTGAACAGGGACGATTTCTGTTAGTTGAGCGTGTAGCTGAAGATGTGGCAAATTTAATCATGACAGACTTTAATGTGCCTTGGATCAAAGTACGAGTGACTAAACCTGGTGCTGTGGTGAATGCGCGTGGCGTTGGAGTGCAAATAGAGCGAGGTAGTAAGTGATCACCGCGTATATCAGTATTGGTAGTAATATTGAACGTGAATATCATTTAAAAGCTGGCTTAGATGCGGTGAAGACACTGGCAAGTAAATGGCGAATGTCTCGCATTTTTGAAGCTGAGCCTGTGGGTTTTGATGGCGATAATTTTTTTAATGCAGTGATCGAAATACAGACATCGTTATCGTTATCTGCATTACAATCTCAACTTAAAGAGATTGAACGCAAATTAGGGCGTCCGACACATGCAGTTAAAAATCAAAGTCGTACTATCGATCTTGATTTGTTGTTGTATGGCGATGCTGTGAGTGATGCTTTACCGTCGTTACCACGTTCTGATATTTACCGTTTTGCTTTTGTTCTGTGGCCGCTCAGTGAATTAAATCCTGATTTAGTGATACCACAAGAGACTCAAACATTGGCGCAACTTTGGCAAAATTTTTCTCAACAGCAAATATTATGGCCTGTTGAGTGAGTCGTTTAGTAGAAAGTTAGTCATTACTTACTTTTTATTCTGTGTTTAATTAAGGACAATTAATGAGTCATCTTGAAGCATTTATGTTAGCCCTTATTCAAGGACTAACAGAGTTTTTACCCGTCTCTAGCTCTGCCCATTTAATCTTACCGTCTGAGATCTTAGGTTGGCCAGATCAAGGCTTAGCGTTTGATGTCGCTGTACACGTTGGTACGTTGATGGCGGTTATTCTTTATTTTCGAAAAGAAGTGGTTTCGTTATTAACCGCTTGGATGAACTCCATTTTTAAACGTGAGCATAGCGCTGAATCGAAATTAGCATGGATGATTGTGATAGCGACAATCCCCGCCTGTATCTTCGGTTTGGTGATGAAAGACTTTATTGAAATGTACTTGCGTTCAGCATGGGTGATTGCGTGTACCACGATTATTTTTGGTTTGTTGCTATGGTGGGTTGATAAACGTGCGAAGCAAACCGATAACGAGTATCAAGTGAATTGGAAGAGTGCGTTGTTTATTGGTCTAGCGCAGGCAGCGGCCATTATTCCTGGAACCTCTCGCTCTGGTGCGACGATGACTGCGGCTCTTTATCTTGGCTTTACTCGTGAGGCTGCAGCGCGTTTTTCATTTTTAATGTCGATCCCTATTATTCTTTTAGCAGGCGGTTATCTAGGTTTAAAACTGGTGACAGGCGCTGATCCTATTGATGTAGGAAACTTAAGTATTGGTATCGCAGTATCATTTATCAGTGCTTATGCGTGTATCCACGTATTTTTGAAATTAGTAACGCGCTTGGGGATGACACCGTTCGTTATCTACCGCTTAATTTTGGGTATTGGTTTGTTCCTATTCTTGATGTCCAAGTAATTTGAACGTGCTATTTACACACAAAAAAAGCCGACATCATGTCGGCTTTTTTGTATTTATCACTGAGCGAGTATTAGAATTCTTTTCGGGTTTCTTTTAGATATTGCGCGACGGCTTCGCTACGTTTTAAGGCAAGTTGCTCTCTGATCTCTGCGCCTTTAAAACCTGCGGCGACAATGGCTTTGACATCAACGGTTAGTGCAGTCTTAAAGACCGCTTGTAGAATGTCTGCTTGCTGATACGGTGTTTGCTCAAAGTGGGTGCGTCCACGAGCATCAGCACGACAGCACATTGCTAGTTGAGCAACACGGTCGGGTTTTCGCCATGCGTCAATTTGATCAAAGATTTTAATAAAGGTATCAGCACGCATTTCTTCAGCATAATGGATTTTGGTGTGCTGTTCACAGACCAATAATGCTAGATCGCGATAGTCATTTGGTATACGCAAACGTTGGCACAGCGCTTTGATAGGTTTGATACCATCTCGACAGTGTGTCTTGTGATGAGGAAGATCCTCTTTTGGGGATAAGGCTTTACCCAAATCATGTACCTGTGCGGCAAAACGAATGGTTTTATCGGTGGTTAACTCAGCGGCTTTTTTAGCCACTAATAAAGTATGGATACCGCAATCAATTTCAGGATGCCATTTTTCAGGTTGTGGTACGCCAAACAGAGCATCAATTTCTGGCATGACAACCGATAAAGCACCACATTGGCGCAGTACCGTAAGAAATACTTGTGGATCATCACTAGAGAGTGATTTCTCCCACTCTTTCCATACCCGCTCAGGTGTTAGACTTTCTAATTCACCACTGATCACCATCTCTTGCATTAACGAGATAGTTTCAGGTGCGACAGTAAAACCTAAATGAGCGAAACGCGCGGCAAAACGAGCGACACGTAAGACACGCAAAGGATCTTCACTAAATGCAGGGGAGACGTGACGTAAAATTTTATCGTGAAGATCTTGTTGACCATGGTAAGGATCTATTAACTCCCCCGTTGGTGATTGAGCTATCGCATTGATGGTAAGATCACGGCGCTGTAAATCTTGTTCAAGCGTTACATCAGGTGCAGAATAACAAATAAAGCCAGTATAACCATGCCCGGATTTTCGCTCGGTTCGAGCTAGAGCATGTTCCTGTTTCGTTTTTGGGTGAAGAAAAACAGGAAAGTCACTGCCTATTTGTTCAAATCCTGCAGCTAGCATTGCTTCTGGTGTTGTGCCAACCACAACCCAGTCTTTATCTGTTACCGTAAGGTTTAATAAGGTGTCACGAACGGCACCACCAACAAGATAGGTTTGCAATGAAAGCTCCTTATATTTGATACAAATGAGATGAATCTCTACCGATTTTAGTTAAAAACTGACCATAATACTGTATTCAGTGTGAACTTGGTCTATGCGCTACTGCTTGGCAGTATACAATAACCCAATCAATACCCATGATAATAAATACCGCAATGTTGACGGGTATTTTAGAACAAAAGAGCATTTAACCTTGCTTTACGGTTATCACTTATTTTAAGCATCAGAGTATTTTTATGTATCAGGACTTTTTCGGGATCACTGAAGCGCCTTTTTCTATCGTCCCTAGCGCACGCTTTTTATATCTCAGTGAACGACATCGAGAAGCATTGACACATATGTTGTCAGGATTAACCGATGGTGGTGGCTTTGGTTTATTAACGGGAGAAGTTGGTACCGGTAAAACAACCGTACTACGTGCGATGATTTCCCGATTGTCACACCAAACACAAGTTGCTGTTATTTTAAACCCAGCGTTATCAGCTCATGATTTATTAGCTGCAATTTGTGATGAGTTAGGCTTACATTATCAATCTGACGCAAGCTTTAAACAGTTAACTGATATCATTTATCGCCACTTGATTGCTAATCATGCTGAAGGTCGACAAACATTGCTGCTGGTGGATGAAGCACAGCACCTTATGCCTGATGTATTAGAACAATTACGCTTATTGACCAACTTAGAAACGGACAGCAGAAAACTGCTTAAGGTTGTGTTAATTGGTCAGCCTGAATTACAGCAATTATTGCAACAAGAGCGTTTACGTCAGCTTGCTCAACGTATAACTTCTCGTTATCACCTACTACCTTTAACCGAAACAGAAGTGAGCGAGTATATTCACTACCGTTTAACTGCTGTCGATTGTTTATATCCTGTGTTTGATGCAAGTAGTATCAAGCATATTGCAAAAGCAACTCAAGGTATTCCGCGCTTAATTAACCTTGTGTGCGATAAGTCGATGCAATTGGCTTGTCAAGCCGGCACGCATCAAGTGACTAAAGCTATGGCGGTGCAAGCGTGTGAAGATATTTTAAGTTGGCAAGTTCCTGTTCAGTCAAAAGTGCACTCGCAAGGGGGTAAAACTGCGGCATCATGGCTCCCGTGGGGAGTTGCTATGGCATTATGTTCAACATTAGTGGTGGGTGTCTGGCATTATTGGCCATTACCTGTTGCACCCGCTGTGCCACCGATAGCACCGAACCATTCGTTATACGCTGCTGCAAATTTGTCAGCTGTTGAAACATTGAGTGAGTTAAAAAATCAGGAAATAACAACAGCGTTAAATCACCCAGAAAATACCCAAGGAAGGTTAGTGAAACTGATTGATGCGAGTCGTAAAGAGCGAACTTCGATGCAAACGTTATATCGTTTATGGGGCTTTGATACCGCATTAAATCAAGCAACATGTGCTACCAGTTCGCGGATCAGCTTGGCATGCTTTAGTGGTAAAGCGACATTAGCAAAATTAGGCTTAATTAACCGTCCCGTGATCGTAACTTTAAAAGATGGCGCGCAGAAGCCTTTCTACGCGGTGTTATATGCGATTACCGATGATCGTATTGAATTACTTCTGGGAAAAGAGCGAATTTCGGTGACACCAAAATGGTTTGAATCACGTTGGGATGGACAATTTAGTTTATTGTGGCGCCCACCATTAGGTGATAAAACCAGTATTCGTTTTGGACAGAATGGTCCACGCGTTGCATGGCTTGACCAACAATTGAATGATTTTCTTGGTGAGGAATCGCCAAGAAAAGGTTATTTTGATCAATCAATATTAGATAAATTGCGTCGTTTCCAACGTTCACAAGATTTAGCGGCTGATGGGATAGCAGGGCCTATGACACTTATGGTGCTGGATTCTGCGATGAACCTACCTGGACCAACGTTACAGCCGGAGCACAGCTAATGTCTCAATTGCTAGATAGTTTAAAACAATCAGATAATAAAAATACGGATCAGTCTGAACGAGAAGCGGGTCAAGGAACCGTTAAAGTTGTACATCCAATGCGAAGTGTTAAAGCTCAGAAAATGTCGACATCATGGGCATGGCCACTTGTTATTGCATTACTTCCTGCGGCTTCTATTGTTGGATATAAGGTTTATCAGCAAGCTAAATATGAGCAGGTTCAAACAACAGCGCTGAGTGCACCGTTAAAGCAAGCACTTCAATCGCAACCCTCGACAGCAACATATGATCAGCGAGTATTACAAGCGCCAGCAGAGGGCCGTCAGGCTACTGTATTATCACCAAATAAAGACGTCGTTTTTCTGGATTATCCTCAATTAGTGACAGAGCCTCTTCCTGTTGGTGATAGCTTGTATTCAGCCGTGCCTGCTTATCAAGATTATGAAGTTTCAACGCCAACTAAACCTTATTCAGCCGACGTTTCTACAGATAATTATGCTCCGGTAACCAAAGCATCAGCAAAGCAATCTAAAGATCAAGATCCCTATCAACTAGATAATTTAGATCTTTCTGCCTTATCACCTAAGTTAGCCGCTCAGCTTAAATCCGCGATTGTGGCAACAGATGGCGAAAGTTATCAAGACAATGAACTCGATCGCAGTGAGAGTGAAGTCGATGATCAACCTGTAGTTAAAGCGCCTAAACAATCACAAAGTAAAGTGATCCCTATAGGCTTACTACCAGCATCGATTCAAAACCAATTACCTAAAATGAACTTTGAGCAGCACATATATTCGTCAACCCCTGCTAAGCGATGGGTTAAGGTGAATGGTAAAGAATTGCACGAAGGTGATAGTATTGCGCCTGGCGTCAAATTAGCCCGTATCGAGTCACGAGATGTGGTATTAAAGTTTGATGGTTATGAAATCAGTATGCCAGCATTGTCAGAGTGGTAATACGCGCTGACAATAGATAATAAAAAAGGCAGCTTAGCTGCCTTTTTTGATCCAGATATTGAGACCTCTGCCTCTTTGAGCATTAAGCCCAACCGTTATTACGTTTACGACGGCGTGGGATAAGGTGAGGCAGCACAAGACCAAATAATAATCCTGCACCAGCAACAAGACCACCATAAGTGAACCACTTCATTAAGAGGTCGTCTTTTTGAGTATCAATTTTTGCGCGAAGTTCACGGATTTGATCTTGAGATGACGATAACTCGCTTTGCAGCTTATTATTGCGAGTTTCTAGATCATTAATCTGTGTATTACGTTGAGCTAATGTGTTTTTAAGCCCTGCGTTTTGACTATCGCTTGAAGTTAGCGCTTCAGCAAGTTTAGCCTTAACTTCTGTTAATTCAGTTTGTAGCGCAGGAACACGCTCTTTTAGGCCAATTTCAGTTGAAACAAATTTTGAATCAACCCAACCACTACGGCCACGATCATCCGTAATTTGAGTAAAGCCTGCGGCTTTATTTGAGCTAAGTAGAGTTACTTTCGTACCCGCATCAACGCTACCGATAATACGGTATTGTGTGCCGGGGCCTGAATGCATGTAAGTAAATAGGTTGTCTGAGATATAACGAACCTGTTCTGCATTTGCTACTGGCGCAACAGCAGCACAAATAAGTAAACAAAGACTAATGAGGTACTTCACAATCTGATCCTTGGGGAGTCTTAATTTTTTTAAGGTCGTTGATAGTAAGAATTTTGGGAGGAAGGTGCAAGAAAAGAGGGAGGCTAAGCCTCCCTCTTTTGAACCTGTGCCACTATTTAACCAAATATGGCTTGCATAATGTAGAAGAAAATGACAGCAAGTAGTGCACCTGCTGGCAGAGTTACAACCCATGATGCAACGATGTTACGAACAACACCAAGATTTAATGCCGCAATACCACGAGCAAAACCCACACCTAAAACTGCACCTACAAGTGTTTGTGTAGTTGAGATAGGTAAACCTGTACCTGATGCCAGCACAACAGTCGATGCTGTTGCTAGCTGTGCAGCAAAACCACGGCTTGGGGTTAGTTCTGTGATACCTGTGCCTACGGTAGCCATTACTTTATGACCTAGAGTCGCAAGGCCGATAACAATACCGATACCACCTAGTGGAAGGATCCACCATGCAATTTCACTTTTCTCTGCAATTTGACCTGCATGTTCAACCGTAGAAACTACAGCAGACAGAGGACCAATCGCATTAGCTACGTCATTTGAGCCGTGAGCAAATGCCATTGCACAAGCGGTTACTACCATTAGTACGCTAAATACACTTTCAACACCGGCATAACCATTGCTATCAACAGAAGAGCCGTCGTCAGTGTATTTACGTTGAATGTAGAAGTAACCTGCTACCATCACAAGTAGTGATACTACAAGTGATGCAACCCAAGCTTCACTGTTTGTTAAATGCAAACCAACGTGCTTTAGACCTTTCTTAATTGTTACTAGTGCAATGACCATCGCAGTAATAAACATGTAGACAGGAACAAAGCGCTTTGCATTTATCAGTGGAGTATCAGTGTCAAAAATTAATTTTTGGGCGCTGATAAATATTAGGTAAGCAAAAATACCTGCAATAAGAGGGGTAATTAACCAGCTACCAACAATACCTTGGATTGAATGCCAATCCACTGCATTAGTACCAACAGACACACACGCAAAACCGATAATTGCACCGATGATTGAGTGAGTTGTTGATACTGGCCAGCCCATATAAGAAGCGAGCAGTAGCCATGTACCAGCTGCAAGTAGCGCTGACATCATGCCGTATACCAGTACTTCAGGTTGGGCTGCGTAGAGTGAGGTATCGATAACACCTTTACGGATTGTATCTGTTACTTCACCACCAGCAAGATAAGCACCAGCGAACTCAAAAATCATCGCAATGATGATTGCTTGCTTCACAGTCAGTGCTTTTGAACCTACTGAAGTACCCATGGCATTGGCAACATCATTTGCACCAATACCAATCGCCATTAAAAGACCAAAAATAGCTGCCACTCCAATAATTAGAGTGCCGTAGTTAGCCAGGATTTCCATTGTAAAACCTTGTTTTGTTAATTCTCGTTATTAAGAACGCGAAAGCATAATCTCTAAACGCGAGCCTACACGCTGTGCTTGATCAGCAATCGCGCCTACCCACTCGAGAATCTTATACAGGAACATGACATCCACCGGGCTGTGTTGGTCTTCGATGGACATTAATTGTTGACGTAAGACAATCTGCATAGAATCAGTATCATCTTCGATAACATCTAGCTGATTAATCATTTCGGCAACAAGTGTCACTTCTCTGCCTTTGAAACCAGTCTCAAGAAGCTCATCCAATTCGTTAATTACACGGCGTGCTTGATCAGCAGCGTCTAAACAACGTTGAACGTAAGCGACAAAGTCTGGGTACATGATCGCAGGGATTTGTAGCTTACGACCTAAGACACGACCAGCGATATCTTTAGAGAGGTTAGCGAGTTTATCCTGCTGGGTTAACAGTCCTAGCATGTCAGTACGATCTACTGGCATGAAAAGACCACGAGGAAGCTTCAGACGGATCTCACGCTTAAGCACATCCGCATCTTTTTCAAGTTGCGAGATCTGTTCGCGTAAAACTGCCGCCTTCTCCCAATCTCCAGCATTACATGCTTCAAAGAATGGGATAAGCAAGTTACAACATTCAGTTACGCGAATAACGTGACGTTGCAGTGGTTTGATTGGGGATTTTGCAAAGAGCCCCATAATTGTATTTACTGGCATAGCCGATCAACCTAGAGAGTGCCCGAAAAAGGCTAATTCTTGAGCGATGGTCATTGAAGCGCGCATGTTAACGTATATGTGAGTATAGTGGAACTAATTTTGATCAAGGTTTTATCGATATTTCTGACTTGCCCTCAAGCGCAGAAGCAAATATCCTTGGATTGCCACTGTTTATAGGTATAACTATGGAAACCGAGATAGAACTGAAGTTTATCGTCTCACCAGAATTTTCTAGTCAATTATTGAACAAAATAACTGAAGCGAAAATTCTGCAGCAGAGCAGTCGAGAATTAGGCAATATTTACTTCGATACGCCAGACCAATTATTGCGTCAGCATGATATTGGCCTTCGGATACGTCGTTTTGACGATGTTTATGTACAGACATTAAAAACTGCAGGTCGGGTCGTTGCAGGTTTACACCAACGTCCTGAGTATAATGTAGAAATTGATGGTGATACGCCCACTTTGGCTTTACATCCAGCGGATGCGTGGCCAGAAGGTTTTGATGTTGATCTTGCTCAACAGCAAATTAAACCTTTATTCTCAACCGATTTCACCCGTCAGCAATGGTTAGTCGCTATGCCTGATGGAAGCCAAATTGAATTGGCTTATGATCATGGTGAGGTCCATACCAATGGTAAATCATCGCCAATTTGTGAAGTTGAGTTAGAGCTTAAATCGGGTCAAACCGACGCTTTATTTACGCTCGCCCGTGAACTTTGCGCGGATGGTGGTATGCGATTAGGTAATTTGAGTAAAGCGGCTCGTGGCTACCGCTTAGCAGCAGATTATCAAGGTGATACACCAAAGCCTTTAACGCTGGTGGCAACGACTGAGCAAGATACGGTTGAATCGACATTCATTAAAACGTTAGAGCATGCATTAGAGCATTGGTTATACCACGAACAAATTTATACTGAATCACAAGATCAGCAAGCGTTAGTTCAAATCTCCCAATCATTAAGCTTATTGCGCCAAACCTTTGCAACTTTCGGCGGCATTATTCCGCGTCGTGCCAGTGCTTTGTTGCGCCAAGAATTACAATGGTTAGAAGGTGAGTTAGCGTGGTTAGAAGATGCCAATAGTATTCAAGCGCTAACGGATGATAAATCTTATGTATTGCGTAAGTTAAATGGCCGAAAATTGCTGCAACAGCAGTTAGATGCACGCTATGCACAGCTCCCCGATAGCGAAGATATGCTGCGATTGATGAATTCGGCGCGTTATTGCGGTTTATTGCTTGATTTAAGTCGTTGGATATTAAGCCGTGGTTGGCAGCCGTTTTTAGATGATAAATCACGCGCAAAACTTGCTGGTGCGATTAAACCTTTTGCCGATAATATCTTATCTCGTTCATGGCGTGAGTTACTGGATGCCTTTCCTGCTGAACGCCAATTAACACGTTCTGATTACATTGATCAGAAACCACGTTTGCAACGAAATTTGATGTGTGGCTTATCTTTTGCTGAGCTTTACGATCCTGAATTACGTCAAGCTTTCCGTATGCCATGGTTTGATTTATTACAAGGTATTGACGACCTTTATGCCTTAGAGCCTATACGTCAGTTATTGCCGTTATTTGAAGGTGATGACTTTGTGCAAATTGAGAAATGGTTGCAGCGTCAAAATGAATCATTGATCCATGCAATGGATCAAACACGAAAAATGAGTATTGAACTCGCGCCATATTGGCCTTAAGTGCTAGAGAGAAAACAAAAGCCTTGCTCAAGCAAGGCTTTTTTATAGCTATATATTTTTGTTTTCTTAATGCTGGCTTGGTGTATTGGTGCTTTTATCTTGTGATAGTTGATCAAGTTTCGTTTCCAAGCGATCTAACTTAGCCAGTAATACTTGTTGATTGGCTAGCATTTCTCGCCATTCTTTTCGATGTGCTTTTTCGAGTAAGTCTTTTTCATGTTGTGGATCTGAAATTATTGAGCTTATCAAGCCTGCCACCATACCAAATAAACCTACGCCACAAATGATGATACCAATAGCAATGATCCTACCTAATGTTGTAACCGGATAATAATCGCCATAACCCACGGTCGAGATAGTGACAAATACCCACCATAGTGCATCCCCTGCAGTATGAATATTAGCTTCTGGGACATTGCCTTCTACAAACAAGATAGAACTTGCGCCAATAGTGATAAGAACCGTTAATAATAAGAAGATCGAAGCCAAAGTGGTTTCTCGGCGATTGTTTTGTAGCTGAAAGTAAATGTTTTTACTCGAACGTAATAAGCGAATAACACGCAGAACCTGTAAAATACGCATAAAACGTAACGGTTCGATAGCGGGAATACTGGCGATAAAATCAGGCCAGTGGTGCTTTAGGTAGGCAGCTTTACTTTTACTTCTAAATAAATCTATCAGCAGTTGGCACCAGAAAATCAAGCAGATAAAAGTGTCGATGGCAATAAAAATACGAAACGTTGGACTGTGTTTATTGAGAAAAAGTGTGCTGGTCACAATGATAAGCGAGGTAATAGAGAGAACTAATGCCATCAAACTCATGGGATGTAGCTCATACTTTACGTCATCAATTACTTTCATCACTAAGGTCTTTGTGGTTATTGTCGATATATTGCTATTAAGAAAGAAGATAGCAAAATTTATTGATAGTTATTGTGCTTCATCTTCATTTATTTGACTTGAAAATTGAAGGGCAATAGGGAGGCTCCAAATGGCAACGATGCATTTTTCATCATGGGAAAAAGGACTAACAAATATCCGTCTTGTGCCCAAACTGATCCTATTAATGGTGTTTAGTACGGTACTGCTACTTGGAAAGCAGTTATGGGATGCTCAAACATTTTATTCTGCTGTCTCAGAAATCCAAAAAGATCGCGCTAAAGAACAAGCGGTTTCATATGCTAATTTGTTGAAAAATATGGATCAAGCCGACGCCGATATAACAAAGACCTTTCTTAATCAAGCTTCAGCTCAAGATGCGTATGTTTATATTATTGATCGTAAAAGTGGCAAGGTCGCTGGGCACCCATCAGTAACGCAACTGGCTCAACTCAATGCAACGACATCAGAAAATCAACCCTTATCTGCTTTACTTTCTCAATTAACGATGTCCTCTCCATTAACGTTAGAGCAAGGGCGTTATGAATATGCAGAGTTACTTCCCCAGCGTGATTTAGTGGTCGTAGGCTCTCAGTCAACTCAAGTTGCTAAAAATTATTACTATCAATATTTATGGCAAATTGCATGGCAAACTGGGGTTATGATCCTTGCTTTTATGGTGCTGCTATTAGGAGGTTCAAGGGTAATGCTACGCCAAATTAGTTACTTAAAACAAAGTATTAAAAATTTGGCACAACGTAATTTAATTGAGCCGATTGAGATGGATTGCCGTGATGAATTTGGTGATTTAGCCCGTGAATTAGAAACAGCACGCTTTCAGTTACAGGAAGTATTGCAAGCTCAACGTGCAGCGGCGAGCGAGCTTTCGAGTCTTTCCGATATTATGTCAATTAGTATGGTAGAGACGAAAGCATCGGCACAAGAAGAATTTGCTGAGATTGATCAATTAGCTTCTGCGATGTCAGAAATGACCTCTACGGTACAAACCGTTGCTGAACACGCAAGGCAAGCTTCTGATGCCACAGTTGGAACATCAGAGCAAGCTGCGCAAGGGCAAGAATTTGTAGGTAAAACAATGAACACAATTAATCAGCTTTCTGGCGATATTCGTCAATCTGCTGATGCGGTTAATCAGGTTGAGGCGCGTGTTGAAAAGATCAGTACAGTGATAGTGACAATCCAAAGTATCTCAGAGCAAACCAATTTACTGGCATTGAACGCTGCGATTGAAGCTGCACGAGCAGGAGAGGCAGGACGCGGTTTTGCTGTTGTTGCTGATGAAGTACGTAATTTGGCACAACGGACACAAACCGCAACGGTTGAAATTCAAGAGATGATCAGTCAATTGCAACAAAGTGCTCAGCAAGCCGTGGGGTTGATGGAGCAAAGTGTTGAAGAAGCGGCAGAAGGGGTCGACTTGGTAACCAGTGCTGGAGATGAACTAGAAAAAATTGTCGCACAAGTAAAGCTTATTAATGATATGAATTTCCATATAGCTACCGCAGCAGAGCAGCAAACAACGGTTGCTGATGAGATGAACCAGAATTTAACCAATGTGCGAGAGTTGGTAGAAGCGTCGGTGACAGTGGTGACTGAGCTTGCTGAAACGTCCGATACCATGCACCAACATGCTAATGATTTAGAAACAAAAATTAAGGCATTTCAGGTGTAATTTATCGCCTCGTGTAATAGATAACCTGTAATGTATAAAATTATAACGCCCATCATTTGATGGGCGTTTTTCTATGCTAATGTAGAAACAATTCTGTCAGATTACTTGTTCAAGGAAAGCACATGACTGTAGAAAAGAGCGCTTTTTTTCCTAATATTTCTCGTTTTACTTCTCTGGCTGATGCCGCTGATCTTGCTATTGATAAACTTGCCGAACATCACCCTGAAGCGTTAGCGCAATGGCAAGGACAAGATAGAGAAGAACTGCGTTCAGTTTTAGGCTTAAGTGATTTTATTTTTTCGTCATTAGTGCAAGATCCTGAATGGCTAACTTGGCTACTGCATCATCGTCAGCATGTTGAATCGATTGATTACCGCCTGTGCTTATCTGAGCTGTTAAATGATGTAAAAGATGAAAACCAATTAATGCATGTGTTAAGGCAATTTCGTCGTCGACAAATGTGTCTTATTGCTTGGCATGACTTTACTAATGTTGTCCCGTTAGAGCAGAGTTTAGAGGCATTATCACAGCTTGCTGAAGCGTTGATCATGGAAGCGTACCATTGGTTATATCGACAATGTTGTGCTGATTGGGGCACACCGATGAACGCAAGCGGTGAAGCTCAACCTATGCTGGTGTTAGGAATGGGTAAACTGGGGGGGGGAGAGCTAAACTTTTCTTCCGATATCGATCTTATTTTTACCTATCCAGAAAATGGTGAAACGCAAGGTGGGCGTCGAAGTCTTGCCAATGCGCAGTTCTTTACCCGATTAGGACAGAAGTTGATTAAAGCGTTAGATCAACAAACTTATGATGGATTTTGTTATCGCGTTGATATGCGTTTACGTCCTTTTGGGGATAGTGGCCCATTAGTGATGAGCTATGCTGCACTTGAAGATTATTACCAAGAGCAAGGACGTGATTGGGAACGTTATGCGATGATCAAAGCGCGTGTTATGGGAAAAGAAAGCTTTAGCCAGTATCAAGAATTACGTCAAATGCTACGCCCTTTTGTTTTTCGTCGTTATATCGACTTCAGTGCTGTACAAGCTTTGCGTCGCATGAAAGCGATGATCAGTAGTGAAGTAAGACGTCGAGGACTTAGCAATAATATTAAATTAGGCGCTGGTGGGATCCGAGAGGTTGAATTTATTGCCCAGTCGTTTCAGTTGATCCGTGGTGGACGTGAGCCGAGTCTGCGAGGACGAGGATTACTACCCACCTTATCTGCGATGAATGAATTAGGCTTATTGCCATCACAAGATGTGGCTGTGTTACAAGATGGCTATTGTTTCTTGCGTCGTTTAGAGAATTTACTTCAAGCAATCGACGATAAACAAACGCAAACATTACCTGATAAAGCACTTGATCAAGCACGTTTAGCATGTGCAATGGGGTATGCTGATTGGGCTGCTTTATTGCAAGATGTTGAATCACATATGTCTGCTATTCACTTGATTTTTGAAGATATCATCGGTGTGGAAGAGCAAGATGATCAAACAAGTGTCGATGCCCAATACCATGAAATGTGGGCAATGGTACTCAATTACGAAGTTCTACTCGCGATCCTTGCAGAATTAAATGAGCCAGCATCAATTGAGTTAGCAGAGCACTTAATTGGTTTTAAAGCTGAGTTGTCTAAACGTACATTGGGCCCCCGTGGGCGCGAAGTGTTAGCTCGCCTAATGCCCGAAGTGTTATCGCAAGTTGTGATGCGAGATGATGCGACTCAACTGTTACCGCGTTTAACCAAACTGATCATTCGGATCGCAACACGTACCACTTATCTTGAGCTATTGGTCGAACACCCAGCCGCTTTACAGCAATTGATTCGACTTTGTGCTGCAAGCCCTATGGTTGCCGATCAACTGGCGCTATATCCACTTTTATTAGATGAATTACTCGATCCACAGCACCTTTATAAGCCGACAGAGCTCACCAGTTATAAAGATGAATTGCGTGAATATCTTGCTCGTATTCCAGAAGAAGATATGGAGCAGCAGATGGAGGCGATTCGACAGTTTAAACAAGTGCAGTTGCTGAAAATTGCAGCGGCTGACATTGCTGGCATTTTACCTGTGATGAAGGTCAGTGATCACTTAACTTATTTGGCTGAAGCGATTGTTGCTGCTGTAGTGAACCAAGCATGGTTACAAATTGCTCAGAAATATGGTGAGCCGAGCCATTTAGTTGAACGACAGGGTAAAGGGTTTGGTGTTGTGGGCTATGGCAAAGTTGGTGGTTGGGAGCTTGGTTATGGCTCTGATCTTGATTTGGTCTTTATGCATGATTGCCCTGATAATGTTTATACCAACGGCGTTAAAGAAATAGATGGCCGTCAATTTTATTTACGTCTAGCGCAACGGATAATTCACCTATTTTCAACTCGAACCGCATCAGGCGTGTTATATGAGGTTGATATGCGGTTACGTCCATCTGGTGCTTCAGGGTTATTGGTCAGTACCGTCACCGCGTTTGCTGATTATCAACAGCAAGAGGCGTGGACATGGGAGCATCAGGCGCTTGTTCGTGCTCGCATGATTTATGGTGACCAACAATTGCAGCATGCTTTTGCCGATGTTCGCCAGCAGATATTATCAATTCCTCGCAAACGAAATGAATTAGTCAAAGCTGTTGTCGAGATGCGCCATAAAATGCGAGATCATTTAGGTAAGAAAAAAGCAGGAATGTTTGGTTTAAAACAAGATAAAGGGGGTATCACCGATATTGAATTTCTAGCCCAATTTCTTGTGTTAGCGAATGCTGCAGAGCAACCTATTGTGACGCGTTGGTCTGATAATATCCGTATATTTTCATCAATGACACAAGAAGGCATCATTTCAGCTGAGAATGCAAAATTACTCCAGCATGCTTACTGTGAAATGCGTAATGAAACCCATAAGCTTAATTTATTAGGATCAAATGCGTATGTATCTGATAAACAATTTGTTGAGCAACGAGAAAATGTTGAAGCGATCTGGCAGCAAATTTTAGAGCCAATCAATAGTGATGATAACTAATGGAATAACATTGTCCTGATGCATCTTGATTTTAGTTTATGCTAGTATTTGAGCGTTTTCATATTCCCGGAGAAAAAAATGAAACTGACCCTTCCTGATTATAACCAAGCAGGTGTATTGATTGTTGGTGATGTCATGCTAGACCGTTATTGGACAGGTCCTACAGGGCGAATTTCACCAGAAGCGCCAGTACCTGTTGTTAAGGTTGATCAGATTGAAGAGCGCCCGGGCGGTGCCGCTAACGTTGCAATGAATATTGCAGCATTAGGCGGGCATGCAAAATTGATTGGTTTAACGGGCATTGACGAGCAAGCGAAAGCGCTGACTGAAAAGTTATCTTCACTGAACGTTTATTGTGATTTTGTTTCACTGCCTAGCTATCCGACAATTACTAAACTTCGTGTAATGAGTCGTGGGCAACAGTTGATCCGTTTAGACTTTGAAGAAGGTTTTCATAACGTTGATCCCGCACCGATCATTGCGCGTATGAAGCAATCCTTAACTGATGTGAAAGCCGTCATTTTATCTGATTATGCGAAAGGTGTATTAGAGCACGTTCAAGGTATGATCCAATTAGCGCGCGAAGCAAATGTACCTGTGTTAATTGATCCAAAAGGTTCGGATTTTGAACGTTACCGTGGCGCCACACTACTTACACCAAACTTATCTGAGTTTGAAGCGGTAGTCGGTAAAGTCACGTCAGATGAAGACTTAGTTGAGAAAGGTTTAGCCCTTATTGAAAAGTTTGATTTTGAAGCCTTGTTAGTCACTCGCTCTGAGCATGGCATGACGTTACTTGAAAAAGGCAGTGAGCCTTTACATATGCCAACGCAAGCGCAAGAAGTGTATGACGTAACAGGTGCTGGTGATACGGTGATCTCAGTGCTAGCCGCTTCATTATCTGCAGGTAAATCGTTATCAGATGCTTGTAAATTAGCCAATGCTGCGGCAGGTGTCGTTGTCGCGAAACTGGGTACATCAACCTTATCTACGATTGAATTAACAGATGCCATTCATGGTAGTCAAGACAGTGGTTTTGGTGTGATTTCCGAACCTCAATTAATTCAAGCCGTAAAGTCAGCACGCGCGCGTGGTGAGACGGTAGTTATGACAAATGGTTGTTTTGATATTTTACATGCCGGTCATGTTGCTTATTTAACTGAAGCGGCAAAATTAGGCGATCGTTTAATTGTTGCGGTGAACTCTGATAGCTCAGTGAAAGACTTAAAAGGTCCAGGTCGTCCAGTCAACCCAGAAGATCGTCGTATGGCGGTATTGGCAGGTCTTGGTGCGGTTGATTGGGTGGTACCGTTTACCGAGGAAACACCACAACGTTTGATCAGTGAAGTGCTTCCGAGCATTTTGGTGAAAGGCGGTGATTATAAACCTGAAGAAATTGCAGGTGGTAAAGAAGTTGTAGCGGCTGGTGGTCAAGTACTGGTACTTAACTTTGAAGACGGCTGCTCTACATCCAAAATTATTGAAGCGATCCGTGGTGGTCGTGGCTAATCAGTTATAGCGACAAAAATTGCAGATAATAAAAAAGCGCCTAAAGGCGCTTTTTTATTTTTGATGATTAAGCTTATTGCTTAATTAAGCCTTTATTTATATCAACAATATCTTGCTCACTTAGGGTACCTACCGCTTGTTTTAGCTGTAGTTGTGCAAGAATGTAATCATAACGAGCATTAGCTAATAGGCTGTTTGCTGAATAGAGACTCTTTGTTGAGTCAAGAACATCAACAATAGTACGCGTACCCACATCAAAGCCCGCTTCTGTTGCTTCTAAAGCTGATTTAGCTGAAATAACGAGCTGTTTGTATGCTTTTATTGAACCCGCTGCAGCATGAATGTTGTTGTAATAGTTACGTACATCTTTTACTACCGTACGGTATTGGCCTTCAAGCTCTTCACTTGAAGCGACATACGCGTATTGCGCTTGTTTTACTTGAGAGCTGATATTACCACCAGAGTAAACTGGAAGGTTTAACTGAATTCCAGCAGTTAAAGAACCTTGATCTGGCTCTGTAGTGCCTGGCCCTGATCTATCGTATTTATAACCAGAAGTGAACGACAAGGTTGGTAGATGGCCAGATTCTGCAAGTGAAATATTGTCTCTTGCGATATCTTGACCAATTCTTGACGCCAATAATGTTAGATTGTCAGTCTCAGCTGTTTTTACAAACGTATCAGGTGATTTTTGTAATGGAGTCACAGAGAAAGTCTTGGTATTCAAGGCATCCAGAGAGGTGTACTCACGGCCTGTAATTTCACGCAGTTCTTCATAGCTATTTGCGACTGCATTTTCTTTTAGAATCACATCAGCCGCAACTTGATCATATTGTGCTTGGGCGTCATGGACATCCGTAATGGCAGATAGACCCACTTCAAAGCGCTGTTTCATCTGTTCTAGTTGTCGGCCTACAGCTTTCTTCTCGGCCTCACCAAAACTTAGATCGTCTTTGGCTTTTAAAATATTAAAGTAAGCCTGTGCGACACGAAGAATTAAGCCTTGTTGCTCTGCTGAGTATGTAGCATCACTTTGACGGGCTTTTTTTTCAGATACATCTAAACCAATCCAGCTTGAGCGATTATAAATCTCTTGGTCAAGTTGAAGACCGCCACCAAATCCATCTCTATTGTTGTCTTTGGCATCTAAATGGTAGCTATTGTAGCCCGCGCTTAAGTTAATCTGCGGCAGTAATACACTACGAGAAGAGTTAATTGCTTCAAATGCTGCATCTTTATCTGCTGCGGCTTTTAGAAGTTGTGGATCATTTTGTTTTGCTTGCTGATAAATTTGAGCGAGATCATCAGCAAGAGCTGATTGACTAAGTGAGCCAAATGCAAGGCTGATAACGATTGGAAGCAATTTTTTCATGGATGCCTTTCCTGGTCTTGCTGACAAAATGGGAGCTAAAAATATAATTACAAACTGTAGTTTACCTCAACATGCCTTGCTTGAAACTGATCATTGCAAAAATTTACGTAAATATGATGGTTTATTTTTTACTTATGGTGGTTGAAATTTAAACTTTTATCAATTTGGTTTAAAAAAAAATGTAATCTTTATTAATTTTGTTGAAGTAAATCATTGCTGATAATCTGATTGAATGAAAAGATAAGCAACCTTCTATGTTTGTTATGGTTATCTGTTAATTATTGCGATCTAGTGCACTTTATTTATATAAGGGAATAATGATGAGCCCAAATAAGACAAGTCCACTGCAGTTTGGTGTGGATGATGTAAAAGTTGAGGCGAAAGATACTGTCTACAATGGCTTTTTTAAAATGGTGAAATACCGTTTTCGTCATAAACTATTTGCTGGTGGATGGAGTGATACGGTCAACCGAGAAATGTTTGAACGTGGGCATGCCGCTGCTTTATTACCTTATGATCCTATTACTGATAAGGTCGTTTTAATTGAACAATTTCGTGTCGGTGCGATGGCTGCTGGATGTGAGCCTTGGCAGTTAGAAATTGTCGCAGGCATGATTGATCACCAAGATGAATCTGCAGAAGATGTCGTTAAGCGAGAAGCAGTTGAAGAGGCGGGGCTAACTGTCACTGAACTTCAAAAAGTGACGCGTTATTTATCAAGCTCAGGTGGTTGCTCTGAAATGCTGGATATATTCGTTGGTACTGTTGATAGCACAACAGCGAGTGGTATTCATGGTTTAGCTGAAGAAAGTGAAGATATTCGTGTTCATGTTGTTTCAAGAACACAAGCCTATCAGTGGGTAGAATCTGGTAAAATTGAAAATGCAGCCTCGATTATTGCCTTACAATGGTTACAGCTTCATTATTTACAGCTACGACAATAGGTCAATAAAAGGTTATCACTATTTAAAGGATTTTATCATTGAACTCTCGATACTCAGTCGATTTATCAAGCCTTATGCGCTTGTACGAAACCAATTATGCTAAGTTGCTCCCGTTATTACCTCGCAGTGACGAAGTAGGTGATGAAAGGTTTTATCGAGTGTGTGATGATATATATCGCTTAAAAATCATAGAATCCACACGCTATACTACGATGATTTCTCTAGGATTAAAGAGTGATCAAGATGTTGTCGATTATTTATCGCCAGTGTTAACAGTAAGGCTTTATCATGATGCTAGAGTCGCAGAAGTGTGTTCCGCTCAACAGATTTCTCGTTTAAAGCCAATATATGATTATCCTAACTTGCGTATGCATCAGAAAGATGAGAAACATCAAGTAAATCGTTTTTTAGGCGATTGGTTAAACCATTGTTTACGCCGTGGGATCAGTAACCAATCTGTTTGTTAATTGTTTTTGATTGATTAAAAGACAAGGTTTTTGACGTTTTGCAGACTTATTCGCTGCCACAGACGAACCCTGATAGTGTGGTTCTTCTTCAAATTACAGACACTCATTTGTTTGCCAATGAATCAGGCGCTTTGCTTGGTGTGGCAACTCAACAGAGCTTTCATGCCGTACTTAATGCGGTAGATGCTTCTGCGCGTAAATTTGATGCAATTGTTGCAACGGGAGATATTTCCCAAGATCACACTCCTGATTCCTACCAACGTTTTGCTGAGGGCATTGCTCGTTGGGAACAACCGTGTTTTTGGTTACCGGGTAATCACGATTACCAACCAACAATGGCATCAATATTACCTTCAGAACAAATTAAAGATAGTGAACAAATATTGGTCGGTGAACATTGGCAAGTTGTACTACTTGATAGCCAAGTAGCTGGTGTTCCACATGGCGAATTATCTCATCATCAATTAGCATTACTTGATCATGCTTTATCGCTATACCCTGAGCGACATGCTTTGGTGTTACTCCATCACCATCCGTTACCCGCGGGGAGCGCATGGCTTGATCAGCATCAGTTACACAATAGTGATGCACTGTGGCAGGTCATTGATAAACATCCTCAAGTTAAAGCTATTTTATGCGGTCATATTCATCAAGAATTGGATCGTATTCATCGTGGTGTCAGAGTGCTAGCGACACCTTCGACGTGTATTCAATTTCTTCCCGATTCTGATGATTTTGCATTAGATCAAGTAACCCCTGGTTGGCGCTATTTAGAATTAACCGCGACAGGAGATATTATTACTCAAGTTGAACGCCTTGAAGGTGATGTATTCCAACCAACTTTTGATTCAGCAGGGTACTAATGGCATCACTACTTATTTATTTACACGGCTTTAATAGCTCGCCGCAATCACTAAAAGCGCAACAAATGGCGCAGTATTGTGCAGACCATCGACCTGATATTAAGGTTGTGATGCCTCAACTACCGAGCTACCCTGAAGAGGCGCAGGTTTATCTTGAACAGTTGATCCTTCGCTTTAAAGACGAGTACAAGATAGGTTTAGTAGGGAGTTCATTAGGTGGGTTTTTATGTACTTGGTTAAGTGAACGGTTTGCTTTACCAGCGGTATTAATTAATCCAGCAGTAAAACCCTATGAGTTGTTAGTTGATTACTTAGGACCACAGCAGAATCCATATAGTGGCGAAAATTATGTACTTGTTCCCCAGCATATGGCGCAATTACAGCAACTAGATGTGGCGACAATACATGCTCCACAACGCTTTTGGGTACTATTGCAAGAAGGTGATGAAGTATTAGATTATCGCCAATCAATGATGAAATATGCTGAATCAAAATTGACCGTTGAACCTAATGGGGATCATAGTTTTGTCAATTTTGAACGATTTCCTGCGTCAATTATCCAATTCTTAGAATTATAACTGGTAGAATGCTGCCATGTTTAGCATTCGCGAGTGACTCTGTATCGCGATATGTTTTCTGATATTACTTATATTTCTATGACATGTTCTATCTGATGTTCTTGTAAATAACATCATTACTCACAGTCATGAGCCTTCATGTGTCCCAGAACTTGACATATAGCGCTGGGTTACTGACTATTATTTTCAAAACTTTCCCGTAAATTTCCGTGATATGACAGATCAAAGCTATAACGCTGGAGCCATAGAGGTTCTTAATGGCCTTGAGCCAGTACGCCGCCGTCCCGGTATGTATACCGACACGGCTCGACCTAACCACTTAGGTCAAGAAGTTATCGATAACAGTGTCGATGAAGCATTGGCTGGACATGCCCGTAAAGTTGAAGTGATCCTTCATGCCGATCAATCATTAGAGGTGGTTGATGATGGTCGTGGTATGCCTGTTGATATTCACCCTGAAGAAGGTGTCTCAGGGGTTGAACTTATTTTATGTAAGCTTCACGCAGGTGGTAAGTTTTCTGGTAAAAACTACCAATTTTCAGGTGGTTTACACGGGGTAGGTATCTCGGTTGTAAACGCCCTTTCTAAGCGTGTTGAAGTCACGGTAAAACGTGATGGCCAAGTGTATCAAATTGCGTTTGAAAATGGTGATAAGGTTTCAGATCTTGAAGTGATAGGCACTTGTGGCCGCCGCGCGAAAGGCACACGTGTTCATTTTTGGCCTGATCCAAAATATTTTGACAGTGCCAAGTTCTCAGTTTCTCGTCTAAAGAGTAATTTGAAAGCTAAAGCAGTGTTATGCCCTGGTCTAGAAATTGTATTCACCAATAAAATCACCGATGAAACGATTCGTTGGTGCTATGAAGATGGCTTAAAAGACTATCTTGCTGAAGGTGTAAAAGGGTATACATTACTGCCAGAAGAACCATTTACTGGCGTGTTCAGCTCGCAAACAGAAGCTGCTGATTGGGCGCTGTTATGGCTACCTGAAGGCGGTGAATTGATCACTGAAAGTTATGTTAACTTGATCCCCACAGCGCAAGGGGGTACTCACGTTAATGGTTTACGCCAAGGCTTATTAGATGCGATGCGTGAATTCTGTGAGTTCCGTAATTTATTGCCTCGTGGTGTAAAGTTAACGGCCGATGATATTTGGGAGCGTTGTGCGTATGTCCTGTCGGTAAAAATCCAAGATCCACAATTTGCAGGTCAAACCAAAGAGCGTTTATCGTCACGTCAATGTGCGGCGTTTGTTTCTGGTGTGGTAAAAGATGCCTTTAGCTTATGGCTTAATGAACGTCCACAACTGGCAGAGCAACTAGCAGAAGTCTGTATTGCAAATGCGCACCGTCGTATGCGTGCAAGTAAAAAAGTGGTGCGTAAGAAAATTGCATCAGGCCCAGCACTGCCTGGTAAGTTAGCGGACTGTTCACAACAAGATCTTAATCGCACTGAATTATTCCTTGTCGAGGGGGACTCGGCGGGCGGCTCGGCGAAACAAGCTCGTGATCGTATGTTCCAAGCGATCATGCCACTTCGCGGTAAGATCTTAAATACGTGGGAAGTGTCTGCCGATCAAGTCCTTGCCTCTCAAGAAGTACATGATATTTCAGTCGCACTCGGTATTGATCCAGATAGTGATGATTTAAGTGGGCTACGTTACGGTAAGATCTGCGTTCTTGCGGATGCGGACTCCGACGGTCTTCACATTGCTACCTTGTTGTGTGCGTTATTTATGAAGCACTTTGAAACCTTAGTACGTGCTGGACATGTGTTTATTGCGATGCCACCACTGTACCGTATCGATTTGGGTAAAGAAGTGTACTACGCCCTTGATGAAGCTGAGAAAAATGGCATTCTTGATCGCCTTAAAGGCAAACGTGGCAAAGTTAACGTGCAGCGATTCAAAGGTCTAGGTGAGATGAACCCACTACAGCTGCGTGAAACGACTATGGATCCGAATACTCGCCGTTTAGTGCAGTTAACGATTGATGACGACAGTGAAACCAACGAAATGATGGACATGCTACTTGGTAAGAAGCGTGCTGAAGATCGTCGTCACTGGTTGCAAAGCAAAGGCGATATGGCTGAAGTGTGATCAGCCTTTTACTCTATTTCATCTGTTAGTGATAACTGACAGATAAGCAAAATTAAAGACGGATTATCTAACGATGACTGATGTCTCAATGGATGGCGTTGAACAGCTTCCCCTTAGGAAGTTTACTGAAGACGCTTATTTAAATTATTCCATGTATGTAATCATGGATCGTGCTTTACCGTTTATCGGTGATGGTTTAAAACCGGTACAGCGACGTATTGTTTATGCGATGTCTGAGCTAGGTTTAAGTGCGACAGCAAAATATAAAAAATCAGCTCGTACAGTGGGTGATGTATTAGGCAAATACCACCCACACGGTGATTCAGCTTGTTACGAGGCCATGGTACTAATGGCGCAGCCGTTCTCTTACCGCTATCCATTGGTTGATGGTCAAGGTAACTGGGGTGCTCCGGATGATCCTAAATCATTTGCTGCGATGCGTTATACCGAATCACGTTTATCACGTTTTTCTGAAGTATTGCTGTCTGAGTTAGGCCAAGGCACTGCAGACTGGGTACCGAACTTTGACGGTACAATGCAAGAGCCTAAGATGTTACCTGCACGTTTGCCGCATATTTTGCTTAATGGCGTGACGGGTATTGCTGTTGGTATGGCAACGGATATTCCACCGCACAATGCGCGTGAAGTTGCCAATGCTGCAGTACACATGATTGAAAACCCAAAAGCGGATCTTGATGCGTTAATGGAGTTTGTTCAAGGCCCTGATTACCCAACAGAAGCGGAAATCATTACTTCAAAAGCAGACTTAAAGAAAGTCTACAAGAGCGGTCGTGGTAGCATTAAGATGCGTGCGGTTTGGCATAAAGAGAACGGTGATATTGTTATTACCGCATTGCCACACCAAACATCCGGTGCGAAATTACTTGAGCAAATCGCAAGCCAAATGCGTGCGAAAAAATTGCCAATGGTGGAAGATCTTCGTGATGAATCCGATCACGAAAACCCAACTCGTATTGTGATTGTGCCACGCTCTAATCGTATTGACTGCGAGCAGCTGATGAATCACCTGTTTGCTTCAACTGATTTAGAAAAGAGCTTTCGTGCAAATCTGAACATGCTTGGTCTTGATGGTCGTCCGCAAGTCAAAGGTTTAGTACAGATCATTGCTGAATGGTTAGAGTACCGTCGTACGACAGTGCGCCGTCGTCTGCAATACCGTTTAGACAAAGTGATAGCGCGTCTGCACATATTAGAAGGTTTACTGGCTGCTTACTTAAATATTGATGAAGTGATTGAAATCATCCGTAGTGAAGATGATCCAAAAGCCGAGTTAATGTCACGTTTTGATTTATCGGCGATTCAAGCTGATGCGATTTTAGAAATCAAACTACGTCAGTTAGCGAAACTAGAAGAGATAAAGATCCGTGGTGAGCAAGACGAACTTTCTAAAGAGCGTGAGCAGCTAGAAAAGTTACTTGGTTCTGAGCGCCGTTTAAATACTTTAATTAAGAAAGAAATTCTCGCTGATGCTGAGAAGTACGGTGATGATCGCCGTTCGCCATTAGTTGAACGTGAAGAAGCGAAAGCATTAACTGAACGTGACTTGATCCCAAGTGAGGCGATCACCGTTGTACTATCAGAGAAAGGCTGGATCCGTCATGCTAAAGGCCATGAGGTAGATCCAAGCACGCTAAATTATAAGTCGGGTGACAGTTACCTTGCTCATGCACGAGGTAAGAGTAATCTGCCTGCAATTTTCTTAGGCTCTGATGGACGCAGTTATGCCTTAGAATCACATAGCTTGCCATCTGCGCGTAGCCAAGGTGAACCGATCACTGGGCGTTTAAATTTAACTCCAGGCACAAATATACGCCAAGTGTTAATGGCAGAAGATGATCAACTTTGGTTAATGGCATCGGATGCTGGTTACGGATTTATCTGTAAGAGCACAGATATGGTATCGAAAAATAAGAGCGGTAAAGCCTTATTAACGGTACCTGAAAATGCTGCTGTGCTGCCACCGCAGCCTGTTGCTGATATTGAGAATGATCAGATATTAGCCATTACCAATGAAGGTCGAATGTTACTGTTCCCAATTAAAGATTTACCGCAACTGGGTAAAGGTAAGGGTAACAAGATCATTAACATTCCATCTGCACGTTCAAAAGCGCGTGAAGAATTCTTATCCTACTTAACGGTAATTAGCGCAGATACCCATGTCACTCTTTATGCGGGCAAACGTAAACTAGGATTGAAACCGTCGGATCTCGATAATTTCCGTGGTGAGCGTGGGCGTCGAGGAGCGATGTTACCTAGAGGTCTACAGCGAGTAACACGGATGGAGATTGATTCACCAAATGAGCAATCTTCAGATGTTCCATCGGAATAGTTATTTCTGATGATCTATTCAAAGCCCTCAAGTTGAGGGCTTTTTTGATCTAAGCTGTGCGTATCGTTTCTATTGATAAGTTAATAACAAGTGAGTAAAGAATACACATAAAACGTGTATTTTCTCTTGCTGTGAGTATACTAGCGAACGCTTGTACGCTGAGGAGAGCTAGAATGATTTTTGTTTTGCGGATATTTGCTATCGCAATTTTTGCTATTGTGACGTTTATTTTTGGTTGCGGATATTGTTTATTAAGCCCACGTAACCCTAAACACGTTTATACCTTTGGACGTTTGTTTAGCAAAATGTCACGTGTACTGGGGATCAAATTAGAGTTCCGATATGCCGAGGGTGCTGAAAAAGTAGGTTCTGCTATCTATATTGCTAACCACCAGAATACTTATGATCTTTTTACGGTTTCTGGTGCTGTCATGCCTCGTACCGTTACTGTGGGGAAGAAAAGTTTAGTATGGATACCGTTATTTGGTCAGCTATACTGGATCACGGGTAACATCTTAATTGATCGCGCAAACCGCAGTAAAGCGGTGGGTACCATAGGTCAAGTTGTCGATAAAATTAAGCAAAACAAAGTGTCAGTGTGGATGTTCCCTGAAGGCACTCGCTCTCGTGGTCGTGGTTTATTGCCGTTTAAAACTGGTGCTTTCCATGCTGCAATTGGCGCGAACGTTCCTGTTGTACCGATTGTCTGTAGTTCAACTGATCATGTTAGGTTAAATCGCTGGGATAACGGTGTAGTGATTGTCGAACTGATGAAGCCGATTTCAACGGACGGTTTACATAAGGAAGATGTTCGCAGTCTCTCTAGCCGTTGTCATGATGTTATGGCTGAAAAATTAGCAGAGCTTAATGCAGAAGCGAGTGAGCGTAGTAAACGCTAATTTGTTTGTTTCGTAAGTATTAATAAACAAGGACATGTTTATCACATGTCCTTGTTTTATTTTAACCCCTGAATATCAGGGGGAATTTTATAACAGTAGTAAAGAGTGATGACTGAAGAATATGTAGTCTTGGTTGATAACCAAGGTGAATATCAAGGCTTACAAGAGAAAATGGCAGCGCATAAACAAGGTGCTTTGCATTTGGCTTTTTCGGTTTTGTTGTATCGAAATACCACGTCTGGCCGTGAATACTTACTTCATCAACGCGCGTTGCACAAATATCATAGTGGTGGGTTGTGGACTAACACGTGTTGTTCACACCCTCGCCAACATGAGTCGATAGAGCAAGCAGGGATACGACGTTTAGCTGAAGAAATGGGGATCACGGAAGTGACTTCGTTGTCTGATATTGGTCACTTCTGCTATTACGCAGAGCTTGATAACCAACTGTTTGAGCATGAGCTCGATCATGTGTTGGTAGCTGATGCTGGCGAGATAAAGGTTGTTCCTAACGCTGATGAAGTGATGGATTACCGCTGGTGGTCTGAAGAGGCGATTAAACAAACGCTAAAGACTCAGCCTGAGTTATTTACAGCATGGTTTAGTCAAGTTTTTGCTTTTGCCACTAAGTAATTAGCGTTGTTTTATTCATAAAAAAGCTGCTATCGAGATTCCGTTAGCAGCTTTTTTTATAGCAAATTAAGAGGTAATTAAACGTTTATTAGCAACGATTATTTACGAACAGCAATTGCTTCAATTTCAATTTTTACATCTTTTGGTAAACGTGCAACTTCAACACAAGAGCGTGCTGGGTAAGGTGCGTTATGTTCATCAAAGAAGCTACCATATACTTCGTTAACGGCTGCGAAGTCATTTAGATCTTTAACAAAAACCGTCATCTTAACAATGTCAGAAACCTGAAGACCTGAAGATTCAACGACTGCTTTTACATTGTCTAAAGATTGGCGAGCTTGCGCTGCAATTTCTTCTGGTACTTCACCTGTTGCTGGGTTTACAGGGATCTGACCTGAAGTGAGTACCATATTACCAAGATCAACACCTTGTACGTATGGACCGATTGCTGCAGGAGCTTGCTCTGTATGAAGAACCTTAGTCATTGTTTACCCTTACTTATGTTTAATTGTTATAGCGTAAGTGACGCGTCACGCTACCTGATTGATGATGTTATGGGGGCTAAGTTAGGAAGATTCAAGCTGGTTAGAACGTTTTTATATCATACCAAGACTTAGACAAACGGCTTCTTCACAATCACTGATCCGATCAATATGACAAGGTGCAACCATTATAGTGTCATTGCCAGCTATGGTTCCTAAAATTTCTTGATGTGGATGAAGGTCAATAATTCTTGCGATGAGTTGTGCTGATCCCGGGTGGGTTTTAACAACAATCACTAAGTTATTATGAGTAACAAACTCAATTTGTGAAGCGATCTCAGAGTCAATATATGTAGGGTTGGTGGTTTCAGTAACACAATACACCCGCTTACCATAGACGTTCGGAGCTTTTATTATTTTGAGCTTAGTGAGTAGACGTGAAACGGTGGATTGGCTGATATCATCAAACCCCTCTTTAATTAGAGCGTTGCGAATATGATCTTGAGTTGAATAATTGTGCGTTTGTAATAATCGTTTACAAACGGCTGTCATGTTTTTTTCGCAATAATGACTGATGATTCCGGGGGATTCATGTCCATTCATGGACATCTCCTTATTGTTCTTTATGCATTTTGATTGGTGCAATGCTGCAAGAATAATCACTTTTAGTGATATTTAATGCAAAGATGGTAGCAGGGAGGAATAATAAGAAACTTGATGTTTATCACTAAATAATGTCTTAGTGGTATTTTTGTTGTTTGTGGGGAGAGATTTAAAGAATAAAGCCCGCTATGAAGCTAACGGGCAGTTGATAACAAAGTTATGCGTTGCACTCTGTCACGATTTCACGAGAGAAAACTTTTTCGCAGTATTTACATTTAAGTTGAATATCTGCTTTTTTAGTCAGTACCTTAAAGCCACTACTTACTGGCTCACCGTGTGAAATACAGTTAGTGTTTGGACACTTAAATACTGCACTAATAAAGTCAGGTAATGATAAGTTAAGTTTCTTTACTACTTCATAATTTTCAATTTGGTTAACGGTTGCTTTCGGTGCATACAGTGCCAGTTGGTTAGCTTGATCTTCATTGATAAAGACATTTTCAATCTTGATCAAATCTTTTGCACCAAGGGCTGATGAAGGCAGGTTCAAACCAATTGTCACTCGTTGGTTCGAGTTATCCATATTAAATAGTTTAAGTACCTTGATACCCACATGCGCAGGAATATGGTCGATAACAGTGCCGTTTTTGATTGCTTCAACTTTAAGTTGGGTTTCTTTAGACATGATCATCGCTCCTGCTTATAAGGTTTCGTTAAGAACTAGGGCTAATAGCGCCTGACGTGCGTAAACACCATTTTCTGCTTGCTGGAAAAAGTAAGCATGTTTAGTTTTATCAACATCCACGGTAATTTCATCAACACGTGGTAGTGGATGCAGCACTTTTAAGTTGTCACGTGCACCTTCTAGCATCTTCGCCGTTAATATATAAGCCGCCTTCATGTGGGCGTATTCTGATTCATCAAAACGTTCTTTTTGTACTCGCGTCATATAAAGGATATCAAGCTCAGGGATCACATCTTCCATATCACTATGAAGGCTATAAGCAATACCTGCGTCATCTAACTCTTCACAAATATAGTCAGGCATCGCGAGTACTTCTGGCGCGATGAAAAAGAATTTTACGTTCTCAAATTTAGATAAGGCTTGAGTTAACGAGTGAACCGTACGTCCGTATTTTAAGTCGCCAACAAAGGCAATATTAATGTTATCTAACGTGCCTTGGGTTTCGTAGATGGTGAACAGATCTAAAAGGGTCTGCGTTGGGTGTTGGTTTGCACCATCACCACCATTGATAACTGGAATACCGTTAGAGAATTCAGATGCCAAACGAGCAGCGCCTTCTTGAGGGTGACGCATAACGAAAGCGTCAACGTATGAAGTAATCACTTGTACTGAATCAGAGAGCGTTTCGCCTTTATTGGCTAGAGACGTATTGCCTGCGCTATCAAACCCCACCACAGTCCCGCCTAAACGTTGAATAGCGGTTTCAAATGATAGTCGGGTACGGGTTGATGGTTCAAAGAAGCAACTTGCAATCACTTTGTTTTTTAGTAGTTCAGGATTAGGATCAGCTTTCAATTGTCCTGCGGTTTGGATAATTAATTCAAGCTCTGCGCGACTAAGCTCTGGGATGGAAATAATATGCTTTTTAAACAGCGAATTAGCCATGGTTTCTTTCCCTCAAAATAAAATAAATAACGCTCAATACGGCATTCACCGTGATCCTTGCCGATTTACAGACAAAAAAAAGCCTCCTTAATAAAAGGAGGCTTTTTTTATGAAAATAGAAACACGAACCTGCGTTAAAAAGCGGTGACGATAATTCTGTAGTGGAGTTATTGTCAGGTTCATCTCTTAGCTCGTGTTCGACAAATTGGCAAGGATTATACCGTCATTTTTAAGTGACGCAAGCGTTTGCTAAAACTATCAACAGGCATTTATTAATGCCCCAGTGTGGCAACCATGACTGCTTTAATGGTGTGCATACGATTCTCTGCTTCATCAAAAACAATTGAATGTTTGGATTCAATGACTTCATCGGTGACTTCAACGCCTTGGGCCAGTTCAGGATATTCTTGCGCGAGCTCCTTACCAATAGTGGTATCTTCGCCATGGAAAGCGGGTAAGCAATGCATAAATTTCACATGAGGATTACCTGTTGCTTTCAGTAAGTCCATATTGACTTGATAAGGGAGCATTAACTGAATACGCTCAGCCCACGCTTCTTTTGCTTCACCCATTGAAACCCATACATCAGTATATAAAAAGTCACATCCTTGAACACCTTCTTGCACATTTTCTGTGAGAGTGATTTTCGCGCCTGTCTCTGATGCAATTTCACGACACTGTGCTACTAACTCGCTTTCAGGCCAGAACGCTTTTGGCGCAACGAGACGAATATCCATCCCCATTTTCGCTGCCCCAACGAGTAATGAATTTCCCATGTTATTACGCGCATCACCTAAATAAGCAAAGGTGATTTCATGGAGTTGCTTGCCACGACCATGTTCTTGCATCGTTAGAAAATCAGCTAAAATTTGAGTCGGGTGGAATTCATCGGTTAACCCATTCCAAACTGGTACTCCAGCATATTGCCCCAACTCTTCAACAACGGCTTGACCAAAGCCGCGGTATTCAATGCCATCATACATGCGACCCAATACGCGCGCGGTGTCTTTCATTGATTCTTTGTGGCCGATTTGTGAGCCTGATGGGCCAAGATATGTCACTTTTGCGCCTTGATCAAAAGCCGCCACTTCAAATGCACAACGAGTACGGGTCGATGATTTTTCAAATATGAGCGCAATATTTTTTCCGCTTAAGCGTGGCTGCTCGTAACCATTGTATTTGGCTTTTTTTAATTCAGCAGATAAATCGAGAAGATGTTGAATTTCTCGTGGAGTAAAATCTAATAATTTAAGGAAGTTACGGTTACGAAGATTAAAAGCCATGATAGTTCCCTCTTTCATTTTATAATGTTTCTAACCGAATACCCCCCTTGTTGTGACTAGGTTGCTAGATATTCGTTATTGTTACTTTATGTTTATCTTATTATTACTGTGTTGTGAATAGCTGTGCGCTTATTATGCAAGATTATTTGGTTTCCTTAGTTTTTTCGAGAGTAATAAGAGTGCTGAATATGAACGCTAAAACCCAAGGTAAGACTAATTATCTGTGCTTCTCACTAACAGGTGGTAATTGATGGCAAACCATGCGATATTTGCCAGCAAATTGATTCCACAGTCGGAGTGAACCCATGTCTTATGCAGAACTGATCGAAGAGCAAAAAGAAGAAACACGCGAAATTATTGCCGCGTTACTTGAAGATGGCAGTGAGCCAGATGCTCTTTATACGATTGAGCACCACTTTTCAGCGGATACGTTTGAAGAGTTAGAAGGTGCTGCTGTAGAAGCCTTTAAACTTGGTTTTGAAGTTTTAGAAGCAGAAGAGCTTGAACTAGCACCAGAAGATGGCGGCGGTAAAGTTGTTTGTTTCGATGCTGTAATGGAATCAGCACTGAACGCTGAGTTGATTGACGAACAAGCAGAAAAGTTAATCAAACTTGCTGAAAAACACAATATCGATTACGACGGTTGGGGCACTTACTTCGAGTCTGATGAAGATGACGAAGAAGAGTTCGAAGACGAAGAATAATCGTAAAAATCAGATTGAATAATTAAAAGCCGGCATTTTGCTGGCTTTTTCTCCTTTTAGCCGTGGTTATCGATCTTTTTATGTTTTGAGATGAACAAAGCGTAATCACGATCACGGTGCACTAGAAAAAATTGCGTAAATTTATTTGTTTTATTATCAAGCTGACTGAGTACGCTCAGTGCTGGAGTTATTGATGACAATTTCGCTTAATGGTCAATGGCAGTTAACCTGTGTTCAACGAGCGGCACTACAAGATCTTCATATTGAATTGCCAGGCGATGTACATTCTGCGCTTTATGCTGCAGGCGAGATCCCTGATCCATATTGGGCTACCAATGAAAAGAAAGTTCAATGGGTCGGTGAATGCGATTGGGTTGTTAGTCGACAGTTTGAGTTAACCGAAGGGCAGTTAGCTTGTAATGCGATGGACTTAGTAATGGATCACTTAGATACCGTTGCCGAGATCCGTGTAAACGGCCATACCGTGGCTGATTTTAATAATATGTTCATGCGTCATAAAGTGGATGTATTAAGCTGTCTGCAAGTGGGTAGCAATCGTATTGAGATTGTCTTACATCGTGCTGATTTAGCCGCTAAAAAACGCGCAGATAAACTACCATTCCCAGTGCCATGGGCTGAAGGGAATAACCAAATTCCTCACATGAATACTTTGCGTAAAACACAATGTCATGCTGGTTGGGATTGGGGAATTTGTTTATCGGTACTTGGTGTTTATGGTGACATTGAGCTTCAACCGATAGAGCATGTTCGAATCAGTCATGTGAGTACGAAACAAAAGTGGCTAGATCAAGAGTGCGAATTATCTGTCACGCTCAATTATGAAGTGGTATCAGAGAAAGGATTAGCAAACGCAGCTGTCACGTTTAACGATCAAACCTTTCACCTAACGCTTGATCGTGACGCAACGAAAACATGTGTCTTGTTCCGTATCGCAGAGCCTCGTCGTTGGTGGCCTGCTGGGTATGGCAAACCACGTTTATATGATCTGAAAATTGAAGCTGATGGCAGTTATATCAATAAGAAGATTGGTCTGCGCAAGCTTGAATTGATCACTGAAGATGATGAACTTGGCCAAAGTATGGTCTTTAAAGTTAACGATGTTGAGATCTCTGCATTGGGTGCCAATTGGATCCCGATGGATGCGATGCCTTCACGTATGACGGATCAACGTTATCGTTCTTTGCTTGAAGATGCGTTAGCTGCCAATATGAACATGCTACGTGTTTGGGGCGGGGGCATGTATGAAAAAGATATCTTCTATGAGTTGTGTGATGAATTAGGGATCATGGTATGGCAAGATTTGATGTTTGCTTGTGCGCTGTACCCCTCAACACCTGATTTTGTAGCAGAAGTAAAACAGGAAGTTGAATACCAAGTCCGCCGATTAAAAGATCATGCAAGCCTAGCCTTATGGTGTGGTGATAATGAAGTGATAGGTGCGATTAGTTGGTATCCGGAATCCCGTCAAAACCGCGAAAAATATCTTGTTAATTATGATCGCTTAAATCGTGCATTAGCTGAAGTGGTTGAAAAAGAAGATCCTTCTCGCCGTTTTTGGGCGAGTTCGCCGTGTAATGGTGAGTTAGATTTTGGCGATGCGTGGCACGATGATAAGCGTGGCGATATGCATTTCTGGGATGTATGGCATTCAGGTAAAGATTTTGAAGCCTACCAAACTGTCACGCCACGTTTTTGCTCTGAATTTGGTTTTCAATCATGGCCATCACTGCCGACAGTGAAGACCTTTGCTCCTGAGCAAGATTGGAATATCACGTCACCAAGTTTTGAATGTCATCAGAAAAATAGTCGTGGTAATTCTATTATCACTGAAATGTTTACCCGCTATTTCCGTTTCCCTAATGGTTTCGTCAATATGTTGTACCTATCGCAAGTACAACAAGCGATGGCGATTAAAACGGCAGCAGAATATTGGCGTGCACATAAGCCGACAAACCGTGGCATTTTATTCTGGCAATTGAATGATTGCTGGCCAGTAAGCTCATGGTCTTCGCTAGAATATAGTGGTCGTTGGAAACAGTTGCACTATCATACTCGACGTTTCTTTGCGCCACAGATGGCGACCTTTATACGTGATGATCAAGGAGTAAAACTTCACTTGATCAATGATGGTCGTAATAGTGCTGAGTTAAAAGGTGAGGTGGTATGGCAGAGTTGGGAAGGCGAGATTTTGTATCGTGAACCTATTTCAGAGTTCCTTGATCCCGATTGCACGAAAGTGGTTTGGGAATGGTTAAATGAGGATCTTGATGGTCACGAGACTGAAGGCTTCTTCCATGTGCATTTACGTAACGGCGATAAACTGATTGAAAACACATGGTTCCCAGCTAAGCCTAAAGAATGTGAATTAGAAGATCCTGATTTACGCTTTGAAGTTGCTGAAATGAACGGTGAAATATCAGTGATGCTGAGTAGCAGCAAACCTGCTTTCTATGTTCATTTGGAATTTGAAGGGGAAGGTCGCTTTGAAGATTCAAGTTTCACGCTCGTCCCTGAGCACCAACGCCAAATTAAATACATTGGTTCAGCCAGCTACGATGAAGTTGTGCAAGGCTTACGTGTTTACCATTTAAAGCAAAGCTACTAATACATTATATCGTTTTAAAAAAGCCTGCTGAGAGAGCCTCTGAGCAGGCTTTTTATTATCTAATTAAAGAATTAGAAAGTTTTAAGCATGTGAATTTCACATACACTGTGCCCAGTACTGCCTAATGCGGTAGGAATATCGACAAAGCCTAAAGATTGATAGAGTTTCACCGCTTCTTTCAATACCTCAGTAGTTTCTAAATAACAGCCTTTAAAACCATTTTCTCGGGCAAACTTTAATGCTTTAATAGTTAATACTCGTGCTAACCCCTTACCTCTGAGCTCTGGTAAGAAGAAGACTTTTTGCAGTTCACTCCACTGTGCATCTCCCGCTAATGGTGCTACACCGCCACAGCCTAAAATACGATTGTTTTTTTCTATCACCCAATAACGACTTTTCGGTAATTGGTAATGCTGGCATAGATCATCAAGATGAGGATCCGCAACGCTAAAGCCTTTATCTGGGGTTAATCCATATTCAGCTGAAACACGACGAATAAGTGCAGCAATGGCGGCATTATCTAAAGGCGTGATTTCTCTTAGTACGTATCCCTGTTGATGCTCTGTGATTGTCAAAGCTTTATGGTAACGACGTAAACTTGTTTCTAACTGCTCTATTTCATCTTGATCCAGTTGATCTAAAATCGTTTGGGTATCTTGATCAAGCTGGTGGTGAAGAGTGGTGAGTGTTTGAATACCCTTGGGTGTCAACTGAGAGAGTTGGCTACGTTTATCGTTAGGGTTGGCAATTGAATGGATCAATCCTTGGTTGAGTAACATGGCTAAATTACGGCTGGCATTGGATTTATCGACCCGTAAACGCTCTGCCATTTGATTAACCGTACAAGGCCCTTGTTCGAGTTCAATCAAAGTGTGGGCTTGTACAGGGGTAAGGGCGAGTTGTCCACATTGACTATTTAGCATGCCGAGTTGACGGACTAATTGGCGAGAGAGCTGACGAAGTTGTTGGGGCTGCATGATCCATCCTTGAATTTAATTGCACTACGCAATTAAAGTAGTTGCAGCCTGCAACAATGTCAATCTGTTTAATCTATCACGCTGTTTATCAGTGCTGACAAGCCATTGCATCTAGCCAAGTTGGCTGATGTGTCTCTACTTGGTTGTGATCTTTACGTTGCCATACACGTTCATGGAAATAGTAAGCCATGGTATTAATTGAAGGCTCGATCATTGCCATTAGGCTACCAATCAGTATGTCTCCAGTAAGAAGGTACACAACACTAAATGCGACACAGAAGTGCACAATAGCAAAGCTAACGGTTTTACGACTTGGTGTGCTAAAGCGTGACTGTTTAAGTGTTTTGTTTTGCCATACTTTTTCATGGAAATAAAAGGCAACGGTATTAACCATCGGCTCAATCATTGCAATTAAACTACCAATAATGATATCGCCAGTAAGAAGGTAAGCTACGCTAAAAGCGACAGTAAAATGGATGGCGGCAAAACTGATTGTCTTTTTCATAGGGTGATCCTCAATTTAATGAGGTCATTATCATTGAATATTAGCAATAACTAAATTTGTTATTTTATATATTACTAATAGGTGAAAGCTATTGTTTGAAAAGAGATGATGGAATTTGAAATATAAAAAAACCGACAGTATGTGACTGTCGGTTTTTATTAATCAAGAATGATTGGTGAGATTATAGCGCAGCAATCGTTGCTTTTTGCTCAATAAGCTTCACTAATGTTTCTTCATAACCGGCTAGCTTTTCACGCTCTTTAGTGATCACGATTTCAGGCGCTTTAGCAACGAAGCCTTCGTTACTTAGCTTGCCAGAAGTACGTTTGATTTCGCCTTCCATTTTCGCGATTTCTTTGTCTAAACGTGCAAGCTCTGCATCTTTATCAATCAAGCCCGCCATAGGGATCATCAATTCAGATTTGCCTACAAGTGCAGTCGCACAAGCTGGTGTTGCTTCACCGTCAGCCAATACTTTCACTTCTTCTAGTTTTGCTAGAGATTTCAGTACCGTCAGGTTTGCTTCAACACGTGCAGTATCAGCTGCATCAGCCACTTTTAGCATTACTGATAATGGCTTACTTGGCGCGATATCGTATTCTGAACGTAGGTTACGAATACTCGTGATAAACGCTTTAACAAACTCAATGTCAGTGATCGCTGCTTGGTCAAATTGCGCTTCATCAAACTGAGGCAATGCCTGAGTCATGATGGTTTCACCTTCAACACCGTCAACAAGTGGCTTAACGCTCTGCCAGATAGATTCAGTGATGTAAGGAAGAACAGGATGCGCAAGACGTAATGTCTTCTCTAGCACTGTGATTAGAGTATGACGCGTTGCACGTTGCTGTGCTTCTGTACCTTTCCATAGAACAGGTTTAGTTAGTTCTAGGTACCAGTCACAGAATTGGTTCCAGATGAACTCATAAAGTACACCTGCAGCCATATCTAAACGGAAGTTATCAATGTGAGCATTGAACTCTTTTGCCGCTAGCTGGAATTGTGATTCAATCCACTTGTCTGCTAGTGAGTAGTCAAGCTCACTACCTGCTGCGAAACCGCAATCTTGATCTTCTGTGTTCATTAGTACGTAACGACTTGCGTTCCATAGCTTATTACAGAAGTTACGGTAACCTTCAAGACGTTTCATGTCCCAGTTGATGTCACGGCCCGTTGAAGCCATAGCAGCAAGAGTGAAACGTAGGGCATCAGTACCGTAAGGTTCGATACCGTTCTCAAATGTTTTACGAGTCGCTTTTTCAATCTTCGCTGCAAGTTGTGGCTGCATCATGTTGCCACAACGCTTCTCTACTAGAGACTCAAGATCAATACCGTCGATCATGTCGATAGGGTCGATAACGTTACCCTTAGATTTCGACATTTTATCGCCATTTTCGTCACGGATAAGACCCGTTACGTAAACTGTTTTAAATGGGACTTGTGGCTTGCCGTCTTCATCTTTACAGAAGTGCATGGTCATCATGATCATACGTGCAACCCAGAAGAAGATGATATCAAAACCTGTTACCAACACATCAGATGGGTGGAAGGTTTGAAGATCAGCAGTGTTTTCTGGCCAGCCTTGCGTACCGAATGTCCATAGTGCTGAAGAGAACCATGTATCAAGTACATCATCGTCTTGGCGTAATACGACAACTGGTGCTAGGTTATGTTTTTCACGTACTTCAGCTTCGTTACGACCAACGTAAACATTACCGTCGTTATCGTACCAAGCTGGAATGCGGTGACCCCACCATAGCTGACGTGAAATACACCAATCTTGAATGTCACGCATCCAAGCGAAGTACATGTTTTCGTACTGCTTCGGCACGAATTGAATATCACCATTTTCAACTGCTTCAACAGCAGGTTTTGCTAGCGGTGCTGCACGAACGTACCATTGGTCAGTTAGCATTGGTTCAATAACCACGCCACCACGGTCACCGTAAGGGATCGTTAGATCGTGATCTTTGATTTCTTCTAGTAGACCTAGTTCATCAAATTCAGCAACAATCGCTTTACGTGCTGCAAAACGTTCCATGCCATGGTATTTCTCTGGCAGCGCTGTGCTGTATGCATCACTTGGCTCGCCATTAGTTGTGAATACTTCAGCAGCATCACGAATATCAGCATTGAACGTTAGGATGTTGATCATAGGCAGGCTATGACGTTTACCTACTTCGTAGTCATTGAAATCGTGTGCAGGAGTGATTTTCACACAACCGGTGCCTTTTTCCATGTCTGCGTGCTCATCACCTACGATAGGGATGCGACGGCCAACGATTGGAAGCATGATTTCTTTACCGATCAGATCTTTGTAACGTGGATCTTCAGGGTTAACGGCAACACCAGTATCGCCCAGCATAGTTTCAGGACGCGTAGTTGCAACAACGATGTAGTCTTTACCTTCCGCTGTTTGTACGCCATCAGCTAATGGGTAACGGAAGTGCCACATGTGGCCTTTTTTATCTTTGTTTTCAACTTCTAGATCTGAGATCGCAGTATGTAGTTTAGGATCCCAGTTAACTAGGCGCTTACCGCGGTAAAGAAGATCTTCTTGGTATAGACGAACGAAAACTTCTTGAACGGCATTTGATAGACCATCATCCATCGTGAAGCGCTCACGATCCCAGTCTACTGATGCGCCAAGGCGACGAAGCTGCTTAGTGATCGTGCCACCAGATTCGCCTTTCCATTCCCAGATCTTATCGATGAAAGCATCACGACCGTAATCGTGTTTTGTTTTGCCTTCTTCAGCAGCAATCTTACGTTCCACAACCATTTGGGTAGCAATACCTGCGTGGTCAGTACCAACCTGCCATAAGGTGTTTTTGCCTTTCATACGCTCACAACGGATCAGGGTATCCATGATGGTATCCTGAAACGCGTGGCCCATGTGTAGGCTACCTGTGACGTTTGGTGGTGGGATCATAATGCTGTAAGCATCTTTAGATGTATCACCATGAGGCTTGAAGTAACCAGCCTCTTCCCAGCGCTGATATAGCGCTTGTTCAATTGATTGTGGGTTGTATGTCTTTTCCATAGCGCTCTTAGAAGGATTCTATGTGGAATTAGGGCGTCTCAGTAGCAGTGGCAGTCGTAATTTGAATGCCTGCAAGGCGATATGCCTTGTAACGCTCGCGCGCTAACTGCTTGAGCTTTTCATCGCAAGGAACGAAGTCTACCACTTGTGCAAAGCTAACCGCAAAATTTGGTGCGTTTTCCGCTAAATTAATTAGCGTAGCACGGCGTCCAGTATGACGTAATGTTGACCAGCCAATCTCAACGGGAGAGCCGCCATTAGGCCCTTCGCCTACAAGGTTGTGGGGCACAAAACTATCAGGGTCCTGCTGCCATAGATATTCATCTATTTGTTCTGCTTGTTGTTTATTTGCTGCGAGTAGGTAAACGTTGTTACCTTGCCGGTAACTCATCGCTGCTAAATGACAGGCAAAATGGCACTGAAAGTGACTATCAGCACTCTCTTGCTTGTCATCGATTATATAAAACGTAGCATGAGTCATGGTTTTTTGTTCCTAAAGAAAAGGGCCTTACGGCCCTTTTCGATGTCTTTTACTCGACGATCTCTTGGCCTGCTCTATTTAATAAGAACTGGACAAGTAGAGGGACTGGTCGACCGGTAGAGCCTTTTGCTGCACCACCTTTCCAAGCGGTACCAGCAATATCAAGGTGCGCCCAGTTGTACTTTTTAGTAAAGCGAGATAAGAAACAACCTGCAGTTATAGTTCCTGCACCAGGCGTGCCTAAGTTTGCCATATCAGCAAATGGGCTAGCAATTTGCTCTTGGTATTCATCGCTCATCGGCAGACGCCAAGCGCGATCACCTGATTGCTCTGATGCATTTATAATTTCATGTGACAGTGGATTATGGTTACCCATTAAACCACTAATGTGATTACCTAAAGCAACCACACAAGCACCTGTTAATGTCGCAACGTCAATTACACACTCAGGTTCAAAACGCTCAACGTAAGTTAATGCATCACAAAGCACTAAGCGGCCTTCAGCATCGGTATTTAATACCTCAACTGTTTGACCTGACATAGTGGTTAAAATATCACCAGGACGATAAGCGTTGCCGCCGGGCATATTTTCACAGCCCGCTAACACACCAACTACATTGATTGGTAAATTAAGCTTAGCTAATGCTTTCATGGTACCGAACACAGAGGCTGCACCACACATGTCGTACTTCATTTCGTCCATTTGAGCGCCAGGTTTAATCGAAATACCACCTGAATCAAAAGTTAACCCTTTACCGACAAGCACGATTGGCTTAGCGTCTGAATCGGGGTTACCTTTGTACTCAATAACCGACATCATGGCTTCATTCTTAGAACCACGACCCACAGCAAGGTATGATGTCATCCCTAAAGATTGCATCTCTTGCTCACCAATGATTTTAGTACTCACAGTCTCAAAATCATCGGCTAGACGGCGTGCTTGTGAAGCAAGATAAGCTGGATTTGCCACGTTTGGTGGCATATTACCCAAGTCTTTACTTGCGCGAACACCTGATGCTATCGCCAGACCATGGCTGATAGCGCGCTCACCCAACGAGAGCTCACGACGAGTCGGTACATTAAAGACTAGCTTACGCAGTGGACGACGAGTCTCTGGTTTATTACTCTTAAACTGGTTAAAGGTATATAAGCTATCTTTAGTTGTTTCGACAGCTTGACGAACTTTCCAGTAAGTATCACGACCTTTAACATGAAGCTCTGTTAAGAAGCACACGGCTTCCATAGAGCCCGTTTCATTTAAAGTACTGATTGTTTTTTTGATGATTTGCTTATATTGGCGCTCATCAAGTTCACGTTCTTTACCACAACCGACCAATAAAACACGCTCTGATAATACATTTGGTACATGGTGTAGTAAGAGCATTTGCCCCGGCTTACCCTCAAGGTCGCCACGACGCAGTAAGGAGCTGATATAACCATCACTGATTTTATCTAGCTGTTCCGCGATTGGAGAGAGGCGACGTGGTTCAAAGACGCCAACAACAATACAAGCACTACGCTGTTTTTCGGGGCTGCCGCTTTTTACACTGAACTCCATGCGTACTCCTAACATCCTAATAAAGACAATTAACGCTAAATGTTGGATAATACCACACTTGTTTGCTCTGCCGTGATTTCGGTATACGCTTAGAGTGCAGTCTTTCATTTAGCTGAAAGATAAAAAAATAACTGATTTAACGAAAAACTATAGTGATTCCATCAAAAAAACAAGTTTTCTATGGGAATATAACGCGTGATTATTGTTAGGTATTTGACAAGAGAGACACTAAAGAGCCAATTAGCGGTACTTTTTGTACTTTTTCTTGTCTTTATTAGCCAAAAGTTTATTAGCATTTTAGCCGATGCAACCGATGGCTCGATCCCGAGTGATCTCATTCTAACCTTCATGGGATTATCTATCCCTTCGATGGCACTATTAATGCTCCCTTTGAGTTTATACATCGGTATCTTACTCACGTTCGGCAGGTTATATGCTGAAAGTGAAATCACGGTGATGAATGCAACGGGGATGGGGAAAAAATTATTACTCCAATCTGCATTAGCTTTGGCCGTTATTACGGGGGCTATTGCCGCAGTGAATTCATTTTGGGTTGCACCTTGGTCGCAAGAGCATATAGAGCAACTTAAAGAAGAAACAAAAGCTGGGCCAACGTTAAATATGTTGGTAAAGGGGACGTTTCAGCCGGTACCGAATGGAAGTGGAGTTATCTTTATTGATAACATTACTGATAAAGGCTCGAAGCTTCATAAGGTTTTTGTAGCACAATTAAAAGCCACTGACACTTTGCAACCTAGTGTTATGGTTGCTGATAATGGCACAGTTAAAGAATTATCTGATGGTCGTCAAATGTTAGAATTGAATGACGGCGCTCGATATGAAGGTGTTCCTACTCAGCTGAATTATTCCATTACTCATTTTAATGACTACCAAGCACTAATAGGCCAACGTGAAGTTAAAGCAGGTAATCGTGATTGGGAAGCCCAACCCACAATGGCCTTAATAAAAGATCAAAGCTTAGCAGCAAAAGCTGAATTACAGTGGCGTTTCTCTTTAGTGCTTTGTATTCCATTGTTAGTGATGATTGTTGTGCCTCTGTCTGCTGTTAATCCACGTCAGGGACGATTTGCAAAATTAGCACCAGCTGTTTTGATTTATCTCGCTTATTTCTTAGCGATCTCATCGGCAAAATCGGCGATTGAAGATGGTATTATCCCGTCAGCTATTGGTATGTGGCCAATTAATATTACAACCTTGTTAGTTGCTCTTGCTTTAAATAGCTGGGATTCAATGCCTGTGCGACGCCTTAAAGATAAATTACGGAGACGCAGTTAATGTTTAAAATTCTCGACTGGTATATAGGTCGAACGATCATTGCAACTTTCTCACTGACACTATCAACCTTAGTTGGCTTATCTGCGATCATTAAATATGTTGAACAGTTAAGAAAAGTGGGGCAAGGAAGCTACGATCTCCTAAAAGCTCTGTATTTTGTCTTATTATCAATGCCGCAAGACATCATTATGTTTTTTCCTATGGCGGTATTATTAGGTGCATTAATTGGTTTAGGTATGCTGGCATCAAGCTCTGAGCTGGTCGTAATGCAAGCGGCAGGTTTTTCTAAGCTTGATATCGGTTTATCGACCTTAAAGACGGCAGTCCCAATGATGATAGTGGTTGTTTTACTGGGGCAGTGGGGAGCACCGCAAGCGCAGAAAATGGCACGTGAATATCGTTCGGCATGGGTTTATGGCGGTAGTGTGATTGCCGCACAAAATAGTGTATGGGCTAAAAATGATAATAGCTTCATTTATATGGGGCGTGTTCATGACCTCAATAAAGTGGATGTTGTTAATATTTGGCAGTTTGACAACAAAGGTCAGTTGGACGATGTAACATCAGCAAAACGCGCGTCTTACGATAAAGCGACGGGTTGGACAATGCATGATGTGACCATAACTGATATGACAGGTAGTAATCAGTTAACCAATAGCCATATAGCAAATAAGCACTGGGAAACAACATTAACACCAGATAAATTAGCCGTTGTAACGGTGAAACCTGAAGAATTATCGTTGTCAGGCTTATATCATTATGTAAATTATCTTAAAGAGACCAAGCAAGATGCTTCTCGTTATGAGTTAGCATTCTGGCGTAAAGCGCTTCAGCCAGTCTCCATTGCTGTTATGATGCTATTAGCATTATCTTTTGTTTTTGGTCCTCTTCGCTCGGTTACGATGGGGGCTCGTGTCCTTTCAGGTGTCATTTTTGGTTTTGCATTTTATATTTCAGACCAAGTGTTTGGTCCAATGATCTTAGTGTACCGATTACCGCCTATCTTAGGGGCATTAGGTCCAAGTTTAGCGTTCTTGTTTATTACGATATATTTGTTAAGACGCAAACTATAAAACTAAAAAAGGAGCCTAACGGCTCCTTTTTCATTAGCGAATATCTTTTGTCACTATCATTTCACATTCTGCCATCACGTCTTGTAGCGCTCGACGTTTAGTGTTGTATGCAAGTAAGTTCCCCAACCCTAAGGCTGCAGTTGCAGCGCGGATCAATGCTTGAGTTATACTAATTGGGCGCCCATCTTTATTTTGCACTTTTAATTTCCATGCTCGCATACCCAACGTTTGGCCGCCATGAGTCCAAAAATAAGTGTAGAATCCAATAATTACGGCGCCTAAGTAGCTAGAGTAAAGCAAGTTAGCTTGTGGATGATGCGTTAAATAAGCACTAACATCTTCATAATGAGCTAAATCGAGAATATTTAAATGCAGTAGGAGCGCTATTCCTGCCATTGCTATACCGCCAGCTAGCATAAGAATTGCAGCGACAATTAAAGCGTCATAAAACCAAGCGGCTAAACGCCGAAATAAGGTTGGATATTGTGGGGAAGTCGTATTTTTTATTTTTGCTGATTTTGACATAAAACATCCGATTTTTCTAACTGTGTCCATATGTGCTGAGTGTAACAGTAAACAATAAGTCAGAGAACGCTTGATATTGCTACAGAATGTGTAACGTGGTGGTGCTATTATCACCAACAAACAAGGAAACAGGATGAAAAAATAGCGGTTAAAGATATTGGTTGAATATCTTAACGATAAAGGCTTGCCTCGCTGCATTGTATACGTATAATAGCCGCCATAAGCCCGAGTGGTGAAATTGGTATACACGACGGATTCAAAATCCGTTTCCTTCGGGAGTGACGGTTCAAGTCCGTCCTCGGGCACCAAATTTCAAACAAAGCCTTAATCGAAAGATTGGGGCTTTGTTGTTTTTAGACAGTAGGCTCACCAACTTCTTCCTGAGATTCGTATCATATTAATTGTTACACTAATCTGAAAGTTATCTGACTTGATTGTTGAATTACGTTGAATCAATCGAGTAACGTAGCTATTCAATTATTTAGTTTATAATCAAATATATCGTCTTATTTACTCATATATAACAGAAAGATAGGTATGATTGTTCAATGTGGACATGTAACCCCTCATTTTATTTATAATAATTTATGTGAAGGTCTTATCTGAAATGAGAGGGATACTTTGATTATAAAAAAACTGTGCAATAATTATTTCTGGTGCAGGTAAATACTTAGCGTCTAATTATTTATTCGCTAACTTCTTACATCCGACGTTACCTGGTTTATTTGAAAATAATTTTCAACCTTTCGTTAATGCAGCATTATGGACCATTAAAATTGAAGTAATGTTCTATCTTGTTGTGCTGTTTTTGCTTTTGAGTCTGGTGCGATTTCAAAACTGTTAAATAGAAGTGTATTTCGATCCTTTGGTAAATGGTCTTATTCTATCTATTTAACGCACGCAGCTATTCTCTTTATGGTTACATCGGTCGCATTAATAGGACAAAAAGTGTTAGGTAAATAAATCGCCCCAATGATAGAGGGGGCACGGTTTATCGATTTAGGTTCGACTTTTTATAATAATGTACTTGTTGTTTCTGTTCTTTTGATCATTATCCTTGTGTCGAAGACGACATATAAATTTATAGATCTCAGAGGACAAGCATTAGGAAAACGGGTAATGAGCTTTAAATAAATATGAAATGTCAGATATTCAGTGTGCAAAATATACGATTATTACGTTCGTGATTAGATGTTGAGCTATCGCGTTTTTGTAGTGTTTTTTATTGAAAAAAAAGCTTGCCAATGTGATCTGAATCTCTATAATGCGACCTCACTGACACGGAGCAAGCCACTGGCTAGCAACGAAATCAGTATTGTTCTTTAACAATTTGACCATGCAATCTGTGTGGGCACTCGTTGAAAAGTTAAGTCGAAAGATTTATCAATGATACTAGTGACCAATACAAATAACTTCGGTTATTTGGCACAGTCAAT
>NZ_PYOM01000016.1 GCF_003026365.1 Photobacterium angustum | reverse complement strand
ATAAATAAACCCGAATTTGCTTGGCGACCATAGCGTTATGGACCCACCTGATCCCATGCCGAACTCAGTAGTGAAACGTAATAGCGCCGATGGTAGTGTGGGGTCTCCCCATGTGAGAGTAGGACATTGCCAGGCTTTAAATTTAAGATACTTGTTCTGAACGACAGGTATCGGATAAAACGAAAGTTTTATCTCCGTGTGGAGCGGTAGTTCAGTTGGTTAGAATACCGGCCTGTCACGCCGGGGGTCGCGGGTTCGAGTCCCGTCCGCTCCGCCACTTATATTAAGCCCTAGTCGAAAGACTAGGGCTTTTTTTCGTCTGTAGAAACTGGAAATAATAGTTAAGCTTTTTATAAAGAAGCTTAGGCAAGTCCCGTAACCTCGACTACCTGTTTAAGAACTCAGTCGTTTTTTATGACCTGATAGCTGATAAGGATCATAGAGTTACCAGCTCAAACTTTTGTTTTATGTTGTGTTGGAAACGAAGGTAAAGCGTTAATGCAATAATAAAAGTACTTAACTCTGCGATAGGTAAAGCAAAAAGAAACGGGATGCTTGGAATAAAATTTGTGAAGAGTAGAAGTAGTGATACAGGTAAAACTAACCCTCTTGATAAAGCGATAATAGATGATTGAAGAGGACAATGCATCGCTGTGAAATAACAAGATAGTAAGACATTTATTCCGCTAAAGATAAAACAGGGCCATATAACGCCAATATAACTTAATGCCAATTGATAGGCGTCAGACTCTGTATTTTCAATGAAAAGCTTCGTTATTAAATCTGATACAGACAGCGCACTTACTATTAATAGTGTACTAATACTTATCACGGTAACGGTAGCTAAAAGCATGAATTGATTGATGCGTGTGAAATTTCTTGCTCCATAGTTTTGGCTTACCAGTATATGAAGCGCATCGATAATGCCGTAAAACAGCATCATGCTAAGAAATAACATATAGTTTGCGACAGCGAAGCCTGAGATAGCGGTATTGCCCTGCTCTTTCATCAATAGCCAATGAATAGTGAAAATAACAATACCGACAGAAATTTCATTGATATATTCTGAAATCCCATTAAGCAACCCTCTGAAGTAAGGCTTCACGCTTGAATAACAGAGCTGAAATTTAATCAATCTTTGTTTCTTAGTGAAAAAAGTACAGAGGACTAATAGCTGTATTATCTGTGCTATACCTGTTGCCCAAGCGGCCGATTGAATTCCCCACTTAAAATAGCCAAGAAAAAGAACATCAAGCATGATATTAATGACAGAGCCCAAGACTAAAGCTGTTGTTGCTAGCGTTGGAAAGCCATCTGCGCGTACAAAATAATATAAAACCATTGTGGTTAGTTGAATGGTGAGTACGACTGATATTACTTGGAAGTAAGCTTGAGTAAGGGGAGTTAATTGTTCATCAACACCAAGAAATAAAAATAAACTCTCATTGAAAAATAAACTAATAATCGCCATCAAGGTAGCGAATAAAAAAATAGAGATTAACGATAAGGTAAAAATACCATTAGCCTCTTTATAGTTTCCTTCTCCGATAAATTTTCCTGCAGTAACTGTCCCACCAATAGCTACCATTAGACCCAATGCAAACATGAATGTGATGTAGGGAATAAGAATATTGATAGCAGCTAAAGCTTGAGGACCCAGATATTTACCTACAAAGATCCCATCGACCAAACTTGCAGTAGTAATAGCAAGTAATGCAATGAGTGCAGGAAAAGCAAACAGGAAAAAAGTACTAATGATAGGGCCTTGAGTGACCTTGTTATACGTCATGATTTTTATGTTTTATGAATGAGCTTAATTATCCATTTTGAAGCGTTTCAATCATAAGTACGAGCGTTGAAGTGCCACGGTTTGCTTCCGCATACATTTTTGTGTAACAAATGTAATCATTGTTGAAATGAGAATTAATATCATTAAGAATCTCTAACTAATTTCTTATTTATCAATAAATAGTCGGTTCAACATGATGTTAACAGCAAAAAAAATAGCTGAAGTCGCTTCATTTCAGGCCCTCTTTAATTGTTACTTAAAAGAATGTAAGCAAGATTCATGGTACCGAGTTGATGCGTGGATGGAGAAAAATGAATTATGTTGTTCACCACCGTGTCAGTGGGTTATTGAAATAAACTTGCCTATAGAACATGTAGTTATTGCCGTTGAAGTGACTTATAAAACCATTGTTGGTCGCCATGCTTTTGGTGATATTTGGTTAAAAAATAATGATGAAAATTGGTATACCATCTCTGAAAAAGAAGCTGCAATTACGCTTTTAGATTCATTTTTTGAGCAAAAGACAATGTCACTGAAAAAACAGGAACTATTGATTCGCCTGTTAGAAAGTATGTCGCTCATGGAGTATTTTTTGGCGGAAAATATGACAAAAAATGCACCGCCTTCTCGTTGTTTTATTGATGCTGAACAGAGTTTAGTTTTTGGACATTGGCAACATCCGACGCCTAAAAGTCGTCAAGGGATGCTTGATTTTCATCATCAATATTATGCGCCTGAATTAAAAGGGGAGTTTGCACTTCATTACTTTAATGTTGCCCGCTCTTTGATTTGCCAGCGCTCAGCATTATCAATTTCAGCTGAAGAGATCATTGCTTCTTCTCTCGAAACCGCAGACTTACAAATTTCAGATGAGTTTATAGTCTTGCCTATGCATCCGCTGCAAGCGCAAAAATTATTACATGATCCCGCTATTCTGGATTTAATGACTCAGGGGCTAATTATTGATAGCGGACAGCATGGTTGTAAGTTCACAGCAACGTCCTCTGTGAGATCGCTATACAGTGCGCATTTATCTTGGATGTATAAGTTTTCGATACCTGTAAAAATTACGAATTCTCTTAGAGTAAATAAACGTCATGAACTTGATGCTGGCGTAGTTATGGCTGGGTTATATCGTAAGACGGGATTTAGTAGTGATTATCCTAGCTTTAATGTTGTGACAGATCCTGCATACGTCACCGTATTATTACCAGAGCAAGAAGAAAGTGGTTTTGAAACTATTATTCGAGAAAATCCATTTCAGGCGGGTCAAGATCAGGATGTTCTTACTATTGCAGCATTGACACAAGATCCACTGCCAAATCAAGCATCGTTATTAGCCTCTATTATTGTTGAGTTGGCAACGAAAGAGCATTGCTCTGAATCTCATGTAGCGATGCGATGGTTTGCCCGTTATTGGGATTGTGCGATAGATCCTATGATCCGTTTGTATGATGAGCATGGCATTGCGTTAGAAGCACACCAACAAAATAGCGTTATTCAATTAGAGAGTGGATACCCATCGAATTATTATTTCCGAGATAATCAAGGTTTCTATTTATCAAAAAGCTATCGTAGTTATTTAGAAGGTATGGAGCCTGAATCTAGCCGTGTCCATGACTTGTATTTTGATGATGAAATGATCTGTGAGCGATTCACTTATTATTTAATGATCAACCATCTCTTTTCGATTATTGGTCGACTAGGCGCTGATCATATTATTGATGAAGCTTTATTACTGAATTTTGTTAAGCAACGGCTCACCGCATTACATAAATCATTACTGGGTGGCGGTAAATTATTTGTCGAGCAATTGCTGACAAATAAGCAATGGGCAATGAAAGCGAATTTACTGACACGTGTTCACGATGTCGATGAATTAATGGTTGAGAACGAACAGGCGATTTATTGCTACATCGATAATCCATTTATAACAGCTGATACCACAAATAAGAAAAAGGAGGTATCAGATGCCATTGCCTAATTGTCTTACGCTAGAACCTGAACAGAGAATCATTAAGCAACTTTTTGAAGCCATCATGTTTGAACAATTGGTTGAAATTGATGTTGGCTCTGAGAATGGTCACAACACGTTTACTTGGATCATGGCGGAAAAGCATTATCACGTTCGTGGTCATATTGGCGCTTTTGGGCGTTATCGTTTAGATATTTCAACCTTAACGATTGATGGTCAACCTCAGCTTATCTCGCAATCTTGGGAATATATTGTTCGAGACTTGCCCGCCCTTGAGCAAGTTAAGTTATCTATTATCGAAGAGTTTAAACAAACCTCCAATTTGTGTCGCTGGAATCAAGACAATATTCCAGCTCGTGATTCACGTCGGCAGGCAAGTTTTATTGAGTTGGAAGCACAGCTTGATGAAGGACATCCTTATCACCCATCTTTTAAAGCGCGAACAGGGTTTAACTTTCTTGATCATCAATGTTATGGGCCTGAAGCTGGGGAATCATTTTGTTTGCACTGGATCGCGATAAAAAGAACACATTTTCGTTCACATTTACCTGAGGATCATGATTGTTTTTGGTCTAGTGAATTAGATCAAGATCACTGGCAAACATTGAGTTTTATTTTATCTCAGCAGCAAGGAAACTGGCAGGAGTATGCTTTATTGCCTGTTCATCCTTGGCAGTGGCGTCAATTACACAAAGAAGACTTTCTATCTTTACTTGATCAGAAAATTATTATCGATTTGGGAGAGTTAGGGGACCAATATGTTGCCTCGCAATCGGTCAGAACTTTACTCAATGTGACGAATCAAGCAAAAGCCAATATCAAATTGCCATTGAATATGGTGAACACCTCTTCTAAGCGGACCTTAGCTGGTTATTCCGTTTGTTTGGCGCCAGAGATATCAACATGGCTTGAAACCATTGTTAGTCAAGACCCTGAGTTGTCAGGTTTAGACATCTTAGCCGAATACGCTGGCGGGATTTATGTACCGTTAGGGAAAACGGTAGAGTGTGATCCTTTAAGTGACCAACTGGCGGTTATTTTTAGAGAAAGCCTAGAAAACAAATTATCACCTGAGCAAACGGCGGTACCATTTAATGCGTTGATGATGGTCGAGCAAGATGGTCAGCCATTCATTGATCATTGGATTGATAAATATGGCTTAGTGCCGTGGCTCTCGCAACTTATTGAGGTGGCAGTGATCCCAATTTGGCACTTATTGGTCAAGTATGGGGTGGGGACGGAGCCGCACGGACAAAACATGGTATTGGTTCACCGCAATGGTTGGCCTGAAAAGATTATTATTCGTGATTTTCATGAAAGTGTTGAATACCACTCTGAGTTCCTTAGTACTGAGTTTCCAGCACCTGATTTAGCATTATTAGAACCAACCTTAGCCAAGGCACCTCTAGATATATTTTATGCCATGAGTTCGGTAGAGCTGCTGCGCGAATTAGTGATGGATACCTTATTCATTTATAACCTCGTAGAGGTCTCTCACCTTATTGAATGGCATTACGGTGGAACGGAAAGGCAGTTCTGGCAACTGGTTGAGAATAAGCTCGAACAATACAGTGCAGCGCATCCAGATCTCGCAGATCGGATCGCTCAACTCGATTATCAATCTACTTCAATTGCAACAGAATCATTATTAGCTCGAAAATTTCAGGCTAAGAAACAAGAGTGTCACCATATCGTGGCGAATGCGCTTTCGTGCGCTTTTAAATAATAGGGATATTATGATTTACGTTAATGATGATTATATCGATAGTGCTTTTTTCTCACAGTGTTTCCAAATATTTTCAGCGCACCCTCAGTTAAAAGATTGTGCAGGAAAACGCGTTGCCGTGTGCCTACAAAATCCTGCTCAGCTGCTGGCGCTTTGTTTATATTTAAAAAGAAATGGTGGGTCATTTTATCCGATTTTAGCCACGACTCCGCGTTTAGCGGCAAAGCGTTTAGCAGACAAAGCAAACTGCCATATCGTTATCTTTGATATTGAGCAGACGGGACTGACGCTAAAAAGAGAAGACAAAGATCAACAAGCGGTTTTAGTACAAACTAGCTCTGGAACAACAGGTGAGCCGAAAGTGATCACTCGCTCTTGGTTGTCTATTGATGAAGAAATTGAGAGTTATGTGACAACTTTTACTACACCTCAGTCCATGACCCCTTTAATTGCATGTCCAATTACTCACTCTTATGGATTAATTTGTGGCGTACTTGTCGCGCTTAAGCGTGATTTAGTGCCTGTGATCATTACCAACATTAATCCTAAATACCTATTGAGAAAATGCTTAGAGAATAGTGAGCACTTACTTTATTCATCGCCAAGTTTACTGCATTCTCTTGTACAACTATATCCAAAACAAGAACAGCTGCATGCTGTAATGACGTCAGGAACGGTGCTACCGCAAGCTTGGTTTGAAGCGATAAAGGTACGAAGTCAGTATTTATTCCAGCAATACGGCTGTTCTGAAGCAGGTTGTATTGCCGTCTGCGAAAATCCTGATTATGCCAATCAAATGGGCTTTCCACTTCCACATTTAAGGGTATCAGCAGGGAGTGATGTAACTTCCCCGCAAGAGATCATCGTATCCAAAAATAAGCTTGATATTAATACTCAAGATCTTGGTTTTTTTGATGTGCAAGGGCAGTTATGTTTCGTTTCCCGTAGCGATGACATGATTAATGTTTCTGGGCTGAATGTGTATCCACAAGATGTGGAAAACGTTGTGATGGAATTAGCTGAAATTACAGATGCGGTGGTGTTTAAGCGTGCCGATGAGTTATCTGGTGAGCGTGTATGTTTGCAGTTTGTGGCAGACACTTTGATTGAACCAAGCCGTATTCGTCAATGGTGTGGAACGCGTTTAGCGAATCACCAGTTACCCGTTGATATAGAGCAGCGCGAGATTATCGAAAAAGCGGCAAACGGAAAGATAAACCGAAAAGTGCTTTCACAAAGTAGTGTTTCAATTGCAGCGATTGGTTAGGGAAGAAAAATGCAGCGCGAAGAAATGATCCAAGCTATCAAAAAAGTGCTTGAAGAAAATATGCAAAATAGCCATATGGCGCTTTTTAGTCCATCAGCAAAGTTGAATGAAGAGTTGTATTTAGATTCAGTGTTAATACTCCAGCTCATTTTACATTTAGAGCTCGATTTAGGATTGACCGTACCAGAGCAACATATTACAGCTGCTGATTATGCGACAGTTGCGAGCTTAGCCGACTTTCTATGCCAGGTTAACAATGAGTCAGAGCTCGCACCGAAAGAGCCTGAGGTTGAATTTGAAGATGTAAAAGTACATTGCTTTGTTAGTTGTGTGTGTGAAGCGTTAAAGAGCAAAGGCATTGATCATCGACCATTTTATTTTGCGGTATGGGATGCGACGTTTGATGTAAGTGAGCGCTACCAACTGCAATATCATAGTGATGATATTAACCACCAATTATTTATTGATTGGTACCAACGTTTGTTTGGTGGTGAGCTTATCGCTTGGTATGACAGTGAGAAAACCAAGCTCGTGAATTTAGCCACCATGAGAGCGTTACTTGGTAATAAATCGAACTCAGAGCACTTGATGGTGATGCTCGATCTTTATCACCTTCCTGAGCGTGAAAATAAATTTAATCAGAACCCATTTCCCCATTACGTTATGTTGACGGAAACAGAGACGCCAGAGCACTGGATGATGTGGGATCCTGACTTTCGTTGGCAAGGTGAAATTTCACAAGATCGTATTGAAAATGCTATCTCTCAGCCAACCGTTGAGGGAGGGTATATTTTTAATGAAAACGCTCTGCAAGATGCGCCGTTAAATGTGGTGCAAGATTATTTCAAGCTTTGCTTTATTGAAGATGAAAACCCGCTGACAAATGCCGTTCGTGAAATTATTCAAGCTCACCTTGATGAAAAACAGGGGATTAGTTTGTCAGATCTCCCACTTGCTTTACGTGAATTAAAAGTTATCGCGGTGCGTAAATATGCCTACGAACATGGCTTTGCTTATTTTGGCAGAGCGTTAGGTCAAAGTGATGATGACTTTGAATATTGGTGTGATGTGATTGAAGAATTAATCCAGACCTATACCAGTATTCAGTATCAAGTAATGAAAATGGCAGAAACCAAAGATCTTAATTTATATACAGGTATTCAATACTTGTTGGATAAGCAAGACAGAACAGAAAAGCGTATTAAAAAAGGGTTATTTGATATGTATTCCGATTGGTGTGAATTAAACGACTTACCGTGTGATTCTATTATGGAGGTTTGTTGATATGCAATTATCTATTTGTACTATTTCGTTTCGCCATCAATTAATGTCATTAGATCATTTAGCGCAATGGGCAAGAAGCCATGATTTTCAAGGTATCGAGCTTTGGGGTGTCCATGCCATAAGTCTGGAGTCACAACCTCAATACGATGCGCAATGGTTAAAGGAAATGGGACTCTCGATTTCAATGCTAAGTGATTACTTACCCTTAGTGGGTGATCCCATCGTCTCTCAACAAAAGTGTGCGCATATTTGTAAGTTAGCGAACTATTGGAATACAAATAAAGTAAGGACTTTTGCGGGGCATCAAGCCAGCGATAAGGTTAATAAAAATGACCGAGAAAAACTGGTTACTAGACTACGTCATATTTGTGAATACGCGCATCAACAAGGGTTAAATGTACTTGTTGAAACCCATCCCAATACTTTAGCGGATACGACAGAATCGATTCTTCAGCTTTTAGATGAGGTTTACCATCCGGCTTTAAAAATTAATTTTGACAGCTTACATGTTTGGGAATCTGGTGCTGATATTAATTATTTCCATAATCAAATTAGTGATTTTGTCGATCATTACCACTTAAAAAATATCGCTTCACGAGAATATTTAAACGTGTTTTCACCTGATAATGTTTATTCGCCAGCAGGTAGCCGAGAAGGAATGACACCTTTATTTGAAGGGGCATTAGATTATCAACATTTTATTGATGGATTATCTCAAAATAAAAATGCAACAGCATCACTTGAGTGGTTTGGTAACAATGTAAAACAAACCTTAATAAATGATAAAAAAGCATTAGATAAGTTTAGCAAGAATATAAAACAGGCTGAGTTGCTGTTTTAGTTTTAATTTATATTTAACTTATTTCGATAAATAGTCATTGATTATAAAAAAACGCTCGTATACTATCAGTTGTCTAACTGATAGTGATAACTATTATCAATAAAAATAACAGGTGTTTGGCTAGGGATTGGCATGAATATAGATAAGGTCCATCATTCAAGAACAATCTTAATTGTGGAACCTGATCATAATTATGGTCAGCAGTTAATTGAACTGTTTTGGCGTGAAGGTTTTGTTATCAAACGTTGTCAATCTGCACTTGAAGCTGAAAACGTTTATAAAAATGCGATAGTAGATCTTATGTTGGTCTCTAATCAATTACCTGAAATGAAGGGTTTTACGTTTTTAAAACAGTGTCGACAAGTTTCTCACATCCCTATTGTCTTATTAGCGGATAACTATAGCGATACAGAATGCGTAAACAGTTTTTTCCATGGTGTAGATGATTATATTCCACGTAGACAGCCGATTAAGGAAGTCTTGTGTCGTGTTATTGCGATTTTAAGGCGTATTCAGCAGCGGCAGTTACCGTCAAATAAAACCAAATTATTAATTGTTGATGATTTGAAAATGGATAAGCAAAGCTTAGCGGTAAGTTATAAAGAAACCACATTATCAATGACACCAATTCAATTTAATTTACTTTGGACATTAGCTTTTCAACAGAATCAAGTACTGAGTAAAGACTATTTATACCGACAGGTATTGTCACGTGAGTTTAGTTTATATGACCGCAGTTTAGATATGCACTTAAGCCGAGTTCGGCGAAAATTAGTATCGGCAGGTATGCCTGTTGAGCGGCTGAAAACGGCTCATGGCGTTGGTTACAGTTTTAATTAATATAAAAAAAGCTCTTATCTAAAGGTAAGGGCTTTTTCCATATTTATTAAGTAGTTGTGAAGTTGTAACAATTGTAAAAAGTATTTACATCTTAGTGGTTAGAAGCAAAATAATGATAATTATTATCATTAACAAGTGGAAATTAAGATGTTGAAAGGATGCAAATTCAAGCTGCTACCGACTACGGTTGCTGTCTCAAGTGCGTTGTTTACACAAATTGCGGTTGCCGACTCAGAAGGTGAACATGAAAAAATGGTTGTAATGGGTAACCCATTACAAGCGACTGAAGTGTTTATTGATTCTGAGCAGCTTGAACGACAACAAGCCAACGATATCAATGATATTTTCCGCACAGATCCCGAAGTCAGCATTGGTGGTGGTACTGGTGTTGCTCAAAAGATTTATGTTCGTGGTTTAGAAGATAGCCAGCTAAACGTGACTATTGATGGTGCCGTTCAATCAGGCAATATTTTCCACCACCAAGGACGTTTATCAATAGAACCAGAGTTATTGAAACAAGTTGAAGTTGCGGCCGGTGCTGGACGTGCTACAGATGGTGCGGGCGCACTGGGGGGTGCGATTCGTTTTAAAACCAAAGATGCAGAAGACATGCTACAAGGTGGCGAACGTTTTGGTGGCTTAGTGAAGGCGGGCTACTATGATAATACCGAAGGGTATAAAACGAGCGTTAGCGGCTATGGCTATCTTACTGACAACGTAAGCGTTGTTGCTACTATGGTGTATAGCGATTTAGGCAACTACACAGATGGCGATGGTAACGAGCAGCCGTTTACTGAAGCACAAAACAAAGTTGGCTTTATTAAGCTTGTTGGTGATATCACTGACGCACAAAAAATTACTTTAAGTTATGATCATCGCGGTGATGAAGCGTATCGTAACTTCCGACCTCACTGGACGGAAAGTAGAAAGAACTTCCCACTTGATCAAGAGATGAACCGAGATACTTTCACGTTGAACTACGGTTTAAATCCTGCTGATAACCCATATCTTGAGCTAGATGTTACCGCATATAACACTGAAACTGAGCTAAAACACAAGAGTCGTCCAGACGCACCTCGTGAAACAAATAATATTGCGAAAACACATAGCTATGGCGGTGACATTCGTAATACGAGTAGCTTTAACTCGTTTGCAATCACTTATGGTGTTGATTACCGTAAAGATACAACAGATGGTACATTCTTAGCTTATAGCCCTGATACTTATGAGTTCAAAGGCACTGTCGCTGGCGTGTATGTACAGAGTGATTTCCGTATTGTTGAGCCGCTACTTTTAAGTGTTGGTGGTCGTTACGATACATATGAATTAGAAGATTCTTACGGTACAGAAGTCGATCATTCAGGCTTTAGCCCTAATGTTAGTCTAAACTACAGCGTTATACCTGGCTTGAATGTTTATGCAGGTTACGCAGAAGCTTTCCGTGGCGCACAGATCCCTGATTCATTTATGACTGATATTGAGTTAGATCCAAACCGTAAAGCAGAGCGAGCACATAATACTGAGGTGGGTGCGAGCTGGGTAAACGGTGGTCTTAATTTATCTGCAACGGCGTACATTAATAAAATTGACGATGTGGTCGGTAAAAGTGCGAAAAACCAAGGCGACTTAGAAACCAAAGGTTTCACTGCGCGTGCTGGCTACACCTTCAATGATTTAAGTATGTCATTAAGCTTCAACCACTCTCGATCAGATCTTGATGGTCAACGTTTAATTGATGAAAACTTTGGTATCGGTACCTCTACGGGTGATACATGGGTTGCGGATATTAATTACTATGTACTTGATAACTTGTTAATTGGTTATACAGGTCGCTATGTTGATCGTCTTGATGATGCGGTAGAAGTGGTTGAAATTTATAAAGGTAAAGAGGAGATCACTAACTATAGTGAAAAGCCAGGTTATGCCGTTCATGATATTTACAGCCAGTGGCAACCATTATCGGGCGAAGAGTTAACGCTCTCGCTGGCAGTTAAAAATCTCTTTGATAAAGATTATCGTGATCATGCTAGCTACGGTGATGTAAACGCTATTGCGAGTGCACCACGCGAGCCGGGTCGTGATATCCGCTTTAATGTTGCGTATGCCTTTTAAATAAATGAACAAGGAGAGACATCTGTCTCTCCTTTTGTCGTTTAAGGCTAGGTGAATGTGATCAAAGGGAAAGTTATGCCGCAATTTCTATCAATAAAAAATCGTCTTGTTGCACTGCTCAGTGTTTGCTTGGTGTTATTTAGTACTCACAGTATAGCGAAAAGCATCACTGTAACGGATTTAGCTGGGCGAGAAGTCGTAATATCTCAACCAGTTGAAAGATTACTGTTAAGTGAAAGTCGCTATATTCCCGCGTTAGCGATTTTAGAAGGCGATCAAGTGTTATCTCGTATTGTCGGTATGATGGGAGACATGAAATTAGTTGATCCTGATTCTTATCAACAATATCAAACCGCGTTTCCTAACATCGATAATATTCCTCTGTTTGGTAAAGGCGCAACAGAGAGTTTTAGTTTAGAAACCGCATTAGCGCTTAAAGCAGATGTGGCTTTTTTAGGTGTAGAAGGTCATGGGCCTAATGCGCGGAATAGTGAAATTATTGAAATTTTAGAACGTGCGGGTGTAACGGTCGTCTTTATCGATTTTCGCAAAGATCCAGTGAAAAATACCTTACGTAGCTTAGAAGTCATGGGCAAAGTACTTGGTCGTGAAGCGCAAGCGAAAAGCTATATTCAATTTTATAACCAAGAATTAGATAAGGTGAAGCAAGGTCTTGCCACGGTAAAACCTGAAGATGTCCCGACAGTCTTTCTACATAGCCGTGTAGGTGTTAACGGTGAATGTTGTGAGACCATGGCACGAGGGATGGTTGCTCAAATGCTTGACTTTATTGGGGTGAAGAATATGGCACAGCCATTACTTCCGGGAACTGTGGGCGTATTAAATCAAGAGTATTTATTAACGCATCAGCCTGATATTTATATTGGTACCGCTGTTGGTTCAACTCAAACTCAAAAAGAAGCACCGCAATATATCGTTCTTGGTACCAGTATTAGTGCCAAAGTAGCGCACCAGTCTTTGGCTGCCATAACTCAACGGCCGCCACTTAATCAATTAACCGCAGTGAAAAATAAACGGGCTTATTCTATCTGGCACCATTTTTATAATACGCCACTCAATATTGTTGCCATTCAGACGTTTGCTAAATGGGCCTATCCCAGAACGTTTGCTGATCTCTCACCTCAAAAAACATTAGAGACACTATATCGTGATTACCAGCCTGTGCCTCTTAATGGTACCTACTGGATGGCGTTATAAATTAACTATCAGTGTTGTTTTAATTAATTCAATGAGCCGGATGACGTCACTGTTATCCGGTTTTTGGCTTTGTAAGATAAAGGAAATATCATGAAATCAGCCACATTAAGTGTTGATGAAAACCATCAAACAACCAGTTTGTCGCAGCGGTATCGGCGCTTTGTGATTAAACGAATTCTCTTGTTAAGTATGATGGCGATAGCACTTGTCATTGCATGGGTTATTGATACTGCAACTGGCCCGTCTCAAATTGGCTTAAACCATATTTTTTCCGCGCTCTTTCAGCCTGAAGTACTCGATCCCGTCCAGCAAGTTATTATTTTTGATGTCAGGATCCCTTACGCTTTAATGGCCATTGTTGTTGGTGCGGCATTAGGGTTAGCGGGGGCTGAAATGCAAACCTCTTTAAATAACCCGTTAGCGAGTCCGTTTACCTTAGGTATTGGTGCGGCTGCAACATTAGGCGCGGCGGTTGCTATCTTATTTGACTGGTCATGGTTACCGTTTCGCTTTGACTACATTTTGCCTTTGTTTGCTTTTGCTTTTGCGCTTTTAGCATCACTTTTGGTGGTGGTGTTATCACGAAGCCAAGGCGCATCGGTCAATACCGTGATCTTGTTTGGTATTTCACTCTTTTTTGCCCTTAACGCCTTAGTCAGTTTATTAATGTTTGTCGCAGACAGTAATGCTTTACAACAGATAGTGTTTTGGACCATGGGCAGTTTGGTGCGAGCAAATAACGAAAAAGTGTTGATTGTCGCGCTTGTCTTTGCGGTGTGTTTCCCGCTTTCTATGCGTCAAGCATGGGCGATGACTGCGATTCGCTCGGGAGAGGATCAAGCAAGAAGTATCGGTATTCGCGTAGAACGCATGCGCTTAATGGTGTTGTTGAGAGTGAGCTTATTAACGGCTGTCGCTGTGGCGTTTGTGGGGGAAATTGGCTTTGTTGGGTTAGTCGGTCCTCATATAACAAGAATGTTATTAGGCGAAGATCATCGCTTTTTTCTTCCAGGGAGTGCCATTGCAGGTGCATTGTTGTTATCGCTGGCTTCCATCGCTAGTAAAAGCTTGATCCCAGGTGTGATTTTACCGATTGGAATCGTAACATCATTAATTGGTATCCCATTCTTTATGAGCCTTATTTTATCGAGTAAAGGGAAGTTGTAATGTCATTAAATATTAATAGCCTCACAACGGGGTATGGTCAGCAAAAGATCATTGAGCAACTTTCTGTTGAGCCGATCCAAAATGGTGAGTTGGTGGCGGTATTAGGCCCTAATGGAGTAGGTAAATCGACATTACTCAAAGCGATAGCGCGATTACAAAAATATCAAGGTGATGTGTCTCTTGATGGCGAAATATTAAGTCAGTTAGCCCTTAGCGAAAGTGCCAGAAGAATAGGTTACTTGCCACAAACACTGCCTCAGGCAACCAGCCTTGTTGCTTATGAAATTGTATTTAGTGCTTGCCGCGCGGTAAAACCTGAACTGAGTAAAAGTTATATTGAGCAAATCATTGAAAAAACATTTTCCCAATTAGGAATAACCCATTTAGCACTTAAACAGCTTGCACAAATGTCGGGGGGGCAGCGACAGATGATCGGATTAGCGCAAGTGCTGATTCGAGAGCCTCGATTATTATTACTTGATGAGCCAACCAGTGCGTTAGATCTGCATTGGCAAATTAGTGTACTTCAGGCTGTAAAACAAAATTTGGCGCAAACAGGCGGAATTGGTCTTGTCGCGATCCATGACATAAATTTAGCATTACGTTTTTGCGATAAAGTGTTGGTTCTCAGCCCTGATGGGTTGGTTGTGATGGGCAAAGGAGAGCAAGTATTAACAGCTGAGGTATTACGTAAAGCCTATGGTGTCAAAGGGCGAGTAGAGCAGTGTTCGCAAGGTTATCCGATAGTGCTGGTGGATGAAGCGATGAGTGCGTAATTAATTGCGTGCAGCCTTTTTAGCTTTTGGTATATATAAGGTAAAAAGCTGTACGTGATATTAAGTATATATATATCAAGTTGTTATATTTAACATTAGGGTTTGGCCTATAGGTGGTAAAAAGCACGCTCACTTTTGTGCTGTTTTTATGAGTGAAAGCTGTACACGTATAAATGTGAGAGTTTAGTCAGTATTGCTTTGTTCTCCTCAGTGATAGAATAAACCGATAATATAAATAAATCGGTTATCCACACAAAGGGCACAAAAATGAGCATAAGCAGTACTGACAGTAACCATGTAGACAGTGATTTACTTACCGAGATCGCTATTGCTTATTATCAGGATGGTGCTACTCAAGAAGAGATCTCTCAGCGCTTTGGTATGTCTCGCGCTAAAGTCGGTCGTTTACTTCGTCGCGCACGTGATGAAGGGGTAGTGGAAATTACCGTTAAATATCACCCTGTTTTTAGTGAAAAATTAGAACAGCAATTGATTGAGCGTTTTAACTTAAAACGCGCATTGGTTGCACTCGATCAGCCTGATGACGAGACCCAACGTCAGCAAGTGGCAAGTCTGGTTTCGAGCTACCTAACGACGACATTAACTGATGATATGGTGGTTGCGGTTGGGCAGGGACGTAATATTGCGTCTATTGCTAATCATGTTGGAGTCGTACCGCATCGTAAATGTCGATTTGTTTCTGGTATTGGTGGTACACACCGTTCAGGCAATGCAATTAATGCCGATCACATTTGTCGCCAATTGGCGAAAAAATATGATGGTATTAGTGAAACCTTGTATGCCCCCGCTTATGTTGACGACATCATAGTGAAAGAAGCATTTATGAAAAATGGCACGGTAAAAGAAACCTTAGATCGTGCTCGTCGTGCTGACTTAGCGTTGGTCGGCGTAGGTGATATGAATGAAAATAGCCATATGGTGAAGTTAGGTTGGTTCACACCACAAGAAATTGTTGAAGCGCGAATTCGTAAAGGTGTGGTCGGTGATATTGCGGGCTATGACTTTTTTGATAGCCATGGAAAGCAAGCCGATACTATGATGAGCGATCGTGTTATTGGTCTAACCATGGAAGAGCTACGAAATATTCCAACAGTTGTGGTAACGGCAGCAGAAAATAGTAAAGCCTTAGCACTCTTAGGCGCACTGCGTTCTGGGGTTGTTGATGTATTAGCAACCAGTGTAAGTAACGCGCTCACTATTTTAAATTTAGATCAGCAAATGAAGTAGCTTGATATTTAATCAGTTGTTCTTAAAAAATAACTGCTATCCCTGAAATTGAGCGATAGCAGTTGATAACCATACCTTTAACGCATAAAATACGTCACACAAATGAGGAAGAACGGCGTATCCGGTGATGCGTCCGGATTTCAAATCCGGGTAGGGCTGCCAGCAGTCCTGGGTAGGTTCGACTCCTATGTTCTTCCGCCACTTTGTTTGTTTATCCTTTCAGTAAACCTTCATCTCGTAATTCGCGATAGTTAAATTTCCTTTTTGTAAAACCAATCTTATCGAAATATTCCAAGATCTGAATGGCGACTTTTCGTCCTAATTGACTAATTGTTCTAAACTCTGCTGTTTCAAGTTTTTGATGGTGTCCAATATGCGCACGGACACGATTAGCAATCGAGATCAAATAGTCGTGGCTTACATAGCGATCTTTAACAATCGCAGAGATATAGCCTAGTTGTGCCAATTTATAGCTCAGAGCACGCAATTCCTCTTCATCAAGATCACACTCATTGGCGAGATCTCGCACCCACCAAGGCATTGAATTTTGCTGCATGATCTGGGCAATGCGCTGCCAGCTTTTTTGTTCAAGCTCTGTGAGTTGTAGCTGGTGGCTAGCAAGGTGTAACCAACCACGAGTATTGATAATGCTTTGCTGGGCTAATAACTGAGCCAACAGCTCATTAAAAATAGCTGCAGGTTGGTTGAGTGCTGTAATGCGATAAAGACGATCTTTACCTAAGCCGATGTGGTCATTTTCTTGTTGATGGTATAACGCGAGTTTTTCAATGATGTTCTGTTGTAGTTGTACTTGATACGCAGAAGTACAAAGGAAATCACCGTACTGGGTAATATCATTTTCAACATTACTACCAGCACTACCTGCGACTTGTTCTATGTGCTGACTTTGATGCTGCCACGTTAACTCACTGATAGATTGTGGTTTATTGGCAAGTTTAAAGGCAATAATATCTTTAAGGGAATCAAGTTCTGCACGTTGGGTTAAATAAGCTAAACGCTCTGGCTTTCGCTTACCACGATTAGGTGGTAGCAAATCAATGACGACGCCACTACCAAGATTTGTTTTTAAAGCGGGATCGCGCAGTAATAGACGATCTTGCTCTGCTAAACATAATGGACTATCGAAGGTAATCTCAGCCAGTACATGCTCGCCTGCCTTCGCCTTATCTGTTTCAAGTAGCGCAATACGACCAGTGGTATGGGCTGCAGCATGGAAGACTTGTACTGCTTGCCAGTGCTTAATATCGGTATTGGCAGCTAATGTAATCGTTACGCGATTGATCACGGCATCGGGCACAATACTGACTAACCAGTCGCCACGATTAAGTTCGTTCTTATCAATGTCACCAACGATATTTATCGCTACACGCTGGTTTGCTGCTGCCGCTTGTGCTGTATTTCCTTGGGCGTGTAAACCTTTTATACGGACAGTTTTTGCCTGTGTTTGACCTTGCTTAAGTTTGTTATGGCTAATAAATTGAAGGCTATCTCCGACCTTTATGCTGCCACTTAATGCTGTCCCAGTAACAACCAATCCAGCACCTTTTACGTGAAAAGCACGATCAATGGCAAGACGAAAGCCTAAATCATTTTGTTGCTGTTTTTCATTGTCAGCTAAAGTGATTAAGTGAGCTTTAAGTACGTCAATACCATCACCAGTAAACGCGGAGCAATGAAATATTTTTGGCTCGGTAAAACCTTGCTGAAATAAGAGTTGAATGAGTTGTGCTTCTAACTGCTGTTGTTGCTCTAAGGTAGTGAGATCTGATTTGGTGATCACCACTGTTAGGCTATCCATGGCCAATAAACGCAAAATGGCTAAATGCTCATAGCTTTGCGCCATCATGCCTTCATCACCCGCGACAATCAGCATCGCATGATGGGCTGTACCGACACCGGCGAGCATGTTGGAAAGAAACTTCTCGTGACCCGGTACATCAATAAATCCGAGGGTTTCTTGTTGTTGCGTTTGCTGTGAGTGATAGGGCATAAACGCATACCCCAAATCAATGGTTAGCCCACGTTTTTGCTCTTCTGGTAAGCGATCAGCATTGGTGCCTGTTAGGGCTTGAAGTAAATGGGTTTTACCATGATCAACATGGCCAGCGGTGGCAATTATCATAAAGTGGCGTTATTAGTTCTTTGTTATTCGTGATTGGGAAGTGAAAGTTGAGCAAGCTGAGCGATGAAATCTTGTTCGTGGCTGATCCCACGCAGGCATAACCACAGTTTGTCATGGTGAATACGACCGATTATTGGGATCTCTCCGCTTGCTAAAAGATCCGCAAGATCATTAAGCGTGTAGGATGTTTGATTATTGTTAACACTGAAACATAACGCGACAGATTCAAGTTGTTCGGTGGGTAGTGCACCACTGCCTATTTGCCCCATTGAAGGCATCACAGTTACTGTAAAGTGCTGACCAACCAATTGCTGACAGTAAGGCACTAGACGTTCACCCAAATCTGTTAGTGTATCAAGGTTGCGAGTTAACATAGACAGCGTGGGGAGATCGCAAGGTAAGCGTTCTGGATGACGGTATAAATTTAATGTTGCTTCAAGGGCCGCTAAGGTCATTTTGTCACAGCGAAGTGCACGTTTAAGTGGGTGATGTTGCAGCTGTTCAATGAGTTCAGATTTACCAGCAATGATCCCTGCTTGTGGCCCACCGAGTAATTTATCGCCAGAAAAGCTCACTAAATCAATGCCATCTTGCAGCATCTTTTGTGGCATCGGCTCGCTTGGTAGTCCGTATTGGGCTAAATCGATTAATGAACCACTGCCTAAATCGCTGATCACAGGTACTTGCATTGCACGTCCTAACGTACAGAGTTCAGCTTCAGATACAGCGCTAGTAAAGCCTTGGATCATGTAGTTACTGGTATGAACTTTCATCAGTAACGCGGTGTTTTCATTAATCGCTTGTTGATAGTCTTTTAAGTGAGTGCGATTCGTTGCACCGACTTCAACGAGCTGACATCCTGCTTGTCGCATGACATCTGGAATGCGAAATGAGCCACCAATTTCAACTAACTCACCACGCGATACAATGACTTCTTTTCCACTGGCAAGGCTGGCTAGCATTAACAGTACCGCAGCGGCATTGTTATTCACTAAGCACGCATCTTCACAACCAATGAGCTGTTGCAGTTGTTCACTGATGGCTTGATCGCGGTGGCCTCGTTTACCTTGCTGGAGAGAATACTCTAAAGTCGAAGGGAAACGCATGACCTCTGTCACCGCTTTTACTGCAGCTTCTGCTTGCAGAGAACGACCTAAATTGGTGTGTAAGATAGTACCGGTTAAGTTAAAAACACGACGTTGCCCTTTATGTTGTAAAGGCAGGGTCGATTGCGCGAGATGATGAGAAAATAGATTTATACGTGCAAGTTTCTGTTGCGATAGTGCCAGCCCGTCGCACTCATTAAGTGTCAGCCACTGAGGTAATTGTTGTCGATCTCGAATTGTCTCGCGGGCTTGATCTAATAATTGACGAACAAGCGTAGTGATGTGCTCTTTACCAAATTGATGGATTAAAGGCTGTTGTAATTCGTGATTTAAAATCAGATCAACACTGGGTAAGTGGGCATAGAGTGCTTGGGCTGTCATATCTATCTCAGTATTACTGTATTAGTGGTAAAAAGAATGGGTTAAATCCATTACGGTATAACTCGTTTTGGTTTAACTTCTGATCTAACACTAATGTCGCAAGATCGTCTGCGATAGGATCAAGGTTTGGTTGCTTTTCTAAAAATAAAATCTTGAGGTAGCTATTACAGTGACCGCAAGTTTCAGCACGTACCGCATCTTCTAGGGTTTCACTTTGTAGATGAATATTTTCACCATCCGCACATTGAGTACATTCAGCACGAAGACGATGCCACTCCGTTTCACATTGGCTGCAATGCAAGTAACGGTGGCCACTGCCTTTAATCAAACTTGCCACTGGCGCACCACCACAAAGAGGGCAGAAATGCTGTTTTACATTTGGCTCGGGTTGCCACTCTAGTGCAGTGGTTTTTACAAGTAGGCTGGTGAATGTATTAATACAAGCCCATAGCAAAATAGCGAGATCAGCAGGTACACGCTCAGGCTGGTTATGCTGAAGTGCTGTGAAGTAATGGTGTAGGGTGTCGCTATCAAGATCTTGAAGTGAATCGATCACTTTTACAATGTCGTCAGATGCAACTAAACGTAATGAGGTGGTTAATTGCGCTAGCATGGCTTCTAAGATTGGAAACCAAGCTTGATCTAAAGATAGCGGCCAAGTTAAAGCATTTTCTGATGCAAAGTTAGCAACAGGTTGTGCAAAGTCTTCGGCCAATAGCGTTTGTTGTTGAACAATTTGTCCGGCTAATAGTAGGTAATCTGCCATGAAAGAGTCTTTAGCCAGTGCACGTAAACGCTCGGCACGAGCTGAAAAAATGGTTGCAGGATCACCAATAATTAACGGAGTAAAGCCATCACTTTTTTGCTTAATAATCGTATTTTTATCTAGAATTTTAACGCTCATGCTGTTTTCCAATTACAAGAATACCAACCAAAGTAAACCTTGGTTGGTATAAAAAGGTAAAAGCGGTAAGTGCAGGCTTACCGCTTTTAATCATGTTGTTAGTGTTGGTTTTTGCCGCTAGTTAGCGAACGTAGCCAACGAGGGTGGTGTTTCTTCGCCCAAGCAGGAGAAACCTTCCCTTCTAACATGCCATCGATAGAGCCTTCTACCCAGTACGCCATGTAAGCATGGATAATCAGGCTAAGAGCAAAAACAATGGCTGTGATTGAGTGAACAATTAGTGCAATGCGAACGACATCAATGCTGAAGTACGCCGCAAAGTAGGCACGCCATGCAATCAAACCGGTAACAAGAAGGATCAGACCACAAGCAATAAATTGACGTAGGATCATTTTTTGACCTGCGTTGTATTGTCCTGCTTCAGGTACGTTTTCTTCGTTCTCGGTTAAGACGTCTTTAACTTTTAACATCCACTGGAGATCACCTTTTTCAAAGTGGTTATGGCTCCAGTAGCGTGCAACTAAAAACGCAAGTCCGATTGTCATCACAATTGCGCCGAATGGGTGCAAAATACGTGCAAGTTGCGGTGAACCGTAGACATAGCTAAGGAAGTGCAATGGTGCGAACATAAAAGATAAACCAGACAATAGAGTCCAGATACCCGTTAGTGCTACTGTCCAGTGCACAACGCGATCTAAAGGCTTATGACGTAAAATTGTTTTATTCAAACTCATTTTTCATCTCCTTCTTCTTCCGCAACACGGCTGCGACCAACAGTTACACGGTGAATCGCTGCTAACGCAAGCGTACCCACTAAACCTGCTGCTGCAAGTGGCTTCACATCGTCTTTCCACAATTTCACTGTTTCGCTGATCTTTGGATCTTTTGGCAGATCGTAACGTTCAGGATCAGTAATATCATGTAGAACATAAATCACGTGTGTGCCGCCCACACCTGCTGGGTTGTAAATACCCGCGTTCTTGTGACCTTTGGCTTGCAGTGCAGCCACTCGTTGGTTAGCGTATTCAAGAATTTCTTCTCGCTCGCCAAAACGTAGTGCGCCTGTTGGACAGGTTTTAGCACATGAAGGCACTTGACCTGCCTGTAGGCGATCAAGACACAAAGTACACTTGTAAACACGGTTATCGACTGGGTTCATACGTGGAATGTCGAATGGACAACCCGCAATACAGTAACCACAACCAACACATTTTTCAGAGTTGAAATCGACAACACCGTTTTCATATTGCACGATAGCATCTGGTTCAGGACAGGCTTTTAAGCAGCCAGGATCTGAACAGTGCATACAACTGTGCTTGCTGAATAACCATTTGAACTTGTTATCTTCTTCAATTTCTTTGAAGTGGATAGTGGTCCATGTTTCAGCGGTTGTATTTGGCGGATTTTGGTAGGTACCTTCAAAGGTACCTACTTTGCCGCGCAAGTTGTTCCATTCGCTACACGCATCCATACAGCCTTTACAGCCAGTACAGCACGTTACATCGATAAGCTTTGTTACCTGAATTTGGCGTTTACGCGCATCAGGTGAAGGCGTTAGCGATGATGTCGCAGAACTACGAATAATATTCTGTGATTCCATACCCATGGCTTACTTCACCTTTTCCACGTTAACCAAGAATGCCTTGTACTCTGGCGTTTGTGAGTTAGCATCACCCACACATGGCGATAGCGCATTTGCTAAGTAACCAGGTTTGGTGTCGCCTTCATAACCCCAGTGAATAGGAATACCCACAGTGTGAACGGCTTGGCCATTAACATGTAGTGGTGTAATACGCTTAGACACATACGCTTTTGCTTCAATGAAGCCACGCTTAGAGGTTACGCGAACCATGTCAGCATTCTTAATGCCACGCTCTTTTGCCAAGCCTTCGCCAATCTCAACAAATTGTTCTGGTTGTAGAACAGCGTTGAAGTGAGAGTGACTTGTCCACGTATGGAAGTGCTCCGTTAAGCGGTAAGTCGTACCCACAAATGGGAACTGCTCTTTTTGACCAAGCTGTGCAAGATCGTCTTTGAAAATACGTGCCGCTGGGTTTGATACCACATTCTTATGTAATGGGTTGGTACCAATTGGTGTTTCAAACGGTTCGTAGTGTTCAGGGAACGGACCTTCAGCCATTTTATCTAACGCAAATAGACGACCAACGCCTTCTGGTTGCATGATAAATGGACCCGCATTGCTTGATGGTGGAAGCTTAGCGTTAAAGTCAGGCACATCAGGGCCAACCCACTTGCTACCATTCCATTCAACTAAAGTACGTGACTTATCCCAAGGTGTGCCGTCAGGACGTGTTGATGCACGGTTGTACAGAACACGACGGTTAGCAGGCCAAGACCATGCCCAGTTTGGTGCTAAACCTAAACCAGATAGATCGCTGTTATCACGACGTGCAGTTTGGTTACCCGCAGGAGTCCAACTACCGGTGTACAGCCAACAACCTGCTGTAGTAGAACCATCAGCTTTTAGTTGAGCAAAGCTAGATAGCTGGTTGCCGTTAGCATCTTTACCGTTAAGTTCTTGTGCTAATTCTTTAGTGTTTGGCGCATCAGGAATTGCGTAGTTCCAATCTAGAGAAAGGATTGGATCTGGGTATGTACCACCATGTTGTTGGTACATATTACGCATCTTCATGAAGATACCCGCTAAGATCTCAGCATCACCTTTCGCTTCTCCCGGCATATCTGCCGCTTTCCAGTGCCACTGTAACCAGCGCGCTGAGCTTACGATGGTGCCATCTTCTTCAGCAAAACATGCACAAGGTAAACGGAATACTTCAGTCTGGATATTCTTGGTATCCACTTCGTTTACGTTTGGTTTGTTCTGCCAGAACGTTGATGTTTCTGTCGCTAGTGGATCGATAACCACTAAGTATTTCAACTTAGATAACGCATCCAATGTTTTTTGCTTGTTGGACATAGAGCCAACAGGGTTAAAACCTTGACAGATGTAACCGTTCATTTCGCCTTTCTTCATCATGTCGAAGACGCGAAGCATGTCGTAACCCTGATCCCACTTTGGCATCATGTCGTAACCAAAGTTATTTTCTGCGGTTGCATTTTTACCGTAGAACGACTTCAGTAATGATACGAAGAAAGACGGGTAGTGTTGCCAGTAGTTAGTTTGATCTGCTTCAAGTGCCACTGGTGTGTGGTGCTTAAGGTGAGTGGCAAGATCGACATCTTTATCAGATGGCAGTTTCAAGTAACCCGGCAGATTTTGTGCTAACAAACCAAGGTCAGTAATACCTTGGATATTTGAGTGACCACGTAGGGCGTTAACACCGCCGCCAGCCATACCCATGTTACCTAGAAGTAACTGGATCATTGCCATACAACGGATGTTTTCAGCGCCTTTTGAGTGCTGAGTCCAACCTGTTGCGTACAAAATAGTGGCAACACGGTTATCGGCAGCTGTGCTACCTAGCGCTTTACATACGTGTTCAAACATATCAACAGGCGTACCTGTGATGTTTGAAACTACATCAGGTGTGTAGCGAGATACATGTTCTTTCAGTAAGTTCCATACACAGCGAGGATGTTGTAGGGATTCATCCTTCATTGCGTAGCCGTTATCGTCTAGCTTGTAGAACCAGCTACTACGGTCGTACTGACGTTTCTCTGCGTCATAACCTGAGAACAGACCATCATGGAATGCGTAATCATCACGTACGATAAAGCTAGCGTTAGTGTAGGCTTTTACATATTCGTGATTTACTTGGCTGCTTGCGATCAGGTAACGAATAGCACCTAATAGGAAGGCAATATCAGCACCAGAACGGATTGGTGCATAGTGATCAGCCACTGCTGCAGTACGCGTGAAACGTGGATCAACCACAATGATTTCAGCGTTATTGGTTTTTTGAGCTTCAATTGCCCAGCGGAAGCCTACAGGGTGTGCTTCTGCTGCGTTGCCGCCCATTACAAGGATTACGTTGGCATTTTTAATGTCAACCCAGTTGTTGGTCATCGCACCGCGGCCAAATGTTGGAGCAAGACTTGCTACCGTTGGGCCGTGTCAAATACGCGCTTGAGTGTCAACTGGAACCATGCCCAAACCACGGGCAAATTTTTGTGTTAACCAACCATTTTCGTTGCTTTCTGCCGAAGCACATAGCATACCTGTGGTTAGCCAGCGGTTAACTGTGGTGCCTTGCTCATTTGTTTTAACAAGGTTTTCATCACGGTCTTGCTTCATTAACTTGGCAATACGGGTGAATGCTTCATCCCATGAGATACGTTGCCATTTGTCTGAACCAGGTGCGCGATATTCGGGGAATTTCAAACGTTGTTCGCTGTTAACAAAACCAGCTAGACCCGCACCTTTTGGACATAATGCACCACGACTTACTGGATGATCGGGATCACCTTCAACGTGGAATACCTTTTGTTTGATATTACCGTTTGCTGCACCAGTACTGTAAAGTAAAGTTCCGCAACCAACAGAACAGTAAGAACACGTATTACGCGTTTCTTTTGCTGCTGTTAATTTAAATTCTCGAGCTTGCGCCCAAGCTTTTTGCGGTATTGTGGCAAGGGAGGCAATAGATGTCGTAGCGACAGCTCCTGCGCACAATTTAAATAATTGACGTCTACTTATATTCAAAGTCAACTCACCTAATTATTATAAAAAGAATTGTATTACATAAGAGGTCGGCTATTATAGGCGCGAATATAATATCGTCAAATTTTTGTGTGAAATAATAAATGTCTAGTTGTTTAATTACTGATGAATATATAGAGCATCAGGAATATTCTGTTCATGAAATAATTAAATATAAGAACGGAATAAAAATAGAATGTGAAGACTTTATTGCAGAAGAAGTTCCCATTGCGCTTATTTATAATGGAATATCTCATGCAGTAATGATGGCAACCCCATCAAATCTAGAAAACTTCGCAATTGGTTTTTCATTATCTGAAAGAATTATTAACAATATTAAAGAAATAAAAAATATTGATGTAAAAAGTAGTAAAGAGGGGATAGAAGTTTATATAGAATTACAAAATCGTGCTTTTATGATGCTTAAAGATCAGCGTCGACAACTGGTAGGAAGAACCGGTTGTGGGTTGTGTGGTATTGAACATTTAAAGCAAGCAATGAAGCCTGTAAATACGGTTCCTGATACACAAAAAATGTATCTTTCTGTTATTAATCAATCTCTTAATTTTTTGTATGAGAATCAGGAACTCGCTAACCGTACGGGTTGTACCCATGCTGCCGTATGGTTAAATGAACACGGTGAATTAGCGGCGATTTATGAAGATGTTGGCCGTCATGTGGCGCTAGATAAGTTAATAGGCGCTCGTGCAAAATATTCGCAACTTACCAAAGGTGCAATCTTAATTACCAGTCGTGCTAGTTACGAAATAGTGCAAAAGGCAACATCTGTCGGTGTGGAGATATTATTTGCAGTATCAGCACCTACAGCGTTAGCGATTAATTTAGCTGAAGAATCTGGATTAACATTAATAGGTTTTTGTCGAGAAGGCAGGGCTACTATTTATACAAATAAACATAGAATAATAAATTAAATATATTTCATAAAATAAAAAAGCTAGATGTTTTATAAATTAAATAAGGCGCTTATAACGTTAATCTTTGCTTTATTTATATTTCCATTAATCAGTAATAATCATGTTAAATAAGTAAAAGTAACAAATACTGACTTATAAAAACCAATAATACGCTTTAATATTATTTGTATAAGAGAATCATTCTTATTTAATTTTCTAATTATAGATTATATATAAATATTGTTATAACCGTGAATTATAAACGATTAACAGTATGATTTTATTGGAGTCATTAAAACGTATAGGCTATGATTTGTTTGTTCATCATAATTAGGAATAAGTTGTGTTAGGGAAAATATTAACAGGGTTGTTATTTGTAGCTTCAAGTGCGAGCGTGATGGCAACACCATGGGAAAAAGTAAAAACACCAACATCAGGTGAGTCAATGTCTATCGGCTCATACTCGAATGGGTGTTTAGCTGGTGCGGAAGCACTGCCACTGGAAGGTGATGGTTATCAAGTGATCCGTGCTGAACGCGGCCGTTATTATGGTAACCCTGAAACAATCACTTTCTTAAAAGAGCTAATGAAAACCGCACAGCAACTGAAAATTGGTAATGTGCTGGTGGGAGATATTGCGATGCCTCGTGGTGGGCGCTTTTCGTCAGGTCACGCGAGCCACCAAACAGGCTTGGATGCGGATATTTGGTTACGTATTCCGGAAAAACCGTTATCACAGAAAGATCTAAAAACAGTTTCAGCTCTGCCTATGGTCGATGTGAAAAATTACAAAATCATCGAAAAGAACTGGAGCAGTAAGCAAGCACATTTGATCCAGCTTGCGGCAAGTGATGATCGTGTCGCCCGTATATTCGTTCATCCTGTGATCAAAGAGCAGCTTTGTAAAACGGAATGGAAAGATCGTGATTGGTTACGTAAAGTCCGTCCTTGGTTTGGTCATTACTACCATTTCCATGTCCGTTTAAACTGTCCTGAAGGCAGTACTTACTGTGAGCCACAAACCCCACCACCACCAGGTGATGGCTGTGGTAAAGAGTTAGCCTCATGGTCACCAGTTTTTAAAAAGCCTGAGCCAAGCAAACCGGCGGATAAGCCAAAACCAAAACCTAAGCCAGTGTTACCTGCTCAGTGTAAGGTGCTTCTTAACAGTTAATTTTGCTAAATTAACTGTGTATAGGTACAAAAAAAGCGCCGCAAGGCGCTTTTTTATTGTCTGATGGTTGGCTCGAATAAGAACTAAGCAAGACCTTGTAAGGTAACAAACTTTTCTAATAGTTCATCGTCAGATTCAACATGATCAGGATCGGTAATAATGCAGTTGGTGATTGGACAAACCGACTGACAGGTTGGCTTGTCGTAATGCCCTTTACATTCAGTACAGCGATCTGGGTTTATTTCATAGATGCTATCACCCATGGTGATTGCCTCGTTAGGGCATTCAGGATCACACATGTCGCAGTTAATGCATTTGCTTGTAATGAGCAGTGCCATAGTGCTTATTTACCGTCTTTAGGAGCGTGAGGGTTACGTGTATCTTCGCCATTACTCAAGTTACGCATTAACAGACCAAAATCAAGATCCATATCTGCAGGTACAGGGATAAATACGAAGTGACCATTACCTTTCGCGTCATCAATTACTTCAGACTTACGGTTTTCCATTGTCTCAAGGTTGAAGATAACGTTACCTTTTGGTGTCATTACTTCAAGGCTATCACCAACAACGAACTTGTTCTTCACTTCAACTTCCGCAAGATCGCCACGGCGTTTACCTGTGAACTCACCAACAAATTGTTGAGAATCAGAAATTGAGTAACCGTAGTCATAGTTTTGGTACGTGTCATGGGTGTGACGACGTAGGAAACCTTCAGTGTAACCACGGTGCGCTAAGCTTTCTAATGTGCCCATTAGTGAATCATCAAATGGTTTACCTGCAACGGCATCATCAATCGCTTTACGGTAAACTTGCGCAGTTCGAGCACAGTAGTAGAACGACTTAGTACGGCCTTCAATCTTCAGTGAGTGAACACCCATCTTAGTTAGACGCTCAACGTGTTGAACAGCACGAAGATCTTTTGAGTTCATGATGTAAGTACCATGCTCATCTTCAAATGCCGCCATTTTTTCTTCAGGGCGGTGAGATTCACTCAGTAGTACAACTTCATCTGTTGGTTTGCCTAGGCCAAGTGTATTGTCTGGACGTTCAGCGTCTTGCATTTGAACCGCTGCTGCATCTTGCACTTCAACGATCTGACCTGCATCGTTTTCAGTTGCTTTCTCTGTTTTATATTCCCAACGGCAAGCATTCGTACATGTGCCTTGGTTTGGATCGCGCTTGTTGATGTAACCAGAAAGTAGGCAGCGACCAGAGTAAGCCATGCAAAGAGCACCGTGAACGAAGATTTCTAGTTCAGTGTTAGGGCAATGCTCACGAATTTCTTCGATTTCTTCTAGTGAAAGTTCACGAGATAGAATTACACGCTCAACACCTTGGCTAGCCCAGAATTTCACTGTTGCCCAGTTAACCGCATTGGCTTGAACTGACAGGTGAATAACAACCTCAGGGAATGCTTCACGAACCATCATAATAAGACCTGGATCTGACATGATAAGTGCGTCAGGGCCCATTTCTACGATTGGTTTAAGATCGCGAATGAAGGTTTTTAGCTTTGAGTTATGCGGTTGAATATTACATACCACATATAGCTTTTTACCTTGAGCATGTGCTTCATCAATACCAATCTTTAGGTTTTCGTGGTTGAACTCGTTGTTACGAACACGAAGACTGTAGCGAGGTTGACCTGCATAAACGGCATCAGCGCCGTAGGCAAATGCGTAACGCATGTTTTTAAGGCTGCCTGCAGGTGAAAGTAATTCTGGTTTAAACATTGCTCTATATTCTCTTATTCTGATTCCAGATCAGTTCGTATCACCTAGTGATACAAAGTTAAGGCGGGATTTTACGTTTTTCGTGACCTAAGTGCCACTTTTCTCATTGAGTTTTTTCTTTTTTGCAATAATTACATTCTGTAAAATCGCTTTTAAGGCGGGGTGTAAACAATCTAATAGTGATGAATTTACAGATAAATAGTTGCTGCTATTAGATTTACCTCATAATCTACGTCTATCGCATTTTATTTTCTTCATCTCATCGTCAGGACAGACTAATGACAACCAAACCGAAACACCGTCCCACATTAAATGATGTTGCAAAACAGGTGGGAGTAACAAAAATGACGGTGAGTCGTTATTTGCGTGATCCTAGCTCTGTGGCTGAAAGCACACGAGAAAAAATCGCGGTAGTGGTGGAAGAGCTTGGTTATGTCGCTAGTCGTGCGCCTGATATTTTATCGAATCGTAACAGTAAGGCGATTGGGATCTTACTGCCATCGTTATCTAACCAAGTGTTTGCTTCTTTATTACAAGGGATTGAATCGGTAACTAAAAAAGAAGGTTATCAAACCCTGATCACCCACTATGGCTACAGTGCGGAAGAGGAAGAAGAGAAGATTGCTTCGTTATTGTCTTACCATGTTGATGGTTTGATTTTGACTGAAAGTATTCACAGCGAACGCAGTTATAAGATGATCAATGCTGCGGCTATTCCTGTGGTAGAAACGATTGATTTGCCTGAACACCCAATTGATATGGCGGTAGGGTTGGATCACCAACAGGCTGCATTTGATTTAGTCTCTAAGATGATTGAATACGGACGCTGTAATATCGTTTATTTCGCTGCGCGATTAGATCGCCGTACCCAATTGCGTTGTGACGGCTATATTAAAGCGATGGAAGCAAAAGGACTAACGCCTCGTATTGTCTCGACAGAAGAGCACTCGAGCTTTACTCAAGGACGAGAATTAATGCGTCAAGCTCTCGCGCAACACCCAGAGTTAGATGCTGTATTTTGTACCAATGATGACTTAGCGATTGGCGCTATGATGCATTGCCAAGAGCACAATGTTGCCATTCCAAGTCAGGTAGCCATTGCAGGTTATAACGCCTTAGATATTGGTAAAGCGATTTCACCGACGCTTGCGAGTGTGAATACACCGCGTGAAGAAATTGGTGCTGCAGCAGCGACATTATTATTGAAGAAATTAGCGGGAAAGAAAGTGGCTAATCCTATTCAAGATATTGGTTATAGCTTGTATTTAGGCGATAGCTTAGGAAAGCCCAAAGTAGAAAGTAAGTAATAAAAAAAACAGCGCACGAGAGTCTCGTGCGCTGCCTGCATTTATTCATCAATCTTTATTTATTAATCACTGATTGATTTAGCATTACGCTAATAGCGCTACCGCCTCTTGAGAAAGTTTGGTGATTTCTTCCCACTTACCATTATCAATCAAATCTTTAGGTAGCATCCAAGAACCACCAACTGTAGCAACACATTTTACCGCTTTGTACTGATCAACGTTTGCTGGACTAATGCCGCCCGTTGGGCAGAATTGTACTTGTGGTAATGGCGCAGCAATAGCGGCAAGAGCTTTAGCACCACCATTCGCTTCTGCAGGGAAGAATTTTAATTGCTGGTAGCCAAGCTCTAATGCTTGCATGATTTCTGATGGCGTACTCACACCTGGAATTAAAGGTGCGGTGCCAGATTTTGCATAGCTAAGTAACTTAGGTGTCATTCCTGGAGAAATCACAAATTTTGCGCCAGCTTCAACTGCAGCGTCATACTGCTCGCAGGTAAGTACTGTTCCAGCTCCAACCATCGCATCAGGCATCGCTTCCGCAATCGCACGAATAGCATCAAGAGCAACAGGCGTACGAAGGGTAATTTCAAATACCGTGATACCACCATTTTTTAGTGCTTGTGCCATAGGAACAGCGTCTTCTACGCGTTCAATGATCATTACAGGTACAACTGGCGATGCGGCAAACACATCTTGTGGATTAACTTGCCAAGTATTCATATTTTTCTTCCTATCCAATAACTTAAAAAATAGTGGCGCCAGTATCGGCACTTGAAACTTGCTTGCGTAAATTGGCGAATAAGTTACGACCAAAGGTAAATGCAGGTATGTCGTTTTCAATCGGTGCGCTACGAGCTGTAAGATCAGCGTTAACCGTTAGCTCACCTGTGATCGCATTTAATTCCACCACATCGCCATCTCTAATTAAACCTATTGCACCACCACGTAGTGCTTCTGGCGTAATATGGATTGCAGCAGGAATTTTGCCTGACGCACCTGATAAGCGACCGTCGGTAACCAATGCGACTTGATATCCTTTCTTTTGGATATTACCTAAAATTGGCATTAATTTGTGAAGTTCAGGCATACCATTTGCTGCAGGTCCGTTATGGGTCACAACAATAATCGCATCTTGATCTAACAAACCTTGTTTATAGGCTTTTTCAACCTCGTTTTGGCAACGGAATACTTTCGCCGGTGCTGTAATATGTTGATGCTGTTTTGCAACCGCAGACACTTTAATCACCGATGTACCAATATTTCCCTTTAATACTTTTAAGCCACCTGTCGGGTTAAAAGTGATCTCGGGTGTACAAATAACATCACTATCTGTTGAGTCTGCACAAGGCGACCATACCAGTTTGCCATCTTGTAAGCTTGGCGTGGTCATTTGATCAGTAAATTCACCAAACGCCGTTTTCACATTGGTATTGAGTAGCCCGCGTTGGTGCAATGTTTTCATTAATGTTGGTACGCCACCTGCTTGCTGGAAAGCATTAATATCAGCAGGCCCATTCGGGTACATGCGCACCAATAAAGGAACCACATCAGATAAATCACTAATGTCATCCCATGTTAAAATAATGCCCGCACTACGAGCAATCGCCACCATATGTAAGCTATGGTTAGTACTTCCACCTGAGGCTAACCATGCCACTAAACCATTCACCAAACTTTCTGCCGTCATTACTTCATAAAGAGGGCGGTATTGGCTTGATTGCTGATTTGCTGCCGCAGCAATAAGACAAGCGGTTTCTTCAGTTAATACTTTTCGTAGTTCGCTTGTCGGTGGCACAAACGCAGAGCCCGGTAGCATTAAGCCCATAGCTTCTAAAATAAGTTGGTTAGTATTCGCAGTGCCATAAAACGTACAAGTCCCCGGTGAGTGGTATGCTTGGCATTCCATGGTTAATAGCGCAGCGGAATCGACTTCACCAGCGGCATATTGTTGACGAACATTAACCTTTTCATCATTGCTGATCCCTGTACCCATAGGTCCAACTGGCACGAATGCTGTTGGAAGGTGCGCAAAAGATAATGCACCGATTAATTGCCCCGGGGCGATTTTGTCGCAGATGCTTAATAGCAATGTGGCATCAAAAGCGTTATGGCTTAAGGTAATAGCCGTTGCTTGGGCGACAATATCACGAGAAAACAGCGACATTTCCATGCCCGGTTGACCTTGAGTAATACCGTCACACATAGCTGGAACACAACCAGCGACTTGGCTAGTATGACCGTATTCCGCCAGCGCTTTTGCAATAATGTCTGGGTAATACTTATAAGGCTGGTGAGCACTTAGCATGTCATTGTAGCCACTGACGATAGCAATGTTGGCATGCAGAAAATCTAAAATCGCTGATTTTTCTTGGGCGCAATTAGCGGCAACAACGTGAGCTAAATTACCGCAAGAAAGTTGGCTACGGCCTTTACCCGCTTGTTCCATTTCTTTGGTCATGGCTAACCATTGCGGATAACTTTCAGCACTTCTTGCTTTTATGCGCTCGGTAACGGCTGAAATAATCGGATTCATAGATTTGCCTCACGTAATTTCTGAACAGCATCTTCAATAATTTCGTTAATAGAACCATCGATAGAGACAGTGAACACATCCATCTCATCAACTGGACGTTCAAGAGTTTCAAGTTGGCTAGTTAACATGGTGTCACGCATAAAATGACCTTTACGGGCACGCATTCGTTCAAGGATCAATTCACGATCGCCATCTAAGAAGATAAACGAAACTTTTTTATTGCCTTCACGGATCTGATCGCGGTATTTCCTTTTTAAGGCTGAACAAACAATGATCCCAACTTCGTTTTTATTCTCGATGCTATAAGCGGCATCACGAATACGCTCTAACCAAGGTTCACGATCGGTATCGTTCAATGGTGTTCCACTGGCCATTTTTTGGATGTTAGCTCTTGGGTGTAAATCATCACCATCGATGAACTTTGCATTTAAGCTGTGGGCGATACCTTCACCAATCGTAGATTTCCCGCAACCACATACCCCCATTACAATTATGCTTTGACCTGCCATTTTTTAACCTCTATCTCACTTTTGAACTTCAGTTGTTCTATTTTCTTGTAAGTTACCATGTTACGGGTAACATGTTACCCGTAACATTGAGCGTTGTGAAGATACTCACAATAAAAATATTCACAACGGAATAAAACATTCTTTTTTGCTGGAGAGATCCTGTATGACGTTAGACCCAACCTACTTATTGTTCATCGCAGCATGTTCTATCTTATTGTTATTAATACTAATAATGAAATTTAAGTTACATGCTTTCCTAGCTTTAACTTTAGTGAGTTTTATTACAGCAGTAGTAACTGGTGTAAATGCTGATCAAGTTGTACCTACTATGATGTCAGGCTTTGGAGGCACATTAGCCTCTGTTGCTCTGCTTGTCGGTCTAGGTACTATGATAGGGCGAATTCTTGAAGTAACAGGGGGCGCTAAAGTACTAGCGGATACCTTAATTGGTAGGTTTGGCCCTGAAAGAGCACCTTTTGCGTTAGGTGTTGCGTCGCTGTTGTTTGGTTTTCCAATCTTCTTCGATGCAGGGTTAATGGTCATGATGCCTATTTTGTTTAGTGTTGCTAAACAATTTGGTGGCTCAACAATTAAGTACGCGCTACCTGTTGCTGGTGCTTTTGCAGTGATGCACGCATTCTTGCCGCCACACCCAGGTCCTGTTGCTGCAAGTGAATTACTGGGAGCAAATATTGGTTTATTAACCATTGTTGGTTTGTTGATTGCACTGCCGACTTGGTACCTAGGTGCTTACCTTTACGGATTATGGGCGGGTGAAAGATTTAATCTTCCTTTGCCACAAGCTTTCTTGGCAACACAAGAAGTGATTGACGAAAACAACTTACCTAAGTTCTCAACAGTTCTTGTTATTTTGTTAATGCCTTTAGTGCTTATCTTTATGGACACGGGTCTACACACACTAACAGTAATGGGTGTGGTAAACGGTGAGGCAACGTGGGTTAATGCCTTACGTATGTTGGGTAAAACACCTATCGCATTGATGATCACCTTGTTGTTCTGTTTAGCACTGTTCTCTAAAAATTACGGCATGGCAAAACTTGAAAAGCTATGTGGTGATTCACTTGCGCCAATCTGTGCCGTTATTCTTGTAACGGGTGCTGGTGGTATGTTCGGTGGCGTACTACGTGCAAGTGGTATTGGTGACGCGCTAGCTAACTTAATGTCTGATACTGGTATGCCAGTGATTGTGGCAGCATTCTTAGTTTCAACAGCGTTACGTGTAGCGCAAGGTTCAGCAACGGTTGCTCTAACTACAACAGCTGCGCTGATTGCACCTATGGTTGCGGCAACAACAGGTCTAAGTGCTTTAGATTTATGTTTCATCGTGATTGCAATTGCATCGGGCGCAACCGTGTTATCTCACTTCAACGATTCAGGATTCTGGCTAGTAGGTAAACTGCTAGATATGGATGAGAAAACAACCCTAAAAACGTGGACGGTAATGGAAACCCTTCTAGGTACAATTGCCTTCACAATTGCTGCAACATTAAGTATTTTCTTATAAATTAAAATAATGTGTAGAAGCTAATACGGGAGTAGTGATACTCCCGTATTTTTTTATAAGGACAGTATTATGACAACCCCGAGTACGCCATCTACTTGCTGCGACTGGGCAACAACCGATCCACTGCTACAGCATTATCACGATACCGAATGGGGCAAAAAAACGTGTGATGATAACGCCCTTGCCGAATGTTTTATTTTAGAGAGTATGCAAAGTGGATTAAGTTGGTTAATCGTGCTGCGAAAACGCCCGGCTTATCGGGCTGCATTTCTTGATTTTGATTTAGCTAAAATTGAAGCAGAATTATTGCCACAACCACGAGAAGTGTTGGTCGAGCATATTTGCCAGCAGTTTGATGTGATAAAACATCGCGGTAAAATAGCGGCCGCTTTAAATAACCTTGCCTTGTTGATTGAAATTCGCAAACAAACGCCATTAGCTGATTTTTTCTGGCAGTTTGTAGAATACAAAACGGTTGTTAATCAATGGCAAACCATGACTGAAATGCCAGCTCAAACTGAGCAATCTACGTACATGAGTAAGGTACTAAAGAAGCAAGGGTTTAAGTTTATTGGGGCAATAACCTGTTATTCCTTTATGCAAGCCGTAGGCATGGTGAACGATCATTTAACAACTTGTCATTGTTATCCTAACAACACGTAAACTATTTGATATTATTGCGTTTTTACTAAGACACATTTGCAAAGTTAGTTTGAGTGATAAAGCGATGTAATGCTTTAGGTAAGCGTACTATGCTTAACCGATATCTCTCTTATAAATAACAATAAAGGTGTCTTCATGGAAAGTGGGGATAGCAATATCATCTTCCATGTCATTTCTGTGTTTTTTAACATGTCATGGCAAATCTTCTGGCCATTAGCGTTCGGCTTAATCTTCTCTTCTTTTATTCGCAATTTATTACCCGTTGATACTGTGGTGAAACACTTGGGTAAAACCGATGTGAAAAGCCTTAGCTTTACCACGCTATTAGGCATGATGTCATCGTCGTGTTCATATGCTGCCGCGTCCTTGTCTCATACCTTGTTAGCCAAAAAGGCGACAATTGCCAATGCAATGGCATTTTTAGTATCTAGTACTAACTTGATAGTGGAAATGTTTATTGTGCTGGTGGCACTAATGGGATGGACATTCTTATGGGGTGAGGTCATTGGTGGCTTGATCTTAATCGCCACCGTTGGCTTTTTGTTTAGCCGTTTTTATCCCAAAGATGTTGAACAAGAATTACGTCAGCACATAGCCAATGCCGTGCCGCAACAAAAAGCCAGTTGTGGTATGGACATGTCTAACATGAAGCATGACACCAGTGACTGCGGCATGGACATGTCTAACATGAAGCATGACACCAGTGACTGCGGCATGGACATGTCTAACATGAAGCATGACACCAGTGACTGCGGCATGGACATGTCTAACATGAAGCATGACACCAGTGACTGCGGCATGGACATGTCTAACATGAAACATGATAGCAGTGATTGCGGCATGGACATGTCGAAGATGAAGCATGAGAGCAGTGACTGCGGCATGGATATGTCTAACATGAAGCATGACAGCAGTGATTGCGGCATGGATATGTCTAACATGAAGCATGACAGCAGTGATTGCGGCATGGACATGTCTAACATGAAACATGACAGCAGTGATTGCGGTATGGATATGTCTAACATGGCTATGCCATCAAAAAATGACACTGGCGTAATGGCAAAAATAACCAAATCTGCCAGCTTTTTCCAAATGGATTTGGCGATGATAGGCAAAGAGATCTTAATTGGTGTTGTTGTATCATCAATCTTAATTGCCTTAGTGCCTCAAGAAGGTTGGCGCGCCTTATTTATCAGTAACGATGCAGGGTTACCCGCTTGGTTACACTCGTTGCTGGATGTCATCATCGGTATTTTTGTCGCGATGATTGCTTATGTTTGCTCGGTGGGTAACTTAATTTTGGCAGCAGCACTATGGCATGGTGGTATTTCATTTGGTGGGGTGATTGGCTTTATTCTTTCCGATGTATTAACTATTCCAATGATGCGTGTTTATCAAAAATATTACGGTAAACGCCCAACAAAATGGATGGTGGGTTTACTGTTCATGGCGATTTTATTTACAGGGTTATGTGTTGATGCGATCTTCAATGGCTTCGGTTGGGTCACAACCGATCAAACCTTACGTACGTTAAACCAATCTGGTTTTGGTATGAACATGACCACAGTGATGAATCTGATCTTTATTCCGCTTTCTATTTGGTATTACCGTTTAGGTAAAAAAGCCAATGCAGGCATGGGAATGAGCATGTAATCAATCCGCTGATCAATAAAAAGCCGTGGCGCTTGGTTGTAAAACAACAGAGCATCACGGCTTTTATTTTATGTATTCGATGTTGTTCTAATAAAAGGGATTAGCCTTTATTTTCTAAACCACCAACCACTTCAAATAGGTTTGGTAAGAACGCAGAGAATTCACCACCCATCAGTGATAAGTCTGCATCAATGCGTTGCGCCATATCTTCACGGTCGATATCTTCGTTTTGATCTTTGATTTCATCAGAGAACTTCAAACGCTTCACGGTTAAATCATCAGCAAGTACAAAGTCGACACGGTCTTGCCAGTTTAAAGCCAGTTTCGTTACCACTTTGTTTGCTTCTATATGTGCAAGAATTTCGTCGCAGTTTAAATCTTGTTGCTTACAACGGATCACACCGCCATCTTCTTCAACCGCTTTAAATTCCGCTTCTTCACCGATAGTAAAACCATGAGGCGCTTGATTGCTACGCACCCATTCTGTCATGGTTAGCGCTAATGGTTTTTCAGGTACAACAGGCACAACAGGTAGGCTACCGATAGACTTACGTAGTAGCGCCAGCATATCTTCTGCTTTTTTAAAGCTGCCTGCATCAACCACAATATAGCCAAGCTTTGGCATGATCAGAGCGAAAGTTTGCGATTGACGACTGAAAGCGCGAGGCAGTAAATCCATCACGATTTCATCTTTAAGCGTATCTTTCTCAGTCTTTTTCAACTTACGACCAAGATCTTTTTCCTGCATCTCAACTTTGTTATTCAGTGATTCTTTGATCACAGAAGCAGGCAGCATTTTTTCTTCTTTACGCGCACAAATTAAAATATTGTCGCCAGAAACATGGGTGAACATATCACCATGCTTGCCTAATGCGTGTGCCCAGCCAAATTTTTGGATATCTTGGCTACCACAAGGCGTGAAGCGAAACTCTTCCAGCTGTTTTTCCAGTTGGTCTGCATTTAAATCAATTTCACGCGTAAAGCGGTAGGTTAGTAAATTCTTAAACCACATCATGGCAGTCACACTTCCTAGGGTTAAACAGTTGGGGGCACATATTAACCTAACCGCTAAAAATTACTAAGAGGCGTTTGTGATTGAAGCTTAAGATTGTGTAATAACTTACTAAACTGTGAGTAAAATTAAATTTATGCTCTCACAATAAAGCCGTTATATTTTAGGTTTTAAAAGCGCTTTCATACGTTTAGCAACCATTAACTGAGAAACCGTAAACATGTTACAGATGGTTCTTTGGTGTAAACGGAAAATCGTATCGTAGATGTGGTGAATAAGTAGCCCATGTAATACAAATTGGCTTTTGGCTTTCCATTTCAGAGCTGGGAGAAAAAGAGCCAACTGCAAAGTAATGGCTAACCGCAACCACCATTCCGCGATCTTTAAAGATAAAGTCAGTGAACGGTTTACCATACAAAAAAACACCTAAACTTTTGGCTAAATGCTCAGCCGCGCGATTCGCCGCCTGTGCTTTTGGGGGAACAAAACTGCCATCGAGTTGTGGAATGGCAGCGCAATCACCGTCAACCTGTTAACAAAAATAAAAAGTTATTAGCCGATCATGAAAGAGCACTTTATTGAAAGGCGAAATGATAAGTTTAAAAATTACTATAGAGTCTAGGTGGGATCTTATGATCTTGTGGATATTTATTTTTTGCAATCCTTAGGGGGTAAGGATTCTATAATAGAATTAAATACTTAAGTCGCAAAAAGCCTTGAGCAAAACTCAAGGCTTTAGAGGATTCATTTGGCAATGAAATTATTTAGCAGGTGCGAAATCTGCTGCAGCTTGGCGGTGTGCTGTGTAGATTGCTTCGCCGTCACTTTCTGCATCGAAGATAACAGTAACGTCAGGTGAGAACAGAATAACGTCGCCCACTTCAGCAACGTATTTGTTGCCGTCGGTATCACGCATTACGATCTTACCTTTAGTAACCACTTTGTATTCTACTGAATCGTAGAAGTATTCAAACTCTACGCCTGGAGACATAGTGAAATGACCAATCGTCAATGGTGCGCTGTTGTTGGTTACAGCAACTTCAGCCATATCACTTTTTAAGCCTTCAACTTCTAACAGTTTGCTTAAATCATTTAGCTTAAAAGTACCTGATTTGATCAGAGTGATGCCTGGCTTTTCTGTTAATGTTGTCATTGGATTGACCTTATTTTTTATAATAAGACTGAAGTAGTGTATTCAGCCATTTGTAGGGCGTAACAAGAAGCAAAATAATTACTTTTTTATTAGTAATTAATGAAAAATATAAAGAAAAATAGTTAAACGGTAATAATAAAAAATGACTAGCGTTCGTTATGGCTAATGCTTACTTATCTGCTGCTGAAAGTAGCTTTTCAGAAAAGTTTAATGCAGCTGTGTGCTGTGAAAATACTAAGCCAGAGTGAGAACGCTCTGCGGTACTTTGTTTTTGGTAGTGACCAACATTAACTGCATTAGTTGTTGATTTATTAAAGTTAATGTTGCCAGTAAAGTTACCGTCTTTTGCTGCAGCAGTAAAAGATGTTGCGATAATAGCGGCTGCGATGGTTGCTTTAATAACTGTTTTCATGAGTAATAAAACCTTTTGTTTGAATTTTTGTGAACGCTTTTTGCGTTTCGATGTGGCTATATTAATTCTTTCAATAAGTAAAACAATTGCGTGATTTGGTAATTAATTATTACTCAATGGTAACAATGTGTATTGATGGTATGAATTAGGATCGGGATGGGGTATAGGTTATTGAATTTATGGAAAATGAAGTGAGTTACATTGTTGAATAATAAAATACAGAAGTGCTGAAACAGAGCAATTATGCTGTTTGATAACATTTTTACTTATATTGCGTGGCTATTGAAACGAGAAACGGTGATTTTTGCTTGGAGAAGGACGGCTTTAACTCATTTTTTATGTGAACACAGATTATATAGTGCATAAAAGATGTTTATTGTTAAATAGGGCTATTAAGAGCAAATCTATTTATTAATATGGAATAATGTTCATGAAGAAATTAGAGATCGCTGTAGTACAGTTAGATAGAGCAATAGAGCTTTTTTTGAATGAAAAAGACTATATTTGCTGCATTACTCTTGCTGGTGCTGCAGAGGAAATATTTGGTAAATATCTAACACATAATGGTAAAAAATCATTCAGTGATGATGCGCCTTATAAAATTAGAGAATGCTTTGACGTAGAAGATAACGATTCAAAGATAAGAAATGATCATCTTAATTTTGTGAAAAATGAACTTAAACACTTCAATGTTCCAGATAGAGAACAAATAAATGTCTATTGGGAAGGGCAAGCTTTCATGATGTTATCTAGAGCCGTCATTAACTATGTGAATATAACTGATGAAGAAAGCAGTTTAATTAATCGTTTTCATCAGTGGACATTAAATAACAGTGAGCGTATTAAAGAAACTGCGCAACAAAGTGATATTAGTTAGTACGCATAAATAGAGTTATTGTTAAATACACATTTAAAAGATCGCTTCATAGCGGTCTTTTTCATTTTACTCACCTAAAAACATACCTTGTTTCCCCAAACTAACTCCCTGACTTATTTATCAAAAATAAAATTCCGTGATAGCAGAGTAAGGCAGTGAAATAGCAGATGTGGTTTGGGAGATCTCACGGTACAATCAGCAGATTATTTCTGGCTAGGTTGCGCATTATATTATGAAAATTATCCATACCTCTGACTGGCACTTAGGGCATCAACTCCACGGTTATAACCGCGACTATGAACATCAAGCGTTCTTAGATTGGCTAGCCGATGAACTTGAAGCCCAGCAAGCGGATGCCTTGTTAGTCGCTGGCGATATTTTCGATACTGCCAACCCACCCGCTAGCGCATGGCGCATGTTATATCGCTTTTTGGCAAAAGTGTCGAAAGCCCTACCGAATTTAGATGTAGTGATGATTGGCGGTAACCATGATTCACCAAGTAAGCTTGATGCGCCTCATGAACTATTAAAAGCCTTTGATTTGCATATGGTTGGCGGTATCCATCGTTTAGAAGATGGTACCTTAGATGTTAAGCGTATGCTGGTGCCTATCACTAATAAAGATAAACAAACTGCCGCGTATGTACTCGCTGTGCCGTTTTTGCGCAGTGCCGATTTACGTACCGATCATCTTGATGAAAACGAAGACCGCTTAATTAAAGGGGTAGAAGTGCTATATAGCGATATGACCCAAGCCGCCCGTGAATTGCTTGCGCCAGAACAAGCGATGATCGGCATGGGACATGCGTATATGGCATCAGGGCAATTATCTGAAATGTCAGAACGCCGTGTACTTGGCGGTAATCAACATGCGTTACCAGCCTCAATTTTTGCTGATGATATGAGTTATGTCGCGCTTGGACATTTGCATCTAGCCCAAAAAGTGGCGAAGAAAGAGCATGTTCGTTATAGCGGTTCGCCGATTCCACTATCGATGTCAGAGCGTAATTATCCTCATCAAATTCTAGCGGTAGAATTTGATGGCAGTAACGTTAAAGCGATTGAAGAGATAATTATTCCTCGTTGTGTCGATATGCTTAAAGTGCCAACCAAACCCACACCGCTAGATGAAGTGTTAGCTGCATTAAAAGCCTTACCTGACGATGAATTGCCACGTGAGCAACAACCCTTTTTAGAAGTGCATGTGTTGCTTGATAAACCACAAGCCTTATTGCGTGAAAAAGTGCTGCAAGCATTAGAAGGCAAATCCGTTCGTCTTGCCAAAATTACGCCCCATTACAGCCACTGTGAGCAACAAGATAGCTTGCAACACCGTCGATTATCAGAGGTGTCGCCGCAACAAGTGTTCGCATTAAGTTGGAATAAGAAATTCGATGGTGAGCCAACCGAAGCAATGGCTGAAGCGTTTGAAACCCTATTAACTCAAGTTGAAGAACAAGAATAAGAGAGATAATAACAATGAAAATCCTTGCGCTTCGTGGTGAAAATTTAGCGAGTTTACAAACCAAATTTGAGATTGATTTTGCGGGTGGCAGATTAGGCGACGCTGGCTTGTTTGCGATCACAGGTAAAACAGGGGCAGGTAAATCAACCTTGCTCGATGCGATTTGTTTGGCGTTGTTTGATCGTATTCCGCGTTTGCAATCAAACAAAAAGAACGATGCTGAAATCGGTCGTGATGATGAAGATAACCGCATCAAAGCCAATGATGTGCGTAGTATTTTATCGCGCGGTAAAGGTGAAGGTTTTGCCGAAGTCGATTTTATTGCCAATGATGGCTCACATTGGCGTTCGCATTGGCATGTTCGTCGTGCGCGTGGTCGTGCAGAAGGCAAAATTCAAGCCGCTGAACAATGGTTAGAAAACATTGAAACAGGGCAGCGTTTCGCGGGTAAAAAACAAGAACTACAAGCGGAAATTGAAAAGCTGATCGGCTTGAGCTTCGATCAGTTTCGTCGTGCTGTGATGTTGCCACAAGGCGAATTCGCGGCATTTTTAAAAGCAGGAGCTGATGAACGTGCAGCACTGTTAGAGCGTATGACGGGCGGTGAAATCTACGGTCGATTATCTATTGCAGCTCATGAACGTGCCAAAGATGAAAAGCTAAAACTGACGCAACTTCAAGGTAAGTTAGGTGATATTGCACTGTTAACAGACGAAGAGCGCGAAGCATTAAATACTCAATTGGTCAGTGCTCGTGAACAAGTTAATAGTCAGCAACAAAAGTTAGAGCAACTAAAACAGCATCAAGATGTGTTGGTGAATGCTGAAAAACTGACTCAACGTATTGGTGAAAGTGAGCAGCAGTTAGTACAAGCCAAGCAAGACCAACAATTAGCCGCGCCGCGTTATCTGCAATTGACCAAATATGAGCAAGCACTGCCTGCTCGCGGTGATTTCACGCTATTAACCCAAGCACAGCAACAAGTGCTCAAGTGGCAGCAATCATTGCAATCAGCGACCGCTGAATTAACAGCTAAGCAGCAACAACAAGGGCAATTACAAACCCATGTAGAGCAAAGCCAGCAGCAATTAGCGCAAAAACAACAGCTGTTAACCGATCTTGAGCCAAAGCTAAAACAAGCGGCAAGTATTGAGCAAAAGCGTGATGCTTTACAGCAACAAAGCGCAGAGTTGCAGCAGCAATTTATTGGCTTAAATAAAGACCTCACGACCCAGCGTGAGCAACTTGTGAGTAAGCAACAACAGCAACAAGCCGCCCAGTTACAACAGCAACAAGTGACCGCTGCATTGGCTCAAACGCAAGGGGTAAAAGCCTTGGCTGAGCAGCAAAATGCGATTAAAGATAACATCAGCCAGTATCAACAAGCGCAAAGCCAAACTGCACAGCTGCAAACTGAAATAAAACAGCGTGAAACAACATTAACGAGCGTGGCGCAGCAGCAGATCCAATTGGATAAACAGTTATCAGCATTAGATCAGCAAAAGCTGCAATTAACGCAGCGAACCGCTGGGCACGATCTAACTGCATTAGAACAATTGCAAGATCAAGAACGCCAGCATTACGCTGCATATCAGCAATTAAGTAGTAAGCTTAAAGAGAGTTTATTCGGCCTAGATAAATGGCATGGTTTGCTTCAACAGCGCGATAAATCTCAGCTTCAGCAGCAAGGTTTAGTGACGAATATTGCTAGCAGTGAGCAACGTTTAGCGGCATTAGCGCCTGAGGTATTACAACTTGGTGCTCAGCATAAAGAAGTAGAGCTTCAGTTAAACCAAAGCCGTGCTGTCATGAGCTTAAATGACTATCGCGAGCAGCTTGTTGAAGGTGAAGCTTGCCCACTGTGTGGCTCTGAAAATCATCCTTATCAGCAGCATAATCCGCAAGTTGAAAGCATTATTAGCCAACAACAACAGCGATTACAGCAATTAGCCCAGCAATTACAAGATACTAATGCCGAGCAGCGCCAGCTAACTCAATCCATCACCCAAGATAAGCAACGTCAAACCGAGCTTGAGCAAGATATCGCAGGATTAAATAACAACATTCAAGGGTTAGTGAATCAGCAGCAGTGCCACTGGACAGACTTAATGGCAGTGGAACTTGATGCTATTACTTTGGTTGAAATTACCTTATCGACTGACAGCGATTTAGCTCAGCTTTCTCATTATCAAGCACATTGGTCACAAGCAGTCGATGATGCTAAATCGCAAATGCAGCAGATTAAAGTTCAGGGTGAACAGCGTAAAGTGCTGATTGAAGAGGTGAAGCAACAGCAGCTTCAATTACAGCAATTAACTAAGCAAGAAGCGGATCTGAAAGAGCAATGCTATCTGCTAACTCAGCAGCAAACTCAAGCGCAAGAACAACTTAATGCGTTTACGGCGCAGTCTAATAATGTGCAAAACGTGATAGCTGAAAGACAGCAGGCGTTAATGACAATCTATGGTAATGACGCATGGATAAATGCATTAGCTCAGCAAGGTAAAGCAGGCTTTATTGCCGATTTAGAGCGCCAAGTTCAACAATATCAAACCAATATTGAGCAACAATTACTGCTTGAAAAACAGCTAACAGAGCTTGCACCAGTGCTCGCGACATTAACCAATAGCGTTCAGCATGGTGAGCAACAAGCCGATGAGTTAACGGCAAAAGTAGCCCGTCTTGCTCAAGAGCAACAGGTTTGTTGGCAACAACGTATTGAGCTTATTGGCGATCAGCCACTCGATACGATTGAACGCTCAGCTAAAGCCGATGTTGACGCACAGCAGCAACAATGCCAACAGCGACAAACACAATTAAACCAATTGGCAGAAGTGATTGCAGCAGAGTTAACCAAACATCAGAACGCGACCCAACAACTAGCAGAATATGAAACAGCACAACAGAATCTACAACAAGTGTGGCAAGCATGGTTGGAAAAACTCGCGTTAACTGAGGCTGAGTTAACGGCGTTATTAAGTCACGATGAGGCATGGTTACAGCAAGAGCGCAGTGAGTTAAAACAGCTAGAGCAAGCGGTGTCGCAAGGTGAAACCATTGTTAAAGAAAGACAGCAAGCACAGGTAGATTATCAGCCGACGGTTGAATTAGCCAAGCAGTGGTTTAGCGCACATGACATTAGTGATGACGCCTTAACTCAACAGCAATTGTTTAGCCAATGGCAGACGGAAAAATCGCAACTTGATGATCAAGTCTTCCAATTGCGTCAGCGCTTAGATTTAGGCGAGCAAGCTGAGAAACAAGCTGGTGATCTTCGCTCAGCATTAACCACCCAGCAAACGCAAACCGAGCTATGGATGGAAATGAGCGATTTAATCGGCTCGGCTACGGGTAATAAATTCCGTACCTTGGCTCAAGGATTAACGCTGCAACAGCTAGTGATTAATGCTAACCATCACTTGCAAGATCTTGCGCCACGTTATGCGTTACAACCGGTACCGGGAAGCCCGTTGGCGTTGCAGGTTATCGATCATGATATGGGTGATGAAGTACGTAGTGTGGAATCGCTCTCGGGGGGCGAGAGTTTCTTAGTGTCGTTGTCTTTGGCTTTAGCCTTAGCTTCTCTGGCGGCAGATACGCGTCAACTTGGCTCTCTGTTTATTGATGAAGGATTTGGCACCCTAGATCCCGATAGTTTAGAAATGGCATTAGCCTGCCTTGACGCACTTCAAGCTGATGGTCGACAAATTGGCGTTATCTCCCACGTTGGCACTTTAGTTGAGCGTATCGGGGTGCAAGTGGCTGTTGAAGCACAAGGTGGCGGACGTAGTAATATTGCCATAAAAGATTAATATAAATACACATTAACTCATTGTAATTATTTAATATTCATCTCGTTATTTTATAAATTGTGAGAGTATTTAAATGCTACGTATTCAACTTGGTTTATACTTTTATTACAATAAGTCACAAAAGTGTAATATTAAGAACACATAATGGCGCATGTCAGATGAAGCAAACGACTAGGTATATTTGATTATGGTAAGACGGATTCTTGTGGTAGAAGATGAAGCTCCAATTCGTGAAATGCTATGTTTCGTGTTGGAGCAAAAGGGCTATCAAGCGATCGAAGCTGAGGACTATGACACAGCACTAGAAAAAATGTGCGAACCTTATCCTGAGCTTATTCTCATGGACTGGATGTTACCCGGCGGTTCAGGTATTAACCTGATCAAACACCTTAAGCGCGATGAACTTACACGCCAAATCCCTGTTGTTATGTTAACAGCACGTGGTGAGGAAGAAGATAAGGTTCGTGGTCTTGAAGTAGGTGCGGATGATTACATCACCAAACCATTCTCTCCGAAAGAGTTAATGGCACGCTTAAAAGCCGTTATGCGTCGTGTGTCACCAACAGCATTAGATGATGTTATTGATGTGCAAGGACTTAAATTAGATCCTGTATCGCACCGTGTGACATCGGATGATGAGCCATTAGAGATGGGCCCAACAGAGTTTAAAATGTTGCACTTCTTTATGACGCACCAAGAGCGCGTTTATAGTCGTGAACAGTTACTTAATAATGTTTGGGGCACTAACGTTTATGTTGAAGATCGTACTGTTGATGTTCACATTCGTCGTTTACGTAAAGCGTTAGAATCAGGCGGACACGATAAGATGGTGCAAACGGTACGTGGAGCAGGTTATCGCTTCTCAACTCGCCCATAGTAGTGATTCACAACCCACACTCGGGTTGGCTATATAAATAAAAATACGAGCCTTCACCCATTATCGCAGTTCGATAAGGTTGGAGGTTGTGTTGTTTGTACGAGTAAAGAAATTTAATGTAACGGATCCATACCATAACTCCGTTGCAAGGAGTAAAGCATGGTCGAAAGATTGTCATGGAAAAAATTGGTATGGGAGTTAATTCTGTTTTATCTACCGTGGATCATCCTTGGTATGATTTTCGGTTATTTACCATGGTTTTTACTCGTCGCAACTTGGATTCAACTGATTTGGCATTTCCACAATCAATTGAAAATGTCAGATTGGTTATGGAAAGATCGTAGCCTTACTCCTCCTTCTGGCTCTGGTAGTTGGGAGCCGCTATTTAATGGCATGTATCGTTTACAACAACGTAACCGTCGTCGCCGTAAAGAACTCACCACCCTAATTCGTCGTTTCCGTAATGGTGCTGAATCATTGCCCGATGCGGTTGTTGTATTCCGTAGTGAAGGCAATATCGTTTGGTGCAATAAATTAGCCCAGCAATTATTGGGCTTACGTTGGCCTGATGATGCGGGTCAACCTATCAGTAACTTATTAAGAAGCCCTGATTTTGTCCGTTATCTGGCAAGACAATCTTTTGATACGCCATTAGAAATCACTTCACCTATGAACTATGACCGTACCCTCGAGCTAAGGATCATGCGTTATACCGAAGGTGAGTATTTGATGGCGGTACGTGATGTATCTCAGCTTAAACAGCTTGAAGGTATGCGTCGTAATTTCTTTGCTAACGTTTCTCACGAATTGCGCACGCCAATGACGGTGCTGCAAGGTTATCTTGAAATGTCGTCAGATCCTGACATGTTATCGGGACCGATGTGGGATCGTGCACATGGGGTGATGACGGAGCAATTAGCACGAATGAATGCGCTAGTTGAACAGTTATTAACCTTGTCAAAAATTGAAGCCGCTCCAACCATTGAGTTAGAGGAAGTGGTGGATGTGCCTGCGATGTTAGATATTTTAGAAAAAGAAGCGATCTCACTCAGTGGTGATAAAAATCAGCACTTTAATTTCGAGATTGATCAGAGCTTAAGTGTCTTAGGTGATGATGATCAGCTACGTAGTGCAATTTCTAATTTAGTTTATAACGCGGTTAAACATACTCCAAGTGATGCTGATATTACGGTTCGTTGGTATCGCTCGCCTAACGGCGCAAGATTAGAAGTAACAGATAGCGGTGAGGGCATTGAAGCTCAGCATATTCATCGCTTAACAGAGCGTTTCTATCGTGTGGATAAAGCCCGTTCTCGTGAAACTGGCGGTAGTGGTTTAGGACTGGCGATTGTTAAACATGCTTTGAGCCACCATGACTCCCATTTAGAAATCGAAAGTGAGCTTGAAAAGGGCAGTACCTTTGCATTTACGCTACCGTCTCGATTAATTGCAGATAACACTCAAACGGCTGAATTAGCCGGTGATATTTAGAAGTGATTAAAGAGATGAAATGTATGGATAAGCGATTGAAATCTTTTGTTGGGGTATTGTTGTTATTACTAGCTGGCAGCACTCAGGCTGAAACTGAAACATCCAGTATAGAAACATCAAGCGTTAAAGTTGCAGAGACTAGCTTATTGCCTTATCAAAAAGTGAGTGGCATTTCGGGTAACTTGTCGTCAGTTGGTTCGGATACCCTAGCGAACTTAATGACTTATTGGGCGGAAGAATTTAAACGTCGCTATCCAAACGTCAATATTCAAATTCAAACCGCAGGCTCATCAACAGCGCCAACCGCATTAATTGAAGCAACAGCACAACTTGGCCCGATGAGCCGAGCAATGAAAAACAAAGAAATTGAAGCATTTGAGCAAGAATATGGTTATAAACCGACTGCGATTAAAGTTGCTGTCGATGCGCTTGCGGTGTTTGTGCATGAAGATAATCCATTAAAGGGGATTAACTTTGAGCAGTTAGATGCGATTTATTCACGAACATTGCGTTGTGGTGCATTAAAGCCAATTACCGAATGGGGACAGCTAGGCTTACCCGGTAGCTGGAAAGATCGTGGTATTCAGATCTATGGACGAAATTCAGTTTCAGGGACGTATGGTTATTTTAAAAAGCATGCGCTGTGTCGTGGGGATTTTCGTAACAATGTTAATGAGCAACCGGGATCGGCATCAGTTGTACAATCGGTATCAACTTCATTAAATGCGATTGGCTATTCTGGGATAGGCTATAAAACGACAGGGATTAAAGCGATACCTGTGGCTCGTGAAGGGGATGATTACGTTGAAGCGACGATTGAGAATTCCGTCAGTGGTCATTACCCATTATCACGCTTTTTATATATTTATGTTAATAAACACCCGAACAAGCCGTTAGCACCGATGGAAGGTGAATTTCTGCGCTTTATTCTATCGAGTGACGGCCAGAAAATTGTCCAAAAAGATGGTTATATTCCGTTGCCCGTAAAGGTTGTTGAACAAAATATGGCGGCGCTTGGGCTGTAACTGTGGATGATGTTTACTGCCTAATACGGCAAGTATAAATCTTTAATTAACAACGCCAGCATATCGCTGGCGTTGTTGTTTTAGCTGTTAGGTATAACTATGAGTCACTCAATTCATTAACTTCTAACATCCATCCTGCTTTATGCCAATATTCTTGTTCTGTTCGCATATCTGCTGCGAGTAATTTATTTTCTGTTGTCCAACCTTTAGGTAAGGTTAATTGCCAGTGTTCTTTATCGGCCTTAACTTTTATGTGTGGTAATGGTTCATCACTGCGCTGCCCATTTAACACCACGGCTATACGTAAGGTACGAATTAATGGGTAAAGATGCTTACGTTTGTAGATGGTCAATTCGGGCATTTCAGTCAGTTTTAATGTTTTACGTTGATAGCGTACTAACGTTGAAAGTACTGTTTGTTGTTCGATATTAAATCCAGGCATAGTGCTATACCGAAGTAAGTATGCACTATGGCGGTGAAATCCGGGATAGCTAATATTTAGGCCAACCTCATGAAGTAACGCGCCCCATGATAGCAAGGTCGATAATTCATTTTTGTTCATGCCCGGTTGAGTATCTATTTGATCGTAAATTTCAATCGCAGTTGTTTGAACACGTTTCGCTTGTGTAGTGTCTATATTGTATTGTTTTGCCATTGCATCAGCGGTACGAATACGAATATCACTGTGACGGAATCGCTGCTCCATTTCATACAGTAACCCCTCGCGTAATGCGCCACTGGAAAAATGCATATCATCAATATCAAGTGCTTCAAATACGGCACTTAAAATCGCTACTCCAGCGGCAAAAACAGGTTTTCTCTCATCAGTTAAGCCCGGAAGTTCGAGATCATCTTGGTGTTTAAAGGCACTAATTTGATCAAGTAATCGGTGTAAACGAGATGATGTGATCACCCCATCGCTATGACCTTGAGCGATTAACACTTCACGGATCGCTTTAATGGTGCCAGATGAACCTAAGGTTTTATCCCATCCAATATCGGTATATTTACTGGCGATACTTTCAAGCTTCTGGCGTGCTGCAAGTTGGGCCGCCGCAATGTTTTTACGACTGAGTTTTCCATTAGAAAAAAACAGTTTGTTGTAGCTTACACACCCCATATGCTTGCTATATAAAATATGGGTATCAAAGTCTTCACCAATGACTAATTCAGTGCTACCGCCACCGATATCGATCACCAGTTTTTTACCTTTATCGGGTTGGGTATGTGCAACTCCAAGATAAATTAAGCGGGCTTCTTCTGTTCCGGGAATGATCTCGATGGGGAAGGGTAAAATACGCTCAGCTCGTTGGAGAAAAATATGGGCATTTTGCGCCTGACGTAACGTATACGTTGCCGCGATACGGACATTTTCAGGTTTAAAGCCTTGTAGTCTTTCGGCAAACATTGCAAGGCAGCTTAAGCCGCGATTCATGGCGGCTTGATCAAGGTTTAAATGTTTATCAAGCCCAGATGCAAGGTGGACTCGTTGTTTATGACGACTGACAATTTGAAGGCTTTGACCAACAATGCGAGCCACAACCATATGAAAGCTATTTGAACCGATATCGATAGCTGCTATTTCACGAGGTTGTGGCGAAGAATTAGTTTTTGTCATCTTATTTCTCTGTTTTTTCAGCGTGCTTTTTCAGTTTCTTCTCGCTGTGTTTCAGATAATCATAAATGGCCGTTTGTGAGCGAATTTTACGTCTATTGCCACGCGGTACATAGTGGTTATGCATGCCTTCATCGATAATGCGTGCTTTGACGGTATCGCAAAGTTGGATATTGAGAATATCGATAATTCGTTGTTTTAACACCGGTGAATTAATAGGGCACCCAACTTCAATGCGGTTATCAATATTACGGCTCATCCAATCAGCAGATGAAATATAAACGTCATTATCACCATTATTTTCAAATACCGCGACGCGAGGGTGCTCTAGAAATCTGTCGATAATACTGATCGCGGTAATGTTTTCACTGATCCCTTTAATGCCGGGGATTAATGAACACATACCTCGAACAATCAATTTGATTTTCACACCATTGTTACTGGCTTGATATAGCATATTAATCAAGCCTCTATCGACGAGGTTATTGACCTTAAGTGTAATACCAGATGGTAATTTTTGCTTGGCGTGAGCTATTTCTCTATCAATGAGTTCATACAATCGAGAGCGAGAGTTACGAGGAGAGACGATTAAATGGTTAAATTCAACCGGGCGATACGGGTTCGCAATATAAGCAAAGACTTGTTTTACTTCATCAGTAATGGCTTTATCACAGGTTAAGAGTGAAAAGTCAGTATAAATTCGAGCGGTTTTTTCATTAAAGTTACCCGTACCGATATGCGCATATCGAACCAGTTCGCCTGATTCTTTACGGGTTATTAAGCAAAGTTTGGAGTGGATTTTTAACCCCGGCACACCAAAAATAACGTTTACTCCAGCCTCTGTGAGACACCTTGCCCATTCTATATTGGCTTCTTCATCAAAGCGCGCTTGCAGTTCAACAACAACGGTTACATTTTTACCGTTGTTGGCAGCATCAATCATAGATTCAATAATGCGTGAATTTTTAGCGACACGATAAATATTGATTTTAATGCTACGAACTTTGGGATCATAAGAGGCTTGTCGTACCAACTCTGTAATATGACTAAAGGTGTGGTACGGGTAATACAATAAAATATCTTGCGCTTTTATGGCATCAAAGGCATTACGAGCTGATGTGAATTGATAGCTTTTAATTGGTGGGAGATCTTTGTTCTCTAAATAGCTTCTACCAACATTAGGGAAACCAATAAAGTCTTTAAAATTGTGATAACGGCCACCGGGGATCACACTGTCATAGCTTGATACTTGAAGTTTATCGCACAACACATTGATCATGTCACCGGGCATATCGCGTTGATACACAAAGCGTACAGGCATAGCTGTTAGGCGTTGATTTAGCCCTTCTGACATTTGTTCTAGCAAGCTGTGCTCAACTTCTTGGCTGAGATCGTATTCTGCATCACGGGTCATTTTCATCGCAAATACGGCAAGATCGTCATATTCAAAAAAGCCGTTGAATAAATCATCGATACAAAGTCGAATAATATTATCAAGCAATATAAGGGTTTTATGGCGTTTCCCCTTAGTTTTCGGTAATTGAACAAAACGAGGCAGTTGATCGGTTGGGATCTCTATTAACGCATAATGGGTCTCACTGTTTTTAGTTATAGCGACAGCAAGATAGGAGCATTCATCCTTGAGTACTTGCAGTATGTCGACATCCTCAGTGAGTAAAATTGGGGTAACATGAGGTAAAATGGCGTGTTGGAAATAATGTTTTAGCCATGCTTTCTGGCAGTCTTCTAACTGTAATTCATTGACTAAAAAGATATGACGACGCGCCATTTCTAACAATATTTCATTGTATAGCGTATCAAAATCTTGATTTAACTTTAGTACTCGACTTTGGATCTTACTCAATAATTGCTTGGCTTGATCACTGCCACCTTGTTCTTCATGAATTAAGATCTGGCGCTTCACATCAGCAAAGCGCACTTTATAGAACTCATCTGTATTGCTGGAAAAAATACCGAGAAAGCGTACTCGCTCAATGAGAGGAACAGACTTATCTGCTGCTTCTTGTAACACTCGTTCGTTAAAAGAGAGCCAACTTAGCTCTTTTTCAATATATAGATTTTCGGTAGTCATGCTCGGTGTTCGTCCTTGTTGCTTTGCATTACAAAATTAAGCTGTTTGTGGCAAATATAAGGCATTAGCGTTACAGTGAGATGTAAATTTGAGTGATTGTTTTATCAGCCAAATATTTTAATTATTGTTCAACATCTATGGTTAAATCGTCGGCCAATAATTCTAATTGTTCTTGTACGGTATCAATGGTGAGATCGGTTGGCAGATCGAGTTGAAATTGCGCGGTAAAAATAGGGTATCCCCAGTTTGGGGCGCTTTCCGTTTTAGTTTTGAGCTTGTAGATGTTTATGCCCAGTTGATGTAGATGGGTAGTGACGTCTTTAACAATTCCTAATCGATCATTACCTGTCACGGTTAACTTCTGCATTTGCTGTTGTGAGGAAGCTTTGATTTGTGCCTCGACAATGTGGATCTGTAGCCCCGAAATTTGCGATAATGCATCGCTAAGTTGTTGAATATGTTGAGGTGAAACTTCAACCTGAACAATTCCAGCAAATTGGCCACTCAGTTGAGTTAATGAACTCTTTAGCCAATTTGCATGATTGTTATATACCGTGTCTGAAAGTTGCTCTACCAGTCCCGTTTTATCTTTACCTATAACAGTAATAATGAGTTGTTTCATTACAGCTCTCCTTATTTGTAATGGTTGTTGATGCAGTGACAATTAAGCAACAAACTGATTGATACTTATCAATAATTATCCTAATAACAATTTATGCTGTCTATGGCTGAAATGGACACAAATGAGTAAATGCGTAAGTTGTCATGATTTATTGATTGTTAATGACATTCTCTTTCAGTTCTGATTTATAAATCTGTGCGATATGTAATATTTGGTAAATATCACCTGTAATAAAAGTGTCATGTAATGGAAATACACTTTAGTTCGTATAAATAGGTTTGAGGTAATAATGGCACACGCCAGTTCGTTTTTAATGGGAGAAAATCATCTTCGCCGAATGAAAGATAAGTTAGCGCGCTGGGGGGTGACGGCTGGCGGTATTTTTGTACTTGTAACCTTGGTACTGATTTTTTTCTATTTACTCTACGTTATTGTTCCGATTTTCTCTTCTGTTTCGGTTAAACCAGCCTTCCATTTCTCATTGACCTTGCCGGGTCAGACTGCGCGAGTAGGAATTGATGATAGTAATACCTTAGCTTATCGTTTTACTACTGACGGCCAGGTAGATTTTATTCGTTTATCGCCACCACCAGCATCAGGACAGGTGATTAAACAACAGACACTCGTTAATGATCCTACTGCCGTTGCAACCAGTTTGCCACGTGATGGATTGGTTGCCTATGCATTGTCGGGCGGGCAAGTAAAAATAGTGAAAGCTGATTTTAATTTCACGTTTGATCAAAACAAAAAGCAGCTATTTCCGGTTATTGATTACCCTGTTGGAAAAGCGCCATTATCTGTCGTTGCTAAACAAGATGTTATTGAGAAATTAGCCGTATCTGGGCGTGATAACACTATTATTTTAGCCGCTTATACTAACCAAGATAAGCTTTCAGTGGTTAGGTTCTCCCATTCTGAAATGAGCGCGTCAGGAGATAAAACATGGCACCAATTTCAATTTAATATTGATGATGTGCCAGCTAATGTTGAGCAACTTGTATTAACACCTGACGGTAAAACACTTTATGTCTTAAGTGGTAAGACACTCTTTACTTACTCTCTTCAACACCAGCAAGCGGTATTAAGAGAAACAACAAAACTATCCAATGATAAAACAGTAACGCCAGAGAAGATTAATTTATTGTCAGGGGCTAACTCCTTATTAGTAACAAACTCTAATAATACGATCACCCAATGGTTTGAAGTGGTCAAAGATGAGAAACGTCAATTAGTGAAGGTGCGAGATTTTCTTTTTTCTTCTAGCCCTATTGTGAAAATCGTTCCTGAGTATTACCGCAAAGGCTTCTTTGTTATTCAACAAGATGGTCGAGTATCGGCTTATTATACCTCTGAGCGTGATGTGATTTATCAAGATCAGGTATTTGATACTGTCCCCCAAGATATCGCCATATCACCGAAAGCGAATATGTTGCTTACGCTAGATAATGGTAAGTGGCAAACCTATAAAGTGAATAATTCCCATCCGGATATTGGTATTTCATCACTGTGGCAAAAAGTGTGGTATGAGGGATATCCTGAGCCTGATTACGTTTGGCAATCAACATCAGCAAGCGATGAGTTTGAACCTAAATTAAGCTTGGTACCGATTATTTTCGGTACATTGAAAGCTGCGGTTTATTCAATGTTATTTGCGATACCGTTGGCACTGGCGGGAGCGATTTATACCGCTTACTTCATGTCATCTAAAGTACGCCGAATAATCAAACCAACGATTGAATTAATGGAAGCTTTACCGACGGTTATCTTAGGTTTTTTAGCTGGAATTTGGCTTGCACCTATCGTTGATCAGAACCTGACAGGGGTTGCATTAAGTTTTATTACCTTGCCAATAAGCATGATTGTGATTGGTTTTATTTGGTCGATGTTACCTGGACAATGGCGATCACGTATCCCTCATGGTTTTCACATCGCTATTTTGATCCCGATGATAATACTTGTCGGTTATGGTTGTTTTGCTGTTAGTCCTTGGTTGTCCCAGTGGCTATTTGGCAGCGATTTACAAAGTTATTTATCTCATCATTATGGTATTGGGTACGATCAACGTAATGCCTTAATTGTCGGTATCGCAATGGGTTTTGCGGTAATCCCCACTATTTTCACGATTGCAGAAGATGCGGTGTTCTCTGTCCCTAGCCATTTAACGAAAGGCTCACTGGCATTAGGTGCGACTCAATGGCAAACCTTAACCAAGGTGGTATTGCTAACAGCAAGCCCGGGTATTTTTTCTGCGGTAATGATGGGGTTAGGTCGAGCTGTTGGAGAAACGATGATTGTATTGATGGCTACGGGGAATACACCTGTCATGGATTGGGATTTATTACAGGGGTTAAGAACGTTGGCTGCAACCATTGCGATTGAAATGCCTGAATCTGAAGTGGCAAGTTCGCATTATCGAGTATTGTTTTTAGCGGCGTTTGTATTATTCGTCTTTACCTTTGTATTCAATACAATCGCTGAGGTTGTGAGGCAACGTTTACGTGAAAAATACAGTTCACTATAAGAGAGGGAGGTGATCATGATTAAATGGTTTAAATCCGGCTCTCCTTGGATTTGGGTAACTGCGGGTGCGGTTAGCCTAAGCCTTGTTGCTGTTTTAGGATTACTATTACTTATTGGTTATAAAGGCTTAAGCTACTTTTGGCCTTCACCTGTTTATCAATTCGATATCGATATTGCAGGTAAAAATCAAACCGTGATTGGTGAGTTGTATGACAGTAAAGCGATCCCGTTGCAGCAATTGCGTGAAGCTGGGGTTGATGTGTCTCATATGCCAGGTCCGGTTGAGATGCGTTATCTCATCAAAATTGGTAATCGTGAACGAGTGGGGACTGACTTTTTTACGGTATTAAAAAGCCAAATAAAACACCAAGAAATAGCGAAAGATATTGCTGTTGTCGATCGAGAAACGAATGGTAAGTTTTATGGCTATCCTATCGCAATAATGGCAAATGGTGTGCGTAATAGCATGGACTATTTACCTGTCGCGCTAAGTGAAGCTTCTGAAATTAGAACTGAATTAAAGAAATTACAACAGATTGAAATTGCAGATACGAATTGGCATTTAGAAAAACTACGTTTAGAAAAACGTCAATTAGTCTTAAAAGATAAATTAACGCCTGACGAAAAAACACGAATTGAACGAGAGGAACTGAACTATAAAACGATTTATAAAAACATTGAAAATCGTTTGTTTTCGCTACAGTCTCAATTAGATAGTGCCAGTTTATTACTTCGAGATAGCCAAGGTAAAACAATCACCTTATCGATGTCTCAAGTATTAGATATTTGGTATCCCAATAATTTAACCTTCATTGAAAAGTTTCAGCATTGGGGGAAACAGGTTTATAAGTTTTTAACCGAAGCACCCCGTGAAGCTAATACCGAAGGCGGTGTTTTTCCGGCAATCTTTGGTACGGTATTTATGGTATTGCTAATGAGTGTCATGGTGACGCCATTAGGTGTGTTAGCCGCAATTTATCTTCATGAATATGCAGGGAATAATAACTTTACAAAGGTCATACGTATTGCGGTGATTAATCTTGCGGGTGTACCGTCTATTGTCTATGGAGTGTTCGGGTTAGGCTTTTTTGTGTACATGGTAGGGGGGACAATTGATGATGTCTTTTTCTCTGCCCAATTGCCGACACCAACATTTGGCACCCCTGGGATTTTATGGTCGGCATTAACATTGGCGATCATGACATTACCGGTTGTTATTGTTTCAACAGAAGAAGGTTTATCGCGAATACCGAGTTCGGTGAGAAATGGTTCTTTGGCATTAGGCGCAACTCAAGCTGAAACGTTATGGCGTATAGTGCTCCCTATGGCAAGCCCTGCAATTATGACCGGGTTGATTTTAGCGGTGGCAAGGGCGGCGGGAGAAGTAGCACCTTTGATGTTAGTTGGGGTTGTAAAAATGGCACCAACATTACCCGTTGATGTTCATTTTCCTTTTGTTCACCTTGATCGTAAGTTTATGCATTTGGGGTATCATATTTATGATGTTGCGTTCCAAAGCCCGAATGTTGAAGCGGCAAGACCCTTGGTTTACGCGACGTCATTTTTATTAGTGACGGTGATTGTAAGTTTGAATTTAACCGCAATTGGGATCCGTAATCATCTGCGTGAAAAATTTCGCTCGTTAGAGTTGTGAGCAAACGTAGTGCGATGAGTATTCGATTATTAACAGAGAGAACATTATGTATTCTGCTTCACCATCAATAGGTTTATTTGAACCCGTCGATCTCTCTTCGTTACCCGATGAGCAAACGGCATTATCGATTGAAGGTTTGAACCTACACTATGGTAAAACGCAAGCTTTGTATAATATCAATATGCGTATTCCTAAAGGTCAGGTTACTGCATTTATCGGCCCTTCAGGTTGTGGTAAATCAACGTTATTAAGTTGTATTAACCGAATGAACGACTTGATTGAAGGCTGTCATGTCGATGGCAAAATCATGCTACATGGGCAGAACATCTACGATAAAAAAGTTGATGTTGCGTCATTACGTCGTCGTGTAGGGATGGTGTTTCAACGCCCGAATCCCTTTCCTAAATCGATATATGAAAATGTGGTTTATGGTTTACGTCTACAAGGGATCAGTGATCGACGTATTTTAGATGATGCGGTTGAAAGTTCATTGCGTTCGGCAGCGTTATGGGATGAAGTAAAAGACAGGTTGCATGAAAATGCGTTTGGTTTATCAGGAGGCCAACAGCAGCGTTTAGTGATTGCGCGTGCGATTGCTATTGAGCCTGAAATATTGCTACTTGATGAGCCGACATCAGCACTTGATCCAATATCAACCTTAACGATTGAAGAGTTGATTAATGATCTAAAAGCCAAATATACCGTGATTATCGTGACACATAACATGCAACAAGCGGCACGGGTGTCAGATCAAACAGCTTTTATCTATATGGGAGAGCTGGTGGAGTATTCGAGCACCAATGATATATTCACCACCCCAAGAGAAAAACGTACTGAAGATTATATTACAGGACGTTATGGTTAAGGACACACCATCATGTTAAATAACATTAGCCTTGGTCGACATATTTCTGGTCAGTTTAATCATGAATTAGAAAGTATTCGTACCCATGTTTTAGCGATGGGCGGCTTAGTTGAACAGCAGTTGGCAGATGCCTTAAAAGCACTGCATAAACAAGAAGAAGATTTGGCGAAACGAGTGATCCAGGATGATCGCAAAGTTAATGCAATGGAAGTCGCAATCGATGAGGCGTGTACGCGTATTATTGCTAAACGCCAACCCACCGCCAGTGACTTACGTCTTGTTATCGCAATTATAAAAACCATTACCGACTTAGAACGTATTGGTGACGTGGCGGAAAGTATTGCTAAAGTCGCACTAGGGAATTTTACTAATAAGCAATATAACTTGCTGGCATCGTTAGAATCTTTAGGTCAAAACGCAGTACGGATGTTACATGAAGTGTTAGATGCTTTCGCCCGTATGGATGTTAAAGCCGCGATTGATGTGTATCAAACGGATGATCGGATTGATCGAGAATATGAAGCAATTATTCGTCAACTGATGACTTACATGAAAGAAGATCCCGATTCTATTCCTAGTGTGATGAAGGTGATGTGGGCTGCGCGCTCTATTGAGCGAGTGGGGGATCGTTGCCAAAATATTTGTGAATACATTATCTATTTCGTACAAGGTAAAGATATTCGCCACACTAACCCAGAAGATATTACCAACTTCCTATAATATACGGGGTACATGAATCTGTAATAAGGGCGCTTAGCTTGATTTAGAAGCTTAGCGCTCTTTTTATTTATGTTCATTTACACGGCTTATTCTCTTCTCAGCATATGTTTGACACTTTTGATCGTATCAATACTTGTCACTGGGATTTGAAAATCATCAAAGATGGCGTTGCCCATATGTGCACTGGAAGTGTGATTTAATATTTTACTAGGCCGTGTTGTTTTACCAGAAAGATGCACTTCTTTTATTCCCGTCTCTGCAACTAAAGTTTGAACATTATCTGGTGTGACGCCAGCACCCGCCATAATACTTAGCCTATCACCACAATAGTTGACCATTTTTTTGATCATAGCAGTGCCTTCAGGTGCGGTAGCTTGAAGCCCTGATGTCAACACTCGCTCGCAGCCACAGGTCATGATGGTATCTAGTGCTGCAAAAGGGTCGACACATTGGTCGATGGCTCGATGAAAAGTTACCCCTAAGCCTTTAGCTTGTTTGATTAAGCTCGTAACGGTTGTGCTATCAATAAGGCTTTGTTCTGTCAGTGCGCCAATGACTATTCCTTGTAATCCTGCTTGATGGGCTGCATGAATATCGGCAAGCATGATTTCAATATCACCACCACTGAATAAAAAGTCACCTTGGCGTGGTCTGATCATGGCGTAAACCGGAATGTGTGCTTGTCTGGCGGCTAATTGCATAAAACCAGTACTTGGTGTTAATCCGCCTAGTGCGAGAGAGGAACACAACTCGATGCGTGTTGCGCCACCTTGTTGGGCATAGTGGAGTGATTCAAGATTATCGATACAAACTTCAAGTTGAATAGACATAATTTTTAATGAAATAAAAAGTGTGTCTTGCAGTGTAGAGGATTGGCAAGGTCGGAGCGAATAGAGGCGAGATATAATGTGCGGTTGGTTGTAAATTACAGATAAAAAAAGGGCCTGGTATAATCCAGGCCTCATTATATTTCTTATCTTTGAGCTGACTTTAGCTTCATATTTAGCTGATTGTCAGAGATAACACCGTGAGCATGGTGTTATTAGGTAATTACTTCTTACCTAGGTCTGCAGTGTGCTCAGATAGGTAGTCCGCTACACCTTTTGGTGATGCGTCCATACCAGCTTTACCTTCTTCCCACTGTGCTGGACATACTTCACCGTGTTTCTGGTGGAAGTTTAATGCGTCAACCATACGTAGCATTTCGTCGATGTTACGGCCTAGAGGTAGGTCGTTAACAACTTGGTGACGTACAAGGCCATCTTCGTCAATTAGGAAAGAACCACGGAAAGCAACGCCTGCTTCTGGGTGCTCAACGTCGTAAGCTTTACAAATTTCATGCTTAACGTCAGCAATTAGTGGGTACTTAACTTGACCGATACCGCCGTCTTCAACAGCAGTGTTACGCCATGCATTGTGAGAGAATTGAGAATCGATAGAAACACCAATTACTTCAACACCTTTCGCTTGGAAATCTTCGAAACGCTTGTCAAAAGCGATCAGCTCAGATGGACATACGAATGTGAAGTCTAGTGGGTAGAAGAAAACTACCGCTTTTTTACCTTTAGTGAACTCTGCAAAGTTGAAGTTATCAACGATTTCGCCGTTACCTAGAACAGCTGCAGCAGTAAAATCTGGTGCTTGACGACCTACTAGTACCATTTTGGTGCTCCTGAAATATTGGGTTTTGCTAACCTTTAGTGATTAGCTCCATACTTGGACGAGACAAACTATAGCCAAACTGTTAAATTGAAAAAAGCGGAATAAACAGATTGAAGTAATCGAAAAATACGATGAATAAGTTTCCCTCGTTAAAACAATTGCATTACCTAGTTACTTTATCGGAAACACGACACTTTGGCGAAGCGGCAAAAAAGTGTTTTGTGAGTCAGTCGACACTTAGTTCAGGGATCCAGAATTTAGAAGATTTATTGAGTTGCCAGCTTATTGAACGTGATAATAAATCCCTTGTTTTTACCAGTATGGGGGATGAGGTTGTGGTGCGTTCTCGTGAGTTACTGGCACGCAGCCAAGATTTAATTGAATTGTCCCATTCTGCCGGTGATGGCATGGAAGGACCTCTTCGTGTGGGATGTATTCCAACGATAGCCCCTTTTCTATTGTGCGATTTGGTGCAGGAGGTTAATCGATGTTATCCCAACCTTAACTTACTTTTACGAGAAGATACGACCACGAATTTACTTGCCGCTTTACGTAATGGTGAAATGGATGTTCTGATCCTTGCGCTACCGATTGAAATTAACGGTATGCACAGTAAAGTTGTTGGGCGTGATGCATTTAAAATGGTGATCAGTAAAAACCAAGCTGAACGTGTATCTGTACCGTTACGTTATGCCGATTTGCCTGATGAATCCGTATTCTTACTAGAAAAAGAGCATTGTTTAACAGAGCATGCTGTTTCAGCTTGTAAGCTAACAACGAAAGAAAAAATTAATCCATTCACTGCAACTAGCTTGCATACATTAGTACAGATGGTAGCCAATGGATTAGGTACGACATTTATTCCTCAAATGGCTATTGAGCACGGTATCTTAGATAACCAAAATCTGGTGGTGATTGAACCACCTGGCCAAGCAGCATTCCGTGAAATTGGATTAGTTTGGCGACCAACGTCTAGCAGGGTTAATACCTTTGAGAAGCTTGCCTCTCTCGTTGAAACCTTATTATAAGTAAATTATCACTATATTAGAGAAGTCTGAATGGATGCCGTTATTATTTGAGATGATAATAAGTGGTATTTTTCAGGCTTTTTTTATTTAACTTTGTCGTCATAATAAAAAATCAAAGATTCGGTTTAAAATATCGAAAGGTGGCAATTATTCAGTTTATTTGTCTTTTGGGGGTAAGGGGTTTAAGTTGCTGTTTTGATGGATTATTTTGTTTTGCGTCACAAACAAAGAATAGTGATATTTATCAGTATATCCCGCCTTTGTTTAATTACAGTCTTAATAATTACTTTTAAAATATATTAAATCAAATAATTACCTTCCCTTGATAAAATTATTTTTGTTTAAAACAAATATTATCAATAAATTCTAGTTGCCTCTTTTTGTAATAAAATTACGTAACTACCTACAAAAAATATCATTATTAAAACAAGTTATTGATTCCGAGTTATTTACTGACTTTTGTTTTAATTTAGTGTTTTGACTTTTTACTCTAATTTTCTCAACTACATGTTTTTAAAGGTTTTTGTTGTTTTGTTGTGATTTTAATTAGAAAAGATGAAATTTGCTTTTTGTTATATGTTGCGGCAACGTAAAGGGAAAGTTAAGAAATGAACTGTATTAAAAAGCTCTTGAGGCTTATTGATAAAAGTAGTGATTAAGTTACAAGGATGGGGCGTTATGGCAGATACAGCGGTTCAATCTAATTACCAAATGAAATTATCATTACAGCAACCGTTAACAGAAACTCAGCGTGAAATCCTAACTGATGACGCTTTGCTTTTCTTAGAACGTTTAGTGGATCGTTTTGCAGAGCGTGTTCCATTGTTGCTAGAAGATAGAGAACGTCGTCAATGCCTGATAGATAAAGGGCAATTACCCGACTTCAATCCTGAAACAGAATCTATTCGACAAGCAGAATGGAAAATTCAAAATATTCCAGCAGATTTGCAAGACCGACGAGTTGAAATAACTGGTCCTGTCGATCGTAAAATGGTTATTAATGCACTTAACGCCGATGTGAAAGTGTTTATGGCTGACTTTGAGGATTCCTTCGCGCCTGCATGGAATGAAGTTATTGAAGGTCAGCGTAATCTTCGGGATGCGGTGAATGGTACGATTAGCTATACCAATCCCAACACCGGTAAGCATTATCAACTTGCTGATGATCCTGCAGTATTAATCTGCCGTGTGAGAGGGTTACACCTTCCAGAAAAACATGTGTTATGGAATGGAAAGCCCATTCCTGGGGCGCTATTAGACTTTGCCTTATACTTTTTCCTCAATCAAAAAGCATTACTAGAAAAAGGCAGTGGTCCTTATTTTTACCTACCAAAACTACAGGCATATCGTGAAGCCGCATGGTGGAGTGATGTGTTTAGCTACACCGAAGATGAGTTCGGTTTAATGCGCGGAACAATTAAAGCGACGGTACTTATTGAAACATTACCTGCTGTGTTTGAAATGGATGAAATCCTTTTTAGTTTGAAAGAACATATTGTTGGGCTTAACTGCGGTCGTTGGGACTATATCTTTAGCTACATTAAAACCCTTCGCCAATATCCCGATCGTATCTTGCCAGATCGCCAAGTTGTAACAATGGAAAAACCGTTTCTTAATGCTTATTCACGTTTGCTGGTGAAAACCTGCCACCGTCGTGGCGCGTTTGCAATGGGAGGCATGGCCGCTTTTATTCCATCTAAAGAGGCAGAACGTCAAGCGTGGGTTCTTAATAAGATCCAAACAGATAAAGCACTTGAAGCGAGTAATGGCCATGACGGTACATGGGTTGCACACCCAGGTTTGGCTGATACCGCTTGTGGAGTATTTGATCAGGTACTTGGTGATCGTAAAAATCAATTAGATATTACCCGAGACGGCGATGCGCCCATTACCGCTGATGAGTTATTAGCGCCGTGTGATGGTGAACGCACAGAAGAGGGGATGCGTCATAACATTCGTGTTGCGGTGCAATATATCGAAGCTTGGATTTCCGGTAATGGCTGTGTGCCTATCTATGGCTTAATGGAAGATGCAGCAACGGCTGAAATATCGCGAGCTTCAATATGGCAATGGATTAAACATGGTAAAGCATTATCGAACGGTAAAGTCGTTACTAAAGCTTTATTTGAGCAAATGTTAGTAGAAGAAATGCGAGTTGTAGAAGCTGAGCTTGGTGATGAGCGCTTTAAGCAAGGGCGATTTGATGAAGCCGCAGCATTAATGGCAAAACTAACGACAAGTGAAGAGTTAGATAATTTCTTAACCCTTCATGGTTATGAATATTTGAATTAAACGCAGTCGCGTTTGAGTAAAACTGAGGATCCGCGGTAGTTGAGGGTAAGCAGTAATAGAACCACTTTAGAACGTAGTATCAATTGACCATCATACCAACGGATTAATGCGGACAGAGACGAGGGATACCACTATGACATTAACACGCCAACAGCAAATCGAAGCAATTGAAAAAGACTGGGCAGAAAACCCACGTTGGAAACATGTTAAACGCACATACACTGCGGAAGAAGTCATTAACCTGCGCGGCTCATTTGCACCTGCAAATACGATTGCCCAGCGTGGTGCAGATAAATTATGGCAATTAGTGAATGGTGATGCCAAAAAAGGCTATGTAAATTGTCTTGGCGCTTTGACTGGCGGTCAGGCTGTACAACAAGCAAAAGCTGGTATTGAAGCGATTTATTTATCAGGTTGGCAGGTTGCGGCTGATAATAATACCGCATCGACCATGTATCCTGATCAATCTCTCTATCCTGTCGATTCAGTACCAGCGGTTGTTAAGCGTATCAATAATTCGTTTCGTCGCGCAGATCAAATTCAGTGGGCGAATGGTGGTACTCCTGAAGATGGCGTTGATTACTTTTTACCTATTGTTGCTGACGCAGAAGCTGGATTTGGTGGCGTACTAAATGCGTATGAATTAATGCGTAGCATGATTGAAGCAGGGGCAGCAGGCGTTCACTTTGAAGACCAATTAGCATCGGTGAAAAAATGTGGTCATATGGGCGGCAAGGTACTAGTACCGACACAAGAAGCCGTACAAAAGTTAGTTGCAGCTCGTCTTGCGGCTGACGTGGCGGGAACTACGACTTTAGTGATTGCTCGTACTGATGCCAATGCCGCAGACTTATTAACATCCGATTGCGATCCGTATGATAAAGATTTCATTATTGGAGAGCGAAGTTCAGAAGGTTTTTATCGTGTTCGTGCTGGGATTGATCAAGCGATTGCCCGTGGCTTAGCGTATGCACCTTACGCTGATTTAATTTGGTGTGAAACAGCAACACCATGTTTAGAAGAAGCGCGTAAGTTTGCAGAAGCTATTCATGAACAATACCCAGATCAACTACTGGCTTATAACTGCTCCCCTTCTTTTAACTGGGAGAAAAACCTTGATGCTGAAACTATTGCTAAATTCCAGCAAGAACTATCAGACATGGGTTACAAGTACCAGTTCATTACATTAGCGGGTATTCATAATATGTGGTTCAACATGTTTGAATTAGCTCATGCTTATGCACAAGGTGAAGGAATGCGTCATTACGTTGAAAAAGTTCAGCGTCCTGAATTTGAAGCGGCCGATAAAGGTTATACCTTTGTTGCTCACCAGCAAGAGGTGGGAACAGGGTACTTTGATACCATGACCAATACGATTCAAGGGGGGAATTCTTCAGTGACCGCATTGACGGGATCAACAGAAGAAGAGCAGTTTAAGTAAACCTAAAAACAGTTTTAAGATAACGTGTTTATAGTAGTGACTATCCTAGCAGTGTTGTTATCGACAGTACCCATGTATTAATCCGCATATAATACGAGTACTTGTTAATTACGTTATCATCGGGGAGCAATGATGCTCCCCTTTTTTATTAATCAAGAATATCAATAGTATCTAAATCAGGCTCAATAGGGTCGACTTCTTCTTGCATTTCTAGCAGTGAAATTGCAATTGATACAAAATCACTATCTGTAATAATACCCACTAATTTTTTATTCTTTAGTACAGGTAAGCAACCTATTTTATGTTTTTGCATATAAAGTGCTGCTTCTTTTAATCCTGCACGATAATCCACACTCATTATTTTTGTTTTCATGCCCTGTTCAATTAAAACATCGAGTGGCGAAGACAGTGGGTTTTCAATTATTGATTTTAAATTGGAATCTTGGGCTGACAAAATATCGCGTTGGCTTACTAACCCGATAAGTTCATTGTTGTGGTTGGTGATCGGTATATGGCGAATAGATAAAGTATCCATCATTTCTTTCGCATCAAGCAACGTATCATTACGTGACAAAGTACGCGGTTGGGGTGTCATCATATCGGCAACGGTAAACATATAAACCTCCATGCAATACTGCAAAAAATCGCGAACTGTGGTTCTATTCGCTGATCTTTTTTCAATATATCGGAATATGTTGTTAGAACGCATGATGAATATCAAATATTTCAATATAATATTTGTGGTCTTTATTCCTTGGTGGGATGAGAGTTTGATTCAGAAGATATGAAAGAAATTCTCATATTACGAGATCTAAATTGCAGTTGGGTTTCGCATCTTAAGGGAAGTTAAGTATATAATGCCCGCTTGCTGTGATTTAGGGCGTAATACAATGCAAGTTTCAGATTTTGATTTTGACTTACCAGATGAGCTAATTGCTCGTTATCCTCAACCTGAACGTACCGCGAGTCGTTTATTACAAATGACGGGCAATACGGGTGAATTGGCACATAAAGGTTTTAAAGATGTGCTAGATCTTGTACAAGCTGGCGATTTACTTGTATTTAATAATACTCGTGTGATCCCTGCGCGTATGTTTGGACATAAAGCTTCAGGTGGTAAAATTGAAGTTTTAGTTGAGCGTATGCTTGATGACAAATCTATTTTAGCGCATGTTCGTGCCTCTAAGCCGCCTAAACCAGGTAATGAATTATTACTGGGTGAAAATGGTGAGTTCTCAGCTGAAATGGTTGCACGTCATGATGCATTATTTGAAATTCGTTTTAATAGCGATAAAACAGTGCTGGAGATCTTAGATGCAGTGGGTCATATGCCGTTGCCTCCTTATATTGATCGCCCAGATGAAGATGCTGATAAAGAGCGCTATCAAACAGTATATAATGCCAAGCCTGGTGCGGTAGCTGCACCAACAGCAGGCTTACACTTTGACGATAAGCTAATGGCAGATCTAAAAGCAAAAGGTGTTAATTTTGCTTTCGTTACACTGCATGTCGGTGCTGGTACGTTTCAGCCTGTGCGTGTTGATGATATCAATGATCACCACATGCATTCTGAATATGTTGAAGTTCCTGAAGAGGTTGTTACTGCTGTTAACGAAACACGTGCAAATGGCGGACGAATTATTGCTGTGGGGACGACATCTGTACGTTCATTAGAAAGTGCCGCACAAGATGCCCTAAAAAATGGTACTGAATTTAAGCCGTTTTTTGGTGATACCGAGATCTTTATTTACCCAGGTTATCAGTTCCAACTCGTGGATGTATTAATTACCAATTTCCACTTACCAGAATCAACATTAATTATGTTAGTTAGTGCTTTTGCTGGTTATGAAAACACCATGAATGCCTATCATGAAGCTGTAGCAAATAAATACCGCTTCTTTAGTTATGGCGATTCAATGTTTATCACTCGTAAAGATGTATAAGGCTTAAATAAGTATACATTTTTTATCGAGAAAAGATTGAGGCTGCTTTTTGTTACAATTGCAGCCTTTGTTGTGTCTGTAGCATAGTATAAATTCTATGATATTAAGCCAGTCACAGCGTTACGTTCTTCCGCTACGCTTTAGGTTGTTATTGTCAATATGGTTTGATGAGTTAAGGCGTAGTCGGCAATCATATATCTATATTGTGATTGTTTTTTGTGGCTGATCAGGCGTTTGCCTGTGGGGCTAGGTCCTGTAATGGGAAATACGTCAGATTGTTTCTCTGGCTTTTGGAGGTTTTGTGAAATTTGAATTAGATAAAACGCAAGGTCGTGCTCGTCGCGGTCGTTTGCAGTTTGAACGTGGTACGGTAGAAACACCTGCGTTTATGCCGGTAGGTACTTACGGTACTGTTAAAGGTATGACACCTGAAGAAGTTAAAGATACGGGTGCTCAAATCTTACTAGGTAACACGTTCCACCTATGGTTACGTCCTGGTCAAGAAGTAATGAAGTTACATGGTGATTTACATGACTTTATGCAATGGCAAGGTCCGATTCTTACCGATTCAGGCGGTTTCCAAGTATTTAGCCTTGGCTCTTTACGTAAAATCACTGAAGAGGGGGTTCACTTCCGTAACCCTGTTAATGGTGACAAGATTTTCATGGACGCTGAAAAGTCGATGGAAATTCAAAAAGATCTTGGCTCTGATATCGTAATGATTTTTGACGAGTGTACACCATATCCAGCGACACACGATGAAGCGAAAAAGTCGATGGAAATGTCACTACGTTGGGCAAAGCGCAGCCGTAATCATTTTGATAAGCAAGAAAATCCAAATGCACTGTTTGGTATTGTTCAAGGTGGTGTATACGAAGATCTTCGTGATGTTTCTGTTGAAGGTCTAACCAAAATTGGTTTTGACGGTTATGCAGTAGGTGGTTTAGCGGTAGGTGAGCCTAAAGAAGACATGCACCGTATTCTTGAGCACACGTGCCCACAACTTCCAGAAGATAAGCCACGCTACCTTATGGGTGTAGGTAAACCAGAAGATTTAGTAGAAGGTGTTCGTCGCGGTATTGATATGTTCGATTGCGTAATGCCAACACGTAATGCCCGTAATGGTCACCTATTTGTGACTGGCGGTGTGATCAAGATCCGTAATGCGAAACATAAAACAGACACAACGCCTTTAGATCCGCATTGTGACTGTTACACTTGTAAAAATTACTCTAAAGCGTATTTGTACCATCTAGATAAATGTAATGAAATCTTAGGTGCACGCTTAAATACAATTCATAATTTACGTTACTACCAACGCCTAATGGCAAGTATTCGTAAATCAATTGAAGAAGATCGTTTCGATGCGTTTGTAGAAGAATTCTATGCGCGTCGCGACCGTGAAGTTCCACCATTACAAAATGTTTAAAACGAGGACGTTATAAATGAGTTTCTTTATCTCACAAGCACACGCAGCAGCAGAAGGTGCCCCTCAGGGCGGAAGCATGCAGCTATTCATCATGCTTGGTTTATTTGCTGTTATTTTTTACTTCATGATTTATCGTCCACAAGCTAAGCGTGTGAAAGAGCATAAATCGCTAATGAGCTCGATGGGCAAAGGTGACGAAGTAATGACGAACGGTGGTCTACTAGGCCGTATCACTAAAGTTTCTGCTGAAAGTGATTACATCGTTCTTGCACTTAACGACAATACGGAAGTAACAATTAAAAAAGATTTCATTACAGCTGTTTTACCAAAAGGCACAATGAAGTCGCTTTAATATAAAAAACATTCGCTTTGAAGGATCATAGCAGTGCTTAACCGATACCCCCTGTGGAAGAACCTGATGGTGTTGTTCGCACTAATCATTGGTTTGCTTTATGCACTTCCTAACGTATACGGTGAAGATCCAGCGATTCAAATTACCGGGGCGCGTGGCGCCTCGGTTAATATGAGCGCTTTGGATACTGTCACCGAAGATTTAAAAAAGAACAAGATCCCATACAAGTCAGCTGTTTTTGAAAAAGGCTCTGTACTTGTCCGCTTTAACGATACTGATACCCAAATCAGTGCTCGCGATATCTTAAATAGTGAGTTAGGTGATGACTATGTTGTCGCACTAAACCTTGCTGCTTCCACTCCTTCTTGGCTTGAATCTATTGGTGCATCACCAATGAAATTGGGTCTTGATTTACGTGGTGGTGTTCACTTCTTAATGGAAGTGGATATGGATGCAGCTATGGATAAGCTTCTTGGTCAACAAGAAGAAACATTCCGTACTGAGCTTCGTGAAGAAAAAATTCGTTACCGTGCAATCAGTAAAACAAAAGACAGTGTTCAAGTTCGTCTTCGTGATGAAGCGCAATTGGAACAAGCTGAACTCGCGTTAGAAAAATTGCATCCTGATATGCTGTTCACAACCAGTAAAATCAATGGTCGTTATGTATTAACGGCGAAGTTTACTGAAGAACGTTTACAGGAAATTCGCAATTATGCCGTCGATCAAAACATCACCATTTTACGTAACCGTGTAAATGAACTCGGTGTTGCTGAGCCATTAGTACAGCGCCAAGGCGCAAACCGTATAGTGGTAGAGCTTCCTGGTGTTCAAGATACGGCACGTGCAAAAGAAATTTTAGGTGCGACAGCAACGCTTGAATTCCGCGAAGTTGATAGTAAGGCTGATTTAGCTGCGGCTGCGGCTGGACGTGTTCCTGCTGGCAGTGAAGTGAAAATGACCCGTGATGGCCGTCCTGCGGTACTAAAAAAACGTGTCATTCTTGCAGGTTCACATATTACGGATTCAAGTTCGAGTGCGGATGAATATGGTCGTCCACAAGTTAACATCTCGCTAGATACCGAAGGTGGTAGCAAGATGACGGCTTTCTCGAAAAATAATATCGGTAAGTTGATGGCAACGGTTTTCACTGAATATAAAGACAGTGGTAAGCGAACGCCTGAAGGGAAAGTTATCCTGACCAAACACGAAGAAGTGATAAACCAAGCAACGATTCAGTCTGCACTTGGCCGAAGCTTCCGTATTACAGGTATCGACTCTCAAGCTGAAGCGCACAACTTATCATTATTATTACGAGCAGGTGCATTGATTGCGCCAATCTCGATAGTTGAAGAGCGTACTATTGGTCCATCTATGGGTCAGCAAAACATCGATATGGGTGTACAAGCATGTATCTGGGGTATGGTTGCGGTAATGCTATTTACGCTCCTTTACTACCGTGGGTTTGGCATGATTGCTAACTTAGCATTGATAATGAACTTAGTGCTCATTATCGGCATTATGTCGATGATCCCGGGTGCTACCATGACCTTACCAGGTATTGCAGGTATCGTACTGACTGTCGGTATGGCGGTTGATGCCAACGTGCTTATTTTTGAACGTATTCGAGAAGAGCTTCGTGAAGGGCGTAGTCCACAGCAAGCAATTCAACAAGGTTACGGAAATGCGTTTAGCACGATTGCAGATGCAAACATCACAACCCTAATTACAGCAATTATTTTGTTTGCTGTGGGGACGGGCGCAATTAAAGGTTTTGCCGTGACATTATCGATTGGTATTTTAACTTCGATGTTCACTGCAATTATTGGCACACGTGCCGTTGTTAACTTGATCTATGGCGGTAAGCGCGTAGATAAGTTGTCGATTTAAGGAGTCGCAGAGATGAGAGAGTTATTGAATGCGAACAAAGTCGTCGACTTTATGCGTTGGTCAAAGTTTGCCTTTATCTTTTCATTGATAATGATCATTGGATCGATTGCCACCATCTCGACCAAAGGTCTAAATTGGGGCTTAGATTTTACAGGCGGAACGCTGATCGAAGTTAGCTTCAAAGAGCCTGCTAATTTACCCTTGATACGTGAATCATTAGAGAAAGCGGGATTTGGTGATGCCGTTGTGCAGAACTTCGGTACTGCGCGTGATGTGATGGTGCGTTTGCAGCCTCGAGAAGGTGTTAAAGGTGAAGTACTTGGTAACCAAATCCTTGATGCACTAAAAGACGGTACTGCACAGTCGGTTGAAATGCGCCGAATTGAGTTTGTCGGTCCTAATGTTGGTGATGAACTAGCAGAAGCGGGCGGCATGGCTATTTTAATCGCTTTGTTATGTATCTTACTTTATGTATCACTGCGTTTTGAGTGGCGTTTAGCGGCAGGTGCTGTGTTGTCGTTAGCACACGATATCATCATTACTGTTGGTATTTTCTCTGTGCTACAAGTAGAGGTTGATCTAACGATTGTTGCGGCATTGCTAACAGTAGTTGGTTACTCACTTAACGATACTATCGTTGTATTTGACCGTATTCGTGAAAACTTCCGCAAAATGCGTAAAGGAAGTCCTGCTGAAATAATGAATTGTTCAATTTCGCAAACATTAAGCCGTACCTTAATTACATCGGGTACAACCTTGTTTGTTGTTATTGCACTATTTGCTCAAGGCGGGTCAATGATCCATGGATTTGCATTAGCACTTCTGATTGGTATCACGATTGGTACTTATTCTTCTATTTACGTCGCATCAGCATTAGCGCTTAAATTGGGTATTACCCGTGAGCACCTAATGCCAACGCCAGTAGAAAAAGAAGGTGAAGAGCTTGATGCAATACCATAACCGGTTGGCATAAGTTCAAAGTGAGAAAGGACCGCTTGCGGTCCTTTTTTTATTTTTTTAATTCAAGAAGATAAGAAAGAGTGTTTTTTATTTGATCGAGCCATTCATAACGACGTCGATACATTGCGCGTTTAGGGCGTGAGATATCTTCAGGGTTTCGACGTACATCCTCAGTAGGAAGTTGGTAAAAATGACGATCATAATCTATTCCACCAAGGGCTTCCCAATGGCGGTTATAATCAGTTTTTATTCGAGAGCTTCCGTACCTTTTTGACTTATAACGCGCCACGCAATAGGAGTGCGATTCTGTTTTTATTGCTAGTAAACGGTCAACGTGCCAACAATTAGCGATAAAGGTCATGATTTTTATCATCATATCTTTAGGGCGTTGACCATGAAGTGTTTTTGTTAGTTTCTTTATTTTTAGGTTATTTTCATCACTGCTCGAAGGCCCTTGTATTCCGCCGATAATGAGGTGACGTTCAGCCCCTTTATCATGTATCACAAAGGTAACGGTATAGAAATTATGCCCTTGAGCATCAAAAAGGACTAGGCTCAAATCTCCTTCTTTTTGAAAGCGACCATCAAAGGTAAGATTTAATGAATACTCTTCTTCATCGATAATAAAAGAGGCAAGTTGTAACCCTTTATCATTAGATAATATTTGCTTACAGGTTTCTTGAGGAAGTACCTTAGTCATGAAACGATAATGGTTAGTGATATAGTCAACACGTTGATTGGCCGTTGCTGAATTTGTTATGTACGGGCGAAAAGGTTTTTCAATAAAGCGGTTATGCTTCGCACATAGAACTTCGAGCAATGTTCGATCTATCCCATTAACAAGCTGTGTTAATGAAGACTTGTAGAAAAGCCCTCGAGCTAGAAACTTGAGACGATAACGCCACAACGGATTATATTTCTCTTTTAGATGCTCAGGATAGACAGTTTTAGAAAGTTGATGCAGTGATAATGTCTTTTTCATTCTTTTTTGGTATATATTGTGCTTTATAGTGATTGTAATGCACAATGTTTAATTATGACATTATTTTATTATAATATTGTTATAAAAAAACGCCCTGCTGTATAACAGCAGGGCGTTTTTTAATCTTACTGGATAATCAGTGGATTATTTTGCTAATGCGTCACTACCGAATTCACGGATTTTTGCAAGCATTGGCTTAACTACACGCGCATTACCAGCAACAATGTTGCCAGATGTTAGGTAGTTAGTGTTACCAGTAAAGTCAGCACAGATAGCACCAGATTCGCGAGCGATTAATTCGCCAGCAGCAAGTTCCCAAGGCTTTTGGCCTAACTTGAATACGCCGTCAACACGGCCAGCCGCTAAGTAGCAAAGATCCAATGCAGTAGAGCCTGATTGACGCATGTCATCACAGTCTGCAAATAATGCATTTTGGATTTTTAGGTAGCTTTCTGCATGCTGTTTAGCAGCAAAAGGAAGACCTGTTGCTAAAACAGTTCCTGTTAGATCACGAGGTTGTGATGAACGGACACGCTGGCTGTTAAGCTGAGCGCCTGCACCGCGAGTTGCAGTGAATAATTCGTTACGTACAGGATCGTAAACAGCAGCAACTTCAGTACGACCACGCATACGTAGTGCAACTGATACTGCAAAGTGAGGGTAACCGCGAACGAAGTTCATGGTGCCATCCACTGGGTCGATAATCCATTGACACTCTTTGTCACGTCCTTCTTTGTTACCAGACTCAGCTGCAACGATGCAGTGATCAGGGTAAGCCTTAAGGATTGTTTCGATGATGATAGCTTCTGCTTCATGATCGACATTGGTAACAACATCATTACCTTTATTAGCAACCTCAATAGATTGAGGCTTTTCTAGAGATTTAATGACATGGTCACCAGCCTTTCGCACAGCGCGAATGGCAATATTAAGCATCGGATGCATAGGATCTTCCCAACGGATGTTAAAGAACTAAAAAGCGGCGGCGAGTATAACAGAGCTAAAAAAAAAAGGAAGTGGTTATTTTTTCAGCGCTTGCCATTGCTAAAAAAGTTAAAATGACCGTTTAAAAAATATTGATGACTGAAATGATTGGTAACAAGCATCAAAGACACATGTTTTCTCCACTTTTGTTATGGCTGTGCTAAAATATCTCAGCTTTAATTAATTGTTGGAATGTAGCTTCATCATGTTAGATAAAATTCGCGTTGTTCTTGTAGGTACGTCACATCCAGGTAATATCGGTTCAGCAGCACGTGCAATGAAAGTTATGGGATTGACGAACTTGGTATTAGTTGATCCTGCCTGTGAAGTTGACGGCCACACTATTGCATTGGCGGCAGGTGCTGCTGATGTTGTCGAAAACGCAAAAATCGTAAAAACATTAGATGAAGCCGTTGCAGATTGTGGTTTTGTTGTTGGTTCAAGTGCACGCTCTCGTACTCTTGAATGGCCACAATTAGATCCACGAGAGAATGGTATCAAAGTTGTTGCTGAATCTAATCAGCATCCGGTCGCCATTCTTTTTGGTCGTGAGCGTACAGGGTTAACTAATGAAGAATTACAAAAGTGTCATTGCCATGTATATATCCCAGCGAACCCTCAATATAGCTCATTAAATTTAGCTATGGCTGTACAAACAATAACTTATGAAGTTCGTATGGCTTATTTAGATTCTCAAAAGTATACGGGTAAAACGGAAGTTGAAGAATATCCTCGCGCTCAAGAACTGGAAATGTTTTATGAGCACCTCGAAAAAGTCACTCGTCAAACCCGCTTCATAAATAAAAATCATCCAGGTGTAGTAATGGCTAAATTACGCCGTTTATTCACTCGTGCTCGCCCAGAGCAGCAAGAACTGAATATTTTACGCGGTATTTTGTCGTCAGTAGAAAAGACGATAGAAACGCTGGAAAAGAGCGAAAAATAGCCACATAACCCTAAAGGACTAATACCCCACTAGAACAGTCAGGTAAATACTTGACCAATTTAGTATGGTATGAGATGCTTGCTTAAAATATTCAAGCAGGTAGCAGTGTTATGAAGTTGACTTCAAAGGGAAGATACGCGGTAACAGCAATGTTAGATGTTGCATTACACTCGCATAATGGACCGGTTCCATTGGCAGATATTTCAGAGCGCCAAGGAATATCGCTGTCTTACTTAGAACAATTATTTTCGCGTCTTCGCAAAGCAGGGCTAGTAACTAGTGTACGTGGTCCTGGCGGTGGTTACCGTTTAGGCGAAGAAGCTTCAGATATTGCTGTCGGTATGGTTATCGCAGCAGTTGATGAATCAGTTGATGCAACCAAGTGTCATGGGAAAGGGGACTGCCAAGGTGGTGCTCGTTGTCTAACTCATACGTTATGGCATGACCTAAGTGAGCGCATTAGCGGCTTTTTAAATAACATCACTCTTGGTGAGTTGATGAAAGATAATGATGTACAAAGCATTTCTGATCGTCAGGATGAAATCCTACAAGGAAATAGCAAAGCATCTTTTGGACATAAAAAATCACACGACAGCGCCACAATAGGTGTCGATGTCCGCTCCTAGAGACCAGACGTTCGTGTTTTCGGAGAAGAAAATGAAACTGCCAATATATTTTGATTACTCAGCTACTTGCCCTGTAGATCCTCGCGTTGCCGAGAAAATGATGCAGTGCCTAACTACGGAAGGTAACTTCGGTAACCCAGCATCACGCTCTCACCGTTATGGTTGGCAGGCAGAAGAAGCAGTAGATACTGCTCGTGAACATATCGCTGAATTAGTAAATGCCGATCCACGTGAGATTGTATTTACCTCTGGTGCAACGGAATCTGATAATCTAGCGATTAAAGGTGCTGCGCACTTTTATAGCAAAAAAGGTAAGCACGTTATTACCTGTAAAACAGAACATAAAGCGGTTCTTGACCCATGTCGTCAGCTAGAGCGTGAAGGTTTTGAGGTAACATACCTTGAGCCTGAATCTAACGGTTTGATTGATTTAGCTAAGCTACGCGATGCTATGCGTGAAGACACAGTTCTAGTTTCAATTATGCACGTGAACAATGAAATTGGTGTGGTTCAAGATATCGCAGCAATCGGTGAGCTTTGCCGTGAAAACAAAACAGTTTTCCATGTGGATGCAGCACAGTCAGCAGGTAAATTACCGATTGATGTACAAGCAATGAAGGTTGATTTAATCTCTTTCTCAGCGCATAAAATTTACGGCCCTAAAGGTATTGGCGCACTATATGTTCGTCGTAAACCACGTATTCGTTTAGAAGCTCAAATGCATGGTGGTGGTCACGAGCGTGGTTTCCGCTCTGGTACATTACCAACGCATCAAATCGTAGGTATGGGTGAAGCATTCCGTATTGCGAAAGAAGAAATGGACCAAGATTATCAACACGCGCTTAAATTACGTGACCGTTTATTAATGCGTTTAGAAGGCATTGAAGAAATGTCTATTAACGGTGATTTAGAGCAACGTGTACCTCATAACTTAAATATTAGTTTTGCTTTCGTTGAAGGCGAATCATTGTTAATGGCATTGAAAGATCTTGCTGTATCATCGGGTTCAGCGTGTACATCAGCAAGTCTAGAGCCTTCTTATGTACTTCGTGCATTAGGTCTTAATGATGAGCTAGCACATAGTTCTATTCGTTTCTCATTTGGTCGTTTTACGACGGAAGAAGAAATTGATTATGCAGCAGCCCAAATTAAAGGTGCCGTAGATAAACTACGTGAAATGTCACCACTTTGGGATATGCATAAAGAAGGTATTGATTTAAACACAGTTGAGTGGGCGCACCACTAATCTGCGGTTAGACTGTTTTCGAGGAAATTTATCATGGCATATAGTGAAAAAGTCATCGATCATTATGAAAATCCGCGTAACGTGGGTTCATTTGACAAAGATGATCAAAATGTAGGTAGCGGCATGGTGGGGGCACCAGCATGTGGCGATGTAATGAAACTTCAGATCAAAGTAACTGAAGAAGGCATTATCGAAGATGCAAAATTCAAAACCTACGGTTGTGGTTCTGCAATTGCTTCTAGTTCACTTATTACTGAGTGGGTTAAAGGTAAAACATTAGATGAAGCCGCATCAATCAAGAACTCTGCAATTGCAGAAGAACTTGAATTGCCACCGGTTAAAGTTCACTGCTCAATCCTTGCAGAAGATGCAATTAAAGCGGCAGTTAGCGATTATAAAAAGAAACACGAGCAAAAATAACTTTCTGAGGTTTGTTGTATGGCCATTACTATCACTGAAGCGGCAGCAAGTCGCGTATCGACTTTTTTAGCCAATCGCGGCAAAGGCCTTGGTTTACGACTAGGTGTTCGCACTTCAGGATGTTCTGGAATGGCTTATATCCTTGAGTTTGTAGATGAACTCGATGAAGGGGATCAAGTCTTCGATGAAAAAGGCGTTAAAATTATCGTTGATGCAAAAAGTTTAGTTTACCTTGATGGAACTGAATTAGATTTTGCCAAAGAAGGCCTAAATGAAGGTTTTCAATTTAACAACCCTAACGTGTCTAGCGAATGTGGTTGTGGCGAAAGCTTCAACGTATAAGCGTTTTTAGTGTTTCAGTTGAACCTGACTGCTAATCGTCTTTGGCGAGTTAGTTGTCAGGTTTAATTTTTATTGATGGTCATAATATGAATCATTTCGAATTATTCGGGTTACCTTTCCAGTTTGAATTGAATAACAGCCTTCTTGCCAGTCAGTTTCGAGAACTACAGCGTCGCTTTCATCCTGATAATTATGCGACAGCGTCAGAACGTGACCGTTTGTTATCAGTTCAAAAAGCTGCACAAATTAACGATGCATTTCAAACGCTAAAAAATCCGGTATCACGTGCCGAATACATGTTGGCTGAGCGTGATGAAGATATTCGTGGTGAACAAAAAACCTTGCAAGATATGGCTTTTTTAATGCAGCAAATGGAACTGCGTGAAGCATTAGAAGCTATTCCTGACTCATTAGATCCTGAAAGTGCATTATTTGATTTTGAACAGCAAGCTTCTGCGATGTATAAAGAACAATTGGCGCAACTTGCTGAGTTATTGAATAATGAACAATGGCTCGAAGCGGCTGATGGCGTAAGAAAATTAAAATTTATTGTAAAATTGCGTGATGAAGTTGAGCGCCTTGAAGAGTCGCTATTCGATTAATCATCCACATGCGTTATTTAGATAGGAATGACAATGGCACTGTTACAGATTGCTGAACCGGGTCAAAGTGCTGCACCACATCAACACAAGTTGGCGGTGGGTATAGATCTAGGTACAACTAATTCACTTGTTGCTGCAGTTCGCAGTGGCGTTGCAGAAACATTAAATGATGCAGAGGGGCGTGCGATTTTACCTTCTGTTGTTCATTTCGGTGACAATGAAGTCCTAACCGGTGATGCAGCCCGCGTTTTCGCTCAACAAGATCCAACCAATACAATTCTATCAGTTAAACGTCTAATGGGACGTTCATTGGCTGATATTGAGCAACGTTACCCGCAACTACCATACCAATTTGAAGCATCGAATAATGGATTACCTCAGCTTATTACGCGTAGTGGCAATGTAAACCCTGTTCAGGTCTCTGCTGAAATTCTTAAATCATTAAGTCAACGTGCGGTTGATACGCTGGGTGGTGATCTTGAAGGTGTGGTGATTACGGTCCCTGCTTATTTTGATGATGCGCAACGTGCGGGTACAAAAGATGCAGCGAAATTAGCTAACCTCAATGTGCTTCGTTTACTTAATGAACCAACAGCTGCCGCCATTGCCTATGGCTTAGATTCAGGTCAAGAAGGTGTGATTGCGGTCTACGATTTAGGTGGTGGTACGTTTGATATTTCTATTTTACGTCTTTCTAAAGGTGTATTTGAGGTATTAGCGACGGGCGGTGATTCGGCATTAGGTGGTGATGACTTTGATCACTTGTTAGCAACGTGGATCTTAGAGCAAGCGGGTTACACTGAGGTGCTTACAGCGCAGCAACGTCGTGCGCTACAAGACACGGCACAAGCGGCAAAAGTGGCGTTGACTGATGCTGATAGCATTGAGCTTGATGTCTTAGGTTGGCAGGGTCAGATTAGCCGTGAGCAGTTCGATGCACTTATTCAACCATTAGTGAAAAAAACACTGATGGCGTGTCGCCGTGCATTAAAAGACGCAGATATCACTACTGATGAAGTCATTGAAACAGTAATGGTTGGTGGTTCAACACGTGTACCACTAGTTCGTGATATGGTAGGTGATTACTTCGGTAAAACACCGTTGACCTCTATCGACCCTGATAAAGTTGTTGCGATTGGTGCTGCGATTCAGGCTGATATTTTGGCGGGTAATAAGCCTGATTCCGATATGTTATTGCTTGATGTGATCCCACTTTCACTAGGTATTGAAACGATGGGAGGCATGATTGAGAAAATTATTCCTCGTAATACGACGATTCCTGTTGCTCGTGCACAAGAGTTTACCACTTTTAAAGATGGTCAAACGGCAATGTCTGTTCACGTTGTACAAGGTGAGCGTGAAATGGTCAGTGATTGTCGTTCACTAGCACGATTTACCCTACGTGGTATTCCTGCAATGGCAGCGGGTGCTGCTCATATTCGTGTTACTTACCAAGTTGATGCTGATGGTTTATTGTCAGTTACAGCAATGGAAAAGAGCAGTGGCGTACAATCCTCTATCCAAGTTAAACCTTCTTATGGCTTATCTGAAGATGAAATTGCGACTATGCTTCGTGATTCAATGACCTATGCACAAGATGATAAAGATGCACGTGCATTGGCTGAACAGCAAGTGGAAGCAGATCGTGTTTTAGAAGGGTTAATCGCAGCACTTGCCGCTGATGGTGATACCCTATTGAGCACACAAGAGCGTGCCGAATTAGAAACAGTAATGATGGAACTAGTTCAATTGCGTCAGGGATCAGATTCTCGCGCTATTGAAGCTGGAATTAAGAAAACAGATAAAGCGAGCCAAGAATTTGCTTCTCGTCGAATGGATAAGTCTATTCGTCAAGCATTGGCTGGCCAATCTATTGATGAGGTTTAAGCATGCCTAAGATTGTTGTACTTCCCCACGAAGAGCTATGCCCTGAAGGTGCAGTATTAGAAGCAGAGTCAGGTGAAACAGTCCTTGATGTTGCACTACGTAATGGTATTGGAATTGAACATGCGTGTGAAAAGTCTTGTGCATGTACTACGTGTCACGTTGTGATTCGTGAAGGTTTTGATTCATTAAATGAAAGTGATGAACTAGAAGATGATATGCTTGATAAAGCATGGGGGCTAGAGCCTGAGTCACGTCTAGGTTGTCAGGCTCGAGTCGCTGATGAAGATTTAGTGGTTGAAATTCCACGCTATACGCTAAATCTTGCCTCTGAGGCAGCGCACTAATTATAAAAAAGGTTACCATTAGGTAGCCTTTTTTTTTATCTCAGCGTTATTATTAGTTTATCTATCAATATATAAGAAGGTAATTTGATGAGCTTAAAATGGATTGATTCGCTCGATATTGCTATTGAGTTATGTGAACAGCATCCCGATGTTGATCCAAAAACAATTCGCTTTACTGATCTTAGTGAATGGGTGCAGGCGTTGGATGATTTTGATGATGATCCTACTCACTGTAGTGAAAGGGTGTTAGAAGCCATTCAAATGTGTTGGATTGAAGAAGCGGAAGAATAAACTTTCGTAATAGAGTAAGCATCTAATTGATTGTAGAAACAATTGAATTAGGTGCTTTTTTTGTTTTTATTCGTGGATTTATATTTTAAATCTAATTGCAATCAGCGTACTTTACCCCCATAACTATTTATCTATAACGCATGTATTTGTTTAACACTGCGCAGTTGCTACATTCAAGGAGCTTTTAATGTCGACTATCATGGCTGTTTCTCTCACTCAACAAGCAGCGAATGCACAATGGGGTATGAATGCCTTACTTAGCTTTAATGCTGAAGGTGCTGTTATTCATTTAATGGAAAATGAGCAACTTGCGAATATCCAACGCGCAGCCCGCCGTTTAGATACGCAGGGTATCAAACAGGTAGAACTCTCAGGTGAAGGTTGGGATTTAGATCGAACGTGGGCATTTATCCAAGGACATCGTGCATCTAAGCCTGGCAATAGTGTGGTTTGGTCGGCGTTAAATGAGACTGATGAAGCGGAATTACAAGCACGAATCAAAGCGACTGAGTGGGTACGTGAAATTATTAACCAGCCAGCAGATGTTGTGCGCCCGTCACAGTTAGCGACACGTGCTGGTGAATTTATTAAATCGTTAGCACCAGAACATGTGACCTATAAGATCATTAAAGGTAATGACTTATTGGATGAAGGTTGGAACGGTATTCATGCTGTAGGTCGTGGCTCCGATCATCGTCCAGCGATGCTTCGTTTAGATTATAATCCAACAGGTGATGCTGATGCGCCCGTTTTTGCATGTTTAGTTGGTAAAGGGATCACATTTGATTCCGGTGGCTACAGTATAAAACCCTCAGCAGGTATGACTGCTATGAAAGCCGATATGGGTGGTGCAGCATTAGCGACAGGTGGTTTAGCATTAGCAATGGCGCGCGGCTTAAATAAGCGTATTAAGCTGGTGTTATGTTGTGCTGAAAATATGATCTCAGGTCGAGCATTAAAACTTGGTGATATTATTAAGTATAAAAACGGTAAGACCGTTGAGATTTTAAATACCGATGCGGAAGGACGTTTAGTCTTGGCTGATGGCTTAATTTACGCGAACAGCCAAAATCCTGAATTAGTGATTGATTGTGCAACATTAACAGGCGCAGCCAAAATGGCGCTTGGTAATGATTACCACGCGTTACTAAGCTTTGATGCTGAATTGTCTCATACAGCATTAACAGCAGCAGCAGAAGAAAATGAAGGTATGTGGCCATTACCTCTAGCTGATCTTCATCGTAACATGTTGCCATCAAATTATGCCGATCTTGCTAATATCTCAAGTGGCGATTTTATGCCTGGCGCAAGTACTGCTGCGGCATTCCTATCTTACTTCGTTGATGATTATAAAAAAGGCTGGATGCACATTGATGCCAGCGGTACCTTCCGTAAAAGTGCTAATGATCAGTGGTCAGCCGGTGCAACCGGCATGGGTGTAAGAACACTTGCAAACATCCTAACTAAATAAGTTCCGTTTCAAAATTAAAAGCCTTCTTATGATAAGAAGGCTTTTTGCATTATCAGAATTAGAAAGGAAGACTTCATCATGCTCAATGTTTATTTATCAACTGAAGAATCTAACGGTCCTTGGGGATTAAATTCGCTACTAAGCTATCAGTCAGATAGCGCCACAGTTCATTATCGTAGTGATTTTCCATTACGTCGTATTCAGCAGGCTGGTCGTCAAATTCAATCACAAGGTGCACAAGCTGTACGTTTAGTGGGTGATGGTTGGAATTATGAGCGTCAATGGGCGTTTTACTGTGGTTTTGCTGCAACTATTACAGCAGTAGAAATTCAATGGGCCTCTATCGATGAAGATGAACTAGAGCTGTTAAATGCTCGTCGTCATTGCTCTGACTGGCTACGTAAAACAGTTAACGCGACACCGGAAGAGATGTCACCTGAAAAGCTAGCCTATGAAGCAACCAGTTTTTTAAAAAAAATCGGTGGTGATAATATTCATGCACAACAAATTGTTGGCGATGAACTATTAGCTGATGGTTGGGTAGGAATATACAATGTTGGACGCGGTAGTGTGCGACCTCCAGTAATGCTTGAAGTGGATTACAATCCTACTGGCGATCCTGAAGCGCCAGTATCGGCTTGTTTAGTTGGTAAAGGGATCACCTTTGATTCAGGTGGTTACAGTTTAAAACCTAGCGCAGGCATGGTTGCGATGAAGTGCGATATGGGGGGAGCTGCTACGGTTACTGCGGCGTTAGGTTATGCGATAGAGCAAGGACTACGTCAACGTGTGAAGTTGATCCTATGCTGTGCTGAAAACCTCGTATCAGGTAACGCTTATAAGCTTGGTGATGTGCTAAGTTATAAAAATGGTGTTACGGTTGAAATAGTTAACACAGATGCTGAAGGGCGCTTAGTGTTAGCTGATGGTTTAATTGCAGCTTCTGCGACAGGCGCACCACTGATCATTGATGCAGCGACGTTAACAGGCGCTGCAATGGTTGCAGTAGGTAGTGACTATAATGCAATTTTTGGTTTAGATAAGCCATTATTACAACAAGCACAGCAGTTATCCGATCTAGTCAATGAGCCCGCATGGCCATTACCGTTAGAAAAATGGCACCAAGAATATTGCCCGTCACCTTATGCTGACACTGCGAATAGTCGTGTACAAAAAGGAGGTGGTATGGGAGGCGCATCCAATGCAGCAGCGTTTTTGTCCCGTTTTGTTGACACCGAAAATAGTCGTTGGATTCATTTTGATTTAGCGGCATGTTTCCGAGATGGCGGAGATTCTCGCTGGGCCGCTGGCGCTACAGGGTTAGGTCTTGCTAATATTGCAGGTTTGTTGCTGTAACTTAAATTCATGAATTTGTTTTTGGCTCGCAGAAAGCAATAAGACTCAAAAGGAAAATATAATAATGACAATCGAAAGAACTTTCTCAATAGTAAAACCTGATGCGGTTAAACGTAATTTGATTGGTGCAATCTATCAGCGCTTTGAAAATGCGGGTTTGAATATTGTTGCGGCTAAAATGTTGCATTTAGACAGTGCGAAAGCACAAGGTTTTTATGCTGAGCATGAAGGTAAACCTTTCTTTGATGATTTAGTGGCATTTATGACATCTGGTCCTGTCATGGTTCAGGTACTTGAAGGTGAAAATGCTATCACACGTTATCGTGAACTAATGGGTAAAACTAATCCTGAAGAAGCGGCTTGTGGCACTATTCGTAGTGACTTTGCATTAAGTATGCGTCATAACTCGGTACATGGTTCAGATAGTCCAGAATCTGCCGCTCGCGAAATTGCATATTTCTTTGCTGAAGATGAAATTTGCCCACGAGGTGAATAAAGGTTTAACTCTAATAGAATTCAGTGAAAGGCACTAATGCGACACATTGAAAAATTAGGTTAATCATATTATTAACGGGAAGCATTGGCTTCCCGTTGTTGTATGTGGCGTTTTGAAATCGGCAACACTAAAATAACCTTAGAGTCTAGGTGTGGAAACCATGCCATAAAGGCTGTACAATTTCGCGCCTTAAACCCGAGATAACTAAGCCATCGATAGAGCTTGGTTATTTAGGCGCAGCAATAGTCATTTTTAGTGAGGCACCAACCGATGACAACTGTCAAAATCAATCTGCTGGATTTCGATCGCAAAGGTCTGCGTAAATACTTTGCCGAAGAACTTAATGAGAAGCCATTCCGCGCAGATCAGATCATGAAATGGATTTATCATTTCGGTTGTGATGACTTCGATCAAATGACCAATATAAATAAAAAGTTACGTGAAAAATTAAAGCGCGTAGCTGAAATTCGTGCGCCGCATGTATCTGAAGCTCAGTATTCAACGGACGGGACGATTAAATGGGCCATGCGTGTTGGCGATCAAGATGTTGAAACTGTTTATATTCCTGATGAAGATCGCGCAACATTATGTGTTTCTTCACAAGTTGGCTGTGCATTAGAATGTAAATTCTGTTCAACAGCACAACAAGGCTTCAACCGTAACTTACGTGTATCTGAAATTATTGGTCAGGTATGGCGTGCAGCAAAAGAAGTTGGTATTCAAAAAGACACGGGTCGTCGTCCAATCACCAACATCGTAATGATGGGAATGGGTGAGCCATTATTGAACATGAAAAACCTTATCCCTGCATTAGAAATTATGCTTGATGATTTAGGTTTTGGTTTATCTAAGCGTCGCGTTACAGTTTCAACCTCGGGTGTTGTATCTGGCCTTGAGCAAATGATTGATACGATTGATGTTGCTTTAGCTATTTCATTGCATGCACCAACGGATGAGCTGCGTTCTCAGATCATGCCAATCAATGATCGTTGGAATATTGAAACATTTTTGGATGTTGTTCGCCGTTATGTGAATTCAACGAATGCGAACCGTGGTCGAGTAACGGTAGAATACGTTCTGTTAGATCATGTTAATGATGACATGGAGCATGCTCGTCAATTAGCTAAAGTATTAAAAGATACGCCAGCAAAAATTAACTTAATTCCGTTTAACCCGTACCCTGGCTCACCATATAAAAAGCCAAGTAATTCTCGTATTGATCGTTTTATGAAAACACTGATGGAATACGATTTCACAGTAACGGTTCGTAAGACACGTGGTGATGATATTGATGCGGCTTGTGGTCAGTTAGTAGGGGATGTTATTGACCGTACTAAGCGTACCCAAGCAAAATTAAATACGGGTGAACAAATTGCAGTAAAAGCGGTCTAAAAACAGGCTACTACAAATAACTGCGCAATTTCACATGGATGTTGAGGTGAGCGAAAATGGTACGATGGAGCGTATATCCACTGTTGTCATGCCTATTATTTACAGGCTGTGCCACAGTTGATGTGGTAGATAATGGTAAAGAATTTGATGCCAAAGCCGCCTCAGAAGCGAGATTGAACCTAGGGCTAAACTATTTAAAAGATGGCCAGTGGGAGCGTGCACGAGAAAATTTGGAAATAGCATTAAGGTATGATCCTGATTACTACCGTGCACAAATTTCGATGGCTTATTATTATCAAAAAGTTGGCGAAAAAGACGCTGCAGATAAAATGTACCGAAAAGCATTAAAACATTCACCTAAAAATGGCGATGTTTTGAATAACTATGGTGTATTCTTGTGTAGTGAAGGGCGTTACGATGAAGCCATTGCCGCTTTTGTTAAAGCGATTGAACAACCTTATTATTATCTGATTTCGGCAAGTTATGAAAATGCAGGCTTATGTAGTCGTAAGCAAGGTAATTTAGAAGCAGCGACGGGTTATTTTGAAAATGCGCTTTCCCATGACCCGTACCGACCGAGATCTATGTTGCAACTGGCGCAAGTTGAAATTGAATCTAACAATTTCAAAGATGCTCGCGTACAGTTATTCAAATTTAATAAGAGATATGGGTACACAGCAGACAGTTTGTGGTTGCTCATTCAGTTGGAAAGACAAGCTGGACGTTTAACGCAGTCAAAAAAATACGCTATTTTGCTGAAAGAGAAATACCCAGATTCTCTGCAATATCAGAATTATTTGGCCAATGAATACTGAAAATAATGAAGAACAAAAAATAACAGAAGGAACACAGCTTCCAGGTGACGTACTCCGTCAAGCTCGAGAGCAACTAGGCTATTCACAAAAGGACATTGCGAACCGTTTGAGGTTGCGACTTTCTGTTATTGATAACATAGAAAACAATCGATTTGATCAAGCCCAATTAGCCACGTTTACGCGTGGCTATGTGCGTTCATATGCAAAATATGTCGGCTTGGAAGAAGAAGCTGTATTAGACTTGCTTGACAAATGTGGGCACACCAAGCCAAAAGCTCAAGAAATGCAAAGCTTTTCACGTCGAACTAAACGTGAAGCACATGATAGTCGAATTATGGGATTAACATGGATTCTTGCTGCTGTTTTTGTTGGTGTAACCGCTGTTTGGTGGTGGCAAAATATTCATTTAGAACAAGCGCCAGTAGCGACAACAACCACAGCAGATCAAACCGTTGCTCATGAAAAGCAAGAGCAGGGGTCTGATGATACGATAGTTACAACTTTAAATGGTGATGATGCATCAATCAGTGCTACTCAACCAGCAACGGTTGATACCGATGTTGATCACTCAGCACCAACTAGTACTGAACAAAATACCGCAGCATCGACAACATCTGCTGATGCTGCGACAGATTCATCTCCAACAACCGCATCGACGACTGCAACGGGTACAACAACTGAAGCGTCAACAACACCAGCTGAGAATGCTGGAACAGCCTCAACATTAGTATCAACAGCTACTGCAACACCTGTTGTTGATGCAACAGCACCACAGTTACAGTTAAAGTTTTCAGCTGATTGTTGGATAGATGTTCGTGATGCAACGGGTAAACGATTAGAGTCTGGTATCAAGAAAGCTGGTCAAGTATTAGATTTAGAAGGTAAAGCACCATTTCGTGTTCGACTTGGCGCACCTAGTGCCGTTAAAATTAACATTAAAGGTCAACCTTTTGATTTAAGTCGTTACCCTGTGTCTAAGCCAGTAACACTTAAGCTACCGCAGTAATGTAGAGAAAGAGCAATGCATAACGAATCACCAATTATACGCCGTCAATCGAGCCGAATTTATGTCGGTAATGTTCCTATTGGCGATGGTGCACCTATCGCCGTTCAGTCGATGACCAATACTCGTACAACAGATGTTGAAGCTACTGTTGCACAGATCAAGGCATTAGAAAAAGTTGGTGCTGATATTGTACGTGTCTCTGTACCGACGATGGATGCCGCGGAAGCTTTTAAATTGATCAAGCAACAAGTGAATATTCCGCTGGTTGCTGATATTCATTTTGATTACCGCATTGCACTTAAAGTGGCTGAATACGGTGTGGATTGTTTACGTATTAACCCTGGTAATATTGGTCGTGAAGATCGTATTCGCTCAGTGGTTGAATGTGCTCGTGATAAAAACATTCCTATCCGTATTGGCGTAAATGGTGGTTCTCTTGAAAAAGAGATCCAGCAAAAATATGGTGAGCCGACACCTGAAGCTTTGGTCGAGTCCGCAATGCGTCATGTGGAAATATTAGACCGTTTGAACTTTGACCAATTTAAAGTCAGCGTAAAAGCGTCCGATGTCTTCCTTGCTGTTGAGTCATATCGTCAGCTTGCAAAGCAAATTATTCAACCACTTCACCTTGGTATTACCGAAGCCGGTGGTGCACGTGCTGGTTCGGTTAAATCCGCCGTTGGTTTGGGTATGCTTTTGTCTGAAGGAATTGGTGATACCTTACGTATCTCGCTTGCAGCCGATCCCGTTGAAGAAATCAAAGTTGGTTTTGATATCTTAAAATCATTACGTATTCGTTCTCGTGGCATCAACTTTATTGCTTGTCCAACATGTTCACGCCAAGAGTTCGATGTTATCGGCACGGTAAACGAGTTAGAACAACGCTTAGAAGATATCGTTGTTCCAATGGATGTTTCAGTGATTGGTTGTGTGGTGAATGGTCCTGGTGAAGCAGAAGTGTCTCACTTAGGCATTGCTGGCGGCAACCGTAAGAGTGCTTTTTATGAAGACGGTATTCGTCAAAAAGAGCGATTTGATAACGACAATGTGATCGATCAGCTTGAGAGTAAAATTCGAGCAAAGGCATCAATGTTAGATAAAAACAATCGCATTGATGTAAAACAACAAGATATATAATCAAAAAACCATGCTCATATCGGTGAGCATGGTTCACTATTTCAAAAAGAAATTATATATTCGATTCTAATACCCAGCGGTTAACGAGAATAAACGTGGCGAAACAAATTCAAGCAATTCGAGGCATGAACGATTGCCTTCCTACACAATCTCCACTTTGGCAAAAAGTCGAAGGTACAGTTAAACAAGTGATTAGTGCATACGGTTACAATGAAGTTCGTATGCCGATTGTTGAATCAACACATTTGTTTAAACGTGCTATCGGTGAAGTGACCGACGTTGTTGAAAAAGAAATGTACACTTTTGAAGACCGTAACGGTGATAGCTTAACGCTACGTCCTGAAGGGACTGCGGGCTGTGTGCGTGCTGGCATTCAAAATGGTTTGCTATACAACCAAGAACAGCGTCTTTGGTACATTGGTCCAATGTTCCGTCATGAGCGCCCACAGAAAGGTCGTTACCGTCAGTTCCACCAAGTAGGTGTGGAAGTATTTGGTCTTAACGGTCCAGATATCGACGCTGAACTTATTATGATGACTGCACGTTTATGGCGTGAGTTAGGTATTCACGAACACGTTCGTCTAGAGTTGAACTCAATCGGTTCACTAGAAGCACGTGCAGAATACCGTAAAGCATTAATCGCTTTCCTTGAGCAACACTTAGATGTGCTTGATGAAGATGCAAAACGTCGTATGTACACCAACCCATTACGTGTACTAGATACCAAGAATGCCGCAATTCAAGAAATCCTAGTTGATGCGCCTAAGCTTTCTGAGTACTTAGATCCAGAATCTAAAGAACACTTTGATGGTTTATGTGAACTATTAGACGCTGCTGGTATCAAATACCAAGTAAATGAACGTCTTGTACGTGGTTTAGACTACTATAACCGTACTGTATTTGAGTGGATCACAGAGAGCCTTGGCGCACAAGGTACTGTTTGTGGTGGCGGTCGTTACGATGGTCTAGTTGAACAACTGGGTGGTAAAGCGACACCTTCTGTTGGTTTTGCTATGGGTATTGAGCGCCTAGTATTACTAATGGAAGCACTAGAACAAGACGAAGTTCGTCGCTCAGTAGACGTTTACGTGGTCACAGCGGGTGAAGGTACACTGGCTGCAGGTATGACACTGGCTGAGAAGCTACGTACAGAAGTATCAGGTTTACGTGTGATGACGCACTTTGGTGGCGGTAACTTCAAGAAGCAATTTAAGCGCGCTGATAACGTTGGCGCAGCTGTTGCATTAGTTCTTGGAGAAAATGAAATTGCTGAGAACACCGTAGTAGTAAAAGACTTACACGGCGGTGAGCAGACGACCATGGCACAGGATGAGGTTGCTGCAAAACTGGCAGCACTGATTTAAGAGAGGACAGGAAGTGAACGACTACGCCACAGAAGAACAACAGGTTGAAGCGATTAAATCGTGGTGGCAAGAGAACGGCAAAGCCGTTGTTCTAGGTGCCGTGATTGGTTTAGGTGGTCTTTGGGGCTGGCGTTACTACCAGTCTGAAGTACATGCTGCAAAACACGTTGCATCTGATAGCTACACACAAGTTGTTTCTGCGCTTGATGAAAACAGCAAAGACGCAGTCGCTGAAGCAAAAACGTTTATTGATGCTAATAAAGATAGTCAATATGCGGTACTGACAGCACTACAGCTAGCGAAAGTTCAGGTAGATAATAAAGATCTGGATGGTGCGGTTGAGCAACTTCAATGGGTGATTAATCACACCAAAGATGAAGCCATTTTGCCATTAGCAACAACACGTTTAGCTCGTATTTATGCTGAGCAACAAAAATTTGATGAAGCATTGGCTGAGCTTAAAAAAGTAACAGTACCAAGCTGGAAGTCAAAAGTCGCTGAACTGCGTGGTGATATCCTGCTACAAAAAGGTGATATCATTGGTGCACGTGAAGCATATGTAGAAGCTCAGCAAGAAGGTTCATCACCTGCGCTGCAAATGAAGCTTGATGATTTAGCGCAATAAGGCAGATGATGATGCATAAGGTGTTAAAACGTGTTTTGGCCGTTGCTGTTGCAGTAAGCGTGCTATCGGGTTGTGCAAGTGAAGTCGATTCAATTCAAATGGCACCATTGCCAAAGGTTGATAATACTTTCACACCAAAAACAGATTGGAGCCGTAGCGTAGGTAACGGTGTTTCTGGTTATTACTCAAAACTTACCCCCGTTGTTGGGTTAGATAAAGTGTACGTTGCAGATCGTGATGGTTTGATCGAAGCACTTAATCCAGCAAATGGTAAAGTTGAATGGGAAACTGATCTAGAAAAAGACAGCAGCGCGTTGTTGACTGGTGGACTTGTTTTAGGTGATGGTAAACTTTTCGTTGGTACAGCCAATGCTAAAGTCATTGCACTTGATGCAGAGACGGGTAAAGAAGTATGGCGTACCACTGTTGCAGGTGAAGTTCTATCAAAACCACTTGTTTCTGATGGCTTAGTTGTTGTTAATACTAGTTTGGGTGTGCTGCAAGCACTTGATTCTGAAACTGGTGCTTCTAAATGGCAAGTCAGTAATGAAGTTCCAACCTTGACATTACGAGGTGATAGTTCACCTGTTGCTGTTTCTGGTGGTGTGTTCTGGGGCTTAGCGAATGGGCGTTTGGCTGGCGCATTAATGTCTGATGGACGTATGTTGTGGCAACAATCGATTGCAGCACCAAAAGGTTCAACAGAAATTGATCGTTTAGTTGATGTTGATGCTTCTCCTGTTATTGATGGCGATCGTTTATATGCTGTTGGTTATAATGGGTCTTTGGTATCGATCGATCTTCGCTCTGGTCAGATCGCATGGAAACGTAACTATTCGTCAGCGACTGACTTTGTGATTGATGGTAGTGAGCTATTCTTAGTTACAGCGAAAGATCATATTGTTGCTGTTGATGCGCGTAGTGGTACAGAGCTATGGCAGAACACTGATTTACAATATCGTCAGCTAAGTGCACCTGCTGTGATTGATGGTTATTTAGTTGTGGGTGATGCTGAAGGTTACTTACACTGGCTTGATACCCAAAGTGGCGAGTTTGTTTCTCAAGAATCAGTAGACGGCAGTGGTATTGCTGTACCGCCTGTTGCACTAGACGATAATGGCTTTATTGTTGTGACCCGAGATGGTGAAATCAACAAAATGCAAATACCGCAATAAAACGGTATAATGTCGCTAGATTAATTTGTCGGCTCCAGCTGCGATACGTAGTTGGAGCCGTTGTTGTTATATCCGTTGAATATATTATTGTCGGATGAAGGTTCTCAAAAATGTGAACTGGAGGCAAGAATGAACGGTAAGAATGTCAATAAGACTATGAAAAGTAAGAGGTAGTTATGATTCCTGTTGTTGCCCTAGTCGGGCGCCCGAACGTGGGTAAATCGACGCTATTTAATCGTCTTACTCGCACAAGGGATGCACTTGTTGCTGACTTTCCTGGCTTAACTAGGGATCGTAAATACGGTAGAGCAGAGCTAGAAGAGCATGAATTCATTGTTATCGATACCGGTGGTATTGATGGTACTGAGGAAGGCGTTGAAACAAAAATGGCTGAACAGTCATTAGCAGCGATTGAAGAAGCTGATGTTGTTCTGTTCCTAGTAGATGGTCGTGCTGGCTTAACGGCAGCAGACGAAGCAATTGCTAAACATTTACGTAGCCGTGAAAAGCCAACGTTCCTTGTGGTAAACAAGGTTGATGGTATTGATGCAGATAGTGCTTGTGCTGAATTCTGGCGTTTAGGTGTTGATGCAATGTATCAAATTGCAGCAACCCAAAACCGTGGTGTAACGGCTCTAATGGAACGTGCATTAGCACCGTTCTCTGACAAACTGAATGCAGAGCTTGCTGAAAACGGCGAAGAGCAAGAAGTTTCTATCGAAGATCTAACTTCTGTTGAAGATATCGAGAAAGCAAACCTTTCTGAAGCAGATGCTGAAGCTGCCTATAAGCGTCTTCAAGAGCAGCCAATTAAGCTTGCAATCATTGGTCGTCCCAATGTTGGTAAATCAACGCTAACTAACCGTATTTTAGGTGAAGAGCGTGTGGTTGTTTACGATATGCCGGGAACGACGCGTGACTCTATTTACATTCCAATGGAACGTGATGGTCAAGAGTACGTTCTGATTGATACTGCTGGTATCCGTCGTCGTAAGAACATGCACCAAGCGGTTGAGAAGTTCTCGGTTATTCAAACGTTAAAAGCGGTTGAAGATGCAAACGTTGTATTGCTAGTGATCGATGCGCGTGAAAACATTTCAGATCAAGATCTAAGCTTATTAGGTTTTGCGCTAAATGCAGGTCGTTCATTGGTAATTGCTGTGAACAAGTGGGATGGCTTGGATAACGAAGTGAAAGAGCGTGTTAAGTCTGAACTTGACCGTCGTTTAGGCTTCGTTGACTTTGCGCGTATTCACTTTATTTCAGCACTTCATGGTACCGGTGTTGGTCACTTGTATGAGTCAGTGATTGAAGCATACCAGTCTGCAACTAAGCGTATTAGTACATCGTTACTAACGCGTATTATGCAAATGGCACAAGATGATCACCAGCCACCAATGATCCGTGGTCGTCGTGTGAAGCTTAAGTATGCGCACGCAGGTGGTTATAATCCACCGATCATCGTGGTTCACGGTAACCAAGTTAATGATCTTCCTGGTTCATACAAGCGTTACCTAATGAACTACTACCGTAAGTCATTAGAAATGATGGGTACACCTATTCGTATTCAATTCCAGAATAGCGAAAACCCATTTGAGACTAAGAAGCAGAAGCTAACTGTTTCTCAAGAGCGTCAGCGTAAGCGTTTAACGTCTGCACTGCGTGATCGTAAGAAGTAATATTTTACGATAAATAAATACGAAAAAGCCCGATACGTGAACTCTTAGAGTTAAAAGCGTATCGGGCTTTTTGCTATTTATACTTTGTCGAATTAATACATCAAAGAGTAAAGCTGACGGCGGTAAGAGGCCGCAATTGGATTGCCTTGACCTAATGCTGCAAGAATATCCATCATGGTTTTCTTTGCATTACCATCAGAGAAGTTCATGTCTTTACGTAAAATTGCAATCAATAACTCTAGCGCTTCTTCATTACGGTTTACTTGGCTGTATTGCACGGCGAGTTCATAACGTAATTCAACATTGTCAGGATCGGCCGCTAGCTTTTGTTCTAGTTGCTGAATCTCTGGCGAGTTACCCGCTTGTTTGTGTAATTCTAATTTAGCGACTAAGCCTTTATATTGTGCATCTTGATCTTGCATTGGAATTGTTGCAAGAATTGGCTCGGCTTCATCAAACAAAGCGGTTTCAATCAGACACTCTGCGATAGCGAGTTTTACTAGGCTATCATTCGGAAGTTGTGCTGACAGTTGGCGAAGTAGCGGTAGAGCTTGGGCATACTCTTTATTATCAACTAATACTAATGCTTGTTTTAATGCGAGTTCTTCTTGGCTTGGCAGATGACGAGTAAGCATTTCACGTAATGTTTGCTCTGTTTGTGGTCCCGCAGAGCCATCAGCAGGTTGACCATCTTTAAATAGAGCAACAGTTGGTAAACCACGGACACCAAACTGAGAAGCGACCATTTGTTGGGTTTCACAGTTTAGTGAAGCAAGAATAAATTGCCCTTGGTATTCGCGAGCCAGTTTTTCTAGCGTTGCATTCACTTCTAGCGTTTCAGGCATCGATGGCGCCCAAAAACTGATCACAACAGGCGTTTGCATCGATTGCTCGATAACCTGTTGCAGATTTTGTTCATTAATTTCTAGCGCAGTATTTTGGTACATGTAATTCGATCCGTTGACTATTTGAAAGGCTATACCAAATATATGGGGATGAATCGATGTGGATCAAGTTGAGATAATGAAACAGAAATCAGTAAGTGTTTAAAAAATGAGAAAGAACAGTATTAATTTCCGAATACCAGCAAAAGCGCTAACGTAATACACGCACACAGTAAGTTAATTTGGCGCAATGTCATATATACACCTTAAACGTAATGAAGAAATAGCTAAGTTTGATAATTAGCTTAAGTTATGGGATCACATTACATTTGTTATATGACAGTAATATTACGTTTTGTGGAAAATATCATACTGGGTGAGGTTCTTAACTGGAGTGAGTGTTTTTTTATGTTTACTGGTTATAAATCAGCGTATTAATCATTGTTGATTTTATAAATGTTGTTTTTATCAGCACTTTTATAAAATGAGAAAGCTGCTTAAATTTTATGGATTTTAAGCAGCTTTTTTTATTTATTAATTGCTTTTTATCAGTAACTTATCAAGAAGTGATGTTGGTAGGATACGACGTAGAAAACCAAAAATATAAGTCGGTTGTGTCACGTAATAGCGTGATTTTGGGCGAGAGCTATTAATGATGTCTAATAGTGGGCGTAATACAGCATCTGGTTTTAACGTGAATTTGTTGGTTACCTCTTCTTTACCAAGGCGAGAGAGGGTGTCTTGGTAGTTGTCATAATGACGAGAGTTTTTCATATCAATATGACGTTCAAACATGCGTTTTGCATTAGCGCGAAATTGGCTTTCAATTGGCCCCGGCTCGATCAAAGAAATACTGATCGGCGTATTGTCTAACTCTAAACGTAAGGTATCGGTATAGCCTTCAATTGCAAATTTACTGGCGTTATATGCGCCGCGATATTTCATAGCTACTAATCCCAGCACAGAGCTGTTTTGTACAATTTTACCGTAACCTTGGGCAAGCATCAGTGGGATGACTTGTTTGGTTAGTTCGTGCCAGCCAAAGAAGTTCGCTTCAAATTGTTCACGTAGAGCTGAAGTCGGTAAGTCTTCTAATGCGCCGGGTTGTCCGTAAGCGGCATTATTAAATAACACATCTATTTTTCCGTCCGTAATGGCTAGTGCTTGGTTTAAACCTTCAGTGATGGATGATTCAGAAGTAACATCCAATTGAACGCAGCGAATACCTTCTTGATTGAGCCTTTCTACATCCTCTGATTTTCGACAGCTAGCAACGACGTTGAAGCCTTGCTCAGTCAGTGTTTTTGCGCAGTAATAGCCAATACCAGAGCTACACCCTGTAATTAAAATAGATTGTGTCACTGTGAGCTTTCCTTGTTGAGATAAGGTTGAAGATGCTTTGCCATAAATTGAGCGATCAGCGGTTGTGCTTGTGCGTTTGGATGAAGGCCATCTTTCATCATCAATTCTGGTTGTACAATAATATCGATAAGAAAAAACGGCAATAAAGGCACATTGGTGTCTTTACTTAATGATGGATAAGTATTGCGAAACAGTTCGTTATAACGTTTACCATAATTCGGTGGGACTTCAATTTGCATTAATAGTGGCTGTGATCCCACTTTTTGGATCTCATTGATCATTTGGCTAAGGTTATTACGTAATATTTTAGGATGAAACCCACGTAAGCCATCATTCGCACCTAATTCGATTAAAACAAAATCAGGCTTATGTTGTTCTAATAATGCTGGTAATCGTGCCAACCCATTACCACTGGTATCGCCAGAGATACTCGCATTCACAATGGTTGTTGGTTGCTTTTGCTGTTCTAACAGTGGCGGCAGAAGTGCAGGCCAGCTTTTCTCTGCTGGCATCTGATAACCAGCACTGAGGCTATCGCCAAGAACTAACAGTGTTTGACTCAATGCGGTGGATGAAAACACCAGCATCAACAATGAAAGGATTCGTATCATGTCTGTCTCCGTAATTAAGGCACACTCAGTTTCAAAACAAGTCACGACTACCTTGTCGCCTATGACTATTTTGCAGGATGTTTCGCTTGAGGTCGAGCAAGGAGAATCTATTGCTCTTGTTGGCGTCTCTGGCGCGGGTAAATCAACACTGATGACGTTACTGGCAGGGCTCGATGTACCAACACAAGGTCAAATAGAGCTACTTGGTCATAACCTTTCTACGTTAAATGATGAACAACGCGCTCAATTACGTAGTGAATCTATTGGTTTCGTGTTTCAAAACTTCCTATTACTACCGACTTTAAATGCACTGGAGAACGTCACGTTACCGTGTTTGATCCAAGATAATGAGGTGGATGTTGAGCGAGCAAAAGAATTGCTTGCGGTTGTTGGTTTGAAAGGGCGAGAAACCCACTTACCGAGTCAGTTATCCGGTGGTGAACAGCAACGCGTCGCGTTAGCTCGCGCTTTTATGATCAAACCGAAAATTTTATTTGCTGATGAGCCAACAGGAAACCTCGATCAGCACACCGCAGCCATGATCATTGAGTTGTTGTTTGAGCTTAATAAAAACAGTGGTACAACACTGGTGCTTGTCACCCATGACGATACATTAGCGGCTCGTTGCGATCGAATTATGCGATTAGATAACGGCAAACTCGCGAGGGATAAACGTCATGCAGAGTGATTCACTTTCGATGAAAAAACGTCCGTTCTTTTTACGTTGGGCGTGGCGTGAAATCCGACAAGGTCAGTTATGGTTAGTTACCTTGGCACTGAGCTTAATAATAGCCTGCGTATTTGCGTTATCTGCATTGGTAAGCCGTGTTGAAGGGATCATAGTTTCGCAAGGTCGCTCTGCGTTAGCGGCAGATATGGTATTGAAGTCATCGCAAGCGGTAGATTTACAAAAGTTATCAAACAATAAGGTCACCACCTCACAGCAAACTCGCTTTGGCACCATGGCATTTAGCGATAACGGGATGCAGTTAGTCAGTGTTAAAGCTGTTGATGCGAAATTTCCATTGCGTGGCGATTTAAGATTACAAGCGTCTGATCAGTCTATGCACCATCATGTGAACCCCGGTGAGTTATGGTTATCAGAACGTTTATTTTCGCTACTTGATGTCAAAGTGGGCGATACACTAATGCTGGGTGATGGGGAGCTAACCATTAGTGGACGAATCTTAGAAGATCCTGAGTTGTCTTTTAACCCTTTTAGCCAAATGCCAGCAGTATTGATCAACAATCAAGACATTGCTGCCATTGGCGGGATTCAAGAAGGTAGCAGGATCAGCTATCGCTACTATTTCTCCGGCTCAGATTCTGATCTTGCTGATATTCGTGAAACGATGAAGTTAACCCCAAGCCAGCGCTGGTTAACTGAAAATGATGCAGGGCGCAGTGGCGATTTTATTGAGCGAGCAAGGCAATACTTATCGCTGACTCTAGTGCTGGTGGTTCTCATGGCATCAGCAACCTTAGTACTTACATGTCAGCACTATGCGTCGACGCGGATCACGTCAGTCGCGATGATGAAGAGCCTTGGCGCCAGTCGACGCTTTTTATGGCGATGGTTATTACAACAAATTGCGGTTGTGTTTTCAGTCGCGATTGCTGTTGGTTTGTTATTGGGCTTTGGGCTTGAATGGTTACTGCGCTATCCACTGCAACAGTTGTTACCTGATGAATTACCGACTATTGGGTTTGCGCCATTAGTAATCAGCTTACTGCTCGCTCTTTTCATTTCATTACCAGCATTGGGTATTCCACTTTCTCGTTTAGTGAATGCTTCTGCAATGAATACGGTACAAGCAACCCAGACTCCAACATCTAACTTCTCAGCTATATGGTTGTTGTTGATCTTTCCTGTTTTTGCAGCGGTATGGTGGATTGGTAGCAATGTATTTGTTTGGCTCACCTTATTGGGCATGGTGGCACTGTTAGTGTTACTGGCTTTAGTTGGCCTTGCTGCTATCGCATTACTTAAGAAGATTAAGCTTGGCTCTGCTTATGCTTTGGCGTTAAGTCGTGTCAATCGTAGTAAAGCGAAAACCGCGACGCAATTGGCGGCATTGACGTGTTCGTTAATGCTATTAGCTGTGATTGGATTATTACGTAATGAGCTACTCGCAGATTGGAAAAATACCTTACCTACTGATGCGCCTAACGTGTTTGCACTTAATATTGCACCAGAACAGCAACAAGATTATTTAGCTTATTTGGATGAGAACAAGTTGGAGCGTTCAGAGGGTTACCCAGTGACGCGCGGACGATTGGTTGCGATTAACGAAGAACGTTTTTATTCGAATGAAGAAAATAGTAGTGGGGAACAAAAAGCAGATAGTGATTCTGAAAATAGCCGCTCTCGTGATGAGTCGTTACGTCGAGAGCTAAATTTCACATGGGCGAAAACATTGCCGACTCACAATGACGTGATTGCGGGTAACTGGGGAAGTAGCTCTGGTGTTTCAGTCGAATCAGGTGTAGCGAAACGCTTAAACATTGCATTGGGTGACAAACTGGCTTTTACCGTTGGTGGATTAGAATTTAACGCCACTGTAAACAGCATTCGTGATGTGGAATGGCGTAACATGAAGCCGAATTTCTATTTCATTTTCACTCCAGATGTATTGCAATCGTTTCCTGCTACATGGTTAGTGAGTTTTAGAGTTAATGATCAGCAAAGCGATTTACTTAATACCTTAGCCAGTAATTATCCAACCGTGAGCGTGCTTGATTTACGTATGATGGCAACACGGATTCAAGCTTTATTAGCCCAAGTGAGCTGGTCACTTACGGTATTAGCTGGCTTAGGTGTACTGAGTGGGTTACTACTCATTATGACCTTATTACGCTTGAGTATCTCAGAGCGTCAAACAGAAATTCAGCTTTATCGCACACTCGGAGCAAGCCGTAAACGTATTGCCGCTACCTTGTGGTTTGAATACGGCATTATCGCGTTATTAGCTGGTATTATTGCAGCCATAGGCGCTGAATTTGTTGTTGGTTTGCTGGTGGTGAAAGGTTTTGAACTGCCGTTTAGCTTACATCCATTTATGTGGTTAGGCTTACCTGTGCTGGCTATTGGGTTGGTGTATTTAGTCTCACGTTCGCAGATCAAAAAGCTGTTGTTGCCGTTGCGTTAATAAGGGGAATAGCCCTCTTTTTTATTTGTTAATTATTCTATCTGTTATCACATTACTCGGTAAGTGAATAAGTTATATTGGAGTCGAGTAATAATATTACTCACTTATATTAATTCTCAGGGCGGGGCGAAATTCCCCACCGGCGGTATACTTTTCAAGTGAGCCCGCGAGCGCTCGATATTTTCGAGGTCAGCAGATCTGGTTAGAAGCCAGAGCCGACGGTTATAGTCCGGATGAGAGAGAATTGAGCAACAGATGCTTTTGCACACTCATGCAAAGGCATTTTTTTGTTTGTCATTTGAAACTCTCAACTAGCCCTGATTCTGGTTATATTTTTGGAGAAACCATGAATCAGACTTCCTTATTAGCCGAGTTTGGCTCCCCTACGACACGAGTAGAAAATGCACTTAATGCCTTACGCCGTGGGTTAGGTGTCATGTTACTTGACGATGAAAATCGAGAAAATGAAGGAGACTTAATTTTCTCTGCTGAACATATTACAGCGACTCAGATGGCACTTATGATCCGAGAGTGTAGTGGTATTGTTTGTCTTTGTTTGACTGAGAAGCATGTCAAACAATTAGATTTACCTGCGATGGTAGAAAATAATAATAGTGCCAATAAAACGGCATTTACAGTCTCTATTGAGGCAAAAGAAGGCGTTACGACTGGTGTTTCTGCTTCAGATCGGGTTACGACTATAAAAACAGCAATAGCATTAAATGCACAACCTTCAGACTTAGCTCGTCCTGGCCATGTATTTCCTTTGTGCGCGAATAGGAAAGGGGTATTAGGGCGAAGAGGTCACACTGAAGGCACAATTGATTTAATGAAATTGGCTGGTTTGGAGCCTGCTGGCTTACTTTGTGAGTTAACTAATATTGACGGTACAATGGCTAAAGCAGATGAAGTGGTATATTTTGCTAAGCGACACAATATGCCAGTTTTAACCATTGAAGATATTGTGGCTTACCGCCTTCATCAGAAGAAGGATAAATCTCAGGAATTTGAGATGGTTTTATAAAGAAAAGGGGCTATGAATAGCCCCTATTTTTATTTCTCTTAATCACACAACGTTTGCTTTAGTGCTTGCTCAATACAAGGGAAGCTAAAGTTAAACCCTTCTTGCTGTAACTTATTCGGTAGCGCACGTTGGCTATCAAGCAATAGCTGTGCTGATTCTCCAAGCCCTAGTTTTAGAATCCAAGCAGGGGTAAATAAAATGTGTGGACGCTTTAGAGTTGCGGCTAAGGTTTGGCTAAACACTTTATTCGTCACCGGTGTTGGCGCTGTAAAGTTAAATGCGCCATGGGCTTCTGGGTGATTTAATAAAAAGATGATGCCTTTGATCATGTCTTGTATATGGATCCAAGGAAAGTATTGTTTACCGTCACCAATCTTTCCGCCTAATCCTAGTTGATAAGGCAGTAACATGCGCGCCAATGCACCGCCTTGTTTGCCAAGTACGATACCTGTGCGGATCAAGCACACACGGGTTTGTTCTGATTGGGCTTCAAGAGCAATTTGCTCCCAGCGGTAACAGACGTTCTGCGCAAAGTCGTTATCGTTAATATCAAGCGAGGTGGATTCATCAATGGTTTTATCTTGGTTATCACCATAAATGCCTACCGCTGAGCCACTAAGAAAAGTATGCGGAGGATTACTACTGGCTTTAATTTTATCAACGAGCTGCTGGGTGATATCCCAACGACTTTGACAGATTCTCTCTTTTTGTTTGTCACTCCAACGCTTATTGATGATTGGTTCACCTGCAAGGTTGATAATGGCGTCAAATTGGTCGAAATTGTCGAAGCTATCTAGGTTATCAACGGCGTGGATATGATGACCGAGTTGATTGTAAGCACGAGTAGGGTTACGTGTAAGTATGGTGACGTGATCATGATTGAAATGGGGAATAAGTGCTCGTCCGATAAAACCTGTTGCGCCTGTCATTAAAATATTCATGTCGTTATTCCATTATCAGTCATCATCTAAGTTTTGATGTGTCGCTTATTTCTATTATATATCAGCATTATATATCAGTTAAATTATCAGTATAACGAGTTACTTAAAAACCATTTTATTAATATTGTGACGTAAGATAATTATCACGGACATTATGTACATATAAGCACTGAATTGCATTTGATGGTGAGATGTCAGTACTGCTAACATGGTAATTTGATGAGACAACGAGTAGACTTCGAGCGTGTATTTATGACTGGTTGTTGATAATGAAACTCTTTTTTGCCTCTGATATTCATGGCTCTTTGGCTAGTGCTGAAAAGATGATTGCAGCATTTGAACAAAGTGGTGCAGAGCACTTAATTCTATTGGGTGATATTTTAAATCATGGCCCGCGTAATCCATTGCCTGAAGGGTACGATCCTATCAAGGTATCTGAGCTGTTAAATCGCTATGGCGATCGTATTACGGCGGTACGCGGTAACTGCGACAGTGAAGTAGACCAAATGCTGCTTGAGTTCCCCATTATGGCTGATTACAACCTTGTGTTATTACCAACAGGTCAGCGCTTGTTTTTAACTCATGGTCACTTGTATAACGCCAATAAACATCCTCGTTTACGTGCTGGTGATGTGATTGTATCGGGTCATACTCATATTCCTGTAGCAGAAGCAAAAGATGAGCTATTTGTATTTAACCCAGGATCTGTCGCCATTCCTCGTAATGGTTTACCTGCAAGTTATGGTTTATTAGATGGCAACCAGCTATCTGTGATCAGTTTTGATGGTGAAGTACTGGTTCAAACCCAGATCTAATTTTTAATAGATAAAAGTAACGCCCTGAATACATCTCTCTGGTTTTAAGCGCAAAGCCACTTAATAGAGAAAGTACATTCAGGGCGTTATTGTATTTAGGGCTAGGTATTATCGTTTATGACTTACTATGTCGATCTACGTGGCCTAAATCGCGCTCTGGGTCGATAACGTCACGAATACGTTGCTTTAGTTGTTTCGCATCTGGAAAGCCACCATCGGCTTTACGTTCCCAAATAAGCTGACCATTACAGTGAACTTCAAAACGTCCACCTGTGTCAGGGTGAAGGCTAATGGTTTGGATTTCTTCACTGAAGGTATGGAGTAGCTCTTGGGTCATCCATGTAGAGCGTAGCATCCAATTACATTGACGGCAGTAGTAGATGTCAATGATCGCTTTATCCATGAAATACTCCTTAAATAGCGTGGACTAGAAAGCTGAGTAAAGTAACTTAAAGCCAATAATAAAGGTCAGGGCTTCAAAGCAACGTTTGATGAGTTGATTACTTTTTTGATGAGCAAGGTGCGCCCCTAAATAACCACCCAGTAATGAACCGAGTAATAACACAGGGATCCAAGGCCAGTAAATCGGCGCGCCAGCTTGGTAAATTGCTACTGCACCAATACCATTCCAAAATAGTCCAACACTCACTAAGGTTAGCGCTACCGCTTGCTTGTAGTTAAAACCAAACCAACGGATCAAAAATAGGGTAACAAATAGTCCTGTTCCTGCGGTAAGTGAGCCGTTTAATACTCCAATAATGGCTAAGCCTAATCCACCAATGGTCATTCCTATTATGTCGCGATGAATAGCGTTTTCGTTTTGTCCGAGCTCTTTTTTCATCAGTGAATAAATACCAAGACCGAGTATTAATATACCGAGCGCAGCTTCAGCTATGTTTTCAGGAAAATAAAGGATCAGGTTTGCGCCAATAATCACACCTATTGCGCCTGCAAGGATCACATAGAGCGTAAATTTCAACGACAGTGTGCCTTGACGTAAATGTTTAATGGCTGCACCAACGCCTAATGCCACACTTGCCACTTTGTGCGTCGCTAGGGCGATGCTAAAGGGTAAGCCGAGAAAGATAAGTAGAGGAAATTGAATTAAGCCTGCGCCACCACCGGAGAGTGATGCGAGGGTATTGGAGATCAATGAGCCAATAAATAGCCCGAGAGAATTGAGCAAATCCATGCTAACAGGTTGTCCTTAACCGTTAATGAGCTTGCCAGCATAAAGGGTTAAAACACCTTATTCCAGTAATAAAAAACGCCCCAATACACATTTCAATAAAAATTGAAGACATGTATTGGAGCGTTTTATCTGTCGGTTAAATAAGCCTTAAAACTTATTTAGCTGCAGCTTGCTCTGCCTGAATCGCAGTTAGTGCAACTGTGTAAACGATATCGTCTACTAGTGCGCCACGAGAAAGGTCGTTAACTGGCTTACGCATGCCCTGAAGCATTGGACCGATAGATACTAGATCTGCTGAACGCTGTACCGCTTTGTATGTTGTGTTACCAGTGTTTAGGTCTGGGAATACAAATACAGTTGCTTTACCTGCTACTGGAGAGTTAGGTGCTTTAGAAGCAGCTACGTTTTCCATGATTGCAGCATCGTACTGAAGAGGACCATCGATTACTAGATCTGGACGTTTCTCTTGAGCGATCTTCGTTGCTTCACGTACTTTATCTACGTCTGCACCCTTACCAGATTCACCAGTAGAGTAAGAGATCATAGCAACACGTGGGTCGATACCAAATGCTTTTGCAGAATCTGCAGATTGGATAGCGATTTCAGCAAGTTGCTCAGCTGTTGGATCTGGGTTGATCGCACAGTCACCGTAAACCAATACTTGGTCTGGTAGTAGCATGAAGAATACAGAAGATACGATAGATGCATCTGGTGCAGTCTTGATGATTTGGAACGGAGGAACGATAGTGTTTGCTGTTGTGTGAACAGCACCAGACACAAGACCGTCAACTTCGTCGTTCTCAAGCATCATTGTGCCTAGGAATACTGAATCTTGTAGCTTCTCACGAGCAACAACATCAGTCATACCTTTCGCGCCACGTAGCTCAACTAAACGAGCAACGTAGTTTTCACGTACTTCGTCAGAGTTGATGATAGTTACGCCAGTACCAAGAACTACGCCTTGTTGCTCAGCAACGCGACGGATTTCATCAGGGTTACCTAGAAGCACACATTCCGCGATACCGCGCTCAGCACAGATAGCAGCAGCTTTAACTGTACGTGGCTCGTCACCTTCAGGAAGAACGATACGCTTAGCCGCTTTACGAGCAAGTTCAGTTAACTGGTAACGGAATGCTGGTGGGCTTAGGCGACGCTCACGGTTTGAACCTTCAGTTAGAGACTCAATCCAGTTACCATCGATGTGGCTTGCCATGTACTCGTTAACTAGCTCTACACGCTCTTTATCGTCTGCAGGTACTTCTAGTGTGAAGCTCTGTAGGTTTAGAGAAGTCTGCCAAGTGTTACCTTGAGCAGTCATTACTGGAAGACCAGTCGCGAATGCGCGCTCACATAGATCCATAACAGGTTTTGGTAGGTCGTAACCGCCTGTTAGAAGTAGTGCACCTAGCTCAACGCCGTTCATTGCTGCAAGACATGCTGCAACGATTACGTCTGGACGGTCAGCTGAAGTTACTAGTAGTGAACCTGGACGGAAGTGCTCAACCATATTAGGGATAGAGCGTGCACAGAAAGTGATGCTCTTAATACGACGAGTTTCGATGTCACCTGCATTGATAATTTCAGCATTTAGGTGCTGAGCAATATCAGTTGCACGTGTAGCGATCAGTTCTGCGCTCCAAGGTGCACAACCTAGTACACGAATTGGGCTTGAGTTGAACACTTGCATGATTTCAACATTTGAAGGAACAGTTCCTTCTGCGTCATCAAAGATCTCAGAAAGATCTGGACGCGTACGGCCTTCAGCATCAACTGGTGCGTTAAGTTTGTTAACGATAACACCAGAGATTTGCTTGTTCTTGATACCACCGAAGTTAGAACATGCTACTTCGATACGCTCTTTAAGTTGAGCTGGGTTATCAGTACCTGGAGATACAACGAACACGATTTCAGCATCTAGCGTTTTTGCAATTTCAAAGTTGATTTGGTTTGCAAATGGGTGCTTACGAGTAGCAACTAGACCTTCGATTAGCGTTACGTCAGCATCTGCTGTTGCCGCTTTAAAGCGTGCAACAATGTCTTCTAGAAGAACATCAGTTTTGTCGTTACGGATCAATTCTTCAGCGCTTGCCATTGAGAATGACTCAGCAATTTTCATATCGCTGTTAGCACTAATAATTGTTGTTGTTAGATCTGGCTGATCGCCACCTTTACGCGGTTGCGCAATAGGCTTAAAGAAAGAAACGCGAACGCCTTTGCGTTCCATTGCACGAAGTACACCAAGGCTAACACTTGTTAGACCAACGCCAGCGCCAACTGGAACAAGCATAATAGTACGGGACACTATGAATTCCTCAAACTATTGAATGATAAAGCACTGTTCAATAACAATTCATTTTAATTAGTAGAATAACTATAGAACAATACCACATGAGAACATGACGGGTTGTCATGAAGAAACGGCTGACTTAAAGCCAGCCGTTAAGATAATCGTTAGATTAGATTTCAGCTAGAAGCGCTGTATCTTCTGCGATTACTAACTCTTCGTTAGTAGAAACAACCATTGCAGGGATGCGGCTGTTTGCAGAAGTGATAACACCTTCGTTACCGAAGCGTGCTTTAAGGTTTGCTTCGCTGTCTACTTCGATACCGAAGATAGATAGACGCTTAAGTACTTCTTCACGGATAGGAGCAGAGTTCTCACCGATGCCGCCTGTGAATACGATAGCGTCTAGACGACCATCCATGTTTGCAGCGTAGCTAGCTACGTACTTAGCAAGACGGTGACAGAATACGTTCATTGCACGCGTTGCTTCTTCTTTAGTACCGTAGTTTTCTTCAACGAAACGACAGTCAGAAGTCACACCAGTTAGACCTAGTAGGCCAGACTCTTTAGTGAACATAGTGTTGATTTCAGCAACGCTCATACCTAGACGATCGTGTAGGTGGAACATAACTGCTGGGTCAAGGTCACCACAACGTGTACCCATTACTAGACCTTCAAGAGGAGTTAGACCCATAGAGATATCTACAGATTTACCGCCTTTGATTGCACATACAGATGCGCCGTTACCTAGGTGACAGTTGATGATGTTTAGCTCATCAAGAGGCTTGTCTAGAAGTTTCGCTGTTTCACGAGCGATGAAACGGTGAGAAGTACCGTGTGCGCCGTAGCGACGGATACCGTTTTCTTTGTATAGGTTGTAAGGGATAGCGTATAGGAATGCTTCTTCAGGCATAGTCTGGTGGAAAGCAGTGTCGAATACAGCTACGTTCTTAAGATCAGCGAAGTTGTGTTTAGCAGCTTCGATACCAACAACGTGTGCAGGGTTGTGTAGTGGTGCGAAATCAGACGCATCTACGATACCTTGAAGAACAACATCGTCGATTAGAGCTGAAGCAGAGAACTGCTCGCCACCGTGTACGATACGGTGACCGATAGCGCCTAGGTTCTCTTTAAGTTCAGGCTTAGAAGCAAGGATAGTATCAACCATGAATGCTAGAGCTTCTTCGTGAGCCGCGCCTTCACCTAGTTGTGCTTCGTGCTTGCCATCAAGTTTCCACTTGATGCGTGCTTCAGGAAGACCTAGACATTCTGCTAGACCTGAAAGGTGTTCGTCACCTGATACAGGATCGATGATTGCGAACTTAAGAGATGAACTACCGCAGTTTAGAACTAAAACCAGCTTAGACATGAGAGTGACTACCTATAATCTGTCTGAAAGTTGATATTCATTTTTGAATAAAAAAGTACCCAAAGAATAGACGATGATATATTTATCGGTCTAGTCAGGGTGAAATTCGTGCTCATTCTTGAGTATTTGAATTGAGTTGCCTGCAATTCTGGTTCATCCTTGAGGGTGCCTAACTTGCAGTTAATACCATTAACAGCAACAATTACCTTTAGGCGTGCTTAGGATAGCGATTGTTAAGCAATATAACAAAAACATTTTTAGATAAATTTAATTTTAATCAAGTTTATTGCTTAAAAATTTTAAAAATTATATTTTTTTTTGATAGATGGTGCTTTATGACTCAACAAACAAAGTGGAAGTATTTCCAAGACGGTCAGCATTACATGAGCACATGGCCAATGCGTAAAGAGTTGGCTGCTGTTTTTCCTGAACATCGCTATATCAAAGCAACAAAGTTTGCCACGAAGGTGATGCCGGCCGTCGCTGCTATTAGTATTTTGACTCAAATGGTATTTAATAATTATGCAGGTATGCCGCAAGCAGTTGCCATTGCGTTATTGGCGCTATCGATGCCATTACAAGGTTTATGGTGGTTAGGAAAACGGAGCCAAACCGTACTCCCACCATCACTGGCGAAATGGTACAGTGAGATCCACCAGAAAATTGTCAGTGAAGGTTATGCGATGCAACCAAAAAAATCACAACCTCGCTACCAAGAACTTGCTGATGTACTCAGCCGCGCATTTAAGCAATTAGACCGTAGTGCATTAGAGCGCTGGTTCTAATTTAGAGGTATTAAACGAACAAAAGCAGCTTAATGAGCTGCTTTTGTTCGTTAAATATTTTACAGATCGTTTTCTATATATTTCGCCATTATTTAGCGTGAGATTTATCCCTAATATCTATACAATCTGTCAATGTATATTCTTTTGTATCTATAGCGGTAGATAATAAATACGGATATGTTTTTTCTTTAACACATAGTGATGAAAATAACGTTAAAAGATATCTTTTTTGAATTGTGTTGCTTGATAACTTGTTGATTTAATTTGCTTTTTTGTTTTTTTATGTGTGGTTTATATGATATTTTTATCGTTTTTTAATTCTATTTAAAATAAAAATTTATTTATATTTCATGATATTTAAAGGTTTATTCTTTTTATAAAAAAGAGCCACCTTAGTGACTCTTTTATAGTAAAGGATTTAACCTAAAACGCTATGTGATTATTCTTCGTCGAAATCAAAATCTGGACGCTGTGCGCGTGTTGCAGGCTTTGCCAGGATTTCTAAGTATAACGATGGTAGTTCTAGCTTTTCAGCTTCATCGATGCACTTGTTGATTTCTTTTACATGAATAACTTTTGCTTCTTGCTCGGTATGACCAAACTTACAATCAAAATCCCAAAAGTCAGCGCCAGCTGGAAGTGCTTTGTTGCGCTCACGACGTAGGTATTTCTTAACTTCATATTTCACTGCTTCAACAACGCGAGGAACAGCTTTTTTAGGGTGGGTTAAAGCAAATGTTTTTTTCATGGTTTTCCTAGTTTTCTTTGGCTCAAAATTGGGAGAGCTGTATTTTTCCTATTTTACTTTAATTTGGGATGGGTAGCGATGGCAGAGATAAGATTTCATGCGTTTTTCATTCGGGGAGATAAAGCGAAATGTCGTCTTAAAAAGTTTTTATTAAAAAACTAACGATAAATTGCAACTAAATATCTACATGGCTGTCATATAAAATACATAGAGAATTATTAATATTTACACTGTTTTTTCACTATGGATATTAAGAAACGCTATGTTGCTACCTTTTATCTATCGTTGATAGATATTGATGGGTATGCCATTCAGGTACGGGAAAGGTACTTATGGCACTATAATATGGCTACTAAGAGATATAGCTGTTATCTCCCTTAAGAACCCCAACTGCTTGGCCGCCGATGGGGTTCTGCTCTATCTGGACTATGGTAATTTACAACTTTAAGCTATTCATAACACTTCAAGTCTTTGTTTCTTTTCATCATACCCATCATTGCTTTATTCTGTTTTTCTTTTTGTACGTAACGAACCGGTAGCGGTGCCATCGTGACCTTATAATCTAGAGCACCATCAGAGAGTACTTCTGAGGTTGTTATTGGAGTGACAAGTGCGACTTTTAAGTTGGGGTTTCGCGCTTTAATTCGAGATGCCGTACCCAGTCCTTCCATGGTATGAAAACGACCTGCGACATGAATGATTTGTTTGTTTGGATGCGTGTTTAGATACGCTACCATACTTTCTGCCATAGTATCGTCCCACGCGGTTTGTGCGGCAAACATACGTAGGTTTTGTTCTTCATTACCGTGATGCATTGAGTTTAAAAATTTGGTTTGATACGCATCTTTATCAAGGGTCAATGATTGTGCAATCCATGAACGCTCTGATGGTGGCAGTTTATTTAAGTACTCAGGCCCATTTTTACTAATACAGCGAACAATATTTTTTGGCGCATTAGCGGCAATCACGTCTAAGTTGTTCTGCTTGGCAAATTCAACCAACGGACGGTAATCACTGTCGTAGTTTGGCCATGCATTGCCTTCCGATACCAATGTTCGTTCACCAATCTTACCTGCAAGATATTGATCAACAATAGCTTGTTTATCTCGGGTGAATTGCTCCATAGATAAGGTTAATTGTGAATTTTGTTGGTATAACGCAGCAAATAATTGGCTTTGTAATAGGTGGGCTGCAGGATGGCTATGCCATTCACCAACTAAAATAATATCAGCATTCTTTAGCTTTGTTGCTAATTGATCGACTGTTAAGGTCTTTCCATTTGGTGATGTAATGCTGTAGTCGTAAAGCGTGGTTAGGTTTGCAGAGGGTGAAGATGTTGTATCGGAGGTGTTAGATGCACAACCTGTTAAAAGTGCGGCAAAGCTAAAACTCAAAGCGAGCCATTTATTCATTATTGATATCCCTGAAAGTGAGCTTATCGATTAAAAATAAGCAAAATTCACAACAATAATAAATAATATAGTTAATACGAGTTATTATCAATTGCGTATGGTAATAACTCGCATTAATGCAGTGTTACTGGCGGCGATATACGCGGATTGCGAAATCTGCCTCACAATGGAAATTATTGGCGTTAGCTAATTGCTGCCATACTTGCTCTGATGTTTTCCAAGCAAACGGCGTCATTTGCATCAATGCCGTAGCTTCTTCACCGCTTAATGTCATATCGTAATGTAGTTGTTCATCGGCAACTAGATCAAAGCCAGGAATCGTTTCAACGGGTACATCATGAAGACGTACACCATCATAAATCAATTCTTTTAATTGATATAAGTGGCGTGGTGCAGGGGTCACGGTCACTAAAATGCCACCGGGTTTGATGGCGCGTTCTAATTCTTCACCTTTACATGGCGCATAAATACGTACTACACCATCAAACAATTGATCGGCAAAGGGTAAACGGTGACTTGATGCAACACAGAAATCACACTCAGGGTAACGCTTAGCAGCGTATTTCACTGCAACTTTTGAAATGTCTAAACCATGGACGGAGAGTGCAGGAAATTGTTGGCGTAGTTTTACAAATTCAGAGGTGTAGTAACCTTCACCACAACCAATATCAAGCAGCTCAGTCGCACCATCAGGGAGAAGTGATGCAAGTTGTGCAATGACGGCATCACGCAGTGGTTGATAATGCTCTGTATTTAGAAATAGGCGACGAGCTTGCATCATCTCTTTATTGTCACCAGGATTTTTCGAGCTTTTATGGTGAGCAGGCATGAGATTCACATAGCCTTCTTTTGCCAAATCAAATTGGTGATTATTACAACAACGGTAGGTTTTAGGTTGTTCGCTATGAGCGTCAAGAAGGAGCGACTCATGGCATAGAGGACATTGATAGGACATAAGAGTAAACCAAAGCGGAAAAACAGCCGCTAAGTGTAATGCTTATTGTTGGTTGTCGCTAACGTATTTTTGTTCTGATAGTAAAAAGCCTTCATTAGAGAAGGCTCATATTCAAGAAGTATTGATGAGCAGACCTGTTTAATGGCTTGGTCTTACTTTATATTCAGCTTTATCAAGCCCATGCTTTTTCATTCTTAGATAAAGCTTTTTACGTGGGATTTGCAAATATGATGATACTTCATTGATACGTCCAGCAAACAGGTATAGCGCATCTTCAATGACTTGTTTTTCATAGCCATCAACTAAATCATCCAGTGGGCTACTCATTTGCTCAAGAGGTTTAGAACGTTCTTGCCCGGCTAATTTCACAATGCCAATGGCATATAACTCTGCAACGTTTTTAAGCTCTAAGACATTCCCCGGCCACTCATAGCGACAGAGTGTGTTGATGTAGGCTTTATCAATAGCGGGTAACGCTTTGTTAAGTTTTTTACAGCTCTGTTTTAAGTAGTGTTTAAAAATAAAGGTAATATCGCTACTACGTTGACGCAGTGTCGGCAGACTAAAACGTACTTGGCTTAAAAAATAAAATAGCTCAGGTAAGAACTGTTCACTTTCCACCGATGGCTCGGGTGAGCCTGTAAATAGAGCAAGTAAACGCACTTCTTTTTTACCTTGTCGTTCTTGTTCTAATAAGAAACGACATAACCATTGCTGGCTTTCGATTGGCATAATGTGTGGATTACTTAAACACAAACAACCGCTGCGAGCTGAAATCATGCTACGTTGAAGATCGGGTGTACAAGTAATACTGGAGCCGTCAATCTCGATAAACGGGCCTTGATGAAGCGGACTATTCTTATGCAGGATTTTAGCGACGGTATGACGCCCCGTTCCGTTTTCACCTTCAATTAAGGCATCCTTGGTTGAATTAACAACCAGTTTTAATTGTTCGCGTATTTTTACAATCAATGGACTTTCACCGAGAAGTAGCTCGGTTGCTGTATTGTGCAATGTTTTACGTTGTTCAATGATTTGTTTACGCTGAGGTAGATGCTTTTCTAGTAGTTTTATCAGTTCTTTAGGCTGTAAAGGCTTTTGTAAAAAATCAATCGCCCCTTTTTTAAGTGCGTCAACAGCCATTGGAATATCGCCATGACCGGTTACGATAATGACAGGAATTTCGTTATCAAAATCTTGAATTTTTTCTAATAGCTCCATGCCATCTAAACCGGGCATGTACATATCTGTCACAATAACACCAGACCAATTGTGATTTAACATATTAATCACTTTGGTTGAGTCTTGGACAGTTGCTACGTTGTAGCCTGACAGCTCTAATAACTCTTGGTAGGCATCTAATACATCTTGATCGTCATCGACAATCAGTACATTTATTTCATCACTCATCATCTTTTTTTAACTCCAAAACAATCATCGCTCCACCTGTGAGACCAGAAGCGAGGAAGATGTTACCTTTTAACCTTGTCATAATTGAACCACAGATGCTTAATCCTAAACCAAGACCAACATCTTTTGTTGTCGTAAAAGGTATGAATAATTTCTCAATAATGTCATGACTAAAGCCATTACCGCTATCTAAAACTGCGATCCTTATAGTTTTTTTTGTGCTTTCTAGCTGAAGTATTGTTATTTGGCGTTCTTCACAGCTAGCGACTGCATCACAGCTATTAACCAGTAGATTGACGAGTACTTGTTCAAGTTGTACCTGATCTGCTTGTGCAAAAAGCGGTGTGGTAATGGTATTTGTTATGGTTGTCTTTTGTACTTTGGCGCGACTTTCAACTATGACGATAGCTTGCTTGATCGAGTCTTGAATATCAACTCGCGTTAACGGATTCGTGGCTGACTGTTTTTTTGCGAAATTACGTAAACTAGTGATCAGTTTACTCATACGCGTCACTAAGTCTTCTATCTTTTCGATATTATCCGGTAATTTGTCATATTTTTGGTTATCAATTGCAAGTTTCGCACTAAATAGACGTGTCGAAATAGCAGAAAGAGGCTGGTTCAACTCATGAGCGAGTGATGTCATAGTTTGTCCAACCGTGACCATTTTAGCCGCTTGAATTAACTCATCTTGAGTGGCAATTAAATCCCCTTCGATACGTTTTCGATCTTCTATTTCTGCTTTTAGCTGCTGGTTTCTTAATATTAATGATTGCGTTTTTTCCGTGACTTTACTTTCAAGCCAACGGGTGGTTTTTTCTTGTTCTGTAATATCAGTCATAGTGATTATGACTTTATCCTGATTCCCTTGTTTGAATACGCGAAAATCGAGTCTGAGATAGAAGATGCTATTTTGATCTGTACTAAAGGTAACCGTGAGTTTGTAGGCACCTAATTGTCTTAATTGGCTTTTTTGATGAAAGAGTTGGATCAGTTGATGAGAAATCGAGCTATCAAATAAATCCCATAACTTTTGATGTTGGCTTATACGATCAAAGTTAAATTGCTTCAGGGCCTGTAAATTGACAGATTCAACCACACCTAGCATGTTACAAGTGATGATACTTGCTTGAGTGTTATTGATTAGGTTAAGGGCATTGGTAGTTTGGATATCTTGCATTTGCTGACAGAAGTCACGCAAGTTATCGCCAAGCATGCCGATCTCATCTTCGCCTGTCGTTGCAATTTTGGCATTAAGGTTGCCTTTTGCAACCGCGTATAAATCTTTACTCAATAAATTTAAACGATTCACAATCCCGTTACCGACAAGGTAAACCGAGAGAAAAATAGTGAGTATGATAGTGATAAATACAACGCCAAATAACATGGTGTTACTCAGGAAAATAGCACTATGTGTTTCATCGTTTAGATTTTTAAGAGAGTTATCCGCATGTTCAACCAATGTTTGGATCATTTCTTCTTGTTGATAAAGACGCTGTTTAATATCTAATTTAGTTCGGTCTATTTGCAGCCCTAAAACGACATCAAGTTTTAGTTGCTGTTCGAGTTGACCACCGGGTTTTAAGATAGTGGTAAATCTCTCTAATAATTGGCGAAATGGAACGGCTGAAGGATAATTACTAATATTTTTACTAATAGCATTAAGCTCGGTAATTTTATGGCCGATAAAATTAAAGGCGTTTTCAATGTCTCGATTTTTGCGTTGAAGAACGATCTCTTCTACTAATTGATGAAGCTCATTTTCTTTGATGGTAATCGATTGAATTAATGAGAATTCATTCATAACATTGTTTACAACATCAAGTTCAACGGCGTCTTTTTTAATTCCGTGACGGTTCATGTTATTGAGTTTCCACTCAACTTCTTGTCGTAGTGGTGTCAGCTCATCAATAAGATCGTGATGGATCCATTTTAGGCTGTTTTCTGTTTGCTTTAAGGCAAACAAGCCACTATTTCTCTGTTGTAACAGTATTGTGTAATTGTCTATTTGTTTTACAAGCGTTTGTTGACCTGATTTTATTGCAGGATAATAGTGTAGATTAGCAATGTTATTAATGGCTAAGCTTATATTATCGAGAATATGTGTGATTTTGTTTTTGATGGTTTCATGCTTGAGCGGATTGGTATTTTGGCCCAAGGTATTCAATGCCGCCTGTAGCTCAGCGGTGTTGCGCTCTAGCTGATAACTGGCCTGTAAGGTTGGCATATTGTTATCAGTGATCGTTTCAATTTGTGCGCTGAGTTTTTCCCAATTGATGACGGCGATAAGGCTGACTGTAATGGTGAGAAATGCCATCAAAATGATCGCCATAATAAGGCGACTACCAATGGTTTTCTTGTTTATATAGCGGATCATTGCAATGCCGGATTCCCGTTAATAATCTTGTGGCTTAATGCGATGGCTTGCTCTAGTTGCGCAGCCATTTTCCCCCGCCATTGCTGTCTAAAATAATCAACTTGCGGGTTATCTCTAAATAGAGGTAACTCATGATATATCTTATTTTTTAAATCATCTATGCTAATCGGTGAGGTAGAAGCTAAGTGTTTCGCATGAAGAAAATCAGCATGTTGTTGTTCTGTTAATTTATTTGATGAGGCTTCAATTGAATGCAGCAATTGCCATACTTGGTTTAGTTGGGGAAGCTGACTACTAATCGTTTGTTCAAAAAGATGCTTTACTAAGCCTGAACGTTGCTGAATTACCTCGTAATCTAACGATTCAACATTAAACGTATTTTTAATAAACTCATCTCGGTCAATATCGCTATTATTAGCAAGTTGCTCGTCAATTGTTAATTTGGTTTGGCATTCTTGTGAAAGTAATAAACTCACAAAATCTCTCGTAAATTGTGAATGGTGACTGTTTTTTACCATGGCTACATAATGCGGCAATAAAGGGCTTTGTGGTTGATAGCTAAAATCAACAAATGAAAATTGTCTTTTATAAGTGTGTGCATATCTATCAACAACAGGACCTATACCAATTAAACCACGAGAGATCGCCTCACTGAGTGAAAATGCACTGGTTTCCACTGATGCAAGGTTTCCTCCTATTTGATAGAGCAATCGCCAACCTTCAACCCAACCATATTGCTGCAATATATTTTCAATCATTAAATGGGTGGTATCTGACCGATAAGGGCTGCTAATACTAATGTGGCGGTAGTAATGAGGTTTTATCAAATCTTTTAAGCTGCTAGGTATTGGTAACTTATTCTTATTTAAATAGTTATTATTCCACAGTAGTCCGAATCCTGTGTGCCCAAAGGAAATAACATTACGTGAAAGTTGAGGAGGCGTTTGTTTGATTTTAGCTTCATTAAGCGGCAATAACTTTTGGTTGTTGATTAGCGGTTGGAAGAAGGTTGGTGATGATGAAATGATAATATCAATATCATGGTTGTTCTGTTGTAATAATCGAAGCCCTGATTCTTCACGTCTTACTATGACTCTAACTTCGCTTTTTGGATATTGTTGTTTAAATTCTTTAACGATCGGATTTAGTACAGATTCTGAAAACGTCGTTAAAACGATTAAATTCTGAGTCGGTTGGGCAAGTACTGGCGCGGCGAAAAAAAAGAGGAAGGAAAAGAAGCGTACCATGTTAAACCGTAATCCCTAGCGTATCTCGACTAAATTTTTATATTTTTAGATAATTAGGAATGTACCTATACCATTCAGTAACAATTTATGCCTTATATCAATAGCAATTTACGGTATAGCTCACAAAAAAGAGGTGCATATGGTACGTTATGAGCGTTTATAGCGATTAATCGGGATGAAGGTATATATATCATGTCCATAAAAAAACCGAGCATAGACTCGGTTTTATAGGAAAGAATGAAAAATTACGCTGTGATTATTTGCTGAATTTCGTTGCAAGATAAATGGTATTGGCGTGGACAGTTGCGCCACACTTTTAGCATGCGTTGGTATTTTTCTAGCATCGGAACTTGGCTATTGAAGCGATGTTCTGTTTTCTCAAATTGAGGATATAAACCTTCATCATCAACGAGGAAACGCACGTAATGCATGAGTTGTGCTTCAGTGGCAGCATCAAAACCAAGGAATTGTAATCGGCGTTGATCAATATCTTTGGCACCATCGCAACGACAATCTTCAAGGTTAAATGACTCTTGGAGGGCGTGGTACATCTCCATAAAGTCGATAACTTGACGACAATCATCTTCAGGTAAACTACCAAAGTCTTTATCTAGTTCACGCATTTGTAATGCATAGCCACGTTCAACAATGGTTTGAAGGCGACGATAATGTGCTGCGTTTTCAGGTGTCAGCTTTGACATCAAGTAGTACTGATTAGATAAAATTAAGCGTTGAGCGTGGGTCATTTCCATTAGAGTTGGCCTCATTAATATTTTATTTTCTGCCATTGAGAGTAGCAGGTTAGGTATAAAATAAATTGATCTGACACCATATGGGCATCTTTTTTTGTTACAGTATGTTATTAAAAATGAAAAACCATAATTATTTTAAGGTCTTGATTTTTGGTTATTGTCGTGTGATATCGTTAAAACAATATAGGTATCTATGTGTTCGGGCGACTATCATATATCGTCGTTTAACAGGTTGTTACTGCAAGTGTAGGCAACAACAACCTTTTATTGTTAACCTATAGGCGTTGTTAGCTTAAGCCGATAATATTGCCATTCTCATCGATATCAAGATTCATAAATGCGGGCTTTTCAGATAACCCTGGCATTGTCATTACATTGCCGCATAAAGCATAAATAAATCCAGCCCCTGCACACAGTTTTAACTCCCGTACTGGGACGGTAAAGCCTTTGGGTGCCCCTTTAATACTTGGGTCGGTTGAAATTGATAACGGTGTCTTCGCCATACAAATAGCCAGTTCATCAAACCCTAGCTCTTTAAACTTAACTAATTGTTGTTGAGCAACTTCTGATAACTCTACATGGCTTGCCCCATATCCTACTTCAGCCACAGCCATTATTTTTTCTTCTAATGGTTGGTTTAGTTGATATAAGGGAGTGAAGTTTGCTTTATGTTGGCAGGCTGTCACCACACACTCTGCGAGTTTAATCGCACCGTCACCACCTTTACCGAAGGCTTCACTGATAGCAACGTCTACAAAAGTTTCAAAACTTTCTGCTTTGATCATGGCTTGTAGTTGCGCTAATTCCTCATCTGTATCTTGTGGGAAACGGTTAATTGCGACAACAACGGGTACACCATAACGAGCGGCATTACTGATATGCCATTTTAGGTTTTCAAACCCAGCAACAAGCGCGTCGTGATCTTCGGCAAAAATACCGTCAGGTAAAGCTTGTCCTGGACGTAAATCATAAAGACCAGAGTTGGCTTTTAAACCACGTAATGTTGCCACGACAACGGCACAATCAGGGCCTCTTTTGGCTTGCTGAGCTTTGATATTGCAGGCTTTTTCAAATCCCATATCAGAGCCAAACCCACCTTCAGTAATGGTGAAATCACTGAGTTTTAGTGCGATTTTATCTGCGATAATAGATGAGTTTCCGTGTGCTATATTGGCAAAAGGACCTGCATGGATAAGAGTGGGCACGCCTTCTAACGTTTGCATAAGGGTGGGTTCAATGGCATCGCACAGGGTGACAGTCATAGCTCCTGCTACTTGCAGATCTTCTGTAGTAACAGGATTACCATCAAGATCATAAGCGACGACAATACGGCCAATGCGTTTACGCATATCATGGAGATCATCAGAAAGCGCTAGAATAGCCATGAGTTCAGAGGCGGCTGTGATATCAAAGCCGTCATGTCGCTCTAAACCATTAATGGTTTTATCTGGTTCATTTTGGCCTATGGTGATCATTCTCAAAGCACGATCATTATGATCCATCACGCGTTTCCAAGTGATGTTATTAATGTCGATACGTAACGCAGGTAATCCCGTTTTTTCACTGAATAGATCATAACCTAAACGTGATTCATGATATAAGCGAGCATCAATTGCTGCTGCTGCAAGGTTATGCGCTGCCGTTACCGCATGAATATCACCCGTAAGGTGTAGGTTCAGCTTATCCATTGGTGCGACTTGGCTATAACCACCGCCCGCTGCGCCACCTTTTACGCCAAAAACAGGTCCCATTGAAGGTTGTCGAATACAAGCCATTACTGAGCGATCAATTTTTGCTAACCCTTGTGCTAAACCAATCGTTGTAACGGTTTTTCCCTCTCCTAGTGGGGTTGGTGTAATCGCAGTAACGACCACCAGTTTCCCTTCTGCTTGATCCGCTAACCGATTCAAAATGGCAGGTTTTATTTTTGCTTTTAATGAACCTTGCGGTGTTAGTTCTTGTGGTTGAACACCAGCTTGCTTGGCTATGTCTTCAATCGGAGAGAGTAGGGTGTCACGGCAAATATCGATGTCGCTTTTCATATAGGCTATATCCTCACAGTGGAAATCATGCGTATCTGCGTGATATGGGTTGTATTAGTTTTAAATACTATAGAAATTGGTATCTATAGTGACGCAATCGTTTGCTTTTCTTTTATATTATCATTTTATCATGGTTAAATTTGTTTTTGTTGCTATTAATTACTACTGATTTTGGTTGCGTTTTGTACCGTATACAAAATTTAGTGAATGAGTATTAGAGATAGGTAATAAAAGAATAAGAAAGTAGCTATTTAGTCAATAGAGCAGAAGCAGTATATCGGTATATAGAGTAGAAGTAAGAAGGTGTGTTCGGTTAATAATGCAAACTCTGGTTGCATTATTGGCTGTGTGTTTGTTGATCATTAAACTTTAAAATTTGATGTATATCAAAATCATTAAAAATATCAAAGGAAGCTATCATGAACGAGCCAGTGACTAAATTAAAACATACAGCACCACTTTCGATTGGCATTATGCTATTTTTCATCACATTTTTGACGATTATTTTGCCATTGTCTCGTTAAGAGAGTTACTGCTAAATGTATATTAAAAAGCGAGCTAATGCTCGCTTTTTGTATTTTCGTAAAGTGAATTAGTACATCACTTTATGACCATAACTAGAAAGGATTTCTTTAATCGCTTCCATGGTTTCTTTTTTCGGTGGTTTCACACCAGCTAATGGGTATTCAAAGCCCATAGCTTCCCACTTGTGCTCACCTAATTGATGGTAAGGAAGTAGTTCAATCTTCTCGATATTGTCCATATCTTTGATGAACTCACCAAGTTGATGTGCAGAGCGTTCGTCATCGGTGTAACCCGGAACAACAACATAGCGGATCCAAGTTTTTTGACCTCGTTGGTGCAGATAACGAGCAAAATCGAGTACACGTTTATTGGATACGCCGACCAGATCTTGGTGAACATTATCATCCATTTGCTTAAGATCTAGCATCACAAGATCCGTTGCGTCCAACACTTCATCAACTACATCAGTATGTTTGCGAATATAGCCGTTGGTATCTAAACAGGTATGGATCCCTTCAGCTTGCGCTGCACGGAAAAAGTCACGAACAAATTCAGGTTGAAGCATCGCCTCGCCACCAGAAGCGGTAACACCACCGCCTGATGAGTTCATAAAGTGACGGTATGATTTCGCTTCATGCATAAGTTCTTCTACCGTTGCTTCACGACCGTCATGAGTATCCCATGTATCACGGTTATGACAGTACTTACAGCGCATTAAACAACCTTGCAGAAAAACAATAAAACGGATACCCGGTCCATCGACGGTTCCGCAAGATTCAAATGAGTGAATACGACCTGTTGCTGACATAATACTTCTCCGCATGCTGCGTTTATTTAATTGTTATTTTATTACAAACTTCATTGCTATTGTAGCTAAATATCATAAATAAAATGAGTGTTTTTGGTGTTATTTTTGTCAGGTTTTCATGTTTTTATTGGGGGGAGGGGTATTACGTTTTATCTTGATTAAACAGATAGGAGTTACTGTAAAGTCTGGCTTTATGATAGGGGAGGAATTGATTATCAAAACTGTAAATATAAAAAAACCGGCCTTATAGGCCGGTTTTTATCAGAAAGCTTACTTTCTGCGTACTAAGCTGTTCACTCTAATTATAGAGAAGCAGTGAAAGTACGAGAGATAACGTCAGCTTGCTGCTCTGGAGTTAGAGAGTTAAAACGCACTGCGTAACCCGATACACGGATTGTTAGCTGTGGGTATTTCTCTGGGTTTTTAACTGCGTCTTCAAGAGTTTCGCGGTTAAGAACGTTCACGTTTAGGTGTTGACCACCCTCAATACCAGACTCATGGTGGAAGTAACCATCCATTAGGCCTGCTAGGTTAGTTTCTTGAGTATCAAGATCTTTACCTAGTGCATTCGGTACGATAGAGAATGTGTAAGAAATACCATCTTTAGCGTGAGCAAATGGTAGTTTACCTACAGATGTTAGAGATGCTACAGCACCTTTCTCATCACGACCGTGCATTGGGTTAGCACCTGGTGCGAAAGGAGCACCTGCACGACGACCGTCTGGTGTGTTACCAGTTTTCTTACCGTACACAACGTTAGATGTGATAGTTAAGATAGACTGAGTTGGGATCGCATCACGGTACATTTTGTGAGTACGGATCTTGTTCATGAAGCGCTCAACTAGGTCACAAGCGATGTCATCTACGCGAGCATCGTTGTTACCGAATTTAGGGTAGTCGCCTTCGATTTCGAAGTCGATTGCAATACCGTCTTCATCACGGATTGGTTTAACTGTTGCGTACTTGATAGCAGCAAGTGAGTCAGCTGCAACAGAAAGACCAGCGATACCACAAGCCATTGTACGCTTGATGTCACGATCGTGTAGAGCCATTAGCGATGCTTCGTAGCTGTACTTATCGTGGCTCCAGTGGATAGCGTTTAGCGCAGCAACGTAAGTTGTTGCTAACCAATCCATGAAGTGATCAAGGTTGCTCATCACTTTATCGTAGTCAAGAACTTCGTCAGTGATCTTGTCCATTACTGGACCAACTTGAATCTTAAGCTTCTCATCAACACCACCGTTGATAGAGTAAAGCATAGTTTTAGCAAGGTTAGCACGAGCACCGAAGAACTGCATTTGCTTACCAACAACCATTGGAGATACACAACAAGCGATTGCGTAATCGTCAGAGTTCATGTCTGGACGCATTAGGTCATCATTTTCGTACTGGATAGAAGATGTATCGATAGATACCTTCGCACAGAACTTCTTGAAGCCTACAGGTAGTTGCTCAGACCATAGAACAGTGATGTTTGGCTCTGGAGAAGGACCCATAGTGTATAGGCTGTTTAGGAAACGGAAGTTAGTACGTGTAACTAGTGTACGACCGTCAAGACCCATACCACCCATTGATTCTGTTGCCCAGATTGGGTCGCCAGAGAATAGCTCATCGTACTCAGGCGTACGTAGGAAACGAACCATACGTAGCTTCATTACGAAGTGGTCGATCATTTCTTGCGCTTGTGCTTCAGTGATCTTACCAGCGGCGATATCACGCTCGATGAAGATGTCTAGGAAAGTCGAAGTACGACCTAGAGACATTGCAGCACCGTTTTGTGATTTAACAGCAGCTAGGTAGCCGAAGTAAGTCCACTGGATAGCTTCTTGTGCAGTAACAGCTGGTAGTGAGATATCACAACCGTACTTAGCTGCCATTTCTTTGATTTGAGCAAGTGCACGGTGCTGTTCGCAAATTTCTTCACGACGTTGCATCGTCATTTGAAGGTCTTCACCATTCAAAAAGTCTTCTTCTAGAGAAGCGAATTGAGCTAGTTTTTCCTTCATTAGGTAATCAATACCGTAAAGTGCTACGCGGCGGTAGTCACCAATGATACGACCACGACCGTATGCATCTGGAAGACCAGTTAGAACACCAGACTTACGACACTTAAGGATTGAAGGAGTGTAAACATCGAAAACACCTTGGTTGTGTGTTTTACGTAGTTCAGAGTAAACCTTCTTAAGCATAGGATCTAATTCACGACCGTATACTTTGCATGAGTTTTCGATCATGCGGATACCACCGTTAGGGATCAAAGCACGCTTAAGAGGCGCGTCAGTTTGAAGACCAACGATAGTTTCTAGTTCTTTCTCAATGTAACCTGCATCATGTGCAGTGATAGTAGAGGCAACATCTGTATCAAAATCAACAGGTGCGTGAGTCGCGTTTTCCTGCTTGATGCCTTCCATTACAGCGTCCCAAAGTTTCGCTGTAGCTGGAGTTGCTTCTGTTTCAAGGAAAGAGCCGTCACCCTCGTAAGGAGTGTAGTTCTTTTGGATAAAGTCACGAACGTTTACTTCGTTCTGCCAATCACCAGCTGTAAAGCCTTCCCATCCAGCAAATTGCTCTGCCATTGTATACCTACCTATACTATTCAGTAGAAAAAAATAAGTGTTTACCGACTTTAGAACTTAGTGCTTTTTATTGCCTTTAAGCTCTGAACGACGGTGAATAACCCAGTAAGTTAGACCAACTAAGAAACCACCACCAATAATATTACCTATGGTGACTGGAATTAAGTTATTCATAACAAAGTGTTTTACGGTTAAATCTGCGAACTGTGAAGGGTCAACACCCGTCATAGTCCAAAATTCTGGCGATGCAAAGTTTTGAATAACGATACCCATCGGGATCATAAACATATTTGCAATACTGTGCTCAAAACCACATGCAACAAACATAGCAACAGGTAATAGCATAACCATGATTTTATCTGTTGCGCTTCGGCAAGAGAATGTCATCCATACAGCTAAACACACCATTAAGTTACATAACATACCAAGTATTACGGCTTGACCGAAGGTATGGTGCAGTTTGTGTTGAGCTATTTTCATCGCCGTAATACCCCATTGGCCATTATCACCAAGGTGTTGTTTTGCGATCCAAATACAAATAACGAAGAATGATGCGCCGATGAAGTTACCAGCATAAACAACAACCCAATTTCGTAATAATTGACCTGTCGTAATTCGATTACTTGCGCGAGCAACAGTGGTGAGAACAGAAGAAGTGAAAAGCTCGCCGCCGCAAATAACGACTAATATAAGACCAAGACTAAATGCTAATGCACCAACGAATTTTGCCATGCCCCATGGCATATCACCGGCACCTGTCGTAACAGTTGTGTAGAACACAAATGCAATAGAGATGAATACACCAGCGGTAATCGCTAAGAAGAAAGATTGTAGTGGGTGCTTAGTCGCTTTATAAACACCGACTTCTTCAGCTTTATGTGCCATAGCTGGTGGCATTAACGAGTCGAAAGGATTATTTTCCATTTTCTCAGGTGCTCTTTTTAGTGAGTTGAAGTGAGATTAAATTCGCTGAGAAGATAATACCAAAGGTGACAAATCATATTTTTGACCTAGATCATTGCGGTGAAAATTTATAACAAAATTAGACATGTTATGACACAGATAAAACTTATAACTCATTGATAATTAACAATATAATTTTTTTGAAAAAACTAAAAAAAATTTTAATGTAATTATATTACATTTCAAACCTTAACTTATACTTAAAATGAATT
>NZ_PYOM01000015.1 GCF_003026365.1 Photobacterium angustum | reverse complement strand
GTATATTTCAATAAGATTTAGATTTAATATTTCATTTCCATGAACAAAACAGAAGCTTTTCTTACCCTTAATAAAATTAAAAAAAAGTGAAGGGAAGCATAATAATGATACTTTCCATGTCATTATTATTATCGCATTAGATTTTTGGAAAAAACCCTTAATTGTTTTTTTTAATCCATCTTCTCTAAAAGAAAAAACCTCAACCCCACAATTATTTTCAACTAGTAATTTTTTAATATAATATGCCCAAGTCTGAATTCCACCTTTACTTGGACCGAACTCTGGAGAATAAATCAAAAACTTCATTTTAAAACCTTTTTAAGAAAAGCCTTACACACATATGTAGGTGTTCTTAACTGCTTATTCATAATTTTAACTTCAGTACTAAAGTCATAGCCAGCAACAATGAGAGCTTCTAATTGACGAATAACTAATCTATGATAAAAACCGCTAGAAATATTTCCATCAAGAGAATAATAACTCCAAAAACCAGCATCAAAAAGAGGGAGTATTGTTCTTAAATTTTTTATATTATCTTGAAGAACAAGCTCGTAGCTTTCATCTACAGAAGCTAAATCCATAATAGAAAATAAAACAAAAATATATCCATTTAATACACCATTAAGACTTTCTGTAGGATATTCTTCATATATATATCCCCCAGAATCAATGAACCTTTTTAAACCACCTTCTGCTATGTCAGTATTCATATAATTAAAAGCAATTCTTGCCGACTGCAAATAATTATCATTCTTTGTGTATTTATAAGCTCGGACAAGCGATGATATTGCAAAACCTTGTGCCAATGCCGATGACCATGGAGAAGGTAGCGTTTCATATTTACTATTTTTATGTTCTATAAACCAAGCACCAGATCGAGATTGGTTTGATACCAACCAATCACATTGTTTTAATGCTTTTATCTTCCAACTATTATTTTTCGATTGATGATAAGCTTCCCAACAAGCCAAACCATATTGTGCAGATTCTAATGCATGTTCATGATATTTTCCATCATAACCAAAAAATAAATAAATACCTTCAGAGTTAAACTCACCCTTATAAGTCGTAGCTTTTTTACTATTGTCTAAATAATAATTAAAACCGTCAGTGTTTTTATTAACAGGATATATAATATGCCAATAATCTTGAAAGATAGGTGTGAAAAACTGTAGCGCTGTAACTAATTTACCGTGTGATAACATTCATATCCCTATTCTTTAATGATAAACAAAAAAAAGCAAGATAAGTTAAGAAAAGAGGTGAAGCGTAATTACCTGTTCTTATACAATAACAAATCAGTGCAAAACCAAAAACAGATGTGTAAAAATTATGTCGACCTTTATATATGAGATAAACAAAGTAAGTAATGAAAATACTCGAAAGAAACAAACCAAGTTCAACAACCATTCTTAAATACATAGATGCACCATCAACCCTATTAATCACTTCAATAGGATTGATATAAAAATCATCATAAAGGTTTCTATAATTGTTGATACCAACACCAAATAATAATAAATTTTCTTTTATACTAAATAATGCTAATTTAATTGAAGAAAGGATAGCATACACCGTACCACTGGAATCGTATAAATTAGTAGAGTAGATAAGCCTTGTTATTTTACTATACACTGCATCATTACTATAACCTATATAAATCAACACTACGAAAAATAATAAAAGAAGTATCTTACCTTTAAAATTAAAATCTTGCATTAATTTAAAAGACAAATATAAGAACAAACAAAGGTAAGCAACAGTTGAAAAAGTCAAAATAAATGCAGAGAATATTACAAGAAACTCAAATTTTGAAACTGCTATATTATTCTTTTTAAACAAAATAGTTTCAAAGCACATTAGCAAAGCAGGAAATATCAAAAATGCAAAGTGTGCAGGCTCAGTTGAGAACCCATAGACTCTAATAAAGTTGACGTTAAATAAATTACTTTTATCAGTACCGCCAATAAATCCAGGTAATGAGTGAATATCTATGTATAAGTAAGGTAAGAATATATAAGTAAGCTCTTGATATATTGCAAACAATGAAACTAAAAATGAAAGCGATAATATATATTTAGCAATTTGTTTATAATCAGAACACTCAATCAATGTATATAAAAGTGTAAAGACCATAAACGGTGCAACTATCATTACAATATGATTAGCATCAAAAGTCCAGCCTCTAAGCATGGTATACATCAGTGTATACGCAGAAAAAAACAACCAAAAGATAAATAAACTTCTATTAAATTTCAGCTTATCAACTAATAGCAAACTAATAATAACAGTTAATAATAAAGTAATATTTAAGTCAAATGGCCTAAAGCTTGATAACGTAAAAATAAAAAATATAATTAACTTTAGCATTGCTTACCCTTTAAAATCACTTCAGTTACTTTTTCCATATTTTTTTTTAATAAGTATTCTGTATTAGCTCTTTCATAGGCAAGGGATGCTTTAGTTTCAAAATCTTCTCTATAATGAAAAAAATTTTCTATTAATTTTGCTAATTCAATTACATTACCAGAAGAGTATAAATATCCGCATTTGCCGTCATCTAATAAGGATGGAATGGCTCCAACATCAGACGAGACAACTGGTACGTTATTCATCATAGCCTCAGCTACAGACAAACCAAATGACTCATCAAGACGACTTGTAAATATAAAAAGATCACTTCGTGGAAAATAAAGTTCTGGATTACTAAAACCTTCAAAAAGGACAAGAGAATCTAATTTTAGATCATTTACTAAACTTTTTAATTTAGTTTCATTTTCTCCTTCACCTAAGAATGTTATATTGCATCTAAACTTTAATTCTTCTGGTAATAAGCTTAATGCATATATAAGATCCTCTTGTCCTTTCCCCTCTTGAAGTCGTGAAACGGACAATATATTTACGTTTCGAGTATAGTCTATTTCTTTTTTAACTAGTGGTTTAAACTCGACACCATTTTCAATAACTACTAATTTTTTTTCAAGACTATGACCAACCAAATCACGTACTTTGTTATTTATATATTCTGAAACATTTACTAAAACATCTAACTTCGAAATAGATTTTTTAAACAACTTTGTTTTCAATCTACTATTTTCTATTATGGTATGCAGCACACCAATTTTGTATATATCAATACCAAAAAGAAGAGAATTTAAATATATAGATTCCTTTGCATTAAATACAACACAATCTATTTCATTTTTTTTTATTATTTTTTTTATTTCTAATGATGCTTTCAAATATGAATATAAATTTGAAAATGACACAAATTTTCTTTTTCTTGACTGTCCTATATAAATTTTTTCTTGACTAAAAAAATCAAAAAGCCGCTTATTTTCTGGACTATACAAAAAGACATTAGCACTATAATTTTCATCTAGAGCCTTTTTTAATTGCGTCAGGTATACTTCACCACCACCAAATACTTCTTGCAGAGATACAAATAATATATTCATTATTTCAAAGCCTTACTTATAAATTTATAAAAAGTAACGAAATAATATAAGATTAAGTTTGTATGTTTTTTTCTTACTGCTTTTTCTTCTATTTCACCTAAATCTTTTTGTAAATTACTTACCCCCATTCCATCCATAACAACCAAACACTCATTTAAATATTTATAATTAATTTTTTTATTAAGTACTGTTAAAACAAAATCATAATCGGCAGCTATTTTTAGACTCTCATCGAAAGTAATATTTTCAATTAAATTAGAAGATATGAACAAAGCAGGGTGATTTATTGTCATACCGAATTTTATTTTCTCTAAGTTTGCTTTACGAAGATAACTTCTTTCATCATCAATAACTTTTATATCACCAAATACAAAATTATGACTATTATTAAATGAGCTAACGACTTTATCTATAACCTTATTATCTTGATAGTAGTCATCAGAGTTTAAAAAAGCAACAATATCACCAGATGCAAGATGAAGTCCTTTGTTCATAGCATTATATATGCCTTTATCTTTTTCTGATATATATTTAATTTCAGGGTGTTGTCTTATAATGTCTAATGTTTTATCTTTTGAGCCACCATCAATAATTAAATATTCAATATCTTTATAAGTTTGCGCTAAAACACTTTTAATTGTTCGATTAATTGTTTTTTCTGAATTATAGCAAACAGTTATTATTGTAACTTTCATTTTTTCTCACTTTCAAACAGGCATAAATAATAAAGATAATAACTTCAACTAGCATTGTAGAAAATGCAGCACCTAGAGCATTATATTTAGGTATTAATATAAGATTAAAGGATAAATTTAAAACCGCTGCAGTTACTCTCACAACTGTTATTACTTTAATTTTATCGTTCTTCGTAAAATAAAGCTCATAAATAACATTCACATACCTAAAAGGCATAAACAATGTGAGAAATAAGAACACTTTAAGAAGATCTATATATTTATCATTTAGGTAAGTTACGTATATATATACAAATAAATAACAAAATACAGATAGCAAAATCGATGATACTGCTGTTATTAAAAAGTATTTATTAAATTTTAAATCTCTAGATTTAACTATCAGAAGACTCCATAAAGCACCTGCAGGTACAAGCGCTGCTCCCATAAAAGATAAACCAAGATTATAAACAGCGACATTTCTGCTATCAGAGATCAGGGTCAATAGGAAAAGGTCGCTGGAAAAATAAATATAAAACGATAGTGAAATTACTAAGAAAGATATTATTTTCCTATGGTCAGCTTTTAATAAATTTATAAAAAAATTAAAATGCCTTATCTTTAACTTAAATAATGAAAACAATATATCTCTGTAAAAAAACAACAACAACAATAACAAAATCAGTGAATTATACAATGCGAAATATTTAATATTAAGTTTAAATATGACAACAGATGCTATTTTACTTATTGTATTAATAAGCGATATTAATAACCGCCTATAGGTATAAATATTATATTTCTCATTAATTTGAAAGTAAAAAAAGAATACTTCTTCTAACCTTCTAGATAGATTTTCAAATATGCATATTGAGAAAATAATAAGGTATATATTTTCATCATAATTACCAAGTATAAAAAAAAGCGCAATAATTGATAAAGCATACGAAAATACTTTATAAACAATTAATGATTTTACAATTACATTCTTATTATTTGCTTTTAATTTATTTGAAAGTAAATAGTCATTAAAACCAAGTGTTGAAAATAAACTAAGAAATCCTAAAAGGCCAAAACCTATAGAATAGTATCCATATTCCGTAACTGTATAATATTGAGTAACAACTAAAACGGATATGAAGGACATTAATTGTGGTATTAATCGTGAAACCGTTATATAAACTATATTATTCATAGTTTTATTAACTTAATCCCTAACTTATCTTTCTGAGATAAAACAGGTATGGTATCAAAAGGCCAATTTATAGATATATCGTTATCATTCCATAAAATCGACACTTCAGCATTTGGGTTATAAAAATCAGTGCACTTATACACAAATTCAGCTTCATTACTTGTTACATAGAAACCATGAGCGAAACCTTCCGGTATCCATAGTTGTCGTTTATTTTCAGATGATAAATAAACGCCAACCCATTTACCAAATGTTGGTGATTCTTTACGAATATCAACTGCTACGTCATACACTTCACCTGAAACAACACGAACTAATTTTCCTTGTGTATTTTCTGTTTGATAATGCAGACCGCGTAAAGTTCCTTTTTTGGACTTAGAGTGATTATCCTGAACAAATTGTGTAGGTTTACCTGTGACCAACTCTTCAAATTTTTTTTGATTCCAGGTTTCCATGAAAAAACCACGCTCATCGCCAAAAACGGTCGGCTCAATAATTTTCACATCAGGAATGTCCGTTTCTATTACTTTCATTTTATTTATTCTCGAATAGGTATTAATAATTAGATAGCTTATTTAAAGCACGTTGCCAATCACTGGCTTGAATACCGAAAGTTTCTGTTATTTTCTGTGTGTCAAGCTTTGAGTTTGCAGGCCGTTTAGCCGGTGTAGGATAGTCAGATGTCTTAATTTCTTTCAACAACGGTACTTTTTTAACTACACGTTGCTCTTCCGCTTTATCAAAAATCGTTTGCGCAAAACCATACCAACTTGTATGGGGCAAGCCTGAAAAATGATAAATACCATATTTTGCACTATCAAAGCCTTCACCTTGAATATTGATAGCTTCTGCTATGTCAATTAAGGCAGCAGCAATATCCCCCGCATAAGTAGGCCCACCAAACTGATCTGCTACAATGCCTAATTCATCTCGCTGTAGTCCTAATCGAAGCATGGTCTTAACAAAGTTACTCCCCTCCTCACCAAATACCCATGCTGTACGTAAAATAATAACGCGTGAACATGCATCAATAACTGCTTTTTCACCAGCTAATTTACTTGAACCGTACACACCTTGCGGGTTTACTGCATCGATTTCAGAGTAGATACCTTCTTTATCACCAGCAAAAACATAATCAGTCGAAATGTGCAATAAAGCAGCACCAATTTTTTCAGCGGCTTGTGCTAAATATAATGGGCCATCACGATTAATCGCATACGATAAATCAATTTCTGTCTCAGCTTTATCAACAGCTGTATGTGCTGCTGCATTAATAATAATATTAGGCTTAAATTCATCAACTATTTTTGAAACATCTGATTTAGACGTTATATCTAAATCTGTTCGATCAACAGCTAGTATTTCAGTATGGGTACAGTTTTGTAGCTGTCTAACCAAACAGCTACCTACTTGACCATTGCTACCCGTAATTAAAACTTTCACAATGTGCAATCTCTTATTTCTTTTCAGACGTGATACGCATCAGATATTGACCGTATTCATTTTTCATCATTGGTTTTGCTAACTCTTGTATTTGTTGAGAAGTTAACCAACCATTACGCCAAGCAATTTCTTCCAAACAAGCGACTTTGAGTCCCTGGACATTTTGAATAGTCTCAACAAAAGAAGAAGCTTGCTGCAGACTTTCATGCGTGCCCGTATCTAACCAAGCAAAACCACGGCCTAATAACTCAACATTCAATGAGTCATCATTAAGGTACATTTCATTCAAAGTGGTAATTTCAAGTTCACCACGTGCCGAAGGTTTCACTTGCTTAGCCATTTCTACAACACGGTTATCATAGAAATACAACCCCGTAACCGCATAGTTTGATTTTGGCTTTGAAGGTTTTTCTTCAATAGAAATCGCTTTCATTTCGATATCAAATTCAACCACCCCAAAACGTTCTGGATCATGTACTTGATATCCAAATACCGTAGCACCATGTTCGCGAGAGGCTGCGTTTAATAATGTTTTACTGAACGACTGCCCATAGAAAATATTATCACCTAGAACTAAACAGACACTATCATCACCAATGAAGTCTTCACCAATTAGAAACGCTTGCGCTAGACCATCTGGAGACGGTTGAATGGCATATTCTAAGTTAATGCCAAAATCAGACCCATCGCCTAACAAGCGTCGAAAACTATCGTTATCCTCAGGTGTTGTAATAATAAGAATGTCTTTAATTCCCGCTAACATTAGTGTAGATAGCGGATAGAAAATCATTGGCTTATCATAAATGGGTAATAGCTGTTTAGAAACACCACGAGTAATAGGATAAAGACGAGTGCCTGAACCACCTGCTAAAATAATCCCTTTCATTATTATTTCTCTTCCTTAGAAACTGTCGTACCTAAACGCTCAAAACTGTATGAGCCATCTAATACTCGACTCCACCATGTTTTATTATTCAAATACCATTCAACAGTTTTACGAATTCCCGATTCAAAAGTCTCAGCAGGTTTCCAGCCTAGCTCACGCTCAATCTTTGATGCATCAATAGCATAACGAACATCATGGCCAGGACGGTCCGTAACATACGTGATTAAATCTTGATACTTCTCAACATTATCAGGTTTATTTGGCACTAACTCTTCAAGTAAAGAGCAAATAGTTTTAACAACTTCAATATTGGCTTTCTCATTGTGACCACCGATATTGTATGTCTCACCAACTTCACCTTTTGTTACAACAGTATAAAGTGCTGATGCATGATCTTCGACATATAACCAGTCACGGATTTGCATACCATCACCATAAACAGGCAATCTTTTTCCATCTAAAGCATTTAAGATCATCAATGGGATAAGTTTTTCAGGAAAATGATATGGGCCATAGTTATTTGAACAATTGGTTACAATTGTTGGCAAACCATAAGTACGCAACCATGCTCGCACTAAATGATCACTTGATGCTTTCGATGCTGAATATGGGCTTGATGGCTCATATGATGTTGTTTCAGTAAATAGATCGTCAGTACCTTCAAGATCACCATACACTTCGTCAGTTGAAATATGATGGAAACGGAAAGCTGATTTCATCATTTCATCTAATTGATTCCAATATTGGCGAGCAGCTTCAAGCATTGTGTATGTGCCAATAATATTGGTTTCAATGAAGTCTGCCGGTCCATCGATAGAACGATCAACATGACTTTCAGCAGCCAAATGCATAACTGCATCTGGCTTATATTGTTCAAATACGCGATCTAACTCAGTTCGATTACAAATATCAACTTGTTCAAATTTATAACGTTGACTACCTTCAATTTCTTTTAACGATTCTAAGTTACCTGCATAAGTCAGCCTATCAATATTAACTACTTCGTCTTGTGTATTATTTATAATGTGACGAATAACAGCAGACCCAATAAAGCCTGCGCCACCAGTAACTAGAATCTTCAAGTTTAATATCCTTTTCTTATTTCTATATTATAAATTTTTATTAACTTCAACGAAAGTGAGTGTTTTTAACGTTGAGTTTATTCACTCTTCATCGCCAGACTTTGATTACCAAGAAACGAAACTCTTTTTTCTTATTTTTAGACAAAAAAAAACACTAGCATTTCGGCTAATGTTTTGAAAAATCACTTAAAAACTGAGATTTCGTGCTTTTAGGGGAATAGGTCCCAAAAATGTAGGACCTGATCATTTTGTTTCAAATAATTAAAAATTGCTACTTATTATCGTTCACGTAACTGTAGTTATAGTAACCATAACTACCGCCATATGTAGAGCTTGCTTTCTTCACAACAGCATTAAGAATACACCCTTTAACTTCGATACCGTTTTGCTCAAATCGATTTTTTGTCACTTCAATTTCTTTAATTGGGTTTAATCCGAAACGAGAAACAATCATCGTAGTACCAGCATGTGCCCCTACAATAGCAGGATCGGTCACGGCTAAGATAGGAGGTGTATCCACTAAAACTAAATCATAATTTTCTGATGCCCAATCTAGTAACGTTTTCATTCTTGGATGCATAAGTAATTCTGATGGATTTGGTGGAACAGCGCCACGGGCAATAAAATCGAGGTTATCAATACCAGGAGCTTTAATAACAGACTCAATACTTTCTCGACCAGACAAATAATCAGCCAAACCAGGCTTACTATCAACACACATCTGACGTTCCATTCGACCTTTACGCATGTCAGCATCAATAACTAAAACGCGTTGACCAGCTTGTGCCATTACTGCTGCCATATTAGCTGAAACAAATGACTTACCGATACCTGGACTTGGACCAGATATCATCAATATATTATTCTTCGCTTCCATCATTGCAAAATGCAAACTTGTACGCAAACTACGCAATGCTTCAATGGATAAGTCAGCTGGATTAGCTACAGCCAGTAATGATTGTACAATAGTATCTTGATGATTTTTTTTGCTCTTTTCATTTTTTTTGTCAGATGCTAGTTGCCAACTTGACTCAGGAATTGACGCATAAACAGGTAGACCGATTGCTTCAATTTCATCAGGGTTTTCAACACCACGATGGAAAGCTGCTTTAAGTACTACAATCGCTACGCTTAACATGCCACCCAATAATGTCGATAGTACAACGATGAGTGATTTCTTCGGTTTTATTGGCGCGCTAGCAGATTGAGCTGAGTCTAAAATACGAACATTACCTACTGTACTTGCTTTAACAATACTAAGTTCTTGTACTTTATTTAACATCTGAACATAAATTTGTTGATTAACTTCAACATCACGAGTTAGACGTAAAATCTCACGCTGTGTTTTTGGAAGCTTTTCAACTTTTTTATTTAATCTTGCTTTTTCCGCTAATAGGGTTTTACGCTTATCAAGTAACGAGATATATGCAGGGTGATCTTTTGTGAACCTTTGAGATATATCACTTTCTTTAAATGTTAATTCATTTAACTGAGATTCTAGCGATACCATCGTGTCCAATGCTGACTTCGCTTCTAACGGCAAATCGACAGATTCATTTGCTTGACGATAATTATTTAGCTTATCTTCTGCTGCTGTAAGCTTTGTTTTAACTTCAGGCAAATGCTTTTTCAAAAACTCTAGGCTATTTTCCGCTTCTGCTGAATTTCTCTCAACATTTTGTAAAAAGTAGTTTTCACTAATATTATTCAATATTTTTGCAATTTCTAACCGATTTGGGCCAGTATATGACAACTGTAAAATACCGGTTTGTTTACCTTGCTCACTGACCGATAAATTTCGCTGTAATATACCAATCGCATCGTAACGTGTACGCTTCGACACGGTGAACATGTCACCATCATTTGCATGAATATCAGTCACAAATATTTTGTAGCCATGATCTGATGATAGTTGGCCGACAAAGCCCGTCAATATGTGATTACCATCACTATCAATTAATTTGTACTCACCTTTTTTTTGATTTATGACTTCAAGAGTATAACTCGCAGGTGCTGCTATTGTGTTTGGTAATTCAAAGCGACTAATATCCGCATGAATCTGAGCGCCTTGCATTCTAGCTAAACCTTGTCCAAAAATTGGGAAGTAATCAGGTGTAACTTGTGTCGTTAAATTTAGCTTATCAACTGTTTGGCCTAGTACCATTCTTGATTTAATAATTTCGATTTCAGTACTAGAAGATGAATCACCACCACCGAACATATCAGCCATATCGCCACCTAACATAGTACCCATGCCTGATGACTTAGCTTCGACTTGGATTAATGCATCCGCTTTATATATAGGTGTGACAAACAACGCATAGACAATACCGACAACAGCAAAAACAAACGTTATTACAATAATTTTTATTTTATTGTCGATTAAGATCCCAAACAGTTTAGCTAGATCGATCTCGTCACTGCCACCCACTAGATTCGATTGATTTTTAATCGTAGAGCTCATTAAATATAATCCAAATATTGTTCTTTACATTAAGCAATGCTTATAATTTTTTTGACCAAGCCTCTGCAGCCTGATCTATTAACTTATATGCATGGTCAAACGCTTCTTTACTCAGTCGGTAAGGGTCAGGTATATCTTGTTGCCCGATCCATTGCCCAAATAGCATCGCTTTACCTCTTGCTTCTGGCGCTATCGCAGTGACAGCTTCAATATGCCCTTTTTCCATGACTAAAATAAGATCATAGTCTCTTACAAGGTCACTCGTTAATTGTTGTGCTTGATGGCCATTTAATGAATAACCATGTTCTTCAGCAACTTGTGCGGCCATTTTATCAGCAGGCTTACCAACTAAACCGCTTTTAGCCGTTGCAACTCCCGCTGAAGCAATATTTTTGTGGGGTAATTTCGTTTGTAAAATACGTTCACCGGAAGGTGAACGACAAATATTACCTACACATACAACCAATATATTGTTAAACATAATATCTACTATAAATTTATTTGATATCCGACAAATGTATAACTATTACAGTTTCTTTAAATCTGTAAATCTATCTACACCTTCAGTCAATTGATTGAATCCAGTTATAGTTGGTAACAGTTGCTGAATAACACGATTCCACCGAACAATCGGAGCCGCAGTTACATAGACGATATCATAAGGCTTTAAGTCAAACTCTGTCCCAACGACTAAGGCCGTTGCGTCTTTAACATTCAGTTGATAAATATTTGCAACAGGCTGGTGTGGGGTCTTATTTAAATCCGGATGTGTAGACCTAATAACAAAAACGCCAGTTGCATCAGCTTTTAATTCATCGATCCCACCAACACTACTTAACGCTTCAGTCAAACTCATTCCTGCACGGTCGATCTTTAATAATTGAGGTTTATTAACCTCGCCCATTACAAATACCTTCTGATCATCATTGCGAGGAACATGAACAATATCACCATTTTTTAATAGTCGATTTTGTGTCAAATCGCCTTTTTGCATAAGAGCATAAAGAGAAATCTGTTCATCTTTTCCGTTTCTTGTTAACGTTACATTACGCCAATCAGCATCTTCAGCTAATCCACCTGCTTGGTTTATTGCATCTAGCAACGTTAAAGGAATATTTGTTATCGCTTGTTGACCTGCTTGTTTTACTTCGCCTGTAATGTATGCTTTTTGCGAGCGGAATGAGGCTACATTTACATCAACTTGCGGACTTTCAATATAAGTAGACAGTCTACGAGCAATATCTCGTCGTATTTCTGTCACTGTTTTTCCAGCAACAGAAACTTTACCGATATAAGGATAAAAAATAGTCCCATCAGCATGAACCCAATTTCCTGCTTCTTCAGCACTTCGGTAAGAACCAGCAGGAATAGTCAATTCAGGATGGTCCCAAACTGTAATGTTTAAAACATCACCAGTACCAATATGATATTCATATTTAGATAACAACTGATCTAGGTTTTTATTAATTTGAGCAGACACCTGTTTATGTTTGAATTGAGAGACACTTTCAGCAGTAAGAGGAAAAACATTTACACGTCCCTGAAGGCCGGCATCTGTGCTTTCACTTCCTACAATGTTTTGTCCATCAAGGCTTAAATGAGAGCCTGGCATTGAACAACCCACTAGCATTAAAGATGTAACGGCTGTGACAATTAGTTTTTTTGTGAATTTCATTATTTCGTTGTCTCAGGAGTGTGTATGAAGAATAAGCTGTAAAAAGGCACGCTACCGCCCAGAGGTCGTAGCTCCCCAGTGCTATTAATTTTGTTTAAAACAAAGTCTGAAAATCAATTTATGTTTTTTGCATCTCACCAACAGCAAAAAAACTCGCGCATCTTACCTCTTTTTAATAGATAAATAAACCATAGGAATAGGAATAGATAAATAAACCATAGGCTCAACTATTTGAAGATAAAAAATGTAAAACTTTAGCACATCACAACTTTCTGGTTTTACTAACAATTATCAGTGAAATGAATCGCAAAAATTGCCATTTTACATTTAATCTTGTCGACTTCACTATATACACTCTCTCACACATTTTTCTTTTTTTTATATGTACTTTTTTATTTTTTACGTATAATAGCTGTTTAATTATGTTAATGACTTAACAGTACTCTATAATTTTATATTAGGATATTTTCATGAAAAAATCAGCATTAGTTTTATTTGCAGCAATGGGTATGGCGACATCAGCATTTGCAGCTGAAGAAACTGGTACAGCAGCTGGTACAACATCAGCGACAGCCACTGCTACGGGCACAACAACAGCAGTTGCTGTTGGTGCTGCTGCGGCAGTTACAGCTGTTGCTATTGCTGCATCAGATTCTGACAACACAAACTCTACAACAACTACAGTTACTAATACACAATAACTGTAGCCTGAGTTTTAACATAGCCGTGCTTTAGCGCGGCTATTTTTTTGCTATGTTGTTAAAAACTGATCATAGTATTCAAACGTTTTATTTGGATTATCTATATAAATGCAAACTTATTTCATTTTACGCCCCATTTATTTGTTAATACTTTTGTTTAATATCGTATTTATAGCGACGGGATGCAGCCAAAAAATAAGTAACGTAAAAGATACTGTAGAATTAGCAATATACGGTACACCTGATATTACTAAATCACGCTATGAAATAGCTCAGATACCCTATGCTAGCACTTATGCCAAAATTGGTGATCATAACCAAATTTTCATGATATTAGCCTTAGCTGAACCAGTACTAGATAATACAAAAAGTAGCGCAACACAATTAAAGTGGTTATCTAGTGATAATGGCATGATCGTCACTGAGCACGGACGAATTGTAAAAACAGTAAACCTTCCTGATGGGAATCTTGTAAATACTTATAGTGAAAAGCCAGACCCATTATCTCTAGGGCTGCAGTTATCAAGTACTCCAACTCATTGGCAACGAACCATTGATTGGCAACCGGGTTACCATTCAGGTTACACTTTAAATTCAGTTTTTACTTATAAAAAGCCTGAAACACTTTATGTTAATGGTAAATATCACGCTACATTGAAGTTCATCGAAACAGTTCAGGTAAAAGAGTTAAATACATCTTACCTCAATATGTTTTGGATCGAACAAACAACTGGAAATGTTGTAAAAAGTCGCCAAATCATAGCTCCGTCATTACCAAGTATTGAACTCACGCCACTAAAACCTTTTGCACAATAGGATATTTCATGTATTTACCGAATCTCCGCTATAAGGTTTGCAGATTTATCGCCTTTATTTTTTTGGCTTTAAATGTTACTTGCACCTATGCCAATACAACAGTCTTAATCCCCCCCACAACCGAATTAAAATATTCAGAGCCAGTACGTCTAGCTCAAGCTGTCGAAGATGCAATAAAAAGCCATCAAATACCAAATTCGCCAATATATTGGTTAGGTTCAAGTCTTCTTGATATATCAACTCCGGTTAATAAATCTGCTGTTATAGATAAACTAAACATACTAGCTCAATCAGAAAATAGTGAGCCCTTCTTATCTAAAAGCTTTTCAAATAATGCGGAATGGATAGAGAAAAACATTACTTTTAAAAAAGTTATCACGCCACTTGATTTTGATACCATCAGAATATCACAACCAGATAATCCACTTTTAGACGGCAAATATCAGATTATACTATCTCAACGCACTAATGATATTTTGATCTTTGGAGCAATAGAAAAACCATTATCTGTAAAATGGAAAGCAAGAACATCTGCATCACAATATCTGGTGAATGCAAATGTTTTAAGCAGCGCAGATAAGAGTTATGTCACCGTTATTCAACCGGATGGACATGTAGAAAAGCATCCAATTGCTTATTGGAATAGTAATCACCATGACATTGCACCGGGAGCAACTATTTTTATTGGTTATCAAACTTTATTTTCAAATTATTCTGATTTAAATAACGATATTATTAGCATGCTTATTAACAGGACGCTACGATGATTTTTCCTATTAAACCACTTATAACCAAACGATCATCGTTCGCTTTATCTGCTATTACCTTAGCAATATTGCCTTTATCTTCAGCACATGCTGACGAATTTAGTTACCCTCAATCTCCCTATTCTAATAGTGATTTTGGCGGCGTTGGTTTAATGCAGATGCCTACATCACGTATGCATCATGATGGTGAATTTACGTTAGGTACCACATTAAATAAAGATTATTATCATTACTGGGTGTCTTTACAACTTTTACCATGGTTTGAAACAACCATTCGTTACACCCAAGTTCCAGATACACTCTACAGTTCACACCCTGAATTTAGTGGTGACACTCTTTATACTGACAAAGGGATCGATTTTAAAGCGCGATTATGGAAAGAGTCTTATTGGCTACCAGAAGTTGCTTTTGGTGTTCGTGATTTTGGTGGTACCGGCCTCTTTGATGGTGAATATTTCGTCGCCAACAAACAATTTGGCCCTTTAGACTTTACGTTAGGTTTAGGTTGGGGATATCTCGGTCAACGAGGCAATATTTCAAATCCAATGTGTAAACTATCCGATCGATTTTGTGCCGATAGAAATGACTTCAAAGGAAACGGTGGCAGCTTTGATTATGAACGTTTTTTTAAAGGTCAAAGTGCTATATTTGGTGGCGTTGAATACCAAACCCCTTTAAAACCATTACAAGTAAAATTAGAATATGACGGTAATGATTATAGTAAGGATTTCCCTGTAAATCGTGGTAAAGCAATGCCACAATCCTCACCGTGGAATATCGGAGCCGTATACCAATTGACCGATTGGGCTACGGCTAACATTAGCTACGAACGTGGAAATACCGTTACCTTCGGGCTTAGTGTCAATACTAATTTTAATCAATTAAAAGCTAGCTGGCTTGATAACCCTGCACCAGCATTCGCAAATAAAAACTCAGAGACTTACTTAACAGAGAAACAGTGGAAAGCTCTTGCTAGTGATTTAGATGAGATTGCAGGATATTCAGATCCGATCCTTTTCAAAGATACTGAGAACAAATCACTTACGTTAATAGCTAATCAAACAAAGTATCGTGATAGAGATGAAGCACAAATGCGTGCTGGTGTATTAATCAATAACCATGTAAACGATATTGAAACATTTAACATTATAGAGTCTGCCGATAACCAACCGATTGTCGAAGCTAGCTTTGACAACTATCAGTTTAAAAAAGTAGCAAACTACGAGTATATTGGTAGTAATATTTCAGATAGTAGAAAGACTCTAGCTCCAAGGAAGCCTACTGGTTTAAAAGTAGCTGATAATAGTGAAGACTGGAGCTATGGTGTCGCCCCAACGTTAAAACAATCCTTTGGTAGTGCCGAAGGTTTTTACTTATTTAATGTTGGTTTAACTGCGTCTAGCGATTATTGGTTGACGAAAAACCTTACCGTCGGTGGTTCTGTATACGTAAACATATATGATAATTATGATAAATTTAACTATGATACACCGACTGGTGACGGAACAAATAACAAACGTGTCAGAACATTAGTTCGTCAATATATTAGTGATAACCCAGTTCGTCTTGATAACCTTCAGTTAACATGGATCGATAAGCTATCAGATAATCTTTATGGTCAGGCTTACGGTGGTTATTTAGAAACCATGTATGGAGGTGTTGGTGGAGAGATATTATACCGTCCGATTGAAAGTAATTGGGCTATTGGTGCTGATATAAATTATGTTAAACAGCGCGATCCTAATTCGCCATTTGGTTTTTACAAAAAAGAAAATCAAGGTGATTACCTAGTTCAAACAGGCACTACCGTTGGTAATATCTCTGTTTACTATCAACCACAATGGGACTGGATGCCAAATACTTTGTTAAAAGTCAGTGCAGGTCGATATCTTGCTGAAGACAAAGGTATCACTATAGATTTCTCGAAGCAATTCGATAGCGGCATAATAGCAGGTGCATTTGCGACAAAGACTGATATGTCAGCAGAAGATTATGGTGAAGGAAGCTTTACTAAAGGGTTCTATGTCTCTATCCCATTTGATTTAATGACGGTTAAACCAAGTACTAATCGTGCAAATATCTCTTGGCTACCTCTCACTCGTGATGGTGGACAAATGCTCGGGCGTAAATATCAACTATATGATATGACGGATAGCAGAAGCCCCTGGTATACCAGAAAAGCATTAAGTACTAATTAATATCAACTAAAGAGGAGATTGTTTCAATCTCCTCTTTTTTTTACCTGATAGAGAATATCAACCCTATCATTAACCTCAACACGTCTGCCTATTTTACAAGGCTTTAAAACTCATTTATTGACTACTTTTCACTTTTATAATCTTAGACTAAAGATAAATATTATAGAATATTGTTTTTTATTTACTCAGTAATGTAATAAAAATGATTAATTTAGTCTTTGTTTTAAGTTTAAAGCATTTTCATTGAAAATATATATAAATAGAAGCCGCTCCAACGTATATAGCTATAAACAGACAATGTGAGTAATATCACATTGAATTAAATGACTTTATCTGAAATACAAAGCTATAGATAGATCGCTCTCATAAATTTATCGTTGTATATTTTCAATATGTAGTTAAGTTCAAATTGAAACATAAAAACACAATTAATCTCACAAAAAATTTTGGTTTTATTATTTGTTACTGTAAAATAGTTGAATGCACTATTAGTGCAAAATAAAATATATATTAAATAACAATTAGGAATACGGCAGATTATCATGAAAAAATCTTTTCTTGTTCTACCTTTAGCGCTTCTAGTATCTGGCGCAGTAAATGCTGCAACTGAAAATCCTTTTTACGCGGGTGCTCGTTTAGGTAATAGCTTCTACGATGTCAAAGACAATAACACTGGCTCTGACATTAACCTAGAAAATAAAAACCTTGCAGGTGGTGTTTTTGCTGGTTACCAAATCACTCCTTGGTTCGCTGTTGAAGGTGGTTACACTAACCTTGGCAATACAACGGTTAAAGGCAGTGATAAGTCATTCCAAGCTCAAGGTGCAGACCTTGTAGGTAAATACTCTTACGCTATTAATGACAAATTTGACGTTTTTGCTAAGCTTGGTGCTTTCTACTACGATTGGGATGCTAAGAAAGGTGCAGTTTCTGATGACAACGGTTGGGCTTCAACTGCCGGTGTTGGTGCTGAGTACTTCATTAATGACAACGTATCCACTCGCATGGAATACCAATACTACAAAGATGTAGGTGGTGCTGATGTTCAATTTGCAGGTGTTTCACTTGCTTACCACTGGGGTGCTGCTCCTGTAGTTGCTCCTGTTATTGAGCCAGTTTATGTAGATCAAGTTACAACTGAAACTTTGGATGCATTAACACTAACAGTTCCTTTTGCATTCGATAGCACTGCCATCACTTCTGGCGATGCAAGCAAACTAGCACCTTTCGAAAAGCGTCTTGCTGAACAGCCGGATTCAAACATCGTAGTTGTAGGTTACACTGATAGCAAAGGTTCAGAAGCTTACAATATGAAGCTATCTGAGAAACGTGCGGCTGCAGTTGCTGAAGCACTACGTTCTCACCTAAACATTGATGGTGACCGTATCACAAGCGAAGGCCGTGGTGAAAGCGATCCTGTAGCAACGAACAAAACAGCTGAGGGTCGTGCAGCGAACCGTCGCGTTGAAATCATCGCACCTTCAATTGAAGTTAAGAGCGTAACTAAAGTTCTGGCTGAATAAGATTTAATCCTTATTAATAAACCAGCTCTTTTGAGCTGGTTTTTTTATATAAAATTACAGCTTAGCAGCCAGTTCAACACCTTGACGAATTACGCGTTTAGCATCAACCTCTCCGGCAACATCAGCACCACCAATCACATGAACATTAATGCCTTGTTCGGTGAGCTTTTCTGACAGTTCTTCAACCGATGTTTGCCCTGTACAAAGAACAATATTATCGGCATCTAATATTCGAGATTGTCCTTCAACGGTAATATGCAATCCAGCATCATCGATTTTGTCATAGCTAACTCCACCAAGCAGTTCTACTCCGCGTTTTTCTAACGTTCTACGGTGGATCCAGCCTGTCGTTCTGCCTGGGCCTTTACCAACCTTGCCCGGTTTACGCTGCATTAACCATACTTGTCGTGGGCTAATGTATTCATCATGTGGTAATAAGCCACCTTCATGCGTCAATGTTTTATCAATCCCCCACTCTTCAAGCCATTGATCAAGATTTTGATTTTCAGGCTCGGTTAGCATGGTAGATACATCAACCCCAATACCACCAGCACCAATAACAGCGACTTTTTGTCCTAACTGTACTTTATCTCTGATCAAGGTTTGATAATCAATGACCTTTGGATTATCGACACCTGGAATAGGCGGAATACGCGGTTTAACACCCGTTGCGATAATAACTTCATCATAGTTAGCTAAATCATTTTCTGTTGCAGCATAACCAAGTTTTACGTTTACACCTGTTTGTTCTAAACGACGGGTAAAATAACGAATCGTTTCTTTAAACTCTTCTTTACCTGGTATTTGCATCGCAAGATTAAATTGTCCACCAACGTGATCATTTTTCTCAAATATATCGACGGTAAAACCTCGCTCTGCGACAGCAACTGCGCATGCCATTCCAGCAGGTCCTGCTCCAACAATCGCCACTTTCCTATTTTGAGTTACTGGGGTTAATACCAATTCAGTCTCATAACACGCTTGGGGATTAACTAAACAACTGGCACGTTTACCAACAAAAGCATGATCTAAACAGGCTTGGTTACAACCAATACAGGTATTAATATCATCAGCGCGATCTTGTGCTGCTTTTTCGACAAAATCAGGATCGGCAAGGAACGGTCGTGCCATCGATACCATATCAGCTTGCCCTGACGATAGAATATCTTCAGCCACTTGTGGGGTATTAATACGATTACAGGTAACTAGCGGAATAGAGACTTCTTGTTTAAGCCTTTCTGTAACCCAAGCAAATGCGGCACGAGGCACTTGCGTGGCAATTGTCGGAACACGTGCTTCATGCCAACCAATACCCGTATTTAAAATGGTTACGCCTGCTTGTTCTAGAGCCTTAGCGAGCATTACCACTTCTTCATGAGTACTGCCTTGCTCGACTAAATCCAGCATTGAAAGACGGAAGATAATAATAAAGTCACGTCCAACTCGCGCGCGAACCGCTTTCACAATTTCTAGTGGGAAACGAATTCGCTTTTCATAACTCCCGCCCCAATCGTCATAACGTAAGTTCGAACGCTGACAGATAAACTGATTAATCAGATAGCCTTCTGACCCCATCAGTTCAACCCCATCATAACCAGCCTCGCGCGCAAGCTCTGCGCTATTAGCAAAAGCATTGATGGTTTTTAATATCTGGCGTTCAGACATTTCACTTGGGGTGAATTTAGAAATAGGTGAACGAATAGCAGAGGCACTCACTGCAAAAGGCGACATTGCATAGCGCCCAGCATGAAGCAACTGAAGCGCTATTTTTCCACCTTCATTATGTACTGCATCTGTAATATTTTTATGTGCCCGAGCTGCACGTGATGAACTAAATTCAGCACTTAACGGATGTAGTCGCCCACGAAAGTTGGGAGAGAAACCGCCAGTGACAATTAGTCCTACACCACCACGCGCACGTGCGGCATAGAACGCAGATAATTTTTTAAATCCATCTCGTGATTCTTCAAGCCCTGTGTGCATAGAGCCCATTAACACACGGTTTCGTAGGGTAGTAAAACCAAGATCCAATGGCGCTAACAAATGAGGGTATGCTTTATTGTCCATGGCTTTTGCTTCTCTTTTTATTATGGTCTGACCAGTATATTAACCCTATCATGCCATTTCAAACATTTGTTTACATTAAGTTAACAAATGTGCTTTCGCGCACTTTTCTTTTACCTTCGATGACTAACAACACGGCTATTTATTCAATACCTTGTTTTGATATCTATTCTTGATAGTAAATTTACTGAAATTAGTTAATGAGTACGATACGATATGCCTCAAGAATCATTAAAGAGAGCATTCATGAAAGCCATATTCACAGGGATTGGAGCGTTTTTCAGAACAATCTGGAAGTTAATCAACTTCGCCCGTAAGTTTATTCTTAACTTAATTTTCCTACTGATTGTAGGTGCCATTATTTTTGCTTTTAGTGACAATGATGATAGTGCTGAAAAGCCAGAGGCATCGGCACTTGTACTTAACCTATCAGGCCCGATTGTTGAGCAGAAAAACTATGACAATCCATTAGATAGCGTTATTAGTGATGTGATGGGGCAACCACCTGTTGAGCAAAACGTTTTATTCGATATTGTCGAAGCCATCCGCACTGCAACTACCGATAGCTCTATTACTGGCCTTGTATTAAATCTTAAAAACATGCCAGAAACGAGTCTGACTAAACTGCGCTATATTGCAAAAGCCATTCAAGAATTTAAAGCATCCGGTAAACCTGTTTATGCTTATGGTGGTCATTACAGCCAAAGCCAATACTACCTTGCAAGTTATGCCGATAAGATCTTGATGTCACCTGATGGCGGTATCATGTTAACGGGTTATGGCACCTATACGCTTTACTATAAAACATTATTAGAAAAGCTAGATGTCACCACACATGTTTTCCGTGTCGGTACTTACAAATCATTTGTCGAACCTTATATCCGCGATGGTATGTCAGCCGCAGCGAAAGAAGCGAATACGGTTTGGTTAGATCAATTATGGGATGCTTATACGTCTGATGTGGCGAAAAACCGCAATATCGATGCTAAATCACTGACGCCTGAAATGAACAGCTTTGTTGAACAACTTACCGCTGTTAATGGCGACTTTGCTCAACTGAGTAAAAAAATGGGTCTTGTTGATGAGTTGGTAACCCGTCCTCAATTAAGCCAAATCTTAATCAAAGAGTTTGGTGATAACGGTGAGCACAGCTTTAAACAGATCAGTTATTACGATTACTTATCGATGCTGGTTGATGATCAAAAACCATCAAATAACAAAATAGCTGTTGTTGTCGCAAGTGGCGCTATTGTTGATGGTAAGAGTAGCCAAGGTACAGCAGGTGGTGACACGATTGCAGCACTACTTCGCAAAGCTCGCTTTGATAACGAGGTAAAATCTGTGATCTTACGTGTCGATAGTCCAGGAGGCAGCGCCTTTGCTTCTGAAGTGATCCGTAATGAAGTCGATGCCTTAGAAGCGGCGGGGAAACCTGTTGTAGTTTCGATGTCGAGTGTTGCGGCATCAGGTGGTTACTGGATCTCTTCAAGTGCTGATAAGATCATCGCACAACCAACAACCATCACCGGCTCTATTGGTATCTTTGCGATTTTAACCACATTTGAGAAAAGCTTAGAAAAGCTAGGTGTTTACAGTGATGGTGTGGGAACGACTCCTTTCTCAGGTGTCGGCGTAACACGTGCTCTTCCTGAAAATGTCGGCAAAGTTTTCCAGCTTGGGGTGGATAATGGCTACCAGCGCTTTATTGGTTTAGTCAGCAAATACCGCCATATGTCACTTGAGCAAGCAGATAAAATTGCCCAAGGCCGAGTATGGACAGGTAAAGACGCTAAAGAGCTTGGTTTAGTCGATGAACTCGGTGACTTTGATACTGCAATAACGGAAGCGGTGTCGCTCGCTAAAGTTGATGATTACCAATTGGTGTGGATGCAACAGCCTCTTTCTCCTATCCAGCAATTCTTTAAAGAAATGTCAGGTGAAGTAAAAGCACAGGTTGTGGCGATGGTTCTTGGTGACACACCAAATGCATTCGCTCCAGTGACTAAAGTTGCAAAAGATCTGACTTCTCTTAGTAACTTTAACGATCCTAATGGTCGTTATGCGTTCTGCTTAAATTGCAGTACTGTTAACTAGTAACGAGAACATTATCAGTAACAAATAATTAAAAAGCTCGGCTATATGTCGAGCTTTTTATTATGCAGAAGCACTTACATAAACTAACTAATCAATATTAGTGATAAAAACCACAACAACTCAAATTATAAGCACATCAATCTTAGTTCACATTTCAATGCAATAACTATCACTCTAAAAATCGCTTAACTCGCATCTTCATACAGTTTGCGTATAATGCGCACACCAACCGTTAACTCTGTGCTGAAAAATGGAAAGAAAACATATTTATATCGCCTATACTGGCGGCACCATTGGTATGCAAAAATCTGATCATGGCTATATTCCTGTATCAGGCTTTATGCAAAAGCAATTAGCTAGCATGCCAGAATTCCATCGCCCAGAAATGCCTGAGTTCACTATCCATGAGTATTCGCCTTTAATCGACTCATCAGATATGACACCTGCGGATTGGCAACGCATTGCTGACGATATAAAAGATAATTACGATAAGTATGATGGCTTTGTGATCCTTCATGGCACAGATACTATGGCATACACCGCTTCGGCTTTGTCTTTTATGTTCGAGAATTTAGATAAGCCTGTCATTGTAACTGGATCTCAAATCCCGTTAGTTGAACTTCGCTCTGATGGCCAAAGCAACTTATTGAATGCGTTACATATTGCGGCTAATTACCCAATCAATGAAGTGACGGTATTTTTCAACAACCAATTGATCCGTGGTAACCGTAGTACTAAGGCTCATGCCGATGGTTTTGGCGCATTTATCTCACCAAACTTGCCACCATTATTGGAAGCAGGTATTAACATAACCGTTAATAGCGGAACGGAATTAAACAAAAAACCGAATGGCGAGTTTAAAGTCCACACTATCACGCCACAACCTATTGGTGTGATCACCATGTATCCAGGGATCTCCCCAGAGGTTATACGTAATACCCTACGCCAACCTGTTAATGCTATGATCCTACTGACTTTTGGCGTAGGTAATGCGCCTCAAAATAAAGAGTTACTTGATCAGTTAAAAGAAGCATCGAATCGCGGTGTGATTGTAATGAACTTAACCCAGTGTTTATCAGGTAAAGTTAATATGGGTGGATACGCAACGGGTTGTGCGCTGGCTGATGCTGGTGTGCTAAGTGGCTATGATATGACACCTGAAGCGGCATTGGCTAAATTACATTACTTACTCAGCCAAGATTTACCGATTGAGACAATGCGTACGCTGATGCAGCAAGATCTCCGTGGTGAGTTAACCTTGTAATTAGTAGTACTTGTTTAATAAAGAAAAGAGCCGAATAGGCTCTTTTTTATTTTTAGCGATCATAAAATAAAAACACCACTCCCCAAAAGTTTTCCAACCGAACTACAATTACAGCTAATAGCAATCTACCTTCATAGGTTGGAACAATGATGATTTTACATGGTGCCTCTATTTCGCCCTTTGTCAGAAAAATCATGTTGGCACTTAATTACAAAGGGATACGTTATGAACTCCAGCCTCTCAACCCCTTTTTAGAAAAAGAGCTGGCGCACAAACGCCACCCAATGGGAAAAGTCCCTGTACTTGAACATAACGATACAACGATCATTGATTCAACCGTTATTGCCCATTATCTTGACGATACCTACCCCATTCCCCCACTTTATCCGGGCGATGCCAAACAACGTGCAAAAATTCGTTGGTTTGAAACTTATGCAGCGACACGTGTGACGTCATTACTCGGTGGCGTTTTGTTTTACCAAAAAGTATTGCGCGATAAAATGCAAAATAAGCCATGTGATGAAGAAGCGGTGGAGCAATGCCTTTCCCACCACTTGCCTAATGTGTTGAAATACCTCGAAGAACAACTTCCCGATCAAGGGTATGTTGGCGATCATTTCTCAATGGCTGAAATAAGTATCTGGAGTATTTTTAGAACGGGATGGATGGCAGGGCTACGATTGCAACCCCATTATCCTATTCTTCATCACTATCTACAGCGCATAGAGCAAGAGCCATGGATAGCCAATATTGTGTCAGAAGAAGATCATCAATTACAAAGTTTCTATTGTGAAGCCATGATATGGCCTAACCTGCATGATGATATCTAACGTTAGATATCATCATGTTCAAAGCGAGCTATCTCTGGCGACTCTCCAACAGTTCCTTGAGTCGAAAAGTCACGTTTTAATTCAGCTTTACTCTTAAATTTTATTTCGCCACCCGCTGCAACCGTCATATGTTGCGCATCACTATTATGGCGAGATTGATAAAGCATTACAGCCTGCATAGCAGAATCTCTTTGATTAGCAGTTAATACTGTACCATCAGGCCACTTACCCGTTTCAACTGCGGTTGATATCCGCTCAAAAACTTCTGGCGTCATAGCCTTCAATAATTGCGACACATCCATATCCACTCCTCATTTCTATACTGACAGGCTTGTTTAAGTACATCGCTGTAGCTTATAAAATACGTAATAACAGTCAACGCTTTCCCCTCAAACTGTAATAGCGATCACAGCTTGATAGGTCTATCAAAATAAATTCACCATTTTCGAGATCATCCGTCGATAACAACAAATGACATCGGTATATTTATCATTATTCGTAACCAACATGTAGGTCACTATGGCGTATTACTCCGCAATTATAGAAACATCAAAAAGAGTAGTGCCGACAAGGTTGCTCTTAAACAATACTAAACGTTTTATCACAACGATCAGTATGAGCTTATTATTAACTGGTTGTTTTGAACGCCACCGTACCACAGATAGCTTATGTGAAAGTTACCCTGAATTGTGTGCCCAGCTCAACGTCAATGATGGTCAATGCCGTATTCAACGAACAGGGTTAATTTGGCAACGTTATGATGTGTTGAAAAATCCAACCGACCAAGAAAAATTTAAAGAGCTTGAAGCGACGCAAAAGTATATTTTTTGCTTGGAATATGCCGCTCGTATTGAACCAACAGAGCTAAAAGATCGAAAAACTATTCGTATGAACGCACTCTACGATAGCTATAATAATATAACACGCCTAAACAAAGAGCTGTCGTTGTCGACCGATCCAGAGATTATTTACTATCGTTGGAGTCAAGGTGATGAACAAGCACAACAACAATTTCTAGCTCTCGAAGGTAAAAAAGAGTTAGAGACACCCGACCTTCAACTAGCACTTGCCAGCTACTACATCAGCAAAGATAAGGATAAAACCTATCAATTACTCCATCATGCGCTTTCACTCTACAAGAAAAATGAAACGGTAAACCAAGATATAATTAAATCATTAGCAACCTTATCTCAGCAGCAAAAAAAACTGAAAGAAGCTTATATATGGGTATTAATTGCTAATGATATGAATATGCCCGTTGCCGAAGCAAAAAATGTCGCCAGCTTATTTTTGTTAACAGAAGATGAACAGAAGGTTTTAAATAAAAAAGCAGTCAATATTTTAGATAATTTACAAAATGGCAACTACGAGCAAAAAATGATTAATTAAAATTTTATTGTAAATATCAAATAATTTTATAATTGATGCATACAAGATTTAATCATTAAACTTATTTTGCTTTTATTGTGAAATTTTAGATATTAAATACAGTGACGGTAAATAATTATATATTACCGTCACTCATACGCTTTATTTGTCCGTGAATATTAATGATATCGAGTTTACACAATAACGTTCACCTGTTGTTTGCGGACCGTCATTAAAAACATGTCCAAGATGACTATCACAATGCTTACAACGAATTTCTATTCGTTTCATACCATGACTATGATCCTCTACATAGCTAATGCAATCATCATTCAATGGCGCATCAAAGCTAGGCCAGCCACAGCCTGAGTCATATTTATTGCTCGAAGAAAATAACGGCGAGTCACAACAGGTACATGAATAAATACCTGTTTTATAGTTATGAAGTAATTTGCCGCTATAGGGTGGCTCAGTCGCTTGCTGTCGACAAACTTGATAAGCCTTTTCAGATAATTTCTCTCGCCAATAAGCATCAGATTTATTTTTCATTACCGTTGTCCCTTATTTCCCTCAAATTAAATTTTAAACCTAATTTTATTTAAAGTGACTTTAACACATATGCCTGTTTTAAAAATTCACAGTTTTAAAAAAACCGTCTAATGTATTTATCAGCGATATAAATTTGAAAATTACGGCGCTGTTAAATTACACAGTATTTGTATGATTTACCGCCGTTGTAGTCGAAATGTAAATTAAATCCGATCTTTTTTTTGATTTTAAGCAATTTAAACGATTTTTTTGCTTGCAGGGTCACGTAGTATTATGTAATTTTACTACCAGTTATCTTTCATTAGAAATTAAGTTGTGGAGCAACTGTAATGACAATTAAAGTAGGTATTAACGGTTTCGGCCGTATCGGTCGTTTTGTTTTCCGTGCAGCGCAAGAGCGCAACGACATTGAAGTTGTTGGTATCAACGACCTTATCGATGTTGAGTACATGGCATACATGCTTAAGTACGATTCAACTCACGGCCGTTTCAACGGTACTGTTGAAGTTGAAGGCGGTAACCTAATCGTTAACGGTAAAACTGTTCGTGTAACAGCTGAACGTAACCCAGAAGATCTTAAGTGGGATGCAATCAACGTTGACGTTGTTGCTGAAGCAACTGGTCTTTTCCTAACTGACGAGACTGCACGTAAGCACATCACTGCTGGTGCTAAGAAAGTTGTTCTTACTGGTCCATCTAAAGACGCAACTCCAATGTTCGTTATGGGTGTTAACCAAGACACTTACGCTGGTCAAGATATCGTTTCTAACGCTTCTTGTACTACTAACTGTCTAGCACCTATCGCTAAAGTTCTTAACGACAAGTTCGGTATCGAATCTGGTCTTATGACTACAGTTCACGCAACTACAGCTACGCAGAAGACTGTTGACGGTCCTTCTGCTAAAGACTGGCGTGGCGGTCGTGGTGCTTCTCAGAACATCATCCCATCATCAACTGGTGCAGCTAAAGCTGTAGGTGTTGTTCTTCCTGAGCTAAACGGCAAACTAACTGGTATGGCTTTCCGCGTACCAACTGCTAACGTTTCTGTAGTTGACCTAACAGTTAACCTTAAGAACGGTGCTTCTTACGAAACTATCTGTGCTGCTATGAAAGAAGCATCAGAAGGCGCTCTAAAAGGCGTTCTTGGTTACACTGAAGATCAAGTTGTTTCTCAAGATTTCATCGGCGAAACTCAAACTTCAGTATTCGATGCTAAAGCTGGTATCGCACTAACTGATAACTTCGTTAAAGTTGTATCTTGGTACGATAACGAAATCGGCTACTCAAACAAAGTTCTAGACCTAATCGCTCACATCTCTAAGTAATGTAAGCATTAGCTAGCTTTCTTTGAAAGCAATTAAAAAGGCGGCGCATTTTGCGGCGCCTTTTTTGTATCTAGTACAATGGCAAAAAACAATCATAAACCTTCACGATTTTAACAAATTAGTTTTCATATTTTTTGATATTTTAAAGCGCAAAATAAGTACTTTTTTGTTTATTGCTTAATTTACAAATAAGCGCTAAACAAATGAGCACTTTCTGCTTTTAACTTTTAAGGAATGAAGATGAATCTACGTCAACTTTCTACTGTTAACGCTTTATCCGACAACGTCACCGCTTGTGAATATCAAGGGATTAATATCATTCGAGTGATCCACCCTCTTGCTGAAGCTGGTATTTCACTGCATGGTGGTCATCTATTATGGTTTAAACCACAAGGTGAAAAAGACATTATTTGGTTAAGTGAAAAAGCCATTTTTGATCAGTCAAAAGCGGTACGTGGCGGTATTCCAATTTGTTGGCCTTGGTTTGGCCAAGCTGGCACACCATCTCATGGTTTTGCGCGCACATCGCAGTGGTCATTATTAGAGCACCGTGAAAATGAAAACGGCGTTATAGTCAGTCTAGCACTGGAAGATAATGAAGAAACCTATGCTATTTGGCCGCATAAATTTAAAAACGTCCTAACGTTTGAAATCGGTCAAGAACTCAAAGTAAGCCTGACATCGACTAATACCGACAATCAACCATGGTCATACAGCGGCGCATTACATACTTACTTCGATATTGCCAATATTAACGATGTTGATATTACAGGAATGGGGCCAAAATACCTTGATAGTACGCAACAAGGTAAAGTATGTGAAGGTGGTTCTACACTGACCTTCAACAGCGAAACTGATCGTGTATACACTCAGCCAGAAGCCACTATCACTATTAATGATAAAAACAATAATCGTGAAATTTTGGTCACTAACGAAGGTCACAATGCCGCTGTAATTTGGAACCCTTGGCAAGCGCTATCCGTTAGTATGGGTGATATGGCTGATAATAGTTATGAAACTATGGTATGCGTGGAATCAACAATCCACCAGCCAAGTATTGAGCTAGCGCCAGGACAGTCTCATACTTTATTAACAACGATTTCTAACCGTTAATTCAAAACTAACCACGAGCAATATCATTGCTCGTGGTCAAGCATACATTCTCGCAGAGGCTTCTATCAATACCCAGCCATTGCCGTCGGGATCGTTAAACGTAGCAAACTTCCCCCCCACTAAATTAACAATACTTGATAATAATACACCGCGTTGCTTGAGCTCTTTATGCGTTAACTGTATATCATCCGTTTGAACGACTAGTCCTTGCACGGTACCTGGCTCCATTCCGCCAAATGGCGTTACTAAACTGATTGTCGTTTCTGCACCTCTTGGTGCTAATTGCAGCCAGCGTTTTTGATTATTCGAGTAATGATCTCGGATCAATTCAAAACCAAGTGCATCTCGATAAAACTTCAAAGCCTGGTTTTGATCCGAAACCGGAATAGAAACAGTATCGACACGTGAAATTGTCATAAAGCCACCTACCTATACAATTTTTAGGACCTTATTTTAGCTTATGTCAGAGCAGGCCGTTTCGTGGAAAAAATATGCCTTAGGCTCAAATACACAAAAAATTCTCAATAATTGTCCCTCTCAATCAACAATAAAAAAAAAAGATCAATAAAACCATATAATGGCAATTAGCCAAAATAAAAATTCAACACAAAAAAGTTTTACGGACTTTTACTTCAATATATTCAGTAAAAAACAAGATCTACTATTAATTACTATAATTAATAGTAGATCTGCATACCAACAAGAAAAAACAAAAATGTTTTAGCTTCAAAAGCGCTTGCAGAACCCATCCCATAAGAGGATAGTAAAAATATACGGTTAAAAAACGTCCAGTTTAAAACCACTATCACAAGGTATTTTTATTTAAAAATCATTAACTCAGTACAGCAAATTGATCAGTTCGGACTAGTCTTAAAGTAAGGGATGCAAAAGAGGTTGATTTTCGTCCTGTCTAAATGATCAAAGAACGATTCAGGGGGCATACCATGAGTATTTTTGACCACTATCGTCATCGCTATGAAGAATCCAAGGATGAAGAGCTTTCATTACAAGAGTTCCTTGATATTTGTCGTAACGATCGCAGCGCCTACGTCAACGCCGCAGAGCGTCTTTTAATGGCGATTGGCGAACCAGAAATGATTGATACCGCACAAGACCCATATCTTAGCCGTCTCTTCTCTAACCGTGTCATCTCTCGTTATAAAACGTTTGAAGACTTCTACGGCATGGAAGATGCGATAGAACAAATAGTGTCTTACCTCAAACATGCAGCCCAAGGGCTTGAAGAGCGTAAGCAAATTCTTTATTTATTAGGCCCTGTCGGCGGTGGTAAGTCATCGTTAGCAGAAAAATTAAAAAGTTTAATGCAAAAAGTGCCTATTTATATTCTGACGGCAAATGGTGAGCGTAGCCCAGTTAATGATCATCCTTTCAGTTTATTTGATAAATCAGAAGATGGTGAGTTGCTTGCCAATGAATATAATATTCCATCACGCTATTTAAATACCATCATGTCGCCGTGGGCAGCAAAACGACTCCATGAATTTGGTGGCGATATTACACAATTTAAGGTGGTGAAAGTTCGTCCGTCCATTCTTGACCAAGTCGGTATCGCAAAAACTGAACCGGGAGATGAAAATAACCAAGATATTTCATCGTTAGTTGGTAAGGTAGATATTCGTCAACTTGAACATTACTCTCAAGATGATCCTGATGCTTATAGTTATTCAGGTGCTCTGTGTAAAGCTAACCAAGGCTTAATGGAGTTTGTTGAGATGTTTAAAGCGCCGTTAAAAGTACTTCACCCACTTCTAACCGCAACGCAAGAGGGTAACTACAACGGTACTGAAGGACTATCCGCATTACCTTTCGATGGAATGATCCTTGCTCACTCTAATGAGTCAGAATGGCAAACCTTTAGAAATAACAAAACGAATGAGGCTTTCTTAGATCGTGTTTATATCGTCAAAGTCCCTTACTGTTTACGGGTTTCTGAAGAAATAAAAATCTATCAAAAACTACTTGAAAGCAGTGAGCTATCATCCGCACCTTGCTCACCAAGCACGCTTGAGATTCTTGCTCGATTCAGCGTTCTTTCTCGCTTGAAAGAGCCAGAAAACTCAAGTGTTTATTCAAAAATGCGTGTCTATGACGGTGAAACACTAAAAGATACCGATCCTAAAGCAAAATCGTACCAAGAATATCGCGATTATGCAGGTGTCGATGAAGGTATGAATGGGTTATCAACTCGTTTCGCCTTTAAGATTTTGTCGCGGGTATTTAACTTCGATCATTCAGAAGTTGCAGCAAACCCTGTTCACTTGTTCTACGTGCTTGAGCAACAAATTGAACGAGAACAATTCCCACAAGATATTGCTGAAAAATACCTTGAGCACTTAAAAGGCTTCCTCACACCGAAGTATGTCGAGTTCATTGGTAAAGAGATCCAAACCGCTTATCTCGAATCTTACTCCGAATATGGTCAGAACATTTTTGATCGCTATGTCAGCTACGCCGACTTCTGGATTCAAGACCAAGAGTACCGTGATCCTGAAACTGGACAACTCTTTAATCGCGAAGCACTCAATAACGAATTAGAGAAAATAGAGAAACCTGCGGGGATCAGTAACCCTAAAGATTTCCGAAATGAAATTGTTAACTTCGTTTTACGTGCTAGAGCAAACAATGCAGGCAAAAACCCTAACTGGACCAGCTATGAAAAACTCAGAACAGTAATAGAGAAGAAGATGTTCTCTAATACTGAAGAGCTACTTCCTGTTATTTCATTTAATGCTAAAACATCCACAGATGAGCAAAAGAAACATGATGATTTCGTCGCTCGTATGATGGAAAAAGGCTATACCCGCAAGCAAGTACGCTTATTGTCTGAATGGTATTTACGCGTACGTAAATCGTCGTAAACCAGCTGCAAATGAGATAAGGGGGAGCTATGGCATATTTTATCGACCGCAGGCTCAATGGTAAAAATAAAAGTACGGTGAATCGCCAGCGCTTTTTACGCCGCCATAAGCAGCAAATTAAAGAATCTATTGCTGATGCGGTAAATAAACGCTCGATCACAGATGTTGATAGTGGTGAAGATATCACGATCCCATCACGTGATATCCGAGAACCTAGCTTTCACCAAGGTAAAGGTGGACAACGTGAAGTTGTCCACCCTGGCAACGACCAATTCACACCCGGCGATCGTATCGAGCGACCGCCAGGTGGCGCCGGTCAAGGTGGGGCTGGTAAAGGAGATGCAAGTCCTGATGGCGAAGGCAATGATGAATTTGTTTTCCAAATATCTAAAGATGAATATCTTGATCTTTTATTTGAAGATCTTGAATTACCCAATTTACAAAAGAACCAAATGAACAAAATAGTAGAGTGGAAAACCTTCCGTTCTGGCTATAAATCACAAGGGGTTCCCGCCAATATTGCTATTGTGAAAACCTTGCAAAATTCATTGGCAAGGCGTACTGCAATGACCGCAGGAAAAAGAAGAAAACTGCGTGATTTAGAGCAAGCACTCACTTTATTATTTAACACCGAACCTGCACAACCGTTTGAAGAAGAAAGGATAAAGAAAGAAATCGAGTCATTGAAACAAAAAATAAATAGAACACCATTTATTGATACCTTTGATCTTCGCTATAAAAATTATGAACGCCGACCGCAACCATCAAGCCAAGCGGTAATGTTTTGTTTGATGGATGTATCAGGCTCGATGGATCAAGCCACAAAAGATATTGCTAAACGTTTTTATATTTTGCTTTATCTCTTTTTAAACCGCACATACAAAAATGTGGATGTTGTTTTTATTCGCCACCATACCCAAGCAAAAGAAGTAGATGAACACGAATTTTTCTATTCACAGGAAACTGGGGGCACTATTGTTTCAAGCGCACTTCGTATGATGAACGATATTGTAAAAGATAGATATCGTCCTGAAGAGTGGAATATTTATGCAGCTCAGGCTTCTGATGGCGATAATTGGGCTGATGACTCTCCCGGTTGCCGAGAGCTATTAGATAAGCATATATTGCCATTTTCACGTTATTACTCATACATAGAAATTACACGACGAGCACATCAGACATTATGGCGTGAGTATGAAGCGCTACATAACAGCCATGATAATTTTGCGATGCAAAACATACGGACTGTAGATGATATTTTCCCAGTATTTAGAGAGCTATTTAAAAAACAAGTGAGTTAATATTTGAAAACTTACTAAATGATAGTCAGCGATATTGAAAATAATATCGCTACTCTTTCTGGCCGGTATCACGCGCTTTAAGGGGGATCTTAGTCATGAATACAAAGACAAAAACAAAAACACTCAGCGATGGGCCAGATTGGACCTTTGACTTACTAGAACAATACCATGTCGAGATCAAGCGAGTTGCAGAGCACTATCGCCTAGATGCCTATCCGAACCAAATTGAGATCATTACTGCCGAACAAATGATGGATGCCTATTCAAGCATTGGTATGCCAATCAATTATCATCATTGGTCTTTTGGTAAACGTTTTATTGAGACGGAGCGTGGCTATAAGCACGGGCAAATGGGACTCGCCTATGAGATCGTTATCAATTCGAATCCCTGTATCGCTTATTTAATGGAAGAAAATACCATCACCATGCAAGCCTTGGTCATGGCGCATGCCTGCTATGGTCATAATTCATTTTTTAAAGGGAATTACCTGTTTAAAACCTGGACCGATGCAAGTTCAATCATAGATTATCTTCTCTTTGCTAGAAAATACATTACTGAATGTGAGGAAAAATACGGCGTCAATGATGTCGAGAAACTGATTGATTCCTGCCACGCGCTAATGAACTACGGTGTTGATCGTTACAAACGTCCGCAAAAAATCTCATTAGTCGAAGAGAAAGCTCGTCAAAAAGCCCGTGAAGACTACCTTCAATCGCAAGTTAATTCGCTATGGCGGACCATTCCTATTCAAGCTGAAAAAGAAACCGTGATTGAAGAAACGCGATTTCCTTCTGAGCCACAGGAAAATATTCTCTATTTCTTCGAAAAGCACGCTCCATTGCTTGAACCTTGGCAACGTGAATTAGTCCGGATAGTACGCAAGATCAGCCAATATTTTTATCCTCAAAAACAAACTCAGGTCATGAATGAAGGCTGGGCGACATTTTGGCACTACACGATACTTAATCACCTCTATGATGAAGGATTGGTGACTGAGCGCTTCATTATGGAATTTCTCCATAGCCATACTAATGTTGTAGCTCAACCTGAATATAACAGCCCCTATTACAGTGGTATAAACCCTTATGCTTTAGGGTTTGCTATGTTTCAAGATATACGTCGGATATGTGAAGATCCTACAGAAGAAGATAAGCATTGGTTTCCTGATATAGCAGGATCTAATTGGCTTGATACCCTACATTTTGCGATGGAAAACTTTAAAGATGAAAGCTTTATTAGCCAATTCTTGTCGCCTAAACTCATGCGAGATTTTAAGCTCTTCGCAGTTAACGATGATGATCGTCATAACTATGTTGAAGTGAGCGCTATACATAATGAAGAAGGTTATCGAGCGATCAGAGAAAAGCTCTCCTCACAATATAACCTCAGTAATAATGAACCCAATATTCAAGTATGGAATGTTGCTTTGCGCGGTGATCGCTCATTAACACTACGCTATATTCCCCATAATCGGATCCCACTTGCTGATAGCCATAAAGAAGTGATCAAACATCTTCATCGTCTCTGGGGGTTTGATGTCACATTGGAAGAAGAATTACCAGACGGACGCACCCAAATCCTTGCGACTTGTCCAATTAGGACACAATATAATACTGAGATTTAATCTTTTATCTCTAGTTAAAAATAACGCCACTAAAATATTTAATTCCAGTGGCGTTCATTTGTTAGAGTAATTTAATAATTAAAATTTATATGTTGTGCCTATATACCAAGAACCAATCGATTGTTCAAAATCTTTATTACCCTCTTCTAGGGTATAGAAATCGGCTTCATAAGCTGCACGGATACCTAATCCTGGAATTTGCTTAATTTGATATTCTAAACCTGCACCTAAGCGAATTAAGTCACCATCATCTTTTATCATTGGATCTTTTAATGATATTTGACCATAACCAACTGTAGCGAATGGACGAATACCATTATCAAAAGTGTAACCAAGATTAGCTGCTATAGTAAATGATTCATGTTCTGTTTTAGCAAAATTCAATTTAACTTTACCTAATACGTCAATATTATGTTTAATATCGCCATATTTAGTGTACTGCGCCTCTAAAGAAACAATACGGTTAAATTGATAACCAGCAATAGCTTTATAACTAGCATCATTTGATTCTGTTGAATAACCAAAAGAATCATTATTATAAACATTTATAGAACGAGAATCATGGAAGTCAGTGGCACCAACACCAACACCAACATAAAAACCTTGATATTTATTATAATGAGTCGTGTTTTCAGATGCTACTGCATATGTTGATGATAATGAACAAACCAAAGTGGCTAATACTAATTTTTTCATGAGTTTTACTTTTTAAACTATTTTTCAAAAGAGATATTTATAATATTGAAATCCTCATATAAAAAACAAACCAAAACCAAACCTTATGAAAACCAAAAATAAATACAATAAAAACACTTTAAAAAACAGAATATTAAATATTTATTTGTTTTTATAACAAACCATATCAAACGCTTCATTTTTACTATCAGTATAAAAATATAGTCGATTACTAATTTTTTTATATCTATATAAAATACTGTGGCCTTCGTACTCTTTATAAGCTCTATTTAAATTTACATCATCATATTTTTTTAGAATATGAACACTCTCAAAATTTAGTGTTAAGTGATCTCTTGTTTGCAGGTAATCACCATCATAATAAAGTTCCATTAACTTAGCATCTTTATCATTCTCTTTTACTTGGATAAACTCATTAATAAAAAATCGATCTTTAGAGCTAAAAGTTAAAATCATTTCTTCAGAAACTTGACTATATTTAGAAAAAGATTCAAATATAAAACCTGTTTTTCTCTGATCACAAATCCAAGTTGTTGAGAGCAAATTATCTTTCTTTGTTGCCAAATAAAAATCAGCTATCACTAAGCCAACCAAAATAAAAATTAGTAATGTATTTATTTTTTTTAGCATTTTATATTCTTACTGTTTAAGTAATCACTCAACTGCTTAGAAAAGCTGCCATATGTATATTTAGACATTCTAAAGTTAAATGCCCTTCCATCAGATGGCATAATAAAGACTACTATCGAACTATTATTCGCTATTCGAGTATTATAATAAAACTGTGAATATATATTTGAATTGCAAACTGATGATAGGCTTTTTTTTATGCCTTTTATAAAAAGTTCTTTATCTACATCGTAGTCATCGACTTCATTAAAGTAAACCTTATTTGAACCAATATTTATTTCATGATTATAATTTTTAGTATCAATAAAATATGGTGTAGTATTTATTACGCTATTTATGTAATAAATTAAAAATGCAGTAAAACTAATAAGTATAATTAATAAATATGAAACACTTTTTCTACAAAGAATATGGGATTCTACGGATTTTATTGTATCATTTTCATTAATTTGAATAATATCGTCAGATAACAAAGAAGGTTTTATTTTTTTGCGTTCTGGTTGTTGTTTTGCTTGCTTATTATCTTTATCAACAACACAACTATCATCCATTTTGACTTCAAGTAAATAGCCAGACTTACTGACTGTTGTTATCGTAATCATCTCTAAAGCGTGCTTAGCTAATATTTTTCTAAGTTTAGAAATCACATTCGTTAAGGCCTGCTCAGATACAATCGTATCTCCCCAACACTGAGATAATAAAAACTCTTTTTCTACACATTTTCCTTGGTGTGCAAGTAAAAGTAAAAATACATCACTCACACGGGGCGTAAAATACTCTGTCTGTCCATTGTCATGAGTAAGAGTTCGTGTGGAACTGTCGTAGGTTACGGAACCAATTCGGTACACTTCACTGCTTGCCATACTGACCATTTTATTAACATAATTTATCCTTAATTATTAGTTATGCTAACTATACAATCAACTTACAATCGAGTAATTCACCTTCAAGCATTCCTATTTACATCAATATGCTGATTTAAACAGCAGAAATACAGGCATAAAAAAAACCAAGTGCTTAACACTTGGTTTAATATTCGCCGCAGTAATTTTAAATTATTGCTCTTCTTCGTACATATATTTTGAAATTTCAACACGGTGACTATACCAAATCGCACCACTTTCACGACCATATAAACGAATACGATCAGCAACTAGCTCTGGTTTATTCTCATCACAGTATAATTTCATATCGCGGTAGAAGTTTAATGCTAATTCACATGCTTCTGGCTTCATAAAGTAGTAACCACCAACACGTGTATAAATTTTGCGTAAGCCATTAATAGTTAAAACATAAAGTGTATTACCAGACTTACCTGCCATACCTTGGAATAGACGATAATCATAATAGTTGAACGCACGAGCTAAACAAATTTCTTCACAAAGCTGTGGATCATCTTTACCGTATTTATCTACGATTTTTTTAACTTCTTGGATAAGATCAATACGATCATCGCTGTTTTCAATAAACTCAGCAAAGCTTGATGCTTTACGAAGTCTTTCAACTGAATCAATGACATGCTGAATTAGAAGACTTGATTCTTCTGCGTTACCTTTTACGGCATAACGCATAAAGACACTACTAATATCAGTTCGAGCAGCAAGAAGATCGGTTAATACTCGTTGAACATCCTGCCCATCTAGTGTCACTAAGGTATCAAGAATATTTAAACCTGAAGTATCCATGTAGTTATTAACACGCGTTGGCTTACCATGTTGGATGGTTAACCATCCATCACGTGCTAAACGTTGCAATACTTCACGTAATGTTGTCCGAGTTACTCCAATTAACTCTGAAAGTTCACGCTCAGCAGGAAGAATCGACCCCTGAGGAAAGTGATTATTCCAAATGCTTTCAATAATATATTTCTCAGCAAATGTCGCTGGGCTATCTGCCTTAATGACCATCTAAGTAAAATCCAGTTCGCTTCATGCACTTTTATAATTGTACTCATCATACCACTAGTTTCTTCTGAGAAGAAACCTCGCTATTAACTCTGACATGAACATGAAAGAGAAGTATAAAAATACAGCGATATTGTTAGACTGCTCACTAAAAAAAGGTGTTTTGAATGCATCTAACAATTCCTATTATTTTTTCTGTATACTGTGCGGTTTATAACACTGACATATTCAACTCCCATTTCAAGATGAAAATGTAACGAAATAATTGCATTTTTGTTTAACTTATTGACTAATCCCTCTTAAACGGTAGAGTTATATAAAGATGAACTGGGAGCGAATGGAAGCTGCTGCCTAAGAAAGTTATAACATCCGAGAACGATACTCTTGTTTAACTTTGATACCTCAATCTCGACCAATAATCTTTTGCAAGAAGCGACTGATTACCCTGCTGATTGATCAATCAAGGCATTTAGCCGACATCAAATCCATACTATTTTGCGCTAATAATAAAGAGATCCAACACATGGCTATATCGCTAGGGAATGCCTTTATCAAAAACTTTTTGGGTAAGGCACCTGACTGGTACAAAATCGCTATCATTACTTTTTTGATCATTAACCCTATTGTCTTTTTTCTTATTGATCCGTTTGTTGCTGGCTGGTTGTTAGTAATCGAATTCATCTTCACGCTTGCAATGGCATTAAAGTGTTACCCATTACAACCTGGTGGTTTACTGGCAATAGAAGCTGTTGCCATTGGAATGACAAGTGCAGATCAAGTGAAACATGAACTTGTTGCAAATATTGAAGTGCTACTCTTACTGGTCTTTATGGTCGCGGGTATCTACTTCATGAAACAGCTATTGTTGTTCATGTTTACTAAAATATTAATCGGCATCCGCTCTAAAATTTTACTTTCTCTCGCATTTTGTGTGATGGCCGCTTTTCTATCCGCTTTCCTTGATGCACTAACCGTTATTGCGGTTGTTATCAGTGTAACTGTTGGTTTCTACAGCATTTATCATAAGGTTGCTTCAGGGCAAGATCCTCATTCTAATCATGATCATACTAATGATAATCACGTTCCAGAGCTAAGCCGCGATGACTTAGAAAATTACCGTGCATTCCTACGTAGCTTGTTAATGCATGCTGGTGTGGGTACAGCGTTAGGTGGCGTAATGACAATGGTAGGTGAACCACAAAACTTAATCATTGCCGATCAAGCTGGTTGGGATTTTGGTGAATTTATTATTCGTATGGCGCCCGTTACTGTTCCTGTCTTTTTCTGTGGCTTATTAACCTGTGCACTGGTTGAGAAATTTAAAATCTGCGGCTACGGTGCAGAATTACCTGAAAATGTTCGCCAAATCTTAGTCGACTTTGATAATGAAGAACGTAAATCACGTACTAACCTTGACTACGCTAAATTAATTATTCAAGCAGCAATTGCAGTATGGTTAATTATCGGCCTTGCAATGCACTTAGCTGCGGTGGGTTTAATCGGTTTAACCGTTATTATTTTGGCAACATCGTTTACTGGTATCACCGAAGAGCACGCTCTGGGTAAAGCATTTGAAGAAGCGCTTCCTTTTACAGCACTACTTGCGGTGTTCTTCTCTATTGTTGCAGTAATCATTGATCAACAACTATTCGCACCTATTATTAATTGGGTGTTAAGCCTTGAAGGTAGTTCACAACTTACTATGTTCTACATTGCAAATGGCTTGCTATCAATGGTTTCAGACAATGTATTCGTTGGTACGGTATATATTAACGAAGTAAAAACCGCGCTAACAAACGGTGTTATTAACCGTAGTCAGTTTGATATGTTAGCCGTTGCTATCAATACAGGTACTAACTTACCATCAGTAGCAACACCAAATGGTCAAGCGGCATTCTTGTTTGCTTTAACCTCGGCTATTGCGCCACTTATCCGTCTTTCTTACGGTCGTATGGTATACATGGCGTTACCTTATACTATTGTTCTTGCATCCGTAGGTTTAGCTGGCATTGAGCTAATGCTAGTACCAATGACAGATTGGTTCTATACCATGGGCTGGATCACTGATGCATCATCAGCCGCCGCAACAATACCGGCACTTGCTCACTAATTCACAATAGCGAAATTGACAGATGATTTACTTATCTATAAAGCTATGATTGAATATTGCTGTTAGATTAGTGTCATAACGTATATGAAAACCCTGATAGTTCAGGGTTTTCTTTTATCTTAATTAGTACGTAGAGTATCGATGATGCAATACCTCAATACCTTTTCAAAATCACGTTTAGCATGGCTGCTACTACTTCTTTCTATATTTATCTTTGAAGGTTGTGCCCTATTCTTCCAACATGTAATGAACCTTGCACCGTGTGTGATGTGTGTTTATGAACGTGTCGCTATGATGGGGATCGGTTTTGCCGCTATTGTTGGTCTTCTCGCCCCTCAAAATGCGTTTTTCCGTTGGATTGGTTTAGCCGGTTGGGGATATTGTGCATACCGCGGTGTTGTATTGGCCTATCAACATGTGGGTTTTCAGCTAAACCCATCACCGTTTGCAACCTGTGATTTATTCGTCCAATTTCCAGCCTGGGCGCCAATAAACCATTGGGCTCCTTGGATGTTTGAAGCATACGGTGATTGTGCCAAAATTGTTTGGCATTTCTTAACACTAACAATGCCACAATGGTTGGTTGTTATTTTTGCGGGAAATCTTATTGTTTGGGCAGTCATGGTTATCGCGCAGTTCTTCGGTAAGAAATCAGCTTAAGTTAGCAGCGAATAAATAAGACAGAAAAAGCGAAGACTACAATGTAGGCTTCGCTTTTTTGTTAGTACTTACTTCGTTAATGCGCTTTGTTCTAAGGCGGTCAGAATAGGGTAATCAGCAGGACATAATGTATAGCGTTTAAATTCGTTTAAACTCACCCACACCATTGCTTGATGCGTATTTAATACAATATCGCCTTCACACCATCGAGTTAAATAACCTTTTAATTCAATGGTTTTATCACCGTAATCAAACACACTATCAGCCAGCCATTGCTGTGTTTTAGTCGTGATCGCTAACTCTTCCATAAGCTCACGCTCTAATGCATGCTCTGGTAATTCCCCCACTTCAACTTTACCGCCAGGAAATTCCCATAAACCACCTTGGCTCGCATTATCTAATCGCTGAGCAAGTAGGTACTTACCTTCTTTCTCAATAACTCCCGCAACAACAACGATTGTTTTAAGCTTTTGCATTAATGTGACTTACCGCAGCACTGTTTGAATTTCTTACCACTATCACATGGGCAAGGATCATTACGACCAATATTTTTATAAGGATTAATCGCTTGAGCTCCTGCGCCAATTTGAAGTTGATCCGCTGCCATCATCACTTCAGTTAGCATCAATGGTAGTTGCGAATAAAGCTCACTTGGTGCTGGCATTCCTGTCACGCCCGCTTGCTCCATTTGTTCCAGAGTACCCGCTTCATCAACACATAACATTAACGTTGTCAGTAATGCTGATAACATGCGCATTGTGCCATCTGAAATAGACATCTCTTCCCAGTTTGGCTCAATGTAATGCCAAACGGCTAAAAAGCCTTGAGCAAACTGTGAAAGTGCCACGTTTGTATCACCACTTTCTTGCCATTTAAGCTCTACCGGTAATTGGTATTCACCGGCTTTTACTGTGCGATACAGCATTTCAAAGTGATTTAATACGGCAACTTTATCGGTCTCTGATAGCGCTATATTACTATCTTCAGTGACAACACCAGTTAATAACACAGGTAACCAAATCTCAGGTTCCATAGGTTTCGGGTTTGCATTTGCAGCAAATAACGCGCCTTCAATAAAAGGAGCAGACATGCCATCCCAACCTGTTGGGAGTGTCATTAATGTATTCATGATAATTTCCAATAAAAGTTTCTACCGTCATTATACCTGAACTCATCCTTTAACTTCATATCATCACTTATTGAGTAGAAAAAAACGCAATATTGATTGTTTCTGATAACAATGTAAGTAGTGCTAATTAAAAATTTATTATGCTAATTACTTGATATTTGATGCAGTTCAGCGAAATTAAACATATATTCTGTTTAATTACAGATAAATGTCATCATTTATAATCTATGCGATGGGAATAGCCATGGATAATCACGATTTAAATGCAATCATTGCTGGCGCGAGTGGTTTAGTTGGAGATGAACTCTTACACCAGCTACTTGCCAATAAAAGATTTAAACATATTTATGCTCTATCTCGTCGTGACTTACCGTTTCACAGCAGTAAATTACACCAAATCATTGATCCGCTTCTTCGGATTAATAGCTGGGAGCACGAAACGCCTCAGCCACAATATGGTTTTATTTGTTTAGGAACGACAAAACGCAAGGCTGGCAGTAAATCAGCACTTGCCGCAGTTGATCTCGATTTGGTAAAAGATGTCGCTACAACAATGAAAAACCTAGGCGTTAAACACATTATTGTAGTATCAAGCCTTGGTGCATCAAGCCACTCTCCTTCCCATTACTTACGCTGCAAAGGAAAAATGGAGCAAGCAATCACTAAGATGGGGTTTGAACACTGCATTTTTATTCGACCAGGCCCTTTAAAAGGTGAACGTAGTGAAATTCGTACTGACGAGCAATTATTGCAACACGTTTTTGATGTGATCAATCCATTGGTTGTCGGTCCTCTAAAGCATTTCTCCCCAATACCTGCAGAGTACGTGGCACGTAGCATGGTAAAAATGGCGCTATCTTGTCAAAAACATCAACTTGAGCAAAGAACCATAGTTTCGGGTCATCAACTCCGCACTATTTAAAATCAATGGTGACAAATTAACCCTCTCGCACTAGAATCTTGCCCCTTATATGTATTACCGAGCAGAGCTATAACCACTATGCGAGTTATTTTAGGCCCGATGGAAGGCGTCTTAGACCATTTAATGCGCGAGATGCTGACTGAAATTAATGACTATGATCTTTGTGTCACCGAATTTGTCCGTGTCATTGATAGCCTATTGCCTAGCAGTGTTTTCTATCGCTTATGTCCCGAGTTACGTCAAGGTGGAAAAACACGCTCAGGTACGCCTGTTCGGGTACAAATTTTAGGACAAGATCCTAACTGGATGGCTGAAAATGCGCAGCGTGCATGTTCACTAGGCTCTGCAGGCGTTGATATTAACTTTGGTTGTCCAGCAAAAGCAGTCAATAAAAGCCGTGGTGGCGCAGTTTTGCTAAAAGAGCCTGAGCGTATTTATCAAATAGTTAAAGCTTGTCGAGCTGCTGTCAATCCCGTTAAACCTTTAACGGCAAAAATACGTTTAGGCTGGGATGATCCTGCCCAATGTTTTGAAATTGCAGATGCTATTGCCCAAGCTGGCGCAGATGAAATGGTGGTTCATGCGCGTACTAAAGAAGATGGTTACCGCGCAGAGACTATTAAATGGGATTATATTAAGCAGCTTAAACAAAGTGTCACTATCCCTATTATTGCTAATGGCGAAGTCTGGAATTATCAGGATGGTCAAGCATGCCTATCTACCACCAATACAGATGCATTAATGGTCTGTCGCGGCGCGCTTAATTTGCCAAATTTAGGTAATGTCGTAAAACATAATCAAGCGCATATGAGTTGGGAAGACGTACTCGCTTTACTATTAGTTTACTCTCAGTTTGAGATCAAAGGAGATAAAGGGCTTTACTACCCTAACCGCGTAAAGCAATGGTTCTCTTACCTGCGTCATGAGTACCCTCAAGCCAAATTATTATTCACCGATATTCGTGCCTTAAATAAAGCAGCACCAATTATCGAAGTGCTTCAGCGCGCGCAGCAGCAATAACCTTCATTTATAGCCCAATCTTATTGGGCTGTCTTCTTTTACCTTTCACCATTATTGAATTCTCCCCCATTTATCGCACTAAAACAGCATGCTTTTCTACCATAAGAAAAAATTCACACTTGTGCGTAAATGTAGGCCATTATTTATTGATAATGCTATGTTTATTAAGGATCCACTATGCGTTGGAAAAACTCCCGCCGAAGTACCAATATTGAAGATCGTCGAGGCCAAGGTTCGACTCAAGCGGGATTGCCGATGAGCGGTTTACTTCGCTTTATTCCTTTTTTAATTAAAACAAAGATGGGCAGAATTATTCTTGTTGTCGGTGGCTTATTTTTAGCGTATCAACACTTTACTGGCGGAGACATGATGGGATTGCAACAATCCACTCCATCTTCTCAACCAACAACACAAAATGACGAAAATAAGCAATTTGTCGCAGCTGTGTTAGGCACAACTGAAACCGTCTGGGATAAGATCCTTGATGGTAAATACCAACCACCCAAGCTAGTGCTTTACAATAATGTAACCCAAACAGCTTGTGGCACAGGCTCAGCGCAATCAGGTCCATTTTATTGCCCAGCAGATCAAAAAGTGTATTTGGATTTAAGCTTTATGAACGAGCTTAAAAAACTAGGCGCCCCCGGTGATTTTGCTTTTGCTTATGTTATCGCTCACGAAGTAGGACATCATGTACAAAACCTATTAGGCATCAGTACCAAAGTACATCAAATGCAGCAACGTAGCAGCAAAGTCGAAGCCAACCGTTTAAGTGTAAAACTTGAATTACAAGCAGACTGTTATGCTGGCGTATGGGAACATTACGTCAATCAACAAGGCATACTTGAGGCTGGAGATATTGATGAAGGCATCAAAGCTGCAAGCTCGGTAGGCGATGACCATTTACAGAAAATGGCAGGCCATGCCGTTCAACCTGACGGTTTTACACATGGCACCTCTGCACAACGTATTGAATGGTTTAAGAAAGGACTAACAACTGGCGATCCTCGTCAATGTAATACTTTTAACACGTTGTAACTACTTCAGTAACCCCTTCACTAAATAGCCTAATAAGCATACTTATTTATTAGGCTATTTTTTATTTCAGCTATCTCTCACTTCTTATAAAAATCACTTTGCTCTCAACCGAGTCTTTTGTATATATCTCGCTGTATTAGGACTCTTTCAAGTTACGTTTTAGCGCTTAAAAGCACTAAAATCATTTCTTATCAGTATGGATTTTTATGAACAAACATTTAATTATGGCTGCACTGTGTTGCTATTCATCGTTCAGCTTTGCAGGGTTTGATGTTATTACACTTGGCGCTAAAGGTGGGATCCAAGACGGCAACCTTACCGCATTTATGCTGAAATCAAACACCGACAACAATTACATAACCTTAGATGCAGGTAGCATTGTCAATGGGCTTATCGCTGCGACTAATAAAGATGCGTTTAGTGACATGATGGTACCTATATCCAGCCCTTATACCCAAGAAGGTTATATCCTAACCCAGAAAATTCAAGGCTACTTCATTAGTCATGCCCATCTTGATCACATCGCAGGACTTATTATTGCTTCACCAGATGACAGTAAAAAACCTATTTATGCCCTTCCATCTGTTCATCAAACTATCAGCCAAGATTATTTTAATTGGAAAGCATGGCCTAATTTTACGAGTCAAGGTGAAGGCTTTAAACTCGGCAAATATGAATTAGCAACACTGACTATCAACCAGTGGTTGCCCGTTGCCAATACCGAATTAAAAGTAAAAGCCTTTCCATTAAGCCACTCAGGTGCAGAATCTACCGCATTCTTATTTAAAAATGCCGCCAACGAAGTGGTCATTTATTTAGGGGATACTGGTCCTGACGCAGTAGAAAAAAGCACAGCGTTAGATACTATTTGGCAGCAGATTGCACCGTATATTCAGCAAAAGAAACTAAAAGGGATCTTCATTGAGACTTCTTTTAGCAATAGCACACCTGATAAATTACTCTTTGGTCACCTAACACCTAGATGGTTACTCACAGAATTAGATTCATTGGCAGGCTATGTTGGCGGTGAACAACCATTAAAAGATCTTAATGTGATCATCACACACATTAAGCACAGCTTAAAAAAAGGCACGAATCCACAAACCGTTATAGAGCAAGAGCTTCAAGCCGATAATAAACTAGGCGTTAATTTTATCTTCACTGAGCAAGGCGATAGAACGCTGCTTTAGATTATTGTAAAAATAAACAAAAAGGCTCGTTAGATAACGAGCCTTTAATATATTTTTAAAATCAACGACGTAAAGGATGATTTGTTTCTTCCAATAATTAACTTTGTTTTTTATGAATCATGAGAGAAGCGAGTTATGACGAGGGATGGAGCGATTTCTGATTTTTTAGGAATCTTCGGGGAAAAAGTTGAGAATTGATCCAATAAATTCTCAACGTTCAAATGAGGTACATTTACTTGTAGTTGCTCATCTCGATCTAACACTGGCCCTGATTAATCATGATTTATTCGTACAGTTGACCTGAGGAGTCAGAATAACTACCTGCAATGAAGCTAGACAAAAATTACTTTGTATAAGAAAGTAAAATCACATATAGGCCTGATCTAAAAACAACAGTTTGAAACGTAGTATTTCAAACATAGCTCGAGAGACTATTATAGATTTCACCACTAATGTTATGAAATCTATAAACACCCTACTACTGAGTTAATTTTTTTGTTGCTGCGTACACCAAAGAAGTTGCAGTTTGGTGATCCGTATCTTTATATGTAAGCTGTCTTAAAGCATATGCATAAACTGTCGCTACGTATCCCTTATTCAATATTGCCCGCTCCTGTTTCTTCTCTCGAAGGAATTTCGCGATTTCAGGAAAAGGTGAATTATTTATATATTTCGAGTCATCAAACCAAAACTCAAAGTAGTCTGGATTTGGTCGAAAATTATCAGCTATATCAGGATGAAAGTAAGGACTCAACTCAAGCGTAACAACATCCAGTACACAAGGTGCTTCTTGAATATCACCGTAATCAATCAGAATGGGTTGCACTCCAGAATCAGTGAGTAATATATTCTTACCATGCAAGTCCCCATGTTGAATAGACTGATACACCTGAATCTGCATTCTTTCAAGAGCTTCAAAATCTATATCTGAGAATTGCTCTTGCAAATCTGCAAACTTTTGGTCGCTACATAATTTCCTTCTAATGTCTCTAAGTTGGACGCTACTCGCCATTCTAGCCTGCTCCCAACAATCTAATATCTGAAAAACATGTTCTAAAGCTATTTTAGCCCTAGCATGATCTTGAACTAAAACATCAAAATAATCTGCTGAATAGTCACTTGCAAATTGATAGAAGACCCCTTGCATATCAGCACACCCAGCAAAGTATCGTCCTAACAATGTAGGAAAACTTCCTACCGGAAGCTTCTGAATATAGTTTGTATAATTTGATGCATCTTTTACAACTTCAGTTTTCCGATCAATTTTGGCTAACGCATGTTGAAAAGGTTGAAGAGAACTATTTATTAAAGTTACTCTCAACACTGCTGAAGAAGATAGGCCTCCACCTAATGCTTCAACTTTCGCAGCAACAGCCCCGTTACGCTTGGCAAAAATTTTGATGACTCTTTTATGAAGGTGCTTAAGTGATAAACTTCCTTCGATATCTAATTCAATACTTTCTACGTGAGAAAGTTCTTTGGCGGCTTCCTGAATCAAGCTTAGCGCAGAAAGCAGTCGACTTTTAGAGCGAACTTTAACAAGACCTCTATCTTGCCCGTCCCAAAAAATCACACGCTCTTGGTCTTCTACATATCTCTCAGTAACTTCGTCTCTATCTTGCCCAGTTAAAATCAATAATGGAGTACCAGGCGATTTATCTCTAACATGGTCTGCAAAACGAATACCATTTGATATGTCTGGAGATGAACCACTATCGTCTATAGGTATAGATTGATCAACAATAATGTAGTCATATGTATTATGCTCAAGTTTTTCAGTAGCAGCAGAAAAGTGAACTGCATGATCAACTACTTCACAAAATTCATTCAGTTCAGGAAGTATAGTTTCATTGAACCACGCAACGTTGTCTTCTACATGTAGTACTTTCAATTAGTTTTCTCCACGCGGTATTTCAAAGTAGAACTCTGCACCATTAGGTAAAGAGTTCTTTAAGTTCCAAGTACCATTCATTGATGAAATCGATTTATTTACAATAGAAAGACCTAATCCAGTATTACCAACTTTAGTCGTATACCTACTCTTGAGTAAAACCTCTTCAGACTCTGGTAGCCCTATACCATCGTCGATTACAGATAACCAAAAGTGTGTGTCTGTTAGGCCGGAACTAACTAATATTCCTCTAGGACTTCTGTGAAGTACTTGCTTAGTTGATTCAATCGCATTTCTAAGAGCATTGGATATAATTGTTTGTGTTAATGAGCAATCCAAATCAAAACTAAGATCATCATCAATATTAACTACTATTTCAATATCAGGAGCTTTATCACAACCTCTTTGAACTTCATCATAAACTAATGAATATACATTTACCTTTCGGTAATTAGGTCGTTGCTCTGCACGTCGCCAAGCAGAGAACATCTCTACCATTTCTTGTAGCCTTCCTATTTCTCTTTTTGTGCGAGAATTATCATATGACTGTAACTCTCTAGCTGCAGATAGCTCTAAAGAACCAATTATTGGAGATAACTCATGAACAATTTGGCCGATACTCTCCGCTACGGCTTCACTACGAATCTCTTCAATATTGTAAGCTACATCTCCTTTAACTTCGGGTTGTGCTTCATCAACAAGAATCGGAGTTCTAAGCTCAATAGCTTTTAAAAGAGCATTCCGAAACCAAGGAGGATCAATCGTATGGGCTTCATCAGCAATTTGGCGTAACTCTTGTTTCGAAAGAGAAGTTTTGAGTTTCTTAAATTGTTCATGTTGAGCTTCTGGAGTAAGGCCCTTGATCTCATTGATTATGTCAAAAATAGTCATTTTAGCTCGAGTAAAAAGTTGAACGATGTTGGAAAGCTTCCTTTCCCCCTTCCATAATCGACTCAATGCTATTCTTCACTGCAGCTTCATTGATGCCACCAAAAGTTTTAACAAAGCCTTTTCGACCATTAGAGTCTAAGTTAATAACTCGAGACGCATTCCCTAAGACTGGAATATTTGCATTATGACTAGAAAGAATAGTCTGAGCTAGATCGGCTCTCTGTCGGATTGCCTTAATCAGAGTATTTACAATAAACTCATTGTCTAAATGGTCCTCTGGCTGATCTATAACAAGTACCCTATTTTTATTTTCTAAAATTATTGACAGAGCTACTGTGCATCTCTGGCCGATCGATAGCTCTCCAATACTTTTATATTTACCATGATCTAGAAGCATACAGTCAACAACATCTTCTATATTAGAAGACAGCACTAACCCTAGATCAATTTCAGATAGATGCCCAAGTAGTCGTGCAGCTCTATCTACAGGTATATTTAGCGCACTAGAAAATTCTTCAAACTTATTAGCTGCAGTATAATAAAGAAGCCATTGTGGACTTACATTATTAGTAATCTTCTCCAACAGTTCCTTATATTTAAGCCCAGAACCTCTTAATGCAGCCTCTAAGTTTGATGAGTACTCAGATAGATTTGTTTGTTGGCGGCAAACGACTGTTACATTTGGCTGAAGATTTGTGTTCAAATGCTGCACGACATCTAGTCTAGATTTGTAAATTGCATCTTTTAATTCATAGGTTTTTAATAGTTGATCTTGTATTTGATTATATAAATCATTTACCTGAGCACTCTTTTGATTCGCGATATGGGTATAGTTAGCTACTTGAGCAAGTTGCTCCCTTACGCGTCCCAGTTCACTTAACATTGCACCAGCGCCTTCTGTAAAACTATCTACTTCGGCTCTGGTTTTACGTGCTTCTTTCTCAAGTTCAGTCTTTTGGAGTTGCAATAAACTTAAATGATCATCAATTTCTTTCAAAGACGATTTATTGTTATCTAGTATTGCTTGAAGCATCATTTCATCTTGCTCTCGACGAGATATCAATGATGAATAAAGGGGCTTATCAAAATCTAACAACAAACTGGAAAAATCACTATCATCGAAAGTAAAGATCGAATTTAATGTACTTACTCTTCTTACAACAGACTCTTTAACTGTCAATAAGTTTTGAATATTAACGGAGATAGTGGCTAATTTCTGTTGTACTCTTGATATATTTCCCTCACTCTTTAGAAGCCTTTTGTTTGCTTTTTGGTGATCCTCATGCATTTTCTGAAGACTTAGCTCTCGCTCTTTTAAGTTCTTCTCATCTGAAGTTTTCTCTATCAGATCAGTTAGCTCTTGTTTGGCAGAGTGATAATTAGCACAAAGACTTCTCAAAACAAAATTAGATTGCTTTATAAGCTCTTTCGTGTTTTCTACATCAGGTAAAAAACTATCAATCAAAGCCAAACGGCCAGCTTTACTTACACCAACCGTTTCAATCTCTTTCTGTGAGAAAATAATTGGAGGAACATAAGAAGCTCCGACTAAAGGGGTATTCTCTTGGGCTGATTTAGAAATACTAATCTCTTCACCAGACGGAAGTTCAAGTTCTATAGTTACCCTTCCGGATGATTGGAGTATTGATAGGGCATGTGTGGCTGAAGATGACGCCCCTTCCCCTGATAGACTGGTAGCACCTAACCCGAATCGAAGTAATTCTATAATAGAGGTTTTCCCCACACCTCGACCACCTACCAGCACATTTAGTCCTGTAGAAAAATCTAGATCGAGGTTATTAAAAAAACCTTCTTCAACCTTTAAGTTTTTTATAATCAAAACTGAACCCTCAAGTCACTCAAGTTGACAAAATGCGCTCCAGAGTGGGAGTAAATAATTTAGTATCTATCCATGTAGTCTATCACCACAATCCATTTACAGAAAGAGTGAATGAACCACTATGAAAAAGCTATATTATTTTATAAAGCAGTAACTTAAGCTCAACAACCAAGTCAAGTTGTATCGACACATCAGTCTCAGAACTTGACTGGGGTCACAACTGAATTTTCATCTGATAACTCTTGTTGAAGGTCAAACACCCTAAATCGTAACCTAGCATTTTCAGCCTCTAACTGTTTTCGCGCCTCAATGGCATTGTTTCGTAGCAATCTATATTTATCCTTAAGCTCATTAGCTTTTTTTAATTCATGCTTTAGCCTGTCAAGTTCAGACAAAGGAACATCTAGCTCAATATCTAATCCTGTTGTCATCGCCTTATCGCGGTTAAAGTTGTATTCATCGATAACAGGTTTGGCGTAGGCCACAAACTCTTTGAACTTATGGACATAGCTATTACCAAGCTGGGCTTCTTTATTGATTCGATTTAATGTGAGTTTACCCGTTGCCTTAACATGAAGCGGCTTACCAACTAATAGTCGCTGAAATGCATTGACTAGTAACCCTTCTGCCTTGCAGGTTGCCTTATATTCAACTTTCATGACCATACCGCCTTAATATCATCATTGAAGCTATCAAAAGGGATGCTGTGTTTGACCAATGTAGGTTCAATGGACTGAATCTTCTTTTTTCTGGCATCCAGAATCAATTCACTGGCATAATCACCCATGTCATTTATTGCCCTGAATGAAGCAATGAGGTTGTCCCGCTCCTTTGAAAGCCTTTTGGCCGCCTTATCAGTGATTACCTTATGCTCACAGGGAGCTTCAACAATATCCATCAGAGAGCAAAGGCGCTCACAGTTACGGTTGGTGCAGTAGCCCCCTGTAGGAAGTAACACAATGGATTTGTCACCAGACCTTACCAAAGCGAGCAACTCACTTCGGGACATAACAATTTCCTCTCCCTGTGCCAGCCTCTCTGCTTTACTCTGGGCTATGCGTTCACCTTCTGCACCGCTTAAGGTGTTGGATACGTTGTAAATCTCATCCCATGCGTCGACCGCTGAACTTTCAATAGCTTCATCAAATTCACTCATTAACTGAGTATCCATCAACAGTTGGTTGGTACGCGCCAGCTCGGAATAATTTGCGTACCAATTGGACATGTTTATGTTGCGGTGCTTAAGCTGGTATTTGACTGTAAGCGCATTGCCCAGTCGGTTCTTCACCATAAATACCACAAAACTCCGCCGTAAATCGTGAGGGGTAAGCTTAGGTAAACCGCCTCCGACCTTTAAGCTACCTACGCGGCTTGGATTTAACTGGTTGAATTCGTCAACGTCTTCGGCGGTCGCAATAATGTTGAATTCTTTCATATTCAATGCATCACCAACGCCTACAAGCGTGCTCTGTAGCGACGATTTATTTAATAATACCGAGCTGTCATAAGGGATATCAGAGGAAATGAAGGCACCTTCAAGGTCTTGTCGCATTGCGTTATATTTGTCTTTGGATAGCTGACCATTTTGATAACCATTATCCAGTAGCTCTAACTGATATTTCCTTGCGGCCTGCGTGGCATCAAAAGCTAGCTCCAGCGCTAACTTTGCAATAGGTGCAGTATTCCAAGTCGTATAAATCTTTTCGCCCTTATTTCCCTTTGTCGAAAACCCTGAGACCTTGGAGACTGCGGCTAATGTATCGTCATAGCTCTCTTTGTTCATGGAGAGTAGCTCTTCCTTTCGGGCTGCGGAGAACAAACCGATACAGATAAAACACATCCTGAGCAATGTGCCTAACCAATTTCCACGCCTATGAAATGAGAAATTAGGAATGGCTTTTCGTTCAGACCATTTACTTGTTCTGCGAGATATCTTTACGCTGATTGTCTTCATTTGCCTCTCAGTTAGAGCACTTACACCTAACACTTTAAGCTCAGCATTAAGCATTTCATCCTGATACTTATACAGCTTTTCCATCGCCTTTGATATCTGATGGCGATACGGATGATAGGTTTCCACAAACTCAACAACCGTTTTCAAAATACTGACATGAATTGCTTCAGGAAATGCAATTGCTTGCCCCTCAGCGGCATCAGGATTAACCCACTTGATATACTCTCGTTTATGGACATAACGTGTCACAAGCCCTGCTTTATTTAGTGCGTTAATAACAGAAGCAATGAGTTGACACGTACTTTCTGATCCAACCCCTTCTAACTTTTTTGTACACCTTTTCCATTCTCGTTCACTCGAAAGTAAGCTGAAATCACTTTTCCCCCAACGGGTCGCAAGGCTGTTTAATTTATTCCTAATATTTATCAAAGTGCCAATAGCTGCATGGGAATCAGAGCTTGAGTTCTTCTTTTGCCATTGCATCAGAATATAAAGGTAATACTGAATATCTTGACAGTACTTTTTATCAATATGTCTAAAAGAAATTGTTTTTTTGTTCTGGTTTAAAGCATAAAAATTCCAGTCGATATCAAAAATTCGGGATACCCCCTCACCGTCTGAGTTAAACGTCACATACGGATTTTGATCAACATCTTGGTAGAACAGTATAAGTTTTTCAGACATACCCTATCCCTTGAAAAATTCGTTTGCGCTGGCTCGGTTTTGGTAAAGCGGGTGGTAATCGCCGTCATCCACTTTCTGTTTTGCTTGAACGTAGTTTTTAGGTGCTTTTTGTTTCAGTCTGACAAGGACTTTTTTTAGCATACCTTCCACCACGAAATACTCATCCTTCGGTGAGGAATTACTCGCGACCACCTCTTTGAGATCTTCAATTTGCTCTAAAAATGACAGCATCAGCCAAATATCACTTTCTGACGCTACCAGTTTGTGGCTGTCACAATCAAAGCAGGCAAGAAAATCCGTGCAACGACCAGTATCTTTTGAAAAATCAATACCTAGCTGCTTCATGCGCCTCGCCTCAGCAACGAGCTTCTCTGGTGTTGCCCCCGTGCATTTGATGCCACTGGGCGTTGTCATTAATGGCTGCTCTTTGCTTTCACGGCTGCGCAAATTCTTGTAATCATAATCTGATAAAATATCGCTGCGCATCACCTTTGCATCCTCGATGGCCTTACCTATTTCCTCACCCTTGGCCGCAGCACTTAACGCGCCAAACGTGGCATTGAGGTTATTGTCATGGTCTGCCTGAACACCACTAGAGTAACGTTTGGCGACAACATTCACGGTATTGTTCAGCCCCTGTGAAACAAGGAAGATATCTTCAGTTACTCGCATAAGCACATCCGATTTCGTTGCCCTAAATCGACTTGTAGTAACCCTTAATCCCAATACCTTCTCAAGCTGTGTATTAATGTAGGCTAAGTTTGAACCTTTGACATTGAAAGTCCAAACCTCCCCACTGGCACTAAAGAAAGGGCAGAGCGGCATCTCGTTTGACAATGGGATACCCAGTGATTGGTACATCACTTTAGATGTTTTAAGCCACCGAGTAATCAGCTCTTTGGTTCGGTCACTAAAGCCACAGCTATTGTCCAAGTTTTTATAGCCTGCCCTAAACTTTTTACCATCAAATACAAACCGTCCGCTACCAATACTTTTAAATGCAATATCCTTATGTCGCACATTCGCAAGCACCGATGTATTCATGCCTGTCAGCATTGAAAACACGAAAAACCAATTGCGCGACGCATGATTATAAAAAACCTGTCTATGAAGTCGTTCACTTGAGAGTTGACTACCCTTTATTGTTCCAGCCAGAGGTTTCATGCACGCTCTAAAACCGTGTCTATTCGTGCCAATTTTGTGGGCTGTCCATCCATGAGACTTTGCCCTTTCAGAAAACATCTCTTCATCAAAGAACGGGTGAATATCTAATAATTTACTTTTCTCAATCGCTTCCTGAAAGGCCAGTGCGCCTTTAACCAATACCTTGGATAATGGCTTCAGCTCTAATTCCACTTGAAACACTTTATTCAAAGCAGCAGATTTTGCTGAAACTTCTGGCAGCGTTTTAAGGTCAGACTCTCGGCTCCACTGCCGTAAAAGAAAGGATAAACTACCCTTAATATGCAAAGATTTCGATACCTGCTCTCCTTTATCACGTAATTGATTGAAGTGCTTAATGCAATCAATCATTACGGCATTACTGAAAGCGTCACCTTGATAACCAATGTTGTCAAGATATCGAAAGTAGTAAACAAGCCCATTAAAATGATATTGCTTTGATTGGTTTTCAGGCAGAGGGGCTAACATTTGATGTATTTCTCTAACAATATCATCCCGATTAGCCAACACTTCACTCCCTAGTTCAATTTGTTTCACCGTCGGAGCATTAAGGTAACGCAAGCGGTAAGTATGAGCTTTACTCCTATCACCACAGAGTAAAACCATGTCTTTCCAGCTTAATTGGACAATAAGTGCTCTGTTCTTCTCTATTTTAATTCTGGTACGCTTTCGTCCTTGAATCATAATAAACCCTCTAAATCATCAAAAGCGCCAATATAGTCCAGTACATCCTCGTAGATTTCGTCGGCAGAGGGCATGTCCTGTGCTATTTTCAGGTATTCCATGGTCGTCGCCCTATCTTCATGACCTAGCAAAGCCGATACCCTATCCAATGCCTCATCGGGTGTGATTGACGGGTTGCCATACTCATCCTTTTTATTTAAAAGGTGGCTGAAGATATTCACAGCAAACGTTGAGCGTAAATTATGTATGGAGCCGACTATCGGTTTGTCGAGACCTTGAGTTAGGTTTGCAGTGTTACGAATTTCCACCCAGCGCCCAGTAAAGTCTTGTAGCCGTATAAACATGGGTTTTCCAGACTGGGTAATAAACAGGTATTCCAGTTCTGGGTTAATGGCATCGTCACCCCCAAAGAAATGCGTATTACCTGCTTCAACCTGCTCCTTGCACCATGCTTTGAATTTTTCAAGGCGCTTTTGATACCTTTCAGACTGCGAGTAATCGTAAAGCATCTTCATCAATGCGGCGGGGATAATGGTAACGCGGCTTTTATTCTTCTCTGCGAAGCCCTCCGCCGTCTTTGTGAGTGATTGGTACTTATCACCGACACCCAGATCCATCACAAGCTTTTTAAATACCTCTTTGCCATCCTGAATCGTGGTTTCAGGGTTAACAATCTGTCCCAAATGCAGGCTCGCTGCTTCCTCACGCCGCAATCCAGTATTACGGCAAATCATTGGGTGCAGGCAAAACTCAATCGGCAGTGAGTGCAGTTTATTATTATCACCATGACGAACCACCCTACGGGATTTCATTAATATAGTTTGCAAGATGCTCCATTCATTATTAGTAAACGGTTTTAGATCACGGCGTAGGTTGCTGAGGTTTGCGCCGCCACTGCGAGATGACTTAGCAAATTTAATCCGCATATCCGTCGTGTGGACTTGCTTACGTTGGTAAGCTTTCATACTCGATGCAGACGCCTCGAAATGGATATTCACGGTCTCAAACTGGAAGGGTGGGTTATTAAAGCGGATGCCTTGGCGAAGACAGTGTTTATAGAAACCAACGACACTGCTCATATATTGCCTAGCCGTTGTTTTAGCCAATACACCATCAATAGCGAGCTGCTTTATTCCATCTCGATATTGGTAGGTTAACCGCTCTTGTTTATTACGGGGAAAAGCATCCCATTCTGGGCGGGGATCATCGTAGAGAGGGTCAAAGTCATCTTCATCGTATTCAGTATCCCACTCAGCCTGTTTGTCCAATACAAAGCTGAAGTAATGGGCAAGCCCCTGTGCATCTGTACCAAGCTCAAGCACACCATTATCGATTGCTTTCGACAATAAGAACTCATTGACCATGTCTAATGGCTGGTAGCTGATTAGGTTGTCTTTGTCGTCATATCCAGCGATATAGAGTAAAGGAAGTTTCTTGATGGGGATTTTATTGCCACTGGCTCGGTATGTAATCTGAGGTTCGCCATTCTCATCAATGGATACCAATGGTTTCTCATAAGCGAAGTTAGGGATAGGTGAAATTTCAACCTCTTTTCGTATGAGCTTTTTCTGATTTTCATCATTTTCTGACATACACACCCCGCAGAAAAACTGTATATAAAAACAGTATATATTTTATTTTCAACTTGAAAAGTTATTTATGAGGGTGTTCGTTTTTGCAATCAAAAATGCCGCCTGTGGCGGCAAAAAGTAGTGACCATTGAATGTACTCTCAAATACAATAAATACCTTTATCTTAATCAAGTTCTCTTGCCATAGTGTCACTCAACAAAACTTTTATTTCATGTGCTATTTGCAAAGATTCATCCACAACGGAGTTATATTCATCAATTGGAACATTAAGCCCAAATTCTGAATATTTTTTAAACAGATGCATTGAAGCAGACATTTTCCAATTGAATATTTCCTTTAGTCTCATGAGTTCAGAGTTTGAACGAAAGTACAAATTAGAGATCATATTCACTTCATCACATAGTAAGAAAACTTTCTTACTTGCTTCTTTCTTATGCTCAATTGTTGTTGAATCAGTAATTGGGCTAAGCATTATCTTGCACTCTAAAAAGTACTCTGAAAATTTAGAGTAAAGTAACTCTATCTTTTCTCTACATAAAATTTGATTTTCTTTTTTTCTCCAATTATCAATATCAACATTAGATTTAATAGTTTCTGTTGTCGTTGTAATATTTTTCTGCTGTTCTACAACCTGATCCATTTTAGCAGTTAATACGTCAATTTTTGCTGCTTCGTTAATAGATGTTATCGCTCTTTGTTGCTCTAATATTTCATCAATTTTATTTGTTACAGTATCAATCTTTGCTAACTCTTCTTGATTTTTCATAAGATATTTTTGATCTAATATTTCTTTAATATGATTTGTTTGCGCTGTAACTTGCGCAGATACTTTAAAATATGAAACTGCATATGCGCCAATACCTGCACCAATAAGACCAGCTAAGAATGAAATAATTGTTTGAGCTTCCATAAACACCTGAACTTGGTTAGTAAGAGTAAAAATCCATCACTTTATATCGTTACTATCAACACCTAGCAACTACTTGTTTCATTTCAGTTTATCCTTTTAAGCAAATACCGCTGCAAGCCTTGCCATTACTGGTGTTTCCTTTCGATGCTTTTACATTAACGAGAGCATTAAATTGATAAAAATCGCAACGAAAACACCGCCCCCCCTTACAATTACTAATCGTCACAACCCACCAACCATAAGGCGTTGCACTATTTAGGCGTGATCATTGATCGTTTAAAAATGCAGAAAACCAAAACTGAAATATTTTTTAAATGTAGCTCTCAGGAGAGGAGGAGTGAGGTTTCCGTGACCTTTTCATTTCTGTGTGACTTTCGAGTGCGTTACGTTGAAATGTTTGATGTATTAAGTAGCAGATAAAAAAAAGCACCCTCATGGATGCCTATCCGATAAATTTCTTTACGTATTTTTTATAGGGTAACTAATTATTGTTTGCTTACTGGCACACATGCGGAATTGGTCTCCCCTTAGCGTTGAAAAAGGAAATTCTGCAAACTCCACATTCACTGAAGATAAATTTAAATATAATCTATCATCACCTATTTTAAGTTTATTCGCTTGAGCAGGGTATATACCTTGTCCTTTAGGGGTCACTAAAAACGCGATAGGAAAAAATGATAAAAGACTTAATCCAGTCGAATGCCCCTTATTATACATTTGTACATATTTCGCACTTAAATGCCGATTGTGAGGATAGAACCAATAGTATATATCATGTGTATCATCCAATGCTCCATCATCACCTAAAACAAACATTTCTAACGGTCTAAAGTATGGAGACTCTTGAAGGGGTTGTTTACACTCATCAACAGAAGTCGCAGCTAAAATATGCCCAATCATTGCTCTGACATATTTTAATGAATCGAGATGAACCGAGATAATAGGATAAGGGCTAGCCAAGGTATCGAAATATGTTTTAATCTTCGCAGTTAACTCTTTATGAACTCTTGCAACCTCTCCATCATTTGCACCAAGCCTTTCATTGTTACATTTTTTGCAAATAGTTTTAAATTTACTCCCATTTGGCGAGCGAACCCCATCGATAGAATTTGCATTCGCTCCCATTGCTTCCATTATATGCTTTTGCTCTACTTTAGTTATCGTTATAGCCCCTTTCGGTGGAACATGATCTTGAGATAACCGACCAAACTCACCACAGATAACACAATAGCCATCTTTTATTTTTGTATGATAATGACGCTCTGAAGGCCTTCCCATTTATACATAACTCCCAAACTTAAATAGGAACATTTAAAAACAAACAACTAATTATATAACAGTAAGTTAATAATGCTTAACGTTAATAAATACTATCGTGTAATCGGGCCTAACCGTTTTTTCAGTCCAGTGGATGCTGTGCCATGCCTTTAGATGAATGATACCGCTTTGGATTGGCTTTGATGTTGGGGGACTTGTCTCTGGTGAACTATGGGTATGGCTGGCAAGTACCTTCACCGAAATTGAGCCAATAAAAATGCCGCCACTGTTGCAATGGTATGCATTAGTGGCGGCATTCTTGATCTGTATTGAGCAATCGTGAGTCAGGATGTTATATATGAATCACTAAAAAATTCTCAACTTTAAAAGTTATTTATCTTTTTTTAGCCCATTCAGGTAAGTTTTGGATGTGATCTTCCCAATCGATCACATCAATTTCGTACACAATCTTATCGCGTACCGATTCATTAGCTTTATGCATCGCTTCTTTTGAACCAGTAAGTAATGGATGCCACTCAGGTAATGACTTTCCTTCTGCTAATAAACGGTATGCACACGTTTCAGGAAGCCAAACAAACTCATCTATGCGATCACGAGTCAGCTTTAGGCATTCTTCTCCAGATTCAAAACGATTAGGATAATCTTTACAAGAGCATGTTTTATTATCTAATAAACTACATGCCACATTGGTGTAATAGATATCATCTGTATCATCATCAATAAGCTTATGCAGACAGCACTTACCACAACCGTCACAAAGTGATTCCCACTCCTGATCGGTCATTGTTGCTAAGTCTTTTTCTTGCCAAAAATGCGTCATGATACCTACACCAAATTCACGTTATGCGCTTTAGAACAGCGCTAAATTACCATTTACTATTTTATTATAGCGCGGTGTTTATAGCGACCCTGACGGTAAACTGCAAATTCAAATTACCTATTAATCAACAACAGCATCGAAATGAGAGCTATTATTATTTATGGGTAATAAAATAAATATAACACTGAAATAGATCTTTAATTTTGATCTTATGAATAAGGAGTGATAATTTGCGCAGCCAATTTAAACAATGAAGAGAGTGATTGATGGAATGTCGTCTTGGCTGTGGTGCCTGCTGTATAGCCCCAAGTATCTCATCAAGCATACCAGGAATGCCCAACGGCAAACCTGCAGGTGTACCATGCGTTCAACTCAATGAGCAGAATTTATGTAAACTTTTTGGCAAAGCCGAGCGCCCTGCTGTATGCCACCATTTTAAAGCTTGCCCTGATATTTGTGGAAAAACCAATGAGCAAGCTTTAACGATAATTACAGAATTAGAGCAAATGACTTAATCAATGCTCCTTATCTTGCGACTGCGTTATTCTGTCGTTTTCCCCGTCAGAATACGTAACGCAATTTTTGCGTTTTCCGCCACCTGATGCCCAGTATGTGTTAAATAACCACCATCAAGTTGAGTAACCAATCCTTTCGCATATAAACGTTGAGCAGCTGAAACCAATGCTGGATTTGCATCACTATGAACTTTTACCCCTTCCATGTTGCTGTGAATAGGGAATTTCACTAATAGATTCATTTCTTCAACAATATCTTGAGTGTATGGCATAACGACCTCTTATTAGTCTCTATTTAGATCTCAATGTCTAACGACTGACCTATTTAATATCATGATTTAATACTAGCGGTTACTGGTGATAAAACTAGGTGCCAAGATCAACATCTTACGATCTTTATATCAGTGAAACGCGATCACGCTCATAATTTTAGAACTCTTTTTTCAGATATTTACAACTGTACAAAAAACACCCTAACCTGTTGAGAGATATAAAAAAGCCGCTAATTAAAGCGGCTTTTAAAATTAAGCTTGAATACCAACAATTAACCATGGTGCATTCGGCGTTTTTAAATCTCGCTCTAAATGCCATACATCATTAATATCTTCTTCAATCCCTTCTTGGGTATCTTTATAACGACCAGAGAACTTAATACTTAGCTGTGCAGAATTCGCGTCATAGTCTGCACGTACAAGTTCTGCATCAACGTACATTACTTCAGTATGTTGCTCACCTGAAAGTTTGGCACGTTCAGCTTGTAAATCAGCAAATAACGCAGGTGATACGTATTCTTTGATTTTCGCTAATTCGTTATGGTTCCATGCGCCTTGAATAATACGATAGTGATCACGAGAACCACTTAAAAATGCATTCATATTAAAGTTAGGCGGCAAATTAAATGGCACATCACTATCGGTTGACTCAAAACCACCATTTTGTGGTTGAGACTGCGAACCTGAAGCTTGACGGTATTGCTGTTGTGCTTGTTGTGGCTGCTGTCGAGGAGAGTTTCCTGCATAAGATTCACGATGCCCCATCGGAGTGCCTTTGTTCGCACGCATTGCTTTAAATAATTTAAACAATACAAATGCAATCACACCAATAATGAGAATATCCATAAACTGGATACCATCAAATGAACCACCAAAGAAAGCAGCAAGTAAGCCACCAGCAAGTAAGCCACCTAATAGGCCGCCCATTAAGCCTTTCTTGCTCGATGACGCAGGTGAATTTTGTTTACGAATAGTATCTGTTTGTTGTGGCTGTTGTTTTTTCATTGGCGCAGTTTTAAAACTTTTACCAAACGACTTACCACCACCGAATTTCTTTGCTTCAGCATGCGGTGTCGACAATGCGACCACAAACACTAAAGCAAATACGGTAAAAAAGCGTTTCATCATTGTTGAAGTACCTTATCCATGTCCTGTATGCATCGTAGCCATATAACGGAGAATGTCAATTCAAAGCCGCCGCGAAATTGTTACCATTTTTTAACATTTAGCGATGATAATTTCATCATTTTTAAATACAGCACCTAAATATTTTTGTATACTGTTTTTTATTTAAACGACTTATAAAAATATTCTTCATTTTATGGCACTTTCTCCATCAAAAGTGGTCTTTTATAAGCAATCAAACGTTAAGTCTTTGTTGTTTATATCTTACGATATTTTCAACACTAACATGGATATTTATATGCAAGATAATAACACGCACAGTAAAATCATTGGTTATCTACTCTGGATATTCGGCTTTACGGGCGCTCACCGCTTTTATTATGGCAAACCTGTAACAGGGACTATTTGGTTTTTAACCTTAGGTCTATTCGGTATTGGCTGGTTGATTGACTTGTTCTTAATCCCATCAATGAATAGAGAATCAGACTTACGTTTTGCTAGTGGTGAAATTGATTATAATATCGCTTGGCTACTGCTTACTTTCCTTGGCGTGTTTGGCGTCCACCGTATGTACATGGGTAAATGGATCACTGGGATACTTTATCTTTGTACCTTTGGTTTCTTCCTAATAGGTATTCTTATCGATTTTTGGACGTTAAACGATCAAGTTTCTTTAGAAAACACCAAAAATAAAACTGTATAGCGTTTAGTGTTGGTGATTTTTGTTGTGACAAGATATCATTTCTGACCTTTAGAAATAAATTTGTAACAATTTATTTCTGACATCGAACTCCTAATAAGTATGGTTTCAATTAGATAACAATAACAGTATTGAACATTGTTCTATAATTAAAAACGTTAGTTTTGTAAAATACGATAAGCAAACACATCAAAGAGTAATATCCATGGCAAGAAGAAATGACCATACTCGTGAAGAGTTGGTAAGCATGACACTGGAGCAGGTAAAAAACTTTCTCAATGAGCACCCTCACCATGAGCTAAGTTTACGTAAAGTCGCCGCTATGATTGGTTATGTTCCAAGTACATTAGTGAATGTATTCGGTAACTATAATTTACTGTTACTACACGCAGTTGCCCAAACACTTGATGAATTATCTCAAGAAGCACAGACGTGTTTAACTGGGGCAACCAATCCAGAGCAGGCACTTCGTAGTCTTGCCTATTGTTATCTCGACTTTGCAATTGCCCACCCATACCGCTGGCAGTTAATCTTCCAACACACAATGAATGGTGAAGATTTACCAGAATGGCAATCAGATCGAATCAATAACATGACGGGTATGTTGGAGTCATTGATTGGTCAAGTTAGCAGTAACATGTCTAAAAAAGAAGTACTGGAAACAAGCCGTGTTATTTGGGCTGGTGTTCACGGTATTACACTACTGACTGTTGATGATAAGCTATTTACCTCGACGCCTGTTGACGGCAAAGCACTTATTGATAATCTTTTAAATACTTATCTAAATAAGTGGAAATAGTAATAGAGATAGCGTAAATGACCACAAAGCCCCAATCGAGTCTTCTAACCAAGCGGCGTTTCTTACCGTATTTTTTAACGCAGGCACTTGGGGCATTTAATGATAATGTTTACAAAAATATATTATTAATCCTTATCGCTTACGCTTCTGTTGATAGCCTTCCACTGAGTGCAAATTTACTGATTAATATTGCCGCTGGGCTATTTATTTTACCTTTCTTTTTATTTTCAGCTTCTGCTGGTGTTATTGCCGATCAATACGATAAAGCAATGATCATGCGCCGAGTTAAACTAGCAGAAATTGTGATAATGAGCCTTGCTGCAATAGCCTTCTTTTATCAAAGTTATTCTGCTCTGCTGGTGTTACTCTTTTTAATGGGAACGCAATCGGCCTTCTTCGGCCCTGCAAAATATGCCTTACTTCCCCAGCACTTAAAATCAGAAGAGTTAATATCAGGTAACGCTTTGGTTGAGACAGGGACCTTTTTAGCTATTTTACTTGGTACATTGCTCGCAGGTTTTATTGCCGACAGCCATAACGCTCACTATATTGCTGCAGGAGCCGTGATCTTTTTTGCGATATTAGGCTATCTCGCATCTCTTGCTATTCCGAGCGCGCCTCCTACGGTAAAGAAAACAACCTTCAAGTGGCAGCCGATTAAACAAACTCGTTCAACCATGGCAATCGCACGACAAGATAAAACGATTTTCCAATGTATTTTAGGGATTAGTTGGTTTTGGTTTTTAGGTGCTTGCTATCTCACACAATTTCCTAATTATGCAAAAATCAGCCTAGGTGGTAATGCCGCTTCGGTCTCTTTCTTACTGATGCTATTTTCTATTGGTATTGCTATTGGCTCACTGTGTTGTGATCGCTTATCTCAACACCGAATTGATCCAGGAATAGTTCCTATCGGTAGTTTAGGGATCACGTTATTTGGTTCAGGTTTATATTTTCTCGCTCCAGCAACTACAGTGCAAACTCAGAGCCTAATGGCGTTTATGACGGCACCAAGTCTATGGCCAATCTTTGCGTCATTGCTTTTACTGGGGATTGCTGGCGGTATTTTTATTGTTCCGCTTTATGCCTTAATGCAGCAGCGCTCTAAAGAAGATGAACGCGCACAGATTATTGCAGCAAATAATATATGGAATGCTGTATTTATGGTCGTCAGTGCTATTTCAGCCATTGTCTTCTTATCTGTTTTAAAACTTTCAATTCCACAGTTTTTCTTAATCTTAGCGGCGGTGAATTCATTAGTTGTTGTCTATATCTACTTCCAAGCGCCTGACTTTTTTTGGCGCTTTGTGGTTTGGATGATCACCCATACGATGTATCGAGTAAAAAAACAGAATTTGAATAATATTCCGGAACAAGGGAGCGTGCTACTTGTCTGTAATCATGTCAGCTACATGGATGCTTTATTGTTAGCAGGCAGCTGTCCACGCCCTATCCGCTTTTTAATGGACCGTGATATATATAACCTGCCCCTGGTCAAATCGTTCTGTAAAGCATGTAAGGCAATTCCTGTCGATGCGAATGACCGTACATCTATTCGTAATGCTTTTTCCAAAGTGTCAGAACATTTAGATAATGGCGATATAGTTTGTGTCTTTCCAGAAGGGCAGCTCACCTTTGATGGCGAAATAGCCCCATTTATGCGTGGAATTGATTTAATCATTAAACGTTCTAATGCCACAGTGATCCCTGTGGCACTGCAGGGGCTATGGGGAAGCTATTTTAGCCGAGAGGGTGGTGTTGCATTTTTAAAATGGCCAAAACGTTTCTGGTCACAAGTTACTATCGTCGCAGGGGAATGTCTATCTTCCCAAGAGGCAAATAGCCAATTGTTATATCAACAAGTGACGCAATTACGGGGCGATAGAAAATAGAACTCTTCTTTGTTAGATTTTAACTAACAAATAGATTAAAAAGGCGAAGCTTATATATTAGCTTCGCCTTTTTATTATTGCTTAGATAACCAGTTGGCTAATTTCGTCCGAGAGAGTTTTATCCCTTGATATATATCGCCATCAGGTAATGCGAGATAACGAATTGGGCGCTTAAACGCTGCCACTTTATCAGCCATATAAGTCATCACATGATCAATAAATACCGCATCCATCGGACAAGTTGTTTTTACAATGGCAACAGGTCGTTGACCAAAATCATAATCATCAATGGGTAAAACAACAGCTTGCTCTATCTCTGGATACTGTAACAGTACCGCTTCAATATCTTCTGGTTGAATATTCTCTCCACCAGAAATAAACATGTTATCTGCGCGACCATGAATAAATAGCTCATCATCGTGCCACTCACCCATGTCTTTGGTTGCAAACCATTCCCCATCGTGACCATGGTTATCTAGAATAGAAAAAATAGTATGGTTACGGTAATACCCCAAGCACAAGCTTTTACCTCGAACTAAGATCTCACCATCACGTAAAAGTAATTCTCTATTCGGTAATACGTTACCGACACCACTACTATCATTCGCTTGTTTAGCTGATATTGTTGATGCCATTTCCGTCATGCCGTAACCACACCAACAGCTAATACCAGCACTGTGCGCTTTATCAGTAAGAGTAACAGAGATATGTGCACCACCTAATAGCACTTGTTTCAGCATCATAGATGATGGTGTTGCTGTATTATCAATACTATCGAGTAAACGTTGTAATTGCGTTGGTACTAATGATGCGTGAGTCACCCAATGCAATGCTTGTTGCTGCTGTTCTTTATCAACAATGACTAGACATGCTCCGCGATATAACCAGCGCCATACAATCGCTAAACCCGAAATGTGGAATAACGGTAATGATAATAGCCAACTATCTTCTGCTGTGAATGTCATTTGACTCAGCAAGCCAGAAGCACTGGCTAAATGTGACTCGGCATTATGAACCACCGCCTTAGGTACACCCGATGAACCTGATGTTAATGTCAGTGTCATTGGGCGATGCTCTTGCCATGTCACAGGTACCATACGTGCAACAGTAGGTAGTTGTAGAACAATATTTTGCCCAGTTAGCGCTGTTAAATCGTGTTCACTATCCGACCAAATATAATCATTATCGAGTATCACTAGCTGTTGCTGCAATTCAGAAGAAGACAACTTCGGATTAAGCCCTACATAGCGTGCACCCACTCGAAAAATAGCAAGCATCAACCATAACACTTGAATCGAATTATCAGCGATGACGGCCACAAGCTGATCACGCTTAACGCCCTGCTCAACTAGGCCTTGTGCATAATCATCAACGTTTGAAGATATATCAGCCCACGTGTACGTTTGTGCATCATGCTCTTTATCACCTAAAGAGATGGCTATATCTGATGGGCGTACTGCAGCCCATCGCTGCCAAGGCCATGTTAGAAAATCGTGTTTTATTTCTGCCATACTAGGTCTAATTCTGCTAAAGAGATCATTGGAAGTTCACTATCCGGCCAAGGTGTCAACAATTGTGCTTTAAACAACTGCATGGTATCTAGACCGGGAATAACATTGGGTGTTTGCCACTGGGCGAAACGCGCTAACTGATTTAATCCTAGGCTTGATTCTAAACTTGAACTAATCACTGCCGTTAACCCTACCGCTTGAGCTTGTTCCACCAGCTCGATACAGCGGGCTAAGCTACCAGTTAGTGTGGGCTTGATAATAATTGCAGCAACACCTGGTTGTGCTTTTACTTCAAAATGAGGCTCGCGGACAGTTTCATCCCAAGCAATATTAATACCTGTTTGCTCCGCAAAAATCAGGCTGTCTTGAGGATCAATACAAGGCTCTTCTAAAAACGCGATCCCTTGCCGATTTTCAGGTTTCACATATTTAGCAAATTGCTGTGCTTTAAGCGGTGTCCATTTACGGTTAGCATCTAAACGTAACTGAACCTCAGGGATCGCTTCAATAAACATATTAGCGACAATACCATCACGTACCGCTTCATACATACCGACTTTAATTTTAGCGACTTTATCACCATTTTCGGTATTTAAACGTTCAATCAACTCGTCAGGATCACCTGAGCATAATGGTGCTACCGCATAGTTTGCAGTAAGAGGTAACTCTCCCGCTAACTCTGCCATTGCACAACTAAAACCAAAGGCAACAGAGGGATAAGCATCGTTTATATGGATGTCTTGGCCCTCAACCCAAAGTTCAAGTAGTTGTTTTGTTTGATCTAACGCTTGCTCTAGCGTTTCATTGCTAAACTCAGGCAGTGGCGCTATTTCACCTACACCAACTTTGTCACCTTGAATAAGTTCGACAACCAAACCTTCACGCGTTACTAAACGTTGATCACGTAAAATAACACCAGAATCCATCGGTAACTGATATCGATATAACTTAACGCTGCGCATTCTTGATAACCTTTAATTAATACCAGAGCATAAAACACGCTAAACCTTAGTCTAACGGCATATTAAATCACTTTAATTACAATGGCTCGTTACAACTTTTGAATAAAAGCAGATAAGGCAGATGTAAATGCATGTGGTTGTTCTACATGAATATTATGCCCAGCATCAGGGATCACTTCTACGCTTAGCTCTGATTGCATAGCGATCTGACGAAATTTCGCATCATATTCACCACAAACATAACGAACAGGTAATTTTAAGTTTTGTAGCGGTGTGAGTAATAATGGCTGTTTAGATAATGACGTTGCTAGCAACATATTCGCGACACCTTGCCCAAGGTTATCACTACGTTTAGCGACTAAGCTTTGTCTTTGGTCATGGTTCAGTGATGAAAAAACAGTTTGTTGATACCAATCATTCAGCACTGAAATAAGAGATTGTTGAGAAAAACGTGCAGTCCATGCTTCATCATTATCAAGACGTGCCGCACGATCTGCAAGCGGTAATCCAAAATGACCACCTTCTAAAAAGACACCTTGCAACCTTGGCTGACGCTTAGTGGTACCCTCATTCTCTAATTGCGTTGCCAGATACATAGCAAGTCGCGCACCTAACGAATACCCCACCAGCACAAAACGTTGAATACCACGATGTTCCAACGTTTTGAGTATCGCCTGATAACTCTGCTTGAAGCCAATATCAGAATCATCTATTGGCATAGATACTGACGCACTAAAGCCATGCCCAGGCAAATCAATAGTTACACAACAATAGTGATGCATTAGTGCTGAAGTAATTAATCGCCAATCCCGCCCTGAGCCCAATAACCCATGAAGAAAAACAATCACAGGTTGGCTTGCTTGCGGGCGTTTTCCAAATACTTCAGAGTAAAGACGCACGTTTTACCTCAGAAAAGATCTCTTTTAACATCTGCCCAGCTTCTCCAGCCGGCGTTTTAATTTCGAGGATCGTTGTCTGGTTAACTTGTTGTGCATTCACCACCGCAGTTTGTGCTTCAGCGACTGTTGTTGGGCTTTGATAATTCAATTCAAACATGGCAGCAGCATGGCTAAATTCAAAACCATGAGGCATACGATAAAAATCATCTTTTTGCTGCTCTGGTACTGGTAACATATCAAAAATACCGCCACCATCATTATTCGTAACAACCACGACCATAGGTAATGCGGTTTGTTTTATTAATGCGAGAGAATTGAGATCGTATAAAAATGACGTATCGCCTAACAGCATCACTAATGGTGCTTTTCTAGCGCGTTGCACACCAGCTGCTGTTGCTATTAATCCATCAATACCTGATGCACCACGGTTGGTAAATGTCGCTGTTGTTGGTAAATCACCAAACATATCTAGCAGTCGAACAATCATGCTATTACCGAGAAACAACTCAGAATCTGGTGCTAGCCAATCTCTCAATAATGTCGCTAATGACATTTCAGATAAATCGTCACAATGCCGCTTCGCTATTTCACGATAACGCTTAGACGCGCCCACTAAAGGTAATGCCCATCCACTATGTGATGATGTTTTTTCATTAAGAAGCGCTGCACAGATCCACGTACTCACATTCGCTTGGATACGAGAGCCAGAATGATTATGAGGGTCTAAACGTCCTTGTTGTGGATCGATTAACCAATAATCATCCCACGGCTGATCCCCAATAAACTGTAATAAACGTTTAGAAACAATCCGTGCACTAAATTGAAGTAACACTTGTGCTTGAGACAAAACTTCAGCACAGGCTGGATTTTGTAACCAACCATCAAACCCCGCATATTCGCTGGAGCCTCCAGCTTGAGGATCAACCAATAACGGCCAGCCTAATCGGGCAGCTAACGCTTTCACATCAGCAAGTTCATTGGTCGCTAACTTACCCGCAACGATTAAGCCTTTTTTGTCGCGCAACTGCTGCCATTTCGATGAATCAATAACGATATCAGCACTCGTGGCTTGTTGATGTTGGCAATACGGTAAGACGGTTGCCTGCCACTTTTTAACTGGCGCTAGATAGGTCGAAAAATCTACCGCTTCACCATATAGCGGCTCAGGGTAATGGCAATTTAAATGGATGGCACCGCCGCGTAACTGTTGCTGATGCATCAACTCATCAACAACACCTAATAACCAATTAGGAGAGATATCAAGTGTAGGAGCTGGTAGATCAACAAAGTCTGTTACATGCTGTGAAAAAATACCATGCTGACGTATGGCTTGATTCGCGCCACATTGTAGTAATTCAACAGGACGATCTGAGGTTAACAGCACTAACTTTTCTTTTGTTAGCCCAGATTCAGCAACAGCAGGTAATAAATTAGCGACCGCTGTGCCTGATGTCACAATCACCGCGACGGGGGTCTGCGATGCTTTGGCTAAACCTAATGCGAGAAAGCCTAAACCACGTTCATCAAAGTGAGTGTGAATAGTCAGTTTGGGCTGTTTTGCTGCCGCTAACGTCAATGGTGTTGAACGAGATCCTGGTGCAATACAAACATGCTGAACACCTTGTCGAACTAATTCTTCAAGTATCAGTTCGGCCCAACAACTATTTAATGCAGCCCTATAAGCAAGACTATTCGATAAGGTTAATTGCATGATGCGCTTTTATACTCCAATTCAGCAGCTAACGAGCTATCCGTCTCTTGCTCAAATAAACTACAGAGTGTTGATGTTTTTCGATCAAGCTCTTTCCATTCACTTTCTGCAACTGAGCCCGGTACAATACCTGCTCCTGCAAATAAATGAACTTCACCTTCCATGATTAATGCACTACGAATAGCTACACAAAACTCACTATGCTGCTGGCTAATATAACCTACTGCACCACTATACCAACCGCGAGAAAAAGGTTCGTTTTCAGCTATAAAATGAAGAGCTGGATCACGAGGTAATCCAGCAATCGCAGCCGTTGGTTGTAAGTTATCTAATAAATCCGCACTAAAGACGCCACTATTTAATTCAGCATCAATACTTCGCTTTAAGTGCTGGACTTTACGGAGTTGAACCAACTCAGGGGTTTGAGACACATTCATCGATTGGCTACATGGCACTAATCGATTAACAATATCATCAACCACTAAACGATTTTCATAGCGATTTTTATTATCAGATAATAGCCATTGTGCTAATTGCTGATCTTCAACATCATCTTTACCACGACCAATCGTACCCGCTAACGCTTCTGTCTGAATGGCATGTTCATGGCGTTGAAATAAACGTTCTGGCGTTGAGCCCACAAAACCATGCTTTTCATCCAGCGCCAGTAAAAAGTGAAAACTATTGCTGTTATTGGCACAGCTAGCTTTCAGTAATTGGGCGGGTGATACGGGTTTATCTAGCTGCAACGTTGTTCGTCGAGCAAGCACTACTTTTTCAAATTCTTTATGTTCAATCTTATCTAATGCTCGTGTCAGCATATTTGACCAACCCGAAAAATCCGGCGTATTACTGCGATTTAAAATTTTACTGTGAATACCACTGATCAACGATGTATCAAACATCAATTGTTGTAATGCCGTTACAATACGTGCACGATCTTCACCGACATTAACAGCAATATGCCATTCATTATCCAGACGGCTTAATTCAAGCAGCGGTAAAAAGAAAAAGGAAGAGAGACAACGTTTATTTCGCTCTGTTCTTCCATCAAAAGATCGCCCGCCCCACACTCTCTGCTCATTAGAAATCACTTTCTCAGCGGCTTTAGGATCAGTAAATGTTTTTATTTGGCCTAGCGCGACAACCTCTTCTCGGCAATTACGCGATTGCCAATAGAATTTAGGATACAAAGCTTGTGTATCCATCCAATCAATCAGGTCAATATGTTTTGATAGTTCTAATTTAACCAAAATACGCTGGGTTGTTGCAGATGCTTGCTCTAATTTAGCAATTAATCGTTCAACGGCTTGTTGTAACGCAGTCAAGATAACCTCGCTCAGCTCTATTACACCAATACGGCTCATCCCTGGCTGAAAGATACATATGTCACTCTCTTAGACATATTTTCTTTACTAAGAATAGACACTTATTCCCTAAAAGAGAGAGAATAACTACTAATTCTATTAGTAAAGAAGAATGATGCCTCATTCTACCTCACAAGAAAGCATCTGACTAATGAAGTAACACAATTGTATTACTTACCTGACTAGCAGAAACTTCTATTCAACTTTGCTTATTCTAGCTAAACACGCCATTTTCATTCTGCCAAAATAAAACAAAATACTCTTTTACATAATTATCTTCTAAAAGGTGTTCCTATCTCCCTCTTTTATAGTGTAATTTGTGGTTATACCTAATAATCATCAGGAAAGCCTCATATGCAAAAATTCGGGATGTCATCCAAGCTTAATAATGTTTGCTATGACATACGTGGTCCCGTTCTGAAACACGCTAAGCGTATGGAAGAAGAAGGGCAAAAAATACTCAAACTAAACATCGGTAATCCAGCACCGTTTGGTTTTGATGCCCCTGATGAAATTCTCGTGGATGTGATCCGTAATCTACCAACATCTCAAGGTTACTGTGATTCAAAAGGCATTTATTCTGCGCGTAAAGCCGTTGTTCAACACTACCAAAAGCGCGGCTTACTTGATCTTGATGTCGAAGATGTTTATATCGGTAACGGTGTATCTGAATTAATCGTTATGGCAATGCAAGCACTGCTAAACCATAAAGATGAAATATTGGTTCCATCTCCTGATTACCCATTATGGACTGCAGCGGTTTCATTATCTGGTGGCACACCCGTTCACTACACCTGTGATGAGCAATCAGATTGGTATCCAGACCTTGATGATATAAAGAAAAAAATCACGCCAAATACTCGCGGTATTGTATTAATCAATCCGAATAACCCAACGGGAGCGGTATATAGCCGAGATTTTCTGATCAAAGTGGTTGAAATTGCACGTCAGCACGATTTGATTATTTTCGCCGATGAAATCTACGATAAAATTCTTTACGATGGTGCACAACATACCTCTATTGCCCCACTAGCAGAAGATGTGGTTTGTGTAACATTCAATGGCCTTTCAAAATCATATCGAGTATGTGGTTTCCGTGCAGGTTGGATGATCATTTCAGGGCCAAGACACCGCGCTAAAGGTTACATCGAAGGGTTAGAAATGCTGTCATCAATGCGTTTATGTGCCAACGTACCTATGCAGCATGCCATTCAAACCGCATTAGGTGGTTACCAAAGTATTAATGAATTAATCTTACCGGGTGGACGCCTGCTAGAACAGCGCAATAAAGCTTATGATCTATTAACTCAAATTCCAGGAGTTTCTTGTGTTAAGCCTAAAGGCGCGTTGTATCTATTCCCTAAACTAGATCAGAAGAAATTTAATATTCAAGACGACCAAAAAATGGCAATGGACTTTTTACTACAAGAAAAAGTGCTTGTTGTACATGGAACCGGATTTAACTGGAAACAACCGGATCATTTCCGCATTGTTACCTTACCCCATGTCGATGATCTTGAACTGGCAATGGGACGCTTAGAGCGCTTCTTACATAGCTATCGTCAATAGCCTTTGCAAACAATTCTAAAGCCTCGGTAAACCGGGGCTTTTTATTAACTAAAAGCTGTCAATATTTCCCTAACTTCTGTTACCTTTAGTGCATAACGTCTATAGGTGCTGCTCATCAGCACATTTAGTTTAAGAGAATTGATCATCATGGAAAAAAGTCATTTCTTCGCTCACCTTGCTCGTATGCGTTTAATTCAACGCTGGCCATTAATGCGAAGTGTCGAAACTGAAAACATCTCCGAGCACAGCCTTCAAGTTGCTTTCGTCGCTCATGCACTTGCTCTAATTAAAAATCGTAAATTTGGTGGTAACCTAAACCCTGAACGTATCGCGCTGCAAGGTATATTTCACGATGTGAGTGAAGTACTCACAGGTGACATGCCAACCCCAATAAAATACTACAATCCTGCAATTGCTGAAGAATATAAGAAAATCGAATTAGCGGCAGAGCAACGACTTATTTCTATGCTTCCTGAAGAATTCCAGGATGATTATGCCTCTCTACTTGATAGCCATAAAATTGATGCTGAGAATGCTGCTATTGTTAAACAAGCCGATACATTATGTGCGTATATAAAATGCCTTGAAGAACTCAGTGCAGGGAACCATGAATTTACTCGTGCGAAGAAAAGATTGGAAGAAACCCTTGAGCAGCGTAAAACACCTGAGATGACCTATTTTCTTGAGACATTTGCTGATAGCTTTAATCTTACTTTGGACGATATTAGTTAATGACAGAATTTACCATTTCACCAGCATGGGAAGAGCGCTTTTATAACGAACAAAAAATGCGCCGTGATGATCATCGTTCAGCTTTTCAGCGCGATCGAGCCCGAATTCTTCATTCTGCCGCCTTTCGTCGTTTACAAGCAAAAACTCAAGTCCATGGCGCTGGTAATCACGACTTCTATCGGACTCGACTCACCCACTCGCTAGAAGCATCACAAATCGGTACAGGGATTGTTGCACAACTCAAATTAAAACAACCTGAGTTTAAATCATTACTCCCTTCAACCAGTTTGATGGAAAGTTTGTGCTTAGCACATGATATCGGTCACCCACCATTTGGTCACGGTGGTGAAGTCGCCTTAAATTACATGATGCGAAATCATGGCGGCTTTGAAGGAAACGCACAAACCTTTCGAATTGTAACCTTACTCGAACCTTATACCGAAGGGTATGGTATGAACCTCGCCAGGCGCACCTTACTTGGTTTACTAAAATATCCAGCCCTACTCAGTGAAACTACCGCTCCAGAGCGCGCACCTGATGTCGTAAACTTTCGTCACCTTAAAGCAAAAGACTGGTATCCAGCGAAAGGCTTATATGTGGATGATAAAGAGGTCTTTGATTGGGTATTAAGCCCGTTATCAGACAAAGATAGAACCCTCTTTGCACAAATGCGTTGTGAGCGTTTATCGCCACGAGAGCCCTGTAAAACACGTTTTAAATCATTAGATTGTTCAATCATGGAATTAGCAGATGACATTGCATACGGTGTCCATGATTTAGAAGATGCCATCGTGATGGGAATAGTGACACGCGATGATTGGCAAGAAGCTGTTGCCTCAAAAATAGCAGAATGTGGTGATACATGGCTAGAAGAACGCATAAGTGATATCAGTGAGCTAATGTTTGCTAGCCACCATCAGCGCAAAGATGCCATTGGAGCGCTGGTCAATGGTTTACTTACCTCTATAACCATTAGTCCTACGATTCAAAACGGTACCGATTTTTTTGATGAGCCATTATTACAATGGAATGCATTTTTATCCGAGCCGATGGAGCGCGCTTTAGAAGTGCTTAAACAGTTCGTAAGTATCTATGTGGTAAAAAAACCTGAAATACAGCTGTCTGAATATAAAGGGCAACAATTGATCATGGAGCTATTTGAAGCTTTTGCTTCTGATCCTGAACGATTGTTACCAGATAATACTCGCTTACGGTGGTTAGAAGCTAAAGAACAAGGAGATAACGAGCTTAGGATCATCGCCGATTACATTTCAGGCATGACCGATGGATTCTCTCAACGTCTCTATAGCACATTATTCTTACCAACTTCTGAAACAGGCATCAGTAATAATGGCTATGGTTTTTAATCGATAGTCTTATTTAATATAAAAGGGGGCGAATGCTCCCTTTTGTGTGCCTGCTAACCTTTATAGTTTTTATCAAATACACCGGGCGGCATTTGTTGAATTTGAAAATTAATCATATTTTCAAACGCATCAAGCAATGGCTGAAGGTTTAAAGATGCTGGCTCTAACACTGATAATGCTAAAAACCCCGCCTCAACCGTTGATACCCCCTGCTCTTTTGGCGATTTTCGAATACGATAATTTCCGGTCTCTACATTATCTAAATGGACTAACGGTAACTGATGTAAATTGGTCGATAGTTGCCACATTTTATAGGCTTTCTTCCAAGTCCCATCAAGCAAAATAATCACGTTTTTGCGAGACGGCTGAGCCTGCTCTACTACATCAGACAGTGCTGTCGCACGTTCTCCTGGGTAAACCACATAAACATCACGTTCGGAATCAGCTAAAGCAGCATTTAATTCCTCATGCTGCGAAAAATCTTCACCTACCCAAAGTCGGCTATTGGGTAAAGAAAGTGATAGTATTCTTGCAGTACCAATTGCTCGTTTAACTTCTGATGGATGTTGTAAAATCCATAACTCTGTTTGAGTTGCAATAGGTTTAATCCAGTGGCAAATGCAGGCTTTGTTTGCTTTACCACAGTTATCACAGTACCGACTCATTGAGGTTGCCTTGTCTATTCGAAATTATATTGTTATTGCGATAATCATGATGGTTATAGCTCAATTACCACAATGTCAGCCATTATTAGTTTGGGATCGCCAAGAAATTATTAATGGCGAATTATGGCGGATCCTATCAGGAAATTTCACGCATACCAATTGGGTGCATCTTGCTATGAATGCTAGCGCCTTTGCAATCATTAGCTATATTTTCCGTGTCCATTTTAATGTTAAGTCATATAGCTTATTGATCTTAATTTTATCGTTCACTATAGGTATTGGGCTCTTTGCTACCAGTATTACTTGGTATGCTGGATTTTCAGGTGTACTACATGGCATCTTCGCTTGGGGTTGTATTCGTGATATTCAATCAAAAACGCGGGGGGGATGGCTCTTACTCCTCGGGCTTATCACCAAGATCTGCTGGGAACAATACTTTGGGGGCTCTGTGAGCTCTGAAGAGTTGATTGGAGTACGTGTAGCAACTGAAGCCCATTTGATTGGTGCAACCACAGGCATGCTGTATGCCTTGCTCATCAAGCAAAAAATCAACTCTTAAGATGAATATAACCGCTTTAAATGACTATCAATATACGGGAGCACGCTAGCTCCCGTTACAGTTAATAATTACAATTCAATACGTTTTCTATTTTTATCAACAGTCGCCTCACCGATCCCTTTCACTTTTGTTAAATCGTCGACGCTCGCAAATTTACCATTCACTTTTCGATAATTAATAATCGCTTATGCTTTCTCAGCTCCAATGCCAATTAGTAATGTATCCAACTGCTCAACATTAGCAGTATTAATATTAATTTTTATATCAATACCTTCATGCATGTTGTCATCAGCGTGACTTAAAGGGACGAGTGCTAATCCACCCGCTAGCGTAATGGCTTTAAACAAGCGATATTTAAGAAGCATATTTGTATCCTTTAATAATATGAGTGTTTAAAAAGGATAAAAAGAAAAGAAGGACGATGAGGGGATTATTTAAAAATAAAAGATAAAAAAACGACGGGCCGCACAATGGCGGCCCGTTAATAGAAATGTAAATTTCAATTAGTTTGCTGGCTTGTCCAACATTGGGTAAGTTACTTTCGCTGACTCACGTAATGTCTGAAGCGTTGCTGATAGATCTTGTTGAGCAAACATATTCTCAACTTGAGTTGCAAACTGAGTATCAACATCATCTTTCGATGGCGCAACATTCACAACTTTATCTAATGCAATGATTTCAACATTACCTTTGTTGTCACGTGTCATACCATAAGACACTTTACCGTCTTTTGGTTTAGGTAGTGTAAACGCAACACGTGCTACATTAGCATCAGGACCTGAACGAGTTATGGTTTGATCGCCAGAGAAGCTTAAGCCATCTTTTGCTACAACATCTGACTTACCGTCACGTAGTGCAGCAATGATTGAATCAGCCTTCTCAGTTGCTTGCTTCTCACCTTTTTGTTGAGCGAGTAGTGTTTTCACTTTGGCTTCAACATCGGTAAATGGCAGCACTGATTCAGGGCGCGCATCATCAACACGAACAACAACAACATGCTCTGGTGCAATCTCAATCACATCAGAATTCATACCGTCGTCATGAACCTCAGGGCTTTGTAATGCTTCTTGCACTTTCTTATCACTTAACACACCTTTCTCATCTTGTAATGAAATAAAGCCTGTTTTAATGATCTTCGCTTTTACAGCTTCTGCTGCATCATCTAAAGAGTCTGGTGATTCAAATGCCGTTTCAGCTAACTTGCTTTGTAGCTTATAGAATTGCTCTGCTACTTGCTGCTCTTGAAGTTCAGTGACAATGCTCGCTTTCACATCAGCAAAAGGTTTAACCTTAGACTCTTCGATACCATCCAGTAAAATAATGTGGTAGCCAAAAGATGACTTCACAAGGCCAGACATATCACCTGGTTTTGCTAATGAGAATGCTGCTTTTTCAAACGCAGGATCCATCACACCTTTACCGAACCAATCAAGCTTACCGCCATCTTTTGCACTGAAAGTGTCATCGGATGATTTCTTCGCAACATCAGCAAAGTTAGCACCAGCTTTCAACTCGGCCAGTAATGCTTCCGCTTTTGCTTTAGAAGCATCGCTATCGCCTTTTACTAAGATATGACTAACTTGAATCTTCTCAGCAGTGCTGTATTTAATCTTATGTTCGTTGTAATACGCTTCAGCTTCTTTATCAGTGATCTTAATATTGTTCACTAGATTTTTATCTGACAGTTCAATGTAAGACACTTTTACTTGAGCTGGACGCGTAAACTGCGTTTTATTCTTTTCATAATAAGCTTTAGCTTCTTCATCCGTTACCGTTACTTTATCGGTAAAGTCTGCAAGATTCAGCTTCAAAGTACGAACAACACGCTCTTGTGATTCAAGCTTACGAAGTTCATTCAATTCATTATTAAGTGCGAAGTCACTGCCTTCTAATGCGCTTAAAAATTGTTGACGTAGCATGTCTTTGCGAATTGACTCTGCAAATTGCTCAGGAGAAATTCCAGCACGACGTAATGTTAAATTATATTGTTCATTATTGAACACACCATCAACTTGGAAAGCAGGCATTGCTACAATCGCTTGCTTTACTTGAGCATCGCTCACGCCAAGGCCTAGTTCTGTTGCACGTTGCTCAATCAACTCATCATTAACCATACGCTCAAGCACGCTATTACGGAATTGCTGTACGTAAGCAGGATCACCCATTAGTGTTGAGAAGTAATCACCTAAACGTTGCTGCATTTGGTTACGTTGATTTTGATAAGCCTGCTCGAATGCACGCTGACTAATTTCTTTATCATTAACTTTTGCTGCAACTTGCTCATTACCGCCCGCCAGATAACTGCCGACACCAGCAAATACAAAAGAAAAAATAATTAAGCTAAGAATGATCTTAACCCAGATGCTGTTAGCGCCTTCGCGCAATCGCTCCATCATAATTTGCCGTCTCTCCTACTTGTTCGATCTGGCACGGTTTCGAACTACAAATGTGTGCACAAAATATCGGTATCAACGCGATAGCCGAACCATCAATATTATTAAGCTGTTACTGACTAAAACGTAAATAACCTGTTGTATTAGCTTTTAAACTAAAGATAGCACTAACACAATAAGCCACAAAGCGCATAGTATGATAACTTGATACCGATTTGACTAATGAAATGTTCTTTACATTGATTAAAAAGAAAAAGAATAAATCCCTAGTCAAATAGGCATCATTATGAAGTAAAAAAGCGCATCAACCGATGCGCCTTTGTTGTACTGGATCAGTATACCCTTTCCAGTAGCAATATTTAAGCCATGATAACATGACAAAACAGTCAGAAAAAACTAACTATTTCTTAGTTAACAGAGTCTTTTAGCGCTTTACCCGGTTTAAAACCAGGTACTTTTGCAGCTGCAATTTGAATTTCTGCACCTGTCTGTGGGTTACGGCCAGTACGAGCTGCACGTTCACGTACAGAGAAAGTACCAAAACCAACCAATGCAACTTGCTCACCGTCTTTCAATGTATCTGACACCGCTTCGATAAATGCGTCTAAAGCACGACCCGCTGATGCTTTTGAAATATCTGCGCTTTCTGCGATTTTATCTACTAGTTGAGTTTTGTTCACGATTAAATCCCCTTAATGAACTTGCCTACCCGTAACTCGTCACTGAGACGCTGTGAATAGTAGACAATAAATAGTTTCTAGACCTGATTGTATTAATAGAAACTTAACAGGCCTTAATAATACATCGCTTAGCGCGGATTAGAGTTAACTTATAGCCAGACAAAAAAACGCTGACAAGGACTTTTGTCTTTGAAAGCGTTTTTTATTTAGTTAATTTTGCTACAGGTCACTATTTTGAGCATTTACCAGCTCAATACCTGTTGGATTATTCTGAAGTGCAACAGTTAACACTTCATCAATCCAACGTACTGGACGTACTTCCAAATCGGCGATTACGTTCTCTGGGATCTCTTCCAGGTCACGCTCGTTCTCTTTGGGAATAAGCACTGTTTTAATGCCACCGCGGTGTGCTGCTAATAGTTTTTCTTTCAAACCACCGATAGGTAAAACTTCACCACGAAGTGTAATTTCACCCGTCATAGCCACATCAGCACGAACAGGATTACCCGTTAGGCTAGATACAAGTGCTGTACACATTGCAATACCCGCACTTGGGCCATCTTTCGGTGTTGCACCTTCAGGTACGTGAACGTGAATATCACGTTTTTCGTAGAAATCAGGTGCAATACCTAGACGTTCAGCACGAGAACGTACCACTGTCATTGCCGCTTGAATCGACTCTTGCATCACATCGCCCAGTGAACCGGTGTAAGTTAACTTACCTTTACCTGGCATAGACTCTGTTTCAATGGTTAATAAATCACCACCCACTTCCGTCCACGCAAGTCCTGTCACTTGACCAATGCGATTACTTTCGTCAGCTTTACCGTAGTCGCAACGCTGAACACCTAAGTAATCTTTTAAGTTATCTTGGCTGATTTCAACGTGTTTAATGTCTTTATTAAGTAAAATTTCTTTCACTGCTTTACGGCAAAGTTTAGATATTTCACGTTCAAGGCTACGCACACCCGCTTCACGTGTGTAGTAACGAATAATGCCAATAATCGCAGAATCATCAACAGTCAACTCACCTACTTTTAAACCATTACGTTTAATTTGTTTCTCAAGTAAGTGATTCTTAGCAATATTTAACTTTTCATCTTCGGTATAGCCCGATAGACGAATAACTTCCATACGGTCAAGCAAAGGACCAGGAATATTCATCGAGTTAGATGTAGCAACAAACATTACGTCAGATAAATCGTAATCAACCTCGAGGTAGTGATCATTAAATGCGCTATTTTGCTCAGGATCTAACACTTCTAGCAATGCTGATGCAGGATCGCCACGCATATCAGATGACATCTTATCAATTTCATCTAATAGGAAAAGTGGGTTTTTCACTTCAACTTTAGCCATTTTCTGGATCAATTTACCCGGCATAGAACCGATGTAAGTACGACGGTGACCACGAATTTCCGCTTCATCACGTACCCCACCTAATGCCATACGAACGTACTTACGGCCCGTTGCCGCAGCGATCGATTGACCTAGAGAAGTTTTACCAACACCAGGAGGACCAACTAAACATAGGATTGGACCTTTTAACTTGTTTACACGGCTTTGTACTGCGAGATACTCAAGAATGCGTTCTTTTACACGCTCAAGACCATAGTGATCGGCGTTAAGCACTTCTTCGGCTTTTGCAAGGCTCTTCTTCACTTTAGAGCGCTTATACCAAGGCACGCTTAGCATCCAATCAATGTAACCACGAACAACGGTTGCTTCCGCTGACATTGGTGACATCATTTTTAACTTTTGCAACTCTTGCTCGGTTTTTTCGCGAGCTTCGGCTGGCATTTTAGATTCTTCAATCTTTTTCTTTAGCGCTTCAAACTCATCTGGCGCATCATCAAGCTCACCCAATTCTTTTTGGATAGCTTTCATTTGCTCATTTAGGTAATACTCACGCTGAGATTTTTCCATTTGCTTCTTAACACGTCCGCGGATACGTTTTTCAACTTGAAGCAAATCAATCTCTGATTCCATCATTGCCATTAAGAACTCTAAACGTTCTGTAATATCAACGATTTCTAATACTTTTTGCTTATCAGCCAGTTTCAGCGGCATGTGCGCAGCAATGGTATCTGCTAGGCGTGCTGCTTCATCGATACCGTTAAGTGAAGTTAATACTTCTGGCGGGATCTTTTTATTTAGCTTAATAAAACCTTCAAACTGGCTGATAGCGGTTCGAACAAGTACTTCTTGTTCACGCTCATCCATTTCAGGCGTAACTAAATATTCAGCATGAGCAGTAAAGAACTCATCGTCAGCTAAATCTTCAACTTTGGCACGTTGTTGGCCTTCAACCAATACTTTTACTGTACCGTCAGGTAACTTCAATAGCTGTAAAATAGTTGCAACAGTACCGACATCATAAAGATCAGTGATTGACGGTTCATCTGTCGCTGCTTCTTTTTGGGCAACCAACAGAATCTGTTTATTGTTCTCCATTGCCGATTCTAGGCAACGAATAGATTTTTCCCGTCCCACAAACAATGGAATAACCATATGAGGGTACACCACCACGTCACGTAGTGGCAGAACCGGGATCTCAAGGCGCTCAGAACGCTCCAGGTTCATATTCATCTCTCTTCCTGTCAATACTAATCGTATTAAGTAACTGATTGAGTCACTTACTTAATACGACTAGAAAGTTAGCTTATATTGAGTATATGGGGGTAAAACATGATTATTCAACGAAAGAAGTAACAGAAAATAAAAAAGGAGGCTTATGCCTCCTTTTTTTAGCCTTTATGTGCACTTATTAGACACTTACTCAGCTGCAGCTGCTGGTGCTTCCGTGTTTTCGTAAATCAGTAGAGGTTCAGATTCACCTTTAATTACTGACTCATCAATAACGACTTTACTTACGCCTTGTTGAGACGGTAGCTCATACATAGTATCAAGCAGTACCGCTTCCACAATAGAACGTAGGCCACGAGCACCTGTTTTACGCTCCATTGCTTTACGTGCAATAGCAACCAGTGCATCATCACGAAACTCAAGTTCAACATTCTCTAGCTCTAATAACGCAGCATACTGTTTAGTTAGTGCGTTCTTAGGCTCACGAAGGATCTGAACTAGTGCTTCTTCGTCAAGCTCACCTAATGTTGCGGTTACAGGTAGACGACCGATAAATTCCGGAATTAAGCCGTATTTAACAAGATCTTCAGGCTCAACTTTTTCAAACAGATCACTTAATGTATCTGTTTGGTCTTTTGAACGCACTTCTGCGCCAAAGCCAATACCAGTACCTGTTGCGACACGCTGCTCAACAACTTTATCTAGGCCAGCAAATGCACCACCACAGATAAATAGGATCTTAGAAGTATCAACTTGTAAGAATTCTTGTTGAGGATGCTTACGACCACCTTGTGGTGGCACAGATGCAACAGTACCTTCAATCAACTTCAGTAATGCTTGCTGTACACCTTCACCAGAAACATCACGAGTAATCGATGGGTTATCTGATTTGCGAGAAATCTTGTCGATTTCATCAATGTAAACAATACCACGCTCAGCTTTCGCCACGTCGTAATCACATTTCTGTAGCAATTTCTGGATAATATTTTCTACGTCTTCACCCACATAACCCGCTTCAGTCAGCGTGGTTGCGTCAGCCATCGTAAATGGAACATCTAACATTCGTGCTAGTGTTTCAGCTAATAGCGTTTTACCACTACCAGTAGGGCCGATAAGTAAGATGTTACTCTTACCTAGTTCAACACCTTCACTTGTTGTATCGCCATTACGTAGACGTTTGTAGTGATTATATACCGCAACAGCTAGCACTTTTTTCGCATGTGCTTGCCCAATTACGTAATCATCTAGGTTGTTACGAATTTCTTGCGGAGTCGGCAGTTCATCGCCATCGCGTTTAGGCATCACTTCTTTAATTTCTTCGCGAATAATATCGTTGCATAAATCAACGCATTCATCACAAATATAAACAGAAGGGCCTGCAATCAGCTTGCGAACTTCATGCTGACTTTTACCGCAGAAAGAGCAATACAATAGCTTACTGCTACCACTCTCTTTTCGCTTATCTGTCATTCGCTAACCTCTTATTGGGGTATTCCCATCATTGCCTTGTCTTGAGTGTATAACAAGTCGGCTTATTTTGCTGCGTTAACAATCTAGAGCTAATCAGCTAAATAAGTACTTAGTCACGTTGACTCAACACGGCATCCACTAAACCATATTCTACAGCTTGTTCTGCAGACATAAAGTTATCACGGTCAGTATCACGCTCAACAACCTCTAGTGGTTGGCCAGTATGTTCAGCCAATAAACCATTTAGACGTTGTTTGATTGTTAGAATTTCTTGTGCATGGATTTGAATATCCGATGCCTGTCCTTGGAAACCACCTAATGGCTGGTGAATCATTACACGTGAGTTCGGCAGACAGTAACGCTTACCTTTCGCACCACCAGCAAGTAAGAATGCTCCCATAGAACATGCTTGCCCCATACATACAGTACTCACATTTGGCTTGATGAACTGCATAGTGTCATAAATTGACATACCCGCAGTAACAGAACCACCTGGAGAGTTGATGTATAGGAAGATGTCTTTATCTGGGTTTTCTGACTCTAAAAATAGTAGCTGTGCTACTACTAAGTTAGCCATGTGATCTTCAACCTGACCAGTTAAGAAAATCACACGCTCTTTTAAGAGACGAGAATAGATATCATAAGAACGCTCACCACGAGAAGTCTGCTCGACCACCATAGGTACCAGCGCATCCAAAATTGGTGACATGGCGTTTTTTTCTTGGTAGCTCATAACGTTATTTCCCTAAAATAAATGGCCCGAATGAAATGACTCACACGGACCATTGTTAGCAGAAGACTTGAGATAATGTCAAATCTCTACATCAATTTCAGCAAATTAAGCAGCAGGGTTCATTAGCTCGTTGAAGCTAACGTCTTTATCAGAAACCTGTGCTTTAGCTAGAAGTGCGTCAATCGCTTGCTCTTCTAGCGCAACATTACGCATGTTGTTCATTAGCTGTTCGTTAGTTTCGTAGTATTTAACTACTTCTGATGGATCTTCGTATGCAGAAGCCATTTCAGCGATGATTGCTTTAACGCGCTCTTCGTCTGCTTTTAGCTCTTCTGACTTGATCACTTCACCAACTAGAAGACCTACAACTACACGACGCTTAGCTTGCTCTTCGAACAATTCACGTGGTAGTTCAGGCATGTTCTTAGCATCACCGCCAAAACGTTGTGCAGCTTGCTGACGTAATGCTTCGATTTCTTGATCGATAAGCGCTGCAGGAACTGTGATGTCGTTTTGCTCAACAAGACCGTTAAGAACTTGATCTTTGATGCGACCTTTAACAGCTTGCTTAAGTTCACGCTCCATGTTCTTACGAACTTCAGCTTTAAGACCGTCAACAGAACCGTCTTCAACACCGAACTTAGCAACGAATTCTTCAGTTAGTTCAGGAAGCTCTTGTGCTTCAACTTTGTGAAGTTTGATAGCGAATACTGCAGCTTTACCTTTTAGGTTTTCAGCGTGGTATTCTTCAGGGAAAGTTACTTCTACAGTAAACTCTTCACCCGCTTTTTTACCAACAACACCTTCTTCGAAACCAGGGATCATACGACCTTGGCCCATAGCAAGTGCGAAACCTTCAGCTTTACCGCCTTCAAACTCTTCACCGTCGATAGTACCAACGAAGTCGATAGTTACACGGCTGTTTGCATCAGCAGCTGCGTCTACTTCAGTCCACGTAGCTTGTTGCTTACGTAGAGTATCAAGCATTGTATCAACGTCAGATTCAGTTACTTCAACAACTGGCTTCTCAACAACAACTTTATCTAGGCCTTGAAGTGCGATTTCAGGGAATACTTCGAAAGTCGCTTTGAATACTAGGTCTTTACCTTCAGCAATTTCTACTGGAGTAAATGTTGGCGCGCCTGCTGGATTGATTTTCTCTTTAACGATAGCTTCGATAAAGTGACGGTGCATTACTTCACCAAGGATGTCTTGACGTACTGATGCGCCAAACATTTTAGCAACCATCTTAATTGGTGCTTTACCAGGGCGGAAACCGTCGAAACGACGAGTTTTAGCAATTTTCTTTAGTTCAGCTGTTACTGCATCTTCGATGTTTGCAGCAGGAACAGTGATTGTTAGTTGGCGTTCTAGGCCTTCAGTGGTTTCAACGGTAACTTGCATTATATTTAACCTCAAAACTTACTCAGCTTTCTGAGTGATGTTGCCGAACAGCCATTTACTGACGGTGGCATCCTTTTCGTGTTACGGCTCGAAAACCATAACGCCTCAATTCTTTTACTTTATTTCTAAACTGTCAGATCTGCTCATCCAACTTAGAAATTAAAGCGCGTTATTATAACGGCACACTTAGGTGACGTCGAGATGAGATAGACTAAACTGCTATCTAGCTCTACAACTGAAACACAAGATAGGGTCTATAACGAGCATTTCAAGGGGTAAGGAGAAAATAATCATAGATCTCTGCGTTTTTTAGGTTCAAATGTTGGAAAAACAGTCGAATTAACGCAAATAGGAAGTAAGAGAAATCATTTTTTAGACATTCAAGACTAATAAATAGAGTGATTTTTTGTATTTGAGCAAGTTAGAAATGTATTAAATTTTGGATATTATAAATAGAGAAGAGAATGGCACGCCCTGCAGGATTCGAACCTGCGACCACATCCTTAGAAGGGACGTGCTCTATCCAGCTGAGCTAAGGGCGCATCATTGTGTAACATGAGGTTACGAGGCAGGATTATACGTTGCTAATCATTTAGGTCAATACGTTTACTTTAAATTTCATGATTTAAACAGCCAACCGATTAAAGTTAAAGCAATCTGTTTTAATTTCAGTTTTCCCATCGCAATTGCTTACACGTATTTCCTTTAGCGATAAACACTTAGATTGTCATTCCCACTTTCACTATATTGAACAAACAAAAAAGCAAACGTTTGCGTTATAGCTAAAGTTCTAATTTTCTGACACAATAATAGCGTCCACATGCTTAGCCTATATAAAAAGGATTACCATGACCGCCCAAATTATTGATGGGAAATTAATATCCCAAACAGTTCGACAGGAAGTTGCCGCTAGAGTGAAAGCTCGTAAAGATGCAGGTCTTCGTGCACCCGGCTTAGCTGTTGTGCTCGTAGGTCAAGATCCTGCATCTCAAATTTATGTCGGTAGTAAGCGAAAAGCTTGTGAAGAAGTCGGCTTTGTCTCTAAATCATTTGATCTGCCACCAACAGCCTCAGAAGAAGAATTATTACTTCTGATTGATGAATTAAATCTCGATCCGACGATTGATGGTATTTTAGTCCAACTTCCATTACCTGCAGGTATGGACAGCACGCGAATTTTAGAGCGTATTGATCCTGAAAAGGATGTTGATGGTTTCCATCCATATAATGTTGGACGCTTAAGTCAACGTATACCCAAGCTACGCTCTTGTACCCCTAAAGGTATAATAACCCTCTTAGATCGTTACAATATTCCAGTACGAGGGAAAGAAGCGATTATTGTTGGTGCTTCTAATATTGTAGGTCGTCCAATGACACTCGAATTATTATTAGCTGGTGCAACAACAACAACTTGTCACCGTTTTACTCAAGATCTTGAGAGCCATGTTCGTCGTGCTGATATCCTTGTTGTTGCAGTGGGTAAACCTAACTTTATTCCCGGCGCTTGGATTAAAGAAGGCGCTACTGTCATTGATGTAGGTATTAACCGCTTAGATAACGGTAAATTATGTGGTGATGTTGAGTTTGATATTGCTAGCCAAAAAGCAAAACACATCACTCCAGTCCCAGGTGGTGTCGGCCCAATGACTGTCGCGACATTGATAGAAAATACACTGTTAGCTTGCGAGCAGTACCACGAAGAATAATTAGTAATAAAAGAGCGATACCTATTGCTCTTTTATTATTCAAGACAATGCTATTTTTTAATTAGCATTCTTCTTATCATTCAATAGAAAAAATATTAAAAAGCGATGGTTTCCCATCGCTTTTTCTTTTGATAACACAATTTATAACGTCGGCTATAAGCTTTTATTAAGTTGCTTTAAATACGCTGTAAATTCTTCACCAAATTGATTATGCCGCATTCCGTATTCAACAAACGCTTTCATATAACCAATTTTACTACCACAATCATGGCTTATGCCTGACATATGAAATGCATTCACTTGTTGAGACAGCATTAGCATATCGATAGCATCAGTTAATTGAATTTCATCACCCGCGCCAACAGGAGTACGAGCTAATAATGCCCAAATTTCCGCAGGAAGAATGTAACGACCTACAATAGCTAAATTAGAAGGCGCGTCTTCAACTGAAGGCTTTTCCACAACTTTCGTCATCGGTGCAGATTCGCCAGCATGTAATTCCACACCATTAATATCCGCAACACCATAGTTTGACACTTCAGACATAGGAACAGGTTCAACCATCACCTGACTAACTTTAGTCTCGTTGAACATTTTCACCATGACTGCCATATTATCGCAACGTAAATCGCTCGCAACATCATCCAAAATCACGTCAGGTAAAACAACAGCAAAAGGCGCATCACCTACAAGAGGATGCGCACATAGTACTGCATGACCCAAACCTTTAGCTTGCCCTTGACGTACATGCATAATGGTCACATCAGGAGGACAAATAGCTTGTACTTCTTCAAGTAGCTGACGTTTCACTCGCGCCTCTAATGTCGCTTCTAATTCAAACGAGGTATCAAAGTGGTTCTCAATCGAATTTTTTGAAGAATGCGTCACTAAAATAATTTCTTTAATTCCTGCTGCAACACACTCATTCACTACATGTTGAATAAGTGGTTTATCGACAATAGGAAGCATTTCTTTTGGAATCGCTTTTGTCGCAGGCAACATCCGAGTCCCCAAACCAGCAACAGGAATAACAGCTTTACGCACTAATGAAGTATTCAATTTTTTTTCCAGTATATTATGTTTGCAAACATCGTATTAGATGGCTTCCGAATATGCAAAAGAGAGTTCTAATTTATAGAGAATAATGGTTATTTTTTAAGTAAATCAGTATTATCAACACTTACTTTCACAGGCTTACCTAACAAGTTAATCAGCATAAATGAGCGTTTCTCACCATCAGGCTCTTGGTAAATTGCCTCAAGACCTTGAAATTTACCTTGCTCTAATTTTAATTTTTCACCAGGCTGAGGCAACATTGACAACAAACGTTGATGCTCTTCACTATCTTCATTCATCATTAAGTTATAGATAAGTTCTTCACGTACCTTTTGTGGCATTGCGCCGCAGCGAATAAAGTCAGCCACACCACGCGTTGATCGCACCGACGTATAGCTTACCGTTTCAGGGTCAAATTGAACAAAAACATAACTTGGAAATAATGGTTCGATTGACTCTATTCGTTTACCTCGGCTCACTTTTTTTACTGTTACCTGAGGGTAGTAGCAATCCACACCTTGACGATCCAGATTGATCACTGCACGCTCTTGTTCACTGCGCTTACAATAAAGCAAATACCAATCTTTCATCATCAATCCTAAACATTAAAATTCATCGCTATTATATACATAAATAACTACTTTTTATATTGCGGCTAATAAGGGATAAAGTATTTATTTAGCCCTTATTACTCAACTCGTTTATAGAGGCTAAGACAGTAACTACTTTTTACAGCAATTTCTCAGCCAAATTTTGTAACATTCATGAACAACCAAATATGACAATAAAAAAAACCAAATAAAAACGTAAAAACAATATAAAAAACCAAAAAAGTAGAATAAATCAAAACAACCTCATCACATTCATTCTGAAAATTAACTTTTCAATTTTGAATAAAAAAAGCTCAAATACTTTAATTTCAATGACTTGAAATGTTCTCCATTTGTTCTTTAAATGTAAAAACTTGCAGTCGTATATATTGTGCTTTATAAAACTACTGGTATTAGCAAACACACCATCACAATAATATAGAGAATCCTATGAGTCATAATAGTAGTGGTACCTTATTGGGCCACCCAAAAGGCTTGTTCCTGTTATTTGGAACTGAGCTATGGGAGCGTTTTTCCTACTACGCCATGCGCGCTATTTTAGTTTTGTACTTAACAGATAAAACGATCGATGGCGGCTTAGGCTGGAGTACTCAAGAAGCATTAAGCCTATATGGTATTTACACAGGCCTTGTCTACTTTACTCCCTTAATTGGTGGATGGATTGCAGATAACTTTTTAGGCCAACGTCGATCAATTATTATTGGTGGCGTACTAATGGCTATTGGTCAATTTACTCTAGCGCTCCCGCACAGTGTCGTTGATCCTCATGCTGTAAAAGCTTTCTATTTAGGACTTACTTTCCTGATCATTGGTAATGGTTTATTTAAACCAAACATCTCAACCATGGTGGGTGATCTCTACCAAGAAGGCGATAACCGTCGTGATGGTGCGTTTACTATTTTCTATATGGGCATCAATATAGGTTCGTTACTTGCGGGTGTTATTGCGGGTACAGCTTCTGCCGTTTATGGCTGGAAAGCAGGTTTCTTGTGTGCCGGTATCGGTATGCTATTTAGCTTATTGATCCAATTATTCTTTGCACAACGCTACCTTGGTGACATTGGTACCGTTCCTGCTGCTGTTCGTGATGCAGCAAAAAATGTAAGTGGTAAGAAAGAGCCACTAACCAAAATTGAACGTGATCGCCTGAAAGTAATTATGGTGATGTGTACTTTTGTTATCGTATTCTGGGCGGGCTTCGAACAAGCTGGCGGCTTAATGAATATCTATTCTCAAGAATACACAAACCGTATGATTGGTAGTTTCGAAGTGCCTGCAGCTTGGTTTCAGTCACTTAATCCATTTTTCATTATTATTTGTGCCCCTATTCTTGCAGCTCTTTGGGTAAAAATGGGTAAAAGTGAACCTAATTCACCAGTAAAATTTGCGCTAGCTATGTTCTCACTTGCAATTGGCTTTGCCTGTATGATTGGTGCAGCGCTTGAGCAAGGCGGTGATATGACAGTTAAAACATCAATGCTATGGCTGATTGGCGCATACTTCTTCCATACTATTGGTGAGTTATGTCTATCACCGATTGGTTTATCAATGGTGACAAAACTTGCACCTCTTCGCTTGGCGTCATTAATGATGGGTGCATGGTTTGGTGCTAACGCCATTGCTAACTATATTGCAGGTGAGATTGGTTCACGTATTGGTGAGGCCGGTCCTCTAGCAATCTTCTCAGGCATTGCAATTACTGCAGTTATCGCTGGTGTATTACTGCTGTTATTATCCAATACATTAATTAATTGGATGCATGGTGCAGAATCTTCATCTAATGATGAAACTGCAGAGGTTAAAACAGCAGAAGCTTAATACCATATTGATAACAATCTGTTTAAGGGTAGTGTTGCTAACACTACCCTTTTTTACATCTTAATATTTTTAAAGTTCACACTAAAACTAGCATGTCCCAATTGGCTTAGCGATAAACGCCCTCCTGATGGAGACAATGCTAACTTCGATAACATATTGTGCCTTGCTTCTCGTCCAAGCCATTCACCTGATGCGACTTCAAAAGAATCATCACTTGTTCGAAGTTGTGATTCAATACCTGCAGGAAGAATATGCAAACATCTATCAGACAAATCAAATACGCCAAACAAGGCCTTGATGGGTGACGCATAACCTGAGTGCTTCATCCCTTTTTCAATTAATGAGACTAAGTGGCTCAAGCTTTCTAAACAATTACCTTGATTACGTAGATAATCATTAAAAAAGGCACGAATTAATAACGCTGTTGCCGTCGCATTATAATCGCCACTACTGGTATCAAGAAGATAAAAGGCTAATTGACCATCTAATAGCCACGTATAATCAAGAATAACTGGGAGGGAATCAATGGATTGTAAAACGCAATAATTTAGCTGCCATCGACCATAAGTCGATTGTGTTTCAGGCATTAACCCCACTAATAGCTCACGTGCCGCTTTAGGGTTATTTTGCAAATCTTTAATATGCCATTCCAATTCTTCTTCAACAGGCTCTGTATCTTCTGTAGTAGCAAACCATCGATTAGAAAAATCTTGTCGATGATGTGTCGCACTGTCTTGCCCTTTCAATACCGAGATCATAGAAGATTTCAGCATTAAAATATTTTCCAATGGCTTTATTAAGAAATCCTTAACACCAAGTCGTAGTGCCAAAGCAACATCTGCCATTTCTCCCGTTCCTGAAATCACAATAATTGGTATCATTGGATATTGAATAGACACCTCTTCAACAAACTCCATACCTGTCATAACAGGCATCGCGAGATCGCAGAGTAACAGATCAGGAATATGCTCCTTTAATGCACGTAGCCCTTCTAAACCATTATCAGCCTCTTGCACCAAGCATCCTTGACTTTCAAGAAAGCCAACAATCATATTTCTAAATACTGGGTCGTCTTCTACAACGAGAACATCTTTCCCTTCTAGCAAAACCACCTCCACAAATACCTACTTAGTTTAAGGCATATAACAAACTGAAATTAAGTATCTTAAGACTGTCTAATTTTTGCGACTCTATTAAGCATAGAAAAAACACCACAAAAAATATGTATTCATGTACATTTAATAAAAATAAATTCATTTATGTAATACACTTCAAATTATCGTAACCCTTTATTTTGGTAAATTAACCTTAATAAACATGATCAAAATACTATTTTAGTAGGCAAAAGAAAGAAAAAGAGATGCATTTGACTCATTTTGTTATACAATTGTCCATCATAAGCGCTCAATAATGACTTTTTTATGAAACTTGACGATCTAAATTTATTCCGCATGGTTGTGGAAAATGGCAGTTATACCGCTGCATCTAGAAAAACCCAGGTACCAGTTGCGACACTGACACGTCGAATTCAAGCACTTGAAGAAGGCCTTAATATTCGCCTGCTTAATCGTCATGCCCGTAAACTGTCACTTACTGAAGCCGGTCAAAAGTTCTATCATGACTGTGCGCCTTTACTACAACAGTTACTTGATACGACTGAACATATTAGTGAAGAGTGTAAAGGTGCTGCGGGCAAGTTACGTATTGCCGCACCAACCAATATTACTAAGGTAATGCTTCAACCTTTATTGAATGCCTTTATGTTGGAACATCCAGCAATTAGCATTCAGCTATATATGAGCAATGAGCCAGATCAGCTTGATCCGACGGACTGGGATGTTATGTTCCGTATTGGTCCTCAACGAGATTCAACACTGATCGCTCGCCGTATTAATGAAGTAAAAGACATTCTTGTTGCTAGCCCAGAGTATTTAAAGAAAAATCCAGAGCCTAAACATGCTCAAGATCTTCACGACCATGTTTTATTAAAGGGTAATCCTTTACTACGCTGGCGTCTAAACAACCACAACGGCGAAACCGTTACGATTAATGAACGAGGTCGCTTTGAAGCAAGCGAACTTAACGTTGTTCGTAAAGCATGTTGTGCTGGCTTAGGTATTACCCTAATGCCTGACGTTATGCTAGAAAAATACATTGCAGCCGGTGAAGTGACACAAGTACTTAAAAACTGGTCTGCAAACCCACGTGATGTATATTTGATTTATAATCACCGTGATTACCAACCTGAAAAACTACGTCTATTTATTGATTTTGCGAGTCACTACTTTGACTTAGAAAAACACTAAAAACGTTTACCTGTAACGTAATTTTTAGAAAAAATGCCCTATTAATTCATTAATAGGGCATTTTGTTTTTATCCCTTTCAGAACAATAACCTACATAAAAAAGCAGACAGTTACAAACCTTACGCTCCCCCAAAAAACAAGAATGGCGAACTTTTCCGCATCTCTGGTTTCTCATGCTCACAGGTCTTATAAGACTTACTTATTCTGTATATTTACTCTATACAGGCGTACTCATTTTAATGCACTTTCCTGAAGAGCGTGGATTTATTTATGCAAGCTCAATTGTTACTGTAGGAGTGGTACTCTTAGTTTCCATTATCACATCGTCAGTGATCTTATGGAGCCATGGTTGTGGGCCTGAGTTTATCCATTGAAAGAAAAGCCGGAGTTTTTACACTCCGGCTTATCACTCTATTTGCTCACATATAAGGCTTAAATACCTTCGTTATGTAACTCTAAATTAGCTAAATCTTGCTGAATCTCACGCTGTTTTTTCGAGTCATCACTGCGTAGTGAATCTAAATACTCTAAGTACTTTTGGTTCACATCACCGGTTACGTAATTACCATTAAACACTGATGTTTCAAATAATTTAATTTCAGGATTTCCTTCGGCGACGGCATCAACAAGATCCTGTAAATCTTGGAAAATCAAACCATCAGCACCGATAATATTTGAAATTTCATCCACTTCGCGACCATGAGCAATTAGTTCGTTAGCGCTTGGCATATCAATACCATAGACATTAGGGAAACGAATTTCAGGTGCTGCTGATGCTAAGTAAACTTTCTTCGCACCTGCTTCTCTTGCCATTTCGATGATCTGCTCTGATGTGGTACCACGAACAATAGAGTCATCGACTAACAATACATTTTTATCTTTAAATTCAGAGCGAATAGCGTTGAGCTTACGACGCACAGACTTACGACGCATTTGTTGCCCAGGCATGATAAACGTACGGCCTACATAACGGTTTTTAACAAAACCTTGGCGGTAAGGTTTATCTAACGTACGTGCAATTTCTAGGGCACTATCACAAGAAGTTTCTGGAATAGGAATAACAACATCGATATCAATATCGGCCCATTCTCGTTTAATCTTTTCACCCAGCTTGGTGCCCATCGCTAAACGCGCGCCATAAACAGAGACTTTATCAATAAATGAATCAGGACGAGCGAAGTAAACAAACTCAAATACACATGGATTTAACTGTGGATTATCAGCACATTGCTGAGTAAATAATTGCCCATCAAAAGTGATGTAAACGGCTTCACCTGGCGCAATATCACGGACAAAATCAAAACCAACCGCATCAAGTGCCACTGACTCTGAAGCTACCATGTATTCTGTTTTACCTTGCTCTTCACGCTTACCAATACATAAAGGGCGAATACCATTTGGATCACGAAATGCAATTAAGCCATGTCCGATAACCATCGCAACAACCGCATACGCACCTTTTACAATTCGGTGAACTTCACTGACTGCTTTAAAAATTTCATCAGGGCTAATAGGATAACTTGGACAATGCTCAAGTTGATTTGCCAGAATATTCAGTAAAATCTCAGAATCTGAGGTTGTATTGACATGACGTTTCGCTTGCTCAAATAAGGTCTCACGAATATCTGCTGCGTTGGTTAAATTACCATTATGAGCAAGTGAAATACCGTAAGGAGAATTAACATAAAACGGTTGGGCTTCTGATGCACTAGAGCTACCCGCAGTTGGATAACGCACGTGTCCGATACCTACATTACCTTGTAAGCGTTGCATGTGTTTAGCTTCAAAGACATCACGCACTAAACCATTCGCTTTACGCAGACGGAAACGATTGCTTTCTAAGGTACAAATACCCGCAGCATCTTGGCCGCGATGTTGCAGCACAGTAAGTGCATCATAGATAGACTGGTTTACCGGGGTTGAGCCCACGATTCCAACAATACCACACATTTCCAAAATCCTCGTCGTGCATAAAAATACAGTTACCAAATCGAATAAATTTGGTAACTGCTATTAATTTGGCGCTATTTAATGTTAGGTAAGAAGCTTGAACTGTGTTTGATATAGGAAAAAAACCATTCAATGACGACACCAAATTGTGGGATGAGTTGTGACTGTTTCCACCAATCAGCACTTGCAAACCCCGTAAAGGCGTCGAGAAAGAACAATACTGCCGCAACAATTAACACGCCGCGAACCCCACCAAAAACTACGCCCAGAACTCTATCAGTACCAGATAACCCTGTTTTCTGTACTAACTGACCAATAACATAGTTAACTACCGCACCAACAATCAGCGTTGCGATAAATAAAACGGCAATAGCGCTACCGTTGCGAAGCATTTCATCATGAAAGTTTGTAAAGTAAACCGCAAGCTGTGGGTAGAAATTACTCGCCACAAAAAACGCAGTAAACCAGATAACTAATGAAAGTGCTTCTTTAACAAAACCACGGATTAAACTTACCAAAGCGGAAAAGCCAATCACGGCTAAAATTACATAATCAATCCAGATCATCATGTGTATTTCGTCTTGTTGATGCGTATTCTAACAGAAAAAATGAAGACGCAAACGTTTACTTAAGGTTTTATTGGGCTAAATTGATACAATTTGCCACTTAACCCGGTTAATTTTTTCAAGTCATCAATCTTAGCCAAAAGCTTGTCTTTTGAAAGATCTGGTCCCACAACAACTTTTACATACTGACCCGGTTGCGCATCTTTAGGTAATAAATGTGCTTGGTAACCATTTAAACGCAGCTTCGCCACCAGTGCGCTGGCATTCTTAAAATTACCAAATGTCCCTAATTGGATCATCCAGCCACTATTTTTTAACCCTTGGTCAGACACAACTGCAGGCTCTGGCTTTACAACAGGTTTTGGGGTTACGACAGTCTTTGGTTGCTCAACGGGCACAACAGGCTGTTCAGGTTGAGGCGCTTTGTCTTCTTCAACGGTATAGGTTTCATTATTATTACCTGATGATGATGAAACCGTATCTTTACCATTATCCACTGTTACTGTGACAGGATCTTTAGGTAGCTCCGAATTTACCGTTTCAGGGTTAGGTATTTGAGTAAACTCCTTTTGGTCACCCATTTTAGGCTGCAACGGAATGCTTTCGAACTGCTCTTTATAGTGCTGTTTTTGCCCATCAAAAAGATCAGGAAGAAAAATCACGCCAACGGTTACCAAAATAATGGTACCAATCAGTCGATTTTGAAATTGGCTAGCCACATGGACTCCTATGCTATTTAACCACTTTATAATAAAGTGTTTTTTCACTCATTAACGTAAATGACTCGTTATTTGTCCGACAGTGTAAAACGAGCCAAAGACGATTACCATATCATCGCGGTTAGCTTGTGTTAGCGCTTGGTCAAATGCCGCTTCTGGCTTATCAAAACCCGTACAATCCGTTGGTAAATACTGCAATATCTCATCGGCAGTTGCCGCTCTTGGGCCTGTTAAAGAAGCAGGATACCAATGATCTACTACGTCTTTCATCATTGCGATAGTCGAAGCGATATCTTTATCATGGAGCATCGCAACGACAGCATGAATATGCTTCTTACCTTCTTTTTGCTTAATTCGATTTAGTTGCTGAGCGAAATACTCGGCAGAATGGGGATTATGTGCGACATCCATAATGATCAATGGATCATCACTAACACGCTGCATTCGTCCTGGTAATTGGGCTTTGCTTAAACCTTGAATGATATGCTCTTCCGAGATATCAAGCTCTGCAGTTCCTAAAGCCATTAAGGCTGTGGCTGCATTAGGGAACGGTAAATTAGGCAGCGGCAAGTGAGATAAATCAAATGCACCACATTGCCAGTTCCAATGGTCATCGGCTACTTGATAATCAAATTGATAACCAACCTGATGTAATTCAGCGCCAATATCATCCGCGTGAGCAGGAACCGTTGCTGGCGGATGAGGTTGGCCGCAAATAGCTGGTTTACCTGAGCGGAAAATACCTGCTTTTTCATAACCAATTACGTCAATATTATCACCAAGCCAATCAACATGATCAATTGCAAGGCTGGTGATCACGCTAACATCATGATCAACAATATTAGTGGCATCTAATCGCCCACCAAGACCAACTTCTAGTACAACAACATCCACTTTATGTGTTTTAAACAGTGTTAACGCAGCAAGCGTACCAAATTCAAATAAGCTTAAACTTATATCACCACGCGCCGCTTCAACGCTTGCAAATGCTTTACTATGTTCACTGTCATCAAGCTCTTCATTGTTGATACGAACACGTTCGTTATAACGTACAAGGTGAGGAGAGCTATAAACACCAACCTTATAACCCGCTTCAATTAAGATAGCTTCTAACATGGCACAGGTTGAACCTTTGCCATTAGTCCCCGCAACAGTAATAACACAAGGCGCAGGTTTAATAAGATTTGCCTTTTCACCTACAGCTTTAACGCGATCTAATCCAAGATCGATTGCACTAGTATGTAATTGCTCAAGATATTTCAGCCATGTTGAAAGCGAGGCTGTCGCTTGTGGTGCAGTCAATCCTGACATGAGAAATCATTCACTTGTTTATAAATTACTTGAGCCATAATTTACCATCGAATCTTAAATAACTTAAACCTATGACGATATAAATTCGATTAAACACCACGTTAATGGCAATAGCGCTATTATATACTCAAAAAAAAACCGCCTAGCGATTAGCTAAACGGTCTCTATATCCATCAATCAATATAACCAATTAGGCGTTTTCTGAATCTTCAGCTTGGACAGGAGCCTCAACAGGCTCAGGCTTACTATCGACAGAAACAACTAACGGTGATGCTTGGTTGGTCATTTTGGCAACAAGACCTGCGATACGCTGACGCATTTCACGGCGATCAACAATCATATCAATCGCACCATGTTCAAGTAGGAACTCACTCCGTTGGAAACCTTCTGGTAACTTCTCACGTACGGTTTGCTCAATAACACGTTGGCCTGCAAAACCGATCAGTGCTTTTGGCTCACCAATATTGATATCACCAAGCATTGCAAGAGATGCTGATACACCACCCATAGTTGGATCGGTTAACACAGAGAAGAAAGGTAAGCCTTTCGCTGATAAACGCTCTAACGCCGCACTGGTTTTTGCCATTTGCATCAGTGACATCAATGCTTCTTGCATACGTGCACCGCCACTTGCGGAGAAACAGATCAATGGGCAGTTATTTTCAATTGCCGCATCCACTGCTCGTACAAATTTAGCACCAACGACAGAACCCATTGAACCGCCCATAAAAGAGAATTCAAAAGCACATGCAACAATAGGTAGACCTAATACATCCCCTTTCATTGCGATTAATGCATCTTTTTCACCTGTGGCTTTTTGAGCGCTATACAAACGATCTTTGTACTTTTTAGAATCGCGGAATTTAAGCTTATCTTGCGGCTCTAGCTCTGCGGCAATCTCAACTTGCGTATCGGCGTCTAAGAAAGTTTCAAGACGACGACGTGCTTTCATACGCATGTGATGATCACACTTAGGGCACACCTCTAGATTGCGCTCAAGATCTGCATGGTACAGTACTTGATCACAAGAGGTACATTTCGTCCAAACGCCCTCAGGAATCGACACTTTTCGTGAAGAGACAATGTTGCTTTTAGTTAGAATCTTTTCAAGCCAGCTCATGAATGACCTTTATTCTTAATGCTTCCGCCGTCAATGGCCGAAGATACAAATTCATTGGATAACGATCAGAGATTAAAACACAATCTTGCTAATCTGTAGATAAAAAACTGGTACTACCTTATCAAGCTAAGCGTGTTTACTCAATCGGCTAAGAATAACGGACCTAATGGTACACGCGGTAAATTGTGCTCTTTCGGGTAGTCAACATCAACCAAGTACAAGCCTTCGGCTTTAGCTGTTGCCCCTGCTAATGTGCGATCTTTTTGCGCAAGTAGCCACTCAATCCACTCTGGTTTTTCTTCGCCTTTACCGACTTTAATTAAGCTTCCAGTGATGTTACGTACCATATGATGAACAAACGCATTTGCTTTGATATCAATGATCACAAAGTCGCCTTGGCGAGTGACATTCAGGTGCATTAAATTACGCCATGGGCTTCGTGATTGACAGTGAACCGCGCGGAACGACGTAAAATCATTTTCACCCAGTAAGTACTGGCCTGCCTCATGCATTTTTTTCTCATCAAGATGGCCGTGGTAATGGCTAACACCATTACCTAAAATAGCGGGACGTAAGGCGTTATTAAAAATGATGTAACGGTAACGGCGTGCTGTCGCTGTAAAACGAGCATGAAAATCCTCATTCACTTCTGTCGCCCAACGTACCGCAATATCTTTAGGAAGATGAGCATTGGCCCCCATCGTCCACGCCACCATTTTGCGATCTATATTAATGTCGAAGTGAACAACCTGCCCCGTACCATGAACACCAGCATCAGTACGCCCAGCACAGAAAACTTCTACTGGTTGATTGGCGACTTTAGAGAGAGCTTTTTCCAAACGCTCTTGTACGCTATCTACATCACGTTGGCGTTGCCAGCCATAATACTTAGCACCATCGTACTCTACACCTAAAGCTATTCGCATAATTTATTCAACTTCGATTAATCAAACCTATGTAAACCACTAACACGTAATTTACGAAACTGTTCCGAATTATAAGTAATTCACAAGATAAGGGAAAGAATAGTGCGATAGAGATAACATAATGCGGCAAGTAAAAAATAAAAAAGCACGATAGAATTATCTCTACCGTGCTGTTTCTATATTAAGCAAGAGTGATGTTACAGCTTCAAAAGCAGTCTTTGGGCTTCTTCTTGAAGATCTTTTTCAGCATTTTTCGCAATATCCTCTAATAAACCAACAGCGCCTTCACTATCATTCATTTCTAAATAAGCTTTAGCCAAATCAAGTTTACTTACATACTCACCATTAATATCAACATCATAGTCACCAATACTGGCTAACATCTCAGGGTACTCATCAAGCCCTACCTCTAAATTTAAAGGGTTAGCATCGGGATCGACTTGCTGATGTGATGGGTCATCTTTCATTAATTCATCAATACTAATATAAGATGGCTTTTCAGCTCTTGATTGTTCAGCCAGTAACTCACTGGTTGCTTCGCTTTCCAGATCACTGGTACGTAATGAGAAGTCAGACTCTAACGAAACCGACTTCACATCGTCTTTTACCAAATGCGGTTGTTGTGTCCAATCTTCTTGAGCTAATTCAGGCTCAGATACTGAGGTTTGCCATACTTTAGCATCATCATCAGACAGCTCATCGTCAAAAGTATGATCTGCCACTAACTCATCTGTAGTTTGCGTTAATAATCCATCACGTTCATCGTCTTCTAAACCCAGCCCAGAGCGCTCCACTTGCTGTTTGGGTAGTTCATCAGTTAACGATGAATCAGTCTCAACATCTGTCGCGCTATCACTAACATCTTGTGGCTGTGTTGGCTGAGATAGACCTTGGTTCTCTGCATTATCATTTAATGAATCATCAAATAGTAATGCATCCATATCAAGACCAGCAGAATCAACCATGGTTTGATCCAACTGATCTAGTACAACTGGCTTCTCTTTTACGTCAATAGGCTCTTCATTGGGTAAACGTAAACCTTGTTCAATTTCATATTGCTCAAGCTCATGTTGCTCATCCAATGAGGCTTGCAGCGCTTCACCTTCATCAAACTCTGGAATGGTCGTTGGATCGAGTTTTTCAAAAGGATAAACATCCCTTTGAGCGGTATCAAATGGCGATACTTCATTTTCATTAGCAACCGCTGATGCTGATAACGATGACTCATCTGGTAATTCAGGAGTAGTTTCAGCAACAAAATCTACTGTATTTTCAGGAGATAATTCAGATTTAGGTGAATACTTATCTGCAGCTTCCGCGGCTTGCTGCAATTGACGAATAACATTATCAAGTGCGATTTGCTCATCAATGTCGTTATTAAGTTCTGTTTCGTCAAAAGGCTCAGCATCAGGATCATCCAATGCCGCTTGTTCATCAAATTCAGGTAAATCATCGAGTGATAATGCGTCTTGATGAACAGCATTTTCTTGTGGTGATTCATACACATCATCAGCAAATGCTTTTAATGCATCTTCTTCATCAAAAGAAGGAAGATCGTCTACATTTAGCGGTTCATGTTGCTCTGCTACAACATGACTCGCTAATGCATCTTGCTCATCTAGTTCACGTTCAAGATCTGAAACGGTTAATGGCTTAACATCACTGTCTAGCGATTGACGATAAAAGTCTTCGTCTAAAACATCATCTAAGATCTCATCGAATTTCTGTTCACTACTTGGCGATAAGGTTTGCAGCTCTTCAGTATTTTGTGACTCAAGGACTTCTTTAGTTGACGTATCGCGAGTATCACTAACAAATTCAGACGTGAAAACATCATTAGGTGCTTCTTCACTCGGCAATTCAGTTACAACTTCAGGCTCTACAGTTTCAGCATCGCTTTCATCAGTAAGAGAGATGTCTTTTTCCTGTTGAGCATATTTTTCAACATCACTTTCAGGATTAATAACATCCTGTGATTTCTGCTCTAGATCAGAAGCGAATGATTGCGATTCGATAATTTCATCAAGGTGTTGATTCTCATTATTGGGAGCATCTTGTTCATCGACTGCTGCTAACTGCTCAGATAAAATTTCATCTAATAATGCAGTACTGGATTCATCAATTGAAATGTCATCTTGTTTTGATGAGATTTCAGCATCATTGTCTTTTAATAATTCATCAAGTAGTTCAGTACTATCTTCAGCCACTTCTATCGTTGAATCAGATTGTTCCGATTCATCTTCATCTAAGATCAACTCATCAAGCAATGCTGTACTGTCTTCAGCCACTTCTATCGTTGAATCAGACTGTTCCGGTTCATCCTCATCTAAGATCAACTCATCAAGTAATGCTGTACTGTCTTCTTCAAGTTCAATATCACTACTTAATTCATCATCTTCTACTAACTCATCAAGTAATGCAGTACTACCTTCTTCAAAAACACGTTCATCATCTTGTGTTTCATCCGTCTGTTCATCTGAAACGGTTTGTTCTAATTCAGGTAAATCAGCACCAAAGCTACCAAATAATGCATCCAATTCATCTTGGTCAATATTCTCAGAGGCTTTAACTTCAACATCATTTGACTCATCATTAATTTCAGACTTAGCGCGGTCTTGACTCTGCTCTTCTGCTTGTTGCAAAATTTCATCTAATAACGACTGCTCTAACAAGCCATTATCTAACTCTTCATCTTCGTTATCTGCAGGCAATAGCTTAACATCGTCATTATCACTAAGATCAAAGTCATCCTGAGATAAATCAAAATCATCGAGAGTATTTTCGGTATCTTCATCTTTCGCTGATTCATTGAGAGATTTCTCCCACATTAACGCTAAGGCTTCATCTGAACTTGGCTCGCTCTCATTATCCATTTCATCAAGAGCACGCTCCATGTCTTCTAAACCAATAGCATCATCACCTTTAACTGAAATACTACTACTTAAGTTATTTTCAAAAGCTTCATCAAATTCAATATCATTAACAACTGCTGATTCAGTCTTAACATCAACTTCATCGCTAAACTCAGTAACAGGCTCTTTTACCTCTTCTTTCTCATTTTTAGTTGATGGTTCATCTTTATCATCAATATCTAACGTAAAGTCAGGATCATTGAATAGGTCATCATCCGCAAAGAGATCATCTAAATCATCTGAAGTATCACGATCTTGATCATTACCATCAACAGGAGGGATCACAACAGGTGCCGTTTCGACTGCTGTCGCCTCTGGAGCATTTAATGATTTCACCTCACCTTGCTCGTCTTCTTTACGACGCAATAAAAAGAATGCCAGCAATGCAGCAAGTAAACCGCCAGGAATAATACCAGCAGCAGCTAATGCCCAAGGATTATTAGCAAGAGAGTCAAACCATGTCGTGGTTGGTGGCGTTACAACTTGTGGTGTTTGTTGAATTTCTTTTTGTTGTTCCAAAAACAGTAATATTTCTTGGCGAACTTTATCACTGTCTTGTACTTGATCTTTGAGTGCTAACACTTCTTGTTGCATTTCCGCTAAGCGTAAACGAAGCATGTGGTTGCTTTCCACCAGCTTTGTCATTTGCTCATCAGTCATCGCTTTTTGCTGTTCTGACAATTCAGGCTTGGCTGGAATAGCCGTATTCTCTGCATTATCTACATCAGCAACTTCAACTTTTTCAGTTTTAGGCGCTTCAGAAGTATTCCCTGTTAATTCTGTTGGTGTCGCAGCACTAATAACTCCAGCGGTTGTTGCTACAGCTACCGCTTTTTCTATTGTTTTAACGGGAACATCTGTTGTTGGCTTAGCCGTTTCATCAGCTACAGACTTTACAATTGGCTCTGCGGGCTGTGTACTTTTTACGTCTTTTTTCGCTGCCTGCTCTGCTTGTATTTTTTGTAGTTCTTCAGGCTTGGGCTTTAATTTTACAACACGCTTTTGGCTAATTGGCTTTGCTTTAATATATGGCGCACGCTTTTTATCCGCTTCTAATTGGCGACGGATCAAGCTCTCTTTCTCGTTTTTAATCTGGCTTAATGTTGGCATAACCAAGGTGCTACCAGGGATCAAACCATGAATATTGCTGTTTTCAAATGCTTGTGGATTAACGTGATAAATAGCGCCGATAACTTGGTACACAGATACTGAAGCATTAGGACGATTTCGAGATGCAATTGACCACAAGGTTTCTTTTTCACCTGTAGGGCCATAACGACGAGCAGAAAGAGGAGTATTGTTTGACTGCGAAATTGAACGAAAATCAGGAGTATCAATACCTCGGCTCGCTTGCGAATAGGATCCATCCTCACTCGACGGGCCAATAATCCGAACGGTGTTCGCATTCACCATAGGTAAATAAGAAGAAATGGTAACGAAAGCTACCGGTACAATAAAGCGCTTTACTATCTTAGGGATATCAGACACTGCCTGCGTTCCTCTCTGGCAGAGATAAATAAGCCGAAAACGTTAATTCAATGAACGCATTTCGAAATAATACGAGTTGCTTATATGTTGCACAAACTACACATCTATCGACAACATAAAGAAAATCTTAAGGTTGTTATGGCTAATTTTTGCTAGGTCGCGATGTATGTCAAGTGACTACTTAGGGTTTTACCAGCAAGATCATGGAAATGAGGAAGGAGCAATCTCTTGCTCCTTCGTTTTATTTCTTTTACAAATATTCTTCAATTAGCTTTTCAGCAATCTGAATACTATTTGTTGCCGCGCCTTTACGTACGTTATCAGCTACAACCCACATGTTCAGACCACATGGGTGACTAATATCTTCACGAATACGACCTACCATCACATGATCTTTACCTACAGAATCTGTTACCTGTGTTGGGTAATCAGTGCCGTGGAAGACTTCAATACCATCGGTATTTTCAAGTAGATTAATTGCATCTTCGATTACTACTGGTTGATGCGTTTCTACATGCACCGCTTCTGCATGACCAAAGAAAGCAGAAACACGCACACAAGTTGGGTTAACACGAATACTTGAATCACCAAGAATTTTTTGTGTTTCCCACACCATTTTCATTTCTTCTTTGGTGTAACCGTTATCCATAAACTCATCGATATGAGGTATGCAGTTAAATGCAATTTGCTTGTCATAAGCACTGTTTTCAGCAGGCAGACCATTTAGCAATTTTGCTGTTTGACCCGCAAGCTCATCAATCCCCTTACGACCAGAGCCGGATACAGATTGATAAGTCGCGACATTAATACGATCAATACCGTAAGCATCTTGAATTGGCTTAAGAGCAACTAGCATTTGAATCGTAGAGCAGTTGGGATTTGCAATAATATTACGGTTACGATAATCAGCAATCGCTTCAGGGTTTACTTCAGGGATCACTAACGGAACATCATATTCATAACGGAATTCAGATGTGTTATCGATAACCACTACACCAAAATCTGTGGCGATAGGTGCCCAATGACGTGATGCTTCAGCGCCAGCTGAAAACAAAGCAATTTGAACTTGGCCCCAATCGAAATCTTCCACGTTCTTCACGCGGATTGATTTACCTTTAAAACGTAGCACTTTGCCAGAACTACGATCACTTGCCAGCAAGTAAAGATTGCGAACAGGAAAATTACGCTCTTCTAGCACCTCGACCATAGCTTCGCCGACAGCACCTGTTGCGCCTAGTATTGCGATATCATATTCCTGACTCATTGAGTGACCTCTACTACTGTAAAACCTAATTTAGCCAGCGACTCTACCTCAAAATCTGCCTTGCCTGCTACTGTAATTGCACTATATTCACGGCGATCCCAGTAGTTTTTTCGCATCATATCAAAAGCAGTGGCCATTTTGCTGTTATCGTCACCAGCTAGCTGCATTTGACGACGGAAAATACCGTCGTCTTTACGTACATCATACACCAATTGGGTAAGGCTAAATAAACTTGCCTCGTCCCATTGACGACTTAATTCAACTTGAGGAATTGGCGCAACAGGCAATAGTTCACTCGCATCGACTTGCTTATCAACACCTAGAAACTCACAAAAGCGGTTAAATACCATGGTTGTTCCACGCGCTTTACCTTCAAGCCCATATCCAGCTACATGCGGTGTCGCAAATGCTAAATACGGTAGTAACTCTAAATCCACCAATGGCTCTTGCTCAAAAACATCAAGTACTGCTGTAAGTGCCTTCCCTGTACCATTATGAGAAGCCACTAAGGCAGCTTTTAAAGCACTATTATCAACAATAGGACCACGTGCCGCATTAATTAAAATAGCATTGGGTTTTAATCCATTCAGAAAAGCTTCGTTCACTAAGTGATGAGTTGGAAACTCGACATCACGAGTTAACGGGGTATGAGTTGTGATGACATCACACTCAGCAAGTAGCGTTTCAACTGAATCAAATTGACGCTCATCGCCTTGCGCTTGCTTTAACGGATCGTTAAGCAGGTAACGAATACCTAATGCATCTAAACATTTCGCCAAATATGAGCCAACATTACCAGCGCCAATGATCCCAACAGTGCGGTCAAAAATAGAAAAGCCTTGTTGCTGCCCTAATACCATTAAGCTACTAAGTACGTACTCGGCAACACCCACTTTGTTACAGCCTGGTGCTGCTGTGAAAGTAATACCACGCTCAGCTAACAGTGGTTGATCAACATGATCTTGTCCTGCTGTTGCAGTTCCCACAAATTTTAACTTATCGGCTTTTTCTAACAGGCTGCTATTAACTTTCGTCACCGAGCGGATCATCAGGGCATCAATCCCTACCAAATCATCAGCCGTTAAATTTCGACCTGGTTTGGCGATGACCTCACCAAGCTCACTAAACAACGCCAACGCATACGGCATATTTTCATCAATAAGGATTTTCATTTCGGCTTCCCTGCTTTACTTAATCAGCCCCGAATAAATCTCGGGTATATACTTTTTCTTGTACATCTTGAAGTTCAACCGCCATACGATTAGAAACAATCACATCAGACATCGCTTTAAATGCTTCAAGATCTTTGATGACTTTCGAATTAAAGAATTCATCTTCTTCCAGTACCGGTTCAAATACCACCACTTCAATGCCTTTAGCTTTTATGCGTTTCATGATGCCTTGAATACTGGATGCACGGAAATTATCAGATCCTGATTTCATAATTAAGCGATAAACGCCTATAACTTTAGGCTGTTTAGCAATAATTGAATCAGCAATGAAATCTTTACGTGTGGTATTCGCATCTACAATCGCACCAATAATGTTATTAGGTACGTCACGGTAATTCGCGCGTAATTGCTTAGTATCTTTCGGTAAGCAGTAACCGCCATAACCAAAGGATGGATTATTATAATGATTGCCAATGCGAGGGTCTAAACCTACGCCTTCGATAATCTGACGACTATCTAAGCCTAATGCTTCCGCATAGCTATCAAGTTCATTAAAATAAGCCACACGCATCGCAAGGTAAGTATTGGAAAATAATTTTACCGCTTCTGCTTCTGTAGAATCTGTAAATAAAACGGCAATATCTTGTTTCTCAGCGCCTTGTTTTAATAACTCAGCAAAAACTTCAGCTCGCTCAGAACGTTCACCGACAATAATACGAGAAGGATGTAAATTATCGTACAGAGCACGACCTTCGCGTAAAAACTCTGGCGAAAATATAATATTTGTAATACCGAACTGTTTTTTAATACTTTCTGTATATCCAACAGGCACGGTTGATTTAATCACCATGGTCGCTGATGGATTTTTCTCTATCACATCTTTAATAACGGCTTCTACTGAGCTGGTATTAAAATAATTTGTGATCGGATCATAATCTGTTGGGGTCGCTATAATGACAAATTCTGCGCTATCATAAGCATGTGATGCATCCGTTGTTGCTACAAGGTTCAATGCTTTATGCTGTAAAAACGCTTCAATTTCCGTATCAACAATTGGAGAGAGACCTTGATTAATTAATGCAACTTTCTCTTCAATAATATCGAGTGCAACAACCTCATTATGCTGAGATAACAGCACCGCATTAGACAGACCGACATAGCCGGTTCCCACCACAGTAATTTTCATTACCTAACCTCAATGAATAAATGTGCAAGTAACTGTAATTCAACCCTTGCCTACTGACTTTAGTGTAACTGAAAACATGTTAAAAAAACAAAAGCTCAATAACTAACAACTATCTCACTGTATTATTGAAAAAGAGTGAATAAAAAAGAGCCATAATCTCTTATGGCTCTTTCTTAATATAAACAATGATTAATTAAATACGATTATGCTTCGTATTTCTTGATCACTAGTGTTGCGTTAGTACCACCAAAACCAAAACTGTTAGACATTACAGTTTTCAGTTCAACATCACGCTTATCAGTCACAATATCAAGACCTTGTGCTGCTTCATCTAGATTATCAATATTGATGCTTGGTGCAACGAAACCGTGCTCTAGCATCAGTGTTGAATAAATCGCTTCATGAACACCTGCCGCACCCAATGCGTGACCCGTCATGGCTTTTGTTGCTGAAATCGCTGGGCTGTTTTCGCCAAATAGCTCTTGGATTGCACCTAGCTCTTTCACATCACCAACGGGTGTTGATGTACCGTGAGTATTGATGTAGTCAACAGGCACATCTAGATCTTGCATCGCCATCTTCATACAACGAACTGCGCCTTCACCAGAAGGTGCAACCATATCGTAACCATCAGATGTTGCGCCATAACCGACGATCTCACCGTAAATTTTTGCGCCACGTGCTAATGCGTGTTCTAGCTCTTCAACGACAACCATACCGCCACCACCAGAAATCACGAAACCATCACGATCAGCATCATAAGTACGTGATGCTTTTGATGGATCATCATTGTACTTAGTTGATAGTGCGCCCATTGCGTCAAACATCATCGTTAATGACCAATCTAGCTCTTCACCACCACCTGCAAAAACAACGTCTTGCTTGCCCAGTTGGATTAGCTCTAATGCGTGACCAATACAGTGTGCAGATGTTGCACATGCTGAGCTCATAGTGTAGTTCACACCACGGATCTTAAACGGTGTTGCTAAACACGCAGAAACCGTTGAAGACATTGTACGTGGCACCATGTAAGGACCTACACGCTTTACGCCTTTTTCACGTAACGTATCAACAGCAACGTATTGGTTATGCGATGATGCACCGCCAGAACCTGCAACTAAACCTGTACGTTCGTTAGAAACTTGATCTTCAGCTAAGCCAGAATCGGCAACCGCTTGCTCCATTGATAGGTAAGCAAAAGCCGCTGCATCACCCATGAAACGCATTTTCTTACGATCAATATGTTCTGCTGGGTTAATTTTTAAATCACCCCAAACATTTGAACGTAGTTTCATTTCAGCAAACTGCTCAGAAAAATTAATGCCTGACTTGCCTGTTTTCAATGACTCTAGTACTTCTGCAACGTTGTTACCAATACTAGATACAATGCCCATGCCTGTAATTACGGCTCGTTTCATGATGACTTCCTACTAAAATTAATTGGATATAGCCTAACCGTGAGCTATCTCTACGGCGGGTTTACTCCCAAACGGCTTTAAGATGCGCGTTCATAACAGTAATTATACCGTCTTTAACGGAACATCATATCTTAAAGCGGTTTGGCGTTTGTTATACCGATATAACAGAGCCATCGACTATAACGGCTTTGGCGGTAAAAAGTGGTCAGCTTTCCTGATATTCGGGTACAATCGGTTCAAAATTGCCATTTCTTTCTATATTACGCCTAAAAGTGGTGATATTTAAACCAAGTTTTCCATTATCGTTTGTCCGTTATAAAAGAGGTTCCCCCTTTGTCTTCTTCACAACAAGAAAAATCCATCTTACAAATTGAAAATGCCGTTCTTGATTGGAACGACGTGGGAACACCCGTCTCAAATAACTTTGATGATGTCTACTTCTCCAACGTCAATGGATTAGAAGAAACGCGCTATGTTTTCATTAAGCAAAATGGCTTACCTGAGCGTTGGATTGACGGTGACCGTCGTCGTTTTGTTATTGCAGAAACAGGGTTTGGTACCGGATTAAACTTTTTAGCCGTATGGAAAGCATTTAAAGAATACCGATCTCAACATCCTGACGCTACAACCACAGAGCTACACTTTATTAGCTTTGAAAAATTCCCGGTAACTCAACAAGATTTGATTAAAGCCCATCAAGCATGGCCTGAACTTGCAGAGCTTGCAGAGCAGCTTCATACTCATTACCCGCCCGCTATTAAAGATTGTCATCGTATCGTATTAGAAGATGGCATGATCACCTTAGACCTCTGGTTTGGTGATATCAAAGATTGTATGCCTCAAGTATGGGTTGGCGATGAGGGGATCGTCGATGCATGGTTCCTCGATGGTTTTGCCCCTAGCAAAAATCCTGAAATGTGGAACCAAAACTTATTCAACGGCATGGTTAAAATGGCACGTAAAGATTGTAGCGTAGCAACCTTTACAGCTGCGGGCTTTGTTCGTCGAGGGTTAATAGAAGCCGGTTTTGATATGCGCAAAACCAAGGGCTTTGGTACTAAACGTGACATGATCGTAGGTCACGTTGTTGAACGCCAACATAAAGCGAACATTATGCCTTGGTATAATCGTGAAGCACAAACAGAGCTAAACGCAAATATTGCTATTATTGGTGGCGGTATCGCATCTGCAACTACAGCACTGGCTTTGCTTCGTCGAGGTCAAAATGTCACATTATATTGCGCTGACAATGAACTTGCTGAAGGTGCATCAGGCAACCGACAAGGCGCTGTCTACCCGCTATTGAATGGTAATAATGATAAGTTATCCCGTTTTTTCTCTAGCGCTTTTATCTATGCGCGACAACTTATAGAGCAAGTCGCAATTCACAGCGATTTTAGTCATAACTGGTGTGGCGTAACTCAGTTGGCGTGGGATGATAAATCAAGCCATAAGCTCGCAAATATCATCAATGGTGGTTTTGCATCTGAACTTGTTCATCATCTCGATAAGGAACAAACCAAACAAATCACGGGGGTTGAAACCGGTTTTGAAAGTGTTCATTACCCACTTGGCGGATGGTTATCACCTAAAGAGTTAACTACAGCGTTAATTGAACATGCCGTTAATGAAGGGAAACTGACGCTACAAACACAAAAAGAATTATGTCAGCTAGAACAAGTTAACAAAACTCAATGGCAACTGACTTTTACAGATGGTAGTGAAACGCGGCATAGCACAGTTATTTTGGCTAATGGTCACCGCTTTAATCAATACCCTCAAACCCAGCAGATCCCTGCTTCTTCTGTACGCGGGCAAGTCAGCCACGTGCCGACCAACCCATCACTGGGCGAGCTAAAAACGGTGCTTTGTTATGACGGCTATCTCACTCCAATAAATCCAGAAACCCAAAGTCACTGCATTGGAGCAAGTTACGATCGTCGTAATATTGATCTTAATTTTAATGAAAACGACCAACAAGATAACAAGCAACGGTTAGTAAACTGCTTACCTAATGTTGAGTGGCCTAAAAAAATTGATATAGATGGCTTTGATGTTCACAACAGAGCACGTGTTGGTATTCGTTGTGCAGTCCGAGATCACTTACCGTATGTGGGTAATGTTTGTCGTTATGATGATTTATTACAGCAATACGATGATCTTAGAGATAATCAAATATCAGCGAAAGCAGCCCCAATCTATAGCAATCTTTTTGCTATTGTTGGTTTAGGCTCTCGTGGATTAAGTTCGGCTCCATTACTCGGCGAACTCTTAGCATCGCAAATTTGTGGTGATCCATTACCACTACCACTTGACGTACTTGAAGCGCTCCACCCTGGTCGTATGTGGGTAAGAAAGCTACTTAAAGGCAAAGCAATTCAGGTACTATAAATTAATAAAAAAGCGCAATAACTATCCTCTAATTACTAGCGGGTAATTTATTGCGCTTTCTGTATTTTACCGTTACTTCAATTCTGCCGACATAACATTCATTAGTTCATTATTTTCATCGCCAGATAAATCCCATACAAAAAGACCAGCAAGCTTGTTTTTCTTCACCCAATCAGCTTTGGCTTTTACCGAACGTGAATCATCATAACTAATAAAGACTTGTTTCTCTTCATTCCACAAGTAAGGCGCCTCAGCTTTCTCGTCATAACCAGAGATATAGCCTTGTGCTTTGGTATAGTTACGCTTTAAGTCCCAATACATAAAGTAACCGGGCTCTTGTGCTGAGGTACCAAAACTTGCCCCTTGTGTAGAAGAAAGTTCTTTCGGAATAGCTTTACCATCAAATCCTTTGGTTCCTTCCCAACCTCGACCATAAAACGCTGCACCAACAACTAATTTATCAGCAGGGATCCCAAGAGAAATCATTTTATTCACAAAGACATCAGTGCCCATTCCCCACCAACCATTATCAGTCGCATGAAGATTCGTTAAATGCCCTGTTTGTGTCCCCCAGCCACCTAAATAATCATAAGTCATTGCAAACATATTAGTTAAGTACGGCGCAACAGCAGCCCAATCAATAGACTCAGCTTTGCTCCCTACACCAACAGCAGTAGAAAGCTCATATTCACGCCCTGTTTTCTTCTCTAAGTTATCTAACTCAGCACGTAGCGTTTTCACTAAATGGGTATACGCTTCTTTTTCTGATGCTTTCTGCTCATCCGATAATTTGGTATCTGGATTCCAAGGAGAGGTTGTTAAACCGCCACCACCTGGGTACTCCCAATCTAAATCAATACCATCGAAAAAATCATACTGAGCAATAAGTTCAACAGCTGATTTTGAAAAGTGTTCAATCGACGCTTTATCTTTCGCCATTGCATGGAAAGGTTCAGACATCGTCCAACCACCAAAAGAAGGCAATATTTTTAATTCCGGCTTTTCATTTTTTAAATCTTTGAGCTGAGCGAAATGCCCCTTATAAGCAACCTTAGCTTTCGTCGTCCCAAAATCTTTCTGCAATGCTGATACTTGATCAACAATCACCGCACTAAAAGGCTCTTTCCCCTTACATGCAACTTCAATTTGTTTCTGTACCGCATCACTTGCACCTTGATGTGGACCACACATACTTAAAAAGGCATAAATAACATGAGTAAGCTTATCTGCAGGAATATCTTTAACAGTATAAGGGTTAGCTTCATTATTGTATTGCCAGTCGGCAAAGTAACCCGCCACAACAGGAGAATCAGCGGCAACTGCTGAAGAGCTTAATAGAGCGGCTATCGTAAGAGGTAAAATCGCTTTCATAAATGTCCTTATTTATCATTATAACTAGCGGCTAATGCTTTTAGCTTCACAATAAAAATCAGAACAACAGCTAAGATAACAATGAGCCAATATAGAGTAATAACTACCTTAGTTTGAACATTGATAAGAAGGGATAAATAAGAAGCGTAAATACTAAATTTTAGATATTTTTCAGATTTAGCTCTTATTTATAATTGAAATGAAATTTAAACCATTAATATTATGCTATACAAAGCATCTTATTATGTTGAGAGTAAACAGCGTAATCACCCTCAAAAGAAATATATTAGAAACACTATTTAATCATATTGTTACTCATTAGCAGCAATAATGACATGGGCTTCGGGCTTACAGTCATGTAAACATTTTGCAAGTTGTGTTTGTGCAGCCACATCACCGTGAACGACACGGATCACTGCAGGACCCTCATTGATCCCTGCAACAAACTTGACTAAATCATCTTGTGCCGCATGAGCCGAATAGCCAGATATTTGATAAATATTGGCTTTAACATCAATTACTTGATCATGAATTTCAACCACTTCATCGCCATTACATAACACTCGTCCCAGTGTTCCTTCTGCTTGATATCCAGCAAAAATGACATCCGTTCGTGAGTCTGATAATAACGCTTCTAAATAATTAACAATCCGTCCGCCAGCACACATCCCACTTGCAGCGACGATGATCGCGGGCTCCCCGGAATGCTTTAAACGATTAACTAACTCAATATGATCTTGATGTGTTTCTATCGTAATACACTGTTCAAAAGAAAGAGGATGACGCCCCATATAACGACGATCTTTTGCTTCTTTCGACCAAAACTCTTGAAAATGGCGATATTGCTCCGTCACTTTCAACGCCAATGGTGAATCTAAGATCACTGGTAATGATTTCCAACGACGATAGCTATTATCATGACTCGAACCTGTTAACACATCAGCTAATATATTCTCGATATCAAACAATAGCTCTTGTGTACGGCCCACGCTGAAAGCTGGAATTAAAATTGCTCCACCATCTTGTAATGAATGTTCTATAACTTTCCGCAAATGAGCTTCACGTTGCTGGATATCATGTAGGGCTTTGTCACCATAAGTACTTTCAATTACAAGTACATCAGCTTTGTCTGGGGAAACTGGATCGGTTAATAGCGGTGTATTACAAGGGCCGAGATCGCCACTAAATACTACAATATTTTGATCAGGAAGCTCTACTTCGATATAAGCAGAACCTAAGATATGACCAGCTTGACGAAAGCGAACAGAAACACTGTCTCCATTTAATAAAACGACTTTCGCCCAACAATCATAAGGGACAGGACGTATTTTTTGCTGAATAAGTTGTGTAAACAGCTTACATTGTTGAGAGTTAAATCCTAATTGAATTTTTAAACCATCTTCAAGCATTAACGGCAATAATGCTGCCGTTGCTTCTGTCGCATAAATTGGACCGGTAAAACCTGCAGCAAGTAGCCATGGGATACGGCCAATATGGTCAATATGGCTATGAGTGATCAAGAGCGCTTCAATCCGTTTAACATCGAATTCAATATCAAACTTATTATTCTTATTTTCCTCTCCCTGAAACAGACCACAATCAACTAATAGGCTGCTATTACCGATCACTAACTCATGACACGAGCCTGTTACGCCAGTTTTTGCTCCATGGTGAATAATATCCACGAACATTCCTTGTGTTTATATTTCGTCCAATTTTTGATAATGACAGAGCTATTACCATGATAGAAATATTAACAACTAGAATCAGAGCAGGCTCACGAAATCAACGAAAAACGCCCCTGTGACACACAAATAACGTACTACTAATTCAATAAATATACCATATTTATAAACAGACAATTAAAGTTTAGCCGCCCATGCTTGTGCCGCTTTATCCACTAAAGTTAATGAATGTTCAAACGCTTCACAACTCTGGCGGTAAGGATCTGGAATGTCACGTTGACCAATCCATTGTCCAAACAACATAGTTTTACCTCGTGCTTCAGGAGCAATATTGGTTACAGCTTCAATATGCCCTTTTTCCATCACTAAAATCAGATCATATTCATAACATAACTCAGGCGTTAATTACTGCGCTTTATGATCAGATAAATCCACACCATATTGCTCCATCACCTCACATGCCATCGCATCTACAGACTTTCCTGTTAAACCGCTTTTTTGGGTTGCAATACCTGCAGAAGAGATATGTTTATCCGGTAACTTTTTATGCAATATACGTTCACCCGAAGGAGAGCGACAAATGTTGCCGACACATACTAAGAGGATTTTGTTGAAAATGGCTAACTCCGTTTAACTTTACTCAATAACCAAAAATAAACAAAAAGGCTAAGTAATAAGTACTTAGCCTTTCATATAATTTTTATATCTACTTCTTAATTAAATCATTTTACTTAACGCTTTTATTAAACGCGCTCTTTAATAAAACAATTGCAACACCAAGCATCATACCAAGTAAGAAACCTAATACAGCAATGAGTAGACGCTTTGGTTTATCACTACTGATTGGGTAATCAGTCTTTTGTAAATAGCGAACACTTTGTAAGGATAGATTATGATCAATTTTAACTTTAGAGAGTAAGTCTAATTTAGTTTGAATAATTCCAAGCTGAGGCTGGAACAGACTAAGATCTTTAATTTTTTTAAGAACCTTACTTTTTTCAGCTAGAGCTTCTGTTCCAAGCTGGATTTGGAATAACTCATCATTATTCATATCGGCTAATGGTTTAGTTACATCCGCTGATTTAGCCATATCTAAAGCATAATTTGTTTTGATTAATTCATTTGCTAGCTGTTGCTTAGCATTTGCCTCTAACGATATTTTGTTAGCTTGTAAAATTTGTTGGTGATATGAAATTTTAGCATCAAGTTCATCAATTAAATCATTACGAACTTTATTTGAAATATCGTCTGAGTACGCGACTAAAAGATCGTGTGCTAATGTTGAGGACGTCGCCTCAAAGCTCAGTTGATAAATACCTGGCTGATTTTTTTTATCTGGCTGTGATGCTGAAATTCTTTTTGCCCAGCTATTGATAAACTGTGCTTTATTCTCATCAGTAATCTGTGCTTCATCAGCATATTGCTTCATGATCTCATTGTTTTCAATAAACGCTTTTTTATTATCAAAAGCATTAAACTCAGTAATGTAATCATTTAATAAAGTATCACTACTCAAAATTCCATTTATTTTTGAAGGATTATTAATAACAGCATAGAGATTTGTTATTTGACTCCGAATATTAGCGGTATTTTGGTACTGCCCAGTTGTTATGACAGCTTTCGATATCCACCACTGCTGAGCAGTCAGTGCATAAATAATTGCACTGACAGTGAAAACGACTGTACATACTGCTATTGTCAACTTACCTTGCCAAAGAGTTTTGACTAACTCAACTAAATCAATCTCATCACTTGGTGAGTTATTTACAGCTTGAATATCACTCATTATTTTTCCACAAACCTAAAAACTACGCCGAAATTTTTTGCCACATTTGGCACACAAGAACATAATCAGATGGCGAAAGTTCACTTTTTGCATCAGCAATACTTTGTTCTACTTTTTCCTTCATTGCTGACAGTTGTGATTCATTTCCTAATTCACAATCAGCTGCAGCTAGTGAAATATGTCCACGCAAATAGCCACCAGCAAACAATTCATCATCTGTTGCAGTGTCTATTCCATCGTCGATAAGCAATAATAGCTTCTCTTCGTATTCTTGAATTGTCATTTCCTATCCTATACACAACCCATTTCGTTTTATCGAACGGGTTGTATGAAGTCCTGTTCTGTTAACTTTGTGATACCATAAAAAACTCGGAACGCATCAGATAGCATCTTTACCCGTTCTGGAGTTCCGCACTCTAAATAGGTTAACACTTGTTCACGCACTTTTAACGTGAACGCTACCCTATCAGGCTCACAGTCACCAAGTAAGTTGTCACAACTTACTTGGAATTTAAATCCGCAACTTGCTGATAAAATCCACTCGATGGCCTGTGGTTTAATCTCTACTTTCTCGAACGCTGCTTGAACTGCCTCAGAGCGTCCATCTGGTTCATACCAATAACCATAATCTTCTAATTTGCGTCGTTCTACACCTGCGATACACCAGTGTGCTAACTCATGCATTGCCGAGGCAAAATAGCCACGGGCAAAAATTATCTGATTATGCTGTCGCTCACTAGAAGCAGGCAGATAAATTGGCTCTTCACCGCCTAGAAGTAACTCTGTATTGAGACTTTCTAAAAATAACCCATTGAAAATAACGATTAAGTCGTTGTAATCATGCCTCATACTAATGGCAACTTCTGAAATACATAACTTATCGATTATACAATGCAGTGAATCTAAGTGCGAATATTCTTAAGGTAACAGGCTATGACAAACGTCATGTTCTTGTCATTTTATAAAGACATAACAATTTTTGCTTACTTTTCAGTCAACTACTTTAATCAAAAACAGAATACGCCACTCGAAGCATAACAAACTTAAATACTCTGCCATTAATTTAGGATGAATTAAATTCATGCAAAATTATTTTCTTTTCATTAGAAGTAGATAACTATCACAAATACAATCAGCTCAATTTATTTTAGGACGATTGTTATCATGCTGCTTTCAATTTTATACATTATTGGCATTACTGCAGAAGCAATGACCGGTGCGTTAGCAGCAGGCAAACGCCACATGGATTGGTTTGGAGTAATGCTAGTTGCAAGTGCTACTGCAATTGGTGGCGGGACAGTGCGAGATATTTTACTCGGTCATTACCCTTTAGGTTGGGTTGCACACCCACAATACTTGGTGATCACTTGTATCGCAGGGATCTTAACTACCTATTTTGCGCGTTGGGTTGTACGTTTTCACAAAGTGTTTATCTTGCTCGATGCTATCGGCTTAATCGTGTTTAGCATTATTGGATGTCAAGTTGCAATGACAATGGGACTTTCTCCGATTATTTGTGTCGTTGCAGCGGTTGTGACTGGCGTATTTGGTGGTTTACTTCGTGATATGATCACTCGTCGTAAACCGATGGTACTACACAAAGAGCTTTATGCATCGGTCGCATTTATTGCAGGCATTATGTATTACGCCATGTCTTATATAGGTGTCCATCCTGATATAACCACACTCATTACTTTAATTACAGGTTTTAGCCTACGTATGGCTGCTGTCTATTTTAGCTGGAGCTTACCTGTGTTTGAGTTTAAAGAAGAAACCTTCCACTAAAACTCAAGGTATTATTACCAGATAAAACAAAGCCACGCTAAATTCATTCAAGCGTGGCTTATTTATAGATGTCTGTTTAATTAAATTTTAGGTGTATCAGTAACAACATCTGCGTTTTGACCACGATGACGTAACAGGTGATCCATTAAAGTAATCGCTAACATAGCTTCAGCAATAGGTACTGCACGAATACCTACACATGGGTCGTGGCGACCTTTCGTCACAACTTCAGCAGTCTCACCCTGTTTAGTAATAGTTTCACCCGGAACCGTAATACTTGATGTTGGCTTAAGGGCAATATGTGCCACAACATCTTGACCAGATGAAATACCACCTAAAATGCCACCAGCATGATTGGTTTTAAAACCTTTCGGTGTCATCGCATCACGGTGTTCACTGCCACGTTGATCTACTACATCAAAACCATCACCGATCTCAACACCTTTAACTGCATTGATACTCATTAGTGAATGAGCTATATCAGCGTCTAAACGATCAAAAACGGGTTCACCTAAACCAACAGGGACATTTTTCGCAACCACGGTAATTTTCGCACCGATTGAGTCGCCTTCTTTTTTCAACTTACGGATCAATTCATCGTAAGCTTCAACTTTATCAACATCAGGGCAGAAAAAGGCGTTTTGCTCAATTTGATCCCAATCGACCTTATCAATTTTCACATCACCCATTTGTGATAGGTAAGCGCGTACTTCAATACCATGTACTTGTTTTAAGTATTTCTTTGCCACAGAGCCAGCAGCAACACGCATTGCCGTCTCACGAGCAGATGAGCGACCACCACCACGATAATCACGTACGCCATATTTTTGATGGTAGGTGTAATCGGCATGTCCTGGACGAAATAAGTCTTGAATATTTGAGTAATCTTTAGAGCGTTGATCGGTATTTTCAATCAATAAGCCGATAGATGTGCCCGTTGTTACACCTTCAAATACGCCAGATAGAATTTTCACTTCATCAGGTTCGCGACGTTGCGTAGTATATTTTGATGTTCCCGGTCGACGGCGATCCAAATCATGCTGCATATCAGCTTCAGTTAATGCGAGTCCCGGCGGGCAGCCATCTATAATACAGCCCAGCGCCAAGCCATGGCTTTCGCCAAATGTGGTGACGCGAAATAGTTGTCCAATCGTATTTCCTGCCATTACTTCCTCTGTGATATCTCTATGCTTACATGCACTTTTAATTTTACTAATACTGACATAGTGCAAAGTTGTCCGATAGATTGCAAGAACAAGTGTGCAAATTACCGCCAGTGCAGCCTTTCAGAAACAAAAAGGCGACAGGCTTTCACCTATCGCTCTTCTTTAAATCTTTAAATTAGAGATTAAGCAGTTGCTAATACTCGTTCAGCCTTCGCTTTACGTACTTTCTTAAGTGTTACTGCAACAAGAGCTGTAACGACCATACCAGATGCCATACATAGTAGCGCAAGTGCAGGTTTATTCATCGCACCAAGTAATGCCACCACGGGACCACCGTGTGCCACACTGTTGGTAATACCAAAAGAGAACGCCATCACTGCGGCAACCATACTACCTAGCACGTTTGCTGGGATCACCGATAGTGGATCTTGCGCAGCAAATGGAATTGCACCTTCAGAGATACCTACTAAGCCCATTGCACCTGCAGCTTTACCTGCTTCAACTTCTGATTGCTCGAAAATATTTAACTTACGACCAAGTACCGTTGCTAAGCCCATACCTAAAGGAGCAACAGGGATCGCACAAGCCATCGCACCCATGAACTGTGTTTGCCCGTTGGCAATCATACCGACAGAGAACAAGAACGCGACTTTGTTAAAAGGACCGCCCATATCAAAGCCGGCCATACCACCCAGAACAATACCAAGTAGAACCACGTTACCTGTGCTCATTTCAGTAAGCATGCTATTCATGCTATCCATCAATCCAGCGATTGGCGCACCAATAACGAAGATAAATAAGCTAGCGATAAACAAGGTACCGGTAATTGGCGCAATAAGAATCGGCACTAATGGCTGCACCATCTTATGGTAATTACGTGTTGCAACCCAACGAACGAAGTAACCCACCAGCAAGCCTGCAACAATGGCACCAATAAAGCCAGTACCCGCACTTGCGTCATAAAATGAACCGTTATTAGCAATCCAACCACCAATGAAACCCGGTGCTAATGCAGGACGATCACCAATCGCAAAAGCAATGTAACCCGCCAGAATTGGGATCATTAAGGTAAATGCAACAACACCAACATCAAGCACTTTTTGCCATAGGCTACCCGCTGGTATTTGCATACCAGAATCAGTTGGTTGACCACCAATGGCCAGTGATAATGCAATTAACAAACCACCTGTAACCACAAACGGGATCATGTGCGATACACCGTTCATCAAATAGCGATATAAGTTCGAACGAGTTTGCGCGACTTTGCTTTCGCTAGAGTCAGAGGTGTCATCACCATCAGCTTCATAAGTTTTCGCCACTAACGCTTGTTGAATAACACCTTTGGCATCTTTAATTGGCGCTTTTACGCCAGTTTTAATCAGTTTTTTACCTGCAAAGCGAGCCATGTCGACTTGCTTATCACAGCTAACCACAATCGCTTCTGCACGTGCAATTTCTTCAGCTGTTGGGGAATTCTTGACACCAATCGAACCATTAGTTTCAACTTTAATTTCATAACCAAGCTCAGCACCAGCTTTTTCCAACGCCTCTGCGGCAAGGTAAGTATGAGAAATACCAACTGGGCAGCCTGTCACACCAATGATCAAACCTTTTGTTTGTGCTTGCGTGACAACTTGCTCTTTTTCTTCAAGTAACAAAGCTAAGGCTTCTTTTTCAGTCTTAGCGGCTAAGAACTTCTCAACAAAACCATCTTCAATCAGCTTTGAAGAAAGCTCAGCTAAGACTTCAATATGATGGTTATCGCCATTATCAGGTGATGCAATCATGAAAAACAGTTGTGATGGTTTACCATCTTCTGCGCCGTATTCAATACCTGTACGGCTAACACCAATCGCTACCGCAGGTTGTGCAACGGCTGCACTTTTCGCATGAGGGATAGCGATCCCTTCTTCAAATCCTGTATTGCCTAATTCTTCACGTGCTTTTACATCAGCAATGAATTGCGTTTTATCAGCCACGCGCCCTTGCGCTGCCAAGATTTCAGCCATTTCATTAAACACGTCATCTTTGGTTTTCGCCTTAAGATTAAGGTTAATTAAGCTTTCGTTGATCAAGGAAGTGATCATGTTCTATCCCCAAGAATTATTTTTATCGCCCATCACACTGAATTTGATGGATTTGAGTATGGGAATATTGTCTGGTGTTTGGCAGCTTCAAAATAGAGCATAAAAAAGGCTTTAGCTGGATAAATGTAACCTAACAATAAGGATGTGAACTATCACACACTTTATCTGAACATAAAAAAACGAATAAAACCAAGGTAAAAAATACCATTTATCAGAACCTTAAATAAAAACAGAAGTTAAAACACATACTACAATCTGTAACGCTAAATTTTTAATAACTAGAGATAACACACATCTAATGTTTAATCTCAGCCTACTTTTAGTGAAATACTTCACACTATCAAAAATAAAAAAAGCGACAGAATATTCTGTCGCTTTAAATAAGTGCTAGGACGTTAGATCAGCTTAGTTGTAGGCGCGGGCAAATGTACCAACACAAGTTACTTGATACTGCTCAGTATAAGCGGGAATAAATACAGACTGACCTTTCTCTATCACGACACTATCACCATTACTATGGGTCAATGTTACTGGTGCATCAATGGCAAAGACGATTTCAGCACTATTCACAGTAAGACTAATGTTATCTACTTGCTTATAAACACTGAACTTAAAATCAGGAACTGGGATAGCATAATGTAAACCGTTTTCTGCTTGTGTTGGGGCTAACAACAATGAATCAAACGCCATTGACGTGAAATAGGTGTTTGCAACGAGCTCAGGAACATCCATGTATTTTGGCGTTAAACCAGCGCGCAATACATTATCGGAGTTCGCCATGATCTCTAAACCTGTACCTTTAATGTAGGCATGTGGCGTACAGGCACTAAGGAACATCGCCTCACCTGGTTGAAGAGTTAATACATTTAACATTAACGGCGCAAATAAACCGATATCACCAGGATATTGTTCAGCTAAATCTAATAATAAAGCAAACAATGGCAGATCTTTATGTGCTTCACTATAAGCCAATAATGCGTTTACCGCTGAAGCTTTTTGCTCACCTTCTAGCGATAACATTGCAGTAAAGAAATCCCGTAAACCTACTTCCGTTTGATTGGCATTAAATGCAGCAACTAACTCACAAATAGCCGTAATTTCAAGTGCATTGAACTGCGCAGCAATGTCTTCAATTTGGCGGAAACCATTCATCGCTTGGTACGGTGTTAACGCAAAAACTAACTCTGGCTTGTGGTTTGGATCTTTGTAATTACGGTTCGCCGCATTACGCGCAATGCCCATTTGCTCTTCTTTGGCAAAGCCTACTTCTGCTTGCTGCTTATTTGGGTGAACCTGAATAGACAGTGCCTTTTCTGCCGCTAACACTTTAAATAAATACGGCAGCTCACCAAATTGTTGCTGGGTTTGCGCACCGATGATCGCATCAGGATCCGTTGCAATGAAGTCAGACAACTTTACCACTTTTCCCTGAACCTCAATTTCAGAGCAGCCATTCGCATGAGCGCCCATCCATAATTCTGCTTGTGGTTTAGCATCAGGGTTCGCGATACCAAATAAAGATTCAATCGAGGTTATACTTCCCCATGCATAATCTTGAATCACATTATTCATTTTAAAAAACACAGAGCGGTGAGTACCAGCCATATTAATTCCTAAATTTATTATCGTTGTGCATCGATGAAATCGTATTCCACTTAGCAAATCTAAAAAGAACGAAGGGGAATACCATTTAAGCAATGCTAAATGTTACATAAGTCAAAAAGTGGTACATCAATCAGGTCACCATAAGCCCTTATTCGATACAATCCATTAAGTGAGTTATGTTTTACAAAATAATGCGCTGCACTATAACAAAAACAGCCATAAATATTTATAGCTAACTCACAATACCTCACAACATTGGGTGACTTAACGCAAATTATGGATACCGTATTTCTTAATCTTATTGATTCTATTCTCGAAGAGCGAGAAAGCTTTAACCATATTTGGTTTGCTAATGATCACACCGCACCACCACTATTTAGTTATCAAGTGAATTTTCCCCGCCTTGAATTGGTGCTTAAAGGCGAGTATGTGAATCAATTAGAAGACGGCGAGTATGGCATTCGAGATATTAACTTGATGCTAGGAGATGCCCTGTATATTCCACCGAACTGTTGGAATAAACCCAATTGGGATACGGAATGCTCGGTATTGAGCCTACTATTTGGTAAAAGACAAATTGGTTTTAGTTTAGTCAGCAAAAGCAAAGATAATCCTCACTTTTTTGATGTGCAAAAACACTCAATCCAAGCCGCGACAGGACATGCTATTGATCCTATTTTATCGGCATTGAATATGCTGGCAAAAGAGTCAACGAAGAAACCAATGGATGAATACCTCTTGTTGGCGCTCCTTAGTTATAGCCGCTCTATGCTCTATACCCCAGATAGAGTGAAAAAAAATCGTTGTGAAGATCTCTATCAAGGGATCTGTATTTATATTCAAGAAAACTTTCACCGCGCGATCAGCCGAGAATCTATTGCTCATCGTTTTAACATTACCCCGAACCACCTCTCGCGCTTATTCAGACAGCAGGGACATATGCGATTAGCAGATTACATCTGTTGGGTACGGTTAGAACGCGCAAAATTTATGCTCAAGAAATACAATTTTCGTTTAGCGGAAGTAGCAACCCGATGCGGGTTTCAAGATATGAATTACTTCTGTCGGGTATTTAAAAACAAAACAGGTCGTACACCAACTGAATATCGCAGCCTTAATCAGACGCTAGCATCGCCTCAATGATTAGCGCTTGTATAACATTACTATCAGAGGCTTGGCGCAAAGCATCTGCATAACGATCTTGTAGTAGTTGCTTTGAAAACCGAGAAAAAGCCATTAGTACTGAACGCGATAAGGGCTTAGGTAATACCATCATCAATACCTTACTTACATCTCCTCGTGCGCTATGCCAATCCATTTGCTGACAACAAGAAATCACCATTGCAGGCTGAGTAATGGGTTCTATCATCACATGGGGCATCGCAATACCATTCCCCATCACAGTCGCAGAAATACTTTCACGCTTTTCTATCGCAGCTAACACTTCTTGATAGTCATCGACTTTAATCACCTTTTCATCCACCAGCGAGCGTGTCATCGTTGCTAATAATTGTGCTTTAGTATTATCGACCTGAATTTTTTTCGGCGTGATGAAAGAAAGAGGGAAATCCAGCATTGCCATCCGCTGTTTTAAAATACTATTTCCCTTACTATCGCTCGATGGCAACAATAACGGACAAGCATATTCGTGAATAAAATCAGTCAGTACCAATAGGGCTAATTCTGCATCTGCGCCTGTGATAACAAGCTGACACAACTGATAAGATTTACTTGCAAGTGTTGAAACATGAAGAGGCTTAGTGACCGACTCAGAGCGTAACAGTTGCAAGTTAAACACCTCCACATCGGCAGTAAAATAGCTGGCGAGCTTTTTCAATTTGTCTAACTGAAAAAGAGGTAATCCAGTGTGACCACAATAGAACGTAAGGCGTCTTTCCAACATCGTAATGCCCTGCTATTGGGTGATTAATTGCTGGCAGCGTTTTAGCACAGCTTCTGGATCAACCAAAACCTCTTCAATAGTAACACAATGGATTTTACTGCCAGTAAATCGGCTCCGCTGTTCTACTTCGATATCTGAAGCAATCAAGGTTAAATCTGCTTTAGCAATATCTTGCAGTGTTAACTGATCTTCAATCCCCATCGCACCTTGCGTTTCAACGTGGATCTGAATTCCCATTTTATGAGCTGTTTTATTTAGCGCATCTGCTGCCATGTAAGTATGGGCGATTCCCGTAGGACAAGCTGTTACAGCAACAATTTTCATTCTATTTCCTTATTTATACATCGAATTACGCACCAATAAAAACGCCCTTTAAACTATCCATTCTGTCTAGAGAATGTATAAGAAACTAAAGGGCGTTATTTATCTATTTAAGTGTATTAATCTTCTCTTTTAGATTTCCACTTTTTAATGCCAGTACTTTTACCACCAAAACTTGGTTTTGAATCACGATCTGAAGTACGCGCTGGACGACGATTATCATTACGACCTTGGCCATTACGATCATTGCTATTGCGCCCGTTACTGTTACGTCCTTGACCACGCTGTTGGCGAGATTCACTGTCTTCTTCATTGCGGCGATTTTGGCGCTGACCGCCAGGACGACGAGTAAATTCACCCGTACCACTGTAGGTTTTGAACGCTTTTTCTTGAGCACGCTTTTCGTTACGCGCTTCTTGCTGGCGGTGATCGTAAAGTTTCGCATCGGTGGCTTTAGCAATTTTACGACCTTCAGCATCAACTTTTGATGCTTCTTCGGTACCTGATGATTGTGCAATTAAACGGTTAATTTCACCGATTTCATCATCAGTTAAGTAACGCCACTTACCATTAGGTAAACCATCAATAGTGATATTCATAATACGTACTCGGCGAAGCTTATATACTTCATAACCAAGCGCTTCACACATACGACGGATCTGACGGTTCAAACCTTGAGTTAGCACAATACGGAAAGAGAAATTCGTTTCTTTCGTTACCTTACAAGGCAAGGTTACCGTATCTAAGATCTCAACACCTGACGCCATTTTCTCTAGGAATTCAGGCGTGATCACTTTATCAACACGGACTACGTATTCTTTTTCGTGAGAGTTACCCGCACGTAGGATCTTATTAACGATGTCGCCATCATTAGTTAAGAAGATCAAGCCATCTGATGGCTTATCTAAACGACCAATAGGGAAAATACGCTTGCGGTGACCAATAAAATCAACGATGTTACCTTCGATATGACGTTCAGTTGTACAGGTGATCCCAGTTGGCTTATTTAGCGCGATATAAATTGGACGTTCTTTGCTACGAAGTGGCTTATCATCAATAAGCACATCATCGTTATCCATTACTCGTACGCCCATCTCTGGTTTTTGACCATTAATAGTGACGCGTCCCTGATCAATCAGCTTGTCCGCCTCACGGCGTGAGCAATAGCCTGTATCACTAATGAATTTATTAAGACGAACCCCTTTTGGGCTCTGCTGTTCAGTTGGATTCTGTGACATGGTTTTCTTCTATAAAGGGCTTTAGGACGATCAGGGTAAAAAGCTGCAAACGTGCAGTTTAATTACTCGATAGTTATCTATGCAGAAGTTTAACTGATTGCTCACTAAAGAGGTAGTCGCCGTAAGCTTGCACCGATAAAAAGGTAAATTAAAAAGGCGATAAGGTTTGTCCTTATCGCCTTTTATTAAGCTAACTCTTTAATAACGTTCTCTATAAAGAGAGCATCTATTTAGGTAAATCACCATGGCTAATGCGCCCTGTATAATCATGCTGCAGCTCTTTTTCTAACAAGCTTTCGACATAACCTGGTGATTTCGTCTTACCTGCCATTAAGCGGTACATTGCAGGAATAACAAACAAGGTCACTAAGGTCGCGAACGCCATACCGAAGAACACCACAGTACCCACAGAGATACGACTTTCAGCCCCTGCTCCCGTTGAGATAATCAGCGGAATTGCGCCAAATAAAGTAGTAAATGCTGTCATTAATATTGGACGCAGACGACGTACTGATGCATCAATGATCGCTTGTTCAAACTCAACACCTTTATCACGCAATTGGTTAGCAAATTCTACAATCAGAATACCGTTCTTGGTTACCATACCAATAAGCATGATCATACCAATTTGACTGTAGATATTGAGCCCTTGCCCCATTAGCCATAAACCAGCTAAGCCACCGAAGATCCCCATAGGAACCGTCAGCATCACCACCAGCGGGTTTACAAAGCTTTCAAACTGCGCAGCAAGAACTAAGTAAGCCACTAGCAAGGCTAAACCAAAGACAATGGCAATACTGCTTTGATTATCTTTAAAGTCTTTCGACTCTCCCGCATAGTTAATCGTAATATCCGATGGTAACTTCTCTATCGCTTGTTGATCCAAGAAATCCAACGCTTCACCTAAGGTGTAACCTTCAGACAAATTCGCCGTTAACGTGATCGATTTCTGTTTCTGGTTATGGCTAAGCTTCTGCGCTGAGGCGACTTCATCAATCGAAGCAACGGTATCAAGCGTGACAAGTTGACCGTTTTTCGCACGTAAATAAATCTGACTAAGATCAGCAGAGCTATTAAAGCGATTCTCGTCACCACGCAGGTAAACATCGTATTCTTCACCACGCTCAACAAAAGTAGTTTCACTACGTCCGCCCAACATCACTTCCAATGTTTCTGCAATATCTGAAACCGGAATCCCTAAATCCGCCGCACGTTGACGATCAATATTAACCATCAATTCAGGCGTGGTTTCTGCGTAATCTAAATCAACCCCTTCCATTATTGGGCTGTCTTCTGCAATGTGTTTTAGCTCCGATGCCCACTTAAACAACTCTTGATAATCAGAGCCACCGAGTACAAATTGAACCGGCTCAGAAGAACCACCACGAAAGCCTGGCATAATTGGAATAACACGCACATCAGGAATTCCCGTTAGTGCTTTACTCACCATGCCTAATGCTTGTTGTGCCGATACTGTGCGATCTTGCCAATCTTCTAACTGCATGATCACAAAACCAGTTTGATCTCCTGCTCGACCACCAAATGCAGGTGATTGGATACTGACAGATTTCAATACGTCTTTGCCCAACATTGGCAGCAAACGGCTTTCAACTTCATCCATATTGCCGATCATACGGTTATAACTGGTACCTTCTGCACCTTTTACAAAGGCAAACAATACACCGCGATCTTCTTGTGGCGCTAATTGAGCAGGGATCACCTTCATCAACGCGGCACTTGCGCCAATACACGCTAATACAACAATCGGTGCGATAAAGCGTTTTTTAACAGCAAACGTAACGCCTTTGCGGTAGACATTTTCAAGCTTATCAAACTGACGATTCACCCATAGGTTAAAGCGAGTTGGTTTTACATTGGCTTTTAAGATTTTACTCCCCATTACAGGCGTTAAAGTTAACGCAATTAATGAAGAGAAGATGACCGCCATCGCAAGCAATACTGAGAACTCAGTAAATAAGCGTCCTACCATGCCTTCCATAAAGGAAATCGGTAAGAACACCATCACCAGTACCGCTGTGGTCGCAATCACCGCAAACCCCACTTCACGGGTACCTTTATACGCGGCAAGCAATGGTGATTCACCGCGCTGCATGTGATGGAAAATATTCTCAACCACCACAATGGCATCATCGACTACCAACCCGATAGCAAGTATTAATGCCATTAAGGTCAGCAAATTGATAGAAAAACCAAAGAAGTACGCGGTAATAAACGCTGAAATTAATGATACAGGCACCGTTACCGCTGGAATTAAGGTTGCGCGTGCTTGTCCAATAAAGACATAAAGCACCAAAATAACCAAAGCACCCGTGACTAATAATGTGCTGTACACTTCACTGATTGAGCGCTCTATAAATACCGTTGCATCATAATCAACCGTTAAACTCGTCCCTTCAGGTAAGAACTTCTGCATTCGCGCGACTTCTGCGCGAACATCTTTTGCCACTTCTAATGGGTTAGCATCAGACATAGTGACAATGCCTAAACTTAAGTTAACAACTCCGTTGCTTTTAAAGGTTGAATTTTCGTTTTCTGCACCAATCGCAACATCAGCCACATCTTTTAAGTAAATCGGCGTACCATTTTCTGTGGTTCTAACCGTCAGGTATTTAAAATCATTGGCCGTGCGGTATAAACGTGCTGTTCGCACAGCCATCACGGTTTGGTCATTACGTACTTCACCACCAGGTAATTCAACGTTTTCATCACGTAACGCGTCAATAATATCTTTGGTGGTAACGCCACGACCTGCCATTAATTCAGGTTTCAGTTTTAGGTACATCACCTTATACAGGCCGCCACTTAAACTGACTGAACTCACCCCATTAATTAAGCTGAAACGATCTTCTAATACCCGCTGGGCGTAATCAGTTAACTGCGTACGATCCATCTCTGATGAGGACAAATTTATATAAACGGCAGGCTCACCTGAACCATTGTCTTTAGATACAATAGGATCACTCGCATCATCAGGTAGACGCCGTTGAGCACGGGCAACCGCATCACGCACATCACTGACACCTTCAGTAAGGTCCCAATCCATCGAAAATTCAATCGAAATACGTGACATACCATTTCGTGTTATCGAGGTGATGTTGTCAATGCCACTAATACCTGACAACTCATCTTCGATCGGAGTGGTGACTTGGCTTTCCATTACCGTCGCTGATGTGCCGTCATATGTAGTCATCACGGTAACAACTGGGCTTTCCACATCAGGCATTTCTCTTATAGCTAATTTAGAGAAAGACACCACACCAAACACACACAGCAATAAACTTAAAACAATGGCAACAACAGGGCGTTTAACCGAAATGTCTGATAACCACATTAGCTACTTGCTCCATGCTGTGAATCATTCTTTTTTGCTGTTATATCCGAAACTTTTATTCCATCTCGCATATTCACTAATCCTTGAACAACAATACGATCGCCAATCTCTACCCCCTTATTAACGACTACTGTATTATCAATACGGGCACCAAGCTCCACTTCAGTTCGATGGACTTTTTGTTTATCGTCAACAAGGTAGATAAAGCGTTTAGTTCCTGAGTATTCAATCGCTTGAACCGGAATTATCGCTTTAGATTGTGGGACAAAACCTATATCTGCCGCTAACAGCATCCCAGGCTTAAGTGCATTATCTTTGTTATCAAATACCACTCGAACTTTGATATTTAAAGAATCGGTTTGAACACGTGAATCAATCGCTTGTACTTCACCATTAAACACACGATCAGGCCATGCTTGGCTTGTTGCGACAACTTTCATTCCCGGTACAAGGTGTGAGAGATATTGTTCAGGAACAGGAATGTCTAATCGCATTGTCGAAAGATCGTCAAACGTCAACAGTTCCACGCCTTCAGCAACACGATGCCCTTGGCTGAAATCAAAGAGTCCAACTGTGCCATTAAAAGGCGCGCGGATCATATGATCATTAAGCTCGGCACGCGCCGCTTTTAAACGAGCTTGAGCGATATTGACACTGGTCGTCTGCGCATCAATTTCCGTTTGAGTGATCGCACCACGTTTCACTAAGCGTTTAAATTCGTTTAATTTACGTTGCTCGTCATTGAAATAGGCTAGAGCTTCATCAAAAGCCGCTTTCGCTTTGTCATCATTAAGTTGAATTAATAGCGTGCCTTTTTGAACACGTTGATTTGGCTTTACCTCGATGTTTTTAATCTGTGCAGATGTTTCTGCTGCAATATTTACAGAGTGCTCAGCTTGCAACTTTCCGGTTAAAGAAAGTGATTGAGCGATAGGCATAGAAGAGACCGTTCCCGTCGTGACACTCACAACACGGCTAGATCGCGCACCCTTCTTTTCTTGCGCAGCATGAGAGGTTCCCTGAAAGTAGAAGTAACCACCAGATAACACTGCAGTTACTAATATTGCTACGGCCATTTTTTTCATTATTAACACACCATAAATAATCCTGCCGCAATCATATCTGAATCTACGCTTTAGCAACGTCAAGAAATGTAAATATAAGCAACAATTGGTAATCTGATGAAAATTCAGGCAAACACTCGGTATTTAAAAGAAAAGTCTTTACAGGATCCGAATGTTTGCTATTATCCGCCCCGCACTTGTGGTGGGGTTCCCGAGTGGCCAAAGGGAGCAGATTGTAAATCTGCCGGCACTGCCTTCGAAGGTTCGAATCCTTCCCCCACCACCATCTAATTCGAAAAGCTGTCGCACTGACGTCTTTTCTGGCGAAAGCCAAACAAAAAGCAATACCCCGTGGTGGGGTTCCCGAGTGGCCAAAGGGAGCAGATTGTAAATCTGCCGGCACTGCCTTCGAAGGTTCGAATCCTTCCCCCACCACCATCTAATTTGAAAAGCTGTCGCCACTGACGTCTTTTCTGGCGAAAGCCAAACAATAAGCAATACCCCGTGGTGGGGTTCCCGAGTGGCCAAAGGGAGCAGATTGTAAATCTGCCGGCACTGCCTTCGAAGGTTCGAATCCTTCCCCCACCACCATCTATTTTGAAAAGCTGTTGTCACTGACATCTTTTCTGGCGAACGCCAAACAATAAGTAATACCCCGTGGTGGGGTTCCCGAGTGGCCAAAGGGAGCAGATTGTAAATCTGCCGGCACTGCCTTCGAAGGTTCGAATCCTTCCCCCACCACCATCATTCAAACCAGTAGCTTCGGCTGCTGGTTTTTTCTATCTGAAGTTTTCCCTCTGAACATCCTAAAAAATCCCCGTAAAATAATTGCTATAATTTGATTATGTCGTTAATTTGTAAACTATGATCAATAAGCATTAGAAGTCATATTGATCTTGATAACATCAATAATAACAACACTATGGATAGGTTATGACTTCAAGTTTCACGGAAATAGAACAAGAAAAGTGGAACAACATAAAAGTGCTCATCGTTGATGATCAACTTTCGTGTGCGCAATTAGTTAAAAGTGTTTTAGAAAAAACAGCAATAAAATCCATTGATATCGCCACTTGCTACCAACAAGCCATTCAACTTTGTCAAAATCATCGTTACGATATTGTTTTATTTGATTTTCATCTTAATCAAAACATCAATGGTGGTGAGCTGCTCACCTTGCTGCGTAAGAAAAATATCATTACCTCAAATTGTGGTGTGATTTTTTTCTCTGGCGATCGCTCACCCGAGGTTATTTCAACCACAATGGGTATCGATCCTGATTGCTTCCTCACGAAACCCATTAATGTCGGCACGCTAAAGCAGCGAATTAGAAACGTTTATCACGTTTGCTTACAAAGAAAGCCTATTTATGACGCCTTAGATCAGAACAATATTGAGCAAGCGATTCAACTCTGTCGCCAATTATTACGAGAGCAAGGTCATAACCTTCATATTGAGGTTCTGCTGCTTGAACTTTTGATGGAGCAGAAACAATGGCAACAAGCTGAGCAATTACTTACGCTTTTTAAGCAACGCTCTCAACATCACAAACTTAATTTAATCGAAGCGCAGCTGCTCGCGGGTCAAGGTAATATTCCAGAAGCGATAAGCCAACTAAAGTTATTAATCAAACAGGTGCCACTTTGTGTTGCTGCCTATGATAAATTGGCACGCCTCTATCAACAAAATAAGCAATTCGAAAGTGCGTTAAGTATTGCCCAGCAAGGACTTATACTTACGCCAACGATACCACATCGTGCCCTACTGGTCGCCCAACTTGCTGCTGATATGAATGAAATAGAGATCTTTCTACAAGCAGGAAAGACACTCTCAACACACCTTCCGATCATTGATAATCTGTGGTTGGTACACTTTGCTGAATACACCGCTATATTTGAGCAAATCTATACGAACCAACTATCAACTCAGCATAGCTATCGACTACAAAATGAAATCAAACAGATCCATCAATTTGCTACGCAACGATTACAGGAAACACAACGTTATCTGCTCGATGCTTTCGCGAATGTAGTGATGGCTAGAATTAACTATACAGATCAACAAATCACCAAAGCGAAAAGACGACTATTTCAAGGGCTTAAACCTTTTTTCGGTGTAATGCATCAAGCACCGTCCATTGTCATGATAGATGCACTGCCTATACTTATCAGCTTTGGTGAAACACGCTTAATTGGGGAAATATACCAAGCCCTTATGACCCGTTCAGAGCTTGATGGTCATAGTCAATATCGCTTAAGTCAGCTAAAAGAAAAGCAGCTGATCATTGAAAATATTCGACTACTAGTCAGTCACTTAGAAACGGCAAAGATTAATCTATCAGACGATCCCAAAAGAGCTGGCGCATTGTATAAAACCATTTTGCATGACTACCCACAATGCAGTGAGGCCATACTCGGTTACTGTGATAGCTTGATCAATCAGCAAGATTATCAAAATCTAGAGCTGTTAGAGTACACCAAGCAACTAACAACACTCCCATTGCCAACCCCTCTTGCGCCTTGGAAAAAGGAAATCATAGAAAAACAAGAATCAACACAACCAATGGTTATCAATCATTTAGCTACAAATATATAAAAAGCCTAGCGTGATACACGCTAGGCTCTCATTCTTATACTCAATTTTACGCTATTTACTTGTAAATAAAGTGAAATTAGCGAATAAAACGGTTATAGATAAATAGCAGTACTAATGCACCAACTGTAGCAACAACGATTGTGCCAACAAAACCTGATGCGCCAATACCCAACAGTGAACCAAGGAAACCACCAGCAAAAGAACCAGCAATACCTAAGCCACATGTAGCAATCCAACCGCCACCATCATTTCCAGGCATCAACCATTTAGCTAGTGCGCCTGCGATAAGGCCAACAATAATCCAAGTGATAATAGACATTATATTTTCCTTCATCCGTGGCAGTAACAAGATAATTACTGCACCTTATTCATAAAAATACTTTTTAAAACAATATGTTTGAGTATTTCGTATTCACCCAGCATAGACCTGATAACTAGCTCAGTACAAGTAAAGTACTTCTTTTTTATCTCTTTTTATCATGACCTAAATTTCCTACTAAAAATAGACGGTTATTAAAAATCTAATATATTGATTTTTAATAACTATATTTATTCATCCAATTAAAATTAAATTCTTTCACCACCAAATAAAACACTGATTTATTTATTTGACATACTTAGCAGAAGGTAAATATGAATAAATTATTAAAATATATTTCAGAAAAAACAACTTTATATTTAGCTATTCATCCCTTCTCGATACCTAAAAAGAATAAGCGATCTTCATCACAAACGCGTATCAGTGAGAGACTTAATATAGCGCCTCCATTTGTATGATGTAAGAGCTAGCTATGAACAGATTTGAAGGAAAAGTTGTCGTTATCACAGGTGCGGGTAATGGTATGGGTAAAGCTGCGGCACACCGTTTTGCCTCTGAAAGCGCAATTGTCGTTCTAGCAGATCTTTATCAAGACGCACTAGATAAAATACACAGTGAGTTAATTGCAGAAAAAACACTGTGTGTTAAAACCGATGTTTCAAATGAAGCTGAAGTAAAAAACCTTATTGATCAAACCATTAAGAATTTCAATAAGATTGACATCTTAATCAATAATGCTGGCGTACATATTCCAGGCACAATATTAGACGGTAGCATTCAAGATTGGGAGAAGATCTCTAGCGTAAATATTAATGGTGCTATTTACTACTCGAAATATGCATTACCTCACTTGATCGAAAGCAAAGGCTGTATTGTTAATAATGCCTCTGTTTCTGGTTTAGGTGCTGACTGGGGAGCGGCTTACTACTGCGTATCCAAAGGCGCTATTGTTAACTTAACTCGTGTGCTTGCACTGGATTTTGGCCTACAAGGTGTACGTGTTAACTCTGTATGCCCAAGCCTAGTGAAAACCAATATGACTAATGGCTGGCCGGAAGATATCCGCAATAAGTTTAACGAACGTATTCCGCTTGGTCGTGCAGCAGAACCTGAAGAAGTCGCAGCGGTAATGAGCTTCTTAGCAAGTGATGATGCAAGCTTTGTAAACGGTGTTAACCTACCTGTAGATGGTGGTGTTACCGCTTCTGACGGTCAACCTAAAATCGTTGCATAATCATAAATAACCTATACCCAAGTGACTTGGGTATATATCTACCGAAGGCGGCTCTTTATCTTTCTCGTCACCTTATTTTTATCATTATCAATTTTTTAATAACAAATAAATCACCCATCAACAATAACTAAAAAAACCATTCTCGATAGATATCTCATATTCCAGTTAAATATTGTAACCCCATTAAAAAAGCTTTTTTTTGCATTTATTCTAGTATTTCACTCAATAAATCAGATGCTAGGTTTAAAATGAATAAAATATTAAAATTATCTGCACTAACTCTATCTATTGCTAGCCTTTATGGTTGTAATAGTGAATCAACTGATAATGTAGAAAAATCCTCAGAAAAAAATCAATTCGCACTAATAGAAAAAGTAACATTACCCGAAGGAAATGAAATCTGTAGTGTTGGCGGGATACAACTTATTATTGGTTATGATGAAAATAATAACAATACTCTGGATGATAATGAAAAAACCACCGACAAATCTATATGTAATGACGGTTCACTTAATAAAAATGGTGAAGATGAAACTCTACTGAATAAAGCAATTGTCAATATAGGCATGATCACCAAAGGTGATAGTCAGTGTGAACTTGGCGGGCAAGACGTTATCTATGGTGTAGATAAAAATGGGAATGCCGCACTTGATGCTGATGAAGTAGAGGATAATATTATTCTATGTGCAAAAGGTGAGTTAACGCCACCTGATGCTCTAATTAACGCACTCACGACTACTAACTCAATTACTGAGCCAAATTCCACCATTACAATTAAAGCTATCGTTTCCAATATTCCAGAAAATTCAACTTTTGAATGGACAGATGATAAGGGAAACCTTCTAACACCTGAAGATTTATCTAAGCCTGAATTATTAAAAGTAACTGTAGGAAAAAGTGAAGGAACAGAAACTTATAAGCTTCGCTTAAGTACATTTGATGATAACGGTAACAAATCAATTCAAACAAAAAAAATATCTATTAATGTCTCTTATCTAAAAAGTGAAGTAACAAGTATTGCTTTAAACAGCAAACAAGTATATTTACCTGAAAGCTATCAAACAAAATCAATATCTGGTGATATTACTGGTGCAGTCATTTATGCAAAACCTATCACAACAAATGCCCAAGCAAAAAGTATTATGACTCCAGAGTCAACCGAATTAGTCGGTTTCGTAAGTGAACGAAAACCATTAAATCAGGGTAAGAATGCAAATGATATTTTATTAAATACTATAAAGTCATTAAACACTGGCAGTATTAAAGAATATTCAAAAACAGTTCTCAGTAACGGTGATATAGCGGCTAGTTATAATATTGAGTTGAACATAGCTAAAAAACCAACCGACTTACTTTCTGATATTATGAAAAAAATAGCCGTTAATAAGATCGGTGGTAACATTGATACTCTCATACCGGCACAATCAGAAATAGAAAAAAAACGATTCCAGTTTGATATTTCTATCAGCTTTACTGAATCAACAGAAACAGCAGTAATTACTGCAACACTGGTTACCAAAGATAAAGCGGAATTATATTCAGATCTAATAGCATCAACAACATCTGAGAGTATTACCGCACCTATTGGTACAACCTTAAAATTACATAAAGACAATTACGCGGCATTAGAGCAAAAAACAGCAAAGTCAGACTTCCTCTTTGTCATTGATAATTCAGGTAGTATGAGTGATGAACAAGATGAAATAAGTACACTCACAACTGACTTTATCAATACAATGAATGAAGCAGCCGTTGATTTTAACATTGGCGTAATTACTACAGATAGCGATATTTTACGTGGCAATGGTTTTACAAACGATCAAGCTCAGATTGAAATAGACTTAAAGCCAGGCATTAATGGTTCTACGATTGAAAAAGGAATTTATTTTGCAGAAAAAGCACTGACGCCAACAACAGGTACTGTTGCCTTAGCTGGATACCCTCGTCAAGGAGCCTCTCTTTCAGTAATCATCATGAGTGATGAACCAAGTCAGTACGGTTATTATCCAAAACCACAGAAACCTTTCGATCCAAACAGTAATTTATTCGTTGATAACCAATACAAAGTCTATGCTATTGTTCAGCCTCAGCATGCTAAATATAGTCAATATGATGATTTAGCAAATGCAACATTAGGTAAATCACTGAATATCAATGAAGTTAAAGAATACAAAACATTCGTTGAACTTATTGCTCAAAACTCAGGAGTTATTGCTGCTGGCTATGATTTATCAATGGCTAAAATTAATAGTATCTTATCATCATCTATTGCGGTGACCGTTGACGGGCAATTGATTAACCGTAGTAAATTAAATGGGTGGGAATATTATCCATTAGCACAAAAGATTATATTTACGGGAAATGCTATTCCAACGACTGGAGCTAGTATTGAGATTGGATATCAATATGTAGAAGCTCAAAAAACAAATTAATCATTTGCCATTTAATAGGCTCAACTCTCGTTGGGCCTATTTTCTTTCACAAGGTTCCTACTCTTATTTTCTATGTTAGTATCTTCCTCTATCCGGACAAAAACTGACAGAAATCGGAATAAATGATGAAAGTTATCTCCTTCAATATCAACGGGCTACGCGCCCGCCTTCACCAACTTCAAGCCTTAATTGAAAAGCATCAGCCGGATGTGATCGGCTTACAAGAAATCAAAGTTCATGATGAAGCCTTCCCTTTAGCGGATGTTGAAGCGATGGGCTACAAAGTTTACTTCCATGGTCAAAAAGCCCATTACGGTGTTGCGATGCTATGTAAGCAAGAGCCAATTAGCGTACAAAAAGGGTTCCCAACCGATGATGAAGATGCTCAACGTCGAATGATCATGGCCACCTTTAAGCAAGGCAATGGAAAGAACATCACTGTGATGAACGGTTATTTCCCACAGGGCGATAATATTAAGCACGAAACTAAATTTCCTGCAAAAGAGAAGTTCTACGCTGATCTGATGAATTACCTAAATACTGCCCACACTAACGATGAAGAATTGATCGTGATGGGCGATATTAATATCAGCCCTACGGATTTAGATATAGGTATTGGTCCTGCTAATGCTAAACGCTGGCTAAAAACAGGTAAGTGTTCATTCCAGCCTGTTGAACGTGAGTGGTTACAAACCTTATTAGACTGGGGCTTTGTCGATACCTTCCGTCAACTTCACCCAACGGTAGATGATAAATACTCATGGTTTGACTACCGCTCGAAAGGCTTTGTTGATAATCGAGGTCTACGCATTGATGTTATTCTTGCTACGCCATCACTAGCAGAGCGCTGTATTGAATCAGATATCGACTACGAATTACGTGGCATCGAAAAGCCATCGGATCACGCACCTATTTGGTCTGTCTTCAAATAATCAATAAAAGGTGAGTCTCTACTCACCTTTTTTATCTTCACTCTACTTCACCACAAGGGACTTATTATGAAGTTGTTTGTATTTGATCATTGCCCTTTTTGCGTAAAAGCAATGATGATTGCGGGCTTAAAAAAAGCCGATGTTGAACTGGTTTACCTACAAAACCACGATATTGATGCACGTATCGAAAAAGTAGGCGCTAACATGGTACCTATTTTACAAAAGCCTGATGGTAGCTATATGGCTGAGAGCCTAGATGTCGTCAAATTTATCGACAACAACGATGGCAATCCTGTTCTAACGCCTGAAGTACATCAAGATGAATTAGTACAATGGGCTGAAGCAGCACGAGATTGTGTACCCTACCTGCTCTACCCACGCTGGCTAAAAGTAGATCTACCAGAGTTTCAGGTTGAAGAAGCAAAAACGTGGTTCTACAACAAGAAAACACCAATGTTATCCGTCAGCTTTGAACAAGCTTTTGAAGACTCTTCGCACTACATTGAACTGGCCAATAAAGCGCTGCAAACATTAGAATGGGTAACACTACCTTCTGAGCGTAGCAACCAACTTAGCTATGATGATATTCATCTATTCCCAATGCTGCGTAACTTAACCGTCGTGAAAGGGCTCAAATACCCAACTCGCGTACGTCAATACATTGATGAAATCGCTGCACTGACTTCTGTCCCTCTTTATGATGATGTGGCTGTATAAAAAAGAGCGTCTATAAAACAAAAAGCTCAGCATCTATTATTAGCCTGCTGAGCTTTTTTATTTAACCGATTAATCTGTTATCTCAGTTAATGGCTGTAAATGGCGTAAATACCGCGCTTCTAGTTTTTTAAATACCCAGATGATGGCAAACGTCAGCACCATGTAACAAAGCCCAGCAAACAAGAAAGATTCAAACGGTGCGTAGTAACGAGAGTTTACGATTCTCGCGGCCCCAGTTAAATCAACAATTGTCACAATACCGGCAACGGCTGAGCCATGAACCATGAAAATCACTTCATTACTGTATGCTGGTAACGCCCGTCGTAATGCACTTGGAAGAATAATACGACGAAACGCTTGAAATGGGCTCATACCGTAAGCTTTCGCCGCTTCTATCTCACCTTGCGGCATACTATTAATAGAGCCTCGAATAATTTCAGCAGTGTATGCGGCAGTATTTAAAATGAAAGCAACTAACGCACAGAACCATGCTTCCTGCCACATTGTGCCCTGAACATTGATAACTTGGCTTAATCCGTAATAAATAAGATAAAGCTGAATCAATAGCGGCGTACCACGAAAGAAATAAATATATGCCCACGCAGGAAACGCAATAAATTTATTACTGCTATTTCGCATCATTCCAATGGGGATCGCGCAAATTAAACCGATCACTAGCGAAACGGTAACCATCCAAACAGTGGTGTAAAAACCTTCTAGATAGATTTCCCAACTTTCTGTAAAAATACTTAAGTCCATCGGCTCTACCTCGTCGGAATACTGTATTTACGCTCGGCCCAATTCAATGCCAAGGTCGATATCGAGGTAAAAATTAAGAACACAATCGCAACGGTAAAGTAAAAAGTAAAAGGTTTCTGCGTTGTGCCTGCGGCTAATGCGCCCTTACGCACCATGTCATCAAGGCCAATAATTGATACCAGTGCGGTGGTTTTTAACAAAACTAGCCAGTTATTACCAAACCCCGGCAAAGCATGACGGATCATCTGTGGCAATAAAATACGACGAAAGGATAAAAAAGCACTCATACCATAGGCTTTACCGGCCTCTAGTTCACCTTTATCTACCGCTAAAATCGCACCACGGAACGTTTCCGCCATGTAAGCACCAAAGATAAAACCAATTGTTAAAATACCCGCGACAAATGGGCTGATCTCAATATAATCGGGTAAATAACTCGTCCATTCATGATTAGGATCTGACTGAGTAAAATAATTATTTAGCCACTCGTTGATGTTATACAAGCTATCATTCAGCAGCATCTGACCACCGAAGAAAATCAGCATCATTAATACAAGATCAGGGATACCGCGAATAACTGTAGTGTAAATAGTGGCAATAGCACGCGCCCAACGGTAAGGTGAGAGTTTTGCTAAAGCGCCTAACATACCCAGTGTTGCTGCTAATAAAAGAGAAAGCAGTGCCACTTGTATTGTTATCATCGCTCCTTGAGCTAAAGACCATCCATATCCATATAAATCGAACAACGTCATACTCCTTCATTGTTCGAATAAGAGAGCACTTAGCTTAGCCCTTTGACGAGGTCGCCCAACTAAAAACTAAGTGCTCTTTATTCATTTATGACTTACTGACCGTAAACGTCATATTTGAAATACTTATCAGCGATCTGCTTGTATTGGCCGTTTTCACGCAGTGCAAGAATCGCTTCATCCAGTTTTTTGGTTAGATCTTTGTCTTGTTTGCGCACGGCAATACCAAAACCTTCACCGAACCATTTAGGATCCGTTAATGATGGACCGATAAATTCAAAGCCTTCACCACCATCTTTATTTAGCAAACCTTCCTCTAGTGCTGATGCATCACCTAATACGCTAGCAATACGACCTGCTTTTAAATCTAGATAAGCTTCGTCAAATGAGCCATAACGAACAATTTCAACAGACTCTCCGAAATTATCCGTTAAGTATTTGTCATGAGTCGTTGCACGTTGAACACCAATCTTCACGCCTTTAAGGCCTTCTTTAGTGAAGTCGAGCTCGGTACCTTTTTTTGCAACAAACTTGTTCGGGATAAGAGCATACTTACCAGTAAAATCGATTTTCTTTTTACGCTCTTCGGTTATAGACATTGCAGCAATGATTGCATCGTATTTACGAGCAAGCAGAGATGGAATAATGCCATCCCAATCTTGAGCTACAATTTTACATTTCACCTGCATTTGCGTACAAAGCGCGTTTGCCATATCCACATCAAAACCTTTCAGCTCACCGTTTGGCTCAGTCCAGCTAAAAGGAGGGTAAGCGCCTTCAATACCAAAACGCACTTCTTTCCACTCTTTTGCTTGTACTGCTGATGCACCCATCGCTGAAATTAATGTTGCGGCTAAAATCCATTTTTTCATATCGCTTCTCCTGCTACGTTTAATTGTTCACACCAAGCCATGCTGTGAACCTTGTACTATTTGTACGGTTACCCAATCACAGAGGGTTAGCCTCTGTGTCTTAGTCGATAACCCTAAGTTTAGTAAATAGACGAAATAAATTGCTGCAATCTTTCAGATTCAGGCTGGGTAAATAGCTTATCGGGATGACCTTGCTCTTCAACAAGGCCTTGGTGTAAGAACATCACTTGATTGGATACATCGCGGGCAAAAGCCATTTCATGAGTGACCACCAGCATGGTACGGCCTTCTTGCGCTAAATCTTGCATCACACCTAACACCTCACCCACCAGTTCTGGGTCTAAGGCAGATGTAGGTTCATCAAATAACATCACTTCAGGATCAACAGCAAGGGCTCGAGCAATCGCTGCACGCTGCTGCTGACCGCCAGATAAATGTGCAGGATAATAATTACGGCGTTCAAATAAGCCCACTTTTTTGAGTAAGGCTTCCGCTTTTTCAATCGCTTCTGCTTTGGGGACACCGAGCACATGCACCGGCGCTTCAATCACATTCTGTAATACTGTCATATGAGACCATAGATTAAAGCCTTGAAATACCATGGCTAAACGGGAACGAATGCGCTGAACTTGCTTATCATCAACAGGTAAATATTCACCACGACGATTATTGTGCATTTTAATCAATTCACCATTCACCCAAATTTCGCCTTGGGTAGGGGTCTCAAGTAAATTAACGCAACGTAAAAAAGTACTCTTTCCTGATCCCGATGAACCAATAATCGAGACGACATCACCTCTTCTTGCCGTCAGCGAAATACCTTTTAATACCTCATTGTCACCAAAAGATTTATGCAGGTTCTTAATTTCTAGCGCCACGTCATCCTTCATGCGCGCATACTCCTGTCCCTTTAGAAATTATCTACTACTCGTATGCCAATTTATAGCAAAGCACGACATTTCATTAAAAATCATCTTTTTTGAAAGTATCATCTGAAATTCACGATTGCAACATTTCATTAACCTAACCGACATATACCAATCAGCACCATAAACTGCCTTTATATACAAAAAAACAGCATAAATAGTCATTTATATTTTTATGTTCACTTTTTCTATAAGAAGGAGAACAACCTTTTTTGAGTGACATAACAAAAGGATAAAAGACCAACTGGTAAGATTTGAGCAATATTTTATTTTATGTCTATTTTATTGACTTGATATTGACGAAAAAACAGTTGGCATCTTTATAGTGATTTTTACAAAGGACAAAGATGCTCAAAAACTCGCATTCTGATCTTTGTCTGCTATGGTTGTTTGAAGAATAAAAATGACTCAAAAATGCATATCATGATAAGTGACTATGTTACTTATCTAGTATGTCCTTTGAGATATTTAACAAAAAAAATAAGATGACATTACAATAAAAATGGTTATTCACATTTTTTAGTAACAATTAAATTTTTTTTGAATTTATTGGCCAATTTTAACGTCATATATACG
>NZ_PYOM01000014.1 GCF_003026365.1 Photobacterium angustum | reverse complement strand
TGCTTGGCGACCATAGCGTTATGGACCCACCTGATCCCATGCCGAACTCAGTAGTGAAACGTAATAGCGCCGATGGTAGTGTGGGGTCTCCCCATGTGAGAGTAGGACATCGCCAGGCTTTAAATTTCAGAATGTTGCAGAAGCAACTTTCATACAAGCTTTGTGTGCTGGTATGGCTCAGTTGGTAGAGCGCACCCTTGGTAAGGGTGAGGTCCCCAGTTCAAATCTGGGTACTAGCACCATTAATTTGTTTAGCGACCATAGCGCAGCGGTCCCACCTGATCCCATGCCGAACTCAGAAGTGAAACGTTGTAGCGCCGATGGTAGTGTGGGGCCTCCCCATGTGAGAGTAGGACATCGCTAAATCTTATTTTAAAACCCAGCCTTCGGCTGGGTTTTCTCGTTTATAAGCTCTCTTATTTTCCAAATCTCTTTATCTCTCTTATTTATCTATTATGTTATTATTTTGGACTAAACTTGCGTCTGCCTTCCTTTTTCTATAACGTTAATGGAAGTTTAGACGGCTAAACATCTTGTGTCGAAAGGAGTCAACAAAGATGCCAATAAAAATACCTGATCGCCTACCTGCTACTGATATTCTGCGCAGTGAAAATATCTTTGTGATGACAGAGAAGCGTGCTGCTAGCCAGGGGATCCGTCCGTTGAAGGTATTGTTATTAAACTTAATGCCAAAAAAAATTGAGACAGAGACACAGTTCTTACGCTTATTATCAAATAGCCCAATTCAAGTAGATGTAGAGCTATTACGAATCGATAATCGTCCAACAAAAAATACCCCTCAAGAACACTTAGATACTTTTTATCGTCAGTTTGAAATGGTGAAACAACGTAATTTTGATGGATTGATTGTAACGGGAGCGCCGTTAGGTTTAGTTCAATTTGAAGATGTGCTTTATTGGGAAGAAATTCAAATCATCATGAATTGGGCGAAAGAGCATGTAACATCAACTATGTTTGTTTGTTGGGCTGCTCAAGCAGGACTCAAACTACTCTATGACTTGCCGAAACGTACGCGAAAAGAGAAGCTATCTGGGGTTTATCAACACCGAATTCATGATTGTCATCATCCGGTACTACGAGGGTTTGATGATACTTTTTTTGCCCCTCATTCTCGCTATGCTGACTTCTCTCACGATTATTTAACTAAGCATACTGATCTTGATATATTAGCGACTTCAGAGCAGGCTGGAGTGTATTTAGCAGCGACAAAAGATAAACGTAATGTATTCGTAACGGGGCATCCAGAATATGATGTAGATACATTGCATAATGAGTTTGTACGAGATAGTGAACAAGGGATGGAGCCTGCAGTACCTGTGAACTATTATCCTGAGAATGATCCTTCGAATGCACCTATTGCGAGTTGGCGTAGTCATGGTCATTTACTATTTAGTAATTGGCTAAACTATTGTGTATATCAGCAAACTCCTTACGATTTAGAGCACTTCTCCGAAGCGAGTTTTACGAAAGACGAATAATAAAAAGCCTGCATTGAAGTGCAGGCTTTTTTGTTAGTGGAATAATTACTTATTTATTTTTTTAATTCCCAAAGCTTGGCTTTTTCAATTAATGGGGTAATGGTTGAACCTTGGATAAGGATAGAGAATACAACCACTGAATATGTCATTACGAGGATGATTTCTCGCACATCGATACCCTTCTCTGGAATTACCATTACACCAGCAGGAATAGCCATCGCCATAGCTAATGCTAAACCTCCGCGTAAGCCGCCCCAAGTGAGGATCTTGACTGACATTGGGTTGTACTGGCGGTAGCGATTGAAGCCCACATATGGCAGTTTTACACTGATGTAGCGGCTTAGAAGAACTAAAGGTACAGCAATAATCATTAGGATCCAGTCTTCTTGGTGAAAGCTGAAATCAAGCATGGTCATACCAATTAATAGGAATAAGACACCATTTAAGAATTCATCAACCAACTCCCAGAAGTGATCTAGGTGTTCTTCACTTTCTTTTGAAAAGCCAATATAACGAGTCCAGTTACCAATCATGATTCCTGATACCACCATAGCAAGTGGGCCTGAGACATGAAGGACTTCTGCTAAAGCATAGCCTGCGGTTGGAATACCGATAGTAAGTAGTAATTCCATAGAGTGATCATTGGTTGAGCTAATGAGGTAGTGGAAGATTAGACCAAGAACAAAGCCGTAAGCAATACCACCAATAGCTTCTTGAAGGAATAGTTGGGTTACGCCCATCACGGTTGGTGAGGTATCACCAAAAGCAATGGTAAACATGGTCACGAAGATAACTAGGCCAAACCCATCATTAAATAAAGACTCGCCTTCGATTTGAGTCGAAATACGGCGAGGTGCCTTCATTTTTTTAACGATGGCCAATACAGCAATAGGATCGGTAGGGGAAATCAATGCACCAAAGAGTAAACAGTAAATCAGATCAAGTTGAATTCCGATTAACTGGCAAATACCCCATAAACTGAAGCCAATAAAAAAGGTGGAGAATAAAGTGGCGCCCAGTGCTAATACGGTAATTTCCCATTTTTGATCTTCAAGATGGGGTAACTTGATACCTAAGCCGCCAGCAAATAATAAGAATCCTAAAATGCCTTTTAATAGGAAATCTTCAAAGTTTATTTTGCTGATTTGAGTCGCGGCAACATCTTCAAGGTGGAACCAACCGTTGTGTCCCGCAATGATGATCAATAGTGACAGGATTAATGATCCGGCAGTGATGGCAATGGTTGTTTGCATTTTACCTATTTTACTGTTTACAAAAGCAATAAACATTGCTGCTGCAGCCAGAAAGCAGAGCGTGCTATAGACCGACATGCGTAACCTCTAGATTGGTGGGTTGTTAGAAAATTTGTGACGAAATAGTAAAACCATCAGTAATTAATGGCTACTGATAATTTGTTTTATTTTGAAAAGCTTTTGTTGTGTAAATTATATTTAGCCTTCTTTATCCCCAATTGAAGTGTGGTAGGATGTTACAAAGCTGTAATGGATTATAAGGATGTAGTGGCGTGTTAAACAGCAAGGAATTACTGCATAAGCGGTTGGAAGAGCAAATCCTGATCATTGATGGTGGCATGGGCACCATGATCCAAGGTTATAAATTGGAAGAAGATGATTATCGAGGTCAACGATTTTCTGATTGGCATTCTGATCTAAAAGGGAATAATGATCTTTTAGTATTAACCCAACCCCAGCTTATTAAAGATATTCACCTCGCGTATTTAGAAGCCGGGGCGGATATTCTAGAAACCAACACTTTTAATGCTACAACGATCGCTATGGCGGATTACGACATGGAATCGTTGAGTGCGGAAATTAACTATGAAGCAGCGCGTCTCGCTCGTCTTGCTGCCGATGAATGGACGGCTAAAACACCAGAAAAACCACGTTTTGTTGCTGGTGTTTTAGGACCGACAAACCGTACTTGCTCTATCTCTCCTGATGTTAACGATCCTGGTTATCGTAATGTTACCTTTGATGAATTAGTTGAAGCCTATTCTGAATCGACACATGCCTTAATTCGAGGCGGTGCAGATATTATCTTGCTTGAAACTATCTTTGATACCTTGAATGCTAAAGCTTGTGCTTTTGCTGTTTCAGGGGTTTTTGAAGAGCTCGGTTTTGAACTACCAGTCATGATTTCAGGCACCATAACAGATGCCTCAGGACGTACCCTTTCTGGACAAACAACGGAAGCGTTTTATAACTCATTACGTCATGTTAAACCTATTTCCTTTGGTTTGAACTGTGCGCTTGGGCCTGATGAATTACGTCAGTATGTTGAAGAGTTATCGCGTATTTCAGAATGTGCTGTTTCAGCTCACCCAAATGCAGGTTTACCTAATGCCTTTGGTGAGTATGATCTTGAAGCCGAAGAAATGGCGGAACATATCCATGAATGGGCACAAAGTGGCTTCCTCAATATGGTAGGTGGGTGTTGTGGTACTACGCCTGAACATATTCGACAGATGCATGAAGCGACTAAAAATATTAAACCTCGCCAACTACCTGATATTCCTATTGCTTGTCGTTTATCTGGATTAGAGCCGTTAACCATTGATGCTGATACCTTATTTATTAATGTTGGCGAACGTACCAATGTGACAGGCTCTGCTCGATTTAAGCGCCTGATCAAAGAAGAGCTTTATGATGAAGCGTTAGAGGTTGCTCGCCAGCAAGTAGAGGCTGGGGCTCAAATCATCGATATTAATATGGATGAGGGGATGCTTGATGCAAAGGCTGCAATGATACGTTTTTTAAACCTTTGTGCTACTGAGCCTGAAATATCTAAAGTGCCTATTATGGTCGATTCTTCTAAATGGGAAGTGTTAGAAGCAGGGCTTAAATGTGTTCAAGGTAAGCCAGTTGTTAACTCTATCTCGTTGAAGGAAGGTAAAGAAAACTTTATTACTCAAGCGAAGTTACTTCGTCGTTATGGTGCTGCGATTATCGTGATGGCATTTGATGAAGTAGGTCAAGCTGATACTCGCGAACGTAAAATTGAAATTTGTACTAATGCTTATCGTGTGTTGGTTGATGAAGTCGGCTTTCCGCCAGAAGATATTATCTTTGATCCTAATATTTTTGCTGTTGCGACCGGTATTGAAGAGCACAACAATTACGCCGTTGATTTTATTGAAGCGGTCGGGGATATTAAACGAACACTGCCGTATGCGATGGTATCTGGTGGGGTGTCGAATGTGTCGTTCTCTTTCCGTGGTAACAACGCTGTTCGTGAAGCGATCCACGCTGTTTTCCTGTATTACTGTTTTAAAAACGGTATGGACATGGGGATTGTTAACGCAGGTCAGCTTGCAATTTATGATGATCTGCCGGATGAATTACGCGATGCGGTTGAAGATGTCGTGCTTAACCGCCGTGATGATAGTACAGAGCGATTATTAGATATTGCCGCTAAATACCGAGATAGCGGTAATGCTGAAGAAGATCGCAGCGCTGCAGAATGGCGAGGTTGGGCTGTTGAAAAGCGTCTAGAGCATGCCCTAGTTAAAGGTATAACCGAATTTATTGTTGAAGATACCGAAGAATCTCGTCAGAAAGCTAGTAAACCGCTTGAAGTGATCGAAGGCCCATTAATGGCAGGGATGAATGTCGTTGGTGATTTATTTGGTGAAGGTAAGATGTTCTTACCGCAAGTAGTCAAATCGGCGCGCGTCATGAAACAAGCGGTTGCCTATTTAGAGCCATATATTGATGCTGAAAAGAAGGCTGGACAAACCAACGGTAAAATACTTTTGGCAACCGTAAAAGGCGATGTTCACGATATTGGTAAGAATATCGTCGGTGTTGTACTGCAATGTAATAACTACGAGATCATCGATCTTGGTGTGATGGTGTCATGCGATAAAATTTTGAAAGTCGCCAAAGAGGAAAACGTCGATATTATTGGTTTGTCGGGTTTGATCACGCCATCACTTGATGAAATGGTTCATGTTGCCAAAGAGATGGAACGACAAGGATTCGATATCCCTTTACTTATCGGTGGTGCAACAACTTCTAAAGCCCACACGGCGGTTAAGATTGAGCAAAACTATAATCAGCCAGTGGTGTATGTATCCAATGCCTCTCGTGCGGTAGGAGTGTGTTCTGCACTATTATCTGATGAGCAAAAGCCAGCGTTTGTTGAGCGTTTAAGCCAAGAATATGATGTGGTACGCGAACAACATGCGCGTAAGAAACCACGTACTGCACCTATTTCGTTAGAAGAGGCTCGTGCCAATGCGGTTGATATTGATTGGCAAAATTATACGCCACCAGTACCGAAAAAAGCTGGTGTTCATACCTTTACCGACTTCCCAGTAGCCGAAATTCGCAAATATATCGATTGGACGCCATTTTTCATGACGTGGTCATTAAGTGGTAAATACCCAACGATTCTTCGTCATGAAGTTGTTGGTGAGGAAGCGACAAAGCTATTTAATGATGCTAATAAAATCTTAGATGAGATCGAGAAAACAGGCATGATTAAGGCTAATGGTGTGTGTGGTTTATTCCCTGCCAATAATGTCGGTGATGATATTGAGGTGTACACAGACGATAGCCGAACCGAAGTCTTAAAAGTACTACATGGTTTACGTCAGCAAACCAAAAAGCCGAAAGGTCCTAACTATTGTTTATCTGACTATATTGCGCCTAAAGAGAGCGGTAAGGCTGATTGGATTGGCGCTTTTGCGGTAACAGGTGGGATTGGTGAATATGACATTGCCGAGCAATTTAAAGCAAAAGGTGATGATTACAATGCCATTATGGTACAGGCAGTCGCGGATCGATTAGCGGAAGCTTTTGCTGAATGTATGCATGAAATGGTACGTAAAGATATTTGGGGCTATGCAGCCGATGAAAATCTGAATAATGATGATTTGATCCGAGAAAAGTATCAAGGTATTCGTCCAGCCCCAGGTTATGCTGCCTGCCCTGAGCATACTGAAAAAGGTGCTATTTGGCAGTTACTTGATGCAGAGAAAAATACTGGCATGGTACTAACGGAAAGTTACGCAATGTGGCCTGGTGCTGCAGTTTCGGGATGGTATTTCTCACATCCTGATTCTCGTTACTTTGCGGTTGCTCAGATCCAGCAAGATCAGTTAGAAAGTTATGCCGATCGAAAAGGTTGGGATTTGATCGAAGCTGAGAAATGGTTAGGCCCAAATCTTTAATGCTTAATCGATAGTGAATAAAAAAGGCGCTCAATGCGCCTTTTTGTTTATCTGAACTTTATTTGGGTTCGTTAGAAAGAACTATTCCAACAAAGATGCGTGCAGTGTGCGAACCACGTCTTTAGCTTCATCTTCATTAATTAAGAAACATAAATTATGTGGGCTAGCGCCGTAGCAAATCATACGAAGGTTATGATCTTCTAGCGCGCCAAAGATATCTTTTGCTGAGCCTTTCGTATCACTCATTTGGTTACCGATAAGTGCAACCAGTGATAGCCCTTGCTCGACGTCAACCACACATAATTGACTCAATTCTTCAACAACTTGCAGCGGAAGAGTTGGCGCACCGCCCCCAGTATCAGTTTGATCTAAGGTAAGTGAAACGCTGACCTCTGAGGTTGTGATGAGATCAACTGAGATTTTATGTTCAGCCAAGATACGAAAGACTTCTGCTAAAAAGCCATAAGCATGGAACATATTTAAGCTAGTAAGAGTTACCATGGTTTGGTTGGCACGTAATGCGAGTGCTCTAAATAGTGGCGCTTCTTCAACGGATTGTCTGATCCAAGTACCGCCTTGCTCTGGTGCTTTTGATGAACCTACAAATACAGGGATCTGTTGACGAACAGCAGGCACTAGAGTTGATGGGTGTAAAATTTTTGCGCCAAAGTTTGCCATTTCAGAGGCTTCACTAAAGCTGATCTCTTTGATCGGTTTCGCGGCTGATGTAATACGTGGGTCGGTTGTGTATAGACCTGGTACATCAGTCCAAATTTCTAATGTGCTAGCATTTACGGCTTCTGCGATTAAGGCTGCACTATAGTCACTCCCGCCACGACCAAGTGTTGTAGTAACACCTTGGCTATTTGATCCAATAAAGCCCTGTGATACAACGATATTATTGTTTAATAGTGGTAATAATTGCTCAGTCGCTAATTGCTTAATTGTGTCTGGCTGTGGGATCGCTTTACCAAATTGATCATCAGTACGCATGATAGGACGAATATCTACACGTACAGCAGGGGCGTTTAGCTCGACTAATATTTGACTAAAAAGATGGGTTGAAAGCAGTTCGCCATGGCTAACGATTTGATCAGTCAATTGTGCTGAGGTTGTTGATGCCGCATGTTCAGCTAAGGTTGCGATGTTATCAAGTAGGCCGTAAATAGCGTCTTGAATATTTTCTGGGTGCTGAAGTTGATCAAGAACATTTTGGTGGGTTTGGGTCAGTGTCTGAATGCGTTGCTGACGGGTCGTTGAATCGCTCACGCCATTGGCAAGTTCTACTAGAATATTAGTGACACCAGAGCAGGCGCTGATTAACACAATTTTAGTTTCTGGATTAGCAGTAACAATTGCAGCACTACGGCTCATTGCGGCGTAATCAGCGACACTAGTACCGCCAAATTTTGCGACAGTGAGTGAGTCTGAATGTGTTGTAGCCTTGTCCATAATTAATTTCTCCCTAAATAGTAAACACATCACAAGGTAGGCTATTTTTTCGGGAGTATTCCCGACATCCTGTCAGGAGAGCATAAGAGGTGAATAGTCACTCACCCAGAAGCTCCCCACCAATGTCAATCATTGACCTTGGTGACAGCTAGAAGGATTCAACCTTCATAGCCGATATAACTCATCCCCTAATCAGTTATACCTCGGCGTTACTCTCCCTCTCATAATGGCGATTGGATGGGGTCCTGTCATTATGATACCTAGGTAACGCTCCTCTTCCGTTTTAAGTCGTACTATTTAAATAATAAGTACTTGAATAAAATATCATCTTATTGAATAAGATTCATCACCCTGTTGTCAAATGGAATATGACAATTTATTTACATATGATATTTCGTCAATGTGTGTCATGAGATGGGTATTGGTCGCTTGCACCAATGAAGGGGCTTTAATACTCTAAAAGAGATAGCAACGCGTTCCACATAAAAATATCGACAGGGACAATGACTTTACGGAGCAAAAGAATGACAATAACCAGCTTTATTCCGCCGCATCGAACCCTCATGGGGCCGGGACCATCAGATATTTATCCGCAAGTATTACAAGCGCTTAGTCGTCCTACGGTTGGGCACCTTGATCCGTTATTTATAGGCATGATGGATGAATTAAAACAATTGTTGCAATATGCCTTTCAAACCCAAAATGCTTTTACCATCGCTATTTCAGCGCCAGGTAGTGCCGGAATGGAAGCCTGCTTTGTTAATCTCGTTGAAGCTGGGGATAAAGTGCTAGTTTGCCGTAATGGCGTTTTCGGGGAGCGGATGCGAGAAAATGTCGAGCGTTGCGGTGGTGTTGCTGTCGTTGTGGACAACGAATGGGGGACGGCGGTTGATCCTGATTTAGTTGAACAAGCGTTACAAAACGATCCTGAAATTAAAATTGTCGCTTTTGTTCATGCCGAAACTTCAACCGGCGCATTGAGTGATGCGAAAACACTTGCAAAAATTGCCCGTAAACATGGCTGTTTAACGATTGTTGATGCGGTGACATCACTTGGTGGTGTTCCTTTACTGGTGGACGAGTGGCAATTAGATGCGGTTTATTCAGGTAGCCAAAAGTGTTTGTCTTGTACGCCGGGATTATCGCCATTAACGTTTTCTCAAAAGGCTATTGATAAGATCCAGCAACGTAAAACCAAAGTACAAAGTTGGTTTTTAGATCAAAGTTTGGTGCTCGGTTATTGGAGTGGTGAAGGTAAGCGTAGCTATCACCACACTGCACCTGTAAACAGTTTATATGCGTTGCATGAAGCCTTGGTATTATTGCAAAACGAAGGATTAGAAAATGCATGGCAGCGCCATCGTAATGCCCATGAAGAGCTTAAAGCTGGGCTTGAAAAGCTTGGTATCAAATTTGTGGTAGAAGAAATGTCACGTTTACCCCAACTCAATGCGGTTTATATCCCTGAGGGCGTTGATGACGCTGAGGTACGTAATGAGTTGCTGCAACGTTACAACTTGGAAATCGGAGCAGGTTTAGGTGCGCTGGCAGGTAAAGCATGGCGTATCGGTTTGATGGGTTATGGTGCGAGAAGTGAGAATGTTGCTCTGTGCTTAAAAGCGCTAGAGACCACATTGAAATAACTTATTGATGAGTAAATAAAATGGCTACCAATTGGGTAGCCATTTTTTTATGGTTATTTAGCTGCAGACGTCGACTTTGCTTGGCTGTTTTGCTGGTCAAAATTTAAAGATGGAAACAAGAACAGCGCTTCATCTCTGATTTGTGATGCTTGCTCTTTATTGCCGAGGGCATCGTAAGCGAGGATCAAGTTTTGATACAGTGCTGGTCGCGGCCATGTTTTCGCTTTCTCGGTTGCCCATTGAATATAGTCTTCAATTAATGCTGGCTTATTACTGCTAATTCCGAGTTGCAGTTGGGTTAATTGTAAATCCCAATCAAAACGGTTTTTCCACGACCATGGATTATTCACTTTAAGTAAGTATTCAATATTTACTGGTCGAGTGGTTTCAAATTTAGTTAACTGCCAACCTGAATACAGGGTCGTTATCATAAAGCTAGAGATAAAGATTGGTACAATAAGTGCGAAAACTTTCAGCCCTAGTACGTAGCTTAATGATTGGCGATGATATTTGGTGGTGAGGTTATCTACCCAAAATATCAGTATGATAAAGATCAGCCAATGGACTAGTGAATGGTAGAAAGGATACTCAAGTTGGGTATGCAGAACGATAGGGAAAAACAATCCTATTAAGGCTAACTGGGTACCATTAGGCGCTTTTCTTATTTTTACCATTACCGCAAATGCAGCAAGCAATAAGCCGATAAGTGGGACTATACCGCCTTCGTCTGCCCAGAACAGTAACTCGTTATGTGGGTGATCTAAGCTAGGAACACCTGCATGTTGTGCTGGATCTTCATTGTGCCATAACGCTGTTTGTGTAATGTAAGCGGCTTCAAACTTTCCATAGCCATAACCAGTGAGTGGTTTAGTAGTAAACATATCATAGGCTTGTGGGAAGTGGATTGCTCTTAAACTTTCTAGACTGGTGCTGTTTTCTTTTGGTGACCAATTCTCTGTAGATGAAATATTCCATGCTAAACAAAGCCCTAATGTAATCATTAACAACCACAAACGTTGAGCTTGTTTGGCGGCAAAGCGACGTAAATACGGCAGCATTAGTACTACGCCGATAATTGCGCCTAGCCAGCCTGTACGAGAGTTCAATACCACTAACATTGGAATCGTTAGCATAGGTGTGATCAACAAGGCGATATGAAGCCATGACCATTTACCGCGATATAATGGAATACGTGCTAATAAATAAGTACTAATCACAAGTCCAGTTGCAAGAAAGCTTGCCATCACATTAGGTTGTTGAAAAATACCATAAGGGCGGTTAGCGATAGTGTCATAGCCAATAGGGTTTTTTGCAGGGATCCAAAGGTATTGATACCACGCAAATACGGCTTCAATGAGTACCCCAATTAAAATAAACCATAACAAACGTTGGCGTTGCTGGTGGGTAAAAACGAATTGCTGCAAGCTGACAAAAAATAGAAATCCAGCCCACAAGGTAAACAAGCGATTAAACGCCGCTCCTGCATCAGCATTGGAATAAAAAATGGGGAGAGTCAGCAGTACACAACAAGCAAACAATAATAGTGTTAGGCGTGAATAACGCCAGATTTGTTGGCGACAAATTTCAAGTAAGCCGAAGGAGATAGCAAAACTAAAAGGGATCCAAACAGCAGCATTAAACGAGAGTTCAAGCCCTGAACCACCGGGATTGTGTTGGAAGTAGTGCATAGCAACAATAAAAATAACACCGATTGTTGCAAGGAAATAGCGTACCAATGGTTTAGAAATCCGTTTCTGTTCTAATCTGGTACCTTCGAGTTGTAACACTGTCATGGTTGTTCCTGAGTATGAATAAGCAAACAGGCTGAATAAAATCAGCCTGTTATCATATATTAGCGTGTTTTCATATTCTAACCTAGCAGCGGTTTAAGGAACCTTGCTGTATGTGAGCCTTTCACTTTAGCTACATCTTCAGGCGTTCCTGTTGCGATAATTTCACCACCACCACTACCGCCTTCAGGACCAAGATCGATGATCCAATCTGCGGTTTTTATTACGTCTAAGTTATGTTCGATAACCACAATGGTATTACCTTTATCACGTAATTTATGCAGTACTGTTAATAGCTGCTGAATATCGTGGAAGTGTAATCCGGTTGTTGGTTCATCCAGAATATAAAGTGTCTTTCCGGTATCGCGTTTTGATAACTCTTTTGCGAGTTTCACACGCTGTGCTTCACCGCCTGATAAGGTTGTCGCCGCTTGACCTAAACGAATATACGATAAACCAACATCCATTAAGGTTTGTAACTTTCTTGCAATAGCGGGAACCGGATCAAAGAATTCGCGTGCATCTTCAACTGTGAGCTCTAACACTTCATCAATGGTTTTGCCTTTATAGCGGATCTCTAAGGTTTCGCGGTTATAACGCTTCCCTTTACAGGCATCACAAGGGACATAGACATCCGGTAAGAAGTGCATTTCAACCTTAATAACACCATCACCTTGGCAGGCTTCGCAGCGACCACCACGAACGTTAAAGCTAAAACGCCCTGGTTTATAACCACGAGAACGGGCTTCTTGAGTGCCTGAAAAAAGCTCACGAATCGGGGTGAAAATACCCGTATAAGTTGCAGGATTTGAACGTGGGGTACGACCAATCGGACTTTGGTTAATGTCGATAACCTTATCGAAGTGTTCTAGATCTTGGATCTCACGATACGGCGCTGGTGTGCCAGTTGTTGCACCATTTAATTTGTGATGAGCAATTTCAAAGAAGGTATCGTTAATCAGTGTTGATTTACCTGATCCTGATACACCGGTAATACAGGTAAACAAACCAACAGGGATTTCAACATTGACATCTTTAAGATTGTTACCGGTAGCACCCAGTAGTTTGACGGTTTTTTCGGGATCAAACGGTGTGCGCTCAGTGGGAATTTCAATTGCTTTTTTCCCGCTAAGGTATTGGCCTGTTAACGATTCTTTTGATTTTAAGATATCTTTAACGCCACCTTGCGCAATGATATTACCGCCGTGAACACCCGCACCTGGGCCAATATCAATCACGTAATCTGCGGCACGAATAGCATCTTCATCGTGTTCAACCACAATCACGGTATTGCCTAAATCACGAAGATGAATCAAGGTTTTTAGTAGTCGTTCATTATCACGCTGGTGGAGACCAATGGAAGGTTCATCCAACACGTACATTACACCGACAAGCCCTGCACCAATTTGGCTAGCAAGACGAATACGCTGGGCTTCACCGCCAGATAAAGTATCTGCACTTCGAGATAGGCTCAGGTAGTTTAAGCCAACATTGATTAAGAAACTTAAACGCTCGTTGATCTCTTTTAAGATCTTTTCTGCAATTTGCGCACGTTGACCGCTTAAGGCTAATTCATCAAAAAATTGGTGTGCGCCGCTAATACTCATTTCACAGATTTGCGGCAAGTTAGTTTCACCAATAAACACATGGCGTGCTTCTTGGCGCAAGCGTGAACCATGACAGCTTGAACAAGGCTTAGTGGAAACAAATTTTGCTAACTCTTCACGTACTGAGTTTGATTCAGTTTCGCGGTAACGACGTTCCATATTATTGAGGATCCCCTCAAATGGATGGCGTCTTACGGTAATGTCACCACGATCGTTGATGTATTTAAACTCGATCTCTGTATTGCCAGAACCGTTTAAAATGACGTCTTTGACTTTTTTCGATAGCGAATCAAAGGGCGCTTCAACATCAAATTTATAATGCTCAGAAAGTGATTTAAGCATTTGGAAATAATAAAAATTACGTTTATCCCAACCGCGGATAGCACCACCAGATAAACTTAATTCGCCATTTTGAATCACTCGTTCGGGATCGAAGTACTGTTGAACACCAAGCCCATCACAAGTACCACACGCACCGGCTGGGTTGTTAAACGAGAACAGGCGTGGTTCAAGCTCTTGCATACTATAACCACAGTGTGGGCAGGCAAAGTTAGCCGAGAAAACTTGCTCTTCGCCTTCTTCACCGGACATCGGTGCAATCACTACAGTACCACCTGAAAGCTCTAAGGCGGTTTCAAATGATTCGGCTAAACGGATCTGAAGATCGTCACGAACTTTGAAACGATCAACCACGACCTCGATAGTGTGCTTTTTGTGAAGTTCTAACGTTGGAGGATCGGATAGATCGCATACCTCACCATCAATACGGGCACGGATATAACCTTGTGCGGCTAAGTTCGCCAGCGTTTTAACGTGCTCACCTTTACGCTCTTTAATGATAGGAGCCAGTAGCATCAGCTTACTGCCTTCAGGCATAGCTAATACTTGATCGACCATCTGGCTAACCGTTTGTGCCGCAAGCGTAATGTCATGAGTTGGACAGCGAGGCTCACCGACACGGGCATATAACAAACGCAGGTAGTCGTAGATCTCTGTGATAGTACCAACGGTTGAGCGTGGGTTGTGTGATGTGGATTTCTGCTCGATAGAGATCGCAGGCGAAAGCCCTTCAATATGGTCAACATCAGGTTTTTCCATCAAAGATAAAAACTGACGTGCGTAGGCAGAAAGGGATTCAACATAACGACGTTGTCCTTCTGCATACAAGGTATCGAAAGCCAGAGAAGATTTTCCCGAGCCTGATAACCCTGTGATAACGATAAGCTTATCGCGAGGGATCGTTAGATTGATATTTTTAAGGTTATGGGTGCGGGCACCCCTGACTTCGATGTTATCCATATCAGTGATAATTCTTTTATTTTATTGAACGGTTAGTATTCCACAGTCGATCATAATGAGCAAAAAATACTGATTAAAAACACAGTAAAATGGATAAAAAAAATCCCGCGGGTAAGCGGGATTGTGTGGTTATTTCTTGCCAGTTTGCTGTTGTGCCAACTCTTTGTGTTTACCTTTTTTGTAAACATGTTCAAAACAATAGTTAGTTGCATCGATATAGCCTTCAACGCTACCACAGTCAAAACGTTTACCTTTAAACTTATATGCTAATACACAGCCTGTTTGTGCTTGCTGCATCAGCGCATCGGTAATTTGAATTTCACCGCCTTTACCTGGTTCGGTTTGCTCAATAATATCAAAGATATCTGGAGTTAGAATGTAACGACCAATAATTGCTAGGTTACTTGGCGCAGTACCAGGCTCTGGTTTCTCAACCATGTTATCAACACGGAATAAATCGTCACGTAACATTTGACCTGAAATCACACCGTACTTGTGGGTCTCTTCTTCTGGCACTTCTTCAACCGCGACAATGGAGCAGCGAAATTGCTTATACAGCTCAGCCATTTGCGCAAGTACACCTTGTTGCTCTTCATCTGTTACACAAAGATCATCGGCAAGGACTACTGCAAATGGTTCGTTACCGACAAGTTCACGGCCCGTTAGGATTGCATGGCCTAAGCCTTTCATTTCGCGCTGACGAATGTAAGTGAAGTAGGCTGAATCAATGATGTCGCGGATATCAACTAATAGCTCTTCCTTGTTAGTACCGCTGATTTGATGCTCAAGCTCATAGTTCTTATCGAAGTGATCCATTAGGGTGTTTTTACCGCGGCCAGTCACGATACAAATACGGTTCATACCCGCTTGGATCGCTTCATCAACACCGTATTCAATTAGTGGTTTGTTGACCACTGGCATCATTTCTTTTGGCATTGATTTGGTTGCTGGTAAAAAGCGTGTGCCGTAGCCAGCGGCAGGGAAGAGACATTTTTTAATCATGGTACATCCTAGTATGTATGTAGAGTTATCACGTTTTATACTGCTATATTATTAGAGACTTAATGCATATATCAGTAAATAGAACACCTTTCTTTTTTAATGCGAAAGGCTTCATTATTTGTGACTTTAAAGCTTGTTATTTCAGATCGTAGACGCGAACGTAATCAATTAAGAATTTCTGTGGGAAGATCGAGTCATCAATACCTTGTTGACCACCCCAGCCACCGCCGATAGCCAAGTTTAAAATTAAGTACATAGGCTTATTAAATGGCCACGCTTCACCGTTACGTTGCTGAGTGTGATACAGCTTCCCGTCGTAATAGAAACGCACTTCATTGTCATCCCATTCAGTGGCATAGGTATGGAAGCCATCTTCTAACTTGTTATCCTCTTTGATTCTTACAAATATTATTTTATTTCGATATAGCATAGCGAGTTAATTTGCTAGAGTATCAGAAAATTGACAGACTTGAATAAATACAGCATGTTGTGGTTGTTGAGGTAACGATTTTTCGCTGATATCCGCTGAAATTGTGATAGCTGCTTTTATTGCGTTGTACTTGGACTATGTAAAAATTCTACTAGCGTGATAAACTGCGCGATTGAGTATAAACTTTCAATAAGCGGCTATTAGAAACCAATAGTACGCTATCAGATTTGGAGTGAACTATGGCCAGTCGTGGCGTAAATAAGGTTATCTTAGTCGGTAACTTAGGAAATGATCCTGAAGTTCGTTACATGCCAAATGGCGGTGCAGTAGCAAACATTACTATTGCGACATCAGAATCATGGCGTGATAAAAATACTGGCGAGCAGCGTGAAAAAACCGAATGGCACCGCGTTGCTTTATACGGTAAGTTGGCAGAAGTTGCTGGTGAATACTTACGTAAAGGTTCACAGGTATACATTGAAGGTCAATTACAGACGCGTAAATGGCAGAACCAGCAAGGTCAAGATCAGTACACAACTGAAGTGGTTGTTCAAGGCTTTAACGGTACTATGCAAATGCTTGGTGGTCGTCAAAACCAAGGCGGTCAAGCGCAAATGGGTGGCCAACAGCAAAACAATAACTGGGGTCAGCCTCAGCAACCTGCTTCAGCGCCTGCTCCTCAACAGAACTACGCGCCTCAGCAACAATCTGCACCACAGCAACAGGCACCTCAACAGCCTCAGCAGCAGTATAATGAGCCACCAATGGATTTTGATGACGATATCCCGTTCTAAATCCTGCATAAAAGAATGATTGAATATCAAGAAGCAGCGTTTAACGCTGCTTTTTTTATATCTTGAGAATGATAAGTCAGGCGCTTTTTTTAATGAAATCAATAAAACATTTCGTTTTAGTGTGTTGATAGTTCAACTTAAGGTAGTAGGCAAATGTTGTCTGTTGGGGCAGTTGTAAGTGTGTTAAAACAGGGATCAGTAAACCATGGGCTAACTCTCGTTGTACGTTTTGTGGTGAGATTAATATTAGCCCCATATGTTCGACGGCACTTGCGATTAAAATTTCTGGATTTGAGGTAGTGAAATTACCTTGTAAGCGTAGCGTTAAGCCATTATCGAAGGCATATTCATGGATATGATGCTGATTTAGTAGTAAGCAATTATGTTGTGTCAGTTGCTCTGGTGACTCAATAGGATCATATTGTTCTAAATAAGTTGGGGAGGCGTAAAATCTCGCATTATCTGAAAATAGGGGGGTGGCGATATAACTGGCAGAGTTAAAATTATCGATTTCACTACAAATAATAATGTCGAGATTTAAATCAGGTAATTGTCCTGGCGTGATGGTGTGAAGCGTAATATTGATATTGGGGTATCGCTGACAAAACGCGGCAATAATATTAATCAAAAAATGGCTTCCCGTACTTAATGGGGCGCCAACATGTAATGTGCCACTCATCTCTTCATTAGTTGCCGTCGTTTCGGTGATCAGCTGTTGCCAATGATCTAATAAAGTCTGACTTCGCTGAAAAAAAACATCTCCAGCATCAGTGAGTGATAAATGGCGGGTTGTACGTTTTAATAAAGGGACGCCAAGCTGTTGTTCAAGCCAAGATAAGCGTTTTGATAAGGCTGAGTTTGATATATCAAGAGAGTTAGCGGCTTGAGAAAGCGATCCTTGTTGGATTACAGCAACAAAGCTTTTAGTGCAGGTGATCCAGTCCATGATGATAACCTTCCTTGTTCCTATCACGCATAATACGAGATTGATTGTTTCATTACGCGATACATTGTGTTTTGCTCAATGTAACGTATCTCGTTAAATGAAAATAGCGCATGATGGAATGATATAGTTGATATATTAACCTTAAAATGAAAAACACTTCATAATAGTGCTCTACTATATAAGTTGTAACTGATGATAGTAAGTTGATTTGAATAATAGTGTGTAGAGTTAGGATGTTATGAGAAAAGCCTCAGGGATGAAGTTAACTAATCGGTTAGTTGCTTTTGTTACAATGATTGTTATTTGTGCCATCTTCGTTATCTTTATCGGCGGTGCATTGAGTTTTCGTAAGCTTGGGCAGGATTACTTAACCCATTATTTAAACGGTGTGGTTGAAGTCATTGATCAAGAGCTTGCTGATCCTCAAGGTGGCGCATCATTATCTCGTTGGCTACCCAAACTATTAAAATCAAGTAATGTCACCGCGTTAACGGTAACGAGTCCACATGGCGTGGTGTACGCCTATAAAAGTATGGAGTCGATCACTGATCCTAATATTCTGTATGACAGTGAATATCAGCTTCAATTAAACCCTCAGTACAAAGTGACAATTGAATCTATTCCACCTTATGCGGAATTTACTTATTCGCTAGGCGCGATGTCATTTATTAGTTTAGCTCTCGGCATTGTTATTTTCGGTTTAATACAAGGGGTACGTTGGTTAAAACTGCAATTACGTGGTTCTGAATTATTAGAAACGCGAGGAAGAATGATTTTAGCCGGCAAGGTTGATGATTATGCGGTGGGTGATGATCATGAATGGCCTGGCACAGCAAGTTTAGCCATGGATCAATTAATTAAAGAACTGAAAGACGCCCGTCAAGAGCGTAGCCGCTTTGATACCTTTATTCGTACCCATACCTTTCTTGATCAACTTACAGGTGCTGCTAATCGTATCTTGTTTGATAGCCGCTTAAAGTCCATGCTACAAGAGCCTGATAATCAAGGCTCAGTGATCTTGTTACGCTTAGCTGATTGGGATGAAGTGGTCGCTGAAGAAGGGAGAGTAATTGCTGATGAGTTTATCCAAGATGTCAGTATTATTCTGTCTAATTTTATTCAGCGCTTCCCAGACACCATGTTATCGCGTTACTACGATGCTGAATTCGCAATTTTGATCCCACAACAATCAGCAAAAGAAATTAAACTTTTTATTAATCAATTATTAAATGCGCTCGAACGTTTGTCTCCGCCATTATCGACGGAGCGAGACAATTGGTGTCATATTGGCGTAACGCACTTCCAAGGTGGAGAGCGCCGAGGTCGTATTATGGATGAAGCTGATATCGCATTACGTAGTTCGCAGTTACAAGGTTCAAACAGTTGGAATCGTTTTACTAAAGAAAGCCATTATGAAGATGATCGAGGCAGTGTGCGTTGGCGAACGCTGTTTGATCGGATTTTAACCCATGGCGGTCCTTTGTTATATCAGCAGCCTATTTTCAATGCCGAGAATAAGACTGTGATCAGTCGTGAAATACTTGCACGCATTAAAGATGAACATAGAGAGCTGATCAAAGCGTCATACTTTATGCCTGTTGTTAATCAAGTCGGATTTAATCAACGTTTTGATCGTGCTGTCATTAATCAGATATTAACGTTATTAAAAAGAGAATTAACGCCAGAAGTTTACTCAATAAATATTAGTGCTTATTCATTATTAGATAAATCTTTTACCAAATGGTTGTTCAATGAATTATTACAAATGCCACGACCATTAATGAGCCATATAGTATTTGAAGTATCTGAAAGCCAATTAGTCAAAAATCTTGATGCCTTACGTCCGGTATTAAAAAAATTAGTAGGACTTGGATGCAAGCTAGCTGTTGATCAAGCAGGACGCACTATTGTAAGTACACATTATGTTAAAGAAGTAAAAGTTAATTACCTTAAATTGCACCGAGGACTTGTGAGAGATATTAATAAACGACAAGAAAATCAGCTTTTTGTAAGAAGTATGTTAGGCGCTTGTGATGACTCAAATGTTCAAATTATTGCTGTGGGCGTTGAAACCGAGAAAGAATGGGAAATATTAAAACAATTGGGCGTTTCTGCAGGTCAAGGTCGTCTATTTGCTAAAGAAGATGTAATTTTATAAAAAATTAACTCTTTGTTTTATTTTAATAAATTCAATGTTTTTTAAACTGTATTAATTAAGTGATGTTTATCAATAATTTTATCGTATATCATTGGGAAGGTAATTAACTGCTGCTAACCTTATAAATAAAGAGCATCATACAGGATGTATAGCCTTTTTCTGGTCGATTATGAAATACGTATTCTCTAAGCTTTTTCAGCGAGCAAGTTTTCAACCCTCTGCTGCTTTGGTTTTCTATACCGACACGGTTGTCCTTGTCCAAGCGAAAACTGAACATTTTATTGTTGATCGTATGGGTGTCTCTAATGTTTCAGATTGGAGCGATGCTGCACGCAACTTGATTACACAATACCAACTTTCAGGTACCGATTTAAAATTAGTACTAGGACATGGTTTATATCAAAGCTTAGTGATTGATAAACCAGAAGTGGGTATTGATGAACTTTCAACCGCACTGCCTTTTTTAGTCAAAGATTTAGTCAATGAGTCGCCGTCTGAATTAGTCGCTGATGGTTTTCCTGCAACAGCAAAAGATCGTTTACAGGTTTTTGTCGCATCAAAACAACTGATCACTCAGGTTGTTTTAGCGTGCCATGACTGTGGCTGCCGTGTCTCTGATATCACAACAGAAGATATTGCATGGAGTCGCTTTTCTGATCCTAATCGTAGCCAACTTATTCTCCATGCTGATGTTGATGGTAATCTGCAGTTAACCGCATTTAATGAACAAATGCTGTGTTTTCAACGTCAATTACGTGGCTTTTCTTTACCGTTGTTTGATCGCCAAGCACTAGATGGTGGTGGTTTTCAGCTGGACAATTTAGCACTTGAATTACAGCGTTCATTAGATTTTATTAGTGCTCAGTTACGTAATAATCCAATTAGTCAGCTGATCATTAGTTGTGATAACGAAGATAATCAAGCTTTAGCTGATGAATTAAATAAACGTCTAAATATCAGTGTAGAGGCGATTAAAGAGGTTGATCCTTTACTTGACACTAATGCTGCGCGTTTAGGCTGGGCGGCATTACAGCGGCCTAAAAACGCGATAATCAATTTATATTCTGACAATTTACTGCCAACTAAGCAGTGGATGACATTAACCAATATCGTTGCAAGTTGGGTGGCACTTATTGCTATTTTCGCGATGTGGGCGGGTTGGAATGCATGGCAGAACACGATTGAGCAAAAAAAATTAGCGACACAATCATCGCTCTTAAGTGCTGAGCAACAAAAACTGGATCATGCCCGAGTACAAGTTGCCGCATTGTTGTCGGATCCTCTAAAAGAGAATCAAGCTCATGAGCTTGAAAAAGAAATCGCGGCAAAGCGTGCCACGCTTAAAGTCATTGAAGAGCATGATGATAGCTTAAAGGTTGGTTATGCTGGATTGTTGCAGCAATTAGCTGATGCGGCGAGTGGTGATATCTCGGTTCAACAGATTTATGTCTCAGGTACTTCAATGGATTTAAGTGGATTAGCACGTAACCCTGATGCTGTTCCTCGCTGGGTAGGGGCATTTAAAACTTATCCATCTTTAGCTGAACGTCGTTTCCAAATGATGTCATTGGGTCGTAATGATAAAAATGTCGTGACCTTTCAGTTACAGGCTGAGCGTAAAAGCATTAAGGGGAGCGAACAATGATCAAGTGGGATGAGCTAAGTCAGCGATTTGCTGCTTTGTCTGTTCGTGAGCAATGGTTAATTGCGATCACAGGTTGGTTTGGCATCTTGTTTATTGGCTATATGCTAATTATTGAGCCACAAATGGTGACATCACAAACGGTTAAAATGGCATTGATGGACACCCAAAACGATATGATCACCGCAAAGAATCAATTGATTGTTGCGAATAGAAAATTACAGCAAGATCCGGATAAAGCGATCAACCAAAAATTGGCACAATATCGGCAAGAAGATAAAGCCTTACAACAAGTGCTAGAAGCAAAAATTGGTAGTTTGATCACGCCAGTTCAAATGGCAGATTTATTAGAGCAAGTTCTACGTCATAGCTCGGCATTAAAATTAGAGTCAATGACGTCATTACCGTCATCTCAATTAGTGAGTGGTGATCAACAGGGATACTTTGTTCACCCCATTCGTTTAACGTTCAAAGGGCGTTACTTTGATGTGGTGAATTACTTAAATAAATTAGAAGCGTTACCGGTTAAATACTATTGGCGAAGCCTGAGTTATCAGGTTGATGAGTATCCATGGGCAAAGGTGGAACTTGAAGTGTACACCTTAGGTGAAAGTAAGGACTTTATTGGTGGATAAGAAAATGACATGGATGGCAGCTTTACTTTTAAGTGTATGCGCCTTCGATGCTTATGCAGCTCAAGATCCTACTGCACCATTAGGTTGGGTGGCGAGTAAAACTAAAACAAGCCAAGCAAAAGCACGATTGCCACAGTTACAAAGTATTATTTGCGATGGTAAGCAGTGCTCGGTGATTTTAAGTGGTCAAGTGGTCAGTATTGGCGAACGCGTTAATGGGTACACTTTGACAAATGTTTCTGAAAGTAGTGTTACTTTAAGCCGTAGTGGCAAAAAGTGGCATTTGGCGTTATTTGCTGAAAATATACGAACGAATTAAGGTTAAATATTATGCGTCGAATTCTTCTAGGGATCACCATTGCATCCTTAGCGGGCTGTTCAACTAATATGGGACACCAAAACCCTGTTGAAGTGAAGAAGGCCTTAAATGAAGCTGCGAATGAAGCGAGTAGCCGTCCTTTAATGGAGCTACCTTCTGCGGTCAATGCTGATCTTATGCCATCACTTGATAGCAATATTAACCCTGCTAATTCTTCGTTAGAAAAGCGTTTTCGTGTTAATGCTAAAAATGTTGAAGCCAATGCATTCTTTACCAGTTTAGTAAAAGGCACACCATTTAATATCGTTATTCATCCCGGTGTTACTGGTCGTATTACGATGAAATTAAATGATGTCACACTCGATGAAGTGCTAAATGTCGTGTCTGATATTTACGGTTATAGTACGACGCGTAAAGGGAATATTATTCAGGTTTTCCCTGCAACGTTACGGACTGAAGTGATCCCCGTTGATTATTTACAATTACAACGTAAAGGTAAGTCATTAACTTCTATTACCTCCGGTTCTATTAGTGATGGCGATAATAATTCGTCATCAGGTGATGATGATAATAGCAATAGTTCATCATCAGACGGAGGTAATACCACAACAGGTGGCACGACGATTGAAACGACCTCGGACAGTGATTTTTGGACACAGTTAGAGAAAGTCGTTAGTGGCATGATTGGCTCTGGTGATGGTCGAAATGTCATGGTATCACCGCAAGCGGGTCTCATTTCCGTTCGCGCCTTCCCTAATGAATTACGTGAAGTTAAAGAGTTCTTAGGCATGTCTCAACGTCGTCTAAAGCGTCAAGTCGTGCTTGAGGCGAAAATCATGGAGGTGACGCTCAATGATAGTTACCAACAAGGGATAGATTGGAATAATTTAACCTCAAGTATTGGCGGCACTGGCATTATCGTTAATGAGATGAAAGATGCTGCTAATGCCGCCGCGAGTATCTTACCGGGCGGCAATGCTATTTCAGAGCTATTGGGCGGACAAACTAATATTAAGATCACCGATGGTAATTTCAGTGCGGTGATGAGCTTCTTATCTACTCAAGGTGATTTGAACGTGCTTTCTAGCCCACGGGTGACTGCTGCAAATAACCAAAAAGCGGTGATTAAAGTCGGTGGTGATGAATACTTTGTGACAGACGTTTCAAGCAGTAACGTCTCAGGTGATAACAATAATGTTTCGCCAGATGTATCATTAACCCCATTCTTCTCTGGTATTTCGTTGGATGTAACGCCACAGATTGACGATCAAGGTGGCGTTTTATTACATGTTCACCCAGCGGTTGTTGATGTGCAGAATGAACAGAAAACTATTGAAGTCGGTACTGCAAAACCTATGGTATTACCGTTAGCAAAAAGTACTATTCGCGAATCTGATTCAATCATCCACGCCCGAACAGGTGATGTTGTGGTGATTGGTGGTTTAATGAAATCAAGCATTAATGATCAAGTCTCGAAAGTTCCGTTTCTTGGTGATATCCCTGGCATTGGTAATTTATTCCGTCATATCAATAAGGTGAAAAAGAAAACTGAATTGGTGATCTTACTTAAACCGACAGTTGTGACTGACAATACTTGGAAACAAGAAATTGAACGCTCTCGATCACTGATTAATGAATGGTTCCCTGAAGAAGGGTAATTCATGTATCTCGAACACTTTGGTTTTAGTCAGCAGCCTTTTTCTTTAACACCTAATACCTCTCTTTTCCATGCGCTGCCATCACATATTGAAGCTATTCAAACCGTGTTGGCAGCACTACAAATGGGCGAAGGGATCACACAGGTATCAGGAGAGGTAGGAACGGGTAAAACCTTAGTGTGTCGTATGTTGATGACCCAATTGCCAACTCATTTTGATCTTGCTTACCTACCGACGCCAGCCTGTAGTGGAATAGAATTAAAGCGCTCATTGGCAAAAGAATTAAGTCTACTACCGAATAGTGATCATGCTTTACTGACTGAGCAAATTCAGGATGAACTCATCTCACGTCGGTTGAATGGGCAATCGGTGGTGGTGTTACTCGATGAAGCACAAGCGTTATCAGATGATGCGTTAGAAGCGATTCGTTTATTAGGTAATTTAGAAACTGAACAAGAAAAGTTGCTACATATTGTTTTACTCGGACAGCCAGAGCTTGATCAACGATTAGCCCAGCACCAATTGCGTCAATTACGTCAACGGATCACATTTCGTGCTGTTTTACGACCATTAAATTTGGCTGAAACCGTGGCATATATACAACACCGACTGTATCAAGCCGGTTATACCGACATGGTGTTTAGTCTGTCGATATGCCGCGCAATTTGGTATGCCAGTGGTGGCACGCCACGATTGATCAATCAATTATGCCATAAGTCCTTACTTGCCACTTTTTGTGAGCAACAATATATCGTTAGTAAAAAAGCAGTCCTCATGGCTATTCGGGATACCCTTGGTGCTAAACAACCTAAGTGGTCATTTCCTATATTGTGGGGATGGAGTCATTCATGAGTGAATTAAATCGCCGACTTAATGAGTTGAGCCAAGTAAAACTCGCTTCTGCATCACAGCAGGGCTCTCCATTACGTGCAGCAGAAATAGCATCTATACCAACATCAGCATGGCCAAAATGGGTAACTGTTGGTTGCTGCACCATGGCATTTGTCGGTATGGCGTGGTGGTTAAATCAACCTGATAGTGTTGTTACGCCAGCCATGGCACAAACAGAAATAGCCGCAGAGCCTATTGTTGATCAACCTGAAACGACGAAAGAGATTGCGTCAGTTAAACCTTTATCAACCATTGCAGTGAAAGCGCCTGTAACGTCAAATGAAAATAAAACGGCAGTTGTTACAGAACAACCACATTCAAAGAGTATTGATAAATCAGCGATAGCTGAGCTTGCGAATATGCCTGTCGCTCAAGAATCTCTTGAAAGTGAAGATGAACAAAAAGAGTTACAAAGCTCTTATGATCAAGGCTATGAAAGCGGTTATGAAAAAGCATTGGCTGCGGTTGAGCAAGAACATAAAGCGCAACCAAAGCCACCTGCGCCAAAACCGGTAAAAAGTGAATTATCGATTCAAACGGTTTCTTTAACGCCAAAAGAATTGGCGCAAGTTGAATACTTAAATGCAGAAAAAGCCTTAGAGCAGCAAAACAGTAAACAAGCGGTTGTTAATTTAGAGTCGGCTTTAAATTACCGTCCTGATTGGATCATGGCAAGGCAACGTTTAGCGGCATTGTACTATGGGCGAGGCAATGTAAGAGAAGCAATTGCGACGCTTGAAAAAGGTCTAGCAAAGCAACCGAATCAACCACAGTTACGTTTAACACTCGCTAAATTATTGGTCAATGAAAATCAAAATCAAGCGGCATTAGCTGTGTTAAATGATAAAAGTGGCAGTATAGATTCGCAGTATTTAGCCATGCGTGGTGCGTTAGCACAAAGGTTAAATAACAATGTGGTAGCACTTCAAAGTTATCAACAATTAGTGCGTTTAGCGTCATTTGATGGTCGCTGGTGGATGGGATTAGCGATTGCTCAAGACCGGAGTGGTAATGCAGAGAAAGCCCGTGAGTCTTATCAAAAAGCGTTACAGCTAGGTAATATCTCAGCGTCATCACAACAATTTATTCAGCAGCGCTTAGTTGCATTAAAATCGCATAGGAGCTAGCCGATGCAAATTCGATTACGTAAACGCTTAGGCGATCTTCTAGTTGATGAAAATATCATTACTCAGCAACAACTAGAACAAGCACTGACAAAACAGCAATCAACGGGACGTAAGCTCGGTGACACCCTAATTAATTTAGGGTTTCTTACTGAACAGCAAATGCTGCAGTTTTTGGCACGTCAGCTTGATGTGCCGCTTGTTGATTTAACACGAGTGCAAGTGGATAGCGAACATGTTGGTTTACTATCAGAAGTAAATGCGCGTCGTTTACGTGCGTTAGTTTTAGGTCAGCACGGTGATACAGTTCGTGTTGCGATGAGTGATCCTGCTGACTTAGCGGCACAAGAAGCGGTGTTTGATCAGCTTAGTCAATACCGTGTTGAACTTGTGATTGCGCCAGAGCGTCAATTGTTGGCTGCCTTTGATCGTTACTATCGTAGAACTCAAGAAATTGCGTCATTTGCAGAGCAATTAAAAGCAGAACACCAAGATCACCACACTTTCACATTCGGCATGGAAGAGGCCGACAATGAAGAAGTGACTGTTGTAAAACTTATCAACTCGTTGTTTGAAGATGCAGTGCAAGTGGGCGCTTCAGATATTCACATAGAGCCAGATGCTGATGTGTTGCGTATCCGCCAACGTATTGATGGTGTACTGCATGAAAACCTGATTGATGAGAGCAGTATTTCTTCTGCGCTAGTATTGCGTTTAAAGCTTATGAGTGGCCTCGATATTTCTGAAAAGCGTCTGCCTCAAGATGGACGCTTTAATATGATGGTACGAAACCGCTCGGTTGATGTGCGTATTTCTACTATGCCAATTCAACATGGTGAATCGGTGGTAATGCGTTTACTTGATCAGTCAGCCGGTATTTTAAGCCTTGATGAAATCGGTATGCCGAATGATATCGTGCAGCGTTTTCGTCGCCAGTTAAAACGTCCGCATGGCATGATTTTGGTAACAGGGCCAACAGGTTCAGGTAAAACTACGACGCTATATGGTGCATTAAGTGAATTAAATAAGCCGGGTAAAAAACTCATTACAGCAGAAGATCCGGTTGAATATCGATTGCCGCGTGTTAACCAAGTTCAGGTAAACAGCAAGATTGGGCTTAATTTCTCATCTATTCTACGCACTTTTTTACGTCAGGATCCCGATGTCATCTTAATTGGTGAGATGCGCGATCAGGAAACAGTCGAAATTGGCTTGCGTTCGGCATTAACGGGTCACCTAGTTTTATCGACACTTCATACTAACGATGCGGTAGACAGTGCACTGCGTATGATCGATATGGAAGCACCTGGTTACTTGGTGGCAAGTGCCGTTCGTGCAGTATTAGCGCAGCGATTGGTACGTCGTATTTGTAGTGATTGTGGTGAAGATGCGGCTTTAGAGCTGGGACAAAAAGCGTGGCTAGAAACCCGTTTCCCATTCTACAACAATCATGTCTTCCGCCGAGGACGAGGTTGTCATAGCTGTAACTTTACCGGTTATAAAGGCCGTATTGGTGTCTTTGAATTACTTGAGATGCGCCAAGATATGATGGATGCGTTACGTCAAAATAATGCGGTGTTATTTACCCAACTAGCGAGAAAGAGTGAAGGCTATAAACCGCTGGTGGAATCTGCAATGGAGCTTGCTTTAGCGGGTAAGACCAGCATTGATGAAGTACTGCTTCTTGGTGAAGGTGAAGTAATGGATGTTCTTAACTAGTAGTAGAGACGAAGATGGCAGTATTTAGCTACCGAGGGCGCGGTGAGAAAGGCCAATTAAAACAGGGAACGATTGAAGCATCAAATGCTAATGCCGCAGCCGATCTCTTGATACGTCAAGGTGTGATCCCTCTTGAGATCCGAGAAACGCACGGTAAAGCAAAAGGACAAGCGTTTGATTTAAGTGCTTTGTTTCAAGCGCAATTACCGCTAGAAGTTCTCGTGATCTTTTGTCGACAGCTATACAGTTTAACCAAAGCGGGTGTCCCACTATTACGGGCTTTTAAAGGTTTATCGCAAAGTGCGAGTCATCCTTTATTAAAAACAATCCTAGAAGCGTTAACCCTTGATTTGACTAATGGTCGCGCGTTGTCAGTGGCGATGCAGCAACATCCTCGGGTTTTTTCTCGGTTATTTATCTCAATGATCCATGTCGGCGAAAATACGGGTCGTCTTGATCAGGTATTGTTACAGCTTGCGAATTACTACGAACAAGAGATGAATACCCGTCGACAAATTAAGTCGGCGATGCGTTATCCCACATTTGTATTAACGGCCATCGTGATAGCAATGGGGATATTAAATACCAAAGTTATTCCACAATTTGCGTCGATGTTCTCGCGCTTTGGCGTTGAACTGCCATGGCCAACCCGAGTGTTGATTGGAACATCGAACTTTTTTGTTCATTACTGGCCGATGATGATTGGCGTATCCGTCGCTATTTGGTTAGGTATACGATTTTGGCGTAATACGCCAAAAGGGGCCGAAAAGTGGGATAACTGGCGCTTACGTATGCCCATTACGGGAAGCATTGTTAATCGTGCTCAAATGGCACGTTTTGCTCGTACGTTTTCTTTAATGATCCGTGCTGGTGTACCTTTAAATCAGGCGATTCAAATGGCTGCGGAATCGTTAGGTAATCGCTTTTTAGAAAACCGTTTAATTGAAATGAAGCAAGGGATCGAAGGCGGTAGCAGTATTTCACGAACGGCAACCAAATCAGGGGTGTTTACGCCACTCGTTTTACAAATGATTGCCGTGGGTGAAGAAACAGGCCAAGTCGATGAGTTGCTGTTAGAAGTTGCGGATTTTTATGATCGTGAAGTGGAATACGATTTAAAAACATTAACGGCTCGAATAGAGCCCATCATGTTGGTTGTTGTGGCTGGAATGGTGTTGTTATTAGCCTTAGGTATCTTTTTACCTATGTGGGGAATGCTCGATGTCGCTAAGGGATCGTGAGTTACAGCACAAAAAAAGGTTACAAAATATTTCGTGGCTAATAATTACATTTATATTAATAAGTGTTTTGTTATATGAATGGCAGCAAGTACAGAAAAATGCCAAGTTTATTCAGTTTGATTTAACCCGAAATAATTTGTATCAAGGTGCTGTAAACCTTCGTCAGAACTGGGAATTAAATAATAAACCTCATTCCGACAAGGTTGGTGATATTGCGTTTGAATATACTCAATTAGGATGGCCAATTGTGTTGAAACAAAGGGAGTTGGACTGCCCTAAAATATGGTCTTTATTATCAAATGGAATAGGAAAGCCTGAATATAATTCATTTAGTTATAGAAAAGCTGATGATTCAAGCGGTTATAATAGATGTTTATATGATATAGGCATTAAGAAAAAATTGGCAATACTTTATATTAATGACAAAATACATATTGCCAGTAATTTGTCGCTATAGTGTCGAGTTTCTTACAGTAAGGATAGGGAAATGAAAAAAAACGCCGGCTTTTCGCTTATCGAATTAGTCGTTGTGATTATTGTGCTCGGGATCTTAGCGGCAACCGCTTTACCTCGGTTTATGAATATCACCGATCAAGCTAAACAATCTGCAATAGAAGGAATGACGGGTGGTTTTGCAACCGCTGTGATTTCAGCTAGAGCACAATGGGAAGCGTATGGTCGCCCTGTTGATAGCGGAAATAATAATGTTGTTGATTACGACGGTACTGAATTTAAATTAACCCAAGAAGATACCACGTTAAATATACGTCCTGGTTATCCGTTTGCGTTAAACACCAGTACAACAACTGATGTGGTCGATATGACGGCGACGGACTGTTTAGATTTGTTGCAAGAATTGATGCAAAACCCACCGTTAGCAACGACATCACGCGATGATCTTGCTAGTGGTAAAGATTTATTTTTCGTCACGGTTGAAGGCACAGGTGCCGCTAAACAGTGTCGTTATTACCAGCTAGCATCAGCTAGCAAAAATAGCTCTGGCGAAGTGAATCCATTAGCTGGGCATTCTTTTACTTACCAGCCGGCAGTGGGCCGTGTTGAAGTAGATTTGAAATAAAGAAAGGAATCAATATGAAAAGTCAAAAGGGTTTTACGCTTATTGAGCTGGTAGTGGTGATAGTTATTCTTGGTATTCTAGCCGTAACTGCAGCACCTAAGTTTATGAATTTACAGACAGACGCACGTAATGCCTCACTGGAAGGTTTAAAAGGTGCTATTCAAGGCGCCGCTGGCATTACTTATGGTAAAGCTGCGGTTAAAGGTCAAGAAGGTGAGAATGGTTCAATTAGCGAAGCTGGTAGTACAGTAACACTCAAATATGGTTACCCTATTGCATCGTCAGCCTCTCTAGCATTGGTTGTGAATGGTCTCTCTAATACAGATGAATGGAAGGTGAAAAGTACTGGAACGGGTACGATTTCGTATACTTTTGCTAATCAGCCTGATTCTAAAACAGATTGTTTTGTAACGTACACACAAGCAACATCGACAGCAGCTGCAACAGTCTCTGTTGATAAATGTAGTTAATTTATTGATTAATAAAATCTTCGGAGCTGATATGAATAACCAAAAAGGTTTCACGCTAATCGAGTTAGTAGTAGTGATTGTAATTCTAGGTATTTTAGCAGTTACTGCTGCACCTAAGTTTATGAACCTGCAAGTAGATGCGCGTAATGCATCACTTCAAGGATTAAAAGGTGCAATACAAGGTGCGGCAGGTATTACTTATGGTAAAGCGGCTGTTAAAGGCCAAGAAGGTGCATCTGGTGCGATTAGTGAAGCTGGTAGTACTGTAACGTTAGCTTATGGATACCCTGTAGCAACATCAGCAGCACTTGGTCTTGTTGTTAATGGTTTACAAGCTGGTAATACAGAATGGAAAGCATTTGGTGCTGTGACTACTGCAGGTAGTGAATCAATTTCTTATACTTTTGCTAATCAAAAAGAAAATACAACAGAATGTTCCGTAACGTATAAGCAGGCGACATCGACAGCTGCAGCAACAGTTGAAGTTCATAATTGTAAATAAGTTAGTATTGGCTAAGTAACACTGTTTCATTGGAGAAAATATGAAGCGTCAAAATGGTTTCACCTTAATTGAGTTAGTTGTCGTAATCGTTATTTTAGGTATCTTAGCGGTAACTGCAGCACCTAAGTTTATGAATCTTCAAGTCGATGCGCGTAATGCCTCCCTTCAAGGTTTGAAAGGTGCGATCAGCGGTGCATCAGGTATTGTTTATGGTAAGGCCGCTATCAAAGGGGTCGAAACAGCAAGTTCTGCAACAGATGTAACTGTAGATGGTACTAATAAAATATCTACTATTTTTGGTTATCCAACAGCTGATGCTAACGGTATTATGAAGGCTGTAAATGGTCTTGAGAATACTACTGAATGGAAGCCAGTTACTATAGATGGTGCGTCTACAAGCGGTAGTAATACAGCTAACGGTAAGATTGCATTTACATTTGCAAATAAAGTTCCAGCAAGTGGTAAAGCGTCTGATTGTTATGTGCTTTACACGGCTGCATCTGCAAATTCAGCCGCTTCAGCTTCTGTTGTTGACTGTAAATAATTAGCTAATAGCTAGAACCAAAGGCGCAGTCACCCGGCTGCGCCTTTTTTGTTTTAATCTGATAAATTACATAACAATAGGTCATGTTTAGGTGGTAATGTGAAGCAACAACAAGGTTTTACTCTCGTTGAACTCATTATGGTGATCGTGATTATTGGGATCATCAGTGCCACTGCAGCTGCACGCTTTTCAGGGCGTAGTGAATTTGATGCACAACTGACCCGTGATCAGGCGATTTCTGTTATTCGCCAAATTCAAATATCTTCAATGCAAGGGCAACGCGCTCCCTTGAATGTTTCTTCGCAATGTTTAGGTGTCTGCGGTGCCGCTAATCCAGAAATGGATGGGAGCTTGCATCAATCACAAACCAATACCGAATTTTCATTAGTCGATGACGGAAATACACGTGCTAAGTTGTACTTTAATTTGCTTGGTCAGCCAGTTAATAAAACATCGAAGTTAGTGTGTGCTAACGGTTGTACTATTACGATTACGGCACAAAATAAACAAACCGCCAGTATTTGTATTAATAGCCAAGGTTATGTGTATAAAAAGAAAGATAAGGTGTGTAGTAAGTGAATACTTACATAAAACAGCGCGGTTTTACCCTTATTGAAGGGATCATTACTATTGTATTACTCGCTATAGCGATGATTACTCTAGTGAGTTTTCTTTTTCCTCAAGTTGAGCGTTCTGCGGTTCCTCAATATCAAGCGCGTTCAGCGGCAATGGCTGATGCGATTTTTAATGAAATATTAGCGCGTCAGTTCGACCAAAACTCTAATCCTAATGGCGACAGTGTTTATCGCTGTGGTGAGGATGATGCTAAAGGAAATCGTAATCCATGTACCTTGCCAGCACGTTTAGGGCCAGATGACCCTTTAGAAGCAACGAATCCTGCAATGGCTAATGACGTCGATGATTTTATTGGCTGTTGGGGAGATACAACGCTGTGCCCTAACCCTTATACATATAATGGCAATAATTATGTTAAACCCAGTTTAACTTCTCGCCGTGGTGAACTAACAGATTTAGTAACAAGTCTATCAACCGCAAATTATACCCATATTCATGCCACTATTAATGTCGAGTATGTGCCCTCACTGCTTTTGAAAAAAATTACAGTGAGTGTGGATGCTGGACGCTATGGTAAATATGACTACGTCGCCTATAGGGGGAACTATTGATGGCTAAGCCGCGCGGTTTCACGCTATTTGAAATGGTGATAGCAATTGTCGTTCTATCTATCATTATGATTGGTATTGGTAGTTATATTGCGATTGGTGTAAAGGGGTATACCAATACGGTTGATCGTGAGCGATTACAGTCTCAAGCCCGATTTTTAGTTGCACGTATGACTAAAGAAATCCGTCATGCAGCACCGAACAGTTTAAGTTATACATCTAATTGTCTGAGCTTTTATCCGATTATTGCTCCAGCGGTGTATTACGATAATTTGCCGAATAACAGCAACACGATTGCGATCACTCCGTTACGCTTTTCTACTAACTGGAGTAATAGCGGTAATTTTGTTGCGGTGGGCTTTGCCTCATCTGAGCAATATAAGAATAACACCATAGCGGTGAGCAGTATTACTGCGCCAGCTTCAAAAGATGAGACGTATCAATTGACATTAACCTCGCCAATCGAGGAGGCATCTTCTCCCGGTAATCGATTATATTTATACAAAGATAAGATCAGTTATTGCCAAAGTGGTAAGACTATTGTGCGAAAGGTCAATGATGAGCTTGAGGGCGTATTAATGGCTGAGAACATCGATAAATTTATTCCTAATGTACAAGCCACGGGCTTAAACAGTAATGCGATAGCGTTATTTTCTATTCAGTACCTAGACTTACGTACTCAAGAAAAGTCAGATTACAACCATAGTGTACAGGTGATGAATGTCTTATAGCAGTTATAACAAGCAACGTGGTAGTGGCTTAATGATAGTGTTGTTTGTCATTGTCGTTATGGGGCTTATGGCTATGGTGATGACGAAAATTGGTACCTCTAGTCAAACCATGACTACCAAAGAGGTGCTTGGAACACGAGCATGGTTTACAGCCCATTCGGCAAATGAGGTTGTATTAACTCGACTTTTCCCACTAGAAAGTCCATTTCAGAGTGATTCTGATAAATGCATAACTTATACATCATCTGAAATTGAAAAAATTATGCCGCCATTCCAAAAAGGGTGCCAAGTAATAAAGGTGGTATGTACAAGGAAAAAGATTAGGTTATCAAGTGGTAAAACAGTGAATGAGTACCACCTAGAAAGTACAGCTACCTGCGGTAGTAATAACGTGGCAATGACACGCACCCAAGAAGTGTGGGCGAAAGATTTAAATGATTAAAAATTTTGTTTTTTTTATCTCCTTAATGATGCTGAGCAGTATGGTGTTTGCGAGTGAAGGTGGGCCAGTATTCGATTTTGGACAAAGTGATATTTCACGCCCCAATGGCTGTATTAACCAAGAGTGTGAAATTGTTTTAAATAAAGAATTTACGACGAAACCGTTAATTTTCCTCATGCCGACCATTACAGATAACGGTCTTGATGCGCCATCATCTTTAAAAATTACCCGAATATACAAAAAAGGTAATACTTATGCATTTGGGGTAAGACAGGTTTATCCGAAAGTATCGAGCGCAATTCGTTTAGAAGATGAAGATAGTCTTTTAGGTTCTTGGGAGTCATGGGAAGCGAAATGGCATCATTTTAAAAATAAAACCTATACCTTATATCGTATTCCTATGCGTAAAATTACCTATTTTGCGATGGAGAAAGGCACCATTGCATTAGGCAATAATGGTCGTATTACTGCGGCTGAACTGACTGTACATAAACAGCTTGATGCTAAAGATCCTAAATTTCAAACAAGTAAAGGCGATATCGATTACAAGAAGTTAAACCCATTAATAAAGAAAGGCAAAGTAACGCCTGTTACGATTCCTAGTGGATTTAAAAGTAAAACACCTGGAGGAATCGCAGAAATTCAGCCAAGAAATAAACCGTCTGTTATTTCTGCTACAGGTATAGAATCAGAGTGGATAACGCCGTTTATTATTCGTGGCACGATAAATCAAGGTACGAGCAATAATGGCCATTTTTATTTAGGGGTGGATAGCTCTGAAACTCAATATGTGCTTAACCATAATGTGACGATTGGTTATTTATTAGTTGAAGGTAGTGGTTTATACAAAGGTTTACAGTTTTCTTTAGGTCCTGCCGAAACACCCAACACCCTAAATGGGAATTATCATGGGATTGAAAAGATCACTAAGCCTGTTACGGAGCAATGTGCAGGTTTTACTGATTTAAAAGGCAGTGATTTTGATTTTTCGGATCAGTCAAAAAACCCCATTTTAGTTATTGCTTCAAAAAATTCCCGTTTAGGACCTAACGGGGGATGGATCCGTTTATGTAAAAATCAACAAAAGCCGGGTAAAGATGTTCTTGAAGTGAGCTTTGTTACTGATGAAGACTTAAATGAGCATAATAACCCTGAGCGTCAACATGCCAATGAAATGGTTGGTTTTATGGCTTTCCAACGTCGTGCATCAGAAGAAGTCTGTAATGTATTCCCAGGTCCCGCTCAGACATGGCAAACCTCTACTGGCGCATTTAACGCTAGCCATAATGTCTTAATTAAAGGTTCAGCCGTAAAAGAAGGCAAACGCTATATAGGTTTTAAGACAATTAATTCAAGTGGTGGTGAGAACAATTACTGTAATGGCGAAGAATGTCATACGGCTCAGCCTTACCCGAGCTTATTTGCTAAAAAACAAGTGTTAGATACATGGCCAGCTGTTGATGATGGCGATTTACAATCACAGAGAGACTTTGGCAATAAAACGGTATTTTGGTTTAACACTATTAATTTAAGTAATAAAAATATTATCTTTCCTACGGGCTCTGTTGTTCATGTGAAAAAGATGAGTTTGATCAGCTCAACCATTAAGCCATTATCTGGAATTGCTGATGATTTACTTATTGTTGTTCATGACTTAAAACCGGTCAATGATATTCTCCATGATTATATTGAGCTAAACAAAGGCAGTCAGATCACTGGCTTAATTTACTCTGAGCGTAACCTTACGATGAGTGATGGCTTGAATAACCAGATCACGCGGATTACCGGTGCAGTAACGGCGCCTGACATCACTATGACTGGTGATGTGAATAATGTAGAAACTGAGATTATCGGTAGCAGTGCATGTTTTGATCCTGAGCCAGAACCTAAATTTGAACTTACAATCACACCGACAAAAGTCACAAAGACCTTATGTCATGCCCAGCAAGTTGATTTTAATGTGACATCGGATGATGGTACTAAAGAATTTGACGGTGATATTACGGTTAATATTACCTCGTCAACAGGTGGCATTTGGGCAGATAATTCAGCGCTAGCATCACCTTATAAGTTCACTGCGGGTACGCATACATTTACGTTGCCAGCGAAAAATCAACATGCAGCTATTTGGGTAATACCGACGGGATCGGAGACGCTGAAAATAACGGCAAGTATTGAGTTTATGGCTGGTGATGCACCTGAGGGTAATTACACCTTTATCCCTGGCGGTTTCGCTATTGATCTTAATGATGGTCACAATATAGTGGCGGGTAAAGACTTTACCGCCACAATTAAAGCAATGACATGCACAACAGGTAAGAACATCAAGCTAGTTGAAAACTACAATGGAACAAAGTTATTAGATTTTTCAACTGAATATCAAGCGCCGAAAAAAGCTGCAGATTCCAATAATCCTATTACTGTTGAAATTGTAAAAGGAAAGCATATTGAATCAGCGACAGGCGCATCTAAGCAAGCAAAAGTAGAGTTCGAGAAAGGGAAATCTGAACCGCTTACTTTGCGTTATCGTGATGCGGGTGTTATTGCTTGGCATGTCTCTGATCCAAATTGTACTAGTGATAGCTGCACGTTAACGACAACCAAAACGAAGGAAGCAAAAGCGTTACGTGAGCTGCTGCCTAATGGGTTAACCGGTTCTGTTGCAATTAATTCAAAGCCGTGGATGTTCGCGATTTGTCCGTTAAAGCCTAATGAAGCTAATACATTAGATACAGCAGATGGCACGTCTAAAAGTGGTGAGGGGTATATTGCCGCGGGGTTACCTTTTAATGTGCTGCTTAAGCCTTTAGTGTGGCTGGAAGGTAGCTCCCAAGGTACTGTTATTGATTCATCTGATAATAAATACTGTAGCTATTCTGTAACGGAGAATTTCCTTGCTCCAGATGCGCCAACTATGGGAAATGGGTTGTTGATGCAGGCTTACCTAGCCTCACCTTCTAGTGGCGTTATGGGGACATTTACGCAAGGTCAAATGACAGTAAAACCGACCTTGAACGGGGTATTAGTTACTAGTAATAGATGGTCTGAAGTCGGCAGTATTTGGCTACAGGTTGGGATGAACGATTATATAGAGAATGGCAATAATATTAATCAGAGTAAACGTCAAATAGGGCGTTTTTATCCTAAGTATTTTGCTTTTTCTAAGAATGAAGTAACACCTGCGATAGGCTCATTCACTTATATGGATCAGCCATTTGATGCTGGATTCACGATTAATGCTTTTAACGAGAATAATCAACCAGTTAAAAATTATGCCTTATTTGATCCGTCTCTTCAGAGTAAGTTTAAATTAGAGTCGGGGAATAATAACGGGGGGTACGTACCGTTAGATCTACGTTTAAAACAAATGCGCAGTGATAAATCGTTAATGTCTCCTAAAATCGGTGATTGGCAGCAAAATAGCCAAGGTAATTCTGAGGTTGTTTTTAAGCCGTCTAAACTGGTATTCCAACGTAAAGAAAAAGATACTAACACCAGTATTGAAGATGGACCGTTTGACCAATGGCAGTTGCGAGTGAAACAAGGTGAAGCGTTTCCTGATCACGTAACATGGTCGGGGGAACAGGTTAATGCACAGGGTGCACTAGTGGGAGTTAACGATCTCCGTTATGGACGTATGGTATTAGAAAATGTCGGTGGTGATATTCGTAAATCGCTAGCAGTGCCGTTACGTATTGAATATTGGGATGGTACAGAATTTGTTAAAAATATGGATGATTCAGTATCGCAGTTTAATGGTGCAAATTACTGTCGCCAAGTGATCAGTATGTATCCTGAAGATAGCAAGAGCAGTGCTTATACATCCGGTAGTGGAAAAGTAATGAAGGGCAAAGCCTTATCTGGAGACTTTATGGCTAACCCAAGCCAAATCTCTGGATATGGTACCAGTTCAAATAGTACTACTTTTAAACAACAGATAAGATTTTGGCAGCGTTTGAGTGCGGTGAAACCACGGTTAAAAGATAAAAATCCAATTAACTGTTTTGGAGCGTACTCTCATCAACCTTGGCTACGATACAATTGGCGGAATTTAGGTGATGAAGACCCATCGGCTATTGTGACTTTTGGAATTTATCGAGGTAATGACCGAATATTATACCGAGATGAACCAGGGATCCCTGCTGCTGATTACCAGTAAGTCTTATTTATTCATCAGAAAGCCGAGAGTGTGAGCTCTCGGCTTTTTTGTATGTAATTATTTACTCTGGATGTAGATGTTTACGTTATTAATAATTAAGATATTAAGTTGAGATTAGTTAGATCCCCTTAAGGCACGGAATAGCCTTTTATTTGTGGGTGGAAGGATTTTTATGCGTCTATGTCTTAAGTTAATCAACGTTTTATTTTTCAGTTTATTCTTTGCATGGCAAGCGCATAGTGCTCAATATGAATTTGGTACATTCGATACAAGTACATGTTCATCATTTATTTTATCTGAATCAGCGGCTGTTTATGAGGATCGGTCTGGTTGCGTTGTTAGATTAAAAAATACATATGCGACAAAGCCATTGGTATTTTTAATGCCAACAATACCAAGCGATAATCCAGATGATGACGCCCCTCAGACTATTGCCTTGTTAAATGTTACAAAAAAATCTTTTTCCGTAGCACAAATAGTGGCGCCACTTTCTTCGTTATATTCGTTATCACGTAATCAAATACCAGTGATTTCTTATTTAGTTATTGAAGAGGGGATTACAACATTTGAGGATGGGCACCAAGTATTAGCAGGCAGTGTGAATACTAAAAGATATTCTGCTGATGGTAAAAGGTCTTCACCAGCCTATGAAAGAGTGGATCTATCCTTTTACCCTTCATTGTTGAGTGGATCGCCGATTGTTCTCTCTGAAGTCCAAACTAAAAACAATAAACGCTGGTTAACGACCGCAACTAAAAATATTTCATCAATGGGATTTGACTTAGGTCTTGAACTTACGCGTGTATATATAAAAGATAAAGACAAAGATAAAATTATCTTAAAAGAAAAGGAAAAAATTGGTTATTTAGTTAGTATTCCTAATATTGGTGAAACCAATGGCTATGACTATGAATTTTCATCTGGTGATATCGTTTCAAATTCGGGTAAATTTAAGCCATTAAAGTACACGTGTGACACTCCTATTAATCTTCGTCAAACTTATACCACTGTTCCAAATTTTATCGCCGGGAAGTTGCAGCGCCAAGGTGGACAAGGTGGTTGGGTTCGTCAATGTAAGAAGTCCTTGAAACAGGTGAGCTTTGTTGTTGATGAAGATATTCCACCATGGACGTTTATAGGTCAACGCACGCATATAAAAGAAAAGGTAGGTTTTTTTGCTTTTGCTAAAAATTCGTTGGCCAATAATAATATTTGTAAATACTTTTTAAGCCCAGCTCAAACATGGCAAGGTAATAGTTCTCCGAGTTTGCAAATAGGGAAAGATAGTCGACTAATAAATACTGTTGAAATGAAAAATAAAAGGTATGTCGGTTTTCGCCAAGAAAATATTAATAATTACCTTGATAAAGGTTGTGATGATTCTCCATGTTATGAGAGTCAAAACTTAATTGTAAAGAAAGAAGATAAGCCTCAACTTCCTAGTTTTAAAGAAAATAAAAGTAATAATATATTTGATGCTGGTAAACAAATTGAACCAGAGATCACATACAGTGAATATAAAAACTTGTCTGTTAGAGGAGGTTCAATAACATTAGATAAAGATATGAAAATTGAAACATTATCTTTAGATTCAAATAGTCAGCTAACATTAAAAACGGGGACTTACTGGATAGATAGTTTTATTGTTAATGGTTCTCGAGTTATTGTCCCTAAGAATAATAAAGTAATTATATATACTAGAGGTTATTCTTTTAACCATAGTTCGGGAACCAATGGCGCTTTAATTAATATGGATGGCAGTCCTGATGATTTGATTATCTACGCATATAATGAGCCACCTACTTCGCCTTTGTTATTTAAAAATTTTAATGCAGTGTCTAACAGTTCTATTATAAAGGCGCTTATATATTCAGAGAAAAAAACGAACTTAAGTAACAAGGCAATGGTTTATGGTGCAGTAACTATTAATCAAGTTGCTTTAACGAATAAGTCAAAAATCATTGGGCAAAGTGAGTGTTTTGACCCTAAACCTGATAATTATATTTTAGATATTGAGCCATCAACTGCATTTTCATTAACCTGCGATTATTTGCCTGTTACGTTTAGTGTTAACAATGAAGACGGAACGCTAGCTAACACCTACTCTGGTTCAGTATCGGTGAGCACTAATATCACAACAGCAGGAAAAGCATCGTGGTTTCCAATCAATAGTGAAACGCCTTATAAAGATGTTTCAGAAGTCGCTGACGTAAATATAAAAAATGGTGTTGGTCAGTTGCGGCTGAAAAGCCATGATTATATCGGCAATATAGCGGTTAAAGGACAATTAAATAATTCACCATCAACCAATACCGTTAATGGTAGTTATACTTTTGTACCATTTAAATTTGCTATTTCGCCAAGCCCAATAAAAGTAATTGCGGGCAAACCTAGGGAAAATATTAAATTAAAAGCACTTGCTTGCGAAAATGATCAAGTAACGATTGCAACTGGTTATCAAGGTGATAAACCGTTAGTTATGACGAGTACTTTCTTACAGCCAGCAAGCCGCGGGAATGGCGACTTACAAATAAAGGCTATTAATAGTGACTGGCAAACGTCTCAAGAAACATTCTCTTTTGATAAGGGAGTGTCGACCTTTGCACTGAAATATTCCGATGCAGGTATTGTAGGGTTAAATCTTGCAGATCCTAACTGCTCGTTATCAACTGGCTGCGATATTTTTTCTACAGATGATGAATTACCAACAGAGTTTGGGAGTTGGAAACAATTAGAAGGCTCAGTTGAAGTGCATGCCCGCCCATGGACATTTGCCGTGTGTCCAAAAAATCAAGATGGTGAATATGTAAAAGCAGACGGTACATCATCATCAGGTGAAGGCTTTGTGGCATCGGGTGAGAAGTTTGATGTTGATATAAAACCTATAGTCTGGCGCAGTTCGGGATCCGAAACTTCAGATATTAATAGTCGGTATTCTAATAGCATTGATTTGTGTGAAAGCGCAATTACACCTAACTTCTCTAAATCAGGTGCTCCAGCAGCAAGTGTTGAATTATCTATCCCATCAGATCATTCAATAACACCTGAGAATGGTGAGCCAGGTGAATTGCAAGGCATAAAAGTAAAAGAACATACTGAAGCTTTAACCTATAAAGATTTATCTTGGAGTGAAGTCGGCAGTGTGCGTTTACAAGCGAATACGGCAGCACAATATTTGGGTATGAATATTAATCAAGGCTATCGCAATATTGGTCGTTTTTACCCTAAATATTTAGAGCTTCAACCTAACCGCATTATATATCCAAACGGACATGATCAATTTGCTTATTTAAGCCAGCCATTTAATGTTCAAGTAATGATTAAAGCGAAAAATGCGTTGGGTAATCAAGTTAATAATTACAACAACTTTGATTTGGCGTATCAAGCTGATGTTGCACTGACTGCGTATGAGGAGCCATCATTAACGAGCTTAAATCATCGTTTTTCATATCATCACATAACAGGCTTGGCAGAAAAGAGCTTTAAGAGGTTCTGGAATCGTGAAGTTCAACAAACATGGTTATTAGCACGTAAGGCCATTGCTGCTATCAACCTAACAACAGAAGCAGATGGTCCTTGGTCTTTAAGTAATAGTCGCTTTGGTGGGTATATAACGGAAAATCAAGATCCCATATCCATTCGAAATAGTGCATCAGTTAATAACGATGCTGTCGATACACACACCGTCGCACAATTTGAAGAAACACCTAATTTACGTTATGGGCGAATGGTTCTAGATGATGCGATCAGCTCATTTGATCAACCCGTTAGTCTCCCGTTAAAGATTGAATATTGGGATGGTAGTGAATTCCAAACAAATACTGATGATAGTGGCTCAACATACAACAGTAGTTATTATTGTAAGTTGGCATTACATCCGGTTGATGGAGCTAATACATCGATATTAACAACCAATATAACGGGAAAGGTCAGCGTTGGTGAAAGCGATGAAATTGAAGCTCATCCACAACTATCAACGCCTGCTAATTATAAAAAACAACAAACTCGTTTTTGGTTACGTATTGCAACCAACACACCAGCCAATATTGGTTGTAGCCAAACCAACAAAGAATACCAACCGTGGCTAACCTATAACTGGCGAGAATTAGGCGATGAAGATCCATCTGCGATTGTGACATTTGGTGTCTATCGCGGGAGTGATCGCATCGTTTATCGAGGTGAAAAAGGGTTAAATTAGGCCTTAGCGCAAATAAATTGCAAATCTGTGGTAGGTTTGACAATCCTTACCTTGTTTCAGTGTCTGGCGCTTGGTACATTTAGTGCAATTTAACGAATTTTGAGCTTTCAGGATTAGCCGAAGACTATGTTTAAAAAACTTCGTGGCATGTTTTCTAATGACCTGTCTATTGACTTGGGTACTGCCAACACCCTTATTTATGTCAAAGGACAGGGCATCGTTCTAGATGAACCCTCTGTGGTTGCAATCCGTCAAGACCGTGCAGGCGCAACAAAAAGTGTTGCAGCGGTAGGTCATGACGCAAAATTAATGCTTGGTCGTACTCCAGGTAATATCGCGGCTATCCGCCCAATGAAAGACGGTGTAATTGCTGATTTCTATGTGACTGAAAAAATGTTGCAGCATTTTATTAAGCAAGTACATGACAACAGTATTCTTCGTCCAAGTCCTCGTGTGTTAGTCGCGGTTCCTTGTGGCTCTACTCAAGTTGAACGTCGTGCAATCCGTGAATCAGCTCAAGGTGCTGGTGCTCGTGAAGTTTACTTAATCGATGAGCCAATGGCGGCTGCTATCGGTGCTGGTATGCCAGTATCTGAAGCAACGGGTTCTATGGTGATCGATATCGGTGGTGGTACAACAGAAGTTGCAGTGATCTCACTGAATGGTGTGGTTTACTCATCATCGGTTCGTATCGGTGGTGACCGTTTTGATGAAGCCGTTATCAACTACGTACGTCGTAACTACGGTAGCCTTATTGGTGAAGCAACCGCTGAGCGTATTAAGCATGAAATCGGTTCAGCGTACCCAGGTGATGAAGTACGTGAAATTGAAGTACGTGGTCGTAACCTCGCAGAAGGTGTACCTCGTAGCTTTACGTTAAACTCAAATGAAATCCTAGAAGCATTACAAGAACCACTCACGGGTATTGTTTCTGCAGTAATGGTTGCACTAGAACAGTGTCCGCCAGAGCTTGCATCTGATATTTCTGAGCGTGGTATGGTGCTGACGGGTGGTGGTGCACTACTTCGCGATTTAGACCGTCTACTTACAGAAGAAACAGGTATTCCTGTGGTTGTTGCTGAAGACCCACTAACTTGTGTGGCTCGTGGCGGCGGTAAAGCGTTAGAAATGATTGATATGCACGGTGGCGATCTCTTCAGCGAAGAGTAATAATGCCTGCGTTAGTTTTCTATAAAACAGGTTATAGCGTTAGATGAAACCTATCTTTGGCAGAGGTCCTTCTCTGCAATTACGCCTGTTTCTTGCCATATTACTATCGGCTAGCCTTATGCTAGCCGATAGTCGTCTTGATGCTTTTGCCAATGTTCGTTATTTTTTGAACTCAGCAATCGCTCCGCTTCAATATGCGGCTAATTTACCGCGTGAATTACTTGATGGCCTAAATGGTCAAATGAGTTCTCATCAGCAATTATTAGTTGAAAATAAAGCGTTGAAGCGTGATTTGTTGGTGATGAAAAGTAATGTTTTATTGCTTGATCAATTACAGCAAGAAAATCAGCGTTTAAGAAATTTATTAGGTTCACCGTTTGTTCGTGGTGAGCGTAAGATGATCGCCGAAGTGATGGCGGTCGACTCTGATCCTTATAGTCATCAAGTGATGATTGATAAAGGGCGTGTTGATGGAGTGTATGAAGGCCAGCCTGTTATTAATGATAAAGGTATTGTAGGGCAGATCTCCTATGTTGGCGCGCATAATAGTCGTGTTCTATTACTGATCGATCCGACGAATGCTATTCCAGTACAAGTTGTGCGTAACGATATTCGTGTTATTGCAACAGGAACTGGAAAGAGTAATGAGATTCAACTTGAGCATGTCCCTAGCAGTACTGATATTCGTGTCGGTGATTTATTGGTGAGCTCTGGGTTGGGTGGTCGCTATCCTGAAGGATATCCGGTTGCACGTGTAACTGAGTTCTCTTTTGACAATAAACGCCCATTTGCACAAATTATCGCTAAACCAACAGTGCAATTTGACCGATTACGTTACTTATTATTAGTCTGGCCAACCGATAGAATGAAAGCGGCAGAAACGTCAGCAACAAAATCGATTGCGCCTTCAAGTGCGGTTTCAACCATTTCTCCAGCAGTTGCTGTACCAGCAAATGGTGTAAAACCAACAGCACCAATTGAGAACAAAAAGCCGAACAATGAGGTGAATGATGCCAACTAACCAAGCACATGGCCGAATTTGGATTTGGTTGTCATTCGTTTTTGCTCTGGTGTTGCAAGCTGCCCCTTGGCCTGGAATGTTGGAACCGTTTCGACCTTCATGGGTTTTACTGGTTACTTGTTACTGGGTATTAGCCTTACCACATCGTGTTAACGTGGGAAGTGCTTTAATTATCGGCTTATTGTGGGATTTGATTTTAGGTTCTACATTAGGTGTCCGTGGCTTGATGATGTCGGTGATTGCTTACATTGTTGCTTTAAATTTTAGAGTGCTTCGTAACCTGTCATTAGGACAACAAGCGATTATATTCGCGCTGTTATCATTAGCCGGTAAGCTTATTGAATATTGGGCTGAGTATTTAGTCTCAAACGTGACTTTTGAGCCACAACAATTATGGGCTGTCGTATTAAACTTTATATTATGGCCATGGTTGTTCTTATTATTACGGCGTATACGTCGTAAGTTTTCGATTCGTTAATCGTAATAACATAAAGGGGAAGCCAGTCGGTCTTCCCCTTATTTATAATTAAATGTTTTTAAAGTATAAATGTAAGTTTGAGGTGTATCATGGCTGCAATTCAATTATATCTTGCTTCAGGTTCGCCTCGTCGAATGGAGTTATTAAATCAGTTAGGCTATCAGTTTGAACGTGTTGTGGTGGATGTCGAAGAGTGCCACCAAGTAGGCGAAAGCCCTGAAAACTATGTTCAGCGTTTATCGCGAGATAAAGCCTTAGCTGGAGTAAAAGCAGCGCCAACAGATTTGCCTATTTTAGGATCGGACACAATTGTTGTGGCTGATCAGCAAATATTAGAAAAACCTGTCGATTTTACTGATGCAGCGCGTATGCTGAAAATGCTGTCTGGTCGCCAACATCAAGTGATGACCGCAGTGACAGTCGCAACGAAAGAAAGGATTGAAACTAAGCTAGTGATCACGCAAGTGTGGTTTAAGCCTTTGTCAGATAACGAAATCAAAAAATATTGGCAAAGCGGAGAACCACAAGATAAAGCGGGCAGTTATGGTATCCAAGGCTTAGGTGGCAAATTCGTTGAACGTATCGATGGCAGTTTTTATGCAGTGATGGGGTTACCGCTAGTGGAAACCGACATCCTGTTACAAGATTTTTTAAAGTTATAAGTAGAGGCAACCATGAGCACTGAGCTGCTGATCAATGTGACGCCAAGTGAAACCCGTGTCGCAATGATTGAACATGGCGTATTGCAAGAGATCCACATTGAACGTGAATCGAAACGCGGTATCGTCGGAAATATTTACAAAGGGCGAGTGAGTCGCGTACTTCCTGGTATGCAGGCGGCATTTGTCGATATTGGGTTAGATAAAGCTGCATTTTTACATGCCTCAGATATTGTTCCTCACACGGAATGTGTGGCTGAAAATGAGAAAAAACAATTTCAGGTGCGTGATATTTCTGAGCTTGTTCGTCAAGGGCAAGACATTGTCGTACAGGTGGTGAAAGATCCTCTGGGAACTAAAGGTGCGCGTTTAACGACTGATATTACCTTACCGTCTCGTTATCTTGTTTTTATGCCGGGAGCAAGCCATGTTGGTGTGTCTCAGCGGATTGAAAGTGAGAAAGAGCGTGACCGTTTGAAAAAGGCGGTTTTACAGCATTGTGATGATTTAGGTGGCTTTATTATTAGAACTGCAGCAGAAGGAGCGAATACCGATGAAGTCGCTCAAGATGCCGCTTTTTTGAAGCACTTATGGCGTAAAGTATTAGAGCGTCGTGCTAAGTATAAGCCACGTTCGATGCTATACGGTGAGCTAGGGCTTGCACAACGTATCTTACGTGATTTTGTTGGAACTGAAATTGATAACATCAAAGTCGACTCACGCCAAGCATTTGATAAGTTAAAAGAATTTACAGATGAGTTCGTGCCTGAAGTGACAGATAATATTGAATATTATTCAGGTCAGCAGCCTATCTTTGATCTCTATGATACTGAGTCTGAAATTCAACGTTCCTTAGATCGTAAAGTGGAAATGAAGTCTGGCGGGTATTTGATCATTGATCAAACAGAAGCGATGACTACGGTTGATATTAATACCGGTGCGTTTGTTGGGCGAAGAAATCTCGACGAGACTATTTTTAATACCAATATTGAGGCAACAAAAGCTATTGCTCGCCAATTACGTTTACGTAATTTAGGCGGCATTATCATTATTGATTTTATCGATATGATTTCAGAGGAACATCAACAACGCGTTTTACAAGCGCTTGAGCAAGCACTTTCTTATGATCGAGTGAAAACCAATATTAATGGCTTTACGCAATTAGGTTTGGTTGAAATGACGCGTAAGCGTACTCGTGAAAGTATTGAGCATGTGTTGTGTGGTACGTGTCCATCTTGTGATGGTCGTGGTACGGTGAAAACCGTTGAAAGTGTTTGCTATGAGGTATTGCGAGAAATAACCCGAGTCAATCGAGCTTACGATGCTGATCGATTTATTGTGTATGTTTCATCCGCTGTGGGCGAGGCTCTTATGGGGGATGAATCGCATGCATTAGCAGAGCTTGAGGTCTTTATTGGTAAACAAGTAAAAATAAAACCTGAGCCGCTATATAACCAAGAGCAGTTCGATGTGGTAATGATGTAATGATACAAATGGGGAAGAGTCAGTGAACCGTATGGTGACAAAAACCTTACGTGGTGTATTGTGGTTAGTGGTTATTGTTGCAGTAACATTGGCTATTTTGATCAGTACTATCCGCTTTTCTCTTCCTCACCTTGACCATTATCGTCAGCCAATAGCACAGTGGCTTTCTCAGCAAACACATACGAAAATATCGGTAGAAAATATTGATGGACGCTGGCTGCTATCGGGCCCTGAAATAAAATTTAATCAACTATCGGTGGCTGAGAATAACCATTCAGCCCCATTAGTTAAGGTTGGACAAGCCGAGATCTATTTGGATTTCTGGCAGTCATTGATGACATTTAAACCCGCCTTTAAACATGTCCAAATTGAGCAATTCGATTTAGATATTACACAACTCCCACATAGTGCTTCAAAACCCTCTTCTGATATTTCTTTTGCTAAATGGTTAGAACAGTTTTTTTTCACGCGTATTGATAATGTCACATTAAAAAACGCCACGGTTACCGTACCTTCTCCTTCAGGTAAAGCACTACATTTAGCCGTTACACAACTTAACTGGCGAAATGAGGGAGGGCATCATTTTGCTCAAGGTTCAATTGGATTGATAAATAGTCCATTAGGCCAAGTTGACATAAAAGCAGATATTACCGAACAAGGTAGTTTGTCTAGTCTGAATGGGACGCTATACCTCAAAGGAAAAAACATTTCGGTCACACCATGGCTAAATAAAAAATTTACTGGTGTCGCTGATATTTCAGACAGTAAATTGAGTATGCAAGCGTGGTTATCGTTAGATAAAGGTACGATAAGTTCAGCGATGATCCAACTTGCCAAAAGTCATATTGATTGGACTACTCAGCATAAATCTCACCAAATTATTATTAATGGTGGTGTTGTTGCGCTAAATCCTACCTTTGATAAGCAGCAACGAGTATGGCGTATTGATACTGAGAAGTTTGATATTACGACCGATAAGATATCGTGGCCGAAATTTGATGTTGCAGCGCAATTTTCACTTAATAAGCAATGGCAGCCTGTAAATTGGAAAGCGGCACTGACCAATATCAAATTAGATCGATTACTACCATTGCGATCTTTTTTACCCAAGTCGAACAGCATTACGGAAGCTATCACCGAGTTACAACCGACAGGACTGGTGACAAAAATTCGGGTTGCAGGTGAGCAAGATAAGCCGATTCATTTTTCATTAAATCTTGATGATTTAGCGTTTAAGCAGTGGCAGTTATTACCTGGTATTAATAAGTTAAATGCGCGTATTGCTGGTGATACAACACAAGGTACAGTGAACATTCGAGTCGATGATGATGCTCTGCCTTATGGTAAGGTTTTTCCTAAACCATTAAACATCAATGACGCGACGATTGATGCGTATTGGAAACATGATAATCAAGGCACCAGTTTATGGAGTGATAAACTGAGTGTTGCTACTCCAGATCTCAATGCAAAAGGGCAATTTAGACTCGATTTTTATCAAAAAGCGCCTGCATGGTTGGCTTTTTATGGTGAAGCATCTGTTAAAGATGCTGGGCAAACATGGCGTTATTTACCTCGCCCAGCGCTTGGTAATAAATTAACCCATTATCTAGCTACCGCGATAAAAGGCGGTACGGTGAAAGATGCTGAACTGCTCTGGTTTGGTCCTTTAAACACATTCCCTTATCCTAATCACGATGGTGTCTTTGAAGTTAAGGTCCCACTGAAAAAAGCAAAATTTCAGTTTGATCCAGATTGGCCATTATTAACGGATCTCAATCTTAATTTAGGCTTTAAAAATGATCGCATGACGATCGATGCTAGTCATGTAAAAACGTTATCAGCCGTCGGTTCTAATGTGATTGGTGGGGCAAAATTAGCCCCTGATGGACATTTGAAACTAGCACTTGATCTTGCCGCTAATGGGCAAGGTGTTACAGAGTACATGCTTAAAACGCCATTAGCCGATTCTGTAGGGAGCGCATTACAAACGGTGAGGGTGAATGGACCTGTTACTGCTAAATTAACACTTGATATTCCTTTTGACGGCAGTGATGTAGATGCGAAAGGCCAAGTATTTCTTAAAAATAATCGTATCGATTTACAAACACCATCTCTGACTGTTGATGACACTAATGGTAGTTTAATCTTCGATAATGCAAAAATTAAGGCTGAAGGCTTAAGTGGTAAGTTATTTGATCAACCGATTGGGCTTAGCTTTACAGGTAATAATGTTGAAAGCGATCACTATCGAGTGAATGTAAATGTGGCTGGTGATTGGCAAATCGCTCGTTTACAACCTTATACACCTGCTCAATTATTAGATCACCTATCCGGTAGCAGTGATTGGAAAGCAGATGTTCAGGTGGACTTAAACAATGATACTTTTACTTACAAAGTAAAAAGCATATTACCTCTTACCCATATTAAGAGTGATTTGCCCTATCCGTTATCTTATCAACCCAAGCCCAATCAATCGCAGTTTATAACGGTGAATGTTGATGGCAATGCACAAACGTTTAATGGGCAACTTCAAATGCCTGATGCGGCTTACCAAGTTCGTGTGAACCTTATTGATGGAAAACCACAATTAGCTGCCAGTGATTTGATGATTGGTAAAAAAGATATTGAGCCAACATTAGGTATTGGACATGTGGTGAATATTGATACTAAGGCATTCAATGTTGATCCGTGGATCGCTTTTGCGAATAAGTGGCAACAATCAAACACTAATAAAAGCCATGGTAATGAGGGGATTGTATGGCCGATTCCAAATAAGATAGAGGCAAAAGTTAAGCAGTTAACCTTGGGCGGGTTAGTGTGGAATGATGTTAATTTGCATGTCAAACATGGTCATCAGTGGTCCGCGAAATTAGAGAGCCGACAAGCTGAAGGCTATATTACTTGGGATCAGAAAAATACGGTGAATGCGATCTTTAAATCCCTTCATCTTAACTTTCCACAATTAGATAAAAAGTCAGTTACTCAGCAGCAAGCTGATGTCACTAAAAAAGTGACTCCTTTATTATCTCCGATAGTCACAGCGCTAGATCGTAAGGTAATGGCTGCGATCCCTGCTGTTAAACTTACGGTATCGGATGCATGGCTACAGGGTTATCGATTAGGGCAAGTCAATGCTGTACTTGAGAAATCCTCAAATCAATTAACATTGAAAACGTTCAATATTAATTCAAGCAATATCAAATTAGATGCTAATGGACGTTGGTATTTTAAAGATAACCGTAATCATTCGGCGTTAAGTCTTATGGTAAAAGGTGACAATAGTACCGATTTATTAAGTCGCTTTGGTATTGAAGGTGGCGTGCAAAATGCATCGTTTGATACGAGCATCTCTGCGTCATGGCAAGGTTCTCCTTGGGCTATAGATCGCCGAACATTAAATGGCAACGTGAAAACAGATATTGGTAAAGGGCTGGTCAGTGGTGCATTTGGCGCAGGGCGATTGCTTGGCCTGTTTAGTTTAGATTCTATTATTCGAAAAATGCAGCTCGATTTCTCGGGGGTATTTGATAATGGCTTGGCATTTAACTATATCAAAGGGACTGGAACAATTAAGCAAGGCACCTTTTATAGTAACGATATTAAGATGCAAGCATTAGCCGGTGATATGTACATTAAAGGTAAGGTTGATCTGGTGAATGAAAAGGTCGATGCAAATGTGAAGTTTATTCCTGACTTTACCTCGGGCTTACCTGTTTTAACCGCTTTTGCTGTTGCGCCACAAACAGCGTTATATGTGTTAGCTATTTCAACGGTGTTATCGCCAGTGTTAGATGTGATCACCCAAGTCAATTACCAAGTAACAGGCCCGATTCAATCGCCAGATGTTACTGAGCGTTCACGTTTATCGGGCGAATATACCGTACCTAATAAGTAAGCTATAAATGAATATATTGCGTTAATTTTTATCAGTGGTACAACAAAGAAAGAGCAATTGAGACTTAGAGAGATTGCGAGCAACGAATATAGGCTCAGGAGATGGTCATGGCGAAGATTGGTTTAGTACAAATGAATTCGGGAGCCGATCCTGAACATAATCTCACTAAATTAAAAAAGAAAGTGAAAGGGCTTCAGCTACAAGGAGCTAAATTGGTTGTTACTCCTGAAAATACTTTAGTTTTTGGCAGTAAAGCAGATTACCAGAAATGGGCTGAACCACTCAATGATGGCCCATTTCAAAAAGAATTATCAGCATTAACTGAAAAGTTAGGTATTTGGCTTTTACTGGGTTCAATGCCTATCTTGCAACCTGATGGTTCAATCACATCAACCAGCTTGTTATATAACGATAAAGGCGAACTCCAAGAACATTATAATAAATTACATATGTTCGATGTCGATGTTGCCGATAAACACCACAGCTATCGAGAGTCTGATACTTTTAAAGCGGGTGATGAGCTTAAAGTCGTAAAAACACCGTATGGCAATATCGGGATGTCGATTTGTTATGATGTAAGATTTCCATTGCAATACAGCGCATTACGCGGACAAGGCGCTGATATTATTGTTGTGCCCGCAGCCTTTACTAAATTAACAGGTAAAGCACACTGGGAAGTATTATTACGAGCTCGTGCTATTGAAACTCAGTGTTGGGTGATTGCCGCAGCACAATGGGGTGAGCATAATGAAGGGCGAGAAACATGGGGCCACTCAATGATTATTGATCCTTGGGGGCAAATTGTTGCCTGTCAGCAGCAAGGCACCGGTGTTCTGACTGCCAATATTGATTTACAATTATCTGAGAAGATCCGCGCTAACATGCCTGTTGCTGAACATACTAAATTTTGTGTTCAACCGCGCTAAATAATTTAAGAGCAAATTAATGACCCTTAACACCGTAGAAAATACCATGCTAGACCAGTCAGGTCTTGGCCGCGATGAACTGCACAATATCCTTGGGCTAATTGCAGCAAGAGATGTGGATTATGCCGATATTTATTTCCAATCTTGCTGGCATGAGTCATTAGTACTGGAAGACAGTATTATTAAAGATGGTTCGTTTAATATCGATCGCGGTGTAGGTGTACGTGCGGTTGCTGGCGAAAAAACAGGTTTTGCATATTCTGATCAAATAAACCCATTGGCACTAACACAGAGTGCCAAAGCGGCACGTGGTATTGTTCGCCAAGGGGGGAATGGCAAAGTACAAACCTTTAGCCCATTAACACCATCGGGTATTTATGCGCCTATTAATCCATTAGGTAGCCTTGATAAATTTCAAAAAATTGCATTATTGGAAGAGATTGACCGTTATATTCGCACTAAAGAGCCATTAGTCACTGAAGTGTCTGTTAGCATCAATGGTGTCTATGAAGAGGTGTTAGTTGCCGCGCTTGATGGCACTTATGCGGCAGATATTCGTCCGCTTGTTCGTTTATCTATCAGTGTTCTGGTTGAAAAAGGCGACAAACGTGAGCGTGGTAGTGCGGGTGGTGGTGGTCGTTACGGCTATGAAATGTTCTTAACTGAAACTGATGGTAAAAGCCAAGCATTGTATTTTGCTGATGAAGCTATCCGCCAAGCATTGATTAACCTAGAAGCAGACGCAGCTCCTGCAGGTACCATGCCTGTGGTTTTGGGAGCTGGTTGGCCTGGTGTGTTGTTACACGAAGCTGTCGGCCATGGCCTTGAAGGTGATTTTAACCGTAAAGGCTCATCGATGTTCTCTGGTCAACTAGGTGAGCAAGTCACATCGCCGTTATGTACCATTGTCGATGACGGTACACTGGTTGATCGTCGTGGCTCTATTAACATTGATGACGAAGGAACACCTTCACAATACAATGTGCTGGTGGAAGGCGGTAAGTTAAAAGGCTACATGCAAGATAAGCTTAACGCACGTCTAATGGGCGTAGCGCCTACCGGTAATGGTCGTCGTGAGTCATATGCGCATCTACCTATGCCTCGCATGACAAACACTTACATGCTGCCTGGTGAGCATACACCAGAAGAAATTATTTCTAGTGTGAAGAAAGGCATCTACGCCCCTAACTTCGGTGGTGGTCAGGTCGATATCACATCGGGTAAATTTGTATTCTCTGCATCAGAAGCTTACTTAATTGAAAACGGTAAGATCACTTGTCCAATTAAAGGTGCGACTTTAATTGGTAGCGGTATTGAAGCGATGCAGCAAGTTTCTATGGTTGGTAATGACTTAGAGATCGACCGTGGTGTAGGTGTGTGTGGTAAAGCGGGACAAAGCGTACCTGTTGGTGTTGGTCAGCCAACCCTGAAAATTGATTCAATGACAGTAGGCGGCACTGAGTAAATCTTCTCGCACGTCTATTTGATAAAGAAAAAGCCAGCAGGGATAAACTTTGCTGGCTTTTTTTACTTTATCAGTGCTAGAAAATGTGAGTGATCACTTAGTCTTCTAGATATAAAGATTTTAAATATTGGAAAATTTCACGGTAAGCCTTACCTGGCTTCTCTTGTGATTTTTCTTTTGTTGCTTGGCGAACAAGCTGGCGTAAATGTTGGCGATCAGCATCTGGGTGATCGACTAAGATAGCATTGATCATGCTATCGCCATTTTCGATTAACTTATCACGCTTTAGCTCAAGCTTTTTCAGCGCAACGGTATGCTGAGAGTGCTTATTACGTAATTTATCTAATGCCGCTTGGATTGGTTCAATGTCGATAAAGCGCATTTGCTTACCGATATATTGAAGTTGACGGCGACGTGCTTCTTTATTAAAGCGCTGAGCGTCTTTAATTGCATCCATCATTTCGTCATCAAGCGGCATCTTAGCAAGTGCATTAGGTGTTAATTCAACTAACTCCTCACCAATTTTTTGTAGCGCATCCATGTCGCGTTTCATCTCGGATTTACTTACCCAGATGATTTCTTCTTCTTCATCCCAAGGGGCTTTCTTGTTTTTACGGCTCATAATGGGCTCACTAACACTATCAATAGCTCTATTTTATCAGTTTAATAACGATTTTGGGCGTAAATTACATTATTCTATAACCAATAAGCAAAACTCTAACCTTAAGTGATTGTATGGACGTAAGAGAACAGGTAGCCCAGCAGCGTGTTGAACTGGAAGCTGCGGTTGCGAAAGCACTGGAAGTCGCCGGTAAACAAGCGGATGCCGCCGAAGTAGCCATTAACAAAACAACAGGGATCAGTGTCTCTACACGTATGTGTGATGTTGAGAATGTTGAATTTAATAGTGATGGCGCATTAGGGATCACTGTTTATCGCGGAAATCGCAAAGGCAGCGCATCAACTTCTGATTTAAGTGAATCAGCAATTGCTCAGACAGTAGCAGCCGCACTTGATATTGCTAATTACACTTCGGAAGATCCTTTTGCAGGGCCTGGACCGAAAGAGTTAATGGCAAATGATATTCCTGATTTGGATTTATTCCACCCAGATGAACCAGAGCCAGATCGCGCAGCCGCGATTGCTATTGCAGCAGAAGAAGCCGCATTAGATTATGATCCTCGTATTAAACAAAGTGATGGCGCAAGTTATGATAGCCATTACGGTGTCCGTGTTTATGGTAATAGCCACGGCATGTTGGCAAGTTATGCCTCAAGTCGTCACAGCATCAGTTGTTGTGTGATTGCTGAAGGCAAAAACGGTGAGATGGAACGAGATTATAGCTATACCACTTCACGTTTAGCCTCTGAGATGTGGACACCAGAGCGTGTTGGTCGCCATGCAGCCGAGCGAACTGTGGGACGTGTTGATGCGCAGAAACTGACAACCCGTGAAGCACCTGTAATGTTTGCTGCTGATATCGCAACAGGCTTGTTTGGTCACTTAGTGATGGGGATCAGTGGTGCTAATCTGTACCGTAAATCTTCTTTCTTAGTTGATAAGTTAGGTGAACAAATTTTCCCTGAGTGGTTAGGTATTAGCGAGCGCCCACATATTTTGCGTGGTATGGCAAGTACCCCATTTGATAGTGAAGGTTTAGCCACTTATGATCGTGAGATCATTACTGACGGTGTGTTGCAAACTTACTTACTGACCAGCTACGCTGCTCGTAAAATGAATATGCAGCCAACAGGTCATGCTGGTGGTATTCATAACTGGATGGTTAAATCGACCGGTGAGTCTTTTGAGCAAATGCTGAAGAAGATGGATCGTGGTTTATTAGTTACAGAGCTAATGGGTCAAGGGGTGAATATCGTAACGGGTGATTACTCGCGTGGCGCAGCAGGTTTCTGGGTTGAGAACGGTCAAATTCAATATCCAGTGTCTGAAATTACGATTGCAGGTAATTTAAAAGATATGATGCAGAATATTGTTGCTATTGGTAATGATACTGAAACTCGCAGTCAGATCTTAACAGGCTCGATGTTATTAGATTCAATGAAGATTGCTGGTGAGTAATTTTTGCTAAATTGATTAAAACGAAAAGCCCGAATCTGTAAGATTCGGGCTTTTTTGTTTATTCCTGTTATAGGAAAGAGCTGCTTTTTACGGTGTAATGAAGATAGTCGCAAGACCAAGGAATACCATTAAACCGACAATATCAGTACAAGTCGTTAATGCCATACCGCCAGCTAATGCTGGATCGATCTTGAGTTTTTTCAATCCAATCGGGATCAATACACCTGCAACACCGGCAACAAATAAGTTAGCAAGCATTGCGCCGGCCATTATCGCTCCCAGCATAAAGCTGCCTTTCCAGACTACGACAACCGCACCGATAATTAACGCCCAAACAAAACCATTAATTAAACCAACACGGGCCTCTTTACTTAGTAGCCAGCGGGTGTTGGTATCACCGATGTGACCAACGGCTAAACCACGAATAACCAGAGCGACGGTTTGGTTACCTGCAACACCGCCCATTGATGGGACGATAGTCATCAATACAGCAACGGTAGCCATCTGTTGTAAAGTGTTTTCAAACATGTTGGAAACAGATGCTGCCGCTAATGCTGTTAAAACGTTAACACCAAGCCAAATACTTCGACTTTTGGCTGACTTTAAAACTGGCGCAAAGGTATCTTCATCATCATCCATACCTGCCATACTCATCATTGAGTGTTCGGCTTCTTCACGAATGAGATCGACCACGTCATCAATAGTAATACGACCAAGCAATAGATTATTTTGATCGACAACTGGCGCTGAAACCCAGTTACGACGTTCAAACAAATTAGCTATTTCACTATCAGGCATATCGACAGGAATAGCTTCATCTGCATCTTCCATCACATCTTTGATTTCAATGTCAGGCTGTGTCGTAATTAGTGCAGCAAGAGATAAATGACCAATTAAGGCTTCGTTGCTATCAACGACATATAAAGCATCTGTTGCTTCAGGTAATTCGCCTCGCATACGCAAATAACGTAAGACAACATCAGCAGTAACATCACCACGAATAGTGATGAAGTCGGTACTCATCATACCGCCAGCAGTATCTTCAGGGTACGCTAGCGCTTTCTCGATACGGTGACGATCAGTGCTATCCATTTGCGCCAGTACTTCTTGATAACGTTCATCAGGAAGACTACGTAGTACATAAGCGACATCATCACTTTCCATCCCCTCGGTCACAGCTGCCAGTTTCTCTGGCTCCATTTGCGAGACGATACCATCTTTTACATCTTCAGATAGTTCATCAAGGATTTCACCTTGCTCTTCAGGATCGGTCAGTTGCCATAGTACTTGACGTTCTTTCGGAGGAGAGGCTTCCAACAGATGTGCAATATCTTCCGGCTCCATTTCTTGAAGGAGTCGGCGAACATGGACAAACATGCCATTTTCTAATGCAGTATTAACTTCTTGGAGTCGTTGATGGGTTTGATCTTGTTCTAATACATCCGCCATAGGTATTAGGCCCACTTATATTTTGATGGCGCAATAAGCTGAATTTTAACGTAATCACCTAGCTTTTGTCTCACATGTTTTACGTATAATGAGCAGATTTATCCATCTCACATATATCACATACACAATTACTAGGTTATTTAACGGAAAGTTATCACCAGTTGCCTACAGAGTTATTAATAATAGCGATAATTAAAGCAGAATTTCAGATTTAGTTGTCAATTACACATGAGAAAATTATTTAAAGTGTAATTGAAAAGTAAGTGGTATTGATTCTTAAACGTAATGTTTAATTTTCTTCATCAAAGCCGGCTTCAATTAAAGCGGAAATAGCGTTAAGTGCTGATACTTCGTCTGAACCTTCAGCACTTACCATGATTTTTTGTCCTTGCGCGGAATCAAGCATTAAAAGCCCCATAACACTATCCGCAGTAGCTGATACATCAGCATTACTCACGGTGATCACTGCGGTAAAGCTTTGTGCAAGTTCAACCAGTTTAATGGCCGCACGTGCGTGTAAGCCGAGTCGGTTTTTAATAAATAATTCGCGTTGGACTGTCATTGTTTTTCTTCTAATGTGCGGTGACGAACTTGGACTTGTTGACCTTGATGCTCAAAGTAGTCGGCAAGAGATTGCGCTATATAGACAGAGCGATGTTGGCCGCCAGTACAACCAATGGCTACAGTGACATAGCTACGGTTGTTTTTTTCAAGCATTGGCAACCAAGTCTCGATGAAATTACGAATTTGGTAATTGAGTTGATTCACTTCACTTTGGCTGGAAAGAAAATCTTTTACCCCTTGATCTAGCCCTGTTTGGGGTTTGAGTTCTGGTACCCAATGAGGGTTGGGTAAAAAGCGAACATCAAATACATAATCGGCATCTGAAGGTAAACCATGCTTAAAGCCAAATGATTCAAAAACAAGAATCAGCTCTTTTGCTTCTCGGCCTAACACACGAGCACGAACGGTTTCACTTAAATCATGAATTGATTTATTCGATGTATCGATAACTAAATCAGCGTGCTCTTTTAAATCACCTAATATGGCACTTTCAGAGGTAATAGCTTGCTCTAGAGTCATATTTTGCCGAGATAAAGGATGTAAGCGACGAGTTTCGCTATAACGTTTAACCAACTCTTTATCATCAGCATCGAGAAAAACAACGTTTACATCAACATCGTTCTCTAGTGATTTGAGAATACGCTGTATTTCACCAGGTTGCTGAGGCATGTTACGTACATCAATACTGACAGCTATATCTTGCTCAGTATGGGCAATGTCTTTGACAAATTGCGGCAGTAGAGTAACAGGTAGATTATCGACACAGTAATAGCCGAGATCTTCAAGTACACGTAATGCGACAGATTTTCCTGAACCAGAACGGCCACTGACAACCATTAACATCATGGTTTATTTACCTCGGTAATTGGGATATGGAGTAAAAGTTCACGATTCATCGGTAAGGATATGATACAGCTCTTGATCGCTAGTTGCATGACGCAGCTGTTTACATACTTGCTTGTTACCTAGCTTTTCAGCCATACTTGCAAGCGTTTTTAAATGCTCTTTACATTGTTCTTCTGGCACAAACAGCGCAAACAGAAGATCAACAGGCTGATTATCAATCGCGTCAAAATCAATTGCTTCTTGGCATTGAATCAGTACGGCAATGGCTTGATCGCTATTACTGATACGTCCATGAGGGATCGCTATACCATTACCAATACCTGTAGTCCCCATCTTTTCACGATTGAGCATACATTCGAATAGTGGCTGTGGGTTTTGATCGAGATGAGCGGCAGCTATCTCACTAATGAGTTCTAGCGCGCGTTTTTTGCTGGAGCAAGGGACCGCACTTTTAGTGCAGTCCAGGCTCAATACATTACTAAGTTGCATAGTTAGTGGCTGTTGAGCTTATCTTTGTGTTTGTTTAATTGACGAACGAGTTTATCAGTCAATTCATCAATCGCAGCATACATATTTTCAGAATCCGCTTTTGCGTGGATTTCCCCTGCGTTAATATGTAGCGTAGCCTCAGCTATCTGTTGAAGCTTTTCAACATTAAGAATTACTTGGACATTGTTTATTTTATCGAAGAAGCGCTCAAGTTTTTCAAACTTGGTCGTGACATACTCACGAAGAGAATCGGTTACATCAACATGGTGCCCTGTAATATTGATTTGCATAGACATCTTCCTTTTGTTGGATCTGACCTGTTAATCTAGATCAGACGTTTTCGCTGATTCGACGGCGGAATACCTAAGGATTCACGGTACTTAGCGATAGTCCGCCTCGCTACCATAATGCCTTGCTCAGCTAATAGTGTCGCAATTTTGCTGTCACTTAATGGCTTCGCTTGGTTTTCTGCTGCAACAAGTTTCTTCACCAGTGCGCGGATGGCAGTAGACGAGCATTCGCCACCATTATCCGTACTGACATGACTTGAGAAGAAGTATTTCAATTCAAAAATACCTCGAGGTGTATGCATATATTTTTGCGTTGTGACTCGAGATATGGTGGATTCATGCATTTCTACGGCAAGGGCGATATCATTTAACACCATAGGTTTCATCGCTTCTTCGCCATATTCAAAGAAGTCTTGCTGATGTTCGACAATGCAGCGAGCGACTTTGAGTAATGTTTCATTTCGACTTTCTAAGCTTTTGATCAGCCATTTAGCATCTTGTAGATGGGTGCGAATAAACTGGCTGTCCGCACTATTACGGGTATTTTTGCTTAATGCTGCGTATTGTTCATTCACTTTAATACGTGGCACGCTGTCAGGGTTGATCGTGACCACCCATTTGCCGTGATCTTTAAACACAGAGACATCTGGTACCACATATTCGGTGTCTGAATGAATAACACGATTGCCTGGACGTGGATCGAGCGAATGGATCAATGCCATTACGGCTTTTAAATCGGCTTCTTTTAGTTTGGTTTCACGCATGAGTTGTCGATAATCACGATTGCCTAAAAGAGCAATATGATCAGACAGTAGCATTTTGGCTTCAGTGAGCCACTGGGTCTCTTTTGGGTAGGTCGCCAGTTGAAGTAACAAACATTCTTGTAAATTGCGAGAAGCTACACCGAGAGGGTCAAATTGTTGTACGCGTTTTAATACCGCTTCAACTTCATCTAACTCAAGTTCATCATCATCAAAACTTTCTAGAATATCTTCTGCAGAGCAGGATAAATATCCTTTTTCATCAACGGCATCAATAATAGCTGTTGCAATGGCAAGATCCGTTTCGCTAAAAGGGGTTAGCTGGACTTGCCACATTAGATAGTCTTGTAACGATTCAGTAGTTTCCCCTTGATAGACAGGAATATCATCGTCAAGTGCAATGCCTGTACTGCCTGTTCCAGCGCTATAAACATCATCCCAAGTTGTATCGACGGGGAGTTCTTCTGGCATTTCATTGGTATCGATAACATCGGCGGTGTCAAAGCTTTCAATATCATCAATATTGTCAGAGGTATCGTCTGTTGAAGATTCTGTCGCAGCTTTATCATCGTTTGTCGAAGGATCTTCATTTTCTTCCAGCTCTAGCAATGGATTTCCATCTAGGGCTTCTTGAATTTCCTGTTGGAGATCCAAAGTAGATAACTGCAGCAGGCGAATAGCTTGCTGTAGCTGCGGCGTCATGGCCAGTTGTTGGCCTAGCTTAAGCTGGAGAGAAGTTTTCATTAACGTAGATATACCTTGTCGTTATTATTTTTATACTGTGGCTTTTTCTTCAATAGCAGACCTATGTAATGTGTTATAAGCGGAATTGGTCACCTAAGTAAACGCGCTTAACATGTTCATCGTTTAGAACATGCTCAGGTGTACCGTTCGCAATTAGCTGTCCTTGACTTACGATATACGCATGCTCACAGACATCAAGTGTTTCCCTTACATTATGGTCTGTTATTAAGACGCCAAGCCCACGATCACGTAAGTGTTCAATGATCTTTTTGATGTCGATCACAGAGATGGGGTCAACACCAGCAAATGGCTCATCAAGTAAAATAAATTTAGGGTTTGCGGCTAATGCTCGTGCAATTTCAACACGGCGTCGCTCACCACCTGATAATGATTGACCAAGACTGTTACGGATATGCTGGATGTTAAACTCATCCAATAAATCTTCTGCTTTATCTTGGCGCTCTTCTTTCGTTAATTCTTTGCGCGTCTGGAGTACCGCCATCAAGTTGTCATAAACGCTCAAGCGGCGGAAAATCGATGCTTCTTGAGGTAAATAACCGATACCCATACGTGAACGGTTATGCATGGGTTGTAGGCTGATATCGTCACCATCAATGGTGATAACACCTTCATCTCGTGCAACTAAACCTACAATCATGTAAAACGATGTCGTTTTACCTGCGCCGTTAGGCCCTAATAGACCGACGATTTTTCCAGATTCAACCTCAAGGCTAACATCAGAAACAACTTTACGTCCGTTATAGCTTTTTGCGAGGTGTTCTGCTTTTAGAATAGCCATAGATACTGTTTATTTCTTGTTATTGTTCAATTGATTTGGTTGGATGACGGTAGTTACGCGTTGTTTATCGCCACTTTTTGCAACCAAACGTTGTTCATCAATCTTATAAGTGATGACATTACCTTTGATTTCGCTACCATCTTGAATCAAGACTGCGTGATCCGTCATTTTCAAAAATTCTGTTTTTGTGTCATAGCGCATTTTTAATGCTTCGCCATCAATAGGCTTACCATCATCCATAATTTGATGGAAGGTGGCAGGTTTACCATAAGCAATAATCGTTTGCTCTTTGGCATTGCTATTTGGGCGCGTTACAACAACTTTATCAGCATGAATATCAATCGTGCCCTGACGTAATCTTACATCACCAGTAAAGGTTGCAATGTTATTTTGTACATCAAGCTCTTGGCTATTAGAGCTGATATTAATAGGTTGTTTAGTATCACTTTTTAATGCCCAAGACGATGTGCTAACACATAATAAGCATAGTAGAGCACTAGTTTTCAGTCGGTTCATATCTACTTTTCACATTTTTTAAGAGTTTAGCGACTTTACGTTTCATATTACCCGTCATACCGTCACCTTGGTTTTGGAAGGCGGGGCCTATAATCATGACATGGTCTTGAGTATTAAAATCTTGAGTTTCAATATTCAATTGCAAGTTATCTGTTTTGATCACTTGGATATCTGAATCAGGTAATAAGTTAAACATACGAACATTGCCATGAAGATTCAGTATATTATTTTTATCTAAGGTCGCGGTATTGGAACTGACCCGCCATTCTGCATTCTTACCTTCTTTGAATACCCACAATACAGGTTTTACAAAATCAGTCTGACCACTTTTTTCAAAGTATTCAAGATGATCTGAATCGATTTGATAACTACGAATACCGGAGAGATCAAAGGTTGTATTACTGATGTCGTTACCAATGAACATAGGCTTTTCGTCATCAGGCTTTACTTGATGATCTTTTTGCCACTGTTGTTCTAGTTGGTTGTAGCCTAACCATGCACAAAATATTACCAGAAGTACATAGAGTAGCCTTTTTAAAGTCATAGACTTAAGCCTTTATCATGTTTCATTGTTCTAATTCGTTACGCGTTATACTGAGTATGCTACTACATCACGCCTGCTTTTAATAAATCATGCATGTTTAATGCACCAACCAGTTGAGCGTTTTCAGTCACAAGCAACCCATTGATTTTACGATCTTCCATTATCTTTAATCCTTCAGCTGCGAGCAGTTGAGGAGAAATAGTCTGTGGGTTACAAGACATCACATCACCGATACTCGTATTGTGAATATCAATATGGTTATCGAGTAAACGACGTAAATCGCCATCGGTAAATATCCCGCTAAGCTGTTGCTTATTATTAACGATAGCTGTCATGCCCAAGCCTTTTTTTGATATTTCTAGCAAGGCATCTTTAATGCTGGCTGTTTCTTCAATAATAGGCAGCATTTTACCGGTATGCATGACATCCGCGATACGCATTAATAATTTTCGTCCAAGTGCTCCTCCTGGATGAGACAAAGCAAAATCATCAGCCGTAAATCCACGCGCTTCCATAACTGAAATTGCTAATGCATCACCCATCACAAGTGTTGCTGTCGTACTTGAGGTTGGCGCTAGGTTTAAGGGGCAAGCTTCTTTTTCTACCGTGATCTGTAAGTTTATAACTGCCATTTTTGCCATACTGGACGTTGGTTTGCCTGTCATGCTGATCATGGGAATCCCCAGTCGCTTAATAACAGGCAGTAAAGCTAAAATTTCAGATGCTTCGCCAGAGTTAGAAATTGCGATCACAACATCTTCTTGTTTGATCATGCCTAAATCACCATGGCTTGCTTCACCAGGATGAACGAAAAAGGCAGGTGTACCGGTACTCGCAAGTGTTGCTGCTAGCTTTCTACCAACATGGCCCGATTTACCCATTCCCATCACAATGACTTTACCTTGGCAATCGAGTACCAGCTGACAGGCTTTATTAAAACTATCATCAATATATCGGCTGATGTTTTGTAGTGCTTGAATTTCAATATCCAGCACTTTTTTGCCATGACTACAAAAGTCAAAGGAGCGAGACATCTGATTATTCTCCATTATGCGGAAATATTTAAGAATAGATAAGCTTGGTAAGCGATAAAGCACAGTACCAAAATACCACCTTCAACACGATTGATTCGACGACGTTTACCTAGTGCCATTATTAATAACAATATAGATAATCCAAGCATGACATAAAAATCACGCCCCATTGCAAGAGGGCTTAATACTGATGGATTCAGCAATCCTGGTATACCCATTACGGCTAAAATATTAAAGACATTGGAGCCGATGATATTACCTACAGCCATATCATCTTCACCCTTGTAAATACTCGCGATAGAAGCGGCAAGCTCAGGCAAACTGGTACCAACAGCAATGATCGTTAAACCTATCACTAAGTCACTCATACCGTAGTGTTTAGCAATAACAACGGCTGACTCTACTACCATATCAGAAGAGTAAAGCAGTAAACCTAAACCAATAAAGACCCAGATAATGGCTGTTGAGTTTTTAACGCCAGTTGGGATCTCTGCTTCTTGCTCTTCAGCAAGAGGATCGTTTTTGCTCGACTTGCTTATTTTTAACATCGCAAGTAAAAACAGGACAAAAAGCACGGCAAGAAAAGCACCTTCCATTCGGCCTAAATAATTATCCCATAGTAAGAGGCCGGCAATAACGGTCACGCACAACATTAACGGTAATTCACGACGAATAATGGTTGAACCGATCGACAGTGGCTTCAACATTGCCGTTATACCTAAGATCAATGCAATATTGGCGATATTAGAACCAAGCACATTACCTACCGCTGTATCGGTTTTACCTGCAAGTGCTGCAGTCGCTGAAACCATCATTTCTGGTGCTGAAGAACCCATTGCCAGTATTGTCATACCAATAATAAGTGGCGCAACACCAAAATTTTTAGCCAGTGCAGCAGCGCCATATACCAATCGATCGGCACTCCATACTAATAACACTAACCCTACACAGAGCAACACAATGGCTTCGAGCATTCTAATCCCTTTTAAAAATGGCACGTTAAAAACGAGTACAGTAAATCCAGCGTTGAATCGCTTTTGATATTAGGGGGTAATTTTGACGGTTAGCAAAGCAAAAGGGAAGTATAACAAATGACTAATTCTCTCTATTGTGAGCATTTATGAGGGAAAATAACAATCATAGTGAATTTATCATGGTGGATTGTAAAGCCTCGCTATTTTTAAGGATGATACAAGTATTTGAATAGCGTTCAATTGTTAAGTTAAAATAGCACAAGAAAAGGTTAATAAGAATCGTTATACAAATATTTGGCGTATGAAATAACAGCAATATGCCTTAATACTGTAACAATAGATGAGATATGAACCGACTAACTTGAGTTGATGTTTTATTCTCCTTATTATCCTCAGCTATAATGGTTTTCACGCGATAAATATGATTTTTTCTTGTGGTTAAGTCATAATTTACTGATTTTTAATAATAATTAGTGTTTTTTATGAGGGATTACCAGTAATTAGAGGCGAATACGAAGCAATGGCTAAAAGCGATATACTGATTTCGATTAAAAACCTAACATTTTCTCGTGGCGAACGATTCATTTTTGATGATATTTCCCTTGATGTGCCTCGAGGAAAAGTAACAGCAATCATGGGACCTTCAGGAATCGGTAAAACAACATTATTGCGTTTGATTGGCGGTCAAATTGCGCCAGATAAAGGCGAAGTATGGTTTGATGAATGGAATGTCCCGACTTTAAAACGCAGTGATTTATATCAAGCACGTAAACGAATGAGTATGTTGTTTCAATCGGGTGCGCTTTTTACTGATATGAACGTTTTCGACAATATTGCATTTCCATTGCGAGAACATACCGATTTACCTGAAGATTTATTACGTAGTTTAGTGTTACTTAAATTAGAAGCTGTAGGGCTACGTGGTGCGGCACAATTGATGCCGAATGAGTTATCTGGTGGTATGGCACGTCGAGCGGCATTAGCTCGTGCAATTGCTCTTGATCCTGAGTTAATGATGTATGACGAACCTTTTGTCGGACAAGATCCCATTACGATGGGGGTATTAGTGCAATTAATCAGTAGTCTCAACAAAGCATTAGGTATGACATCGGTGGTTGTTTCTCATGATGTACCTGAAGTGATGAGTATTGCTGATCATGTTTACTTACTATCAGGTGGTAAAATTATTGGCAGTGGTAGCCCTCAAGAATTACGAGTGAACCCAGATCCTCGCGTACGTCAGTTCTTAGATGGCGATGCTGATGGCCCCGTTCCTTTTAAGTTTCCAGCGCAGCCATTAGAGCAAGATTTATTTGGCTAAGCGTTATTCACGATGCGTGTCATGCGCATCTGTTATTCGATGGATTACGAGCAAAAAATGATTGTTGATGCGATAGCCCATTTAGGGCGAAGTGGTATTGAAAAATGCCAAACAATGGGGCGAGCAACGTTAATGTTGTTTGGCGCATTGGTGAGTAAGCCTCAGCCAAGAAAAATGTTTCCGTTATTAATAAAGCAACTGTATTCAGTTGGTGTTTTATCAATAGCGATTATTCTTGTTTCTGGTTTGTTTATTGGCATGGTACTGAGTTTACAAGGTTACCTTGTACTGGCTGATTTTGGTGCCGAAACGAGCTTAGGACAAATGGTTGCATTGTCTTTGCTACGCGAATTAGGTCCGGTTGTGACAGCATTGTTGTTTGCTGGGCGAGCAGGATCTGCACTTACTGCTGAAATAGGTTTAATGAAAGCCACTGAACAGCTTTCAAGTATGGAGATGATGGCGGTTGATCCGCTACGTCGAGTCATTGCACCGCGTTTTTGGGCTGGTGTTATCTCAATGCCATTATTAGCGCTGATGTTTAGTGTTGTTGGTTTATGGGGGGCGCAAATTGTTGGCGTTGACTGGAAAGGGATTGATTACGGTAGTTTCTGGTCTGTTATGCAGTCTTCAGTGAACTTTAGTTATGACATAGGGAACAGCATTATTAAGGCTGTTGCTTTTGCTATAACGGTAACTTGGATTGCGGTATTTAATGGCTATGATGCCGTTCCTACTTCTGAAGGGATCAGTCGAGCAACGACACGAACGGTGGTGAATTCATCATTGGCGGTATTGGGCTTAGATTTTATTTTGACCGCACTGATGTTTGGTAGCTAATTCGTAAGAAACCAACATGACCTTAGTGTGACAAAACAAATTAAATGGATAAAAGCATGCAACAAAATAAACGTTTAGAACTGTGGGTTGGCATTTTTATGTTAGCCGGAATTGCAGCATTATTAGTGTTAGCTTTCAAAGTTGCTAACCTACAAAGCTTTGGTAGTAATGAAAGTTACACATTAAAAGCCCATTTCGATAATATCGGTGGTTTAAAAGTACGCTCTCCCGTGAAGGTAGGTGGTGTAACCGTTGGTGAAGTGACAGCTATTAACCTTGATAAAGAAACCTACATTCCGATGGTTACTTTATCGATAAACAAAAAATTTGGTTATTTCCCTGAAACTAGCTCGGCTTCAATTTTAACATCTGGCCTTTTAGGTGAGCAGTATTTAGGTATTTCTCCTGGGTTTGTTGATGACGATGTCGAGATGTTACATAACGGCGATCTTATTGAAGACACGAAATCTGCGTTAGTATTAGAAGATATGATAGGCCAAGTGCTATATAGCATTGGCGGTGACAAAAAAGACTAGGAGCACCTATGAAATTTTTACGATGCCTAATGCTGGCTTTTCTTGCCCTACCGATGTTGGTGCAGGCTGCAACAATCGATCAGACGAATCCATATACTATGATGGATAAAGTTTCTATTCAGTTATTTAAGACCTTAAAAGCAGAGCAACCGAAGATCCAAGCGAACCCTGAAGAGTTACGTATTATTGTTAAAAAAGAGCTATTGCCTTATATCAATACACGTTATGCCGCATATAAAGTGCTGGGTTCAAATTTAAAGAAAACTACCGCAGAGCAACGTGATGCATTTACGGAAGCATTCACTGAATATTTAGTGGCATCTTATGCTCAGGTGTTAACGCAGTATACCGATCAGAAAATTCAGATTGAGCCTGCCAAAGCAGTTCCCGCTGATCGCAGTATCGTGTCAGTACGCGTTGATATTGTTGATCATCAACGCCCACCTATTCGTCTTGATTTTAAGCTTCGTTTAAACAAAAAGACAAAAGAATGGCAAGGATTTGACATGGTTGCTGAAGGAGTCAGTATGATTTCGACTAAGCAAAGCGAGTGGAGCGGTGAGCTTCGAACTAAAGGAATTGATGCGGTAACGCAAAACCTACGAGATCTTGCTGCTAAGCCAATTCAGATCGAGAAAAAATGATCATGTCTGAGGATAAGATCAAATGGCAAGCTCTCGGTAATGACCAATATTGCTTGTCAGGTTGTTTAGAACGTGACACAGTGCCAGCTTTTTGGCGACGTAGAAACGAGTGGGTACCTGAGTCAAACAAGGTCTTGCTCGATCTAGGTGGTTTGAGTCGAGTCGACTCAGCTGGCATGGTGATGTTATTGCATCTTCACCAGCAATTAAGCAGCGCAGGATGTGACTTCACCCTGCTTAATGTGCCCGAGCAGCTAAAAACATTGTTACGCTTGAGCCATGTTGAACCCATTTTAGCCGCTAGCATTAAGTGAGCTTTAGAGAGGATAGCTTGTGGAAATTTCCGAGATTAAACAAATTTTAGAAAACGCCTTAGATCTTGATGAAGTGATTGTTAAAGGTGAAGGTAGTCACTACGAAGTTATTGCAGTGAGTACTATTTTTGACGGCATGAGCCGAGTGAAAAAACAACAAACTATTTATGGTCCGTTGATGGATCGAATTGCAGCAAACGACATTCACGCATTAAGTATCAAAACGTATACACCTGAAGAATGGATGCGTGATAAAAAGCTAATGTCGTTATAACGAGGTAAATGATGCAGAAGTTTCGTATTCAGGGCGGTGGTCCACTAAGCGGTGAAGTGTCAATTTCTGGCGCTAAGAATGCAGCATTGCCGATTTTATTCGCCGCTTTGCTTGCTGAAGAGCCTGTAGAAATTGCAAATGTTCCAAAATTACGTGATATCGATACCACAATGGAGCTACTTTCTCGTTTAGGCGTAAAAGTATCACGTAATGGCTCTGTTCATATCGATGCAAGTGATGTGAATGAGTTTTGTGCACCGTACGATTTAGTGAAAACGATGCGTGCTTCTATCTGGGCGCTTGGCCCATTGGTTGCTCGTTTTGGTCAAGGTCAGGTTTCACTACCTGGCGGTTGTGCGATTGGCGCACGCCCTGTTGATCTTCATATTGTAGGTTTAGAGCAATTAGGCGCAACAATCACGCTTGATGAAGGCTACGTGAAAGCGAGTGTTGATGGCCGCCTAAAAGGCGCACATATCGTGATGGATAAAGTCAGTGTTGGTGCGACAGTAACTATTATGTCAGCAGCAACATTAGCTGAAGGCACAACTGTTATTGAAAATGCAGCACGTGAGCCTGAAATTGAAGATACAGCTGCATTTTTAAATGCACTTGGCGCGAAAATTTCAGGTGCAGGTACTGCAACCATTACTATTGAAGGCGTTGAGCGTCTTGGTGGTGGTTACCACGAAGTGGTTGCTGATCGTATTGAAACGGGAACTTTCCTTGTTGCTGCTGCTGTTTCTGGTGGCAAGATTATGTGCCGTAATACCAAGCCTGAATTAATGGAAGCGGTATTAGCAAAGCTTGAAGAAGCTGGCGCATTGGTTGAAACTGGTGAAGACTGGATCAGCCTTAACATGACAGGACGTGAGCTTAAAGCGGTAAATATCCGTACAGCGCCACACCCAGGTTTCCCAACAGACATGCAAGCGCAATTCTCACTATTGAACCTCATTGCTAAAGGCACAGGTATTATTACTGAAACGATTTTTGAAAACCGTTTCATGCATATCCCTGAGTTAATTCGTATGGGTGCTCACGCTGAGATTGAAGGTAACACTGTTATTTGTGGTGATACTGATGGTTTAAGCGGTGCTCAAGTGATGGCAACAGATTTACGTGCATCAGCAAGTCTTGTAATTGCAGGTAGCATTGCGAAAGGTGAGACGATTGTTGATCGTATTTACCATATCGACCGTGGTTACGAGTTTATCGAGCAGAAGTTTAGCGCATTAGGTATGAACATCGAACGTATCTAAGATGTCTTATTTTTAAGTAAGAAACGTCTAAACAAAAAAAACGCCTCACATGACATGTGAGGCGTTTTTTTATAGTTAGTATCTGGTAATGACGACTACCGTATCGGCTTATTCTCAGAGGCAGGACGATTAGCGACCTTTACGGGAATGATCATTGGTTTTCCATCACGTAGAATTTTCACATTTACATTCGTACCTGGGCGTATATCTGTAATAATATCGTTAACGCTTTGTACATTATTAACTTGTTTACCTGCAATCTCTACCACAATATCATTTTTCTGAAAGCCTGCTTTTGACGCTGGGCCGTTTGGATCCATGCCTTCTACGATAATCCCATTTACTTGCTTAGCATCATACAGTCTTGCCATCACTGGGTTAATCTCACGCCCTTGAATACCAATCCAACCACGGATAACGCGCCCATCAGCGATTAGTTTATTCATAATTTTGATAGTTTGTTGGTAAGGGATAGCAAATGAAATACCGTTGGTTTCAATATTCGTTGCTTGTTGAAAAGATGCGGTATTAATACCTATGAGCTCCCCATGGGTATTAACTAATGCCCCACCAGAATTACCACGGTTAATCGCAGCATCCGTTTGGAGAAAATCTTGTGGTCCATAAAAGCTCATGCCTGAACGCCCTGTTGCTGAAATAATACCAAAAGTTGTTGTTTGACCAAGATTATAGGGGTTACCTATGGCAAGAACGACATCACCTACTGCCGCTTTGTATTCAGGGTTAACTGGGATCACGGGTAAATGATCAGCATTAATTTTCAAAACAGCGAGATCGGTTAATTGATCTAAGCCGATCAGTTGTGCGTTTAAAATACGGCCATCTTGCAGTGCGACAATGACTTGATCCGCATTGGCGACTACGTGATAGTTAGTCACGATATAGCCTTTATCACTCATGATCACACCCGATCCTAATCCTTGGGTGATTAACTCTGGCTCTGGTCGTGATTCATTATTTTCATAGCGACGGTTATAAATATTCACAACCGCAGGCGAAGCGCGTTTAACTGCGTAGTTAAATGATAAAGGGGCAGGCGCATCGTCTAATTGGGGTAAAGACACCGGTGATGATGGGCGCAAACTTGGTACAGCAACAAGTACAACACATGCTGTGATAAGGCCGAGCAAAATAGAACGACCAAGAAAAGCCAACATCAAGAGTCCTTAAAATAATACAAGAGAATGAGTGGCAAGAAGAATACCATTCATACTTAGAGAGACCAATAATAAAGTCAGAGCACCATTTCACCCTGACTTTATTTGAAGGTTAATGATAAACGTATTGTTATCTAATGATCAGATACAGGACGTTGTTACCACGTTTGACTTCCATCGCAAGCACATCAGGTTTTGCTTCAAGTGCTTTACGAAGTTCTCCGAGGTTATTTATCTTATTACGGTTAAGACCGATAATAATGTCACCTTTTTGTAGGCCATAACGTGCAGCGATAGAGCGCTCATCAAGTTTTGATACCTTAACCCCTTTGACTTTATCGCCAGCAACAGTGTTGGTAAATTCAGCACCGGCTAGGCTAGGGTGAAGATTATCAGCCTTCACTTTATTTTCACTTGCCGCTTTTAAGGTTACATTAACGGTTTGCTTTTTGCCGTCGCGAATAATACCTAAAGTTAGCGCCTTACCTGCGCCCATAGTCGCAATTTTCGCTCGTAACTCACTGAAGGTACGGATAGGGTTACCGTTTACTTCGGTAATGATATCACCTGCTTTCAGCCCCGCTTTTTCAGCAGAAGAGTCAGGCATAACTTGGTTAACAAATGCACCGTGGTTAGTTGAATACCCGAAGGTTTTAGCAAGCTCTGCAGTTAATTCACCGCCTTGAACCCCCAAAATTCCGCGTTTTACTTGACCAAACTCTAAGATTTGATCCGTTAAACTTTTTATCATATTGGAGGGAATAGCAAAGCCAATACCGACATTACCGCCATTAGGTCCTACAATCGCAGTGTTAATACCAATTAACTCACCATTGAGGTTAACTAATGCACCGCCTGAGTTACCGCTATTGATTGCAGCATCCGTTTGAATAAAGTTTTCAAAGTTCTCGATATTTAAGCCACTACGACCTAGTGCAGAGACAATCCCTGATGTTACTGTTTGACCTAAACCAAATGGGTTACCAATTGCGACAGCAAAATCACCAACACGCAACTTATCGGAGTTCGCCAGTTTTACTTCCGTTAAGTTTTCTGGTTTGTCTATCTGTAGTAATGCAATATCGGACATGCCATCGCTACCAATAAGTTTGGCATCGATTTCGCGCCCATCAAAAAGTTGAACACTGATTTTATCTGCACCATCAATAACATGATGGTTAGTGACGATATAGCCTTTCTTTGCATCAACAATAACCCCAGAGCCTAAACCTCTAAATGGACGCTCTTGGACTTGTTCAGAAGGAAAGTCTGGACCAAAAAAATAACGGAAAGATTCAGGTAAACGCTGCTTAGAAACGTGCTTACCTTCAACGGCAATACTAACAACCGCGGGTGTGACTTGCTCCAACATTGGTGCAAGGCTTGGTATAGGTTGACTATTAACTGAGGTAGGTAATGCAGCAGTTGCAGTTACTGGGGTAATAGCAGAACTGATACCTAATGCTAACGCAGTAAGAACAAGAAAAGGCTTTTTAATCATTATAGAACTCCAGTTTACAAGTGACATTAAGACCTATAAAAAGAAGTCAAAGTTCACTTTCACTCACTCTTTTACGAATAAATAGCAAGTGAAAGTGAATAAATGTGACAGTTAACTCGCTTTTGGCTCGGCATGTAGCTGAGCTTTTTCTTCTTCTGTTACTGCGGTGTTTTCACCTTTAAATAATCCCGTCGCGCCATTAGCATAATCGCGAGGTGCTTGCTCAACACTCTCATCCTCTTTTGGCTCGTCTTTCACAGCTTCTAAGCTAGTGATGCGTTTTGCAAAAGGATTATCTTGTGCTGGAAGGTTTGGCATTAACTCGGTAGAAGTCTTTGCCATATGCTCATAAAGTTTGCTGTAATCTTTAGCAACATTGTCGAGTAAATCTGCACTGCGAGCAAAGTGATCAACAAGTTCTTGGCGGAACTGTTCAAGCTCGTACTTTGACTTATCAAGCTCTTTTTTGAGTGTTTTTTGCTGTTTTACACTTTTGTTTGTTAGACGAACAGCAAGAGCACCAATTAAGATCCCTGCTAAAAATATAATAATTGCCCAAGTCATGGTCATGAATAAACTCCTTGTGACTTATACGTATACGAATATTCGTGTATCAATGTTTATCAACGATGGCTGTCACGTTACTATACCGTGAGGTTAAGCGACATGATACTCAATAAATATGATGTAAGAGTTATGTAGTGGCTCTGCCTCTCATAATTAGAGATAACTCACGGATGTAACAGGTAAGGTTAGAATGACGCCACTAGAAAAGTATCAACTCGATTTACAGAAAACGGATTTCTTTGCAGATCCCGCACAAGCGAATGCCGTTTCCCATCTTGATAATTTATACCATCGTATATTAGCGCCTAAACCTGAGCCTAAACTGTCTTTTATCCAACGTTATTTTAAATCCAATTCAACTCAAGCAGATATTGTGCCAGTGAAAGGATTATATTTTTGGGGCGGGGTAGGGCGAGGTAAAACTTATCTTGTTGATACTTTTTATGACTGCTTACCACTAGAACGTAAAACTCGTATGCATTTTCACCGGTTTATGCATCGTGTTCATCATGAATTAAAAAAATTAGATGGTGTTGAAAATCCACTTGAGCACGTTGCTGATAAATTCAAACAAGAAACAGACATTATTTGTTTTGATGAGTTTTTTGTTTCTGATATTACCGATGCAATGATTTTAGGAACCTTGCTTGAAGCGTTATTCAAGCGAGGAATTAGCTTAGTCGCGACATCAAATATTCCACCACCAGAGTTATATCGAAATGGTTTGCAACGTGCGCGATTTTTACCGGCTATCGCATTGATAGAACAGCATTGTGAGATAGTGAATGTTGATGCTGGTATTGATTATCGCTTGCGTACATTAGAACAAGCTGAGATTTACCATTACCCATTAGATGAATGTGCAACAGAGAATTTAAAACGTTATTTCGAACAATTAACCTCAGAGCCTCGTAATCAGCAAACAATGATCACAATTAATGCTCGGCAATTGATGGTGCAGCGAGAAGCGGATGGTGTTGTGCAGTTCAGTTTTAACCAATTATGCCAAACGTCACGTAGTCAAAATGATTACATGGAAATAGCACAAATCTATCATACGGTTATTCTATCTGAGGTGCCGCAAATTACGGAGCAGGAAGACGATGCTGCACGACGCTTTATCGCCATGGTTGATGAGTTTTATGAGCGAAATGTTACTTTAATTATCTCTGCGGCAGTACCTCTTGAACAACTTTATCAACAAGGGCTATTAACCTTTGAGTTTAAGCGATGCTGTTCACGTTTAATCGAAATGCAAAGCCATGATTACTTGGCAAAGCCGCATTTAGCATAGAAACCGTTTCGTTAACGGATATCGTATTTAACGATAATCAGCATTTATCGACTGCTTTTGCCTTAAATTGTAGCTAATAAGAAAAAAAGACATTTTTTTTTAGGAAAAGAGGTGATTTTTTCCTCACCCTTCCCTATAATCTTGCGACCCACCGTACCTGTGAAGGCGAAAGCCTGGAGTGCCAACCACTCGAAGGGGTGATGACTGGGCTCTTATACAGAGGGATCATCATTTGATGGTTCTAGTAAGTGAAACTATTTAAATTATTGGGTATTAATTAGCATGAAAACTTTCGTTGCTAAACCAGAAACTGTAAAACGTGACTGGTATGTTGTTGACGCTGAAGGTAAAACTCTAGGTCGTCTTGCAACTGAAATCGCTTCTCGTCTACGTGGTAAGCACAAGCCGGAGTACACTCCACACGTTGACACTGGTGACTACATTGTAGTTATCAATGCTGAGAAAGTAGCAGTTACTGGTAACAAGCGTACAGATAAAATGTACCACCACCACACTGGCTACATCGGCGGCCTTAAGTCAATCAGCTTTGATAAGCTAATCGACAAGAAACCAGAAATGGTTATTGAAACTGCTGTTAAAGGCATGCTTCCTAAAGGTCCTCTAGGCCGTGCTATGTACCGTAAGCTAAAAGTTTACGCAGGTACTGAGCACAACCATGCTGCACAACAGCCTAAAGTACTAGACATCTAATTAGGAATTATGACAATGGCAGAGAATCAATACTACGGCACTGGTCGCCGTAAAAGCTCAGCAGCTCGCGTTTTCATCAAACCGGGTACTGGCAACATCGTTATCAACAAGCGTAGCATCGAAGAATACTTCGGTCGCCCAACAGCACGTATGGTTGTTCGTCAACCTCTAGAGCTTGTTGAAATGACAGAGAACCTAGACCTATACATCACTGTTAAAGGTGGTGGTATCACTGGTCAATCTGGTGCAATCCGTCACGGTATCACTCGCGCTCTTATGGAGTACGATGAAACTCTACGTCCTGCTCTACGTGCAGCTGGCTACGTTACTCGCGACGCTCGTTGCGTTGAACGTAAGAAAGTTGGTCTACGTAAAGCACGTCGTCGTCCACAGTTCTCTAAGCGTTAATTTTCGCTTCCAGATTTTATCTGGTTACTGTGTACAGAAAGCTCAACCTTCGGGTTGGGCTTTTTTTTATTTATTAATAAGTAAGCAATCAACTTCCTACCTTGTTCCCTTCATTTCTCACCGCTCTTTATACTGTAAAAGATTAGTTTTAAGTAACGACGTTATCCTTGGGTTATAAAAAGAACGCTTTTCTCACATTTATTGCAAAAAAGTAGCTTTAACTTGTCAAAATATGGTCTGTTACATATCCTTTTTATGTTGGAAATAGTTTTATTTTGTAATTTTACTGTTACCTTTTTGTTGGAACTTAGCCGTAACTCCAGGGACACATAAGGACATAATAATCCAAGTCGGGAGTAAGGGAGAATATTGGATGAGCAATGCGCCAGTAAGCAAAGGACGACGTCGCTTTCTGACCGTAACAACCTCGGTTGTTGGCGGGTTAGGAGCTGCAGCTGTTGCCGTTCCTTTTATCAAATCATGGAATCCGAGTGCAAAAGCAAAAGCCGCCGGTGCCCCTGTCGAAGTTGATATCAGTAAATTAGAAGATGGACAAATGGTTCGTGTTGAGTGGCGAGGCAAACCTGTGTGGGTTGTTCGTCGCAGCAAGGCTGTTTTACAAGAATTAAGTACCCATGATGGTGAATTGCGAGATCCTTCATCAGAAGAACCTCAGCAGCCATCTTATGCACAAAATGAATTCCGTTCAGTAAAGCCTGAAATCTTTTTAGCCTTGGGTATTTGTACTCACCTTGGCTGTTCTCCAACTTATTTACCCGATAGCTTTAATGAACAAGTAAATGGCGTATCGTCAGGGTTCTTCTGCCCATGTCACGGCTCTACATTTGATATGGCAGGTCGTGTGTTTGCAGGTGTGCCTGCACCATTGAACCTCGTGATACCTCCATATCAATTCTTAGATGACAACACGATTATCGTTGGTGTTGATGGGGAGGCCGTATAATGAACGCGCTATTAGGTTGGATTGAAAAACGTTTACCCGTCACGAATGCTTATAGAAAGCATTTATCTGAATATCCGATGCCGAAAAATTTCAACTTTTGGTACATCTTTGGTTCTCTTGCCATGTTGGTGCTTGTTAATCAGATCGTAACAGGGATCTGGCTAACTATGAACTATGTACCATCAGGTGAGGGGGCATTTGCTTCCATTGAATATATCATGCGAGATGTAGAGTATGGCTGGCTGCTGCGTTATATGCACTCAACAGGCGCTTCCGCATTTTTTGTGGTGATTTATCTGCATATGTTCCGCGGCTTGATCTACGGATCTTATCAAAAGCCTCGTGAGCTACTGTGGTTATTCGGTATGTTGATTTTTCTCATTCTTATGGCTGAAGCGTTCATGGGATATTTGTTGCCGTGGGGACAAATGTCATTCTGGGGCGCACAGGTAATTATTTCGCTATTTGGTGCAATACCTGTAATCGGTGACGATCTAACTCTCTGGATCCGAGGGGATTATGTTGTCTCAGGGGCAACGCTCAACCGTTTCTTTGCATTACATGTAATTGCATTACCCATCGTATTGCTACTTTTGATTGTATTACACGTATTAGCACTTCATGAAGTGGGTTCAAATAACCCTGATGGAATTGAGACAAAATTGCCGAAGAGCTCTAAAGGTGAAGGGTATAAAACACAATTTCGTTTTCATGAATACTACAGTAACAAGTATGACATCATTGATTCCATCCCATTTCATCCTTATGGAACAGTTAAAGATCTGATTGGTGTTGCTGTTTTCGCCTTTTTCTTTAGCTACGTGATCTTTTTTAACCCCGAAATGGGGGGATACTTTCTTGAGCCGCCAAACTTTGAAGCTGCAAATCCACTAAAAACTCCTGAGCACATTGCGCCAGTTTGGTATTTCACGCCGTTCTATGCGATTTTGCGTGCGGTACCCGATAAGTTATTAGGTGTGGCGGCAATGGGAGCATCGATTGTCTTTTTATTCCTGTTACCGTGGTTCGATCGCTGTAGAGTTCGTTCTTTCCGTTATCGTAGCAAAGTGCATTTTATCAATATTTGTCAGTTCACTATAAGCTTTATTGCACTAGGTATTTTAGGTACGTTACCTGCAACACCTACTTATACATTGCTTGCACAGATTTTTAGCTTTGCTTACTTTATGTTCTTCATTTTATTGTTCTTTTACAGTAAGAATGAGGTAACAAAACCGCTGCCAGAGAGGGTGACATTCAAATGAAAAAATTGATTGTAACGCTGCTGGTAATGCTTCCTACTTTTGCCTTTGCAGCAGGAAGCAACGTACCTTTAGATGCGGCGAATAATGACTTAACAGATAAAGCATCACTTCAACGTGGCGCAAAGACATTCATGAATTACTGCTCTGGATGTCATTCAACCCAATATCAACGCTACGAGCGAGTGGCAGAAGATCTTGGTATTCCACCAAAGTTAATGAAAGAGAATTTGATTTTTGATCAAAATGCCAAAATTGGTGATTTGATGACAAATGCGATTTCAACAGAGTATGCGGCAGCCTCATTCGGTGCACCTGCTCCTGACTTAACTTTGGTTGCGCGTGTTCGAGGTACTGATTGGCTCTATACTTACTTACGATCCTTTTATGCTGATCCTAGTCGTCCATTTGGTGTCAATAATTTAGTGTTCCCAAGTGTAGGTATGCCACATGTTCTCGAAGAGTTACAAGGTGCACCACATAAAGCATTTGAGACCAAAATGATTGACGGTGAGAAAGTTCAAGAGTTTGTTGGGATCGAATCTGATGGTACTGGAGAGTTGAACGCCGAAGAATATAACGACATGGTGCGTGATTTGGTTAACTTCCTTGATTACTCTGCAGAGCCAATGAAACTGGAACGACAGCGAATGGGCTTGTGGGTAATGGGCTTTATTGCGGTATTCTTTGTTTTAACAGTATTGTTGAAGAAAGAATATTGGCGTGATGTCCACTGATAAGGTAATCTAGTGGGTTAAGAATCTCGCAATGGGGGCTTAAGCCTCCATTGCTTTTTGTGTATTAAATATACTGGAGGGGTTGATGGCTGTTGCTGCCAATAAACGCTCTGTGATGACTCTGTATTCTGATGCTTCAGACATCTACAGCCATCAGGTGCGTATCGTACTAGCCGAGAAAGGTGTTAGTGTTGAAATCGAGCTGGTTGATCCATTGAATCTACCTGAAGATCTGTTAGAGCTGAATCCATACCAGTCAGTTCCAACATTGGTTGATCGTGAATTAGCACTATACCAAGCGAACATCATTATGGAGTACTTGGATGAGCGTTTTCCTCACCCACCTCTAATGCCGGTTTACCCTGTTGCTCGTGGTAACAGCCGTCTAATGATGTACCGTGTTGAGCGTAACTGGTACTCACTTGCAGAGAAGATTAATACTGGCACTGCCGATGAAGCTGACAAAGCACGTAAGCAATTACGTGAAGAGTTACTTGCATTAGCACCAGTGTTTGCAGAATTCCCATTCTTCATGAGTGATGAGTTCAGCTTGGTTGACTGTTACCTTGCTCCACTACTATGGCGTCTACCTGAAATGGGTATTGAACTAAGTGGTGCTGGCGCAAAAGAAGTGAAAACTTACATGACACGTGTATTTGAACGTGACTCATTCCTAGCTTCATTGACTGAAGCTGAACGTGAAATGCGTTTAGCTGGCCAGTAATATGGATATGGAAAAAATGACACCGCGTCGTCCTTATTTGTTGCGGGCATTTTATGATTGGTTAGTGGATAACGATCTCACTCCACACTTGGTTGTTGATGCAACATTACCAGGTGTACAAGTACCAATGGAGTTCGTTAGTGATGGTCAAATCATCCTAAACGTTGCTCCTCGTGCTGTGGGTAATTTAGAACTGGGTAATGAAGCGGTTAGCTTTAATGCGCGTTTTAGTGGTCGTCCACATTCTGTTATCGTACCTATGTACGCTGTGCTTGCTGTTTATGCGCGTGAAAACGGAGCAGGAACAATGTTTGAGCCAGAGCCTAGCTATGAATCAGATATGCCAGTCTTTGATGATGTTGATGATATCGAAGATATGATTGATGAAACATCAGAGCCTAGCTCTCCATTTGCCGTGGTTAGTGAAACTGAAACTGCCGGTGATGAGCCTGATGATGAGCCGCCACGTCCTCGCGGTCGTCCAAGCTTACGTGTTGTTAAATAGATAGTTTCCTTTAATAAAAACGCAGCCAATAGGCTGCGTTTTTTTATATCGATAAAGGGCGATTAGCGATTTTGACTCGGTTCGAATAATGTCACAACTTTTTTAACACCATTGATATTTCGCGCAATATTAATCGCTATTTCTTTTTGACGTGGCGTAACATAGCCTAAAAGGTAGACTTGACCGCCCTCGCTGATCACTTGTATTACCGCTCCCGTTAACTGCTTACTTGCGATAAGTTGAGATTTAACCTTGGTGGTTAGCCAAGCATCATAACTAATATCACCTACGCTAAGTAAAGGTCTCACTTCAAGCTGGTTATAAAGATCTTTTACATTATCAATATGCTTAACCTGCTGACCAAATTGTGTTTTTGCGGCGGCAGAAGTGGCCTGACCTATCAGAAGTACTTTACCGTTAAGCGATATACTGTTAGCACTGATTGAGCGAGTAAATTGGCGGCTATTTGCCAGACCCGCAATATCCATTTCTACTTTTTGATCTTGCCAATGTTGTTCTAGATCTCGTGGATCTTGGGTGGAAAAACTCGAACATCCTTGTAATACAAGGATAAAAATTAGCAATAGGCGGCATACCCAGTTCATTTATTATCCTTCGTGGTGCGGGAAGAGTACTTGGTCAATAAGATCGCACAAGCAATGTACTGTTAGTAAGTGGCCTTCTTGAATGCGCGCGGTACGTTGAGACGGAATACGAATTTCAACATCTTGTATACCAAGTAACCCCGCCATTTCGCCACCATCTTTACCTGTTAAGGCGATGATCGTCATATCACGTGTAAGTGCCGCTTCCATTGCTTTGATAATGTTTTTGCTATTACCACTGGTTGATAATACAAACAGAATATCACCGGCCTGACCGAGTGCGCGCACTTGTTTTGAAAACACTTCGTCGTGGTGATAATCATTAGCAATCGCTGTCAGAATTGTTGTGTCAGCAGTTAATGCTAAAGCGGGAAGGCTTGGGCGCTCAGTTTCAAAACGATTAATAAGACATGAAGCAAAGTGTTGTGAATTAGCAGCTGAGCCGCCATTACCGCAACATAAAATCTTATTGCCGTTTAATAGGCTTTGCACCATGACTTGGGCGGCTTTTGAGATGGAGTCTGGAAGTGCTTCTGCTGCTGCAATTTGAGTTTGAATACTTTCGGTAAAACTTTCGCGAATGCTGTCTAGCATGATTAACCTTCAACTAAGATGTTGGTATGCCACTCAATATGGTGTTCTTGACCTTCAATTGTCACGACATCAAACCGACATTCGGTTTGATCGATTGAAAAGCCATTTTTTTGTAACCAAAAAAGGGCGGTGCGTTTTATTTTTTGTTGTTTATGCCAATTCACCGCTTCTGAAGCTGAACCGAAATGGCGATGTGTCCGGTATTTTACTTCAATAAAGACAAAACATTTACCTTGTCGCATAATTAAATCAATTTCACCACCGCGACAGCTAAAATTTCGTTCGATAAGCTTAAGACGGTGGCGAGACAGAAACTGTTCCGCCATCCGTTCATAAGTTTGTCCTTGTTGTCGTTTATTCAGGCTGTATACCGTCGACAGTGAATTTACCCCAGTCTATTTGACGATGGATCACACATTGGCTATTAGCACTTAATTTACCTGTAGCGCCTTGTGTCGTGTAGTCACTCATCACGCGTAATTGTGGCAATTCGTTACTTAAAAGGTAAGCATCCATACCAAAAGCATGAAGGCGAATACTGGTATTACCTTCATTAGGCCACAATTGGTTGAAACGCTCCATATAACTTGTCGGTGGATTGATAAGAAGTGGTATATCACCAATCTCTACACCGCGGATTTCTGGAGAGTACCCTTTGCGGTCAGGGTTGCTTCGAGAGCTGACATAAATTTGTGGTGGGTTACCACTTGGCGGCAATGATGCTTCAATAAATGGTTTGATAGTTATCAATTCATTTTTGCTAGCAACGATATATATCGCATCTGTCTTACTACCGGGAGCGTGCCCAAATACCTGACGAATTTGCTGTGGTATCTCGTCACTTGCACCAAATGTAGCCACCTGTGCTGGCTGACTATTTAAGCTCGTCCACTCTTGATTAAAGGCGGTACTTACGCGCTGACCATAACTGTTTGAGGGGACAAGTACGACAGGGTTTCGATGACCTTCACTGAAAATATGCTCTGCAGCTTGCTCTGCACTTTGCTCTGGCGATAGGGCAAAATAACACGCGTTAGGGTGGCTGCTGTTAATTTCAGGTGGCATATTTAACGCCAACGTATTGATGTGTGTAGTGTTATCTTGTTGAAACTCTGAAATCTTATCCTTACGCAGTGGACCGACAACAAATTGAGTGCCATTTTGCTGTAACTTCGCCATGATAGAAGCCATTGATTCTGCGTCTGTATCATAGATATTAAGATTTGTATCAGCGCTTCTGTCAGCATCATCCATCATCGCATCAATAAAGCCATCACGAACAGTTTTACCTTGTGCGGCAAAGCGACCTGATAGTGGTAAAAGCAAGGCAACACGGTCCAGCTTAATGGCTTTAAGGTTCATTACCGCTTCAAGTTCAGCGGGTAAGTATTGATTAGCAGGATGGTACGGATGTTGGCTTAACCATTGTTCAACCGCATCTTTTAGCTTTCCAGGTTGACGGCTAGCGCTATTTTTAAGCATGGCAAGCTCAACCCAGCCTTTCAAAACGCCTTCATCACTACCAATTTTTACGTTGCTAAGTTGTGTGTTGGAGTAACCGGATAAATCATTCCATAGGTTATTCCAGTTAGCTGCTTTTTGATCGCTGCTTAAGTAAAAATCAAGTTTGCTACGCTCACGGGCAGCTTGAAATTTATGATTAAGTTGATCTAATAATTCAGCACGGAAAGTGTAATAGCGTTGGTACTGACTTTTAGTTAACTGCCAAGATGGTTGGAAGTTTAAACTATTAAGCGCTTCTTGGTATTGCCCTTGATGATAACGGATCGCAGCACGAGCAAGTTGCCATTCAGCAATTTGCAAAGGGCTCATAGATTGCTGTGATAGCTTGGTAACTTGTTGGTCAGCTTGCTGCCATTTACCTTCTTCTATCATTGCTTTAAGGGCTAATATTTCCCAGTTAATACGCTCGGCACCTTCGCTGGCTTGAGCTTTACTGAGGTAGGCGGCTGAGCTTTGAGCGGCTGCCGCAGTGATATCCGTTAATGGAGCCTGCTGATTGTACAGGTTTGGTGCGCTACAGCCCGCTAAAATAACAGCAAGGGCTACAGGCGCCATTAGTCGTGATACACTTTTACGCTTATGGGTAAAATTGGGCATTGAATTCATTCAACTGTGACAAATTACTCTTGATATTAATTGCAGATGAGATCTAAGACAAATGAGTGAAACCAATTCAAGCATGGTTGATGTTGCTACGTTATACATCGTACCTACACCCATCGGTAATTTGGCTGATATAACACAACGAGCATTAGACGTGTTAGCAAATGTAGATTTGATTGCTGCAGAAGATACTCGTCATACATCACGCTTGTTATCCCATTTCTCTATCTCAACCCGCACCTTTGCGCTTCATGATCATAACGAGCAGCAAAAAGCTGACTTCTTGATTGAAAAGCTTCAGTCAGGTACCAGTATTGCTTTAGTATCAGATGCTGGTACGCCGCTGATCAGTGATCCAGGGTATCATCTTGTTAATCGCTGTCGTCAAGCTGGTGTTAAAGTTGTGCCATTACCAGGCCCATGTGCAGTTATCACTGCATTGAGTGGCGCAGGCTTACCGTCAGACCGATTTAGCTTTGAGGGCTTTTTACCCCCTAAAAGTAAAGGTCGCCGAGACTGCTTTCAAGCGTTAGCAAATGATGAGCGCACGTTAATTTTTTACGAATCGCCACATCGTATTAATGATTCCCTGAGTGATATGTTAGCCGTGCTTGGTGCTGAACGCCAAGTAGTATTAGCGCGTGAGTTAACAAAAACTTATGAAACAATCTATGGTGCACCATTAGGAGAGTTAATTGAGTGGCTTGCTGAAGACAGTAATCGTGTTCGTGGTGAGATGGTGGTTTTAGTCGCGGGTCATCGCGCGCAAAAAGAAGAGCTATCAGCAGAATCATTACGCACACTGGGCTTGTTAGTCAAAGAATTACCATTGAAAAAAGCTGCCGCATTAACGGCGGAAATTCATGGTGCGAAAAAGAATGCGCTGTATAAGTGGGGTTTAGAAAACCTAGGCTAAAAATAAAATTAACAGCTGCTAATTTTTTCTGGGTTATATGACAAAACTTGATGATAATTGGCTTTTTTGCTGTTTTTTTAGTCAAGCTGTAATTTTGTTTCGTTTTTCGCTAGTAACTGTGATCGTTGTCTTATACAATTCGTGCCGGAGTTGGTCAGGTAATCGCTGCTTCATTGATGTCCTTTGGGAGACTGATGAAGGGGAGGAAAGTCCGGGCTCCACAGGGCAGGGTGCCAGATAACGTCTGGGGGGCGCAAGCCCACGACAAGTGCAGCAGAGAGCAAACCGCCGATGGCCTATTGCTTGCAATAGTGCACAGGTAAGGGTGAAAGGGTGCGGTAAGAGCGCACCGCGCAGCTAGTAATAGTTTGTGGCAGGGTAAACTCCACCCGGAGCAAGACCAAATAGGTCCCTAATGGCGCGGCCCGCGTTGGGGACGGGTAGGTTGCTTGAGTCTGTGAGCGATTGCAGACCTAGACGAATGATTGCCGCCGCGCAAGCGGAACAAAACCCGGCTTATCGACCGACTCCCTACATTTAGAGAAGGTGGTGTTTGGATAACAAACACCACCTTTTTTTCGTCTTATTCCCGCATAAACATAACTTTCGCTTGATGACTACAGAGTGTGTTAGAACTCTGTTTGAATTACTGTCAGACGCTTGACATCGTTTTTGTCTCATACGTACACTTTATGGTGGGAATTTGTGGGGAAAAGTGGTGCTGTCTCATTCTCTTTGTTTTTAATTCTGCTAAAGTCGGTTACTACGGCTGATTTTTAGTATCATTGAATGGGCATGTGAATGTTAAGAGGCGCAGCGGTTATATCGCTCGATAACAAAGGACGCATTGCGATCCCTAAGCGTTATCGTGCTGAGGTAATAAATCATTGCGATGGCTTATTCGTATGCACTATTGATCACCAGTTTTCTTGCTTGTTGCTCTATCCCATTAATGAATGGGTACACATTGAAGCGAAGTTAGCGACATTATCAAGCCTTCATCCTGCGGAGCGTCGAATTCAACGTTTGTTACTCGGCCACGCTAGTGAATGTGATATGGATGGGCAGGGACGAATCCTACTTCCTGCTACCTTACGACAATACGCGCACTTACAAGATAAGATCATGCTTGTAGGCCAATTAAATAAATTTGAAATTTGGTCTGAATCTTTGTGGCAACAGCAAATTGAACACGATATCAACCTTCAGGCTGAGGATGCGATAACACAGTCATCGCGCCTTAGTGAGCTTTCACTTTAGCTGAACTTATATTTATGTCTGAACAATTTGAGCACGTTTCCGTTTTACTTAATGAATCTGTAGACGGATTAGCAATTAAACCCGACGGTATTTATATCGATGGTACCTTTGGCCGTGGGGGACACAGTCGCCTTATTCTTTCTCATTTAGGTGAGAATGGTCGTCTTTACAGTATTGACCGAGATCCTCAAGCGATTGCTGAAGCTCAGAAGATTGATGATCCTCGCTTCGAAATTATCCATGGCCCATTCTCTGGCATGGAAAAATACATGGAAGAGCGTGATTTAATTGGTCGTGTTGATGGTGTGTTACTGGATTTAGGTGTGTCATCACCGCAATTGGATGATGCAGAACGCGGTTTTAGCTTTATGCGAGATGGCCCGCTTGACATGCGTATGGATCCGACATCGGGTCAGTCAGCTGCTGAATGGTTGGCAGAAGCGGAAGCGGATGATATTGCATGGGTACTAAAAGAGTTTGGTGAAGAGCGTTTTGCCAAGCGTATTGCTCGCGGTATTGTTGAACACCGTGAAAATCTAGAAAAAGAGCCACTAACACGTACTCGTGAATTAGCGAGCTTAATTGCAGCAGTATCGCCGTTTAAAGATAAGCACAAACACCCAGCAACGCGTAGTTTCCAAGCGATTCGTATTTACATCAACAGTGAGTTAGATGAAATTGAAACAGCGCTAAACGGTGCGGTGAATATTTTAGCTCCTGAAGGTCGTTTATCAGTGATCAGTTTCCACTCCTTAGAAGATCGTATGGTAAAACGCTTTATTCGTAAACAGAGCAAAGGACCTGAAGTTCCAGCAGGTTTACCGCTTACTGAAGAGCAAATTAAAGCCTTAGGTAGCGCCGCACTTAAGACGGTAGGCAAAGCGATTAAACCTTCTCAAGATGAATTAGGGTATAACACGCGAGCGCGTAGCTCTGTACTTCGGTTGGCTGAGCGTCTATGAAGCAACCTACAGAATCATCATTGAATCTGGCTCGCCTGATTGGACGTGATCTCGTCACTGTCGGGCTTGTTCCTCTCATTCTTTCTTTTATTATTCTCGCATCAGCATTGTCAGTGGTGTACATCACCCATGACACACGCCAGCAAATTGTGAAACAAGAACAATTGTTAACTGAACGTGAAGGATATGATGTGGAATGGCGAAATCAGATCCTCGAAGAAAATTCGCTTGCAGAGCACAGTCGTATTGAACGATTAGCTGAGACTGAACTCAAAATGCAACGACCATCCGCTGATAGTGAAATTGTTATCCAATAAACATGAAATTATTCAATCGTTCGACGTCGAAAAATAGCGTAACCAAGAAAGCCAAACCATTTATTAAATGGCGCTTTACTGTTGTTTGTATTTTTATCCTGTTAGGATTTTTCGGCTTAATTGCTCGTGCCGCTTATATTCAGGTACTTGAACCGGGTCGCCTTATTCAAGAAGGTGATGCGCGTTCTTTACGTACTAAGTTGATGCCTTCTGCGCGCGGTATTATCTCTGATCGTAACGGTGAACAGTTGGCTGTTAGTGTGCCTGTTCAAGCTGTATTCGCTAACCCGGCAGAAATATTTAAGCATGGTGGGTTAAGTGATGTAGAGCGATGGCACGCATTAGCTGATGTGTTAGATCTCGATCGCACTTGGCTCTTACATGAATTAGAAACAAAGAAAAATCGCCGCTTTATTTATCTTGCCCGTCAAGTTAGCCCCGCGATGGCAAATTATGTCCATAAATTAAAACTTCCCGGTATTGGCTTAAAAGATGAATCTCGTCGTTTTTATCCTTCAGGTGAAGTTAGTGCGCACTTATTAGGCTTTACTGGTATTGATGGCCATGGTCTTGATGGTGTTGAGAAAACCTATGATGGTTGGTTAACTGGTGAGCCGGGGCGACGTACCGTACGTAAAGACCGTTATGGTCGCGTGGTTGAAAATATTTCCCAAAAAAATCGTCAACCAGGTAAGCCATTACAGCTCAGCATTGATCAAAGAATTCAGGCTGTCGCGTATCGAGCTGCAAAAGAAGGCGTGATGGATATCCCAGCTACGTCAGTTAGTATCGCCATATCAGATGTGCGTACTGGTGAAATTTTGGCAATGGTCAACGCGCCGTCGTTTAACCCAAACAATCGTAATGATCGTCAGCCATATAAGATGCGTAACCGTGTTATTACCGATACTTTTGAACCAGGCTCTACGGTTAAGCCGTTTGTCGTGTATACCGCGATGAAACACGGTATTGCGAATGAACATACCTTAATTGCGATCCCTCAAAGTAAGCACTTCCGTGTTGGAAGTAAGGTTATAACCGACGTTTCACGTGTTGAACCGTTAGCGACGGTACAACGCATTCTACAAAAATCGAGTAACATCGGTGTGACCAAGTTGTCACTCGCTATGCCTGTTGACTACATCCTTGATACGTATCGTAAAGTCGGTTTTGATGAGCCATCAGGTATTAACTTGATTGGTGAAACAACGGGCCACTTCCCTAACCGTTACCGTTGGTCTGATATTGAACGTGCAACGTTAGCGTACGGTTACGGCTTATCGTTAACGCCGATTCAGTTGCTTCATGCTTACACTACGCTGGGTGCGTATGGCATTAAGCGTCCACTATCAATACTAAAAACTGAAAGAGTCGTCCCGGGTGAGCAAGTGCTCGATCCAGCGATTGTTAAGAAAGTCTTGTTAATGATTGAATCAGTAACTGACAAAAAGGGTGGTGGCGGTGGCTGGCGTGCGACCGTTCCTGGTTACCGTGTTGGTGTGAAAACGGGTACTGCGAAAAAAGCGATTGCTGGTGGTTACGGTGATGATTATTTCTCCTATACCGTCGGTGTTGCACCGATCAGTAACCCACGTTTAGCGATCGTCGTTATGGTTAATGAGCCTAAAGGTAAAGTTTTCTATGGTGGTGCTGTTGCTGCGCCAATTCTGTCAAAAGTATTAGGCAGCGCTTTACAGATTTTAAATGTGCCGCCAGATGCCGATACGTTGCATAAAGTTGATGTGGATAAGGGAGTCTAAATAATGGCATCGTCGAAGAGTGTGATGAAATTAGGGGCGCTGTTATCACCATGGCTGGCAATTGATAAGTTGCCTCTTGAACTTACAGAAGGCCAGATTGACGCGATAACATTAGATAGTAGAGAAGTCACCGAGGGAAGTTTATTTACAGCGGTGAATGGACATACTGTTGACGGTCGTCGATTTATTGAAACGGCGATAAAGGCTGGTGCAAGTGCGATTATTGCTGAGGCTGATGGGATCGCTAATGAAGGTGATATAGCACTTAAAGGTGGTGTGTATATTATTTATCTTCAGGATCTTAATCAGAAGCTTTCCGCAATTGCTGGACGTTTCTTTGATCATAGCGATCAAAAGCTGGCACTGTATGCCGTTACGGGAACAAATGGTAAAACCACCATCAGTCAATTATTAGCACAATGGGCGAACCTTGTTGGCTACAAAGCTGGCGTGATGGGGACGACCGGAAATGGTTTGTTAGTTGATTTAAAACCTGCTGCAAATACCACAGGTAGCGCGATTGAAATTCAACAAACCTTAGCTCAACTGGTAGAGCAAGGTGCAGATTTTGCTGCGATGGAAGTGTCATCACATGGGTTGGTTCAAGGTCGTATCCGTGATCTTCATTTCAAAGCGAGCATCTTTACCAATTTAAGTCGTGATCACTTAGATTATCATGGCAACATGCAAAATTATGCTGACGCTAAAAAGTCATTGTTCACTGAACATCAAAGTGGGATAGCGATCATCAATGCAGATGATGCTGTCGGGGCATCATGGCTTAAAGATATACCGAATGCGGTGGCTGTAGCTATTGATCCACAAGCGGTTGCCAATCATGCAGGACTAAAGCTGTGGGCGACAGATGTTCGGTTTAGCACACAAGGTGTCACCATTGAATTTGACTCGACTTGGGGACAAGGTAAGTTTACCGCGCCTTTAGTTGGATCATTTAATGCCACTAACTTGTTGCTAGCGTTAGCAACATTACTCGCGACTAACCATCCAATGGCTGATTTACTTGAAAAAGCACCGAAATTACAAGCAGTAATTGGACGTATGGAAGTTTTTCAAGACACTGACAAAGCCATGATGGTGGTCGACTATGCTCATACGCCAGATGCGTTAGAGAAAGCATTGCAAGCACTGCGTGTGCATTGTGACGGTAAGTTATGGTGTATTTTTGGTTGTGGTGGTGATCGTGATAGCGGTAAACGCCCTATGATGGCTGAAGTTGCCGAGCGCCTTGCAGATCAAATTATTCTGACTGACGATAATCCTCGCAGTGAAGATCCTAAAGATATTGTTGACGCTATGCTTGCAGGTCTTATTTCTCCAGAATTCGCAATCGTTATTCATGATCGCGAAACGGCTTGTCGTCATGCACTTACTCACGCCTCTTACCAAGATATTATCTTAGTGGCAGGTAAAGGGCATGAGGATTATCAAATTCTCGCTGATCGCACTATTCACCATTCTGACCGCGAAACGGTAGCTGCATTATTAAAGGAATTGGCATGATTGACGTTCAACTAAGTCAGCTTGCATCGGTATTAAATGCCGAGTTAATTGGCGCTGATGTTTCAATTGCTGCAGTATCTACAGATACACGTAATATCCCATCAGAAACGTTATTTATCGCGTTAAAGGGTGAGCGTTTTGATGCTCATGATTTTTGTCAAACAGCGAAAGAAAACGGTGCTAAAGCGCTGTTGGTAAGTAAACCCTTACCTGTTGAGTTACCACAGTTAGTGGTTAGTGATACACGCATTGCTTTAGGGATGATGGGGGCGTGGCTTAAAGCACAAATGACAGAAAAGTACGGTTTACAGACAGTAGCATTAACCGGGAGTTGCGGTAAAACAACCGTAAAAGAAATGTCTGCTGCGATTTTGGCTAATAAAGGTCAAGTATTAGCAACCGCCGGTAATTTTAATAATGACATTGGTGCGCCACTGACGTTATTGCGTTTAACGCCTGAATATCAATATGCAGTTATTGAACTTGGTGCTAATCATCAAAATGAAATTTCGTATACCACGAATTTAGTTAAGCCGAATGTGGCATTGATTAATAATATTGCGGCTGCACATTTAGAAGGTTTCGGCTCGCTACAAGGTGTAGCAAAAGCAAAAGGTGAAATCTTCGAAGGATTGGTACAAAACGGTACTGCGATTATTAATCTTGAATCGAATGATTTAACGTTATGGCAGCCATTATTAGCAGAGCATCAAGTATTAACATTCTCGACCGATTCGCATCAAGCGGATTATTTTGCTGAGAAGATAAAGATTACCACTCAAGGGTTAGCCTGTTTTACAATGTGCACCCCAATCGGCAAGATCGACATTAATTTAGCACTTGCGGGAATGCATAATGTGTCAAATGCATTAGCTGCTGCTGCGTTAACCGTCTCATTAGGGGCGACATTAGCAGATGTTAAAGCTGGGCTAGAAACCATGGCGAATGTCAAAGGTCGTCTTGATATTACAGAGCCTTATGCAGGGTTACGTCTGATTGATGATACCTACAACGCCAGTGTTGCTGCGGTAAAAGCAGCGATTGATGTGTTAGCAAGCTTTGAAGGTAAGCGCTACTTCATTTTTGGCGATATGGCTGAACTGGGTGAAGAAAGTGATAATTTACACCGAGAAGTGGGCGAATATGCTCTAGAAAAACAGCTTGATTGTGTGATGACGTTTGGTCACTCCAGCGCTGTGGTTAGTGAGTGCAATCAAGGACAACATTTCAGTGATAAAGGTGCGCTAATCATGTCACTGAAAAAACAATTACAACAATATTCTCGTCAACCTGATGCTGAGGCTGTCACTGTGCTAGTAAAAGGCGCAAGAAGTTCAAAGATGGAAGACGTAATTGCAGCCTTGCAGGAAGATAAATAATGATTTACTGGTTAGCTGAACAATTTCAGTCAACACTCCCTTTTTTCAGATTGTTCGAATACCTAACATTCCGAGCGATCATGAGTATTCTGACAGCCTTGCTGTTTTCGTTATGGATGGGGCCTCGTATGATTGCCCGTTTGCAAATGTTGCAAATTGGTCAAGTCGTACGTAACGAAGGTCCTGAATCACACTTTAGCAAGCGTGGTACCCCAACGATGGGCGGTATCATGATCCTGGCTGCGATCACATTTACGGTATTATTGTGGTGTGACTTATCCAATCCTTATGTCTGGGCCGTTTTAGTGGTCATGTTGGGTTATGGTGCAGTCGGTTTTGTTGATGATTACCGTAAAGTTGTCCGTAAAAATACGGACGGTTTGATTGCGCGCTGGAAGTACTTCTGGCAATCAGCGATTGCACTTGTTGTTGCATTTGCACTATACGCATACGGTAAAGATACTGCTGCGACTCAGCTTGTGGTGCCTTTCTTTAAAGATGTTATGCCACAACTAGGGTTGTTCTACATCGTCATGACTTACTTTGTGATTGTCGGTACCAGTAACGCAGTTAACTTAACTGATGGTCTTGACGGCTTGGCGATTATGCCGACCGTAATGGTATCGGCTGGCCTTGCTTTTATTGCATGGGCAACAGGTAACTTTAACTACGCCGAATATCTTCATATTCCTTACATTAAAAATGCTGGCGAGCTCGTGATTCTGTGTACCGCAATTGTCGGGGCAGGTCTTGGTTTCTTATGGTTTAACACTTATCCAGCCCAAGTCTTTATGGGCGATGTGGGCTCATTAGCATTGGGTGGCGCACTGGGTACTATTGCTGTGCTTGTTCGCCAAGAGCTACTACTTGTGATCATGGGTGGTGTGTTTGTAATGGAAACCGTATCGGTAATTCTACAAGTAGGATCATACAAACTACGCGGCCAACGTATCTTCCGTATGGCGCCTATCCATCACCACTACGAGTTAAAAGGCTGGCCAGAGCCACGTGTTATTGTGCGCTTTTGGATTATTACATTGATGTTGGTATTGATTGCGTTAGCAACGCTTAAGGTTCGTTAAAAATGAAAGGCTTGGCTGGTGTGAATAAGATCGTTGTTATCGGTCTAGGTATGACAGGGCTATCTGTTGTAAATCATTTAATGCGTCTACCACAATCACTGACCATTAAAGTGATTGATACGCGTGACAATCCACCCGGCCAAGATCAATTGCCAGATTCTGTTGAGCTATGTAGCGGTCAATGGAATACCGAATGGTTATTGTCTGCTGACTTGATCGTTGCAAGCCCTGGTATCGCACTAGCAACGCCAGAGCTTGTGCTAGCTGCTGAAGCTGGCGTTGAAATTGTTGGTGACATTGAGCTGTTTGCTCGTGAAGTGAATAAACCTGTAGTGGCAATTACTGGCTCAAATGGTAAGAGTACCGTAACGAGCTTAGTCGGTGAAATGGCAAAAGAGGCGGGTATTAATGTTGGCGTTGGAGGTAATATTGGCTTTGCTGCCCTTGATATGCTGGCGCAGCAACATGCACTTTATGTATTAGAGCTTTCGAGCTTCCAGTTAGAAACGACGACTTCTCTTGAGCTAACTGCAGCTGTTTACTTGAACCTTTCCGAAGATCACATGGATCGCTACCCTGGCGGTTTAGCACAATACAGCCAAGCAAAAATGCGTATTTTTGATCACGCAAAGCAGGCTGTTTTCAATCGTGATGATTTAGCAACAAAACCGACTCAATTTAGTGGTGCAATGACAAGCTTTGGTTTTGATGATCAAGACTATGGCATTGTTTTAGTGAATGGCAAAGAGTGGCTAGCGGTGAACGGTGAAGCTGTAATGGCTGTGGCTGATATTGCTTTAGTTGGCCGCCACAATGTTGCCAACTGTTTAGCTGCACTTGCACTTGCTGATGCGGCAGAGATTCCGCGTGATGCGGCATGTCGCGCAATGCAACGTTATACCGGCCTTGCGCATCGTTGCCAGCTTGCGGTTAATCGTCATGGCGTTCGATGGGTTAATGATTCAAAAGCCACGAACCTTGCAAGCACGTTAGCAGCGCTGAATGGTTTACAACTTGAAGGTAAATTGCACCTACTGATGGGGGGGGATAGCAAAGGTGCCGAGTTCAGTGAACTAAAACCTGTTTTAGCTGACTTAAATGTTCAGTTGTATAGTTTTGGTCGAGATCGACACTTATTTAACGACGTTGTTGATAACGCCATCAGTGTTGAAACCATGAGTGATGCTATGGTCTGTATTAGCCGTACGGTTCAATCTGGAGATATGGTTTTATTATCGCCTGCTTGTGCTAGTTGGGATCAATTTGCCAACTTCATGGCACGTGGCGATGCTTTTGTTGAACAAGCGATTCAGTTACAAGATTCGGTTTCAGGAAATATTTGATGTTTAGTATGATCCGTAATGGATTTGCCGCTGTGGGGGGCTGGTTTATTAAACCAAGTAAGCCCTGTTTATATGACCGCCAATTGGTTTGGATTGCTATTGCATTGATGATCACAGGTCTGGTTATGGTGACATCGGCTTCTGTTCCTGTCGCGACACGCCTTACAGGCATTCCATTTTATTTTGCCTATCGTCATGCGTTCTTTCTTTGTGGTGCAATTTTTATTGCTGCCATTGTATTGCAAATACCATTAGCTAAATGGAAGCAATATAGTTTCCCTATGCTGTTGGTATCCATAATTTTACTTACAGTTGTGTTAATAATTGGTCGTTCAGTAAATGGTGCTGCGCGTTGGATCCCATTGGGCATCTTTAACCTTCAGCCAGCCGAAGTTGCCAAGCTTTCTTTATTTATATTTCTCGCAGGTTACCTCGTCAGACAATATAACCAAGTGCGCGGTAGCTTCATTGGCTTCTTAAAACCGCTAGCTGTATTGGGGATTCTTTGTGTGCTATTACTGATGCAGCCCGATTTAGGTTCATCGGTAGTAATGTTCGTTACCACTATCGGTATGCTATTTATTGCTGGTGCAAAACTCTGGCAATTTTTAATGATGCTAGGTACCGCTCTTGTAGGTATAGCCTTTTTGATCGTTTTAGAACCCTATCGTATGCGCCGCGTGACGTCATTTCTTAACCCATGGCAAGATCCTTACGGTAGTGGTTATCAGCTTACTCAGTCATTAATGGCATTTGGTCGTGGTGAATGGTTCGGACAAGGCCTAGGTAACTCAATACAAAAGTTGGCTTATCTTCCTGAAGCACACACAGACTTTGTATTTGCGGTATTGGCTGAGGAGTTAGGTTTAGCTGGCGTTATTGTTGTACTGTGTTTACTGTTTGCTCTGGTTTACAAGGCCTTAGTGATTGGTCGTAAATGTCTTGAAAGTGGTTTGTTGTTTGGTGGATTTCTGGCATTTGGTTTCGGCTTTTGGTTTGCATTCCAAACCCTCGTAAATGTTGGTGCAGCAGCAGGTATTGTTCCAACCAAAGGTCTAACGTTACCACTTATCAGTTACGGTGGTTCTAGTTTATTTATTATGGCAGCAGCGGTTGCCATTCTTATTCGTATTGATTTTGAGCAGCGCGTCGCGGAGAAGTTTGAGTCAGCAGAGCCGGCTGAAGTTGATGATGAAGCGCTTGATAATCTGGACGGAGCGGTACAGCAAGTTGCTACCGATCCTGAGGCTTTACTTAGTGAGCCTACTCAATTAAATAATGATAAAAAAGACGCTCATGAAAAAGAATAAACGTTTATTAGTAATGGCGGGTGGTACTGGTGGTCATGTTTTCCCAGGTCTTGCAGTTGCGCAAAAATTGCAACAACAAGGATGGGAAATCCGCTGGTTAGGTACCGCAGATCGTATGGAAGCAGATTTAGTACCTAAGCATGGTATTGAAATCGACTTCATTAAAGTAAAAGGTTTACGTGGTCAAGGTGTACTGCGTTTACTTACCGCACCATTTAAGATTGTGGGGGCTATTTTACAAGCCCGTAAATATATTAAAGCATGGCAGCCTGATGTTGTACTTGGCATGGGCGGTTATGTTAGTGGTCCTGGCGGTGTTGCAGCTTGGTTATCGGGTGTTCCTGTCGTATTGCATGAGCAAAATGCCGTGGCTGGTTTAACAAATCAGTGGTTGTCTAAAATTGCCGCGAAAGTGCTACAGGCATTTCCTGGTGCATTTGCTAATAAAGAAGTAGTAGGTAATCCTGTGCGCCATGATGTGACAGTTTTACCCGCTCCAGCTGAACGATTTGCTGAGCGTACAGGGCCGATTCGTATTTTAGTGATGGGTGGCAGTCAAGGTGCACGCATTTTGAATCAAACTATGCCTGAAGTAGCAAAGGTGCTAGGCGATAGCGTTACTATTTGGCACCAAGCCGGTAAAGGTAGTCAGCAATCAACTGAACAAGCTTATAACGAACAAACCACCACACCTCACAGAGTTACCGAGTTTATTGATGATGTTGCTGCAGCTTATAGTTGGGCTGATTTAGTAGTTTGTCGCTCTGGGGCGCTAACGGTTTCTGAATTGTCTGCTGCGGGTGTTGGTGCCATTTTTATTCCATTTATGCACAAAGATCGTCAACAGGCACTCAATGCTGATCACTTGGTGCAATGTGGCGCAGCAAAAATGATTGAGCAAATGGATTTAACGGTGTCAGGTTTAGCACAAGAGATCGAACAATTAGATCGTCATACGCTTGAAAAAATGGCGTGTGCAGCACGAGAGGCTGCTATTATTGATGCCGATGAACGAGTAGCTAACGTGATTAAATCACTAGTAAAAAATTAATACGGGAACAAAGTGATGAGTAAACTGGATAACCAGCAATTAGCAAAAATTCGTACAATGGTGCCAGAGATGCGCCGTGTTGAGCGAATTCACTTTGTTGGCATTGGCGGTGCAGGTATGAGCGGTATTGCTGAAGTACTTGTAAATGAAGGCTACCGTATTAGTGGTTCTGACATTGCGCCTAATGCTGTAACAAACCGTTTGACAGCGAAAGGTGCAGAGATCTTTTTTGGTCACTCAGCTGAAAATATTCAAGGTGCTAGCGTTGTTGTTGCTTCTACGGCAATTAGCAAAGAAAACCCTGAGCTGATGGCGGCGACTGAATTGCGTATTCCTGTTGTACGCCGTGCTGAAATGTTAGCGGAATTAATGCGCTATCGTCATGGTATTGCCATTGCTGGTACGCACGGTAAAACAACAACGACAGCATTAACGACACAGATTTATTCTGAAGCTGGCTTAGATCCAACGTTCGTTAATGGTGGATTAGTAAAAAGTGCAGGGACAAACGCACGTTTAGGCTGTAGCCGTTATTTAATCGCAGAAGCTGATGAAAGTGATGCCTCTTTCTTACATCTTCAACCTATGGTGTGTGTGGTCACTAACATTGAAGCTGATCATATGGACACTTACGGCGGCGATTTTGAAGTTTTAAAGCAAACCTTCATTGATTTCCTGCATAACCTACCATTTTACGGGTTGGCGGTAATGTGTATTGATGATCCTGTGGTACGTGAATTACTGCCGCGTGTTGGTCGTCCAATGCTAACTTATGGCTTTGCAGAAGACGCTGATGTTCGCATCACTAATTATACGCAGACGGGACAGCAAGGTCATTTCACTGTATTACGTAAAGATAAACCAGCGCTTAATATTACCTTGAATATTCCAGGTAAGCATAATGCTTTAAATGCAACTGCAGCGATTGCTGTAGCTACAGAAGAAGGCGTTGATGATGACGCGATCATGCGCGCGTTAATTGAGTTTGAAGGTACAGGTCGACGTTTTGATCATTTAGGTGAATTTGAAACGGGCAATGGTAATGTAATGCTGGTGGATGATTATGGCCATCACCCAAGCGAAGTTGATGTAACGATTCAAGCTGCGCGTGCAGGTTGGGCAGATAAACGCTTAGTGATGATCTTCCAGCCCCACCGTTATAGTCGTACTCGCGATCTCTATGATGATTTTGCTAATGTGCTTGATCAAGTTGATGTATTAGTGATGCTTGATGTTTATTCTGCTGGTGAAGCACCTATTGCAGGGGCTGATGGTCGAGCGTTATGTCGTACTATTCGATCTCGTGGCAGAATTGATCCTATTTTTGTACCTGAAGCAGAAGAGTTGCCAGCTATTCTTGCAAATATTATTCAAAATGATGATTTAGTTTTGACACAAGGTGCAGGTGATGTCGGCAAAATAGCGCGTCAGCTAGCAGAAATGAAGTTGAATATCGAGATAATGAAAAAAGACGTATAAATTAGTATATGACAACATATATACGTCGAAAATGATAATAGCTGGCTATGGATTGTGTACACAATAGCCAGTTATTTTGTTTTTCTCGATATTTTGATGGATATATAGAAAATTATTCTCAGGTTGTGCACATAAAACGCCTCATGAGTGTTGGAGTAGGTCGAGTTGCTCGGTATAATCGTTTGACTTTGCTTATTACATCTGAGATAGCTGACGGCTAATTTATACCTATATGGTAAGGTTAAGCTGAATGAGTAAAGCGAAGAGTAAACAATGACTGAAGAAGTCGTAGAGCAAGAGTATATGCATCCATCGCCAAAAAAGTGGTCACGCTGGGGTGGATTGGCGTTTTTCCTCTTTGTCATTGGTTTTACGGTTTGGTTATTCAGTGCAACAAAAAGCTGGATGACAGATACTAACCGTCTACCCTTGTCACAATTAGTGATTCAAGGACAATTGCATTATCTAACCAAAGACAATGTACGCCAGACGATATTAACAATTGATCATCTTGGTACCTTTATGACCCAAGATGTTAATACTATTCAGGCTCATGTAGAGGCACTGCCGTGGGTTGCTCATGCTGCAGTACGAAAACAATGGCCTGATACGATCAAAGTTTTCATTGTAGAAAACCAACCAGTAGCGCAATGGGATCATAAATATTTGGTTAATAAAGAAGGCCAAGTCTTTAAAGCGCCTGCTGAGCAAGTTGCAGATTTAAACCTTACTAATCTCTCTGGCCCCGAGGCCAGCAGTGAAGAAGTATTAGCAGCGTTGCGAGAAATGCGTCCCTTACTGAAGAACGCTGGCTTAAGTATCGCGTCGTTATCATTGAATGAACGTCGAGCTTGGCGAATCTTATTAGCCAATGGGATTATGCTTGACTTGGGCCGAGAGGCTCGAATGGAGCGTCTTAAGCGTTTTATCGAAATTTATCCAGAATTAGTAAAGCTGAATAAACCGATAGAATATGTGGATTTGCGTTATGATACTGGCGCAGCTGTGGGTTGGAAAACAATACCGGAACATGATGCTCATGTGTCGGATACCAAATAAGAGCGTGTGTTAATGACTAAGGCTGCAGATCAAAAACTTATTGTTGGTCTTGATATCGGCACATCCGAAGTTACGGCTTTGGTTGGGGAAGTGCTGCCCGATAACACTGTGAATGTTATCGGTATGGGAAGCAGTCCGTCACGCGGAATGGATAAAGGCGGGGTCAATGACCTTGAATCTGTTGTTAAGTCAGTGCAACGAGCCGTTGATAAAGCTGAATTAATGGCTGAATGCCAAATCAGTTCCGTGTACTTGTCGTTATCTGGTAAACATATTAGTTGCCAAACAGAAAAAGGCATGGTGCCAATTTCTGAAAAAGAAGTAACACAAGACGACGTCGATAATGTTATTCATACGGCGAAGTCAGTAAAATTAAGCGATGAACAACGAACTTTACATGTAATTCCTCAGGAATTTGCTATTGATTATCAGGAGGGGATTAAAAACCCTGTTGGTCTATCAGGAGTTCGTATGGAAGCCAGTGTTCATTTGATCACCTGTCACAATGACATGGCGAAAAACATCGTGAAAGCAGTAGAGCGTTGTGACTTGAAAGTTGATCATCTGATTTTCTCAGGATTAGCATCAAGCTATGCTGTACTGACACCGGATGAGCGAGAGCTCGGCGTATGTGTTGTCGATATTGGCGGCGGTACGATGGATCTTGCTATTTGGTCTGGTGGTGCATTACGTCATGCGGAAGTCATTCCGTACGCGGGTAATGTAGTAACCAGTGATATTGCTTATGCATTTGGTACACCGCCGGGTGACGCTGAAGATATTAAAGTGAAATACGGCTGTGCGCTGAGTGAATTGGTGAGTAAAGATGCTAAGGTTGATGTCCCAAGTGTTGGAGGTCGACCATCTCGTAGCTTACAAAGCCAGACACTAGCAGAAGTGATAGAGCCTCGTTACAGCGAATTGCTGGGGCTGGTTAATCAAAAGCTGTTAACAGTACAAGAACAGTTGCGTGAAGCGGGTGTTAAACACCACTTAGCCGCGGGCATCGTCCTAACCGGGGGCGCTGCACAAATGGAAGGTTTGACTGAATGTGCAGAACGGGTGTTCCGTCACCAAGTGCGTATTGGTCAACCTTTAGAGTTAAGTGGTTTAACTGACTATGTTCAGGCCCCAACTTATGCAACTGCAGTAGGATTACTGCATTACGGAAAGGACAGTCAATCATTTGATGAAAATGAGCTAGAACCGAAACGTTCAGTTACTGGTTTATTTTCACGAATTAGTGGTTGGTTAAAAAAAGAATTTTAAACCTGATGCGAACAGGATAACGGAGAGAACACATGTTTGAACCGATGATGGAAATGTCTGATGAAGCGGTAATTAAGGTCATTGGCGTTGGCGGCGGCGGCGGTAATGCTGTCGATCACATGGTACGTGAATCTATCGAAGGCGTGCAGTTCATTAGTGTTAACACTGATGCACAAGCATTACGTAAAACAAGCGTAAGTACAGTTATTCAAATCGGTGGTGATATCACTAAAGGTTTGGGTGCGGGTGCTAACCCACAAGTAGGTCGTGATTCTGCACTAGAAGACCGTGAAGCAATCAAAAAAGAGCTAGAAGGCTCTGATATGATCTTCATTGCTGCTGGTATGGGCGGTGGTACTGGTACTGGTGCTGCTCCAATCATTGCTGAAGTGGCAAAAGAGCTAGGTATTCTTACTGTTGCTGTGGTGACTAAACCATTTAGCTTCGAAGGTAAGAAGCGTATGGCTTTTGCTGAGCAAGGTATCGATGAGCTTTCTAAGCATGTTGATTCATTGATTACGATTCCAAACGAAAAGCTACTAAAAGTACTTGGTCGTGGAATCACATTGCTTGACGCTTTTGCTAAAGCAAACGACGTTCTTAAGAACGCTGTTCAAGGTATTGCTGAGCTAATCACACGTCCTGGTATGATCAACGTCGACTTTGCTGACGTACGTACAGTAATGTCTGAGATGGGTCATGCGATGATGGGTAGCGGTGTTGCTTCTGGCGACGACCGTGCTGAAGAAGCGGCTGAAATGGCAATTTCTAGTCCACTACTAGAAGATATCGATCTAGCTGGTGCACGTGGTGTTCTTGTTAACATCACTGCAGGTATGGACATGCGTCTAGACGAATTCGAAACTGTGGGTAACACAGTGAAAGCATTCGCTTCTGATAACGCAACTGTTGTTATCGGTACATCTTTAGATCCAGATATGACTGATGAACTACGTGTAACAGTTGTTGCTACAGGTATTGGTAAAGAAGTGAAAGCGGATATTACGTTAGTGACTTCATCTAAGCCTGTTCAAGCGACAGTAGCACAAGAAAAAACAGTTGTTGCTGAAGAAAAGACAGTAACTAATAATGATGGTCAAGCGACGGCGGCTAAGCCACAAGCTGATCATGATTACTTAGATATTCCTGCATTTTTGCGTAAACAAGCTGACTAATATCTATAGTTAATCGGTGGTGCTGATTGAATATATAAAGACTCAATGATAATAAATATATCCATATTGAAATATTATGGTTTTTATAGCTAGATAATCAGTAACTTAGTTGTGCCTTTGACGATTAGTTTAAAGGCACTTACTTAGCCTATTTCAAATTATTTTGGATATTTAGTAGCTTATGGTATTATTTATGCCCATTTCGCGTAATTGTACTTGATAATGGGTGTTATTTAGCCTTGTTGCTTTGTGACAAAAGTTTGTTTAACAGTTGAGATATGAGCAGATGATCAGACAACGTACACTTAAAAGCATTGTGCAAACGACTGGTGTGGGTCTCCACTCTGGACGTAAAGTGACGCTTATTCTGCGTCCTGCAGCCGCTAATACAGGCGTGATTTATCGTCGTACAGATTTAAATCCTCCTGTGGATTTTCCTGCAAATGCAGACTCTGTGCGCGATACCATGTTATGTACAGCTCTTGTAAATGAAGAGGGCGTGCGTATTTCAACGGTTGAGCACTTGAATGCAGCACTAGCAGGTATGGGTATCGATAACGTGATTATCGAAGTTAACGCACCGGAAATTCCTATTATGGATGGTAGCGCGAGCCCATTTATCTACCTGCTTCAATCTGCAGGTATTGAAACGTTGAATGCGCCTAAGCGTTTTTTACGTATCAAAAAACCTGTTCGCATTGAAGATGGCGACAAATGGGCGGAACTCGTTCCTTATAACGGTTTCCGTCTGGATTTTGCTATCGAGTTTAACCACCCTGCGATTGAATCAGATCAGCAGCGTCTAGTGTTAGATTTTTCAAGTAAGTCTTTTGTTAAAAATATCAGTCGCGCTCGAACCTTTGGTTTCATGCGTGATATCGAATACTTACAATCACAAAACTTATGTTTAGGTGGTAGTTTCGATAACGCTATTGTACTGGATGATTATCGTATTCTTAATGATGACGGTTTGCGTTTTGACAATGAGTTAGTGACTCACAAAGTATTGGATGCCATTGGTGATCTCTACATGTGTGGTCATAACATTATTGGTGAGATGCGTGCTTATAAATCAGGACATGCGTTAAATAACCAATTACTACGTGCAGTACTTGCTGATCAAGAAGCCTATGAATGGTCCACTTTTGAAGATGAGCAGCAGGTACCGGTTACTTTTGCTCAACCAGGAATGGTTCTCGCTTAATACCAAATGCGAAAAGAATTAAAAAACGCCGAGCTGTTGCTCGGCGTTTTTGTATATGGGTTTTATTTACACTAGCGTTTTTGTTTTTGTGCCAGCAGGGCAAGGCGTTCTAAACGCTTTTTAACTTTTTCAGGTGCGCTTGCGGCCGTTGCTAAGAGATGCTGGGCAGCAACTTCTGTGATTGGCTTTTGTATAATATCGGGTATTTTTTCTTGTCGCTGTTTATGTACCGCAGCAAGAGAAGGGTTCACTTTTATTTCAATATCTTGCAACTTAGGCAATAGTTTTTCTCGTAACTTCATCATCAAAGTGTGGCGTTCGTAATTAAGACGCATCGACCACGCAGCAGACTCGGTTTCTATAATCAATATTCCTTGACGATAATTACTTACACGGCAATGTTCAGCACAATTAACATGTTGCTTTACCGCAGTATTTAACTGACTTAATGCGATAGCTCGTTGTTGAATATTATTAAGCCCAGTTTCTTCTAAAAGATCCCCGGTAGTTTGGGGACGGCGATCTCTCATCGTCAGTGATCCTAAGTAATGATGTTGCTCAAAGTTGAAAAATTGCGGATATGATCCTAATTTTTCGAATATAAAAAGTGCTAAGCCTGCTTTTCCCATAGGCGATGACACTAATATGACTTATTATATCACTCATATAGGTTAATATAACTTGAAAGATGTACCTGCAAGTGTTGTTACTGTCACCGTCGTGTTTAAGCGTTAAATTGCTATCTCGTTTTATGTGGTGATGGTTATTAATGAAGACCCCTTGAAAAGTGGTTTTCATGGCACAATGTTAGTATGACACAGTTTCAGGATTATCCTCTTAGTCACCATTGTGGCGATTCTAGTGGGACAGGGATTGCTTACGGTCCCCCAGAGAATGAAACCAGATTAAGCGATTCAGCAATAGATACGCTGATATAACAAAGAGAAAACGGCATCGCCATGTTATCAAAACTACTGACTAAAGTTATCGGTAGCCGTAACGACCGCACTCTGCGTCGTATGCGCAAAATTGTTGATCAAATCAATAAGCTAGAGCCTCAATTTGAAAGCCTACAAGATCATGAGCTGAAAGCAAAAACAGCTGAATTTCGTGAGCGTTTAGAGCAAGGTGAAACGCTAGATCAACTACTACCAGAAGCCTTCGCGACCGTTCGTGAAGCATCCAAGCGTATTTACGGTATGCGCCACTTCGATGTCCAGCTGCTTGGCGGCATGGTATTGAATGATTGTAAAATTGCAGAAATGCGTACCGGTGAAGGTAAAACTCTGACTGCAACTCTTCCTTCATACTTAAATGCTTTAACAGGTAAAGGCGTTCATATCGTAACCGTGAACGATTACCTAGCAGCACGTGATGCCGAAACTAACCGCGAGTTATTTGAATTCCTCGGCATGACTGTAGGTGTAAACGTACCTAATATGTCACCACCTGCGAAAAAAGAAGCATATGCAGCAGATGTTCTTTACGGAACGAATAACGAATTTGGCTTTGACTACTTGCGCGATAACATGGCATTCCGCCCAGAAGATCGTGTTCAACGCGAACGTTTCTTCGCCGTAGTCGATGAAGTTGACTCCATCTTAATTGATGAAGCACGTACTCCGCTTATCATTTCAGGCCCTGCTGAAGACAGCTCTGAAATGTACATTAAGATTAATGAACTAATTCCTCTACTTGTTCGTCAAGATAAAGAAGATAGCGAAGAGTACCGTGGCGAAGGTCACTACACAGTAGATGAAAAATCGAAGCAAGCTTATCTAACTGAAAATGGTCAGGAGTTTGTTGAAGAGCTATTAATCAAAAATGGCTTAATGGCAGAGCACGATACCTTGTACTCTCCAGCGAACATTAGCCTATTGCATCACGTAAATGCGGGTTTACGTGCACACGTGCTATTTGAAAAAGACGTTGATTACATCGTTCAAGACGATGAAGTTATCATCGTTGATGAGCACACTGGGCGTACAATGCCAGGTCGTCGCTGGTCAGAAGGTCTTCACCAAGCCGTTGAAGCGAAAGAAGGCGTGAAGATCCAAAATGAGAACCAAACGTTAGCATCGATTACCTTCCAGAATTACTTCCGCTTATACGATAAGCTTTCTGGTATGACAGGTACGGCTGATACTGAAGCGTTTGAATTCCAGTCTATCTACGATCTAGATACGGTTGTACTTCCTACTAACCGTCCAATGGCACGTATCGATAACGGTGACTTGGTTTACATGACAGAAACTGAAAAGTTTGCTGCAATTAGCCAAGATATTAAAGAGCGTGTACAAAACGGTCAGCCTTGTTTGGTGGGTACGGTATCGATTGAAAAATCAGAGTTACTGTCTAATGCGCTTAAGAAAGAAGGCATTAAACACAACGTACTAAACGCAAAATTCCACGAAAAAGAAGCGGATATTATCGCAGAAGCTGGTGCGCCAGGTGCGGTAACTATTGCAACTAACATGGCCGGTCGTGGTACCGATATCATGCTAGGTGGTTCGTGGAAGACTGATGTTGAAAAGCTAGATAACCCAACTGAAGATCAAATCGCGAAGATCAAAGCGAAATGGCAAGAAAAGCACGATGCGGTATTAGCGTCAGGTGGCTTGCACATCATTGGTACTGAGCGTCACGAATCTCGTCGTATCGATAACCAGCTACGTGGTCGTGCGGGTCGTCAGGGTGATGCAGGTTCTTCTCGTTTCTACCTATCTATGGAAGATGGCTTAATGCGTATCTTCGCTTCAGATCGTGTTTCGGGCATGATGAAGAAGTTAGGTATGGAGCAAGGCGAAGCGATTGAGCACCCTTGGGTATCAAAGGCTATCGAGAACGCCCAACGTAAAGTTGAAGGTCGTAACTTCGATATTCGTAAGCAGTTGCTTGAATTTGATGATGTTGCTAACGATCAGCGTAAAGTGGTTTACGAATTACGTGATGAATTAATGCATGCTGAAGATATCAGTGAAATGATTGAGCACAACCGTGAAGACGTGCTAAATGCATTAATGGATAGCTACATTCCACCACAATCGCTTGAAGAAATGTGGGACATCAAAGGGTTAGAAACACGTCTGAAAGATGATTACGATCTTGAGCTACCAATTCAACACTGGCTTGATACCGAAGATAAACTTTACGAAGAAGCACTTCGTGAGCGCATTGTAGAAAAAGCGCTTGAAGTTTACCGTGAGAAAGAATCAGTTGTTGGTGCTGAAGTGCTACGTAACTTCGAGAAAACAGTGATGCTACAGAACCTTGATACGCTATGGAAAGAACACCTAGCGGCAATGGATCACTTGCGTCAAGGTATTCACCTACGTGGTTACGCACAAAAGAACCCTAAGCAGGAATACAAGCGTGAATCGTTTGAACTGTTTGAAGAAATGCTAGATAACTTGAAGAGTGATGTTGTTGCTATCTTAAGTAAGGTACGTGTACAGCAGCAGGAAGAAGTTGATCGCATGGAAGAAGAACGTCGCCAAATGGCAGAAATGCTAGCTCGTCGTCAACAGTTCCAACATCAAAGTGCAGAAAGCCAAATCACTGATGAATCATCAGATGAAGAGGTAGAAGCTCAACAAGGTACTTACGAGCGTGAAGAGCGTAAAGTAGGCCGTAATGAGCCTTGCCCTTGTGGTTCTGGTAAGAAGTACAAGCAATGTCACGGTAAGATCAACTAAGATTGATCATATTGTAGATATTAAAAAAGTCGCTCTCGGGCGACTTTTTTATTGGCTTAAAATCAAGGTCAAAGATTCAGACTCTAGTCGATCTTTAAGCGAATTCATTAGGCAAAATATTGCTGTATCTTATCTAGCACAGGTTTATTAGCATCAGGGAAAGGGTAATTAGCTAATGCATTGATAGCGACCCACTCACCCGGTTGACCTTCTTTACCAAAGGCTTTGCCATCAAATTGATGGATCAGAAAGAAATCAAATTTTAGTGATTTATCTGAATAATCATGAGCAAGGGCAATAAAAGGTTCAACGTCAGTGGCATGAATACCGACTTCTTCTTGTAGCTCACGGATCACTGCTTGCTTTGCTGTTTCACCTGTTTCTACTTTTCCGCCAGCAAACTCCCATAAGCCGCCTTGATGCGCTTTATCGGCACGGCGGGTAATGAAAATATGCTTTTTCTCTGAATCTAAAATAATGCCTGCCGCAATCCAAACTTGCTTCTTATCCATACTGTTAATAACCCATATCTTCAGACCAACCATCAGAATCTGATAGATCAGGTGCGCCTGGGATAGATTTTTCTTCTTCCGCCCATTCGCCAAGATCGATCAATTGGCAGCGTTTACTGCAAAAAGGACGAAATGGACTCTGCTCACCCCAAACCACTTCAGTTTTACAGGTAGGACACTTTACGACAGTAATGTTGGTATCGGTTGTTGATTGAGACACAAAAACCTCAGCAAATGGCTAATTTAAATTCAATATCGCTTGCGACAGGATCTCCTTCCACAAAGGGAGAGAAACGAATAGCAAAGCGACTACGATGTCCCGATATCATAGGATAAACGCCATCTTTAGCGCAAATTTCTAGCCGTAATAAACATGCATCTTCAGCGTCATACTGGAAGAAGCCATTACGGGCATGATTGGTTTTATATTGTGCGCTTTCTCGGGTTAACCTCAACCAGAGATTGAGTGCTTCATCAAGCTCTGAAAGCTCATGTAACCAGTCTTTCATTGCTTTTTGTTTATGCTCATCGCTAAGATGCAGCCAGTGATGCAATGAAGGTAGATCAAAACAACAACTACCACCGGGAATGGAGAAACGTTGCTTTATACTGGAAAGAAAACGATCTTCACGTAAGTTTTGTCCTAGGCGAGGAGATGAAATTAACGCTTTATGCGCATGTTCCATCGAATCGATCATTTGTTGCAGTGCATACTCGTCAACACCATCAATGTTTAACCAATTCATCAGTTGTTGACGTTGTTTCTCTATATCTTTGGCAAGATCGGTTTTAACTTGTACTTGGTCTAAGATCTCAAGTAAATCAAAAAGGGCATGGAAGAATATTTTATATTGCCAAGGATCATTTTGGTTGCTGCTGTGATGCATTTGTCGCAAGAGATAATCAAGGCGTAAGTAAATACGGACTTTCTCCGTCAAAGGGTGTTCATAGTGCGTCATTTGCGTAGTTTGCATAAAGGGAATACCAAACAGGAGCCAAGATCGTAATAAGAATTATCATAGTTAAGACGCCATTTTACTACAGATCATGATCCATTTTGAGATATTGCCTGTGAAGTTGCGCGATTTGTAATGTTAATGCTGGACTATCACCAAAATTAGTAATGACGTCATCTGCGGCATCCAACCGTTGTTGGCGAGTTGCTTGGCTCGCTAAGATATTTTTGATTTGCTCAACAGAGACATTATCACGTTGTTGCGTACGTTCGATTTGGGTTTGCTCATCGACATCAACAACCAGTAAACGGTTGGTGAGGGTTTGTAGGTTATTTTCAACCATCAAAGGCACGACTAATAAACAATAGGGTGATTTGCTCAATTTAATATCATGGAGCATTTTTTCACGGATCAATGGGTGAAGTAGCTCATTTAACCATTGCTTTAATTCAGGCTGACTAAAAATAGCTTCACGCAGTTTTGCCCGATTCAAGGTTCCATCTTCAAGTAAAATACCAGCGCCAAATTTTTTTATAATAGCGTTTAAACCGACGGTATTCGGCTCGACGACTTCTCGCGCAACAATATCGGCATCAATAATATCAATGCCGTAGTTATCAGCAAATAAGTTAGCAACCGTCGTTTTTCCGCTACCAATTCCGCCAGTTAGGCCAATGACAATACTCATAATTTACATTCCTAAGTACGAGGTAACATACCAATTCACTATAGGCTCACCCCATAACAATGCAATCCAACCCGCAACCGCAAGGTAAGGGCCAAATGAGAATGGGGTTTGATTATCGGCATCTTGCATTTTCAGTAATACAATACCGCACAGCGCGCCGACTAAAGAAGAGAGCAACACTACAAACGGCAGCAATTGCCAGCCAAGCCAAGCACCTAATGCGGCAAGTAATTTAAAGTCGCCATAGCCCATACCATCCTTTTTAGTCAGTAATTTAAAGACCCAGAACACACTCCATAGCGATAAATAACCTGTCATTGCACCAATCACCGAATCAGTTAGTGATACAGGGCTAATACCCATTACAGAGAGCAAAATACCCGCCCACATTAGTGGTAAGGTAATTTGATCGGGCAGTAGCATTTTATCGATATCGATAAAGGTAAGCGCAATTAAGGCGAAGGTGAAAAAGATCGCCGCGATTGCCCACCATGTTGGTGGCAGCATCAGTGATACGGTTAAGCTCATTGCCGCGGTCAGTAATTCAATTGTTGGGTAGCGTTTACTAATAGGCGCTTTGCATTCTTTGCATTTGCCACCGAGAGCAAGCCAGCTGATCACTGGGATATTTTCCAATGCGCTAATGGCGTGATTACAGTGTGGGCAGCGTGAACGTGGCACACTTAAATTAAAGACCGAATCGTCTGGCTGGTTATCCATTTCAGGAAAACACTCTTGGCACTCTTTACGCCATTGGCGTTCCATCATGATCGGCAAGCGATAAATCACCACATTTAAAAAACTGCCGACCAACAGACCAAAAATAACGGCAAAAAGGGGATATAACCAAGGGTAATAGGAAAGTACTGCCATGTGAGGATCTCTTAAAAATTAGGCGGTTATTGTAAGGCAAACGGCTAGGTGATCCTAGCCGATGATTATGGGAATGAATACAGCGATAAACTTATAAGGTGATTAATAAAAATAGTCTTAACCGATAACACTCATTAAAGTAAAGATTGGCATATACATAGCAATCAGTAAGCCACCAATTAAGCCACCCAAAATAATAATAATAAAAGGCTCTAAAATTTGCCCGAGGTTATCAACGGTATTATCAACATCGGCCTCATAGATTTGTGCCATTTTATTCAGCATGTCATCGAGTGAACCAGATTCTTCGCCAATCATTACCATTTGCAGCATGAGCTCGGGAAAAACGCCTGATTGACGTAGGGCTAAATATAGTGGCATACCGCCAGCGGTACTTTCGTAAACCTCTTCAATGGCCTTTTCGATATACAAGTTACCACAGGTTCTTCCTGCTGATTGAATACCGGATAGCAAAGGAATACCCGCCATAAAAGTAGTGGCTAAGGTGCGGGCAAAACGGGCAATGGTCGCTTTTAATAATACGTTACCGAAAATGGGTAATTTTAAGGCAAATTTATTAGCTTTTAGCCTGAATTCATAAGACTTTTTATAAAAATAACGATAAAGAAAAATGGTTAGTGCAATTCCACCACCTAAATATATCCCATAAGCAATAAGTAAATCAGATGCTTGAACAACAATACGAGTAAATAGTGGTAATTCTGAGCCAAAGCTTGAAAATATTTGGGCAAACTGCGGAATAACAAACACCAGCATTAAAACGGTAACAATGATGGCTGTTAAAGTCACCATAGCAGGATAAATCATCGCCTTAATAACTTTTTTACGCATAGCCTCACTTTTTTCACGGTACACCGCAATGCGCGCAAAGACTTGACCGAGGTGACCAGTTTGCTCACCAGTCGCGACTAGATCGCAGAAGAACTTATCAAATAGCGGCGAGCTTGAGCGCATCGCGCTAGAAAGTGATGCACCAGATTCGACTTGGGTGGTAATTTGCAGCAAAGTAGCACGCATTTCAGCTTTGTTATAACTGCTTGCCATTAGTTGCAGAGCTTGCACTACAGGTACGCCAGATTCGATCATGGTGGCAAGCTGACGGGTTACTGCAGTGACATCTTCCCCTTTCATTTGATCGCGCATTTTGGTTAAAAAAGAGGGCGAGGTTTTCTTGATTTTTTTGACCACAATTTTCTGTTCAAGCAGTTGGTGACGTACTTCTTGCTCTTGAAAGCCTAAAGTGGTGCCAGAGACTTTACGTCCTGCTTGGTTGGTTCCCCGCCAGTTGTAATAACGAATTTTAGTGGCTGCTGTACTCATAAGCGGAATTCTCTATCAAACAATTAATACAAAGTAGGGAAGGTTATAACTGTAGTACTCGTTGTAATTCAGCAAGGCTGGTAATGCCGTCAGTTAATTTTTCAATGCCGGATTCTTTAAGTCGTTTCATCCCTTGCTGGGCGGCAATATCTTCTAATTGCAGCGCGGTGGCATTGGTCATTAAGGCTTCGGCGATCTCGCGGCTAAATACCATGACTTCATAAATACCGACACGTCCTGCGTAGCCTTTATTACAATCATCACACCCTGCATTATTGGCTTTATATACACTGGAGTTTTGCGGCAGGTTTAATCGCTGGCAGGTAATTGGATCAAGCGGGTGCGGTTGTTTGCAGCTTTTACATAAGCGACGGGCAAGACGTTGGGCGATAATTAAGCTCAGTGATGAGGCGAGGTTAAAATCTTCCACTCCCATATTGGTTAAACGGGTAATGGTTTCGGCGGCAGAATTCGTATGCAGAGTCGATAATACTAAGTGCCCGGTTTGGGCGGCTTTTACTGCAATAGAAGCGGTTTCTAAATCACGAATTTCCCCTACCATCACAATGTCAGGGTCTTGACGCAAAAATGAACGCAACGCATCAGCAAAGCTTAAACCGACTTGCTGATTAATCTGTACTTGGTTAATACCGGGCAGGTTAATTTCTACTGGATCTTCAGCGGTAGAAATATTGCGCTCATCGGTATTTAAAATATTGAGCCCAGTATATAGCGAGACGGTTTTACCGCTACCTGTTGGGCCGGTAATTAATATCATCCCTTGTGGACGCTCAAGGGCAGTTAAATAATCAGATTTTTGTTTATCGTTATAGCCTAAAATATCAATATTAAGATTAGCGGCCGAGCTATCTAATATCCGTAGTACGACTTTTTCACCCCATAGCGTCGGCAAGGTAGAAACACGTAAATCAATCGCCAAATTATCAGAGAGCTTTAGCTTTATTCGTCCATCTTGTGGTTGGCGACGCTCGGCAATATTGAGCTTCGACATTACCTTTAAACGGGTCGATAAACGGCGCGACAAACTGGCTGGGGGAGTTAAATGTTGATGCAATATACCGTCACAACGAAAGCGAATACGGTAGTTGTGTTCATAAGGCTCAAAATGAATATCTGAGGCTTTACGACGCACTGCATCTAATAACACTTGGTTGATATAACGGGTAACTGGGGCGCTGTCTTGGCTTAAATCGGTAGCATCATCGAGTTCAGCATCACTAATATCAACCAGCTCTCCTAAATCGGCATCACTGACCTGTTTGCTGTGGTTGGTTTCACCAATATCACTACCGTAAACACGGCGAATAGCAGATTCTAATTGTTTGTTTTCTAATACTAGAAACTCAACGGTTTTTCCGACCGCAAAACGAAACTCGTCTTGCGCATCCATATTGGTGGGATCGCTAACCCCTAGAAATAGGCTATTGGCATCTTGAGTTAATGGCAGTGCGCGATGGCGTAATACTAACTCACGTTGGTAGACACTTTGACAACAACCGTCATAGTCGTAGTGGTGAACATCGACTTTTTGTAATCCAAATAAATTAGCCAAGTTATCGGCTAAATCTACATCACTCAATATGCCTAAACGGGTTAAGGCGGTCGGGACGTTCATCCCTTCCGCCGTTACAAACTCGACCACTTGTTGTTCTTGCTCTGGGCTTATTAAATTCGCTTGAGCCAAGATAGATGCGAGATTGGTTTGCATTAGTTATTGCAATTTATTCCACGAGTATTTGTTGCTGATGCACACCCTGTACCTGTAATACCCCAACGAATCGCACCATCGCTAAGTGTTGGCGTGAAAGTTAATACCATTTTGGCATTACTACTATTTACCCCTGTACTTGTTACATTGATAGCACCACTTGCAACAGTAAGAGCATCGACATAGTTAATTGTTGCACCTGCATTATTTGCTGCAATAGTGTCCGGTATACCATTCGTATTATGGTTACAAGTAGTAAATGCTCCATTTTCTTGTCCACAAAGAGCGACAGCAGTCTTGTAGCTAGTTATTCCTGCAACTGTACCAGCTAAGCGAGTTTTTTGTGTGTAATCTGAGTATGCTGGAATAGCAAAAGCTGAGATGATACCGATGATTGCTACCACGATCATCAATTCAATAAGTGTAAAACCCTGTTGTTTTTTCATTTCTCTGTCCTTAAGTAACAAAATAATAAATGAGTTAACGTCATAAATTCGCGAATGGAATTAAATTCAGAATAGGGGCTTTATTGTTAGAGTGAATAATGAAAAAGGGATAGCTCGGCACGGGTGGTAAAAAAAAATCAGGCGTTGCAGAAGTTGCAAAGATCAAAGCGAGTAATCGCTCGTAATTTAATTTTTATAAAATTCAGTGAGATGTGAAGTAGAAAGAGAAAAATCAGTGGGTATTTTTCTCTTTCTTTATAAATAAAGGTATCAGTTAAATATTTATGTCACAAAAAACTGATAGTGGAGAGGTGTTACTTAAAACGCATTGATAAGTCCATTGCTTTAACGTGCTTAGTCAGTGCACCAACCGAAATATAATCCACCCCCGTTTCAGCACATTCTCGGATATTGCTTAGGGTAATATCCCCTGAGTTTTCCAATGCCACACGTCCTGCGTTAAACGCGACTGCTTCACGCATCATCTCTAAGGTAAAGTTATCCAGCATCACAATATCAGCGCCTGCTTCAATGGCTTGTTTTAGCTCTGCAAGGCTTTCAGTTTCAACTTCGACGGGTTTATTTGGATTAAGCTGTTTGGCTGTAGCAATGGCTTGTTCAATGCCACCACAAGCAATGATGTGGTTCTCTTTTATAAGGTAGGCATCAAACACGCCAATACGGTGATTAAAGCCACCGCCACAAGTTACTGCATATTTTAATGCGCTACGCAGACAAGGAACGGTTTTACGGGTATCAAGCAGACGAGTGTTGGTACCTTCCAGTTGTTTGACATATTCAGCGGTTAATGTCGCGCAACCTGACAGGGTTTGAATAAAGTTCATCGCGTTACGCTCGCCAGTAAGCAGCGCTCGTGACGGGCCTGATAGGGTACACAAGGTTTGATTAGGCTCGACGACATCACCATCTTCTACGTGCCAATCAATATTTACTTCACCACCGAGTTGCTTAAATACTTCATCTGCCCACATTTTGCCGCAAAACACACCATGTTCACGGGTAATGATGGTGGCAACGCCTTGGCTATCGGCAGGAATTAGATTGGCAGTAATATCGAGATTGGCATCAATCTCGCCACCTAAATCTTCACGAAGTGTATCGGCAACAGTACGGCTGATTTCGATTGGGAGAAGTTGTTTAAGGTAAGCGAGGCGAGCACTACTATCGTGTTTGTGTTCCATATCTGTCTTCTTGTATCCATTGCGCGTTTAGCAGCAAAAGTGCTGCGAATGATGGTGCAAATCATACCGTGAGAAAGGAGTAGGATAAAGTGAATACGGGTTAATCGAATGTTAATATCGAAATATTTGGTTGTTTCTATCTATTACTGCGATAGGCAAAAGCGATGAGAGGAAATTGGCTTTTCAATATAAGCTAATGATACTTTACCTGCTTGTTTGGTTTTAGTAACACGTAAATAGAAGATGGATTATGACGTTATTGATTAACGATGATCATTGGTTAAAGACAGCAAGGCGTGTACCGTCCCCTTTTTGTGATGCGCGACCTCATGACGAGATGTCATTACTGGTGGTACATAATATAAGCTTACCGCCGGGTAAATTTGGTGGGCCTTATATTGAGCAGCTATTTACTGGGCAATTAAACCCTGCTGATGATCCGTATTTTGAAATTATTCATCAGTTTCGTGTTTCTGCTCACTGTTTGATCCGCCGAGATGGTGAGATAGTGCAGTTTGTGCCTTTTAATCAGCGTGCTTGGCATGCGGGGGTATCAAAGTTTGAAGATCGGGATAAGTGTAATGACTTTTCAATTGGTATCGAATTGGAAGGTACAGATCACCTACCGTATACTTCTGAGCAATATCAAATGCTGACAAAATTGACTCAATCTTTGATGTCTAATTACCCAGCCATTACTCGAAATCGTGTAACAGGGCATGAATTTATTGCCCCTGGACGAAAAACCGATCCCGGTTTATCTTTTGATTGGCAAAGGTTTAAAAAACAGCTTTAAAAGGGCAGTTATTAGACTAAAGTTTTATTTACGAATGGAAATTGGTCACATTGGTCTGACCAATTTCTACAATCACTCCGCTTTTTATCTCTTCCTTTCTCCTTTTTCGTTGCTTGGCTGTTTCTAGCTCTGAAGATTCAGTGTTTTAGCAATGTATCAAAAGTTTAAAATTTTGTTAAAACCTTCTTCGTTCTATGATTTCAATCAAGTTGCGTGTGGACATCTTTATTTATTTCTGTACACTTTGCCCCTGTAAAATAATTGGTAATACCAATTATCCGATGATTCGGTCTTTATGAAACGGATTTAATATAAGAAGCGTCGATAAAAATGACTTATAAACGCATTAAACAACCAAAGCTTTCTGATGCTATTGAGCAGGAATTGGAGCGCTTGATCTTAGAGGGAATTTTGTCCCCAGGTCAGCAATTACCTCCAGAGCGAGAGTTGGCAAAACAATTCGATGTTTCTCGTCCTTCCGTTCGTGAGGCGATCCAACGTTTAGAAGCAAAGCATTTGCTTACTCGCCGTCAAGGTGGCGGGACATTCGTAAAAGAAAAGTTATGGCAAAGCTTTTCTGAACCTTTATTGGATTTATTAGCGACTCATCCGGAAACACAATTAGATTTATTGGAATCTCGCCATGCACTAGAAGGCTTAGCCTCTTATTTTGCGGCATTGCGAGGTAACGAAGAAGATTTTGTTCGCATTCGCGATTGTCATCAGCGTATTCAAGACGCGCAGCAACAAGGGGATTTACCCTTAGAAGCTAGCGCAGTGATGCAATATCTTATTGCGGTAACAGAATCGGCTCACAATGTGGTGTTACTGCATATTATTCGTAGTTTAGCGCCGCTACTTGAGCAAAACGTATTACAAAATTTCGAACTCCTAAACCGCCGACCTGAAGTGGTGGAGAAAGTAAGAAAGCACCGAGCTAATATTGTGCAGGCGATTGTTTCTGGTGAGCCTGAAAAGGCCCGTGAAGCATCGCACGCACATTTGGCTTACATCGAGGAAACCTTGTTGGATTTATCGCGTGAAGATAGCAGGCGTGAACGCTCTCTTCGTCGGATTCAACAGCGCAAGGACGGGTTAGAGTCTTAACTTCATACCTAAAAACGAAGTTAGACCTAGTCGCGACATTGTTAGTAGATTATCAACGAAAGGATAGATCGCATGTCTGAAGTCATGAAAAGTGACGTGGATGTACTGGAAACTCAAGATTGGCTTGAAGCACTTGAATCAGTTGTCCGTGAAGAAGGTGTAGAACGCGCACAGTTCTTACTTGAGCAAGTATTAGAAAAAGCTCGTTTAGATGGTGTAGATATGCCGACTGGCGTAAACACAAACTACATCAACACAATTCCAGCAGCACAAGAACCAGCGTACCCAGGTGATGTAACATTAGAGCGTCGTATTCGTTCTATCATCCGTTGGAACGCAATCATGATCGTTCTACGTGCTTCTAAGAAAGATTTAGACCTAGGCGGCCACATGGCTTCTTACCAGTCTGCTTCTGCTTTTTACGAAGTATGTTTCAACCACTTCTTCCGTGCACCTAACGATGTTGATGGCGGTGACTTGGTTTACTACCAAGGTCACATTTCTCCAGGGATTTACTCTCGTGCGTTTGTTGAAGGTCGTCTAACTGAAGAGCAGCTAGATAACTTCCGTCAAGAAGTTGATGGTAAAGGTATTCCTTCATACCCACACCCTAAACTAATGCCTGAATTCTGGCAGTTCCCAACGGTTTCTATGGGTCTAGGTCCAATTTCTGCGATCTACCAAGCTCGTTTCCTTAAGTACCTGGAAGGTCGTGGCCTTAAAGATACTTCAGCTCAGCGCGTATATGCGTTCTTGGGCGATGGTGAGATGGATGAGCCAGAATCACGTGGTGCTATTTCTTTCGCTGCGCGTGAGAAACTAGACAACCTATGTTTCCTAATCAACTGTAACCTACAGCGTCTAGACGGCCCAGTAATGGGTAACGGTAAGATCATTCAAGAGCTTGAAGGTCTATTTAAAGGTGCTGGTTGGAACGTTGTTAAAGTTATCTGGGGCAACAACTGGGATGCACTACTAGCGAAAGATACGTCTGGTAAGCTACTACAGCTTATGAACGAAACTATCGATGGTGACTACCAAACATTCAAATCTAAAGATGGCGCTTATGTACGTGAGCACTTCTTTGGTAAGTACCCTGAAACAGCGGCACTTGTTTCTGACATGACTGATGAGCAAATCTTCGAATTGAAGCGTGGTGGTCACGATTCTTCGAAACTATTTGCAGCATTTAACAATGCAAAAGAAACAAGCGGTAAGCCAACTGTGATCCTAGCTAAGACTGTTAAAGGTTACGGCATGGGTGAAGCGGCTGAAGGTAAGAACATCGCTCACGGTGTTAAGAAGATGGACATGACTCACGTTCAATACTTACGTGATCGTCTAGGTCTACAAGATCTTATCTCTGAAGAAGAACTTAAGACTTTGCCTTACCTAAAACTGGAAGAAGGCTCAGCTGAGTACAACTACTTACACGCTCGTCGTGATGCGCTACACGGTTACACACCTAAGCGTAGCCCTAAGTTCACTCAAGAATTTAAAGTGCCTGAGCTTGATGCATTTGCACCACTACTAAGTGAGCAAAAGCGTGAAATCTCAACCACTATGGCTTATGTTCGTGCACTAAATATTCTTCTTAAAGATAAAGCGATCGGTAAGAATATCGTTCCAATTATCTGTGATGAAGCGCGTACGTTCGGTATGGAAGGTCTGTTCCGTCAGGTTGGTATCTACAACCCAGATGGTCAAACTTACACACCAGAAGATAAAGGCATCGTTTCTTTCTACAAAGAAGCAACATCTGGTCAGGTACTTCAAGAAGGTATCAACGAACTAGGTTCAATGGCATCTTGGGTTGCTGCTGCAACATCTTACAGCACCAACGATCTTCCAATGATCCCATTCTACATCTACTACTCAATGTTCGGTTTCCAACGTATTGGTGACATGGCATGGCTAGCAGGTGACCAACAAGCACGTGGCTTCCTACTAGGTGCTACTGCAGGTCGTACAACACTGAACGGTGAAGGTCTACAGCACGAAGATGGTCACAGCCACATTCTTGCAAACACAGTACCTAACTGTATCTCTTACGATCCAACGTTTGCTTACGAGCTAGCGGTTATCATGCAAGACGGTATTCGTCGCATGTACGGTGAAAATCAAGAGAACGTATACTACTACCTAACAGTAATGAACGAAAACTACGCAATGCCAGCAATGCCAGAAGGCGCTGAAGCAGGCATCCGTAAGGGTATTTACAAGCTTGAGTCTCACGCTGGTGATAAGTCTAAAGTTCAGTTAATGAGCTCTGGTACTATCATGAACGAAGTACGTAAAGCGGCACAGATCCTAAGCGAAGAGTACGGTGTAGCGTCTGATGTTTACTCTGTAACATCATTCAACGAACTAACTCGTGATGGTCAAGATTGTGAGCGTTACAACATGCTTCACCCTACAGCAGAGAAGAAGGTTCCTTACCTAACAACTGCAATGGGTTCTGAGCCTGCAATCGCTGCAACAGACTACATGAAGAATTACGCAGAACAAGTACGTGCATTCATGCCATCTGAGTCTTACAAGGTTCTTGGTACTGATGGTTTCGGTCGTTCTGATAGCCGTGCAAACCTACGTCGTCACTTCGAAGTGAATGCTGGCTACGTTGTTGTTGCTGCACTTTCTGAACTCGCTAAACGTGGCGATATTGATAACGCTGTAGTTGTAGACGCAATTGCTAAGTTCGATATCGACGCTGACAAGATCAACCCGCTATACGCATAAGAGGCAAATTAAAAATGGCAATCGAAATTAATGTACCAGACATCGGTGCGGATGAGGTTGAAGTAACTGAGATTCTTGTTAGCGTTGGCGACAAGGTTGAAGAAGAGCAATCACTGATCACTGTTGAAGGCGATAAAGCTTCAATGGAAGTTCCTGCTTCTCAAGCGGGTATCGTTAAAGAAATCAAAGTTGCTGAAGGCGACACGGTTTCTACTGGTTCTCTAATCATGATTTTCGAAGCCGAGGGTGCAGCTGACGCTGCACCTGCTCCTGCGGCTGAAGCAGCACCTGCTGCTCCAGCTCCAGCAGCAGCGGCTGAACTGAAAGAAGTTCATGTTCCAGATATCGGTGGTGATGAAGTTGAATGTACTGAAATCATGGTATCTGTTGGCGATACAGTAGAAGAAGAGCAATCTCTAATTACTGTTGAAGGTGACAAGGCTTCTATGGAAGTTCCTGCGCCATTCGCTGGTACAGTTAAAGAAATCAAAATCGTAGAAGGCGACAAGGTTTCTACTGGTTCTTTAATCATGGTATTTGAAGTGGCTGGTTCTGCTCCTGCAGCAGCACCTGTTGCTCAAGCGGCAGCGCCTGCTCCAGCAGCACCTGCGGCATCTGCAGCGAAAGAAGTTAATGTTCCTGATATCGGTGGCGACGAAGTAGAAGTTACTGAAATCATGGTATCTGTTGGCGATACAGTGGAAGAAGAGCAATCGCTAATCACTGTTGAAGGTGACAAGGCTTCTATGGAAGTTCCTGCACCATTCGCTGGTACAGTTAAAGAAATCAAGATCGCAGAAGGCGATAAGGTTTCTACTGGCTCACTAATCATGGTATTTGAAGTTGCTGGTGCAGCACCTGCAGCACCTGCAGCGGCTCCTGTCGCTCAAGCGGCAGCGCCTGCTCCTGCAGCAGCACCTGCGGCGGCTCCAGCAAAAGCTGAAGCGCCTGCAGCAACAGGTGATTTCGTTGAAAACAACGAATACGCACACGCATCACCAGTTGTTCGTCGTTTAGCTCGTGAGTTCGGTGTTAACCTTGCGAAAGTTAAAGGTACTGGCCGTAAGAACCGCGTTCTTAAAGAAGACGTACAAAACTTCGTTAAAGATGCACTTAAGCGTCTTGAGTCTGGTGCAGCAGCTTCTGCGTCAGGTAAAGGTGACGGTGCGGCTCTTGGTCTACTACCTTGGCCGAAAGTTGATTTCAGCAAGTTTGGTGAAACTGAAGTTAAGCCACTTTCTCGCATTAAGAAGATCTCTGGCGCTAACCTACACCGTAACTGGGTAATGATCCCTCACGTTACACAGTGGGATAACGCAGATATCACAGCACTTGAAGCATTCCGTAAAGAGCAGAATGCTATCGAAGCGAAGAAAGATTCTGGCATGAAGATCACTCCACTTGTGTTCATCATGAAAGCGGCTGCTAAAGCACTTGAAGCATTCCCTTCATTCAACTCTTCTCTATCTGACGATGGTGAGAGCTTGATTCTGAAGAAATACGTGAACATCGGTATCGCAGTAGATACGCCAAACGGTCTAGTTGTTCCTGTATTTAAAGATGTGAACAAGAAAGGTATCTACGAGCTATCTGAAGAGCTAATGGCTATTTCTAAGAAAGCACGTGCTGGTAAGCTAACTGCATCTGATATGCAAGGCGGCTGTTTCACTATCTCAAGCCTTGGTGGCTTAGGTGGTACTGCATTCACACCAATCGTGAACGCACCAGAAGTAGGTATCCTAGGTGTATCTAAGTCTGAAATGAAACCAGTATGGAACGGTAAAGAGTTCGAACCGCGTCTACAACTTCCACTATCACTATCATACGATCACCGTGTGATTGATGGTGCTGAAGGTGCGCGCTTCATCACTTACCTAAATGGCTGTCTATCAGACATCCGTCGTTTAGTACTTTAAGGTTTCACATCCACAACGCCATGCCTACAATGCGTAGGCATGGAATTGTTGTGTAGCTCACAGGCTGCGGTAATTTATTTTTCACCTTGTTAACAGGTCTGTAGACTTGTTGTCCATCTGAAAGATAAACGTATACAAATACGTAAAAGTTACCTGATAGCTTGTTAGGGATATAAGACTTACAACGAGGTCATAATGAGTAAAGAAATTAAAGCCCAGGTAGTGGTGTTGGGTTCAGGCCCTGCTGGTTACTCTGCTGCATTCCGTTGCGCTGACTTAGGTCTAGATACGGTTCTAATTGAAAAATTCAACACACTAGGTGGCGTATGTCTTAACGTGGGTTGTATCCCATCAAAAGCATTACTTCACGTAGCGAAAGTTATCGAAGAAGCAAAAGCAATGGCTGAGCACGGCGTTGTTTTTGGTGAACCACAAACAGACATCAACAAGATCCGTCTGTGGAAAGATAAAGTAATTACTCAGTTAACTGGCGGTCTTGGCGGTATGGCTAAGATGCGTAAAGTAAATGTTGTTAATGGTTACGGTAAGTTTACTGGCCCTAACAGCATTGTTGTTGAAGGCGCAGATGGCCCAACAACAGTTAACTTTGATAACGCGATTATCGCGGCGGGCTCTCGCCCAATCGAACTACCATTCATCCCGCATGAAGACCCACGTATTTGGGATTCAACAGATGCGCTAGAGCTTAAAGAAGTACCTGAGAAGTTACTTGTTATGGGCGGCGGTATCATCGGTCTTGAAATGGGTACGGTTTACCACGCGCTAGGTTCTCAAATCGACGTTGTTGAGATGTTCGATCAAGTGATCCCTGCTGCGGATAAAGATATCGTTAAAGTATTTACTAAGCGTATCGCGAAGAAATTCAACCTGATGCTTGAAACTAAAGTAACAGCTGTTGAAGCAAAAGAAGACGGTATTTATGTAACGATGGAAGGCAAAAAAGCACCTGCTGAGCCTGTTCGTTACGATGCTGTTCTTGTTGCTATCGGTCGTGTACCAAACGGTAAGCTAATTGACGCTGAAAAAGCGGGTATCAATGTTGATGAGCGTGGCTTTATTAACGTTGATAAGCAAATGCGTACTAACGTTGCTCACATTCACGCGATTGGTGATGTTGTTGGTCAACCAATGTTGGCTCACAAAGGTGTGCATGAAGGTCACGTAGCGGCTGAAGTTATTTCTGGTAAGAAGCACTACTTCGATCCTAAAGTTATTCCTTCAATTGCGTACACTGAGCCAGAAGTTGCGTGGGTTGGTAAGACTGAGAAAGAAGCGAAAGCAGAAGGTATCAACTACGAAGTTGCTACATTCCCATGGGCTGCATCTGGCCGTGCTATCGCATCTGATTGTGCTGACGGTATGACGAAGATGATCTTCGACAAAGACACGCACCGTGTGATCGGTGGTGCTATCGTAGGTACTAACGGTGGTGAACTACTAGGTGAAATCGGTCTAGCGATCGAGATGGGTTGTGATGCTGAAGATATCGCATTAACTATCCACGCTCACCCAACACTACACGAATCAGTAGGTCTTGCTGCTGAAGTATTTGAAGGCTCTATCACTGACCTTCCAAATGCAAAAGCGGTAAAGCGTAAGAAGTAATTACTACTTGTTATAATAATAAAAAAGCGCCTTAGGGCGCTTTTTTGTTATCTGGATATTGTGTTTGCGATTACAACTTAAACGTACTAACCATATGATCCAGACGTTGTGATAGTTGACGCAATGCTTGGCTTGAATCAGCCAGTTGTGCTGCTGTATCTGCGGTCATTTGAGTCGTTTCGTTGATCTCTTCAATATTACAATTAATATCTTGTACCACGGTTGATTGCTCTTCTGTCGCAGTAGCCACTTGAGTATTCATATCGGCAATTAAACTAATACGTTCAGAAATCGCAACTAAGGCGACAGACGCTTGATCGGAGGCAGAGACACCATTTTCAGACAGTTGACGGCTTTGCTCCATCGCAACCACTGCATTGGATGCTTCTTGCTGAAGGCGGTTGATCATCGCTTGGATCTCGTCGGTAGAGTCGGCAGTACGACTAGCAAGGTTGCGCACTTCATCGGCCACGACCGCAAATCCTCGACCTTGCTCGCCTGCACGCGCGGCTTCAATAGCGGCATTAAGGGCAAGTAGGTTAGTTTGCTCTGAGATCCCACGGATCACATCTAAAATACTACCAATCGACTGGGTATTACTTGCCAGTGAGTCAATGACATCGCTAACTTGGCTAATATCCGATGACAGTTGATTTATGGTATTACGTGCTTCACCAACAACGGTTTGGCCATCATGGGTTTGCTGCTCTGCTTGTTGGGTTGACTCTGCAGCTAATGCGGCGTTACTGGCGATTTCATTAACCGTCGCCCCCATTTCATTAATTGCAGCGACAACCTGAAGGGTTCTATCTCGTTGGCTATGACTATTATCCAGTGTCAGTTGAGCTTGGTGGGCGACAGATTCTGCTGCTTGGCGCAGTGAATTTCCGGTTTCTGCTACTTCTGTTACTGAGTGGTGGATTTTACCAATGAAGCCATTAAACCCTGATGATAATTGTGCAATCTCATCATTTCCTTCTACTGTTAAGCGGTGACGTAAATCGCCATCACCTTCACCCAGATCTTTAAACATCGCCGCAAGTTGTTGAATAGGGCGAGTAATGCTACTAGCAAGGAAAATCGCAACAACAATGAAAATGGCTGCAATGATACCTGTAAAGAGGATAACTTGATTTCGAATGGAGGTAAGTGCTGCAAACGCTTCTTGTTTTGGTAGTTCGCCAATAACGTACCAATCCATTGCAGGAATATAGCTAGCAGCTAAGAACACATCTTGTTGATTATTCGTCGCTTCTACTACGCTAAAACTTTGTTTATTTAATAATTTTGATGCGATATTGGAATCAAACAGTGTAGAGATTGAGTTGTGATTTAGCATCTTATTATTATCGCGGTGGATCTTAACTGTCCCTTTACTATCGACTAAATATACAAATCCTGTTTGCTCTATTTTAAATTGGCTAATAAAGCTCGCCATCTCATCAAGTGACTTAGACAGTCCTGCTAATGTGTCGCCATTGGGCTGTTGGTAGTTAACAAACAGTTTTACCTCGCCATTATTCTCACGAAAAATACTTAAGCTACGAGCTTGATTGCTGCGTACAGCATCAAAAAACCAACTATCTTGTTGAGGCGTTAACTGACGAAGAAAACCATTTTGATTCCAATAGTCACCGTTATTTCTGTTAGCAATAGAGACATCGAGTAGGTTGTATTGATTCTTTATACTTTGTAGTTCCTGAACTAAACGAGTCTTATCTTGTGGCGCTTTGTTATCTAATACGCTATCGACAACATAGCTGTTATTGGCCAGTTGCTCTGCAGCAGATTGAAGTTGAATAACTTCTTTTTCTACATTATTACGAATTTGCAGCAAAATCGCGGGTAATTCGAGGTCTAATATACGATTGGTAATCGCAGTACGGACTTGGTTTTGGCTGAGTACACTGACGAGAGTCGTAGAGGCAAGAACCGCCATCGTTATCGCGATGATCAGTTTAGATTTGATACTTAAATGTTTGTAATTCATAAAACGGCTTATATTTATGAGCAAATGAACAGACCATGCACAACGTGACAACGCAATACTGATCAATGAAATGAAAATACGCCGTTATGTATCTGCAATTTTGTTACAAAACTTTAGTGATTTATGTCACTTAATATGACCTGTAGCTAAAAAAGAGAAAATAAAACCAATATGAAATAAGCGACTTTTATTTTATGCGTTATAAATATTTAGGATCGCTTTACCCATTATGAACAAAGAATTTTCTTAAAATGTGAATGTTGTAAAAAAGCAGTAGTTTTTAAGTTTAAGTTAACAATGGTATGATGTTTACACAGATTTGGTCTCTACTAAATGAATTTTGCTCAGAAGGTATTTAGCAAAACAAGATTGATAATAATCCAGAGATCATTCACTTCCAAGGATGTCTAGTCACTAGAGCTAGGCCGTAATATGAGGAATATGTCGTGCTTGAAGCCTACCGTAAACACGTCGAAGAGCGTGCTGCTGAAGGGGTTGTTGCTAAACCATTGGATGCTGAACAGGTTGCCGCTCTTGTTGAGTTACTAAAAAATCCGCCAGCAGGCGAAGAAAGTGTTCTGCTGGATCTACTAGAAAATCGTATTCCCCCAGGCGTTGATGAAGCGGCATACGTAAAAGCGGGTTTCCTTGCAGCGATCACTAAAGGTGACGCGCAATCACCTATCGTAAGTAAAGAAAAAGCCGCAGAGTTACTGGGCACAATGCAAGGTGGTTACAATATCGAACCACTTATTTCTCTGCTTGATGATGACACGCTAGCTCCTATTTCAGTTAAAGCGTTATCTCATACTTTATTAATGTTTGATGCGTTCTACGATGTAGAAGAAAAAGCAAAAGCAGGTAACGCATTTGCTCAGCAAGTTCTCCAATCATGGGCTGATGCTGAGTGGTTCTTATCAAAACCAGCATTGGCTGAAAAAATCACCCTGACTGTATTTAAAGTGACAGGTGAGACCAATACTGATGACTTATCACCTGCACCTGATGCATGGTCTCGTCCAGATATCCCACTTCACGCGCTTGCGATGCTGAAAAATGAACGCGAAGGTATCGTGCCTGATCAGCAAGGTTCTGTTGGTCCGATCAAGCAAATCGAAGCGTTAAAAGAAAAAGGTCATCAGCTTGTTTATGTTGGTGATGTTGTAGGTACTGGCTCTTCTCGTAAGTCTGCAACTAACTCCGTACTTTGGTTCATGGGTGATGATATTCCTTATGTACCGAACAAGCGTGCGGGTGGTTATGTACTAGGTGGTAAGATCGCACCTATCTTCTTTAATACGATGGAAGATGCAGGCGCACTACCGATTGAAGTTGATGTGACTCAACTTGCGATGGGTGATGTGATTGATGTGTATCCATTCAAAGGTGAAGTTCGTCGTCACGAAAGCGATGAGCTAGTTTCTACTTTTGAGTTAAAAACGGATGTACTGATTGATGAAGTACGTGCGGGTGGTCGTATTCCATTGATCATCGGCCGTGGTCTAACAGATCGTGCGCGCCAATCACTTGGTTTACCATCATCGGATATTTTCCGTCGTCCTGTTGCGGTTGAAGATAGCGGTAAAGGTTATACCTTAGCGCAGAAGATGGTAGGTAAAGCATGTGGTGTTGAAGGCGTTCGCCCTGGCACTTACTGTGAGCCTAAGATGACAACGGTAGGTTCGCAAGATACCACAGGTCCTATGACTCGTGATGAATTAAAAGACTTAGCATGTCTTGGTTTCTCTGCTGAACTTACGATGCAGTCGTTCTGTCATACCTCGGCTTATCCAAAACCAATTGATGTTAACACTCACCACACATTACCTGATTTCATTATGAATCGTGGCGGTGTATCACTTCGCCCTGGTGATGGTGTTATTCACTCATGGCTAAACCGTATGCTACTGCCTGATACTGTTGGTACAGGTGGTGACTCACATACCCGTTTCCCATTAGGTATATCATTCCCAGCTGGTTCTGGCCTTGTCGCTTTTGCTGCGGCAACAGGTGTTATGCCGTTAGATATGCCTGAATCTATTCTGGTTCGCTTTAAAGGTGAGATGCAAGAAGGGATCACGCTACGTGATCTTGTTCATGCGATCCCATACTACGCGATTCAGCAAGGTCTACTGACCGTTGAGAAAGCAGGTAAGATCAATGAATTCTCTGGTCGAGTACTGGAGATCGAGGGTGTCGAGCACCTAACGGTTGAGCAAGCATTTGAGCTATCTGATGCATCGGCAGAGCGTAGTGCGGCAGGTTGTACCGTTAAGCTTTCTCAAGAATCGATTGCAGAATACTTAAACTCAAACATCGTGATGCTGAAGTGGATGATTTCTGAAGGTTACGGCGATCGTCGTACCATTGAGCGTCGTATTACCGCAATGGAAGAGTGGTTAGCTAATCCTGAGCTAATGACGGCAGACAATGATGCAGAGTACGCACACGTGATTGAAATTGACTTGGCAGATATCAATCAGCCAATTCTATGTGCGCCAAATGATCCGGATGATGCGCGTTTACTGTCTGACGTTCAAGGTACACAAATTGATGAAGTGTTTATCGGTTCATGTATGACGAACATTGGCCACTTCCGTGCAGCAGGTAAACTGCTTGAGAAATTTGGTGGTCAGCTAGATACGCGTTTATGGGTCGCACCACCAACGAAGATGGATAAAGATCAGCTAACGGAAGAAGGCTACTACGGTATCTTTGGTCGTGCAGGGGTTCGTATTGAAACTCCGGGATGTTCACTGTGTATGGGTAACCAAGCACGTGTTGCTGATAAAGCGACGGTGATGTCAACATCAACCCGTAACTTCCCGAACCGCTTAGGTACAGGTGCTAATGTTTACCTATCTTCAGCAGAGCTTGCTGCGGTAGGTGCGATTTTAGGCCGTATTCCAACTAAGGAAGAATACCTTGAATACGCGAAGCAAATTGATGCAACAGCGGCGGATACTTACCGTTACTTAAACTTCCACCGTATGGAAGATTACACTAAGAAAGCGGATGAAGTGATCATTCAACAACCAGCTTAGTCATTGTGCTTAGTTGTTGATTAATAATAAAAACGCCTCGAATGTTCGAGGCGTTTTTTGTTGGTATGGGAAAGTTTTTATTAGCGACCTAAGATGTAAATCGCTGCGACATTACGTGCTGTGAGCTCAACGTTAATTGCAGCTTCTGCTAGTGCTTCAGCTAAACCTACCGAGCGTGGTAATACACTGAATACGGCATCAATACCATGGTCATACACGACATCACAGTCATAAGATAAACATCCTGCAATACCAATGACAGGTTTGTTAAAACGCTTAGCCGTACGTGCCACACCAATCGGGGTTTTACCGTGAATCGTTTGGCTATCAATGCGGCCTTCACCTGTGATCACTAAATCAGCGTCTTTTAATACATCTGCTAAATTGACCGCATCCATGACTATCTCTACCCCTGGACGTAACTGTGCGTTAAATAGCCCAAGTAAAGCTGCTCCCATACCGCCAGCAGCACCTGCACCTGCTATGTCTTTTACATCTTTACCTAAGTCGCGCTTAATGATTTCAGCATAGTGGGCAAGGTTATTATCGAGTTGCACTACCATCTCTGGTGTTGCACCTTTCTGTGGGCCAAATACCTGAGATGCACCTTTTTCACTACATAGAGGGTTATCTACATCGCAGGCAACTTCTAATTTGACCTTAGCAAGACGAGGGTCGATATCACTAATATCAATATGGTGTAAGCGAGCTAATGCTCCGCCGCCATAGTTAATTGATTTATTATTTTCATCAAGCAGACGTACCCCCAGCGCTTGTGCCATCCCGATACCACCATCGTTAGTTGCGCTACCACCGATGCCGACGATGATGTGTTCTACTCCTTCATCTAATGCTGCTAGGATTAATTCACCGGTACCAAAGCTGGTGGTTAACATAGGGTTTCGCTGCTCAGGGCTAACAAGGTGTAAACCAGATGCAGCTGCCATTTCAATTATTGCGGTTTTTCCATCCCCCATTAAGCCGAAGAAGCCATTCACTTGTTCACCTAACGGTCCTGTTACTGTGCACTCAATAATGCGACCGCTGCTAGCATCCACCAATGATTGCACTGTGCCTTCACCGCCATCTGCCATGGGAAGCTTTATGTATTCAGCATTTGGCATCACTTGGCGAAAACCGTTTTCAATCGCGGTAGCCACTTCCATTGCTGTTAGGCTTTCTTTGTAAGAATCAGGAGCAATAATAATTTTCATAATAATGAGCTCTAAACGAAGAAAAGGAATACGATCATTTTTGTTATGGTTACGTCATTGTGTAGCACGATTTGCGTCTACTGGTGGTATTGAGTTGCATTTCTTGAGTAGATCCTGACAATGGGCGCAGCATATAGGCTGTATTTTACAGCTTATTAAAGCAAGAAGATCATCTATGAGGAACGAAAGGTATGGACTACGAATTTAAAAAAAATACCTTGGACGGTACTTATCACGCTATTTTCTCTATGGGTCATGAAGTTTTGGGTCGTTGGATCATTGAAGAAATAGGTAAGGATACCGAGAAACTCGATCTCATCATGGATCAACTTAGTGCAATGAAAAACAGTAGCCAAGAATGGCGTTTAGTAGGGGAGGAATTAACCCTATTATTGCAAGATAATGAAGCCTTGGTTCAAGCTAACTGTCTGTTTTCAGAAGAAGAGGAAGACTTTGAAGAAGATTTTCATTTCTATGATGAAGAAAGTCTTTCTGTTTGTGGTTTTGAAGATCTTGAGCAAGTGTTAGAAGGTTGGCGTACTTTTATTGCGCGTTTTTAATTTTCTTATCGAGCTTTAAAAATAGAATTGATTTGAGGCGTTTTTATGCTTCATGTTAGTGAGAAGGCTGCACTGTGATGGTGCAGCCTTTTTTCGTTAATTTTCTTTAAATGTCTTAAGTTGTTGAATTTTAATGTAAATAAAAGTTGGCATAATGCTTGTTTGTTAAATAACTGTAAACATCAAGGATTGGGTATTTGAGGAGCAAACAATGAAGATAATTAACGCCATTATTAAGCCATTTAAATTAGACGACGTACGTGAAGCATTAGCCGATGTTGGTGTAGAAGGTATGACTGTCTCGGAAGTCAAAGGATTTGGCCGACAGAAAGGGCATACAGAGCTTTACCGTGGTGCTGAATATCAGGTTGATTTTTTACCTAAGGTGAAAATTGAAATTGCGACACAAGCTCAGAATTTAGATGCCATTGTTGAAGCCATCGGTAAAGCCGCACAAACCGGGAAAATCGGTGACGGCAAAATTTTTGTTTACGATCTTGAACACGCGGTACGAATTCGTACCGGTGAAGTGGATACAGAAGCACTGTAGTTCACAACAATAAAAGAATTGATGAATTGGGTTATTAGGGGAAGACGACCATGGAATTATCAACAACAGTAATAGAATTACGTTATGCGTTAGACACATTTTTCTTTTTGATCTCTGGCGCATTAGTGATGTGGATGGCGGCAGGTTTTGCGATGTTAGAAGCAGGCCTTGTACGTTCGAAAAACACTACTGAAATTTTAACTAAAAATATTTGTTTGTATGCTATCGCTTGTACCATGTACCTACTGGTTGGTTACAACATCATGTATGTCGATAACAGTGCGGGTGGTTGGTTACCCTCGTTTGGAGCATTAATTGGTACGCAAGCTGAAGGCGCTGATCACTCTTTAGAATCTGACTTCTTTTTCCAAGTTGTCTTCGTTGCGACTGCGATGTCTGTTGTTTCTGGTGCAGTAGCTGAACGTATGAAGCTATGGTCATTCTTAATCTTTTCTGTAGTACTAACAGCGGTTATTTATCCTGTAGAAGGTTACTGGACATGGGGTGGTGGTTTCCTATCAGAAGCTGGCTTTAGTGACTTTGCAGGTTCAGGTATTGTACACATGGCAGGTGCAGCAGCAGCACTAGCGGGTGTAATACTGCTAGGAGCACGTAAAGGTAAATATGGTAAAAATGGCGAGATTTACCCAATTCCTGGTTCTAACATGCCACTTGCGACATTAGGTACATTTATTCTGTGGTTCGGTTGGTTTGGTTTCAACGGTGGTTCACAGTTAATGGTATCTGACTTTGAAAACGCAACAGCTGTTGGTCAAATCTTCCTAAATACTAATGCCGCAGCCGCCGCTGGTGCCATTGCAGCACTAGCCGTATGTAAAACAACATGGGGTAAAGCTGATTTAACTATGGTGTTAAACGGCGCGTTAGCTGGTCTTGTGGCTATCACGGCAGATCCATTATCGCCATCGCCTGTTGCTGCGGTAATTATTGGTGTGGTTGCTGGTGCATTAGTTGTCTTTAGTATTATTGCACTTGATAAAGTGAAGATTGATGATCCAGTAGGTGCTATTTCAGTACACGGTGTATGTGGTTTATTTGGTCTACTGGTTGTGCCATTTAGTAATGCAGATGCAAGCTTTATGACTCAGCTATTTGGTGCTGCGGTTATCTTCGGTTGGGTGTTTGCAGCAAGCTTTGCAGTATGGGGTGTACTAAAAGTCACGGTTGGTATTCGCGTAACAGAAGAAGAAGAATTGGAAGGTATGGATTCACATGATTGTGGTGTTGATGCTTACCCAGAATTTGTTAGCGTAAAATAAAAGTAATTAATTACTTTATAGATAAAAACTCGCCACCTAGGAATAGGTGGCGAGTTTTATTTTTGATTGTAATAAATTGTAACTACTGGATTGCGAAGGTAAGTGTTTTACGTATAATGAATCTTATTGAGAAACATTATCATTACATTTTGCGTTTAAGGGAATAATCAATGAAAAAGCTTTTAGCTTCAGCAATCCTTATGGGTTTAGCCGCTCCTCAAGTTGCTACTGCAGCTGAAGAGGTTAATGTTTATTCATACCGCCAACCTTTCCTAGTTGAGCCTATGTTTAACGAATTCACTAAAGAAACTGGCATTAAAGTTAATGTGAAGTTTGCTAAAAAAGGTCTTGCAGAAAAGCTTGAGCAAGAAGGTGAATACAGTCCTGCTGATGTTGTACTAACAACTGATATTAGCCGTCTGGTAGAGCTATCTGATAAGAAGTTAGTTCAACCAGTGGATAGCAAACTGATTGATGGTAATGTTCCTGCACAGTTTCGTGATAACGAAGATGAGTGGTTTGCTCTAACATTGCGTTCTCGTAACGTTTACTCATCAAAAGATCGTGTAGGTAAACTACCGGCTTCTTTTGATTACGCAGATTTAGCCAAGCCTGAGTGGAAAGGTAAAATTTGTACACGTTCAGGTAAGCACCCTTACAACGTTTCACTTGTTTCATCAATGATCGCTCACTATGGTGAAGCGGAAACGAAAAAGTGGCTTGAAGGTGTGAAAGCCAACCTTGCTCGTAAACCTCAAGGTAACGACCGCGCACAAGTTCAAGCTGTGAAAGAAGGCCTATGTGATCTAGCGATTGGTAACAGCTACTACCTAGGTAAGATGGTTAACGATGAAAACCAAAAAGCATGGGCTGAAGCGGTTTACATTAACTTCCCTGGTCAAGAAGGTAATGGTACGCACGTTAACGTAAGTGGTATGGCAATGGCGAAATACGCGCCAAACCAAGCTAACGCACTTAAATTAATGGAATTCTTAACTTCTGATAAAGCACAAGAAATGTACGCTGAAGTGAACTATGAGTACCCAGTTAAAGAGGGTGTGAAGCGTTCAGAGCTAGTTGCATCTTGGGGTGATTTTAAAGCTGATGATGTATCACTAGACAAGATTGCACAGTACCACAATGCAGCAACAAAACTGCTGGATGAAGTGAAGTTTGATCTGTAATTAGTTACAAAATAAATGGGGCGCTAAGCCCCATTTTTGCATCATGCTTGGTAAATTTTGCAATAAGTTGTGGTAGTTTCCTCTTCCCATTATTAGGGAATGTCGATACTTAATCTTGCCGTTTTTCCTTATGGTTGAGATATTGGAAAATACTAAGTAGTAGTCAATGAAAGAAAAGTTTTTGTTCTGGAAAGCCGGTAGTTGGACCTTTGCCCTGCTACTGGTTTTTCCCATTCTGGCAATATTTTTTACCGCAATGGGCAATTCAGATGAGGTGTTTGGTCACCTAATGAACACGGTGATGCCTACCTATGCCTTTAATACTGTTGCTTTAGTTTTTGGTACGGTACTGTTATCTCTGTGCTTCGGCCTTCCTACTGCTTGGTTAATGGCAATGTGCCGTTTACCAACCGAAAAAACACTTCAATGGGCACTTGTTTTACCTTTAGCCATGCCCGGCTATATTGTTGGTTATCTCTATACTAATTGGTTTGACTACGCAGGCCCAATTCAGATTTTTTTACGCAGTATGTTCGGCTGGCAGCATGTTGGTGACTATTGGTTTCCTGATCTTCGCTCATTAGGCGGGGCATGTTTTGTTTTAGCCTTAGTGCTTTATCCTTATATTTATCTTCTCGTTCGTGCTGCTTTTATGGAGCAGAGCGTCAGCTTATTGCAATCAGCACGTTTGCTTCGTTGCACACCCTGGGAAAGTTTCCGTCGTATTTCTCTGCCGTTAGCACGTCCAGCTATTGCTGTTGGTGTGTCGCTTGTGGCTATGGAAGCATTAGGGGATTTTGGTACGGTTAGCTATTTTGCTGTTAATACACTAACGACAGCGGTTTATGATACGTGGCTCGGTTATTCTAATCTTTATGCTGCCGCGAAAATCTCAGCCATCATGTTGCTTGTTATTTTCTTTTTGATCAGTAGTGAGCGTTTCAGTCGTCGTAAACAAAAGATGTTTCAGCATCAATGTGATAACGATGGGGATGTTAAGTACACCTTAAGTGGATGGAAAAAGTGGCTAGCACTTGTATGGTGTTGGGGGCTTGTTGGCTGTGCTTTTATTTTTCCACTGCTACAACTGAGTTATTACGCCGTTGAGTATTTTAGCCAAAGTTGGACTCCTGAATTTAAACAATACAGCTTAAATAGCTTATTTGTCTCGATCACTGCTGCTGTTATAGCGGTAATTCTAGGGCTTGTGGTTAATTTTTATCGACGCCTTGATGGTAATGGCTTTAGCCAAATGCCAATTCGTTTATCGTCATTAGGTTATGCAGTACCGGGTACCGTGTTGGCGATAGGAGTGATGATCCCACTAACTAGTGCAGATCATCTTGTTAATGATATTGCGATTAGCTTAGGGCTAGGTCGTCCGGGATTAATTTTCTCTGGTACGATATTCGCGATTATTTTTGCCTTTGTGGTCCGTTTTGCTGCCGTTGCGATTGGTAGCATTGAAACAAGCTTAACCAAAGTATCGCCATCATTAGATATGGCGTCAAAAACCATGGGCTATGCCTCAACGGCGATGTTGAGAAAAGTCCATCTGCCGTTAATACGTCGGGGGTGTTTAATTGCGGGGTTACTGGTGTTTATTGAGTCGATGAAAGAGCTCAATGCAGCCTTGCTGCTGCGGCCATTTAATTTTGAAACCTTAGCGACTTACGTATTTAATTTTGCGTCAGATGAACAGCTAGAGCTAGCAGCATTACCGGCTATTTTGCTGGTGGTTGTGGGTTTAATTCCCTTGGTATTGGTTAACCGATCTTTGGAGCAAAAGAACTAATGAAACATGCATTATCTGTTAGCGGCTTAACCTGTAGTTACCATGGTCAGGCTGTGTTGCAAGACTTATCGTTAGCGGTTAACTCAGGTGAGATCGTTTGCCTGTTAGGCGCAAGTGGCTGTGGTAAGACAACGTTGTTAAAAGCGATTGCTGGACTGTTGCCTTTAGAACAAGGCTTAATGTCGATTAATGGACGGACAATTGTTGATGAGCAGCAATGGTTGCCACCAGAGAAACGTAATATTGGGATGATTTTCCAAGACTATGCGTTGTTCCCGCATTTAACCGTGGCGCAAAATATAGCCTTTGGTCTACGCCATTGGGATAAAGCCCGTACCGCAGCCAAAATCCAAGAAATGTTAACCTTGGTGCATTTAACAGGGTTAGAGGATCGTTATCCACACCAATTATCAGGAGGACAACAGCAACGTGTCGCGATTGCTCGTGCACTGGCGTGTGAGCCTGATTTGATTTTGTTAGATGAGCCATTTTCTAACATTGATACACAAGTGCGACATAGTTTGATTCGTGATATTCGAAAAATCTTTAAAGCGCAGGGAGTGACAGCGATCTTTGTTACCCATAGTCGTGAAGAAGCTTTCGCTTTTGCTGATAAAATGGCTGTAATGAATCATGGTGTGATTGAACAGTTTGGTAGTGCTACAGAGTTGTATTATCAGCCAAGCAGTCGATTTGTTGCTGATTTCCTCGGAACAGGGTCTTACCTTCCAGCGACGGTAAAAAATCAAACGCGTTTGCTGACACCATTAGGTGAGTTAGCGTTAGCGTCTAATGAAACGTTACTTGATGAGACGTCAGTTGATTGGCTATTAAGGCCACAAAACTTGCGTGTCATGCTACAAAGCGATGGTGATGGTGAGATCATAGAGCAACAATTTATGGGAGATAGTTGTCGTTACACAGTTGATTTTTCAGGCTATAAATTGATTGTTAATTCAAATTTATTGATGAATGTTGGCGATCGTGTTGCGGTTGAAGTTGAGCCCCATTTACCTGTGGTATTTGCGGTTGCGTAGTTGCTTGCAAAGAAATAGTTGTTCTCAATTTCGCTAATAATAAAGCCTGCATGATGCAGGCTTTATTATTTATGCACTTGAATTAGCGATTTAAAGCTAATGCTTCAAGGTAGATCTCAGCTTGCTCTTGAAGTGCTGTTTGATCTGGCAGTAAATTCGCTTGGATATAAATTACGTAACAAATGCCGTGTAATAATTTCGCTAAATCATCGGCTTTTTGTGCGGTAGTAATTTCACCGTTATCGATAGCTTGAGTAAACGCATCACGTACTTTGTGAAGGTTATTACGGTTGGTTTCAACAAATTGTGGCCATACTTCATCACGTACCGAAGTACTCCATTCAAACCATACTTTAATCCAATCTTGTTGGTCTAAAACCGTATCGATAAGATTGTGACTAATGCAGGTTAAACGTGCATGAAGTGTCTTGTTTTTATCGCCCAGACATTCTTCTAGTAATGAACTAAACTCATTTTCAACTTCAATTAGTACTTGCTCAACCAGTGCCTCACGGGTTGGAAAGTAATTAAATACAGTTGCAACAGAAACGTTTGCCATTTCAGCTATATCAGCGTGTCCTGCACGGCCGATACCTCTTCTGGCAAAAACTTCCAATGAGTAATCAAGAAGTTGTTGTCTTCTCTTTTCAGGTGAAAGACGAGTACGGGTTTTTTTTGTAATCGTATCCATAATTAATAATCCCTAGCCTAAGTATAAAAACGGTTTATGCATCTGCTTTAATAAGGCTAGATTACATAATAAACAACTGTTCGGCAAATATTACTAATCTAAAGTGTTTCGGATAATTGACACTATTGATTAAATAAGCATTATTTCTGAGGAGTGGTACAATGCGATTCCTTTGAAATAAGTAGCCTGTGATGGCTAGTGCAGTCGCACAAATGGAGAAGAAAATGAAACATACAATTGAAGTAATGATTTCTGAGCAAGAAGTTCAAGAACGTGTTAAAGAGCTAGGCAAGCAAATTACTGAATGTTACAAAGATTCAAAAGATCTAGTGATGGTAGGTTTATTGCGCGGTTCTTTTGTGTTCATGGCAGATCTTGCACGTGCGATTGACTTGCCTCATGAAGTCGATTTTATGACTGCATCAAGCTACGGTAATACGATGGAAAGTAGCCGTGATGTACGTATTTTGAAAGATCTTGATGATGACATTAAAGGCAAAGATGTACTGCTTGTGGAAGATATTATCGATACCGGTAATACATTACATAAAGTGTGCGAGATCTTATCGCTGCGCGAGCCTAACTCTATTCGTATCTGTACCTTACTTGATAAGCCTGAACGTCGTGAAGTTGACGTGAAAGTTGATTGGTACGGTTTTGTTATTCCAGATGAATTCGTTGTGGGTGTCGGTATCGACTATGCACAAAAATACCGTCATTTACCTTTCATCGGTAAAGTGGTTCCGGAATAAAAAAAAGCGACCATCGGGTCGCTTTTTTTATCATGATAGATTCTGAAGTCTAGTTTGTTTTTTCAGTAATATGATCATTTATAGACTGTTCTAACGGTGGCAGCAGTGAAGTCATTGCCGATTGGTAGCCGACTTCAAGTGTTTCTCGACTGGTTGAAGTCACGCCAAGATCTTTAAGCACACCATTACTTGTACCGTAGATCCAACCATGAATTTTCACTTCTTGACCACGTTCCCATGCCTGTTGCAGGATTGTAGAGTTACCTAGGTTATAAACCTGAGAAGCCACGTTGATCTCAGACAGTTTATCATCCCATTCTTGACGAGGAAGGGAACCTAAATCAGTACGGTGCTTTAAGTAAAGGTCGCGAATATGCAGTAACCAGTTATTGATTAAACCTAGCTGTGGGTTTTCAATGGCAGCGGTAACGCCACCACAGCCATAGTGACCACAGATAATAATGTGTTTCACCTTCAGTACATCAACAGCATACTGAACCACGGATAAACAGTTAAGATCGGTGTGGATCACTTGGTTGGCTACATTTCGGTGAACGAATAATTCACCAGAGACAAGCCCCGTTAAACGTTCTGCGGGAACACGGCTGTCTGAACAACCGATCCAAAGGTATTGTGGATGTTGTCCTTTTGCCAGTTCGGTAAAGTAGTCAGGATCTTCATTTTTAATGTTCTCTGACCAAGATAGGTTGTTTGCGAAGAGCTGCTTAATATCTGCCATGATGATACCTTATATTGATATGTTCCTTACTATACACAAGCTTCGCTAATAGCAAATCGGATTAGTGATAGATAATTAATAATTCCTTTTATTTTTGTAACAGAAAGATTGCAATTTATGAACGCTTTAGAAATAAAAAATGTAAGAAAAACTTACAAAGGCGGTGTGGAAGCTTTAAAAAATATGAGCTTAACCGTTGATGAAGGGGACTTTTTTGCGTTATTAGGGCCTAATGGTGCGGGAAAATCGACCACTATCGGAATCATTAGCTCATTGGTAAATAAGACGTCTGGTTCAGTAAAGATCTTTGGTTATGATTTAGATACTGAAAAAGTCGATGCGAAAAATCAGCTAGGGTTAGTGCCACAAGAATTTAATTTCAATCCTTTTGAAACGGTTGAGCAAATCGTGATAAACCAAGCCGGTTATTACGGTGTAGAGCGTTCGCTTGCTAAAGAGCGCGCTAAGAAATATTTATCACAGCTTGATTTATGGGGTAAGCGTAGTGAGCGTGCGCGTAATTTATCCGGTGGGATGAAGCGTCGATTAATGATTGCTCGTGCATTAATGCATGAACCTAAGTTGCTTATTTTAGATGAGCCAACCGCGGGTGTTGATATTGAATTACGCCGATCTATGTGGACGTTTTTACGTAAAATAAACCAAGAGGGGGTGACGATTATTCTTACCACTCACTACTTGGAAGAAGCCGAAATGCTGTGTCGTAATATCGGTATTATTAACCACGGTGAATTAATTGAGCATACCTCAATGAAGCACTTATTGGGAAAGCTTGAATTAGAAACGTTTATTTTAGATATCAATCCACAACAGACGCCACCAAACTTAATTGGCTTCAATAGTCTATTGGTTGATAGTGCGACTTTGGAAATTGAACTGAAAAAAGGCGAAAGTTTAAACCCTGTATTTAGTCAATTAACTGAGCAAGGGATCGAGGTTAAATCGATGCGTAATAAGAGTAACCGCTTAGAGGAATTGTTTGTCACTTTGGTAAACCAAGCACAGAATAATAAAGGGGTTGAGGCGTGAAGAAACAATATTGGATCGCTTTTAAAAGCTTAATTGCCAAAGAAATCCATCGATTTACCCGTATTTGGGTACAAACGTTAGTCCCACCTGCAATTACCATGACCTTGTATTTCATTATCTTTGGTAACTTAATTGGTAGCCGAATAGGTGATATGGAAGGGTTTAGTTATATGGCCTATATCGTGCCGGGTTTGATCATGATGTCAGTGATCACTAATTCTTATTCTAATGTTGCGTCTTCTTTTTTTAGTGCTAAATTTCAGCACAACATTGAAGAGTTATTGGTTGCGCCAGTTCCTAACTACATCATTATTGCCGGTTATGTCGGTGGTGGTGTACTACGAGGTTTAGCCGTAGGGACATTAGTTACGATTGTGTCGTTGTTGTTTGTAAAGCTTCAAATTGCACATGTTGGTGTGATTGTAGCAACCGTGGTAATGACATCTATCGTGTTCTCACTAGGTGGTTTAATTAATGCGGTATTTGCTCGTACGTTTGATGATATCAGTATTATTCCAACATTCGTGCTAACACCGCTGACTTATCTTGGTGGTGTATTTTACTCGATCAATCTATTGCCTGAATTTTGGCAAGGTGTCTCGAAGGTCAACCCAATAATTTATATGGTGAATGCCTTCCGTTACGGCTTTCTGGGCGTCTCTGATGTGGGGATTGGTACATCGTTTACTGTCTTAAGTGTTTTTGTTATTGCGTTGTATAGCGTGGCATATTATCTAATATCACGCGGTATTGGATTACGTTCATAACATGATATTTAGATAAAAAAATACCGCTCAATGAGCGGTATTCTTTTATTAACCGTTATTACTAACGTTTATTCAGCGACATCTTCATCTGATGTTTGAGTCGGTCCCAAGTCAACAACTTGGTTATCAATCAAGCGGACTTTACCTAGTTGAGATGACATCAAGATCACTGCTTGCTGGGTTCCTTCGGTTACAGGCAGTAAGGTGACTGCATCACGAATGAAACATTTATCAGGCTGTAAACCTGCTGCTCGTAATTGATCATTGGCATCGATTACAAGTTCGTCATAGTCAGTACGACCGCCACGCATTTGGCTACTGATCCAACGCATAGTTCGGGCAAGTACAGGCGCACGCTGACGTTCATCCACTGTTAGTTTGCCATTGCGCGAACTCATGGCTAAACCGTCCATTTCACGTACCGTAGGCACACCAACAATTTTGATATCCAGTTCAAGGTCGATAACCATTTGACGAATAAGTGCCAATTGTTGGAAGTCTTTTTCACCAAAGCAGGCTACATCAGGCTGAACAATATTAAAAAGTTTATTAACGATGGTTGCTACACCACGAAAATGACCAGGACGCAATTCGCCCTCTAAGATGCTAGATAGGCCTGGTACTTCAACAAATGTTTGATTGTCTAAACCTGCAGGATACATAACTTCCGGCGTTGGTGTGAATACCACATCAACCATATTTTGTTGACTCAGTTTGGCAATGTCTTGTTCTAACGTACGTGGGTACGTTTGTAGATCTTCTGCCTTATCAAACTGCATTGGATTAACAAAGATACTAGCAACAACAACATCGGCATGTTTACGCGCTTTACGCATCAGCGTTAAGTGGCCTTCATGCAAATTACCCATAGTTGGAACAAAAGCGATACGGCGACCCTCACGGCGCCAGGTACGAATTTGCTCTCTTAGTGGGGCAATCTCGGCGAATGTTTGCATCTTTTATTCCTTATTCAAAGGTATGTTGAGAACCTGGAAATTCACCTGTCTCAACATCTTTAATATATTTAGTGACAGCCGCACGCATGTCGCCAGTTTCTACTAGGAAGTTTTTCGAGAACTTCGGCATATAATTGGCAGAAATACCGAACATATCGTGCATAACTAGAATTTGACCATCGGTACTGTTACCTGCACCAATACCAATCACTGGGATCTCTACCGCTTTGGTAATGCGTTCAGCAAGGCTGGCTGGTACACATTCGAGAACAATGATCTGTGCGCCTGCATTTTTTAATAGGATAGCGTCTTTAACCATTTCATCGGCTTTGTCGATATCACGGCCTTGTACTTTGTATCCACCAAAAATATTGACTGATTGTGGTGTTAAACCAAGGTGCGCGCAAACAGGTACGGCACGTTCAGCTAGCATAGAAATGGTATCTGCTAACCATGCACCGCCTTCTAGTTTGACCATATTAGCGCCAGCACGCATTAGCTTTGCTGCATTTTCACAAGCTTGCTCTGGCGTTGCATAACTCATAAATGGCATATCAGCCATTAGTAATGCATTAGGGCTACCTGCACGAACACTTCGCGTGTGGTAAGCAATTTCTTCTATAGTAACAGGAAGCGTATCTTCACGGCCTTGTAAAACCATGCCAAGAGAATCACCAACCAGTAATACTGGCATTTCCTGCTGCTCAAATAATTGAGCAAAACTTGCATCGTATGCAGTGACTGATGCGAACTTACGACCTTCTTGCTTCCATTTCATGAGATCGTTGATAGTAATTTTCTTCATAGCTTTTCCTCGCCCTGATAGATTTTTATTTTTGCCAGATAGCTAAGCCATTTAGGTCTACCTGATCCAATAGAGTGGATAAAGGGGTGTTGTCAGGTAGGGTTAACTTAGGGCTTATCTCAGCTAACGGGTAGAGTACAAACTCTCGTACTTTCATACCGTAATGTGGAACGGTTAAACGTTCGCAATGGTGCATGAGATCACCGTATAACAGAATGTCGAGATCCAAGGTTCTTGGTCCCCAACGCTCATCTTTACGTACTCGACCATGTTCAAGTTCAATGGCTTGGGTTTGATCAAGTAATGCGAGCGGTGCTAAATCGGTATCGATTGCTACCACGGCATTGATATAATCGGGTTGGTTCTGCGGTCCCATTGGTGTACTGCTATAGAGGGATGACACAGCAACGACCGTCATATCGGGATGTGCGTGTAACGCATCAATGGCACTATTAGCTTGGGCGATAGGATCGCCCAAGTTACTGCCTATTGCGATATAAGCTCGGATCATGATGATTTCGGCTGTGGCTTTTTACGGCGTTGCTGCGGACGGCGACGACGTGGGCGGCGACTGCCACTTTCATTCAGGTTCAGCACCATTTTACCGCGCTGGTTGCGATCCACGTTTTGGAATTCACTCCACCATTGCGCTAACTCTTTAACATCATGACCTTCAAATAGGGCACGCATTTCTAAGAAGTCGTAAGCGGCACGGAATTTAGGATGCTCCATGGTTTTAAACGCACGCTTACCACTGCGACGAGCAAAACGTAATTGTTGTTGCCAAATATCGCGAACAGTCGTGGTGTGGCGGCGTGGGATCGCAATAGTACGAACTTGATCATCAAGAATATCGTTACTCGCTACCATAAAGGCATCGTAGAACGATAAACCACTTGCAAAAGACACTTCTTCTGCACGGATCATCATTGGATACCACAGCATTGCCGCATAGATAAAGGCAGGGTTTACGCGTTTATCTTCTGCAATACGCTTATCGGTAGATGCCAAGATGTGCTCAATCATCTTCTCTGTTTGGCTGCTGTTATCTTCAGTAAAGTGATCGGCCAAAATAGGGAAAAGTTGTTGGAACAGGTTATATTCACGTAGCATACGGTACGTTTCTAAACCTTGCCCTGATTGCAGCAGTTTTAGGCTTTCTTCGAACAAACGTGCCGATGGAATGTCTAGCATGAGTGGCGCAAGATCTTTGATCGGTGCTGCTGTTGCAGGATCAATTTCCATATCTAGTTTCACCGCGAAACGTACTGCGCGTAGCATACGTACAGGATCTTCACGGTAACGGGTTTCAGGATCACCCATTAAGCGAACAATGCGATTGTTAAGATCGTGAACACCATTAGCGTAATCGGTAACCGTAAAATCTTTCACACTGTAATAAAGTGCGTTGATGGTAAAATCACGACGCTCAGCATCTTCTTCAATCGTGCCGTAGACGTTGTCACGAAGTAACATACCTTCTTGGCTACGCGACGAGATTTGTGGTTTTTGTTTGCTATCTTTTGGTGCTGTCGCTTGTACAGGGGCGTCGGAATGGTGTCCGCGGAATGTTGCCACTTCGATAATGTCACGACCAAATAAGATATGGGCAAGACGGAAACGACGACCAATTAAGCGACAGTTACGAAACAGCTTTTTAATGTCTTCTGGTGTTGCATTGGTTGCAATATCGAAGTCTTTAGGTTGTTTGTCTAGTAGTAAATCACGTACGCCGCCACCTACTAAGTAAGCGTCGTAACCGGCTTTGTTTAGACGATATAGTACTTTCAGCGCATTTTCGCTGATATCTTTACGTGAAATGCTGTGCTCTTGGCGTTGGTAAACTTGCAAAGTTTGTTCCTCTGGAACGCGAGTACTACTGTCGCGATTCAATACTTTACGGCAAAAGCTGGCTACTCGATTAAAGATAATACACCCCATTATGTGCATCTGGTTCAACAAACAGCCGTATATAATATATCACGGCAGACTATTTTAGAATGCTAGTGTGATAGCGGTGGTTTTTGGTAGCTTATTAAGCTGCCAATGTTCAACGCCCCACAATAAAATGTCTTCTACAGTTAGTTCAGCAAGTTCTGCTGGTGGCGCTAGGCCTAAAAATTGTAGCGCTGCAACTAAAGCCGGCCGAGGATTGTTTTTATCAATCGCTGGTGCATGGTTTTGTTTTGACAATTTATTGCCATTTTCTGTTACAGCGAGCGGTAAGTGTAAATAGCTCACAGGGGCATGACCAAGTTGTTGGTATAAGCCGATTTGACGTCCCGTAGGTTCAATTAAATCAGCGCCACGAACAACTTCAGTGATCCCTTGCTCGATATCATCAAGCACAACCGCAAGATTATAAGCAAATAACCCGTCTCGACGTCGAATGATAAAATCTTCTCCCGCAACCGCAGTTGGTAGAGCGATTTGACCATGTAATTGGTCATCGAAAAGAGTGATAGGTTTGTCCACTTTTAAACGAACAGCACTGTCTTTAGGCTGTTGATTGAGGTTACGACAGGTACCTGGGTAAAAACCGCCTGCTTCTTTGATTGCTTTACGACTACATTGACAATAATAAGCATCGCCTTGGGCTAACCATTGGTCGATTTGACTTTGGTATGCATCATGACGTTGGCTTTGATACATAATCCCACCGTCCCATTCAAAACCATAAGCTTCAAGGGTACGCAAGATATCATCAGCAGCACCGGGCATTTCTCGTGGAGGATCTAGATCTTCCATTCTGACAATCCAGCGCCCTTGGTTTGACTTGGCTTGCAAGTAACTACCGAGTGCAGCTATCAATGATCCGAAATGAAGTGGCCCTGATGGTGATGGCGCAAAGCGTCCTATATATTTTGTCGTCTGTGTCATAAATTATGAACAATAAAGCAGCCTAGACCTGATTAGGAGACTAGGCTCGGCGTTAAAATATGTTGACCAGAGCTAGGGGATACTGCTGCAAGGCAACCCTCCAAACTGAATAAGATTCTTTACGCAGAACCTTATTCAGTTTGGTGCGAGCTAATCTTAAGCTCAAGTGAGCGTGATTAGAGCGCAAGCAATGATCAACATGGATAAGTCGCGCTAATAATAGCGCGACACAAATTAAATCGCACGCTAGTGTAAACGAAAGAGGGAGCTTTCGCTCCCTCTAAAATTAGGCATTAACGCAGGCGACGTAATTAGCCAGCCATTTGCTTTTCTTTGATTTCTGCAAGTGTCTTACAGTCAATACAAAGTTCTGCTGTTGGGCGAGCTTCTAAACGACGAATACCGATCTCGATACCACAAGAGTCACAGAAGCCGAAATCATCTTCTTCAATGCGCTTTAGCGTTTTTTCGATTTTTTTGATCAGTTTACGTTCACGGTCACGGTTACGTAATTCAAGGCTGAATTCTTCTTCCTGAGCTGCACGATCGACAGGATCTGGGAAGTTAGCTGCCTCGTCTTGCATATGGTTTACTGTACGATCAACTTCTTCACGAAGCTGATTACGCCATGCTGAAAGAATCTTATGGAAGTGATCGCGTTGAGCTTCACCCATATACTCTTCACCAGCTTTTTCCTGGTAAGGTTCAACCCCAGCAATAGCCAGGATGCCTAGTGATTTTTTAACGTTGCTCTCTGGCATATAGCATCTCCTAATGTACCTAATAACCGTCACTGGTTAATTTTGGGCGGTATCTATAGCAGAAAGGGTTGGCTGTGGCAATTATTGTCTTTCTTCAATTCTATACCAATGTGAAGAAACCATCATTTTTTAGTTTGAATGACGAAATTCTATACAATTAGTCAGTTTGATTTGTTCTTTATTGAGCTCTGCTTTATAGCAAAGAACCTCAACACCAGCCTTCACTGCTTGCGTTAATAGCTGAGCGTATATTGGATCAATATGATCAGCTACTGATACGTTATCAATTCCCGAATGTAATACTGCAAATAAAAGCACCGCTCTGTTACCTTGATCAACCATCTCCATTAACTCTCTAAGGTGTTTTTGGCCTCGAGTGGTTACGGCATCAGGAAAATAACCTTGTCTATCTTTCCCTAATAAGGTGACGCTTTTTACTTCAATATAGCAGGGTGGTCGACTTTCTGACTCAAGTAATAAATCAATGCGACTATTTTCAGTGCCATATTTAACTTCAGTTCGCAGTGATGTGTAACCTGTTAGTTCATCAATTACGTCATTTTTAATGGCTTCTTCCACTAATCGATTGGCTTGGGCTGTGTTTACGCAAATCCAGTCATTAGTCAGTGTTTGAGTGAGCTCCCAACTATTGGGGTATTTACGTTTTGGATTGTCAGAGGTGGAATACCAAACGGTGCTGCCGGTCTCGGCACAACCTGTCATTGCACCGGTATTGGCACAATGGATAGTACGAACGTCACTATTATCAAGTTCAATATCGGCTAAAAAACGCTTATAACGTTTGATCAGTTTGGCCGCTTGTAAAGGTTGCGTAAATTTCATAGTTCTCTCAGTGGCTGATTATTGTTTTTCGTTGTAGGTTACCTTTTCGCTACAATGGCAATTAAAGGCATGGGCATTTAGCCGATAAATTCGATCATGACATAAGGTACTCAGCTTGTCACAACTCCCAATAGTAGACGTATTACCCAATTTATTATCAGCACTGACAACTTCATCTCAGCTGATTTTAAAAGCGCCACCGGGGGCAGGTAAGTCGACATTTCTACCGCTTTCATTATTACAACAAAATACGTTTACCGGACGTATCGTAATGTTGGAGCCAAGACGATTAGCAGCAAGAAATATTGCGGGATATTTAGCTCGTCAGTTAGGTGAGAAGGTCGGGGAAACTGTCGGCCTACGTGTACGAGGTGAAACTAAAGTCAGTGCAAAAACCAAGCTTGAGATTGTCACCGAGGGAGTGATGACTCGAATGCTGCAGCAGGATCCTGAGCTGACAGGTATTGATTTACTGATCTTCGATGAGTTTCATGAACGTTCTATTCACGCCGATACCTCATTAGCACTAGCACTAGAAGTACAGCAAGCACTCCGCGATGATTTAAAGGTTCTGGTGATGTCAGCAACCTTATCTCAGCAAGAATTAATATCGCTATTGCCTGAGGCGAGCTATATCGAATCACAAGGACGCTGTTTCCCTGTTGACTATCGCTACGCTGGGCAAACAGAGCCAAGAGATCTTATTGAAAAAATGGCGCAAGCAATATGCCAGTTACTCAACACTGAATCAGGATCTATGTTGGTGTTTTTACCTGGCGTAGGTGAAATTAAACGCTTAGAACAATTGCTAAAAGAACGCTTAGACGCCGAAACATTACTTTGCCCGCTCTATGGACAACTGAGCATTGAACAACAACATCAAGCGATCAGTGCGCCAATTAATGGGCAACGTAAAGTGGTATTGGCGACGAATATTGCTGAAACCAGTTTAACCATTGAAGGTATTCGATTAGTAGTTGATAGTGGGTTAGAGCGCATCGCACAGTGGGATCCAAAATCAGGTATTAGCCGCTTACAGCAAGTACGTATTGCACAATCATCGGCAGAGCAACGAGCAGGGCGAGCAGGACGTTTATCGGCGGGTATTTGCCTGCGAATGTACAGTGAAGAGCAACTACAGCGTCAACCAGCAACCCCGCAGCCTGAAATTTTACGTAGCGATTTAACCTCATTGGCAATGGAATTAGTGCAGTGGGGTTGTCATGATCCCGCTGAATTACAATGGCTTGATGTTCCTCCTGCAATCGCATTACAACAATCCCGTGAATTATTGGTACAACTTGGCGCCATAGATACGCGAGGCCAACAAACTGAACGAGGAAAATTGATTCAAGGTTTAGGTGCCGACCCTCGTCATGCCGCAATTCTGGCCTTTGCCCTTGAACGCTACCGAGCGCAACAGGATGAGACAATATTGTCGACATCAGCCATGCTTGTGGCGTTATTAGAAGATCCGCTGCGAGGGATGGACAATCCGGATCTCGGTTTTCAATTACATTTATTGGAAAGTCAAAAGCTTGCCAAAGCAGGGCATTACTGCCAGCGTGTGAAACAAATCCAACAAAAACTTTATCAATACCTTGATGACAAACCCAAGAGCACATCGTTGACGGTTAATAACCAATGGTTAGGTGCATTGTTAGCAGCAGGTTTTCCTGATCGTATTGCGATAACACGTAACCATGATGGACGTTATCAGTTGGCAAACGGTCAAGGTGTGATAATCGATGTGGATCAAAATTTGGCATCTGAACATACCTTGGTGGTGGCGGATGTGGTGAAAACACGTCAAGGTGACAGTCGAGTATTTTCTGCTGTGTCTGCTGATTTAGCCCAATTACAACAGATGCACCCTCAGTTATTTACCGAGAAAGACTGGCTGGATTGGGATGATAAAAAAGGGCGCTTAAGTGCTGAACATCGGATCTATTGTGGCAAACTCATCGTTAGTCGAGATATTGCTGCAGATCCTGATCCAGCGCTTGCCAATGAAGCGCTGGTTAATGCTATAAAACGCAAAGGGTTATCGGTATTAACGTGGACAGATAAAGCCACTTCGTTGCTGACACGTGCACGTTGTGCCGCTCGTTGGTTACCTGAACTAGCGCTACCTGCATTAGAGGAAGAGGATTTACTTGAAGCGGCTGATCGTTGGTTACTGCCTTATATGAATGGAATCAAAACCATGAAAGGTGTCGCTAAGTTAGATGTACTTGCCGCATTAGAGGCGTATTTAGGTTGGGATAAAAAGCAACAAGTCGATTTGCAACTGCCCACGCATTATCAAGTCCCAACAGGGACTACTATAAAGATCCGATATCATGAACAACAGCAACCTGTGCTTGCGGTGAAATTACAAGAAATGTTTGGTGAAAAAGTGTCGCCTTGTATTGCTAATGGCAAAGTGGCACTGGTGTTAGAATTATTATCTCCCGCACAAAGGCCACTGCAAATTACCCAAGACTTAGCCGCTTTTTGGCAGGGCTCGTATAAGGAAGTACAAAAGGAAATGAAAGGTCGATATCCGAAGCACCCATGGCCGGATGATCCTGCTAATCATGTACCTACACGTAAAACCAAAAAATATATGTAGCAATAGACCTGTATATATAATCAGGTATAGTATTCATTATTAGCCATAATCACGTTTTTAGGAGCAATGGTAGTTGCTCCTATTTTAATATAGGAATGACCTTAGTTGATGCATTATGATTAAGTTGCCTCTTCATTTTCAGTCAAGAAAACACGTTGCACCACCCAAAGACAGTGGTGGAAAAAAGCCGACGACACCACGAAAGAAAACCCCAGTAAAACCTACAGCAAAAAAGCCCACTAAACGTACTCCTGCTGCGAGTGCGACCAAAAAGGCACCAGCTAAGAGATCTGCCAAGAAAAAAACAAAAAAGTCGGTTAAAACAGATCGTCCTTGGTTACGCAAACTGGGTTGGTTGAGCTTTAAGATCGGCTTAGTGGTTGTTGCTGCCATGCTGGTTGTGGGGATTTACCTTGATACGATTGTTCGTAATAAAATGGATGGTCAAATTTGGGATTTACCGTCCGTTGTGTATGGTCGAGTATTAACACTTCGCCCTGATCAACATATCAGTATTATGGATGTGCGCCGTGAATTGGATTTATTGAAATACCACAAAGTGCGCACGCCAACCCGTATTGGGGAATACTCTGCTTCATCAACTCGGATTGAATTGATCCGACGTCCGTTTGATTTTCCTGAAGGTGCAGAGAAGAAACAGCATGTGTTGCTGACGTTTTCGGGCACTACGCTAACAAGCATTAAAGATCTCACTACCAAGCGCTCGTTAGGTTATTTCAACATTGAACCTAAAATGTTAGGCATGCTTGGGCTTTCTGGTAATGAGCAGCGTATTTTTATGAAGCGCGACGAGTTCCCACCACTTTTAATTGATGCATTACTCGCGACAGAAGATAGAGATTTCTATCAGCATGATGGTGTATCACCATTGGCAATCATTCGCGCCATGTTTGTGAACTTGCGTGCGGGTCGAACGGTACAAGGTGGCAGCACCTTAACCCAGCAGCTCGCGAAGAACTTATTTTTAAGTCGTGAACGTAGCCTATGGCGTAAAGTTCGTGAGGCTTACATTGCCGTTATTATTGATTATCGCTATAGCAAAGATCGGATATTAGAAGCTTACCTTAACGAGATTTATCTGGGGCAAAATGGCGGTAAAGAAGTTCATGGTTTCCCATTGGCTGCTAGATTGTATTTTGGTCGTCCATTAGAAGAGCTCACATCAGCCCAATTAGCAATGCTGGTGGGTATGGTTAAAGGACCTTCTCAATTTAACCCTTGGCGACATCCTGAACGTACGCTAGAACGCCGTGATTTAGTCCTCAGCCTATTGTTGAAAAATAATACCCTTACGGGGGCTGAATATGAAGTGGCAGCCTCTAGCCCGTTAGGGGTGCAAAAAACACCGAAGATTGCGAGTCGACAGCCCGCTTATTTCCAGCAGCTACAACGTGAATTAGAGCGTGATGTCGGTGATATTTATAAGTCAGGTAAAGGGCTGCGTATATTTAGTACCTTAGATCCATTGTCTCAACAAGCGGCTGAGCAAAGCGTCGCATCAATGGTACCTAAGCTAAATAAAAAAGCAGGGCTTAAAGTAGAAACTGCGATGGTAGTGGTTGATCGCTTAAGTGGGGAAGTGCGTGCTGTTATCGGCGGAAGCCGTCCAGGTTATGCTGGCTTTAACCGCGCATTAGATGCCAGTCGTCAAATTGGTTCATTGGCAAAGCCTGCGGTGTATTTATCGGCATTAAGTCAACCGAATCGTTTTAGCTTAGCAACTAGTTTAGATGACAAATCTATTGTTCTACGAGGCAGTAAAGGTAACTCATGGCGTCCACGTAACTATGACCGTAAGTTTAGAGGGCAAGTACCACTTTATTATGCGTTAGCGAATTCATTAAATGTGCCGACTGTTAATCTGGGTTTAAAAGTCGGCTTAGGGACTGTGATTGATACCATGGCGAAGTTGGGGGTGGATCGTAATGAAGTGCCTAAGTTGCCGTCTATTTTGTTAGGTTCATTTACCTTATCGCCTTATGAAGTTGCACAAATGTTCCAGACAATCACAAGTGGTGGTCGCAGAGCAGATTTAACGGCATTACGCGCGGTTGTTGATCAGAAAGGTAGGATTCTTTATCAAAACTACCCTAAAGCCTCTCAGGTGGTACCAGAGCAAGCAGCATGGCTGACAACTTATGACATGAAGCGGGTAGTGAGCCAAGGTACCGCACGTTACTTACAGAGTAAATTTAGTGCCGCGAAATTGGCAGGTAAAACGGGTACCACAGATAAAAACCGTGATAGCTGGTTTGCAGGAGCTGATGGGCATGAAGTCACAGTGGTATGGGTTGGGCGTGATGATAATACGCCAGTACGCTTAACGGGCTCTAGCGGCGCATTAAGAATTTATGCTGATTACTTAACCCGTCGTAAGCCTGCACCATTAACGCTACCATGGCCAAAGCAGATCACTACCATGAAGTATGATAAGCAAGCGAATGGGACATTAACCCCTAACTGTAGTGGTAATGTAACCTTGCCGGTTTGGGATCAGGATGGGCAGCTTAAAGCGCAGTGCTCAACGAAAAAGCCCGCAGCTTGGATCACAAATATGTTCACTGGTGGTTAACCGCGTGTATTAATCATTACTGATAAAGCCTCGCTCATTGTAGTGGGGCTTTTTTTTATCTGATGATTGTTAGATAGGCGAAGGAACAGAATAGATAATTGATTTTATCGAGATGAAAAAAAACCTCATCAAAGATGAGGCTTCAAAAGATGGTGCCGACTACCGGAGTCGAACTGGTGACCTACTGATTACAAGTCAGTTGCTCTACCTACTGAGCTAAGTCGGCACATTTTGTTCTTTTTTGTATAACGTCAATGACGTTACTTTTTAATATGGTGCCTCGAGGCGGAATCGAACCACCGACACGAGGATTTTCAATCCTCTGCTCTACCGACTGAGCTATCGAGGCAGAAGTAGTGATGGTTAAATCTCTACTTTTGCATTCTTACGTGAGTAAGAAAATAAATGGTGCCGACTACCGGAGTCGAACTGGTGACCTACTGATTACAAGTCAGTTGCTCTACCTACTGAGCTAAGTCGGCACACTTTATTTGGCTCCTCCTGCTGGACTTGAACCAGCGACATACGGATTAACAGTCCGCCGTTCTACCAACTGAACTAAGGAGGAATTATCTCTTTATCTTACCTGACGTATCAGGTGAGATGAATATGGTGCCTCGAGGCGGAATCGAACCACCGACACGAGGATTTTCAATCCTCTGCTCTACCGACTGAGCTATCGAGGCAAACACAGCAATAAAATTGCTATTTTTGCATTTCTTACGCGAGTAAGAGAAAAAATGGTGCCGACTACCGGAGTCGAACTGGTGACCTACTGATTACAAGTCAGTTGCTCTACCTACTGAGCTAAGTCGGCACACTATATTCTTTTAATTTCCCCGCTCTATTGAGCCAAGAAATAAATAGTGGCTCCTCCTGCTGGACTTGAACCAGCGACATACGGATTAACAGTCCGCCGTTCTACCAACTGAACTAAGGAGGAACAGATTGTGGTTGCTTTGCACCACACTTCGAAAGGGAAGTAATGGTGCCTCGAGGCGGAATCGAACCACCGACACGAGGATTTTCAATCCTCTGCTCTACCGACTGAGCTATCGAGGCAACGGAGCGCATTAAAAAGGTTTTCGGTCTTTGCGTCAATGCTTTTTTTCTAAATAATTATCAACCTTGTCTTTTTTGTTCCGTTTGTTTGAAAAGTAAGCTTTTATTGAGGTTTGATACCTGTTTGAACATTAGTTTGTGAAGCAAGCAACAGAAATAATTAAAGATTATTTTGTGAAATATCGAAAGAAAAGGGGAGTAATTATTAAGTTTTTAGCTGAAAAAGATCTCATTGCAGGTAAGGCGATTAAAAAAGATCGTGGAGTTATGATTTTGAGAGAGGGGGGATTCTTGTTTAAAAATAGAATAGGAAAAGGAAAGTTAACAAATTCAAGATGAAAAAAAACCTTGTCTTGCGACAAGGTTTCTTAACTGGCTCCTCCTGCTGGACTTGAACCAGCGACATACGGATTAACAGTCCGCCGTTCTACCAACTGAACTAAGGAGGAATTATCTTTTTTATCTTACCTGACAAATCAGGTGAGAAGAATATGGTGCCTCGAGGCGGAATCGAACCACCGACACGAGGATTTTCAATCCTCTGCTCTACCGACTGAGCTATCGAGGCAAACACAGCAATTAAATTGCTATTTTTGCATTTCTTACGTGAGTAAGAGAATAAATGGTGCCGACTACCGGAGTCGAACTGGTGACCTACTGATTACAAGTCAGTTGCTCTACCTACTGAGCTAAGTCGGCACACT